>NZ_JACHZL010000002.1:0-807859 GCF_014193555.1 Rhizobium sp. BK275
CGTCCGGAATGAAATATCGCGGGGTGGAGCAGCCCGGTAGCTCGTCAGGCTCATAACCTGAAGGCCGCAGGTTCAAATCCTGCCCCCGCAACCAACGATCCCTGTGATACCAGAGAGCCCCCACCGCGGGGCTTTTTGCGTTTCTGGGCTTCACCGTTGGCTGCCTGTCCCATCAGGTCACCAGTCACACAGTCAAAGCTCACCGGCCCTCGGAAAAATCGCAGCCAGACGGAATAAGTCGGCAGTTCTGTTGTCTACGTTCGTGAAACCGCTCTGCACAACAAGGAGCCCGCATGGACGTCTTTCCTCGAAAAAGATTCCTTCCGCTGGCAGGATCGATCTTCGTGATCCTGTCCGTTTCCGCGTTTGCCGACGATCCGGCATCGCATCAACACATCACCTCCGCGGTGACCGACGAGACGCCGTTCCTGGCGGAAAACGATGCCGCCATGACGAAGATGATGAACGACATAGCGGTCAGGCCGACAGGTGACGTCAACAGGGATTTCGTCGAGATGATGATCCCTCATCATCAGGGCGCGATCGATATGGCGCAGGCCTATCTGCGTTATGGCAGCAATGAGCAGCTCAAGCGCATTGCCCAGGAAATCATTGTCGATCAGCAGCAGGAAATCGCCGCGATGCGGCTGGCTCTCGGCGATCCGCTTCCACCTTCGGAGCCGGCGCCAACACAAGTTTCCCCGCAGAACTCCGTCTCTTCCGGCGCCGGCATGTCGATGACGCCGACCATGGATCCGAACATGAAAATGGGCAACTGAAAGGACCCGTCATGAAGTCAAGCCTTCTCGCCCTCAGTCTGTTTGCCGGCGCCATGCTGGCGCCTTTAACAAGCTCTGCCGGCCAGGCGCCGGGTGCCGCCTCTGATCCGGATATCCCCATCAGCAGCAAGGATCGCGTCTATGCGGCCGAACAATTCTCCAACACGGTGTCTGTCACCGATCCCTCAACCAACAAACTGCTCGGCGTCATCCGTCTCGGGGATCCGCAGCCCGGCAATCTGAGCCCGCTCTATCGGGGGCAGGTCCTGGTCCACGGTATGGGCTTTTCGCCTGATCACAAAACACTGGCTGTCGTTTCGATCGGTTCGAATTCGGTGACTTTCATCGACACAGCAACCAATGCCGTAAAGCATACCACCTATGTAGGCCGCTCGCCGCATGAAGCATTCTTTACGCCCGATGGCAACGAAGTCTGGGTCACGGTTCGCGGCGAGGATTACATCTCCGTCATCGATGCGCATACCTATGAAGAGAAGCTGCAGATCAAGGTGCCGGCCGGCCCGGGCATGCAGATCTTCTCGCCGGATGGCAGATACGGCTACATCTGCTCCTCGTTCAACCCCGAGACCGTTGTCGTTTCCGTCGCCGATCACCAGATCGTCGGTCACATCAAGCAGGAAAGCCCCTTCTGCCCGAACATTGCGGCGACGCCTGACGGCAAGCAGGTCTGGTTCACCCTGAAGGATATCGGCAAGACGCAGGTCTTCGACGCTGAGGCACCCTTTGATCTCATCAAGACGATCGATACCGGACCGATCACCAATCACGTCAACATCGTGCACAACGCCAATGGCGACTTTGCCTACATCACCGTTGGTGGCCTCAACCAGGTGAAGGTGTACCGCACGGACAATTTCGAACAGGTCGCAACGATATCAGTCGGCAATCTTCCGCATGGCGTCTGGCCGTCCGGCGATGGCACGCGCGTTTATGTGGGTCTCGAAAACGCCGATGCACTCGCAGCGATCGACACATTGACGAACAAGGTGATCACCACGATACCAATCGGCCAGGCGCCGCAGGCCGTCAACTATGTCCCCAACGCAGTCCCCGAGGGCGACGGCATGCAGAACCTCCAACCGCTCGGCGTTGCCGGCCAGGCGGCGCATCTTGTCCTGCGCGCGCCCAAGGCAAAGCAGGATGGCGTTGCACCGACCAGTATCTCTCTTTTCGATCAGGGCCTGTCGCAGGTGCTGCAGGCATCGGTGACAGGGCTGCAGCCCAAGAAGCCTTACATTCTTGCACTCTCCACCCGGGCTGATGGTTCCGGTGATCTTCAGCCGCTGGCTTCGTTCACGACGAATCCGGCTGGTTCGGCGATCGTCAACGCCGTCGGTCCCATCCGGCAGATCGTCCAGAGCGACGAGAAGACCGAGCGCCGCTATCTCGTTGTCGCCGCTGCGGGCGTAAGTGGACCCGGTGAAGTCGTCCAGATCGAAGCGAAGTAAATCCCTTCCGCCCGCCGCCTGTGATAGGGTGGCGGGCGGAAGCTCCTGAAGGTAAGCCTCTCATGAGTGATATCCTGCAGCTTGTCGAACCGATGATACCGGCGCTCCGCCGCTATGCCCGCGGATTGCTGAAAGATGCAACGGCGGCAGACGATCTCGTCCAGGATTGTCTGGAGCGGGTTATCGCTCATTGGCACCATCGCCGAAACGACGATCCGCGCACCTGGGTCTTCGCGATCCTTCATAATCTGGCTGTCAACCGGTTGAAACAGATGTCGCGTCGTGGCGAACATCTGCCCTTTGAAAAGCTGGACGAAAGTGCCTTTGCCAGGCAGCCGACACAGGAAGATAATCTGATGCGTCGCGATATAATTCAGGCGCTGGAGCAGCTTCCGGAAGAGCAGCGCAGCGTCCTGCTACTGGTATCGGTTGAGGATCTGTCCTATTCGCAGACAGCGGCAGTCCTGGCTATCCCGATTGGTACCGTCATGTCGCGCCTGTCGCGGGCGCGCGAGCGGCTGCGGCAGATATTGGAGAATCCGCGGCAGACGGTACAGGGGCCAGCCGCCCATCTTCGGAGAGTGAAATGAGTGTAAAACCGATCACCGAGGATGATCTTCACGGTTTTGTGGATGGTGCGCTCGACGAGACGCGAGAAGCCGAGGTTTCGGTCTATCTCGAAACCCATCCCGAAATCGCCGCGCGGATCGACAGTTACGGCAGGCAGCGGCTCGATCTAAGGGCCGTGCTCAACCCCGTGGCGGAAGAGCCGGTTCCAAGCCGCCTGAACCTGCGCCACCTGGTGGAGATGCGTAAGCAAAGCCGGCCGCCCTTCTGGCGCATGGCTGCCGCTGCCGTTGTTCTTCTCGTTGCCGGCGGTTCGGGCGGCTGGATGCTGCACGGCATGTACAGGCAATCGAGTGAGGGCATGATGGCGCTGGCCGATGAGGCAGCCGACAGCTTCGCGACCTATGCGCCCGACAGGACAAGACCCGTCGAGCTTCGCGCCGACAGTACGGCCGAGCTCGTCGACTGGGCGACCGAGCGCATGGGCCGCAAACCGGTGCTGCCGGATCTTTCTAAGTCGGGCTATCGCCTGATGGGCGGCCGAATGATTTCGACATCACATGGCGCTGGACTGATGCTGATGTATGACGATGACCGCGGCACACGTCTTGTCATGCTGACGCGCCCGATGGTCGCCGATCAGAACAAACCCATGGCACCGCATGCGCAGGGCAATGTCGAGGGTTGGAGCTGGGCGTCCGGCGGCATGGGCTATAGCCTCGTCGGTGCCCTGCCGGCCGATACCTTGCATCCGCTAGCCGACGATATCAGGCATCAGACCGAAACCGGTGCTTGAGTTCTGTCGTGCCTGAAGCATGTCGCGCGAAAGTGCAAAGCGGTTTTGCGATGACGACATGCGAAAACAAAGACTTAGTGCATGCGTGGGCGGCGTTTCTCGCCGCCGCGCTTTAGAGGCAATCCCATCATGCCTTCGGGGATCTGTTCATCGGCTGCCGGCGCTGCATTATGCAGGCGTAGACGCTCGAGCGCCATGCGAGCAAGCTGGGCATAGGGAATGGCGGCCGGATCGTCCGTGTGGATATCCTGGATCGCGGTAAGAACTGTCTCGGCTTCGGCGAGGCGGCGTGCCGCGATGAGGGCGATACCCTCCTTGTAACGGGCCTGCACCACATGGGGCGCCTGCGCGCCGATGCGACGGAAGGTCACGACTGCATTCTCATAGAGTTTCAGCGCCAGTTGTGTATCTCCAAGGCGAAGTGCAATCGGCAGCGGCTCGGCGGTGCGTTCCAGCAATGTCTGATAGGCGGTAAGGGCTTCGGTCAGCTTTCCCCGGTCGAAGAGCAGGTTGGCAAGGCCGAATTCGGCGCCGACATGGCCCGGCGAGGATTGCAGGACCTGCGTGAAGACCGTTTCCGCTCTTGCCTTTTCGCCGTTTCGATACATTTCGAGCGCCCGCTCATAGACATATTTGACGCTGCGTGGATGCAGGACGCCGCCCAGATTGCGCCCGTCGCGTGTCCGGAAAAGCGTATAGCTGATCCGCCGCTCGTCAGCGCCGAAGACATATTTGTAGGGTTCGTTCCCGCGCAGGAAATCATAGAATTTGAAGCCGTCCTCGATCGCCCGCCGGATGCAATATCCATGCAGCACGAGGCCTGGAGACGGCATCTTCCAGTTCTCGTCGCGGCCGGTGATATAGAAGAGGATCGTCTTTTTGGGCCGGTCCACGATGTTGGCGAGAGCGCCGAGCGGCTGTTCGCGAAACCAGAAGACCGGGACGTCGAGCGTGCCGCTCTTGAAGCAGTCCATCAGCATTTCACGCGTGGAATTGATGAGCCGCTCCGTCCGCTCCGGCCCTTTGCGCTCCGTCCATCGCGTGCGCCAGAAATCGAAGAGAATGGTGAGGTCCCGGTCAATGGTCTCGGGCGTCGCCATGGTCATCCGGTAGCCCTCATCGCCGTCGAGCTTGCGCAGGAAGCGGCGCAGCTTCTGGCGTGTCTGGCTGCTCATCTTGCCGTCCAGATAGTCGTCCCAGCTTGCAGGCAGCGAGACGACCGGGCAGATCGTATTGTCGATATTGTCATGGCTGGTTGGCGCGTTGTCGCGAAACATGACGAGCGGCCCCTGCAGCGCCAGGATCATCTTTTCCCGTCGTTCCGGCGGCCCGCTGAAATGCTCCAGCCGAAGATGCGTCCAGTTCTGCTGTTTGAGGTAAGCGGCGAAGCCGGCGATGGCTTTTTGCTCGTAGCCCGGCATGACGATGAGGCCGGTATAATCGGCCGAATAACTCCCGCCCATGACGATTTCGTCGTAGAAAAGCCCGCTCTGCTCATCGAGTTTTGTGAGCAACCTCAGTGGCAAAAAGGCGACATAGGGAGCATCCGGCTCCCGCTGGCGCAGCGCCAGGACGAACCACCGGCCGCGGTGCCCAAGAAAATCTTTGAGCCATGTCCAGGAAAGGAAATGTTGGGCGTCCGGATCGTCTCGATAGACCTGATCCCAGTTGTCGCGAACGGCGTCAAAACCGGCGACGGTATCAATGACATCGATGCGCATGCCCCCTCCCAATACGCCATACCTAATTCGGGAGATTCCAGTTTAGTGTGAAACATCGATCTTCAAATAAACCGTCCGGGTGATTCCTCGATGCGAAATGGGATTAGTCCCTTGCCACGTTTTCCGGTCGGAAAGGCTAGAGTGCCACAATCCGCGGGCTCGCATGGATGAAGGCCCAGAGCGCCTTGCTGATATTGACGATCTCGGCAATCGATTTCTCCAGAAGCTCCATCTCTCGGTCATCCATCTGTTCGACCTTGCCGTAGCGGATTTCCTTATCGTCCTCGACCAGGCGCATGAGCTGCGTGCTGGAGATTTCGCCCTTCTCGTCGAAAGAATAGATGCAGTGATTGTATTTGTTGCGCATCTTCGATTCCTTCTTCAGTCGGGACATGGCAGACAGAACCGCCTTGCGGTCCGCGGCAGGCGTCGATGAGAGCTTTGCGAGGCGCTCGACGAGATCTATGCGCGCGCGTGTCGTGTTGAGCGTCAGGAAGACCACGACCGCCGCCTCCTTCTCCACGTTGAGAAGGTGGGCGATAATATAGATCAGAAGGCTTTCTGTATTCGTCCAGACATAATTTAACCGGCCAACACTCAATAAGACATCGGACATGGCCGGCATGCTAAAGATCCCTCGGCTGAGCGCTTGTTATACATAGACTATATCAGATCATTTCGCTAAATGCTTCGGCAATTTCTGCATTTAACGCTCCCTGAACGCGCGTGACATGCTGTCGGCGATCGGCTTGCTCAGATATTCGAAGAAGGTGCGCTCCGAGGTCTGGAGCAGTACCTCCGCCGGCATGCCGGGAACCGGATGGAAGTTGTGAACGCGGGCAATTTCCGAGTCCGGGATCTGTACGCGCACGATGTACACGTCCTTTACGGACATGCCGGCATTTTCCTCAATGGAGTCGGCCGAAACATAGAAAACCTTGCCTTCCAGAACCGGCGTGGTGCGCCTGTTGAGGGCGGTCAGGCGGATTGCCGCCGTCTGCCCTTCGTGAAGCTGATCGATGGAGGTACGCAATACCTGCGCCTCCAGGATCAGCGGCACATGGGCCGGCAGGATTTCCATGATCGGTTTTCCGGTGGTGATGACGCCGCCGGCGGTGTGGTAGTAGGAGCGCACAACGGTACCAGTCACTGGCGAACGGATGACCGTACGCTCCAGAACGCCGGCAGCTTCGTGCAACTGTTGACGAACGCTGTCGAGGTCGGATTCGGCGGTCTCCAGCGCATCAAGAGCTGCCTGCTTGTTGGAGTTGACGGCGATGATCGCTTCCTGACGGAATTTGGCGATTTCCGCCTCGCTCTCGTTGATCTCTCCGTTCAGCCGCGAAATATCGCCCATCGCATCGGCAATGGCGCGCTCGATGGCCAGAAGGTCGGTCTTGCGCATATAGCCGACCTTGACGAGCCTTGCCTTGGAATCCCGCTCATCTGAGAGCAGCGCCAGTTGCCGTTCGAAGGACTCGCGCTGGCCCTTGTAGCCTTCGAAGCGGTATTCCAGCGACTTGATGTTCTTCTCGATGAGGTTGAGCTGCTCCTCGAGCTTGACCTGCTTGCTGTGGAAGACGACGTTTTGGCTCTGGATGATGGCGTTGATATCGGGGTCGCTCGCCTCTGCCATGACGATGTCAGGAAGCTTGAACTCACGCGATCCCTGTGCTTCGGCCCTGAGGCGTCCAACAACTGCCTCCAGACGCAGCCGCCTTAGTGTCAGCATTCGCTCGTTGGTCAAGGCGGCTGTTTGGTCGAGAGTCACCAGGACGTCGCCCTCCTTGACGCTTTCGCCTTCGCTGACGAGCATTTCCTTGATGATACCGCCTTCAAGGTGCTGGACGACTTTGTTGTTTCCGGTCGCCACGAAGCTGCCCTGGGCGATGATGGCGGAGGCAAGTGGCGCGGTTGCCCCCCAGTATCCGAAACCGCCGAACGAGCAGAAAAGGACCGTCAGGCCGACAAAGCTGTGCAAACGGATGGAGCGCGGCACGTCGCCGTACCATTCGAGCTGCACCGGGCCGGTGGATTCCTGCGTCTTCTTTCCCATGGCCGTTACCCTTCGATACGCGGTGTCTGCTGGCCGTTGCGGCCATTGCCCTTGGAGAGTGCCTGGAGGACCTCCATGCGTTCGCCGAACATCGCGACGGTGCCGTCCTTGAGGACCATGATCTTGTCCACGCATTGTAGAAGTGCCGGGCGCTGCGTGATCGTAACCGTCGTGATGCCCTGTTTCTTGGCGTGGATCAGCGCCCTTGCGAGAGCGGCTTCACCCTGTGTGTCAAGGTTGGAGTTGGGTTCGTCGAGCACCACGAATTTGGGATCGCCGAAGAACGCGCGTGCCAGCGCGATGCGCTGCTTCTGGCCACCCGAAAGCGGCGCGCCATCGGCGGCGACGACGGTCTCATAACCCTGTGGGAAGCCGGCGATCAGCTCGTGCACGTCGGCAAGAACGGCCGCCTCATAGATCTGCCGGTCTTCGATGTCGTCGCGCATGCGGCAGATATTGGCCTTGATCGTTCCGGGGAAGAGCTGAACGTCCTGCGGCAGATAACCGATGCTTTCGCCGAACTGTCGCTGGTCCCAGTTGCGCAGATCCATGAGGTCGAGACGCACATTGCCCGAGGTCGGCAGGATTGAGCCTACCAGCATCTTGCCGAGGGTCGTCTTGCCGGAGCCGGAATTGCCGATGATCGCCAGCGATTCGCCTTTCCTCAGTGAGAAGGAAATGCCATTCAGGATCACCTTCTTCTGTGGCGGCGGAACGAAGAGGATCCGCTCCACATCGAGCCGGCCTTCCGGATTGGGAAGGCGCAGGCGCGGGAAGTTGAGCGGCGAGGTGAGCAGCAGGTTCTTGATGCGGCCGTAGGCGGCGGCCGATCGGTTGAACTGATGCCAGCCTTCGATTGCCCCTTCGATCGGCGCCAGCGCGCGGCCGGAAATGATCGAAGCTGCAATGACCATGCCGCCGGTCAACTCTCCTGACAGCGACAGATGCGCGCCCCAGCCGAGAAGCCCGACCTGCGTGATCATACGGCAGGCCTTGGAAATGCCGGTGAAGATGATGTTTCGGTCCTGCGCTTCGACATGGGATTTCAGCGAGCCGGCGGTTTCACGGCCCCACATCTTCACCGCCTCGGGGATCATCGCGAGCGCGTTGATGATCTGCGAATTGCGCGACATGGAATCGAGGTGGAAATTCGCGCGGCTGAGATAGTTGTTGGATTCGGCGAATGGTTTGGCCGTGAATTTCTGGTTCAGGTAGGCGATCAGGAACAGCACGGCGCAGCAGACCATGATGATGATGCCGAGATGCGGATGCACCAGATAGACGACGATCACGAAGAGCGGCATCAGCGGCGCATCGAGGAAGGCAATCAGCGTTCCTGAAGTCAGGAAGCTGCGCAGAAGCTGAAGGTCTTGCAGGATCTGGTAATCCTTGCCGTTTCCATGCAGCGAGGCGCGAGCGGCCGCACTGAGGATCGGCGCGCCCAACTGGACTTCCAGTTCCACGGCAGTCCGCATCAGGATGAAGCGCCGGACGGAATCCAGGAAGGCCTGTATGAGGACGGCTCCCACCACTACGATCGAAAGCATCACCAATGTGTCGATGGAACGGCTGGTCAGCACGCGGTCGGAAATCTGGAAGAGGTAGAGCGGTATCGCCAGCAGGAGCACGTTGATGGCGACGGTGAAGACCATCACGATTGCTAGGTTGCGCCTGATGGCCGCGATGCCTCGGGCGAGGCTCAAAGCGAAATTCACCGGCTCGCTGCGCTTGTGGAAGCCGCTGTTTCCACCGCCGCCACCGCCGCCACCGCCGAAATCCGGTTCCTTGCCGCCTCCGCCACCGCCACCTGTGCGCAGGCGGCGCTCATTTTCTTTCACCGGGCCGGTATCGCCATCGATCGTCTTTGCAAAGGGAATATCCGGCTTGGCCTTGAGCTCGCCGGTTCCATCGGGCGTCCGCCGTGCTTCGATACCGGGCGTCTCCCGCAGTTCTTCAGCCGGCCGAGGCTTTGTTTCCGGCCCCGCAGTGTCGACGACGTCGCCGGAAAGCCGCCTTTCAGACCGTTCGGTCGGCATCACGGCTTGCACTTCATCCACTTTCTCTTCAGCAAAAGTCTCGCCAACCTCGACTTCATGGGGATAGGAAAGTGGCGCCTCCCGAGTCAGCTTGCGAAGATGGTCCACTGCATCGTCGATCGCTGAAACGCAGGCCTTGGTCAGAAAATCCTGCGGATTCGCGGCTGTCGAGGATGGCTTGTCGCCACGCAGGTCGAGCGCGCTGCCATTGGCGAAAATCTGTTTTGAGATTTGATTCATCGCGGTCTCTCCCAGGATACGCAGGTCATGCGACCACGGCTTGCATTACATCTGAGGGCTGGGTGGAGGACCATGAAAGGTCATGCCCGCCGTTGATGATGCCATCGCCGCTGTCCGCGCCTTGGGGGCTATCGTCATCGAGAAAGGCGATGACCTCATTGGCAAGTCTCTCGCCAGCCGTCTCGGGCTGGGTGGCATCGTGTTCTATGATCCCGCCCTGGATGAGAATGGCGTCGGAATAGAGCTGACCGGCAACATAGGTAGTACCGCCGAAGCTGTCATAATCGACGATTTCAGCGATATTGGCGACGATATTGCTGCCTGTATCGATCGTGACCACGGCGTCCTGGTTGTTCTTCAGAAGCTCGGCTGCAGCCCGGGTCACATCGTCGGAATCTCCAAGCACCGCGACCTGCTTGATGATCGTCATGTCGAGGAGATTACCGGTAATGTAGAGAACATTCAGGCCGATATGGCCCTGGAAATTGGGATCGAAGGACAAGCCCTCGGGCATTGTCGGATCACGCTCCTGGATCCCCTTCTCCGCCTCCTGCATATAGTCGGGCATGGTCTCGAAACGGTCATTGGCGCCGACATTGTGGATCGCCGCAAGATTCCAGATGAGATTGTTGCCGGACTGGATGGTGGCACCATCGTCTACGCCGTCCTCGGCGCGCCCCCAGTCGTTGTCGTAGAGAAGTGAAATCTGCGTGATGCTGTTGATATCGTAGACATTTCCGCCGACGATCACCAGATCGTACTGCAGCCCCATTTGGAAGAAGGACGAAAAATTCAGCGTCGTATTGCCGCCCGTCAGAACCGTCGTTTGCGAGCCGCTCGTCATGACGGTCATGGTGTCGTTGTCGCTGACGAAATGATACTGTTCGATCCAGTTTACGAAGGAGACGTCGCCCTCGATGACGCTGACCCGCCAGGCCATTGGAAAGATGGGGTCGCCATCTGCATCGACCGCCCCCTGCGGCTGGTCGTGTTGGACAGTGCTGCGTTCGAAGCCTGCAATATTGTAGGCTTCGACACCGGCACTCTCGGCCGCATCGGCTGAGGAATGGAATACCGATGCGATGTCATCATTGTTGCCGTAGGCATAGACTTGCGTGATAGCATCGATCTGGTGGTAGTCGCCCATGACGGCCGTCACGGAAGAGATCACCGCGGTGTTGACGACGGAAACGATGTTCGCGACGAGATTAGCGCCCGCGGTAACCTCCAGGCTGCTTGAGGCAGGATCGTGCTGCTCGACGGATGTCTGGGTTTCGTCGGGTTCTTCCGGCAGTTTGGCAAGGCCGCGGTCCGGCAGCAGATCATCCAGCGCCGGAACCTCGGAAACGAGCCTGCTGTTCATATAGGTTCCAGTGATCTCGTCACTCGCCAGCACGAAATCATGTGCCTGATCATTGGGGTTGTCTGCGGGACTGTCTGCCGGCGTTTCGCCCGTTCCGACCGACGTCTGGCCGGAATCCTTCACCGCCCGGATATAGGCCTCCATATCATCGGCGATTTGCTTGACACCCTCGAAGCTGTCGGTCCGTTGCAGGCTGGCAAAGGGAGTGAAGATTTCTGTCCGAGTGCTGAACTCGGCCAGTCGTTCGGTGACGAAGCTCGTATCGCGTGGGGCATGGTTGCCATCCGTCATGTCGAGATAATCGTCGTCAAAGAGAACGTTGATCTGCGTGGCATATCCGATCGCCGATCCGGGACCATTGAAAACGTCCAGCTTTTCCTCGGCCTCGACATCAATGTCCTGCGGGCTGCCGAACCTGGGCAAGGGCACGTCGCGATGGGCGATTTCGGAGAGCTTCTCGATGCTTTCCTCGAAGGGGCGGCCGAACCGGCGGGCCCCGCCATAGACGATCTCATAGCTGACGCTTCTGTAGTTGACGTCGGGATCGTAGTCTTTGAGCACGAGATCGGAGGCGAAGGTGGGTGTGGCGGCGACCAGATCGTCAAGCGCCGGATCATTTTCGGCAGGGCCTGTACCCTCCGTCAGTTCTGCGCGCAGCCTCATCTCCTCGGTCGTCGTTTCGAATATGCCGATGAAATGGGCGATGATCTCTGAGAATTTCTCAATTTGCATTGCCTTGGCCCTCCCTATCGAAGAGACGACCTGCCGTGCGGCACCCTTCTGTCGGAGCCGCGCTGTTCGTCAATTCGCACGCAAGCATTCAAACTGCACCGGCCGAAGCCGGTGCAGCCCTTTCTTGTCTTGGAGGTTAGTTTCCGCTGGTATCTTCGCCGACGTCGGAGACATGCGAGTTGCCGCCAATGACGCTGGAGTTCACAGCATTGCTGAGCATGTTCGCGCCCTGGACGAGTTCCAGATGGAAGCCCGAGTTGGCGAGGATTGCGGAAGCATCTGCCGTCGAAGTGCCTGCGACGTCGTCGCCCGCCGTGAGGTCCCAGCCCTTGCTGTCCATGTCGACACCGTCAGCACCATGGGCAGTGCCGGCATCCGCACTCAGGTGGTTCTGAGCATCGCTGTTGTTCTGCGCGATGTTCCAGGCCTGATCCTGGTCTGCGAGGTGGTTTGCCTGGACAGTGCTGAACGCGGAGTCGGCGCCTCCGCCGGACAGTGAACCGTTGAGGATATTGTCGATATTGAGGGTGAAGGAGAAGTCATCCCCGATGTCAAAGGTGAGATCATGGCCGGCAACGCCGAGGTTTCCGAAGTCCCTGACATCATCGATGACGGCAAAATCAGTATCCGTCTTGTTGAAGCTGTCACTGGTGTTGAGGCTGTCGGTGGTCGTCTTGGTGTCGGTATCCGTGATCGTCTTGATGTCGGTGTCGATATCCGTCTTCGTGTCGTTGTCGCTGATCGTTGTCGTATCGTTATCGCTGTAAGACTTGGAATCGTAGCTCCAGTCGTAGTCCGACTTCGTGGTGGTGGTTGTGTCATTGTCGTTGATAGTGGTCGTCTTGGTGTTCGTGTCGTCGTCGGACTTGTAGGACCAGTCGTATTCGTTGTCGCGGTTGTCGCCGTTGTCGGTCTTCACGTCGACGTCAGCCTTCACGTTGATATCTGTGCTGTTGTCAGTGTTGTCGCGATTGTCGCCGTTAGCGATTCCGCCGACGTAACCCGTTGAATCGTCATCGATTTCTGTCGAGTTAATGGCGCTGGAAAGGCCGTCGGCCAAGGCGCCCACCTTCACGGTGTCGTCGTCGGAGCCCTGACCGGGCTTCGGATCATAGGGCATTTCAATTCCTCCAGGAAAAAAACCGGAGCAGCTTTCGAAATCCCTCTCATCTCAAATGGGATTTTGCTCGCGCTTGCTCCGAGCGTTAACATCGGCAGATGTACTCGATACCTTGTCACCTGCAGTTTCATCGCGATTTGTTGGCCAAATTCTGTATTGGGATCGTGCCTATTCAGTACAAAGACGCACAAATCCATCCCCGGACTCGATGTGAGCGCGAGCAATGCAGTCGAACTTCTTTTTGAGTCCCCTCGAAAGAAGACCAAGTATCAAAAACACATGCCGATACTTGATTTTCACGTCGCCGCTTTGGCGACCATCAGAGATTGATGGAAAAAAATGGGTCCCGATAGATATCAATTCGGGCTAAGGCATCTGAAGCCGGTTCATTACTCCAGCTAAGCCAGTGCCGGATCGCTGGCCCGGCGAAAAGCCATGTGCGTATTCGGGACAGCGTCCCCTACCTCGGAATCGGGCGGGTTTGACTGATTGGGATAATGCGAAGTTAAGCTCGAAAGGTTCTCCGTCTTATTTTGAAATATCGTCTGCCCATTACCGCTTTGCTTTCGTATGTCTCGAACTAATACATGGTGCTTTATACCGTGATCTAGTTGAAATACCGCCCGCTAGTATGTTTCTTGTCCGAAATGCAACCATAAAGTGGCAAAAATAAATATAACTTCGTGGCAACTAACCCATTTGGGCCATTTCTTTCCTTTGAAATCCATATTACCATAATTAAGAAATGCCTAAAAGATAAGGCGGTCACATGCCTAGGGGCAATGTTCGTCGGCATGTAATACCCGCCATCGCGCCAATGGGAGTAGATGCTCCGAGTTTGAGTATAGTGTAGCGCTAGGGGAGGCGTATATGTTCATGGTTGGGTCGGAAGTGGGAGATTCGGATCAGGCAAGAAGACTGGGTCCGAATGGAGAAACAATTCTGGTAATCGCCAAGGCGGACTTGTTCTCCGAATGCATGGTTGAAGCACTGGCGAAGAAATTCCCGAATTTCGATGTCATAAGCATACAGAGCGCGCAGTCCATATCCGAGAAGGATATTCACGACATGCGGCTTGTCCTGTTCTATCATGTCGCCGGCGCCGAGCTGCACGATGCGATGCAGACCGTTCGAGAAAACCGTCCGGACGCATCCATCGGCCTTGTCGTTGAAGCCATCGACATGATGGAGCCCTATATCAGCCGCCTTGTCGAGGCGCGCGTCATCGATGGCGTCCTGCCGCTCAATCTGCGCCTGGACGTTTTCATGGCGGCAATCGATCTGCTGATGAAGGGTGGCGAGCATTTTCCGTCCGCGCTTCTTGGCCGGCTGTCCAACCGGGCAACGACACAGCTTGAGCCCTCGTTGTACCAGACGAAGTCCGTCGACGCAGCGCGTGCCAATGCGCTGAAACTTCGCCGCAACAGCATGGCGGCTCTGACGACGCGCGAGGTGCAGATTCTCGACCTGATCTGCAAGGGCACGCAGAACAAGATCATCGCCGATAAGCTTCACCTGTCCGAAAACACGGTGAAGGTCCACGTTCGTAATATCTATAAGAAGATGAATGTGAGAAATCGTACGGAAGCGGCCTCGCGTTTCTTCAACGACACTTCGGACAGCGGTGATATCTCTGGCAAGTGGCCACACTAGAGCGCCATGCGTCCATTCGGACTCAAAAAGGACGCTCTAACTCTTTGAATCTACGCATCGGCCCGAAAATCGATTCCGATTTTCGGGCCGATGCTGGCTATCAATCCATCAGGGATGAGCGGGCGAAGCAACGCGATTTCTGGCCGAAGCCGCTCGGTGAGCAGATGTAGGGCGCAGAGCCGAGATATTCTGCGGTTTTGGCCCTTGTCGCAGCGGTAATCTTCGGTTCGGCGCTATAGGCGAAGGCCTTCGTGGCGTGCGGAACGCGCGCTACTATAACATTCTTCTCCGTACTTCCGACTGTGGTCGCATCGACGACCGCACAGGACATAGGCCCGATAGCCGCCAGAATAATCGTTGCAGCCAAAGCCAACGAATTAAGTCTGCATGGCGATGTGCCATGCACTTGGTCATGAGCTGTCATTAGGCATCCCCATTATTTGGGCAATAGTGACGCGCCCTTACAAACCAGTAGATGGCGGCTCCTTTATATCAGCTCCGTGGCTGAGGCTAGGGCAGCCGAATGAAAAGCTTCGCAGAATAGTCCTTTAAAAAGGATTAATCAAAGGAACTCCAGGGTTTTCTATAGTAGCTATTTGGAATTGTACCCATGTTTTTAAATTGACCTTGATTGATATTCTCCTATCATTTTGAACATGGCTGCAATCTTCTGAAGAATAACCGGCATAGTTATTCAATAGATACTACTTTATGTAGAAGATATCGAGACGGAAGAGAGGAAGCCAAAAATATAGAAGGGTCTAGAAAGGCCACACCGCATGGGAAGGAGTTTGTAGTGCGTAGTTTCATTCCCACCGAAGCTTATCAGGAACCTGCATCCGCATCGACATCATCACGGCCAAAGACGGTACTGGTCAATGGAGGCGCTGGTTTCCTGGGGTCCCATCTTTGCGAGCGGCTTCTCGAGCGTGGTCATCAGGTCATCTGTCTCGATAATTTCTACACTGGCCGCCGCGTCAATATCGAGCATCTGCTGCAGAACACCCGTTTCCGGCTTCTCGAACATGACGTGCGGCAGCCCTATGATGTGGAAGCGTCCGTCATCTTCAACTTTGCTTCGCCAGCCTCGCCGCCGGATTATCAGCGCGACCCCGTCGGCACCTTGCTGACGAACGTGCTTGGAGCCGTCAATACGCTGGATGCGGCCCGCCGCAGCGGTGCAACGGTCGTCCAGTCCTCGACGTCGGAAGTTTACGGGGATCCGCATCAGAATCCGCAGCGCGAAACCTATTTCGGCAACGTCAACCCGATCGGTCCGCGCGCCTGTTATGACGAGGGCAAGCGGTCCGCCGAAACCCTGTTTTTCGATTATCACCGCAAGTATGGCGTCGATATCAAGGTTGGCCGGATCTTCAATACCTATGGTCCGCGCATGCGCCTCGATGACGGACGGGTCGTGTCCAACTTCATCGTCCAGGCGCTCTCCAACACCGACATAACGATCTACGGTGATGGCCGGCAGACCCGTTCCTTCTGCTATGTCGATGATCTCGTCGACGGTTTCCTGCGTTTCGCCGATGCTGGCGAAAACTGCGTCGGTCCGATCAATCTCGGCAACCCGGCGGAGATCACTGTGCGGGATCTCGCCGAAATCGTTCTCGATCTGACCAATTCACGCTCGCGCCTCGTTTACCTGCCGGCCGTCGCGGACGATCCGCAGCAGCGCCGGCCGGATATTTCCCGAGCCAGGGAAGATCTGAACTGGTGGCCGACGACGGAGCTGAAGACCGGGCTGAAGCGTACGATAGCCTATTTCGATGCGCTGCTCACCCGCAAGGAAGTGGTGGAGGCCGTATGAGATGCCCCGCTACATCCTGGTTACGGGTGGCGCCGGCTTCATCGGCAGCCACATCTGCA
This sequence comes from Rhizobium sp. BK275, assembly GCF_014193555.1. Taxonomy (NCBI): domain Bacteria; kingdom Pseudomonadati; phylum Pseudomonadota; class Alphaproteobacteria; order Hyphomicrobiales; family Rhizobiaceae; genus Rhizobium; species Rhizobium sp. BK275. The sequence continues at coordinate 16,411 of NZ_JACHZL010000002.1, forward strand.
AGACACTTGCGCGCGCCGGTATGGTTCCGGTCACCTATGACAATCTCTCGACCGGACACATTGATAGTGTCCGGTGGGGGCCGCTGATCCAGGCGGATATCGCCGATGGTGCAAGGCTGCGACAGGTCATGGCGGAATACTCGCCGGATTGTGTCATCCATTGCGGTGCCAACGCCTATGTCGGTGAATCCGTCGAAAAGCCGAGCATCTACTATCGCAACAATGTCATCGGCAGCCTGACGCTGCTGGACGCCTGCCTCGATCGCAATATCGACAGGATCGTTTTTTCCAGTAGTTGCGCGACCTACGGCATCCCGGAGATGCTGCCGGTCGGCGAGAAAACGCCGCAACACCCGGTCAATCCCTATGGCCGGACCAAGCTGATCTTCGAAATGGCGCTGGAGGATTATGCCGCAGCCTACGGCATCCGCTTTGCCGCCCTTCGCTACTTCAATGCCGCCGGCGCCGATCCGGAGGGCCAGCTTGCTGAACGGCACTATCCCGAAACTCATCTGATCCCGCGTGCTCTTCTCGCTGCCAGCGGCCGGATCGGCAGTCTCGACATTTTCGGCACGGATTATGAGACCGAAGACGGCACCTGCGTCAGGGATTACATCCATGTCAGCGATCTCTCGGAGGCGCATCTCGCTGCCGTTCGCCATCTCCTGGCCGGCGGCAACTCGCTGAGCGTCAATCTGGGCTCCGGCCGCGGCACGTCGATCGGCGAAATCCTCGATGCCGTCAAACGAAAGACCGGCCACAAGGTGCCGGTGCGCTATCAGCCGCGCCGTGCAGGCGATCCGCCGGTTCTTTTTGCTGATACGAAAAAAGCCCGCTTGGAGCTGGATTTCACACCGGCGCTTTCGGATATCGATACGATCATCCGCACGGCCGGCCCGACTTTCGGACTGGAGGTGATCGCGTGAGCACCAGAGCCGAAATAGACCACGTATATCGGTCTTCTGCCGCCAAGACCGAGATGTTCGAGCCTGTCTTTTCCGGCTGGAACCGTGCTGCTTATGGGCTTGGCATCCTCTGCTGGCTGGCGGCGCTCGGTTATTTCTGGCTTTGGTGGGCTCAGCCCATCCACATCGTATCGTGGCCTACATTCCTGCTCGTCACTCTCATTCTTGCATGGGTCACGCTGCTGCCAGCCTACTTCATCCTGATCTTCCTGGATGCAAGACAGGTCAGATCATCTGCAGGCCTGCCGAAGGGCCGCATCGCGATGGTCGTCACCAAAGCGCCGTCGGAACCTTTCACCGTCGTGCGCAAGACGCTCCTTGCCATGCTCGATCAAAAGGACGTCGAGTTCGATGTCTGGCTCGCCGACGAAGATCCATCCGAAGAGACGAAGAGGTGGTGCGGGCAGCATGGCGTCATGATCTCCACACGCAAGGGCGTGAGCGAGTATCACCGCCCCGTCTGGCCGCGCCGCACGCGCTGCAAGGAAGGCAATCTCGCCTATTTCTATGATCACTTCGGCTATGAGCGCTATGACTTCGTCGCTCAGTTCGATGCCGATCATGTACCGACGCCGACCTATCTTCGTGAAGTTTTGCGGCCTTTCCGCGATCCCGAAGTCGGCTACGTCTCGGCACCCAGCATCTGCGATGCCAATGCGTCCGAGAGCTGGGCTGCCCGCGGTAGGCTCTATGCGGAAGCGAGCCTGCATGGCTCGTTGCAAATAGGATATAATAATGGCTGGGCGCCGCTCTGCATCGGCTCCCACTATGCCGTGCGCACGGTCGCACTGCGGGAGATCGGTGGGCTCGGCCCCGAACTTGCGGAAGATCATTCGACCACGCTGATGATGAACGCCGGCGGCTGGCGCGGGGTCCATGCGGTCGATGCCATTGCCCATGGCGACGGGCCGGCGACCTTCGTCGATCTGGTGGTTCAGGAGTACCAGTGGTCGCGCAGCCTGGTCACCATTCTCCTGCAATATTCCCGCAGGTATGTTTCCCGGCTGCCGCCGAAGCTGAAGTTTCAGTTCCTGTTTTCCCAGCTCTGGTATCCGCTGTTTTCAGCCTTCATGGCCATGATGCTCCTGCTGCCGGTCGCAGCTCTGCTCACGGGTCATGTTTTCGTCAACGTCACTTATCCAGCATTCTTGCTGCATTCGCTGCCGCTTTCGATCGTGCTGACGGCATTCGCCATCTTCTGGCGTGCGTCAGGCACCTTCCGGCCTTGCGACGCAAAGCTTTTCGGCTGGGAAGGGGTAGCCTTCATCCTGCTTCGCTGGCCCTGGTCGCTAGCCGGCAGCCTCGCAGCCTTGCGCGATCATATGACCGGCTCTTTCGTGGATTTCCGCATCACCCCGAAGGGTGATCAGGTGCAGCGCAAATTGCCGGTGCGCGTCATCGCACCTTACATCGTGTTGGCAGGCATATGTGCCGCGGCCATGGCTCTCGCGGCCGACGGCGGCGGGGCACGTGGCTTCCAGATATTCGCGGCGATCAACCTGGTGATCTATGTGTCGCTCGCAATTCTGGTCGTCGTACGCCACGCAAGCGAGAACGACCAGCCGCTCCTGCCGCAGTCGCAGGGCCTCAGGCTGGCCGTCGCCAGCGGTCTCGTCGCCTGCCTGATCGGCGGCGCGCAGCTTGGCAATCACGGGCTGACCGCTTTGGAAGCGCTTTCGCACGGCCAGCCCTTCGTCACCTTCACCCAGTCGCAATTTACCGTGGCCGGTGCAGGGCTTGGCGGCGGCAAGACCAGGATCGTGAAATTCCGTCTCAAGTGGCACGGCTTTGCCGAAGCCGGCCATATGGGAAGGGGTATTTGGGAGAGCAGAAATGCGTGAGGAGAATAAAATGAGCATGGCCGCACGATTGACGGGAGGAGCGCTGGCTCTATGCCTCAGCCTTATCCTCCCGATGAATGCACACGCAGTGGAACAGAAAAAAGCGGCAACGCCGACGCCGCTCAATGCCGGCGAGCTTTACGCGATCTACGCCGACAAGACCTGGACCTGGGATACCGGCGGCGGTCGTTTCATTGGCGAGGACAGGCGTTTCGTCGCCTGGGTCAATGATGGCGGCAAGCAGTCTTTCGCCGAAGGCCGCTGGGTTGTCGATGATCTCGGTCAGATGTGCATGCGCGCAACCTGGACCAATAATGAGGGGGCGGCACGTGCCAGTACCTGCTTCGGCCACCGCAAGATCGGCAATACGATCTATCAGCGGCGTCAGCCGAACGGGGACTGGTACGTGTTCCGGCACGCTTCCGCAAAAGCCGACGATGAGTTCCGGAAGCTGGTTCCGGCAGACACGGTGAGCCTGAAAGCCAGGGAGCTGAAACAGGTTCTCGCGACCGGGAAATAGCCGGAGGGAGGATAGGACCATGAAAACCCTGGCCAAGAAAATTTCGACTGCAACGATAGCAATACTGCTGGTTGGTGTTGCCGATCTCCCGCATCGAAGCGAGGCGCAGAACGCCGCCGCCGTCTTGAACGCGGGCGCGCAGACGATCACCGACAAGCGTCCCGCCATTCATCCCGATGGCATCAAGTTCGGCGCCTACGATCCGCATGGCGATTTTGGCGCGCAGCAGAGTGTGACGACCGAGCACCTCTTCCTTCCATGGGAGGATGTCGATCTCGAAACGCTGCGCGTGGCGGATGCCTATGCGCTGGCGAGGGGCCGCAACCTGCTGATCACTGTGGAACCCTGGTCGTGGGATGTGGACTGGCGGTTGACCTCGACGGAGCTTCGCCAGAAGCTGCTTCGCGGCGATTACGACGCGAACATGCGCGCGATTGCCATGATGATCGCCCAGTTGAAGAGCCCGGTCATCGTCCGCTGGGGGCAGGAAATGGAAGACAAGACCGGCCGCTTTTCATGGTCGGGCTGGAATCCTCCGGATTATATAGCCGCCTACAGGCGCATGATGGACATTGTTCGCCAGAAGGCGCCCGGCACGAAGCTCATGTGGTCGCCGAAAGGAGAACCTGGCCTCAACGCCTACTACCCCGGCGACAACTATGTCGATTTCGTCGGCCTCTCTGTCTTCGGCCTAGAGGCTTATGACAAGATCGCACATAACGGCCCACGTACCTTCACCGAGGCACTGAAGCCCGGCTACGACTTAGTCGCTCAATATGGCAAGCCCGTCTGGGTCGCCGAACTCGGCTATGAGGGCAGCGACAACTACATCAAGCCGTGGATGGATACGGCGGCGACGAAGCAAAGCGATTTTCCGGAGCTTCAGGAAGTCGTCTATTTCAATGACCGCGATGTACATGCCTGGCCGTTCGATCTCGGCCGGCCCGATTGGAGGGTTATCGAAGACGCAAGCAACTAGGCTGGGGTTACCGAAAAAGCCAGGCCCGCCGATGGCGGGCCTTCGCTCGTTCATATGGATTAGGATTAACCCTTGATCGTTGCCTTGCCCTCTTCGACGAGCTTGGCGGCGGCGTCGGCTACCGAAATGCGCTCAAAGGCGAGCTCGTCACAGGTCGGACGAAGGACACGCTGGTCGAATTGAGTTGCGCCCATCGGCACCGGCGGCGGATATTCGCCGACCTGGTCCTTGAGCAGGTTCACGTACTTGACCGTTTCCTGCTCCGTGGGGTTGAGCTGCGGCAGGATGGCTTCGCGAACCGCCGGCGACATCGGCACCCCGCGTTCCACGCCGAGGATCTTGCCGGCTTCGGGATCGTTGACGAAGAAGCTGATGAACTTTGCGGCGGCTTCGCCCTGCTTGGTCGTGGCGCCCACGCTCCAGATCAGAGCCGGGCGATAATAATGGCCTGACGGACCGCCTTTCTTCTCGCGCGGCAGCATGGTAATGCCGAGCTTGTTCTTGATGATGAGCTGATAGCCGATCATCTGGTTGGAATAGGCCATGCCGATGACCGATTTGCCGAGGCCGAGGCAATTGGTGTCGATGGTGTTCTGGTCAAGCGTTTGAACGTCGGCAGCAACGGTGCCGCCCGCCTTGCGCAGCTTTTCCCAGTAGTCGAACCATTCCTTGGCATCGTCGACCGTAAAGCCGAGGCCGACACCTTCCTTGGCGAAAACGCTCTTACCGCGCTGGCGCAGCCAGGCGTCGAAGACATAGTTGTAGCGCGCCGCATAGGGGCCGCCGCCCTTGCCGGAGGCTTTGGCGAGTTCCACGGCGAGCTTGGCATACTCATCCCAGGTGAGATCGGGCGTCGGCAGGGGGATGCCCGCCTTTTCAAATTCGACGGTATCGAAGAACATCGCGAAGGAGTTGAGCCCGAGGCCGACACCATAGAGCTTGCCGTCGACGGTGGTCAGTTTCAGCATGTCGGCGCCGAAGCTGTCGACCTTCAGCGTCGAGGGAACGAATTCATCGAGCGGCAGGCAGGCGCCGCGCTTGGAATAGTCGGAGATCGTACCTGGCTCGAGCTGGAAGACGTCGGCGATCGCGCGGCCGGCCATCTGCGTAGCCAGCTTCGTCCAGTAGCCGTCGCCCGAAAGCGATTCACCGACAATGGTGACGCCGGGTGTTTTCGACTGGTAGAGCTTGGCGACATCGAGCGTACGTTTGGCACGGTCGTTGGAGCCCCACCACATGGCACGAAGCGAAGCGTCCTCGGCGAATGCGGGAATCGAGCTGCCGGCGCCGAAGGCGAGGCCGGCCGCGGCACCTGCGGTTCCCATCAAGAATGAACGGCGATTGACCTGCATGATTTCCTCCTAATGTCCGTGCCCGGGTGCCATCCTCCAATGGTCTGTCCGAGCGTTCCGGCAGGTAGAGTACGCAAAAAATTTCTCTTTGCAAGAAATTATGATTATCTTGCAAATTTGCATAATTTGCATAATCTTTGCCGCTATGATTGAGATCAGAACGACCGAGAGCAAGACCAGGCGGCCGCGCCAGGCCGATATTGCCAGCCTGGCCGGGGTTTCCGTTTCCACGGTATCGCGGGTGCTCGCCAATGAGCCCGGCATCAGCGAAAGCGTGCGGCGGCACATATTGAAGGTCGCTGCCGAGCACGGTTATCCGCTGAAAGCCACTTCGGAAAGTATTCCCGGCGGACTTGCTCTGATTGCAAGCGATGGGGCGACCGGCGGCCTCAGCGTTTTCTACGAGTCGATCGTCGAGGGTCTCCGTGCAGGTGCTGCCGATGCCGGCATGCCCTTCGAGGTGCGTCTCGTGCGGGAGGACCGCACGACTCCTGACATGGTCGGCGAATATATGCAGACGGCAGAAGCCGAAGGGCTTTTCCTCGTCGGCATCGATCCCAGTGATACACTGCGGGCCTGGCTGGAAGCGACCGGAACACCAACCGTTCTCGTCAACGGCACCGATCCGCGCCTGCGCCTCGACGGTGTGTCGCCCTCCAATTTCTTCGGTGCTTTCGAGGCGACAAGCCGGCTCACGAAAGCCGGTCATCGTCGCATTCTGCATCTGACCGGCTCGCATCGTCACACGATCCGCGAACGCGTGCGTGGCTTTGAAGCGGCGATTGCCGCGGTGCCCGGTGCCGAAGGTCGGCTCGTGCCGCTGACCTTCCAGGGTAGTGCCAGCCGCGAGGCGCATGAACGCACTGTCGCGATACTTGCGGAAGATCCAGGTTATACGGCCGCTTTCTGCATGAATGATTTCATCGCTGTCGGCGTCCTTGAAGCCGTCACCGAAGCAGGGCTTCGTGTTCCCGAGGATTTCGCAATCGTCGGCTTCGATGATCTTCCCTGCGCTGCGATGACCAATCCGCAGCTCTCGACCATGCGCGTAGATCGCGCCGCCCTCGGCCGTGAGGCCGTGTCCCTGATGATTTCCCGCTACCGCGACAGGACCGCGCCGGCCCGCCATATCTGCCAGGCGGTCGTTCCCGTTGCCGGAGGCACCGTTCCCGATACCGACAAGCTGTGAGTGATGCCGATGACCTATGATCCCGCCAGCGCCAACCCGCTTGCAGGCAACCCGCTGAAGACACGTACCGACATGATCCGGGCCGTCAACGATCTCTTCGATCCGCTGCTGCCCTTCTTCTCCGACGGCAATGCCCGCGTCCGCCTCGATGGCGCCGGCGCCCATTTCGACCGGGCTGCAGCCGACCTCGAAGGCTTCGCCCGTCCGCTCTGGGGGCTTGCGCCGCTCGGCGCCGGCAAGAATGATTTCGCCCATTGGCACCGCTTTGCCGAAGGCTTGGCGAATGGCTGCGATCCCGCCCATCCCGAATATTGGGGCACGGTCAATGCCCGTGACCAGCGCATGGTGGAATTGGCCGCCCTCGGCTTTGCTCTAGCCCTGGTGCCTGAAAAGATCTGGGAACCGCTCGACAAGCGCGCGCGCGACAATATCGTCGCCTATTTCAAGCATGTCCGGCAGTTCGACTATGCCGACAACAACTGGAAGTTCTTCCGCATCTTCGTCGATATCGCCCTCGATCGCCTCGGTGCCGATTTCGACCGCAGCCTGACGGAGCAGTATCTTGAAGAACTGGAAGGTTTCTACATCGGCGATGGGTGGTATCGCGACGGCGATATCCGCCGCATCGACCATTACATTCCCTTCGCGATGCATTTCTACGGCCTGATCTATTCCAAGCTGGTCGATGACGACTATGCCAAGCGCTACCGCGAGCGCGCCGTGCTGTTCGCGAAAGATTTCCGCCACTGGTTTGCACCTGACGGTGCGACCATTCCCTTCGGTCGCAGCCTGACCTATCGTTTCGCCTGCGCCGGCTTCTGGTCGGCGCTTGCCTTTGCCGATCTCGAGGCGCTGCCGTGGGGCGAGGTCAAGCATCTCTGCCTCGAACATCTGCGCTGGTGGCGGGACAAGCCGATCGCCGGCCATGATGGCGTGCTGACCATCGGCTTCGGCTATCCGAACCTGTTGATGTCGGAAAGCTACAATTCCGCCGGCTCGCCCTATTGGGCCTTCAAGGCCTTCTTGCCGCTCGCTATTCCGGAAGATCACCCCTTCTGGACCGCGGAAGAAAAGGTGCCCGATCAGGCGCCGGAAGTGGTTCCGCAGCGCCATCCGGGTATGGTGATGATGCGTGCCGGCAATGATGTCGTGGCGCTGTCTTCCGGCCAGGAAAACCTGCAGATGCGGTTCGGCACGGAGAAATACGCCAAGTTCGCCTATTCGGCCCGTTACGGCTTCAGCGTGGAGGCTGATGAACGCGCCTTCGCACTCGCCGCTTTCGACTCCGCACTCGCCTTCAGCGACGACGGCCTGCACTACCGCGTCCGCGAAACGAACGAACAGGCGAAGGTCGCCGGCGACGTCCTTTATTCCAAATGGTCTGCGTTCAAGGACGTGAAGGTTGAAAGCTGGCTGGTGCCGTCGGCGCCCTGGCATATCCGCGTTCACCGTATCACCACGCCGCGCCCGCTGCAGACGGCCGAAGGCGGCTTCGCAATTGCCAGGCGCGATCTCGATGCCGATACGCTTTCTGCCGCGCAGGGCTCGGCCTACGCGATCGGCGAGGCGGATTTTTCCGGCATCGTTGACCTCGGCTCGTCGGTCAAGCGACAGGGCCTTGCCCAGAAGGCGCTGCCGAATACCAACATGATCGTTTCCAAGACGCTCGTGCCGCAACTGCGTGGTGAAATCCCTGCTGGGGAAACGATCCTGATAACCGCCGCGCTAGCGCTGAACGATCTGGCGGCCGTTTCTGGCGCATGGGTGACGCCCCCAAAGGCGCCTGATATTGCCGCGCTCGAAAAACTGGTCAGCGAAAAAGGCGTCACCGTCAGTGCCATCGAAGCGCCAGGACAGATGCCATGAACCGTCCCGCTGTCGTCCTTGCCATGCAGTCCTCCCGCACCGAGCATATCCTGCCCGAGGCGGTCCTTCACCGGCTGGATGGTTTCGGGTGCCTGCTCGATGCCGAACCGCTCGAGCGCTTTGATGATGAGCGGGCGAAACGCCTGCTGTCCGAAGCGGAAATCCTGATCACCGGTTGGGGGGCACCTTACGTCGGCCGCGAGGTTCTGGCGCTTGCTCCGAAACTGAAGCTCGTCGTGCATGCGGCAGGGACAGTGAAAGGCATCATCGATACCGGCATTTTTGAAGCCGGTATCGCCGTCAGCCATGCGGCCGAAGCCAATGCCGTACCGGTCGCCGAATTCACGCTGGCCGCGATCATCTTCGCCGGCAAACATGTCTTCCGGTTCCGCGACTTCTATGTTGCTGACCGGCATCGCGACCGCACCTATCCGATGCAGCGCGAGGCCATCGGCAATTATCACCGCACGGTTGGCATCATCGGTGCTTCACGTATCGGCCGCCGGGTCATCGACTTGCTACGACCCTTCGCCTATCAGGTGCTGCTGTCAGATCCGACCGTCGATGCGGATCAGGCGCGCAGGATGGGCGTACAGAAAGTTGAACTCGACGACCTGATGCGCGGCTCGGATATCGTCTCCATTCACGCGCCATCACTGCCATCTACTCGGCACATGATCGATGCCGCAAGGCTGGCATTGATGAAGGACGGCGCGACGTTGATCAACACGGCGCGCGGCGCTCTGATCGATGAGGATGCTTTGCTGGCTACGCTGAAAACCGGCCGCATCGATGCCATCATCGATGTGACCGACCCCGAGATACCGGGGCCGGAATCGGCTTTCTACGATTTGCCCAATGTTTTCCTGACACCGCATATTGCCGGCGCAGTCGGCCTGGAGCGCGGCCGCCTCGGCGAAATGGCAGTCGATGAGGCTGAACGTTTCATCAGGGGCGAACCCCTGTTGTACGGTCTTACCCTCGAAAGCCTGGAAAACACCGCCTGAGGCGCCTTACGACGCCTTCAGCGAGTTCGGCGAACCGTCATCGGCGAGCTCCGGCATGAGGTCGGAGATGCTGACGACCTTGCCGGTGCGCGAACTCGTCAGCGCGGCGATACCGCAGAGCACGGACATTGCGCCGGCGCGCGTACCGGCCCGCTGTGCAAGCCTGTCTTGCATATCGGGCTTGAAGATCATGTTGCGCATCCGGTCGTCACCGCCGTAGTGACCGCCGGAGGAATGCGGCACCGTGATGCGTTCGACCGCTTCCTTGCCATGCGGGAAGTTGCGGATCAACAGGATCGTGTCTTCCCTCGGCTCTTCCCAGGGCTGCGCCTCATACTGGCGGATCTCGATGCGACCCTTGGTGCCGTTGAACGCGAGGTGATGTCCCTCGATTGGCTGGAACGTGTTCAGAGAATAGGAAACATGGACATTGTTGCGATAGCGGATGGAAACGGCCATCGTATCGGGAATGTCGATGTCTTCGCGGAAAACGCAGCCGTCGCGGAAATAGCCATCGATCTTCGAGGGATCTTCATAGAGCGAATCGAGGAAGGGATCCCTTTCGAGATCGAGATAGTAGTCGCAGTCCTGTGTGTGCGGACAGAGCTTGCAGCGCGGGCCGCGGAAGGGTCCCTTGCGGCCGTAATTCTGCAAGTCGGCGAAGGAGGTCACGGCGTCAGGATCGCTATCGAGGTACCAGTTCAAAAGGTCGAAATGATGTGTCGCCTTGTGAACGAACAAACTACCGGAATTTTCCGTATAGGCATGCCACCGGCGGAAATAATCGGCGCCGTGCTTGGTGTTGAGGTACCAATGGAAATCGACCGAGGTGACACGGCCAATCTCGCCGGAATTCAGGAGTTCCTTGATCTTCGCTGCCGTTGGCGCATAGCGATAGTTGAAGGAAACGTCGACCCGGCGGCCGGTGCGCTTTTCGGCATCCAGAATCCGGCGAATCTTCTCCACTGACGTGGTCATCGGTTTTTCGGTGATCACGTCGATGCCGGATTCCAGCGCCCTGACGATGATATCGTCATGCGTATGGTCGGGCGTGCAGACGATCACCAGATCCGGCTTCTGCTCTGTCAGCATTGAATCGATGTTTTCATAGAGCGGCGCGTTGCTGCCGATCATGGTGCGGGCGCGCTCGCCGCGCAGCGAATTCTTCTCGACGATCGCAGTCAGGTCGACATGCTCGCGCCAGCCGGAAAGCAGATCCTTGCCCCACATCGTGGTGCCGCGGTTACCGGTGCCGATTAGGGCAAAACGGCGTTTCTCCATCGAATGATTCCTCCTTCATACGTGATGAAACGATTGGATTTTAAAACTAGACTTGGCAGCAGCTCCTGAAGCGCTCGACGCAGGTGGCGATGACCTCGTCGGCCGGACGCTTCCACCAGTTCTCAGCCGAGAAGATTTCGACCTCCTGCGCGCCGAAGAAGCCGGCGGCTTCCACCATCCGTCTTATGCCTTTGAGATCGATGACGCCATCGCCCATCATGCCGCGGTCGAGCAGCATGTCCTTGGTCGGCACCAGCCAGTCGCAGATGTGGTGGGCAAAGATGCGTTTCATGCGTCCAGCCCGGGCAATCTGGTTGGCAAGATCGGGATCCCACCAGACGTGATAGACATCGACGGCAACGCCGACATCTTCACCGAGCTGCTCACACATATCGAGAGCCTGGCCAAGCGTGTTCACGCAGGCACGGTCTGCGGCATACATCGGATGCAGCGGCTCGATCGCCAGCTTCACACCTGCAGCCTGCGCGTGCGGCAGCACGGCGGCGATGCCGTCGAACACCATCTTCCGGGCCGCAACGATATCCTTCGAACTGCCGGGCAGGCCACCAACGACGAGCACGAGGCAATCGGCCGAAAACGCCGCCGCCTCGTCAATGGCCCGCCTGTTGTCGTCGAGGTTCTTTTGCCACTCGCCCTCGCTTGCCGCCGGAAAGAAGCCGCCGCGGCAGAGCCCGGTCAGCTTGATACCGTTCGACTTGACGATGCGCACTGCCTCATCGAGACCGGCCTTGGCGACCTGATCGCGCCAGGGCGCGATCGAGGTGATGCTGTGCTTCAGGCAGATATCGACGGCTTCGGCAAAGCCGCATTGCTCGCGGATCGTCGCAAGGTTGATCGAAAGTCCTTCGACCTGCATGTCATTCCCCTCCATTGCCATGCCGGCGCTCAGTGAACGCCGTGGACGGCAAGCACCTGCTTCATCCGATCAGTCGCGACTTCCGGATCGGCGAGAACCCGGGCCTTGTCGGCAAGGCGGAAAAGCTCCGCCAGATGCGTGAGCGAGCGCGTGCTCTGCTGGCCGCCGATCATCGTGAAATGGTCCTGCAGGCCATTGAGATAGGCGAGGAAGACGACACCGGTCTTGTAAAAGCGGGTCGGCGCCTTGAAGATGTGGCGGGACAGCGGGACAGTCGGCTCGAGCAGGTCGAAGAATTCGTGGTTGCTCTTGCGGCCGAGCGCATCGAGCGCTGCAGACGCTGCGGGCGCGATGGCGTCGAAAATGCCGAGCAGTGCGTCCGAATGGCCCTGCTCATCGCCGGCGATCAGTTCGGCGTAGTTGAAGTCATCGCCAGTATACATGCGCACGCCCTTCGGCAGCTGCCGGCGCATCGTCACTTCCTTCTCCTTGGAAAGAAGCGATATTTTGATGCCATCGACTTTGGCGGCATTGGCCTCAATCACCTGCAGGCAGGTTTCCATCGCCTTCAGGTGGTCGCCATTGCCCCAATAGCCTGCCAGCGCCGGGTCGAACATTTCGCCGAGCCAGTGGATGACGACGGGTTCCTTCACCTGGCGAAGAATGCGGTCATAGACCTTGATATAATCGTCCGGCCCCTTGGCTGCCGCGGCTAGGGCACGGCTTGCCATGAGGATGATGCGACCACCGGCGGCTTCCACCGTCTCGATCTGTTCCTCGTAAGCGCTGATGATCGTGTCGATCGTCACATCGGGGCCAGGCGTCAGATGGTCGGTGCCGGCGCCGCAGGCAATCAGCGCGTCCTTGCGGCCTGCGGCTTCGGCAAGCGCGCGGCGGATCAGCTCGCGTGCTTCCGGCCAGCCGAGACCCATGCCGCGCTGCGCCGTATCCATCGCTTCGGCAACGCCGAGACCGAGATCCCAGAGGCGATGGCGGAAAGCGAGCGTACGCTCCCAGTCGATCGCCGGCGTCAGCCAGGGATCGTTGTCGGCCAGCGGATCAGCGACGACATGGGCGGCGGCAAAGGCGATGCGCGGGAAGCTCCTGGCTTCCCGCTTCTTGAGTTCGATCGGCGTGCCGGTCAGCGTGTAAGGAGCGATCTTGCCGTCGAGGGGAAGATTGATCGTCGTCACGGCTTAGAACTCCAGCGTCGGGACATCGAGCCAGCGGCGTTCTGCCCACGATTTCAGGCCGAGTTCTGCAAGCTGCACGCCCTTGGCGCCAGCTTCCAGGCCGTAGGGCCATGGAGCATCTTCGACGACGTGGCGAATGAACATTTCCCACTGCGCCTTGAAGCCGTTGTCGAAGGCCTGCGTATCCGGCACTTCGTCCCAGGTCTTGTAGAAGTCGATGGTCTGCGGCTGGTCGGGGTTCCAGACCGGCTTCGGCGTATTGACGCGATGCTGGCTCCAGCATTTCGTCAGCCCGGCAACGGCCGAGCCATGCGTGCCGTCCACTTGGAAGGTCACGAGGTCGTCGCGGCGAACACGCACGGCCCAGGAGGAATTGACCTGCGCGATCACGCCGCCTTCCAACTCGAAGGTCGCATAGGCTGCATCATCGGTGTCGCAGTTGTATGGCTTGCCCTGTTCGTCGATGCGGCTCGGAATATGGGTTGCACCCAGGCAGGAAACGGCCTTCACCTCACCGAAGAGATTATCGAGCACATAGCGCCAGTGGCACAGCATATCGAGGATAATGCCGCCGCCATCGGCCTTGCGGTAGTTCCAGGACGGACGCTGGGCCGGAACGCCCCAGTCGCCTTCGAAGACCCAGTAGCCGAATTCGCCGCGCACCGAGAGGATTTTGCCGAAGAAGCCGGAATCACGCAGCAGCGCCAGCTTGCGCAGGCCGGGCAGGAAGAGCTTGTCCTGCACCACGCCGTGCTTGAGGCCGGAGGCACGCGCCTTACGGGCCAGGTCGATCGCCACCTGCAGATCGTCGGAAATCGGCTTTTCGCAATAGACGTGTTTGCCGGCGTCGAGCGCCTTGGAAAGCAACTCGGCGCGCATCAGCGTCGTTCCGGCATCGAAGAAGATGGTGTCATCGGGATTGGCGAGCGCAGCATCGAGATCGGTCGACCAGCGCTTGATGTTATGCTTGCGGGCAAGCTCCTCCATCTTTCCGCCGTTGCGGCCGACGATGATCGGATCGATTTCCAGTTTCTCGCCTGATTTCAGCGTAATGCCGCCTTGATCGCGAAAGGCGAGGATCGAGCGAACGAGGTGCTGGTTGTAACCCATACGGCCGGTAACGCCGTGCAAAATGATCCCCAAACGTGCCACTTTTTCCTCCCTGGAAGCTTTTATGCGTCGGGAGCGGGCAGTCAGGCCCGGCCCTCCCGAGCTGGTAACTAAACAGTTACTTGATGGCAGAAGAGGAATATTGCTGTCAATAGCCAATTCGGTTTTTTGAAAATCAGCGCTTTATCGAGGCGAGCGTGACGTGAACGATATGTCGTTCCCAGGCCTCGAGATTGGCAGGCGTGATGAGATCGCGGCCGAAGATCGTCGAAAGCGTATACTGGTTGGACAGGTAGAAATAGCCGAGCGACGCGATTGTCAGATAGACATGCAGCGGGTCGGCGGTCTCGACGAAGACGCCAGCCTTCTTGCCTTCTTGCAGCACCTGCGAAAGCTCGCCGATCAGGTGCGAATGCAATTCCTTGAGTCGCACGGACTGGCGCAGCCAGCGCGCGCGGTGAAGGTTTTCCGTACCGAGCAGGCTCAAGAATTCCGGATGCTGCAGGAAGTAGCGCCAGGTGAAGAGGGCAAGTTCTCCAATGCCCTCCTCAGGACTGCGGGTGCTGATGTTGAGTGCGCGCTCGGCGGTGCGGATGCTGACATAGGCCTCCTCCAGCACGCGCAGATAGAGCTGCTCCTTGTCGCCGAAATAGTGGTAGAGCATGCGTTTGTTGGTACCGGCGCGCTCTGCGATGGAATCGACTCGCGCACCACCCATGCCGTTTTCGGCAAATTCCCGTGTGGCCGCCTCAAGAATGGCCGCGCGGGTGCGCTCCGGATCGCGTTGGGCGGTTCGCTCAGCGGACGGGCGCTTGGTCTTCTTTTTTGCGCTCTCCCCAATGTCGTTCATGCGATTTCCCCTACTTCCCATGTTGCGCTCATAAGGCTTAAGCGGAAGAATGTAAAAAGCCGATTTGGTCAGAGCAACCGGGCCAGCAACACCGCTTGACAGCCCGGAGGCTTTGAACATAACTTGTAACCAATTAGTTATTTGTTGCAAGATGGCTAATTCGGAAGCGTGTGGAGGCGCTTCCTGTTGGGAGGAGGAAATCAATATGACTTTTCGTGTAAGCAGACGTAATTTCATGGCGGGTGGAGCAACTCTCCTTTCGCTTTCGGCGCTCGGAAACAGCGCTTTTGCAGAGGAAACCCGCTTGCGTCTCATCTGGTGGGGCTCTCAGCCGCGCGCTGACCGCACCAACAAGGTCTCCGACCTTTTCAAGGCGAAAAACAGCGGTGTTGCGATCACCGGCGAATTCCTCGGATGGGCCGATTACTGGCCGCGCCTTGCCACGCAGGTGGCCGGCCGCAACGCGCCTGACGTCATCCAGATGGATTATCGTTACATCGTCGAATATGCCCGGCGCGGCGCTCTTGCTCCGCTGGAATCCTACATGCCGTCGAAGCTGCAGATCGATGATTTCGATCCGGCACAGATCGAAGGCGGCAAGGTCGACGGCCACTTGTACGGCGTCAGCCTTGGCGCCAATTCGGCGGCGACCGTCATCAATACCGTCGCCTTCCAGGAGGCTGGCATTGATGTGCCGACCAACAAGACGACCTGGGAAGAATTCGGCAAGATCGGCGCTGAAATCACCAAGGCCGGCAAGCGCAAGGGCTATTTCGGCTTTGCCGATGGCAGTGGCGGCGAGCCACTCTTCGAAAACTACCTGCGTCAGCGCGGCAAAGCGCTCTACACAGCGGATTCGAAGATCGCTTTCACTGCCGAGGACGCGTCCGAATGGTTCGACATGTGGGCCAAATTCCGTGAGGCCGGCGCCTGCGTGACGCCTGACATTCAGGCGCTCTACAAGGATACGATCGACACCAGCCCGCTGACCGTTGGCAAGGCTGCCTGCGATTATGCCCATAGCAATCAGTTCGTTGGCTATCAGGCGATGGTCAAAGACAAGCTGATGCTCAGCAACTACATGAGGATCAAGCCGGACTCGAAGGGCGGCCACTACCGCAAGCCTTCGATGTTCTTCTCGGTTTCCGCACAGTCGAAGGTGATTGATCAGGCCGTCGATTACGTCAACTTCTTCGTCAAGAATCCCGACGCTGCCAAGATACTCGATGTCGAGCGCGGCATTCCGGAATCGAAGGCGATGCGCGAAGTCGTCGCCGGCAAGCTCGATGAAACCGGCAAGATCCCGCTCGAATATGTCGCCGGTCTCGGCGATCTTGCAGGCCCGCTTCCGCCCCCGCCGCCGACTGGCGCCGGCGAAGGCCAGGTCGTGCTACGCACCATCTCTGAACAGGTCGCTTTCGGCCAGCTCAAGCCTGCTGATGCCGGCAAGCAGCTCGTGGATGAAATCACGCGAATTCTCGCGCGGGGTTGATCTTATATGACAAATGCGATGCGCACGTCCGCAGGGACGGTAACCGTAGAAAGATATCAGGGAGTACGGGCTGACGGACGCTTCCGGCGCCTGTGGAATGCCAATGCTCCCGGCTATCTCTTTCTGCTTCCCTGGCTGGTAGGCTTCTTCGGCCTGACACTCGGCCCGGCCCTGATTTCGCTCTACCTGTCCTTCACCGACTTCGACATGCTGAGGGCGCCGGGTTGGGTAGGAGCGGCAAATTACGTGCGCATCGCCACAGCCGATCCGAAATTTGCTTCAGCCATGTCCGTCACGCTGACCTATGTCGTGCTATCGGTTCCCTTCAAGCTAACCTTCGCGCTGCTCGTCGCACTTGCCTTGAACCGCGGCCTGCGCGGCCTGCCGATCTACCGCGCGATCTTCTACCTTCCGTCGCTTCTCGGCGGCAGCGTGGCGATCGCCGTGCTGTGGCGCCAGCTTTTCGCCAGCGATGGCCTCGTCAACGCCGCACTCTCGCATTTCGGCATTGTCGGCCCGAGCTGGATTTCGCATCCGAGCTATTCGATCTATACGCTGGTCGCGCTCTCCGTCTGGCAGTTCGGCTCGCCGATGATCATTTTCCTGGCCGGTCTGCGACAGATCCCGCAGGACATGTATGAGGCCGCAAGCCTCGACGGCGCCTCGAAATTCCGCCAGTTCTACAAGATCACGCTGCCGCTTCTGACACCGGTGATCTTCTTCAACGCCGTCGTCCAGACGATCGATGCCTTCAAGGCCTTCACGCCGGCCTTCATTATCTCCGGCGGCACGGGCGGCCCGATCAACTCGACGCTCTTCTACACGCTCTATCTCTATCAGGAAGCCTTCGGCAATTTCCGCATGGGCTATGCCTCGGCGCTCGCCTGGATCCTCGTGGTGATCATCGCGATCTTCACGGCCTTCTCCTTCCTGACCTCGCGCTACTGGGTGCACTACGATGACTGAGATGACCGCTTCCGTCACCGCGGCACGGCCGCCATCGGACATCACCAAACGCAGCCTGCCTGCTTCGATCATCATCCACGCGCTGCTGATCGCTGCCTCGCTGCTGATGCTCTATCCGCTCCTGTGGATGGTGTCGGCGTCGGTCAGGCCGGAAAACGAGATCTTCTCGTCGACCTCGCTCATCCCGTCGGCTGTCGATTTCTCCTCCTATGTGCGCGGCTGGACCGGTCTCGACATCACCTTCGGCCGTTTCTTCTGGAATTCGCTCGTCATCTCGCTGCTTGTCGTGGCCGGCAATGTCATCGCCTGTTCGCTGACCGCCTTTGCCTTCGCGCGGCTGCGTTTTGCCGGCCGGAACTTCTGGTTCGCGATCATGCTCGGCACGCTGATGATCCCCTATCACGTGACGCTGATCCCGCAATATGTGCTCTTCCTCGATCTCGGCTGGGTCAACACCATCCTGCCGCTGGTTGTGCCGAAGTTCCTGGCAAGCGACGCCTTCTTCATCTTCTTGATGGTGCAGTTCTTCCGCGGCATACCGCGCGAACTCGATGAAGCCGCAATGATGGATGGCTGCAGCGCCTGGCGCATCTATTGGAAGATCATGCTGCCGCTGTCGCTGCCGGTTCTGGCGACAGCCGCGATCTTCTCCTTCATCTGGACCTGGGACGATTTCTTCGGTCCGCTGATCTATCTCAACGACATGAACACCTACACGATCCAGCTCGGCCTGCGCACTTTCGTGGACTCCACCAGCGCATCGGACTGGGGCGGATTGTTCGCCATGTCGACGCTCACGCTCGTGCCCGTGTTCTTCTTCTTCCTGTTCTTCCAGCGCCTGCTTATCGAGGGCATCGCCACGACCGGCATGAAGCGTTGATGGATCGGGCAGGAAAGCCAGACAGGAAAGAATGACATGAGCATCAAGACAGTCGCGATCATCGGCTGCGGTATCGGCCGCTCCCACATCGTCGAGGGTTATCTGCCGCATCCGGACAAATTCAAGGTCACAGCGATTTGCGACCTGAACGAGGAGCGCCTGAAGACGATCGGCGACGAATTCGGCATCGAACGGCGCACGACCTCCTTCGATGAGCTGCTCGCAGACGACAGCATCGACATCATCGATATCTGCACGCCGCCCGGCATCCATAAGGAACAGGTGATCGCAGCACTTGCTGCGGGCAAGCATGTGGTCTGCGAGAAGCCGCTGACCGGCTCGCTTGCCGGTGCGGACGAAATCATCGCGGCCGAAAAAACCGCCAAGGGCACGTTGATGCCGATCTTCCAGTATCGGTATGGCGACGGCGTCGAAAAGGCCAAGCGCATCATCGATGCCGGTCTTGCCGGCAGGTTCTACATGGGTTCGGTCGAAACCTTCTGGCGCCGCAAGCCGGAATATTATGCCGTTCCCTGGCGCGGCAAATGGGCAACCGAACTCGGCGGCGTGCTCGTCACTCACGCGCTCCATCTGCATGACATGCTCTTTTATCTCGCCGGTCCTGCCGTCCGCGTTTTCGGCCGCGTGGCGACCCGCGTCAACGAGATCGAGGTCGAAGACTGCGCCTCCGTCAGCCTGCAGATGCAGAACGGCGCCTTCGTCTCGCTGTCCTGCACGCTCGGTTCGCAGAACGAAATCAGCCGGCTGAGGCTTCATTTCGAAAACATCACCTTCGAAAGCAATCATGAGGCCTATGCGCCCGGCCAGGATCCCTGGCAGATCATCGCAGCCGATGATGAAGTCCAGGCGAAGATCGATACCGTTATCGCCGACTGGCAGCCCGTGCCGCTGCGCTTCAACACCCAGATGCTGCGCTTCCACGATCATCTGATGGGCAAAGGATCGCTTCCGGTGACGAGCGCAGATGCACGGCGCGCGCTGGAACTGGTGACCGCCATCTATCAATCCTCCGATAGCGGCGCCGATGTCGCTCTGCCGATCGGTCCTGACAGCCCGAAATACGCCGACTGGCGTGCAAAAACCAAATAAGAGGGGATTTCGGAACATGGCAACGAGTGTCGTTCTTCAGAAGGTCGAGAAGCGCTATGGCCAACTCGACGTCATCCACGGCATCGACCTAACGATCGATCCCGGTGAATTCGCCGTCTTCGTCGGCCCGTCTGGCTGCGGTAAATCCACGCTGCTGCGCATGATTGCCGGCCTTGAGGAAATCTCCGGCGGCGCGCTGCTGCTCGACAATGAGCGCATGAACGAGGTGACGCCGGCCAAGCGCGGCATCGCCATGGTCTTCCAGTCCTACGCGCTCTATCCACATATGTCGGTCTACAAGAACCTCGCCTTCGGTCTCGAAACCGCAGGTTATAAACGGGCGGAAATCGAACCGAAAGTGCGTCGCGCCGCGCAGATCCTGCAGATCGAGAAGCTGCTCGAGCGCAAGCCGAAGGCACTATCGGGTGGTCAGCGCCAGCGCGTCGCGATCGGCCGCGCCATCGTGCGCGAGCCGCGCATCTTCCTCTTCGACGAGCCGCTGTCCAACCTCGATGCCGAACTGCGCGTGCAGATGCGTGTCGAGATTTCCCGCCTGCATCGCAGCCTCGGCAACACGATGATCTACGTGACCCACGACCAGGTGGAGGCCATGACTATGGCCGACAAGATCGTCGTGCTGAATTCGGGCCGCATCGAGCAGGTCGGTGCTCCGCTCGATCTCTACAACAATCCCGCCAACCGCTTCGTCGCCGGCTTTATCGGCAGCCCGAAGATGAACTTCCTCAATGCCAAGATCGAGAGCGTCACCGACACCGGCTCGACGCTCAATGTCTGCGGCAATTCCGTTCAGCTCGGCCGCCGGCTTGCTGGTCAGGCGGGCCAGGACGTTACTTTCGGTATTCGTCCCGAACATCTCTCTCTGGCGGAAGGCGGCACTGGGCTTTCGACCGTCAATGTCGATCTCGTCGAGAACCTCGGCGGCGCCACGATGCTTTACACCACGACGCCGGATAACCAGACGCTGACCATCGCACTTGATGGTCAGCAGAAGGTCGAGCGCGGCACCAACGTGAAAGCCTCCTTCGATCCGGCCCGCTGTCATGTTTTTGATGCCGCTGGCAAGACAATCTAAATAGGCCGCAACTTGACAGCCGATCCCTCTCAAGCCCATCATTTCCCTGAGGGCTACGAGGGGGATACGCGTGACGCCTGAAGAGAGGATTCATGCGCTTGGCATCTGGCAAGGCCCGATCGACATAGCCCCGATCACCGGCGGCATTACCAACCGCAATTATCTCGTGAAGGATGGCGCGCTTAGGCGGGTCGTTCGCCTCGGTGATGATATTCCGGTTCATCACATCAACAGGCAGAATGAGCTCGCGGCAAGCCGCGCTGCCCACGCCGCCGGGATTTCGCCTGCCGTGATCCATCACGTACCGGGCGTGCTGGTTCTGGATTTTATCGACGCCGCGCCGCTTTCGCCTGGCGATGTCAGAAAGCCGGAAACGCTTGTCCGTCTCATTCCGCTGATCCGCCGCTGCCATCACGATATGGCCCGTCATTTCCGCGGTCAGGCGATGATCTTCTGGGTTTTCCATGTAATCCGCGACTACATCGCAAACCTGAAGGCCGCAAACAGCCCGCACACACCGTTGCTGGACGATCTCCTGGAGAAAGCCGAGCGTCTCGAAGCAGCGGCCGGTCCCTTCGAAATCGCCTTCGGCCACAACGATCTGCTCGCTGCCAATTTCCTCGACGACGGCCAGCGGCTCTGGCTGATCGACTGGGATTATGCGGGCTTCAATACGCCGCTCTTCGATCTTGGCGGCCTCGCCTCCAACAACGAGTTTTCAGAGGAGGCGGAGCGCCTCATGCTGGAGACCTATTTCGACCAGCCTCTGACGGATGATCTCAGCGGCCGCTACCGGGCCATGAAATGCGCCTCGTTGCTGCGCGAGACCCTATGGAGCATGATTTCCGAGATCCATTCGACCATCGATTTCAACTACGCCGCCTACACGGCCGAAAACCTGGCCCGCTTCGAGCGCGCCTATCGGGCATTTGAACAGGATCATTGAATGACGAAGGAATTACCGAAGACGGCAAAGGTCGTGGTCATCGGCGGCGGCATCATCGGCTGCTCGACCGCCTATCATCTGGCGAAATTCGGCTGGACAGATACGGTGCTCCTGGAGCGCAAGAAATTGACGTCGGGCACCACATTCCATGCCGCTGGCCTCGTCGGCCAATTGCGCACCAGCGCCAACATCACCCAGCTTCTGGGATATTCCGTCGATCTCTACAAGAAGCTCGAAGCCGAAACCGGTCTCGGCACCGGCTGGAAGATGAATGGCGGTTTGCGCCTTGCCTGCAATGAGGAGCGCTGGACCGAGGTCAAGCGTCAGGCGACCACCGCTCAATCCTTCGGCCTTGAAATGCATCTGCTCAACCCGCAGGAAGCCTTCGATCTCTGGCCTCTGATGACCACAGACGATCTCGTCGGTGCTGCTTTCCTTCCGACGGATGGCCAAGCCAATCCCTCTGATATCACTCAAGCGCTGGCAAAAGGCGCCCGTATGGCCGGCGTCTCGATCTTCGAGGATACGGAAGTTCTCGATCTCGAAATCGACAAGGGCAGGATTCGCGCCGTCGTCACGGCGCAGGGCCGTATCGAATGCGAGCGCGTGGTGGTCTGCGCGGGACAGTGGACCCGCAGCTTCGCTGCCCGCTTTGGTGTCAACGTGCCGCTCGTCTCCGTCGAACATCAGTACATCATCACTGAATCCTTCGGTGTGCCCTCCAATCTTCCGACCCTACGCGATCCCGATCGCCTCACTTATTACAAGGAGGAGGTCGGCGGCATGGTCATGGGCGGCTACGAGCCGAACCCCATCGGCTGGGCTCTGGACGGCATTCCCGAGGGCTTCCACTATACGCTGCTCGACAGCAATTTCGATCATTTCGAGCAGATCATGGAACAGGCGCTCGGCCGTGTCCCGGCGCTACAGAATGCCGGCATCAAACAGCTTCTGAACGGACCGGAGAGCTTTACCCCTGATGGCAACTTCATTCTCGGTGAAGCGCCTGAGCTGAAGAATTTCTTCGTCGGCGCCGGCTTCAACGCCTTCGGCATTGCGTCTGCCGGTGGCGCCGGCATGGCGCTTGCCGAATGGGTGACGAAGGGCGAGCCGCCCTACGATCTCTGGCCGGTCGATATCCGCCGCTTCGGCCGCCCGCATTTCGATACGGACTGGGTTCGCACGAGAACGCTGGAGGCCTACGGCAAACACTACACGCTGGCTTTCCCCTTCGAGGAATACTCGAGCGGCCGCCCTTGCCGCAAGTCGCCGCTCTATGAACGGCTGAAGGCGCAGGGCGCCTGCTTCGGCGAAAAGCTCGGCTGGGAGCGGCCGAACTGGTTTGCCGATCTCTTCTCCAATGAAGAGCCGAGGGACATCTATACCTACGGCCGCCAGAACTGGTTCGATGCCGTCGGCCGCGAGCACAAGGCGGTGCGCGAGGCAGCCGTCATCTTCGACCAGACCTCCTTTGCCAAATTCGTGCTGAAGGGTAGGGATGCCGAGACTGCCTTGTCATGGATTGCCGCCAATGACGTCGCAAAGCCCGAGGGATCGCTGATCTACACGCAGATGCTGAACGAAAAGGGTGGCATCGAATGCGACGTCACCTGCGCACGCATCGCCGAAAACGAATATTACATCGTCACCGGGACCGGTTTTGCCACGCACGATTTCGACTGGATCTCGCGTAGCATTCCCGATGGCCTCCACGCCGAACTCGTCGACGTCACCTCGGCTTACACTGTGCTCTCACTGATGGGACCGAATGCTCGTGCCATTCTCGAAAAGGTCACGACCAGCGATGTTTCCAATGCCGCTTTCCCCTTTGGTCGCGTCAAGACGATCGGTATCGCCGGCTGCCCTGTCCGGGCGCTACGCATCACCTATGTCGGTGAGCTCGGTTATGAGCTGCACGTGCCGATCGAATACGCAACGACCGTCTATGACGCACTGATGGCGGCGGACGGCCAGTTCGGCCTCATCAATGCCGGTTACCGCGCCATCGAAAGCTGCCGCCTGGAAAAGGGCTATCGCGCCTGGGGTTCCGATATCGGCCCTGATCACACGCCTGTTGAAGCCGGCCTCGGCTGGGCGGTGAAGACGCGAAAGAACACGCCCTTCAAGGGCCGCGAGGCGATCGAGCGTCAGCTCGAAAGCGGTGTGAAGAAGATGCTCGCCTGCTTCGTACCTGACGATCCCGATATTGTGCTGCTCGGTCGCGAGACCATCTATCGTGACTGCAAGCGCGTCGGCTGGCTCTCCAGCGGCGGCTTCGGCTACACCATCGGCAAGCCGATTGGCTATGGCTATGTTCGTAACCCAGACGGCGTGACGGAGGATTTCGTTCTCTCCGGCACCTATGAGCTCGATGTTGCCCGTGAGCGTGTGCCCTGCAAGGTCAGTCTCAAGCCGCTTTACGATCCCGAGATGAAGCGGGTGAAAGCCTGAGCCTCGCGGCAGCGAAGGACGGATCAAGTCCAACGAAACTGTGCGGCGGTTTTACGTCCGGAATTGCAGGCCCAGGGACTTGGGCCTGCTGAACCCCGCGACAAGCACGGGGATCATGAGGAAGGCATCAAAACAGCGGCAGCCTGTCATCCTGGATAAGGATTTCCAGCTTGTTGGCCACGTCCTCAGTCCAGGCGATATTCCCGCTCAGCGCCTTTGGAAACAGCCCCGGAAGCCTGAACAGCGCTGCTGAAATCGCCCCGCCATTGCGCGGCACATCCGCGATCAGTGCTGCAATCTCTCCCGCCCGTGGGTCGCGCAATTCGTAGCGTTCGCCGTTGCGGTCGACGCCCATTGCGTAACGCATCCAGGCGGCGACAGCGATCGCGTAGGTCTCCGCCTTGCCACCCTTTGCGAGCGCTTCGGTTGCCGGCTCCAGCAGGCGCTGCGGCAGTTTCTGTGTGCCGTCCATGGCGATCTGATAGGTTCGGTGGGCGATCGCCTTGTTTGCAAAGCGCGCTATCAACTCGTCCGCATAGGCGTCGAGATCGATACCGGGAACCGGGTCGAGCGTTGCCGCCGCCGCATTCATATGCCGGCGGGCCAGCGCGGCAAGTCCGGCATCGTCCATCACGTCGCGGATAAATTCATAGCCTGCTATATAGCCAAGATAGGCGAGCAGAGAATGCGCACCATTCAGCATCCGCAGCTTCATCTTTTCATAGGCCGAGACTTCCTCGACCATCAGCGCACCATGCACCTTTTCCCAGGCCGGCCGCCCATTGGCGAAATGATCTTCGATCACCCATTGGGTAAAAGGCTCCGTCTCGATCGCCGCCATATCGGTGCGGCCCGTCAGCCGCTTGGCATCGGCATAGGTCGCATCGGTGCTTGCCGGCGTGATACGGTCGACCATCGTGGACGGGAAGGGCACGTTCGCTTCAATCCAGTCATGCAGGTCGGTATCGATGCGAGAGGTGAATTCCAGTACGAGACGCTTCAGTACTGCGCCGTTGCTCGGCAGGTTATCGCAGCTGAGCGGCGTAAAGGGTGCAATACCCTTCTGGCGCCGCCGCGCAAGGCCTTCGACCAGATAGCCGATGACACCGCGCGGCGCATGCCGGTTGGCAAGGTCGGCGACGATATCGGGATGCTTGAGGTCGAGCCCGCCGGTTGCCGGATCGAAACCGTAAGCTTTTTCGGTCACGGTCATGCTGACGATGCGGATATCAGGGTCTTCAAGCCGTGCCAGCAGGCCGGCCGGATCGCGTGGCGCCACATGCGCCCCAAGGATCGAGCCGATGACCTGTGCCGTTGTCCCCGACGTGTCGCGGATGAGCACCGTATAGAGCCCGTTCTGAGCGCTCAGATTGTCCGCAACATCAGGCGTGCGCAGGCTTGCCACCTCAATGCCCCAGTCGCCACCTGCAGCTGCGAGCGCGCCATCCGTGAAGGGCGCGAAATGCGCACGGAAGAAGGCGCCGGGGCCAAGATGCAGGATGCCGGCCTTCAGTGCATTCCGGTCATAGGCAGGAAGCTTCGCTGTCGGCGCAAGGCCGGTTATGGTCTGTAATCTGTCGCTCACAGCTTGTAGGCCTTCTTCGCATTGTCATAGGAGAGTTCGCGCGCCACGATCTCGGCTTCCTTTTTGGAAATCCGATGCTCGGCCGCAAGCTGGGCCAGGAAGCGGCAAATCTCGCGGCGCCAGACATCGTGGCGGGCGGGGATCGACAGGAGCGCGCGCGTATCGTCGTTGAAGCCGGCGAGATTGGCGAAACCGGCTGTCTCCACCATCTGGTCGAGATAGCGGCGGATGCCAAGCGGGCTGTCGTGAAACCACCAGGGCGGCCCGATCATCAGGCAGGCCCAATGGCCGGCCATCGGCGCAAGCTCGCGGGCATAGGTCGTCTCGTCGAGCGTGAAGAGCAGGATGCGCAGGCCAGGCGCATGGCCGTATTTCGACAGCAGGGCATTGAGGCCGCCGACCCAGTCGGTGCGCGTCGGAATATCGGCGCCCATATTCGGTCCGCGGGTTTCGAAAAGCCCGCGGTCGGTGTTGCGGCGCGAGCCGGCATGGATCTGCATCACCATGCCGTCTTCGGCGGAGAGGCCGGCCATTTCCGTCATCATCTGGCCGCGGAAAAGCTCTGCATCTACAGCCGAAAGGGGTCCCTTCAGCGCCTTGTCGAGCAGAGCCTGCTTTTCGGCAAGCGGCAGATCGGCGGTAAAGGCCGTCGGCACGCCATGGTCGGTCGCCGTCGCGCCGAACTGGCGGAAATAGGCACGCCGCTTGCGGTGCGCCTCGATCAGCCCGTCCCACGTGGTGATGTCGCAGCCAGTGATCTCGCCGAACTTGATGAGATTGTCGCGGAAGCCGATGGCGTCGGGATCGGTGACGCTGTCCGGCCGGTAGGTGGTGCGCACTTTGCCGATCCAGCCGTCGGCCGCCATCTTCTGATGGTGCGGCAGCGGATCGAGCGCGCCTTCGGTCGTGGCGATCGTCTCGATGCCGAAGCGCTGGTGCAGCGCCCGCGGCCTGAACTCCGGAAGTTTCAGCTGCGCATTGATATGATCGTAGAGCGCATCGGCATTCTCAGTTGTCAGCGGCTCGGTGCAGCCGAGCACGGCCGACATGGCATGATCGACCCAAAGGCTCGACGGCGTTCCGCGGAAAAGATGGTATTTGGCAGCGAAAGCCCGCCAGATATCCCGGCCGCTCGCCACCGGCTTGCCGTCAAGCCGTGGCACACCGAGCTCGTCGAGTTTGGTGCCGGTGCTGTGCAGCATGCGGAAAAGATAGTGGTCGGGAATGACGAGCAGCGAAGCGGCGTCTTCGAAGGCCTTGTCGTCTGCGAACCAGGACGGTTCGGTATGCCCGTGAGGGCTGACGATCGGAAGGGCACGTACTGTCTCGTAGAGATCGCGTGCTATTGTCCGCGTTGCCGGATCGGCGGGAAAGAGCCGGTCCGGATGAAGAAAGCCGTTGCCTACATCCATCAGTTATCCTCCCTGATGGATAAGGGCCTACCCCACAAGACGGGATGCGGCAAGGGTTTTTAGTAACCAAACGGTTCATTTCGGAATCGTTTTCGTGAGGCCTCGAAACCATTGACGCTTCGGCCTATTTGGGCTTTGGAATGCCACCTGATTTCTCCGGAGAAAACCGATGTCCGACGAGGCAGCCCGCATCACGAAGCTGGAAGAAATGCTGGCCCATCAGGCAAAGACGATCGATGAGCTTTCCGATCAGCTTGCCGAACAATGGAAGGTTATGGAGCAGACGCGCGCCAAGCTCGATCGATTGACCGAGCGGTTCCTGAGCCTTGAGGAACAATCGCTGGAAGCGCCGGCGATCACCAAGCCGCCGCACTATTGAGCGGTTATGCCTCGCCTGAAGGCCGTCTGCAGCAGGAAAGCGGTTTCGCGTTTTCGGCCTTTGCGATATAGCCCGAAAAGACGAAGCTGAACGAGAGACATCCCATGGCGGCCACCATCCGTTATCATCAGGGCGATATTTCCGCGGCGGATGCCGCCCGTTACACCGGCGCGATCGCGATCGATACCGAAACGCTGGGCCTCGTGCCGCGCCGGGACCGCCTCTGTGTCGTACAGCTTTCGCCGGGCGACGGCTCTGCCGATGTGATCCGCATCGCGGCCGGTCAGAAGGAAGCGCCGAACCTGACCGCGCTGCTTGCCGATCCGTCGCGCCAGAAGATCTTTCACTACGGCCGCTTCGATATCGCCGTGCTCTTCCATACATTCGGCGTCACCACGACACCGGTTTTCTGCACGAAGATCGCCTCCCGCCTCATCCGTACCTACACGGATCGCCATGGCCTGAAGGATAATCTGAAGGAGATGCTCGACATCGATATCTCCAAGACGCAGCAATCCTCCGACTGGGCCGCCGAAACGCTCTCGCAGGCGCAGCTCGAATATGCTGCCTCCGACGTGCTCTATCTGCATGCGCTGCGTGACAAGCTCAACGAACGCCTGATCCGCGACGGCCGTCTGGAGCATGCGACGGCCTGCTTCGAATTCCTGCCGACGCGCGCCAAGCTCGATCTTCTCGGCTGGGAAGAGGCCGATATCTTCGCCCATAGCTGATATTGGCTTTTCATCGGATATGCCTGCACGGCCGTAGACTGGACGTCTGCGGCCGTTAGTCATTCGTTAAGAGATTTTCAGTAACATTATCATTAATTTTTATGCATTCGACGGCGCAAAAAGCGCCGATGCGGACAGGAGGATCTGCTGGGATGCAAGAGGCCGGATGAGCGCGGTCTCTTTGTAGAACCTGCTTTCATAGCCACTTTGCGAAAGGAGCGTGCCTGTGTTGTCTCCCATTCGTTCAGCGTCCAATGCAAGCCTTTCTTCTCAGGGTCAGACGGCGGCAATCGTTGCCGGCGGCCTCGGCCGTTCGGTGCTCGCCCCCACCCCGGTGAACGCAGTTGAAGCTGCCCACCTCAACGCCGCGATTGCCGGCAAGCTCAATATCCTGCTCATCGCCGCGCGCCAGCGCATGATTGAAGCACTTCTCGACATCATCAATGCCACGGGCCGCACCATATCGTTGCAGCGAGGCAAAGGCGAATCCGATCAGGCCTTTGCCATCCGTGTCGCTGATGCCATCCGTCGCATGCCCGACGCCGAGATTGAGGCGGTCGAGCGCCAGCTTTCCGATGACGGACATAGCCTGCCGCTGAGAATAATCGCCGCTGCCCTCAAGGATCCAACCGGTCCGGAGGCCACCCGTGTCATCGCCTATCTCGAGATTGTCAATTACAAAGACAGGGATCTCGCAGCGCGCGCCGTGGTCCGCTCTTATCGCCAGAACGATGCTGCGCCGCTGCCCCGCACCGAGCTGCGGCCGGAAATCAAGTTTCAGGGAGAAAACCTGTCTGCGGCACGTCAGTTCGCAGCAAAACCCGTTGAAAGTGCAGCGATGCCCGCTGCCGAAGAAATCGTTCCGGCCGAAACTGCTATTGTCGTGACGGCCGATCAAACCGTCGAGGACCAGCAGATCAGCAATCAGCCCGCCACAGCGGCGCATGAAGCTTCATCGCAGGCAGCCACGCCGAGAGAGACAGAAGAAGTCCAGGTCGCATCGGCAGAGCGGGAAGTGGTCGAGCCGGAACAGGCTGGCCCTGCTCTCGAGCAGCAGACGATCTCCGCCAAGGCCGATCCGGTTATCCCGCGCAGCTGGACCGGCATCGCCAGCTCCATGACCGAACAGGTTTCGCAAATGATCGCAACGATCATCCGCGAGCAGGAGGCAACTGTCCTGTTGACGGATACGCCTGTCGAAGCCGCCGTCGAAATCGATGCTATGCTGGACGAGGCCGTCATCAGCGAGGCGACGGAGAGCCTGGTTCGCACTACCCCGGAAGATGTGGTCGAGCCTGCATCTGCTCAGGCTACCCAGGCTTCTCGCCCGTCCCAGGCGGAGATCGCGACAGCCGCCCAGACGGCGCGTCCTGCCAGGGACATTGCCGCTCAGCCGCAGCCGGCTCCTCTCCCGGTGGTCGAGACACCCTCATACGTTCCGCTTGCGGCACGTATGCCGGACGGTCTGCCTTATGCCCAGACGCCGTACCAGTTCGCTCGCGACGAATATAAGGCAACCAAGGCCGATGAGCCGCCTCATCGCCAACATGAAAATGGCGGCTCTCAGGATCAGCAGCAACAGCAGCAGGCGCAATCCGGTCAGGACGAAGAGCAGCAGGCCGGCGAAGGGGATGCCCCGCGTGAAGAGCGGCGGCAGCCGAAAATGTTCGATCCCGATCCCTCTACGACGCCGGCAACCGTCGCCGATCCGGTCTATGCTCTCTATCAGCGCATGGTGGGCTGGGAATAATCCGAAGCACTTTCTGCGGGTGCGCATAGCGGAATTGCGTGGGTACAAAGAACTCCAGACAATCCCCCAAACGAAAGAACCCGCCGGATCGCTCCGGCGGGTTCTTCATTTCTAAGGGATCAGCGAAGGATTATTCGCCGCCGCGGTTCTTGAGAGCCGCGCCGAGGATGTCGCCGAGCGAGGCACCCGAGTCGGACGAACCGAACTGAGCAACGGCCTCCTTCTCTTCCGCGATCTCCAGAGCCTTGATGGACAGCATGATCTTGCGGTCCTTCTTGGAGAAGTTGGTGACGCGGGCGTCGAAGACCTGGCCGACCGAGAAGCGCTCAGGGCGCTGCTCGTCGCGGTCGCGGGCGAGGTCGGCGCGACGGATGAAGGAAGTGATGTCTTCGTGGTTGACGAGCTTCACTTCGACGCCGCCGTCGTTAACAGCGATGACTTCGCAGGAAACGACTGCATTCTTGCGCAGGTCGCCGGAAGCAGCGGCTTCGCCGACTGCGTCCTTGCCGAGCTGCTTGATGCCGAGCGAGATGCGTTCCTTTTCGACGTCGACGTCGAGAACGACAGCCTTGACGACGTCGCCCTTGTTGTACTCTTCAATGACCTGTTCGCCCGGACGGTTCCAGTCGAGGTCGGAGAGGTGGACCATGCCGTCGACATCGCCATCTAGGCCGATGAACAGGCCGAATTCGGTCTTGTTCTTGACTTCGCCTTCGACTTCAGTGCCGGCCGGATGGCTGCGGGCGAATGCTGCCCACGGGTTTTCCAGCGTCTGCTTGAGGCCGAGCGAGATACGGCGCTTGGACGGATCGACTTCGAGAACGACGACTTCGACTTCCTGGCTCGTGGACAGGATCTTGCCGGGGTGAACGTTCTTCTTGGTCCAGGACATTTCCGAGATGTGGATCAGGCCTTCGATGCCCGGCTCCAGCTCGACGAACGCACCGTAGTCGGTGATGTTCGTGACGGTACCGGAAATCTTCTTGCCTTCCGGATACTTGGCCTGGATGCCATCCCACGGATCGGACTCGAGCTGCTTCATGCCGAGCGAGATACGGTGGGTTTCCTGGTTGATGCGGATGATCTGAACCTTGACCTGCTGGCCGATGTTCAGGATTTCCGACGGATGGTTCACACGGCGCCATGCCATGTCGGTGACGTGCAGCAGGCCGTCGATGCCGCCGAGGTCAACGAACGCACCGTAATCGGTGATGTTCTTGACGACGCCGTCAACAACCTGGCCTTCTTCGAGGTTCTGAACGATTTCAGAACGCTGCTCGGCACGGGATTCCTCCAGAACCGTACGGCGCGAAACCACGATGTTACCGCGGCGCTTGTCCATCTTGAGGATTTCGAAGGGCTGCGGGTTGTGCATCAGCGGGGTGACGTCGCGGATCGGGCGGATATCGACCTGAGAGCGCGGCAGGAAGGCGATCGCACCGTCGAGGTCGACCGTGAAGCCGCCCTTGACCTGGTTGAAGATAACGCCTTCGACACGCTCGCCGGCTTCGAACTTGGCTTCGAGCTTGATCCAGCTTTCTTCGCGGCGAGCCTTCTCGCGCGACAGAACTGCTTCGCCCAGCGCGTTTTCGATGCGCTCGACGTAAACTTCGACTTCGTCGCCGACCTTCAGCGAACCGTCCTTGGCACGTGCGCCGAATTCCTTGAGCGCGATGCGGCCTTCGACCTTCAGGCCGACGTCAACAACGGCGACATCCTTTTCGATGCCCGTGACGATACCCTTGGTAACATAGCCTTCGGCCAGATCGTTCTTGGCAAAGGACTCTTCGAGAAGGGCCGCGAAATCCTCGCGAGAGGGAGTAGCTACTGACATAAAATCTCCTGCGTGGCCTTCGATAGCGTCAAGGCTCACGTATGCGCCGGTTGGTTCGTGTTGAACGGGCCTGAACCCAGTCCGCCTTCTTTCACGAAGGCAATCCGGCGCTTGGACGGAATTTCAGGCTTTTCTCGCATTGCGTCCCGCGCTTGAAGCACGGAAAGCCGCTTATTTTTAGGCATTTCGGCTCAAGGCAGCGTCGATGATCGACCTGGCAGCTTGAAACGCGGCCTCTATACTCATTTCCGACGTGTCAAGCAAGTGCGCATCGACTGCCGGTTTCATCGGGCTGTCCGCCCTGTTCATGTCACGATCGTCGCGCCGTTTCACGTCCTCGAAGATCGCGTCGAAATCCGCTGATCCGCCCTTGCCGATGATCTCATCGTAACGGCGCTTCGCACGGACTTCCGGCGATGCCGTCACATAGAGTTTCACTGGTGCGTCGGGGCAAACGACGGTACCGATATCGCGCCCGTCGAGAACCGCCCCCGGCGCTTTCTCGGAAAACCGCCGCTGCGCCTCGACCAGCGCCCGGCGAACTGCCGGCATCACGGCAATCTTCGAGGCGGCTTCTCCGATCTCATGTCTCGACAATATATCGCGATCGAGCCCGGCCAGTTCAACCTCGCGCGCCATCTTTTCAGCGATCGTCTCGTCGTCGAGCGGCAGGCCGGCATCGATGAGCGCCTTGGCGGCCGCCCGATAGGTGAGGCCGGTATCGAGGTGGTGGAACCCGTATTGTTCGGCGATCCCTCGCGAAAGGGTGCCTTTGCCTGCCGCGGCTGGGCCGTCGATGGCGATGATGAAGCTGCCGCTCATGAAGTCATTCCGTGCCGAGGCCGCCGTAGCGGCGTACCAGTTCCTGCATTTCGGCCTGCTCTGCCATCTCGGTGAGGCCCTTGGCAACACCCTCACGGTCGGCGACCGGCCGGTTCTGGCTCACCTTCCATTTGCCCTCGATCTCGGCGATCTCGATTTCCACGCCGATGATGCCCTTGAGCTGCGCACGGATGAAGCCCTCTGGCGCGTCACCGATCGACCAGGGTTTCTCACGCAGGCCCTCATGTTCGCCAGTGATTGCGTTGATCTGCGAAAGCAGCCAGCCGGCATCCTCGATTACCCGGGCCGGCCCGCGCGCCTGCACGATCGCATAATTCCAGGTCGGCACCTCTTTGCCGGTCTCGGCCTTGGTCTTGTACCAGGAAGGCGTGACATAGGAATTAGCGCCTTGGAAGACGGCAAGCACCGGCGCACCAGCGGCGATATCGCGCCACTGCCCGTTCGCCCGCGCCAGATGCAGTCGGAGCGTGCCTTTTTCCGATGCGCCGGCATCGAGATGGAACGGCACGGAGTTAGCGATCAATCCGGAGGCGCCTGCCGTAATCAGCAGGCCAAGCGGGTGCGCGCGCATCAGCGCATGCTGCACATTGAGATCGTCTTCGCGGAAATGTGGCGGCTGGTACATGTCAGGCCTGCTCGATCCCTGCCCCGAGACTTTTCATCAGATCCATGAACTGCGGAAAGCTGGTTGCAATCATGCTGCTGTCATCGATGCCGACAGGATGCTCCGAAGCCAGCCCCATGACAAGGAAGCTCATGGCGATACGATGGTCGAGATGCGTCGCGACCCACTTGACTGCGGCATTGCCGAGCCCCTTTCCGTCCGGCCGGCCGGTAACGGAAAGCCAGTCCTTGCCTTCCTCGCATTCGACGCCGTTGAGCTTCAGCCCGTCAGCGACGGTCGAGAGCCGGTCTGACTCCTTGACCCGCAGCTCCTGCAGGCCGCTCATGACAGTCCGGCCCTTGGCGAAGGCGGCGGCGACGGCAAGAACCGGATATTCATCGATCATCGATGGTACACGTTCTGCCGGCACGCTGACGCCCGTCAGTTCGGAGTGGCGCACGCGCAGATCCGCCACATCCTCGCCGCCTGCAAGGCGCGGGTTGAGGATCTCGATATCGGCGCCCATCTCCCGCAGCGTCAGGACCAGCCCGGTTCTCGTCGGGTTCATCAGCACATTGGGAATGATGATGT
Source organism: Rhizobium sp. BK275 (assembly GCF_014193555.1). Lineage (NCBI taxonomy): Bacteria > Pseudomonadati > Pseudomonadota > Alphaproteobacteria > Hyphomicrobiales > Rhizobiaceae > Rhizobium > Rhizobium sp. BK275. The sequence goes on from NZ_JACHZL010000002.1 coordinate 50,108, forward strand.
CCGAGCCCGGCACCAGCAAAGCCGCCACGAGCGGGAAAGCAGCGGAGGAGAGGTCGCCGGGCACGTCGATGATCTGGCCGGTCAGCCTGCCGCGGCCTTGCAGCCGGACCGTCCGCGTGCCGCCCTTGTCGGCCTCGACCGACAGTTCCGCGCCGAAGCCTGCCAGCATCTTTTCCGTATGGTCACGCGTGATGGCCGGCTCGATAACCGTCGTCACACCCGGTATATTGAGGCCTGCCAGCAGCACCGCCGATTTCACCTGCGCCGAGGCGACGGGCAGGGTGTAGCGGATCGGAGCTGGCGTTTCCGGCCCGCGCAGCATGACCGGCAGGCGGTCGCCCTCCACGGTCTTCACCTGCACGCCCATGCGGCGCAACGGATCGAGCACGCGGCCCATCGGCCGCCGGGAGAGCGAGGCGTCGCCGGTAAGGACGGTGTCGAAATCATAGACGCCGGCAAGGCCCATGATCAGGCGTGCGCCGGTGCCGGAATTGCCGAAATCGAGCGGAACCTCCGGCGCAAGCAATGCGCCGTTGCCTGTTCCGTTGATGATCCAAACGCCGCCTTCCTTGCGGATCACGGCACCCATGGCCTGCATCGCCTTCCCGGTATTTAGTACATCCTCGCCTTCGAGGAGCCCGGCAATGCGCGTTTCCCCCGATGCCAGCCCGCCGAGCATGAGTGCGCGATGCGAGATCGATTTGTCGCCGGGAATGCGAACGGTTCCGGAAAGCCCGGAGGATCTGCGGGCGATGGCCGGCTTCGATGCGGAACCCTGCGACATGGGTTAATCCCTTGCAAAGGCAATATTTTCGGGCCGCTCACACCTCGGAACCGGCATATTTTTCCGGCGGGCTTTGCGGCAATCGCGGCTGGTTAGCACAAACTTGCCGAGCGGTCATCCGGAATGCCGGGCAAAAGCCTGAAGTGCCCCATGAAGTTTAGCTTTGACACGGGAAGCCGTAGCGATTAAGGGGACCGGCTTATAAATTCCGAATAGAACGCCGGTTTGACGGCATTTGCCGAATCTCGCATTCGGCCATTCTCACGAGGCTTATAGTGGCGAAAGCGGAACTTGGAACCAAGCGCACCGATCCGGAAACCGGCAAGAAGTTCTACGACTTGAACCGGGACCCGATCGTCTCCCCTTACACCGGTAAATCCTACCCCCTGTCCTTCTTCGAAGAAACCTCGGCAATCGCTGAAGTTCAGGATGAGGACGAGGTTGCCGAAGTCGATACCGAAAACACCGAAGTCGAACTGGTTTCGCTCGAAGATGCCGAAGACGGCGCTTCCGGCGACGATATCCCCGATATGGGTGACGACGATGTCGAAATCGAAGGCGATGACGACGATACCTTCCTCGAAGCCGACGAAGATGACGAAGATGACGACATGAGCGACATCATCGGCGTCACCGGCGACGAAGAAGACGTCTGATCGAACGAATACCGGCCCGGATGACAAAAATTTTCCGGGCCGGATCTTTTGGGCTTGCCATCTGCGAAAACCGCAAGTAATAAGCCGCCACTCCAGAGGGAACGCCCTCCGGACCATCCCAGGACCGGCGCAGGCCGGACCACCCTGATGGGGCTATAGCTCAGCTGGGAGAGCGCTTGCATGGCATGCAAGAGGTCAGCGGTTCGATCCCGCTTAGCTCCACCAAACCCTCCAAATGCGGTTCAATAAACACGTCAGGTCAATATAACTGACATTTTTCGGTGATTGCTCAGTTGCCGCTTTGCCAGCGGCTGAAAGCGGGTTTTTATATTGGCCGTCGAAGTCAACCGATTCGACATTTCCCGGACCCGAACCTATGACACGAGCAAGACGCCGCCGCATCATCAGAACCCGTAGGACCGCGACCGGACTTGCGCTGGTTGGCTCGATTTCCTTCCTTGCAGGAATGACGGATGCGACCGGCCTGCTTCTGACCGGCGACTTCGTATCCTTCATGACCGGCAATACGACGCGGGCGGCTCTTGCGCTGAGCAGTGGCGATGTCAGGCACGCCGCCGTGCTGCTGTCTGCCATCATCGTCTTCGTGCTTGGCAATGCCGCCGGCATCGTCGTCGCCCACCGGGCCGAACGGCGCATCTTCGTCGTGCTCTGCTGCGTCAGCCTCATGCTGGCGCTGGCCTCGATGATGACGCCGCAGGATCTGTTGATGACACGTTTCTATATGATCGTTCTCACAATGGGCATGGTGAATGCGGCGGTCGAGCATATAGAAGGACTGCCGATCGGCCTGACCTATGTGACCGGCGCACTGTCGCGCTTCGGCCGCGGCATAGGCCGCTGGATCATCGGCGACCGACGCCTCGACTGGACGATCCAGATCGTGCCGTGGGGCGGCATGGTGCTCGGCGCCATCAGCGGTGCCCTCATGACCCGTCTTGTGGGCGCGCAGGCGCTGTGGCTGGTCTCCATCTTCGCGATGGCGCTGGCGATTGTCGCCCTGTTTATTCCCCGCCCGCTGCAGCGGCGGTTCAATCAAAAGATTGCAGCTCCCCAACCACATCCTGTGCACACTAGGTAACGGCCATCATTGCGGTCGTTTTCGAATCGGGTAGGAAGGCCAGACGCTATCTGGTGAGGAGTTGAATCTGTTCGTATTTTCGAAGCTCGTCTGGATCTTTGGCCGTACCTTGCCGGCCGCACCTCGGCACTCTTTCCGAGCTGAGGACTATTTCTTGGAGATGGTGACGAATTTCGTGCCGCGCACGCGGGTGGTGACGACACAGGGGTCGCCGCCGGTGCGGTCGCAGAAGCGCGGGCTCATTTTCATGGCGAGTACCATATTGCCGAAGCGCTGCACGAAGTCGTAGCCGAAGATCTGTGCGGTCGCGATCATGAAGTAGCCGCCTTCGGCCACCTGCAGATAGAAATTATAGGTGCAGCCGTCTTCATTGCACTGCGGACCCTTCTGGCCGTCGCAGGTAAGTTCGCCCTCGTTGACGACCGCGTCCATCAGCCCGTCATTGTTGATATCCTGGCGGATGAGGAAGCCGTCACCGAAGGATGCTTCCGTGCATTGTTCCTGGAAATGCTTCTTCTCGTAGATCTCCGGATCGGAGATCAGCGATTGCTGGGCGAAGGCCGCAACCGGCATGACCAGTAGCAAAACGACGTTCAGGAGTACGAGCAGCAGCTTCACGGCTTTCCTCTTTTGGATAAAGGCTCTCTGGCCTTCCATTCTCTATGCGCCGCCTTGCGCCGCCCTTGCCGCGATGATTCAGTGTGCCTCGTTCGCCGGTTTGGAGGCTTCGATGTCATTGCTCGTCTATCTCGATTACGCCGGCATTGCCCTCTTTGCCGCAACCGGCGCGCTGGCCGCCTCGCGCAAGCAGCTCGACCTGATAGGCTTCCTGTTTTTCGCGATCGTAACGGGGACGGGCGGCGGCACGGTGCGCGATATCATTCTCGGCCGCGTGCCGGTCTTCTGGGTGTTGAACCCGTTCTATATCGTCATCTGCTGCATTGCCGGTGTCGTCGTCTTCTTTACCGCCCATCTCCTGGAATCGCGCTATCGCCTGCTGATCTGGCTCGATGCGGTCGGCCTTGCCGCCTATTGTGTGCTCGGCGCCGCCAAAGGGCTGGCCGCCACCGGCTCGCCGACGATCGCCATTGTCACCGGCGCCCTGACGGCGACTTTCGGCGGCATCCTGCGCGATCTCCTGGCAAACGAACCATCCGTGCTGCTGCGCCCGGAAATCTACGTGACGGCGGCTCTCGTGGGATCCGGTGTCTTTACCAGCGTCAATGCGCTAGGCGCTGAGATATATATCGCGTCGGCTTGCGGTGTCTTGGCGGCCTTTGCAGTGCGTGGCGGAGCCCTGTGGTTCGGCTGGACATTCCCGACCTACAAGCACCGACCCGGCCGGCATCCCGATGATGTAATGTGATATCAGATCTGCTTCTGCCGCAGGCGGATCACCACGTCGACATGAGCAATTTCCATGCCTTCGGGCGGCGGCGGCAGATTGTCGATGGTCAGATTGCTGATCGGAATATCGAGCACCTCGTTTTCGCCTTCGACGAAAAAGTGATGGTGGTCGGAGACATTGGTGTCGAAATAGGTCTTGGCGCTCTCGACGGCGAGGACACGGATCATGCCGGCTTCGGTGAACTGGTGCAGCGTATTGTAAACCGTCGCGAGCGAAACCGGTACGCCGGCAGCAACAGCCTCCTCGTGCAGTTCCTCGACGGTCAAATGCCGGTCTCCCTTGGCGAACAGGAGATCGCCAAGCGCAACGCGCTGGCGGGTGGGACGCAGGCCTGCGCTGCGCAGCCTTACCTCAATGGCGATCGGGGCTTCACCCGTCATTGACACCAACTCCGGTTATTCTGGCGAAAAGCAATCATGTTTGTTCAAAGCGATATAACTTTTGCGCAAAAGCCTTTCAATAGTTCAATGGGGACAAGAGCCTTCGAAAGGCCGCAAAAACAGGCTTTTCACGCAATTAGGTCTGGTCGCGGCCTTGGCCTTCCTGTATGCGACCACCAAATACTGGCTCAGGCCCGGTCCGGAACCAAGAAATGAAGCCGCCATGCTTGCGCTTCATTTTCTGGTGAACTTGGACTAAAGACACACATCCATCGCCAAGAACGCGGGGGGAAACAGAGATTTATGACGACCAGACAGTCCAGCTACTCGTACGAAGAACTTATCGCCTGCGCACATGGTGAGTTGTTCGGGCCTGGCAATGCGCAGCTGCCTTTGCCGCCCATGCTGATGGTTCATCGGATCACGGATATCTCTGAAACGGGCGGCGCCTTCGACAAGGGCTATCTGCGGGCCGAATACGATGTTCGCCCTGACGACTGGTATTTCCCCTGCCATTTCGAAGGCAATCCGATCATGCCGGGCTGCCTCGGCCTTGACGGCATGTGGCAGTTGACCGGCTTCTACCTGGGTTGGCTCGGTGAACAGGGCCGCGGCATGGCGCTCTCGACCGGCGAAGTAAAGTTCAAGGGCATGGTCCGCCCGCACACGAAGCTGATTGAATACGGTATCGACTTCAAGCGCGTCATGCGTGGCCGTCTGGTGCTCGGCACTGCCGATGGCTGGCTGAAGGCGGATGGCGAAACCATTTATCAGGCGACCGATCTTCGCGTCGGTCTCTCGAAAGACAAGACGGCCTGAAAACCACATTTCGAGCGGCTCACGAAAACAACAAGGGTTTGATCAGATGAGACGGGTAGTTGTCACGGGTCTGGGTGTCGTGTCTTCGATCGGAAACGACGCGGCCGAAGTCACCGAATCCTTGCGGCAGGCAAAGTCGGGTATTTCCTTCTCCAGCGATTTCGCCGAACACGGCTTCAAGTGCCAGGTTTGGGGCAGTCCCAAGCTCGGCGCCGACAAGCTCGCCGAACTGGTCGATCGCCGTGCCATGCGCTTCCTGTCTCAGGGCGGCGCCTGGAACCACGTCGCCATGAAGCAGGCGATCGCCGATTCCGGTCTGGAAGACAAGGAATACAGCGAAAACGAGCGCGTCGGCATCATCATGGGCTCCGGCGGTCCGTCTACGCGCACGCTCATCGAGGCGGCCGAGATCACCGTCAAGAACAACAGCCCGAAGCGCATCGGTCCCTTCGCCGTACCGAAGGCCATGTCATCCACCGCTTCCGCAACGCTTGCCACCTGGTTCAAGATCCATGGTGTCAACTATTCGATCTCGTCTGCCTGCTCGACCTCCGCGCACTGCATTGGCAATGCCGTGGAAATGATCCAGTGGGGCAAGCAGGACATGATGTTTGCAGGCGGCCACGAAGACCTCGACTGGACGATGTCGAACCTCTTCGACGCGATGGGCGCCATGTCTTCCAAGTACAACGATACGCCGGACACGGCCTCGCGCGCCTATGACGTCAGCCGTGACGGCTTCGTTATCGCGGGCGGTGCGGGCGTCCTCGTCCTCGAGGAGCTGGAACACGCCAAGGCACGTGGCGCCAAGATTTATGCCGAGATCATCGGCTACGGTGCGACCTCGGACGGCTATGACATGGTCGCTCCTTCGGGCGAAGGTGCTATCCGCTGCATGCGTCAGGCGCTGGCGACCGTGAAGGGCGACGTCGATTATATCAATACGCACGGCACCTCGACGCCGGTCGGCGACAGCAAGGAAATCGGCGCCATCCGCGAGGTCTTTGGCGACAAGATTCCGCATATCCAGTCCACCAAGTCGCTGACGGGCCACTCGCTCGGTGCTGCCGGTGTGCAGGAATCGATCTATTCGCTGCTGATGATGCAGGAAGGTTTCATCGGCGAAAGCGCGCACATCACTGAACTCGACCCGGAATTTGAAGGCGTGCCGATCGTCCGCAAGCGCATCGACAATGCCAAAATTGATATTGCTCTCTCCAACTCTTTCGGCTTCGGCGGCACCAACGCCACGCTCGTATTCCAGCGCTACAACGGATAATAACAATGACCGGAATCATGCAGGGTAAGCGCGGCCTCATCATGGGCGTCGCAAACAACCATTCGATCGCCTGGGGGATTTCAAAGGCGCTCGCTGCACAGGGCGCAGAACTCGCTTTTACCTTCCAGGGCGATGCCCTTGGAAAGCGCGTCAAGCCGCTTGCAGCCGAACTCGGTTCTGATTTTCTGCTGCCCTGCGATGTTGAAGATATCGCTTCGGTCGATACGGTCATCGACACGATCAAGGAGCGCTGGGGCAAGCTCGATTTCATCGTCCACGCCATCGGCTTTTCCGACAAGAACGAGCTGAAGGGTCTCTACGCCGATACCACGCGCGAAAATTTCAGCCGCACCATGGTCATTTCCTGTTTCTCCTTCACGGAGATCGCCAAGCGCTGTGCACCGCTGATGGAAGATGGCGGCACGATGCTGACGCTGACCTATAACGGCTCCACGCGCGTCATCCCGAACTACAATGTCATGGGCGTCGCCAAGGCCGCTCTGGAAGCCTCCGTGCGCTATCTGGCGGCTGATTACGGTCCGCGCGGCATCCGCGTCAATGCCATTTCCGCAGGCCCGATCCGAACGCTCGCCGGCGCCGGCATTTCGGACGCGCGCGCCATCCTGTCGTGGAACCAGCGCAATGCCCCGCTGCGCAAGACCGTCACCATCGATCAGGTCGGCAGCTCCGCGCTGTATCTGCTTTCGGATCTCTCGACGGGCGTGACCGGCGAAATTCACTTCGTCGATGCCGGTTACAACATCACCTCCATGCCGACGCTGGAGACGCTGCGCAAGGCAGACGTCGAGTAAGGCTTGGATAGGCTTCAAATGAAGAAGGCGGCCACGTGGCCGCCTTTTTCATTTCCGTGCCCACAAGACCTTGAAGCGGGCGTTACGGCAGGTCTCGCCGCTATCCTTGAAATGGTCCGCAAGCACCGGTTCATAGGGCAAGCCGCGATTGGCGACCAGCATCAGGCGCCCGCCGCCGCGCAGCGAAGAGGCCGCCGTCTTGATCATTGCCTGGCCAAGCGAAGGCTCAGCCGCGTGACCCTCATGGAAGGGCGGGTTCATGATGACGAGATCGTATTTGTCCCGCACCTGCTCGCCCGCCAGATCGTGCCAGAAGAAGCGCACAGGCGCGTCCGGGCAGTTCTCCGCCAGATTGGCCTTGGCGGCCTCCAGGGCCTCGTAGTTGGCTTCGTAGAGGTCGAGGCGGGCAAGGTTCGGTGATTTCTGTGCCAGCTCGACGGAAAGATAGCCCCAGCCGGCGCCGAAATCGGCCGCATCGCCGGTAAAATCGGTCGGCAGGCGCGAGGCGAGAAGCTGTGAACCGGCATCGAGCCGATCGTGCGAGAACATGCCGGGCGAGGCGATGAAGCGGCCCTCGACGCGTACCGGCGATTTTCCGAACTTCGAGACGATCTCGCTGACATCGGCCGGCCGCCCGAACCAGAAGGCGACGCCATGATATTTCGGCATGTGTTCGGTATCGAGGCCGAAGCTCTCCACACGCTTGCGCAGCGGCTGGATGCCATCTTCCTTGCCGCCGGCGACAAGGATCAGGCCGCCGGCCTTCACGCGGGAAAGAGCAGCGGCGATATTCGCCTCGTTCTCGCCCTTGTGTTTGGTGCAGAGCACCAGCGCCGCATCATAATCCTCACCTTCGATCTCCGGCTTGGCCTCGATGCGCTGCGCCAGAAGCTGCCTGTAGAGCGGCTTGAAGCCCTGTACGGCATCCAGGGATGCGGCAAAGCCCTCGGGCAGCGCAAAGCCTGCCTCTGCGCCAAGGAAAAGCACGCGCTCGCCTTCGCCGGGCGATGCTACCGTTTCGCTGACAAAGGGATGGAAGAGGGTTTTAAGCGTTTCGCGGCTCATGGTCTGGTCCCGTCATCTGGAGCAATTCCAGGAAAAATGCGCAGCGGTTCTCCGTCCGCAATTGCGCAAAGGTCGAATACAAAAAGGGCGCGGAAATAGTCCCGCGCCCGGATATCAGAGGAGGAGACGCGGCTTATTCGGCCGCTTCTTCCTTCTTCTTGTCGCCCTTTTCGGCAGCCGGGATTTCCTGGCCGGTGGCCTGGTCGACAACCTTCATGGACAGGCGAACCTTGCCGCGCTCGTCGAAGCCGAGCAGCTTGACCCAGACCTTGTCGCCTTCCTTGACGACATCCTGGGTCTTGGCGACGCGCTCGGAAGCAAGCTGCGAGATGTGCACGAGACCGTCGCGAGCGCCGAAGAAGTTGACGAAGGCGCCGAAGTCAGCGGTCTTGACAACAGTGCCTTCGTAGATCTGGCCGATTTCCGGCTCGGCGACGATCGAGTGGATCCACTTGCGGGCCGCTTCGATTTCCTTGCCCGAGGAGGAGGCGATCTTGACGGTGCCGTCGTCCTCGATGTTGATCTTCGCGCCGGTCTTTTCGACGATTTCGCGGATGACCTTGCCGCCGGAGCCGATGACTTCGCGGATCTTGTCGACCGGAATGTTCATGACTTCGATGCGCGGAGCGAATTCGCCGAGCTGGCCGCGGCTTTCGGTGATGGCCTTCGCCATTTCGCCGAGAATGTGGGCGCGACCACCCTGGGCCTGGCCAAGGGCGACCTTCATGATCTCTTCGGTGATACCGGCGATCTTGATGTCCATCTGCAGCGAGGTGATGCCATCGGCGGTACCTGCAACCTTGAAGTCCATGTCGCCGAGGTGATCTTCGTCACCGAGAATGTCGGAGAGGACGGCGAAACGATCGCCTTCCAGGATAAGACCCATGGCGATACCCGCAACCGGCTTGGCGAGCGGTACACCTGCATCCATCAGCGCCAGCGAGGTGCCGCAGACAGTAGCCATCGAGGACGAGCCGTTCGACTCGGTGATCTCGGAGACGACCCGCAGCGTGTAGGGGAACTGTTCGGCCGACGGCAGCATCGGACGGATGGCGCGCCATGCGAGCTTGCCATGGCCGATTTCACGGCGACCCGGGGAACCCATACGGCCGGTTTCGCCAACCGAGTAGGGAGGGAAGTTGTAATGGAGCAGGAAGCGCTCTTTGTACATGCCCGTCAGGGAATCGACATACTGCTCGTCTTCGCCGGTGCCGAGGGTGGCAACCACGATCGCCTGCGTTTCACCGCGCGTGAAGAGCGCCGAACCATGCGTGCGCGGCAGAAGACCGACTTCCGAAACAATCGGACGAACGGTTTCGAGGTCGCGACCGTCGATGCGGCTCTTGGTGTCGAGAATGTTCCAGCGGACGATCTTGGCCTGCAGGTGCTTGAAGATCGCGCCGACTTCTTCGGCCGTGTAGCGGGCTTCGCCTTCTTCGGGGAGGAAGTGCGCCTTCACCTTGGCCTTCACGGCGTCGACGGCTGCGTAGCGGTCGGCCTTCTGGGTGATCTTGTAGGCTTCGCGAAGTTCACCTTCGGCAAGGCCGAGCATTTCGGATTCGAGAGCGGAGTAGTCTTCCGGCTGGAAGTCACGCGGCTCCTTGGCGGCAACTTCCGCGAGCTTGATGATTGCGTCGAGAACCGGCTGGAAGCCCTTGTGGCCGAACATGACGGCGCCGAGCATGACGTCTTCCGGAAGTTCCTTGGCTTCGGATTCGACCATCAGGACGGCATCGTAGGTACCGGCAACGACGAGGTCGAGGCTCGATTCATCCATCTCGTCGAGATGCGGGTTGAGAACGTATTCGCCATTGATGTAGCCGACGCGTGCGCCGCCGACCGGACCCATGAAGGGAACGCCTGACAGCGTCAGAGCAGCGGAGGTCGCGACCATGGACAGGATGTCCGGGTTGTTCTCGAGGTCGTGCTGGATGACGGTGACGACGACCTGCGTGTCGTTCTTGTAACCCTCCGGGAAGAGCGGGCGGATCGGACGGTCGATGAGGCGGGAAACGAGGGTTTCGTTTTCGCTCGGACGGCCTTCGCGCTTGAAGTAGCCGCCGGGGATCTTGCCGGCCGCATAGGTCTTTTCCTGATAATTGACCGTCAGCGGGAAGAAGTCCTGGCCGGGCTTCGGAGCCTTGGCGGAAACGACGGTCGCGAGAACGACGGTTTCGCCATAAGTGGCGAGTACGGCGCCGTCAGCCTGACGGGCGATCTTGCCGGTCTCGAGCTTGAGCGGGCGGCCTGCCCACTCGATTTCTACTTTATGTGTATCGAACATGTCTTGTCCTTCAATGCGGCCAGTGCGCCTTCTCCATCAGGAGCAGCGCAGGGTCGTCCGCAATCAGTGTGACGTATCACGGGCAAGACAACGGGAAGCTTCGGGCGGACGATTTCCTTTGGGAAACCGGGCCAAAGCTCTTGCGAAACTCTGGCCGAAAGCATCCGGCAATCCTGCCCCATGACAGGTCAACGGTTGGTCTGGCAGAACCGGCCCATCCGGGTCTGCCGTATTTCCATCACGCAGATAGCGCGCGCCTGGAAAATGTCACCGGGAGACGCACTCCCGAAAAAGCATCCGGCGGGCAAAGAGCTTCGCCCGCCGGAAAATCATTAGCGGCGGATACCCAGGCCGGTAATCAGCTTGGTGTAGCGGCCTTCGTCCTTCTTCTTGAGGTAGTCAAGAAGCGAGCGGCGGCTGGAAACGAGCGTCAGCAGACCACGGCGGGAATGGTTATCCTTCTTGTGGTCCTTGAAGTGTTCGGTCAGGTTGTTGATGCGCTCGGTGAGGATCGCAACCTGTACTTCCGGAGAACCGGTATCGCCTTCGGCGGTCGCATATTCCTTGATCAGCGCAGCCTTGCGCTCAGCAGTGATCGACATCGGACAATCCTTTCGTTGAGAGGAGTTTAAGTCGCCAAAAGCCGGGATGTCGTCCAGCCTTGGCCGCGAATGCAATTGGGATAGCCCAATGCTGGCGCTGCCTATAAACCAAATAAGCAGCGATGGAAAGAGGGGTCTCCCGCAGCGGTTTCAGCGGCCCGCCATGGCATCCCGGATCATGGTGTCATATCCCTCGGGATCCTGCAGCATGGCGAAATGGCTGGCGTCCTTCAGGATGATGAGCTTTGCGCCCGGAATTTCCTTCGCCATCAATTCCGTGTGGTCGAGCTTTACGGCCTCGTCATGATCGCCGATCGCGAGCGTGACCGGCACTGTGATCTTTCTGAGGTCGGCTGTCGTCCAGGCGGGCTGTGTCGCCCACATCTCCGAGATCTGGGTGACGAAAGCGTCGTATTCGTTCGGCGTCGGCGACAGCTTCCTGTAATATTCGCCGGCGACATTGATGTAGTCGTTGAAGGTCCTGTTGCTCATGACGTCGGACTTCACGCCGTCGGTGGTCACGTTTGCCGCCTGGGCGATGACGCGCGTCAGCTTTTCAGGATGTTTCATCGCCATGTCGATGCCGATGATGCCGCCGTCCGACCAGCCGACCAGCGTCACCTTGCCGATCTTCAGATAGTCGAGAAGTGCTGCATAATCCGATGTCATCAGGTCATAGCCGAAGGGCTGCTGGCTGCGGGTGGAGCGTCCATGCCCGCGGCTGTCGGCAACGATGACGAGGTGATCTCTAGCGAAATCGGCGACCTGGTGGCCCCAGACATCGGCATTTCCAAGCCCGCCATGGATGAAGAGGATCGGGTCGCCCTCGCCATATTCGGCGTAATACATTTTGATGTCGTTGACATCGGCCATGCCGCTCGCTTTCGGCGCCGGCATGGGAGGAAAGGCCGGAAGTTCGGCCCAGCGCTCGGCGGATTGAGCGATCGTAATCGTGAGGAACAGCGAAAAGAACGTCAGTATTCCCAATGCAATTCTGCGCATATTCTTCCCCTTTGACGGGCCGTCGTGGCCCGTCGGGAAACATATCGCATCTCTGCCTTCTGACAATTGCCGCTGTTTTTCGGTGGTCAGCCGAAAACGCGCTTCGGCCGGAATTCGCCCTGTCCGATCTCGCCGATCGCGATCAGCCTGCCGCGTGCCGTCGCATAGGCTTCGCTTTCGGCAACCGGTGCATCGCGGCCACGCACCAGGATCGGATTGCCCATCTTCAGCCGGTGCGCCTGGTCGTCGCTGATAACAAGGTGCGGCAGGGCCGATAGCGCTTTGCAGGTGTCGATCAGCAGGGCGTCGAGCGCGGCAAGGCGCTCATCCATGTCCTCGATCTCTTCAAGCGCGGTGAGTTTTGCAAGCGGCACCATCGTCTCTTCGGCGAAAGGTGCTACGAAGGTACGGCGCAGGCCGGAAATATGACCGTAGCAGCCGAGTTCGCGGCCGAAATCGCGGGCAAGCGCCCGCACATAGGTACCCTTGCCGCATTCCACCTCGAAATGCGCCGTATCGGCATCCGGGCAGGCAAGAAGCGTCAGACGATGAACCGCGACTTCGCGCGAAGGTATCTCGACCGCCTCGCCGTCGCGTGCCAGATCGTAGGCGCGTTCCCCTGCGATCTTGATGGCGGAAAACTGCGGCGGAACCTGGCTGATCGTGCCGATATAGGCAGGCAGGATATCGCGGATCTGCTGCTCGCTCGGGCGCTTGTCGGAGCTCTGCGTAACCTCGCCCTCGAGGTCGTCGGTCGCCCGCTCTTCGCCCCAACTGACAGTGAATTCGTAGATCTTGCGGCCGTCCATCACGTAGGGAACGGTCTTTGTGGCATCGCCGAGCGCGATCGGCAGCATGCCCGAAGCAAGCGGGTCGAGCGTGCCGGCATGGCCGCATTTCTGCGCCTTGAAGAGCCACTTGATCTTGGAAACGGCTTCCGTCGAGCCGAAATCCATCGGCTTGTCGAGGATCAGCCAGCCGGAAATCGGGCGGCCCTTGGGTTTGCGTGGTTTGGACATCGGCGTCTTCTGTTATTCGTCGTCATTGTCGAGATCGCGGCTCACCTCGGGCGAGCGCAGCAGGTCATCGATCTTCTTGTAGTTGTCGAAGCTGGTATCGTCGCGGAAGCGAACTTCCGGCATGTATTTCATCTGCCGGAGCTGCGGGCCGAGCCGGCCACGGATGAACTTCGCGTTGCGGTTCAGCGCGTCGATGACGATCGTGTGGTCGGAAACGCCGAGCGGCGTCACATAGGCTGTCGCGATCTTGAGGTCGGGCGACATGCGCACTTCGGAGATCGAAATTACGGTCGCTTCGATGATGTCGTTGCGGACTTCGCCACGCTGCAGCACCTGAGTGATCGCTGCGCGAACCTGCTCGCCGACGCGCAGCATGCGCTGCGATGGTGCCGAGGTTGTGGGTCTTGTTGCCATTGTTCTTTATCCCAAAAGGATCGGGCGCCGGACTGGATCATCCGGCGCCCGCCCAAGATTTCAATCGTGGCCCGATCAGAGCGTGCGCGTGATGTGCTCGACGCGGAAGCACTCGATGACGTCGCCGACACGCATATCTTCGTAGTTCTCGAAGGCCATGCCGCACTCCTGACCCATCGGCACTTCGGCGACTTCGTCCTTGAAGCGCTTGAGTGTCTTGAGCTTGCCTTCGTGCACGACGACGTTGTCGCGGATGAGGCGGACGCCCGCGCCACGCTCGACCTTGCCTTCGACGACGCGGCAACCTGCGACCTTGCCGACCTTGGTAATGTTGAACACTTCCAGGATCTCGGCATTGCCGATGAAGGTCTCGCGGCGCTCCGGCGAAAGAAGACCCGACATCGCTGCCTTCACGTCATCCACGAGGTCGTAGATGATGTTGTAGTAGCGGATCTCGATACCCTCGCGCTCGGCGAACTGGCGTGCCTGCGTATTTGCACGAACGTTGAAGCCGATGATGGCAGCGTTCGATGCTTCTGCAAGCGAGATGTCGGACTCGGTGATGCCGCCTGCGCCCGAATGAACGATGCGGGCACGAACCTCGTCGGTGCCGAGCTTTTCCAGCGCGCCGGCAATGGCTTCGATTGAGCCCTGCACGTCGCCCTTGATCACCAGCGGGAACTCCTTGACGCCCGTGGCCTGGAGCTGCGTCATCATCTGTTCCAGCGAACCGCGCTGTCCCGACAGGCGGGCAGCCGCCTTGTCGCGGGCAAGACGCTGACGATATTCCGAGATTTCGCGGGCGCGGCTTTCGTTCTCGACGACGGCAAACTTGTCGCCTGCCTGTGGCGTGCCGGAAAGACCGAGAACTTCGACCGGGGTCGCCGGACCGGCTTCCTTCACATGGTCGCCCTTGTCGGTCACCAGGGCGCGTACGCGGCCCCAGACGTCGCCGGCAACGATGATCTGGCCCGGACGCAGCGTGCCCTTCTGGACAAGCACCGTCGCAACCGCACCGCGACCGCGGTCGAGCTGGGCTTCGATAACCGTGCCTTCAGCCGTCCGGTTCGGATTGGCCTTGAGGTCGAGAATTTCGGCCTGCAGCAGGATTGCCTCGAGCAGCTTGTCGAGGTTCTTGCCGGTCTTGGCCGAAACTTCGACGTCGAGCACTTCACCACCCATGGATTCCACGAAGACTTCGTGCTGCAGAAGTTGGTTACGAACCTTCTGCGGATCGGCCTCGTGCTTGTCGACCTTGTTGATCGCCACGATGATCGGAACACCGGCCGCCTTGGCGTGGTTGATCGATTCGATCGTCTGCGGCATCACGCTGTCGTCAGCCGCGACCACCAGGATCGCGATGTCGGTGGCCTGCGCCCCGCGGGCACGCATCGCCGTAAAGGCGGCGTGGCCGGGAGTGTCGATGAACGTGATCTTCTGGCCGTTCTGCTCCACCTGATAGGCGCCGATATGCTGCGTGATGCCACCGGCTTCGCCGGCGACCACGTTGGCATGGCGGATAGCGTCGAGCAGCGAGGTCTTGCCGTGGTCGACGTGGCCCATGATGGTGACGACAGGCGGACGCGAAACCAGTTCGTCCTGTTCGTCGGACACGTTGAAGATGCCGAGTTCGACGTCGGATTCGGATACACGCCTGACCGTATGGCCGAATTCACCGGCGATGAGTTCAGCGAGGTCGGCGTCGATGACGTCGCCCGGCTTCATCATCTGGCCTTCCTTCATCAGGTACTTGATGACGTCAACGGCACGTTCCGACATGCGCTGCGACAGTTCCTGGATGGTGATGGTTTCGGGCAGAACGACTTCGCGGGAGATCTTCTCGCGCGTTTCCTGCATCTGGCTGCGGCGGAATTTTTCCTGCCGGCGGCGCATGGCCGAAAGCGAACGCCCGCGTGCGTTGCCGTCGTCGTCGACGTCTGCAGTCGTCACGGTCAGCTTGCCGCGGCGGCGGTCTTCCTCACTCTTCGGGCGGGTTGTCACGGGCTTTGCGGGCTCCGGACGAACCGGGCGGCCGCGGACCGGACCGCCGCGCGAAGCACCGCGTTCCTCGTCTTCGCCGTCACTCCGGCGACCACGAACGCCTGCCGGTGCACCTGGCGCAGGCCGGGCGGTTGAGGGCGACGGAGCGGTTTCCGGACGGCGAGCGGCCGGTGCGGATGCGGGTTGCTGCGGACGCGGAGTTTCAACTCGCGCTTCCGCTGCAGGAGCGGCAGGTACCGGTGCTTCGGCCACGGCTGTTGCTGCGGCCTCGGCCTGGCGTGCTGCCTCTTCGGCAGCGCGCAGCTTGGCCTCTTCCGCTTCGGCAGCCTGACGTGCTGCCTCTTCGACGGCACGGCGCTCTTCTTCCTCGGCGCGACGGATGGCGTCCTGTGCGTCACGGACCTGCGCTTCGGCAAGCGCGCGGCGGCGGGCGTCCATTTCCTCAGGCGAAAGATGGTTCAGCACCACGGGGCGCGGACGATCCTGCTGGCGCGGCGTCTGGTAGGCTTGCTGCGGACGCTGGTTGGTCTGCTGCGGGCGCTGGTTGTTCTGGCCGCCGGGTTGTTGAATACGCGGGGCCGGAGCCGGCTGCGGCGGGCGAGCCTGCAAGGGCGCCGGCGCCGGTTCGGGCGCGCGCACCGGAGCTGCGGGAGCAGGCGTCATCGGCTTTTCGTCTTCAGGGCGCATCGGGCGCCGTTTGCGGGTCTCGACGACGACCGCCTTGGTGCGACCGCGACCCATATCCTGGCGAACGGTACCCTGGCTCATCCCTGATGGTTTCAAGGTGAGGGTTTTCTTCCCCGTTACGCTGAGTGTCTTGTCGTCGTTGCTGTCGGTCATTCGTTCCCGTTCCTTCGGACAGGGAACGATGAGACCATCACACCCTGTCAATCACATACAATCGGTCAATGATATTGGGGCCGGCTTCCGCCGGTGACCGCATCATTGTTTTTGCTGGCCAGCGCCGCCCGGTGCCCGGGACTGACCGCCGTTACGGTACTGTTCGAGCATCTTTGCGCGCTTCACTACACCCTCACCTGCCTGCCCTGCAAGCACTGCGGCATGGATAAAAGCATTCTGGCCCATCACCCCTTCCATTTCGCTCTCCGAGAAGAGACGGAAAGAAGGTATTTCTTCCTCGGTTTCCATTCCGAGGTGCCAGGCCTTGCGGGCCTGGTCGATTTTTCTCACGCCATCGGCGGCCGCATCCGTCGAATGGAACACCGCAAGCGCAGCCCCGCTGCGGATTGCGGCATCCACCTTGGCTGAGCCGGTGACGAGCTGGCCCGCCTTGCGCGCCATGTTCATCATCTGCAGGAGCTGCTGCAAAAACAGCCGCTCAACACGCTCGCCGAGGTCCTCGGCGGCCTTCACATCGGCCTTGAGCGCGCGGGCGAAGAGCTTCTTCGCCACCGCTCTCTCGACCAGCGACCGGTCGATCTTCACCCAGCAACCGCGTCCCGGCAGCTCGCGCTTCAGGTCGGGCACCACCGTCCCGTCAGGGGCGGCCACGAAGCGGATCAGCTCGTCCGGCGATCCGCTTTCGCGTGTTGCGATGCACATGCGGCCGTTCACGTCGTAACCTTCGAGATCATCGTCCTCAGGAGATGTGTCCGGCGTCGGTGTCATTATGCGTCCTGCTCGGCAGCAGCATCGGCTTCAACAGCCTCCGCGTCCTTTGCAAGGTCTTCCTCGGTGATCCAGCCGGCGAGCAGGCGGGCCTGCACGACCATCTGTTCGGCTTCGACACGCGAAATGTCGAACTTCGAGAATAGACCCTCGAACTTCTTCGTCTCGCCATTCTTGCGTTCGGTCCAGCCCACGAGGTCGTCGGCTGCGCAGCCTGCGAAGTCTTCGATCGTCTTGATGCCGTCCTCGCCGAGCGCGACCATCATCTGGGCGGTTATGCCGTCGATCTGGCGCAGCTCGTCGGAAACGCCGAGGGCCTTGCGCTTTTCGTCCATCTCGGCTTCGAGCTTCTCCAGGAACTCGCGGGCACGGGTCTGGATTTCCTGCGCGGTGTCTTCGTCGAAACCGTCGATCGAGGAAATTTCGTCCAGATCGACATAGGCCAGTTCTTCGACGGCGGCGAAGCCTTCCGAAGCAAGGACCTGGCCGACCATCTCGTCGACGTCGAGCGCGTCCATGAAAAGATTGGTGCGCTCGTTGAATTCCTTCTGACGGCGCTCGGACTCTTCGGCTTCCGTCATGATGTCGATGTCCCAGCCGGTCAGCTGCGAGGCGAGGCGAACATTCTGACCGCGGCGGCCGATGGCGAGCGAAAGCTGCTCGTCCGGAACGACCACTTCGATGCGCTCTGCATCCTCATCGAGAACGACCTTGGCGACTTCAGCCGGCTGCAGGGCGTTGACGACAAAGGTCGCCGGATCCTGCGACCAGGGAATGATGTCGATCTTCTCGCCCTGGAGTTCTCCAACGACGGCCTGGACGCGCGAACCGCGCATACCGACGCAGGCGCCGACCGGATCGATGGACGAGTCGTTCGAGATCACTGCGATCTTGGCGCGAGAACCCGGATCGCGGGCAACCGACTTCACCTGGATGATGCCGTCGTAAATTTCCGGCACTTCCATGGTGAAGAGCTTCACCATGAACTGCGGATGCGTACGCGACAGGAAAATCTGCGGACCGCGCTGCTCGCGGCGGACATCATATACGTATGCACGAACGCGATCGCCATAGCGGACATTCTCGCGCGGGATCATTTCGTCACGGCGGATGATGCCTTCGCCGCGACCGAGGTCGACGATGACGTTGCCGTATTCGACGCGCTTAACCGTGCCGTTGACGATTTCGCCGACGCGGTCCTTGAATTCGTCGAACTGGCGGTCACGCTCGGCTTCGCGCACCTTCTGCACGATCACCTGCTTGGCCGACTGTGCGGCGATACGGCCGAAATCCATCGGCGGCAGCGGATCGGCGATGAAGTCGCCGATGGCGGCGTCCGGGTTGCGGTCGCGGGCGAGCTCCAGCGGGATCTGCGTAGAGTAGTCCTCGGCCTTCTCGACGACTTCGAGCAGACGCTGCAGACGGATTTCGCCGGTCTTCGGGTTGATGTCGGCGCGGATATTGGATTCGGTACCGTAACGGGAACGTGCCGCCTTCTGGATGGCATCGGCCATCGCGGCAAGCACGATCTCGCGGTCGATGACCTTTTCGCGCGCCACTGCATCTGCGATCTGCAGAAGTTCGAGCCGGTTTGCACTGACTGCCATTGTTCTGTTTCTCCGTCCTTGACTACCCGGGTTCCCGTCCCTGGAGCTTACGTTGATCGGTTATTCTTCGTCGCCCGCTTCGTTCTGGTTCGCAGCCTGTGCCTTTGCCAGCTTGTCGGCGCGCAGTGCATCGCGGATCAGATCGTCGGTCAGAATGAGTTTGGCATCGCTGAGCGCCGTGAAGGGGATGGTGACCTTCTGCTCTTCGCCGTAGGCAACCTGATCGCGTTCGATCGTGAACCCATCGGCGTCCGCTTCGACGATCTTGCCGCGGAAGCGTTTGCGATTGCCGATCATGATCGACGTTTCGCACTTTACGAGGTGACCTTGCCAGCGGACGAAATCAGACTTCCGCACCAGAGGGCGGTCGATGCCCGGCGAAGACACTTCGAGATGATACTCTTTATCGATCGGATCTTCCACATCGAGGACCGGAGAAATCGCCATGGAGACCTGTTCGCAGTCCTCGACGGTCATCGTGCCATCGTTCTTTTCGGCCATGACCTGCATCGTCATGCCATTCTGGTTGAGCATGCGGACGCGAATGAGGCGGAAACCGATGTCGACGAGGACTGGTTCGATAATGTCGGCAAGACGCTGGTCAAGCCCGGTCTCGGTGATCAGCCGTGGCTCATGTTGATTGTCTGCGTTTGTCAGATCCGACAAGCGGTGCGCTCCCTGCGATTTCTGGCATTCGGGGTGATCGCGCTAATAAAAAAGAGCGGGTCCTTGCGGCCCACTCTTCATCGTACGATCAAGAATTTGAGTGCCATATAGTCCCGTTTTTTAGAAATTGCAAGGTCGGAGGCGATTCCGCCTCTTCCGCTCTCGCAAGTGCGAGCTAACCTATGGCGAGCATTTGTCTTCTGCATATATTGCTGTTGAGGCATAACGATAAAAGCGGGGGAACGTGGCCTATACATCATCGACATTTGCGCCTTTGCGGCATGAGACCTACCGCACCATCTGGTTTGCAAGCCTCGCCTCGAATTTCGGCGGCCTGATCCAGGCCGTCGGTGCCGCCTGGATGATGACGGTCATCACTTCGTCGGAGGATATGGTTGCGCTGGTCCAGACCTCGACGGCGCTGCCGATCATGCTCTTCTCGTTGATCTCGGGTGCTCTCGCCGACAATTATGATCGGCGCCGGATCATGCTGACGGCGCAATCCGCGATGCTCGTGGTCTCGATCCTGTTGACCGCCTGCGCTATCCTCGGCTGGGTTACACCCGGATTGCTTCTCTTCTTCACGTTTCTCATCGGCTGCGGTACGGCGCTCAACAATCCCTCCTGGCAGGCCTCGGTTGGCGACATGGTGCCGCGTGCCGATTTGCCGGACGCGGTCACGCTGAACAGTATGGGTTTCAATATAACCCGCAGCGTCGGTCCGGCGATCGGCGGCGCCATCGTGGCGGCCGCCGGTGCGGCCGCGGCCTTTGCAGTGAACGCTTTGAGCTACGTTGCGCTCCTCTACGTGCTGTTCCGCTGGCGGCCGAGCACGCCTGCTTCGACACTGCCGCGCGAAACACTCGGCAGCGCCATTTTTGCCGGCATGCGCTATGTCTCCATGTCGCCCAACCTCGAAAAGATCCTCCTGAGAGGACTGGTATTCGGTATCGGCGCGAGTTCTATCCAAGCGCTGCTGCCTGTCGTCGCGCTCGATCTCGTCTCTGGCGGGCCGCTGACCTATGGTTTCATGCTCGGCGCCTTCGGCATTGGCGCGATCGGCGGTGCCATCCTGAGCACCAGGCTGCGCGAGATGTTCTCCAGCGAGACGATCATCCGCTTGGCCTTTTCAGGCTTTGCATTCAGCGCTGTGATCGCAGCTCTCAGCCCAAGTGCCGTGCTCACCTCGGCCGGGCTGCTCGTAGCCGGTGCCTGCTGGGTTTCGGCACTTTCGCTCTTCAACATCATCGTCCAGCTTTCGACGCCGCGCTGGGTGGTCGGCCGCGCTTTGTCGCTTTACCAGACCGTCACCTTCGGCGGCATTGCCGGCGGAAGCTGGCTCTGGGGTATTGCCGCCGACCGGTATGGTCTTTCGAACGCCCTGCTGATGTCGGCTGCGGTCCTGCTGTTTGGAGTCCTGATCGGCCTACGCTTTTCCATGCCGGCTTTCGCCTCGCTCAATCTCGATCCGCTGAACCGCTTTATCGAGCCGGCTCTCGGCCTCGATATCACGCCACGCAGCGGCCCGATCGTCATCCAAGTATATTACCAGATTGCCGATGAGGACTTGGCCGAATTCATGACGCTGATGGAAGAGCGCCGCCGCATCCGTATCCGCGACGGCGCCCGCAACTGGGCGCTGATGCGCGATCTTGAAAATCCCGGCCTCTGGACGGAAACCTATCACACGCCGACCTGGGTCGAATATATCAGGCACAATCAGCGCCGCACACAGGCCGATGCCGAAAATACCGACCGGCTTCGCGCCTTGCACCGCGGCGACGGTCTGCCGCATGTTCATCGCATGATCGAGCGACAGGCCATACCGCCGGTCGATGACGTCTTTCACAAGGCGCCGATCGATCTGCATCATTGAGGTCAGGCATGCACGTCAGCTGTCACCTCAGCTTGCCTTTCATCGATGCCTCGGGAAAGCATGTGGGCTTCATGCCGTTCTTTTCCTGCCATTGGCCGATTGAGCGTCGCGTCTTGTAGCCCGGCAATCCGTCCGAACCGCCGACATCGTAACCCTGCCGTTCCAGCGCCTTCTGCATCGTGGCGACATCCGAGCGCAGCATCTTGCCGACATCGCCCCATTGTCCCTGGAAGGCTCCGGAACCGAAGGCGATGCGGTCGGCAAGGTTGCCGATATAGAGGGCATAGAGGTCGGAGTTGTTATATTCCTTGATGATGTAAAAGTTTGGCGTGACGATGAATTCCGGCCCGTCGCGCCCGGCCGGCACCAGCATCATGCCCTGTGCCTTCAACTCTCCGGATGGAAAGCCCTTGCCGGAAATACGTTTGATGTCGAGTGACGCCCAGTGGGAGAGCGGCTTGGCAAGATCAGGCCCTTCCTGTGCGCAGGAGACGGCTTGCGGGATCGTCACCTCGAACCCCCAGTCTCGGTCACGCTGCCAGCCCTTTTTCACGAGGAAATTGGCAATCGAAGCGAGCGTATCGGGAACCGAGGTCCAGATGTTGCGATGTCCGTCACCATCGAAATCGATGGCATATTTCAGATAGCTCGTCGGCATGAATTGCGGCTGGCCAAGCGCGCCCGCCGACGATCCCTTGAAGTCTGCAGGGGTCACGTCGCCGCCGTCGAGAATATGCAGCGCAGCGATCAGCTCCATGCGGAACATGTCCTTGCGCGTCGACATGAACGCCTTGGTCGCTAAAATCTCGACCGCCGAATTGGGTATCTTCGCCGCGCCGAAGCCGGTCTCGCGTCCCCAGATTGCCAGCACGATTGAGCCCGGCACCCCATAGGTCTTTTCAATGCGGCTGAGCGTCGAGGCATATTGCGAGGCAAGGCCACGTCCGGTCATGGCAAGCCGCTTCAACCGATCCTCGTTGAAATAGGGACCGGGCGAGGAAAATTCGGCCTGGGTCTGCTTCTGCTCTTTCGGCGGCGGAAAGCCGGGAGGAGCGAGATCGGCCAGGGTCCAGTTCAGTTCGACGCCGGCAAAAGCGGCGCGGAAGGTTTTTTCCGATATGCCGTTCTTCTTCGCGTCCGGCCAGAGATCGGCCTGCACCCATTTTTCGAATTGCGCTTCTACATCGGCTTTCGAAGGCGCTGCGTAAGAGGGGAGGGGGAGAAGTGCGGTTGCCAAAACGAATGCCAATATCCGCAGCCGCCGCAAAATACCCCCCCCTGCCCTGCCGGGCATCTCCCCCACAGGTGGGGAGATTGGCTGGGCGCGCCATTCTTCGCCAGCTTTCGACGTCTCGACGGGGTAAGCCGTTCGTGAGGAGGGAGACCCGAGCCGCTCGTGATCTCCCTCCTTGTGGGGGAGATGCCCGGCAGGGCAGAGGGGGGTAAGTCGCCACATCCTCAGGTCCCTCATATTGCCGTCCGCGCTCGAAGTGCCGCCGACAGCGTACCCTCGTCGAGATAGTCGAGCTCACCCCCCACGGGCACGCCATGCGCCAGCCGCGTGATCTTCACATTGAGATCGGCAAGCTGGTCGGTGATGTAGTGCGCCGTCGTCTGTCCCTCGACAGTCGCATTCACAGCGATAATGATCTCCTTGATGCCCCCTTCGCCGACGCGATTGATCAACCCCCGGATATTGAGGTCGTCAGGCCCGACGCCATCGAGCGGAGAGAGCGTGCCGCCGAGTACGTGATAGGCGGCGTTCAGTGCACCGGCGCGCTCCAGCGCCCAGAGGTCGGAGACATCCTCGACGACGATGATGACGGACTGGTCGCGCTGCGCATCGGTGCAGACGGTACAGGGATCGACGGTATCGACATTGCCGCAGCGCGAGCAGATCTTGACCTTGTCATAGGCCTCGCCCATCGCATGCGACAGCGGACCGAGAAGCTGGTCCTTCTTCTTGATCAGATGCAGTGCCGCCCGTCGCGCCGAGCGTGGCCCAAGGCCCGGCACTTTCGCCAGAAGCTGGATCAGTTTTTCAATTTCGGGGCCGGTGACTCGCTTTGCCATGCGCCGTTCTTAACTGATATGGAACGAAAACGGAATCGCCGAAGGATCGCTGCGCCAATGAAAATCCTCGCCGTCTGTCGCGGCGCAGCCGAAAGGCTGCCTGGAAAAAACTACAAGACTGGTATTTTCAAGCATGCCGTCAGCGGCGGCGTCATGATCGATGCCGAAGGTCTCGTCGGTGATGCCATCTGCAATAGGAAACATCACGGCGGCATCGATCAGGCCGTCTATCTGGAGGGTTCGATCAGCCTCGACTGGTGGGCGAAGGAATTCGGACATCCCGTCGAGCCCGGCACCTTCGGTGAAAACCTTGTCATTGAGGGGTTGGATAACCGAGATGTCGCCGTTGGCGACCGCTTTATCGCCGGCGAACTGATCCTTGAAGTAACGTCCTGCCGCATTCCCTGCGCCACCTTCGCAGCAAGGATGAACGATCCGAAATTCGTCAAGCGCTATACCAAGGCGGCACGTCCCGGCATTTATTGCCGTGTGATCGCCGATGGGATCGTGGAAGCCGGAATGCCGGTCGAGTATGAGCCATTTCCGGGCGACCCAGTCACGATGCCGGAAATGATGGAGACCTTCGGACGGCGGCTTTCAGCCGCAGACCGCGAGCGCTATCTGGCAGCGCCCGTTCATTACAAGCTGCGAGCTGAGCTGGAAGCACAGCAATAGTTCAGCGCACGGCGATGGTGACGGCAGCCCCCGCCATCGTTCCCGCGCTTACCCGGTTGGCGATCCGCACTGCGCGCCGGCTCTTCAGGAAACCGCGAGCCTTTGCGGCAAGGAACATCCAGCTGAAATCGACAATAGCGAGAACGATGAACAGCGTGACGACGAGTTCGGTCCAACCGGCGAGCGACACCGAGGGGATGTCGATGATCGACGGCAGAAGTGCCACGTAGAACATCATGATCTTTGGATTGCCGAGCGCAATAGCCAGGCCGGTCAGGAACATACGCCCACGTGAGCGTTCCTGCGGCAACTCTTCTTCCTCGACATCGGCTTTGGCAAACCACATGCGCCAGGCGAGATAGAGGAGATAGAGCACGCCGAGCCACTTGATGACGACGAAGACGTGGTAGAAGCTTTCGGCGATCGCCGACAGGCCGGCAATGGCACAGGTGAGCCAGATCGCATCTCCAGCCCACATACCGAATAAGAAAGGCAGCACGTCACGCGCGCCTTTCGAGATAACGCGGGCGACCAGCGCCGCAACGCTCGGCCCCGGCGTCCCCGCGGCAATAAAAAGAGCGCCGGCGAAAACCAGCAGTGTCGTTACCGTCATCATTGCCCGTCTCCTCTTCCGGGGCTAGGCGATTACCGGACCAGTCGCCAAAATCAGAACGGCAGCTTGAAACCGGGCGGGATCGGCAGGCCGGCCGTCAGCGCCTTGGTCTTTTCGGCGGCGATGGCTTCCGCCTTGTCCTTGGCGTCCTTGTGAGCGGCAACGATCAGGTCTTCGAGGATTTCGACGTCGTCTTCCTTGAAGAGCGAAGGATCGATCTTCAGGCTCTTCAGTTCGCCCTTGCCGGAGATGATGGCGGTGACGAGCCCGCCGCCAGCCTTGCCTTCGGCGGTCAGTTCGGCGATTTCCGCCTGCATCTGCTCCATCTTGGCCTGCATTTCCTTGACTTTGCCCATCATGCCCATGATGTCGCGCATCGTCTTCTCCTTCTTGAAATCAGAATTCTATATCGTCGCCGGGCAGGATATCGCCCTCTTCGGATTCGGCGACGGCAGGCGGCTTGACCTCCTCCGCTTCCTCGTCCGGTGTCGGCGCTCGCACGCGCACGTCGATGATCTTGGCGCCCGGAAACTGGGCGAGGATTGCAGCGACATCAGGATCCTGACGTGCATCGCTGACGCGCTGTTCCTGCGCCTTGGCTTCCGCCTCCACCATCGTCGGCCCGCCTTCTTCGCGGCTGGTGCTGACGATCCAGTGGATTCCGGTCCATTCCTTGAGCTTGACGGCAAGCTCGTTGAGCAATGTGCCTGGTGCGCCTTCGGTGAGGTTTACGTCCAGTCGGCCGGGCTCGATGCGCACCGGCCGCACGAAGTTGCGCACCAATGCCTTCAGCTTGACGTCGCGTTTTTCGGCAGCGAGGTCGACGATATCGCTGATCGAATTGACCGGTACCAGGGGTTTCGGCGCTTCCGCCGGCTTCGTCTCGACCCGGCCGATATTCTGCGGCTCCGGATTGGGCACCGCACGTAACATGGCGGTCGGTCCTGATGGTTGCGGCCGCGGAGCAGGTTCCGGAGCCCGCGCCTGCACATTTGTCTGGTAGGGAACGCGCGTGCCGCCGCCATTGCCCGAAGGCACGGGCGAGGACGGTCGTGGCCCACCGCCTTCATTGGAAAATTCCGCTAGC
Organism: Rhizobium sp. BK275; assembly: GCF_014193555.1. Taxonomy (NCBI): domain Bacteria; kingdom Pseudomonadati; phylum Pseudomonadota; class Alphaproteobacteria; order Hyphomicrobiales; family Rhizobiaceae; genus Rhizobium; species Rhizobium sp. BK275. Next base: position 75,958 of record NZ_JACHZL010000002.1, read on the forward strand.
CGCCGCGCCGCGTCTTCCGGCGCTGGCAGATGCGCCGCATGCGCCAGCCGGATCAACACCATCTCGGCGGCACCTGCCGTACGGGAAGAGTTTTCCGTTTCCGGAATGCCCTTCAGCAGCATCTGCCAGATGCGCGAGAGCGTGGTGACGGCAACCCCTTGCGCGAATTCCACTGCCTTGGTGCGCTCCACTTCGCTGAGCGAGGGGTCGTTTGCCGCATCAGGCACATATTTCAGCCGGGTCACCAGATGCGTGAAATCGGCGAGATCCGTCAGCACCACGACCGGGTTGGCCCCGGCCTCGTACTGGCTCTGGAACTCATTGAGCGCGCTTGCGACATCGCCGCGCACGATATGCTGGAATAGGTCGACGATGCGGGCGCGGTCGGCAAGGCCGAGCATGCCGCGCACAGCCTCCGCCTGTACCACGCCGCCGCCATGGGCGATCGCCTGGTCCATCAGCGACAGGCCGTCGCGGGCCGAACCTTCCGCAGCGCGCGCGATCATCGCCAGCGCATCCGGCTCCGCCTCGATGCCTTCCTTGGCGGCGATGGTCGAAAACAGGCCGACGAGATCGGACGCGCTGATACGGCGCAGGTCGAAGCGCTGGCAGCGCGAGAGAACGGTAATCGGAACCTTGCGGATTTCCGTCGTGGCGAAAATGAACTTCACATGCTCCGGCGGCTCTTCGAGCGTCTTCAAGAGCCCGTTGAAGGCTGCCGTCGAAAGCATGTGCACTTCGTCGATGATATAGACTTTGAAGCGCGCCGAAACCGGCCGATAGCGCACCTGCTCGATGATCTCTCTGATGTCGTCGATGCCGGTATGCGAGGCGGCATCCATCTCGATCACGTCGACATGGCGGCCTTCCATGATCGCCTGGCAATGTTCGCCGGGCACGCGAAGGTCGATCGTCGGCTTGTCGATATCGGCCGTCTTGTAGTTCAGCGCCCGCGCAAGGATGCGCGCCGTCGTCGTCTTGCCCACACCGCGAACGCCGGTCAGCATATAGGCCTGCGCAATGCGGCCCGTCTCGAAGGCGTTAGTGAGCGTGCGGACCATCGGCTCCTGGCCGACCATCAGGTCCGTAAAATCCTTGGGGCGGTATTTGCGTGCCAGCACCCGGTATCCGGTGCCCGTCGAGGCGGCATCTTGTGATTGTCGCTCGGTGTCGCTCATCGCCCTGCTTGTGCCCGAAAATGCCGGGCTTCTTGGAAGAGAAGGTGGGAGGCTGGCACGATGACCCGTGCCGGGGCTCGTTAGGGCTGCTTCCTTCCGGACCTGACCCGGTTGGCGAGTGGCTCGTCCACCACCAACCTCCCGGATGCACATATCGGCAAAAACGTCATCAAAAGCAAGCCAAGCTCCAAAAAAACTGCTAGTCCATTGGAAAACATGAGGAGAATGCCCTTGAGCGATTTCGTGCTCGACCCCAGGCTCGAAAACGACAGCACCAGCATCATGGTGATCGGCCTGTGCGATATCAGGCTGTCGAAGGATGCTCGCTGGCCCTGGCTGATCCTGGTGCCGCGTCGGGCAGAGATCACGGAGATCTTCGAGCTGACTCCGCTCGATCAGGTGCTGCTCACTTTTGAGATCGAGCTCGTCTCTGCTGCGCTCAAGAAGGTCACCGGTGCGACAAAAATCAATGTCGGGGCACTTGGCAATATCGTCCGCCAGCTTCATGTTCATATCATTGCGCGTTCCGAAGGCGATGCGAACTGGCCGGGGCCTGTCTGGGGTTTTGGCAAGGCCGAGCCTTACGAGGACGGAACAAGAAACGAATTCATAGCAAAGCTGCGGGAAGCCCTTTCACCATGAGTCATTCGCTTTTCGATTCGGATGTGCCGCATCCGGAACCCAGCAATCTCACCGCCTTTGCCGCCAACGACCTGAACCGAGACAGCGAACATCGCGACGAAGGCTCGGTCGAGAAGGCGCTTGCCCGTGAAGGGACGCATATCTTCGCCTTCGCCAAGGACAAGTTGGTTTTGAAGCATGACGGCCAGGTGCTCGATCCGCTCTTTGCCCGCTACGAGCTGCAGGAGCTGAAGCCGAACTGGGACGAGACCGTGCTGCTCGGCTATCGCAAGACCGGTGAGCCGCGCCTTGCCGTGCCGGTGGATGTCGATGTCGAGGACATGGCGAGTCAGTACAAGCCGGTCGACGGCCGTTCGCTCTTCCGAGACGAACTGGTCGATGAGATCTTGCTTGGCGAGTTTGCGCAGGCTGCGAGCCTCATCCGCTGGAACAGCGACAACCGTTTCTGTGGCCGCTGCGGTTCGGGGATGGAAATCCATATCGGCGGCTACAAGCGCGTCTGTACCGCTTGCGAGCACATGATCTTCCCGCGCACCGACCCCGTGGTCATCATGCTGACGATCGATGAAGAGCGCGATCTCTGCCTGCTCGGTCGCAGCCCGCATTTCGCGCCGGGCATGTATTCCTGCCTGGCAGGCTTCCTGGAGCCTGGCGAGACCATTGAAAATGCGGTTCGCCGTGAAACGCTGGAAGAATCCGGCATCAGGACCGGGCGCATCCGTTATCATGCCTCTCAGCCCTGGCCGATGCCGCATTCGCTGATGATCGGCTGTTATGCCGAGGCAAAGTCGCGCGATATCCACCGCGATGAGGCCGAGCTCGAGGATTGCCGCTGGTTCACCCGCGAGGAAACCATCGAAATGCTGGAGCGTCCTGGCGCCAACGGCAAGGCATCGCCGCCGAAGGGCGCGATTGCCCACCGACTGATGCGCGATTGGGTCGAGTGGAAACGGTGAGCAAGAAGCCGGAGCGGACGGATGATCGTTACCTGGTCCGGCCTGTCTGCATGAGGATATAATTATGGTCGCCCGCTCCGAACGGCTGCTGACCCTGCTTCAGACGCTCCGGCGCTACCGGCGGCCGGTTACCGGCACTGTGCTCGCCGAGGAAACCGGCGTCAGCCTGCGCACCCTCTACCGCGATATTGCGAGCCTGCAGGCGCAAGGCGCCATGATCGAGGGCGAGGCCGGCATAGGCTATGTGCTGAAACCCGGCTTCATGCTGCCGCCGATGATGTTTTCCGAGGAAGAGTTGGAAGCACTGGTGCTTGGCTCCCGTTGGGTAGCGCGCGCCGCCGAACCGCGCCTTGCCAATGCCGGCGCCGATGCGCTGGCAAAGATTGCCGCCGTGCTGCCGCCCGACATGCGCGACATGGTCGATTCGGCCACACTTTTTGTCGGCAGAAAGCGGCAGGATGAGGACAGGGCGGATGTTTCGGCCATTCGCAAGGCGATCCGCCTGGAGCGTATCCTTGAATTGCATTATGGCGACGAGCAGGGGCGTATCTCCCGCCGTCGTGTCTGGCCCTTCGCGCTTGGCTATTTCGAGCATGTGCGCATCATCATGGCCTGGTGCGAGCTGCGTCAGGATTTCCGTCATTTCCGCACCGATCGCATCATCGATATGACGATCCACGACACGCGTTATCCGCGCCGCCGCACCGTCCTCCTGAAGGAATGGCGGGACACGCAGGATACCCCGATCGAGCACTAACGCTACTGCCATAAACTGTCAGCAGGAAGCGCTATTATCAGTACCAGTCCAGCAGGAAAGGAGTACTGATCATGGGAATGTCTCAAGTTGTTCAATATGCCGGCCGTCGTACTTCCGCCGAAGCCGGAAAAACCCTTCGCTCTCGTCTGGTGCGCCTGTTTGCGGATCGGTTCGTAACGCCGTCGTTGCGCCGTCCGCGGCTTGATCTCGAAACGATGCCGTCATGGCGCAAGCGCGATCTCGGCCTGATGGATGGTCAGGACTGGCGTGTTGGCGATGATCTCTTCCGCTGAGGCCGCACGCCGGCACTATCGATATTCTTCCCGGTAACGAAGCGGCGCTCCCAGCAGCGCCGTCATAGGAGGGCTGCTGCCACAAATTGACAGCAGCAGCTTTCGGCCGGGTATCTTTCAACCCTAATGGAGAGCCGAAATGGCCAGCCCCAATCTCATTATCCTCTATGTCAAGGATCCTGCCGAAAGCGCCGCCTTCTACCGCAATATCCTGAGCCGTGAGCCGGCCGTGGAAGCGCCGAATTTCGTCGCCTTCCCGCTCGATGGCGGCTTCACCCTCGGCCTCTGGCGCCGCAGCAAGGTCGAGCCTCAACCGTCTGCCATCGGCAATCGTGGCGAGGTTGCCTTCATGGTTGATGGCGAAAACGCCGTCGCCAGGCATTACGAAGACTGGCGCAATCGCGGCTTGCCCGTCGCCCAGGAACTGACCGAACTCGACTTCGGTCCGACCTTCGTCGTGCTGGATCCGGATGGACACCGGTTGCGTGTTTGTGAGCCGGATAAATAAATAGCGGATCATGCTTGAAAAACCTCTCCGGCCTCTGCGCCGGAGAGGTTTGTTGCGTTGCTGGCCGCAGCGCCTACAGCATCGGCCCGAAAATCGGAATCGATTTTCGGAAGCCTGATGCGTAGATTCAAAGAGTTAGAGCGTCCTTTGTGCGTCCGAATGGACGCACGGCGCTCTAAAGAAGTCCCCGCATCGGATGGCCCTTGTAGACACCGAGGATGCGGACCTTCTCGGAGAAGAAGCGCAGTTCTTCCAAGGCCCGGCGTACATTCGCGTCGTTCGGATGGCCCTCGATGTCGGCATAAAACTGCGTCGCTACAAATTTGCCGCCGAGCTGGTAGCTCTCGAGCTTCGTCATGTTGATGTTGTTTGTCGCAAAACCGCCGAGCGCCTTGTAGAGGGCGGCCGGAATGTTGCGGACGTTGAAGACGAAGGTGGTGACGATCTTCTCGTCACTGGCCGAGCGTTCTGCCCATTCCTCATCGCGCGACAGCACGACGAAGCGCGTCACGTTGTTTTCCGTGTCCTCGACATTCTCGGCGATGATATCGAGACCGTAGAGATCGGCGGCAAGGCGTGGCGCAAGCGCCGCCATGGAGCGGTCGCCGGTTTCCTTGACGAGCTTGGCAGCCCCTGCCGTATCGCCGGCGATCACAGGCTTCCAGCCATTGGCGCGAACGATTTTGCGGCATTGGCCAAGTGCATGGATATGGCTGTGAACGGTGCGGATCTCGTCCTTCGTCACACCCGGCAGTACCATCAGCTGGAAGCGGATCGGCATGAAATATTCGCCGATGATGTGCAGGCGTGATTCCGGCAGCAGGTGGTGGATGTCGGCAACGCGGCCCGCGATTGTGTTTTCGATCGGGATCATGCCGATATCGGCGTCACCATTGTCGACCGCCGTGAAGGCATCCTCGAAGGTCTGGCAGGGCAGCGGCTCCATGGTCGGAAACATGTCGCGGCTCGCCATGTCGGAATTGGCGCCGAAGTCGCCCTGGAAGGCGATCCTGTTGGTCTTGATGTTCATGAAGAAAATCCGTCAGTTGGCCATCGCGGAGAGAATGCGCCGCGCCTTTTCGAGGTCGGCTGGAGTATCGACACCGAGCGGAACGGTGTCAACGATCTCGACATCGATGCGCATGCCGGCTTCGAGCGCCCGCAACTGCTCCAGTGATTCGCGTTTTTCCAGCGTCCCACGGTCGAGGGAGACGAAGCGCTCCAGTGCGGCGCGCCGATAGGCGTAGAGCCCGATATGGTGATAGAGCGGCCCTTCGCCGTACGGCGCGGTCGTACGCGTGAAGTAAAGCGCGCGCAGACGGCTTTCTGAGACAGGCGTGCCGACGACCTTGACGATGTGCGGTGCGGTCTTGTCCTCCTCTGTGTCGATCTCAGTCGTCAGCGTGCCGATATCGACCTCGGGGTTATCGAGGGGACGCAATGCTGCACGCACCGTTTCCGGATCGATCGTCGGAAGATCGCCCTGGACGTTCACGATGATTTTCGCCCTTTTGTCCGGGTCGACAATCGTCAGCGCTTCGAAGATACGGTCCGAGCCGACCTGATGATCCCTGCTCGTCATGATCACCTCAAAGCCCGCTGCCGCAACGGTGTCGAAAACGTCCTGGTCGTCGACCGCCACGATGACGCGCCCGATTTCCGCTTCCTGCGCTCGTTTCGCCACTTGGACGATCATCGGCAAACCGCAAATATCGGCCAGCGGCTTGCCCGGAAGGCGGGTAGAGGCCATGCGTGCGGGGATCAACACCAGCACTTCATCTAATTTTGAATCAGTCATTGTTCGGGCCTTCTAATCCGGGCTGAAAAGTGGCAAAAAGTCTCACGCACAAGACCATTTAGACAGTTGCAACGAATAGCCAAAAGACATAGGTTCCGCGCAATTTCAAGATGGTCCGGTTTCTGGTCTGCCGGCTGCAAGGGGAGCATTGCAGATGAATTCATACGTCAATACGGCCGTGGGGGCGCTGCTGGGAACGATCTTCGTTCTGATGTCGGTCTCCATTGCCTCCGAGGGGATCTTCCATTCGGAAGCGCCGGAGAAGGAAGGTTTTGCCATCGTCGCCGAGGAGGCACCCGCCGCCGGCGGTGAAGGCGCACCTGCTGCTGTTGCCGTTCCGATCGCAAAGCTTCTTGCCAGCGCCGATGCCAAGGCCGGCGAAACCGTATTTAAGAAGTGTCAGGCCTGTCACGACGGCACCAAAGGCGGACCGAACAAGGTCGGCCCGAATCTCTTTGGTGTCGTAGATCGCCCGATCGCCTCGCATGAAGGCTTCGCCTATTCTTCTGCCATGAAGGACTTCTCCAAGGGCAGCAGCGAACTTTGGACCTTCGAGAACCTCAACAAGTTCCTGCTGGCGCCGAAGAAGGACGTTCCAGGCACCGCCATGGGCTTTGCCGGTCTGCCGAAAGATCAGGATCGCGCCAACGTCATCCTCTATCTGCACACGCTGGCAGATTCACCGGCTCCGCTGCCGGATCCGAATGCTCCGACTGCAACGCAGTAAGAACGACGAGTTGTTTCCGAGAAGAAGCCCGGTCAAAAGCCGGGCTTTTTGCTGCCTCAGGCGCCGAGAATATAGGCCCAGAAGGAAACAGTGATGGCGCCGAGCGCTGTGGTCACCGTGATCGTCGACGCGGCAAGGCTGTGGCCGACGCCGAAGCGGTTGGCGATCAGCCAGGCATTCACCCCTGTCGGCACCGATGCGGTCAGCACCAGAGCCGCTGCCCATTCGTTGCTGAGGCCGAAAAGATGGCTTGCTGCCCACACGCAGCCGGGCAGCAGCAGCAGCTTGAAGGCTGAGGTTGCGCTGGCGATCCCGACATTGCCGGAGACTCCGTATTTCCGCAGCGCCATGCCGAGCGAAATCAGCGCCGCCGGACCGGCCGTGCCGGCGATCTGCCCCACGACGGAGCTGATCGTTGCCGGCATGGTCAGGCCAGAGACGTGAAAGAGGGCGCCTGCCGCGATGCCGATGACCAGCGGGTTGTGCAGCAGGTTCAGGCCGATCTGCTTCAGCACCAGTGTCATGCTGCGGTCGCTCTTGCCGGAAATCTTGCGCTCGGCATGTTCCATCATGATTGTGCCCGCCACCATCATGATCGGCAGATGCACGGCAAGCAGGATGGAAAGGGCAACAAGCCCTTCGCTGCCCACGGTGCGCTCGACCAGCGGCAAACCGATGAAGATGTTGTTGGCGAAAGCCGAGGATACGCCCGCAAGCACGCCAATCCGCTCATCGCGCCCGAAGAAGCGCGTAGCGACGATGTGCCCGGCCGTCCATGTCACCGCGACGCCGGAGAAATAGACGATCCAGAGCCGGAAAGGCGACGCGCCATGGAAATCGGCTTCGGCGATGGTGCGGAAAAGCAGCAGAGGCACGGCGATCTTGAAGACGAACTCGCTCAAGGCATCGCCGACATTTGCGGTCAGCACTCCGACGCGGACGATCAGCCAGCCGATGAGAATGAGAAGGAAGATCGGAAGAACGTCGAAGATGATGGCTGACATGAACTGCTGCTCTGCGCGGGAATGCCGAGGTCTAACAGCAAATTGCCGGCCATGACAAATGCAGCGGATACGATTTCTTTCGCGCCGCAACAAAAAAAGCGGGCTCAGCCCGCTTTTCCGCATCCGGCAAGGCCGGATACCCGATCACGATACTGCCAGTTCATCCGTGGTCAGCGTCGTTCCGGTATGACTGAAGGGATCATCCCTCCCATATCCGGCCGTACGAGATACCTGCATGCCGGTTTTGCCAACACTGTTTTTAGGCAGGCAAAGTGACAGCGGCATGACGAATAAACGGCAATTTTACGAAGACTTAGAGCGTGATCTGCTCTTTATCCTTTCAATGCCGGCAAATTTCGCTAAGACCGACTACCGGCTATCACAAATCCGGGACTTCCCATTTCATGACCAAATTCGATGTTCTGACAGTCGGCAACGCAATCGTTGATATCATCGCCCGTTGCGACGACCAGTTCCTCATTGACAACAAGATCACCAAGGCGGCGATGAACCTCATCGATGCCGATCGTGCCGAACTGCTCTATTCCCGCATGGGTCCGGCGCTCGAAGCGTCCGGCGGCAGCGCCGGCAATACGGCCGCCGGCGTTGCAAGCCTCGGCGGCAGGGCCGCCTATTTCGGCAAGGTCGCGGAAGACCAGCTCGGCGAGATCTTCGCGCATGATATCCGTGCCCAGGGCGTCCATTACCGGACTAGGGCCAAGGGCACGTTCCCCCCGACTGCGCGTTCGATGATCTTCGTCACCGATGACGGCGAACGCTCGATGAACACCTATCTCGGCGCCTGCGTCGAACTCGGGCCTGAAGATGTCGAAGCAGATGTCGTGGCCGATGCCAAGGTGACCTATTTCGAAGGTTATCTTTGGGATCCGCCGCGCGCCAAGGAGGCGATCCTTGATTGCGCCCGCATCGCCCATGAGAACGGCCGCGAAATGTCGATGACGCTCTCCGACAGCTTCTGCGTCGACCGTTATCGCGGTGAGTTCCTGGATCTCATGCGGTCCGGCAAAATCGACATCGTCTTCGCCAATCGCCAGGAAGTGCTGTCGCTTTACGAGACCGACGATTTCGAAGAAGCGCTGAACAAGATCGCCAAGGATTGCAGGATCGCCGCCGTGACTATGAGCGAGAACGGTGCCGTGATCCTGAAGGGCAACGAGCGCCATTACGTCGATGCAATCAAGATCAACGAAGTCGTCGATACGACCGGCGCCGGCGACCTCTTCGCCTCAGGTTTCCTCTACGGCTATACCCAGGGCCGCACGCTGGAAGATTGCGGCAAGCTCGGCTGCCTTGCCGCCGGCATCGTAATCCAGCAAATCGGCCCGCGGCCGATGAAGTCGCTGTCCGAAGCCGCAAAGGAGGCAGGCCTTATTTAAAGGCCTCGCCCGGATAGGCACCCCAGATTTCCGACTGCGCCACCCAGCCCTCGGCGCCGTCGGTCTTTGCGAAGCACCACTCTCCGCTGCATTCACCGATCGTGATCATCACGCCGGGTTCCAACTTGGCGACGATGCTGGAAGAAGGCTGTGCTTCACGGCGGAGGTTGACATAGACGCTCTTGCCCTTGCCCTTCATCCACGGCGCGGCGATAGCGGCGCGCTGGCCTGACAGCAGCGACTGATTGACCCAGCCCTCGGTTCCGTCCGCATCGCGGATGCGGCGCCAGTTGTCATATTCCTGAATGATTTCGACCGGCAATCCCGACTTCAGATAGAGCCAGGAAACGGCGTAATCCGTTCCCGGTCCGATGCGCAGATTGACGCGCTTGGACTTCAGCGTCACGAAACGCGGCAGCGGCAGGCCGCTCGGCCCCTTGGCCGCCGCCTGGGCTTGCGCAAATTCAACTGTGCCTGCCGATACGGCAAAGGCAACCGCCAGGGCGAGGCAGGACTTTAAAACAGTGCGACGCATGGAAGCTTCCGTTGGCTCGAATTCGAAGCAGGTCCTGCCTGCTCGCTTTCCGGGATTCCCCGGTCGCCTCGCGAGTTTTGTTTGTCTTCGCGTGCGGGTCTGGTAGAAAATGCCCGTAATGGGGAAATGATCGTCCAACTTGGTTAAAGACCTCTGAACAAGGCACCGCAAGCTGCTATGACAACGAAGAAAAAACCGAAGGTCTACATAACCCGAAAGCTGCCTGATGTCGTCGAAACCCGTATGCGCGAGCTTTTCGATGCCGAGTTGAATATCGACGACACGCCGCGATCCGCCCTTGAGCTTGCCGAAGCCGTCAAGAGCTGCGACGTGCTCGTGCCGACCGTAACGGACCGGATCGACGCAGCACTCATCGAACATGCCGGACCGCAGTTGAAGCTGATCGCCAGCTTTTCGAACGGCACCGATCATATCGATGTGGAGGCGGCGGCGCGTAAAGGCATCACCGTCACCAACACGCCGAATGTGCTGACCGAGGACACCGCCGACATGGCCATGGCGCTGATCCTTGCCGTACCGCGCCGGATTGGCGAGGGTGCACGCGTGCTGACTGACAGGCCCGGCGAATGGGCCGGCTGGTCGCCAACCTGGATGCTCGGCCGTCGCATGCATGGAAAGCGCATCGGTATCGTCGGCATGGGCCGTATCGGCACGGCTGTTGCGCGACGCGCCAAGGCCTTCGGCCTGTCGATCCATTATCACAACCGCAAGCGCGTCAATCCGGCAACCGAGGATGAATTGGAGGCGACCTACTGGGAAAGCCTCGATCAGATGCTCGCCCGCGTCGATATCGTCTCGGTCAATTGCCCCTCGACACCGGCGACCTTCCATCTGCTCTCGGCACGACGCCTGGCGTTGCTGCAGCCGACGGCCTATCTCGTCAACACCGCCCGCGGTGACGTGATCGACGAGGCGGCTCTCATCAAATGCCTGCGAGAAGGAAAGCTCGCCGGCGCCGGCCTCGATGTTTTCGAAAACGAACCGATGGTCAATCCGAAGCTGGTGAAGCTCGCCAACGAGGGCAAGGTCGTGCTGTTGCCGCATATGAGTTCGGCGACGATCGAGGGACGTGCGGAGATGGGCGACAAGGTCATCATCAACATCCGCGCTTTCATGGACGGTCACCGGCCGCCGAACCGGGTGTTGCCCGGACGGTGAGGGCTACAGCGCCGCGCGTCTTTTAAGACGCGCAAAGGACGCTGTAACACTTTGAGTTTCTGCATAATTTTGCCCTTAAATCGATTCCGATTTAAGGAATTATGCAGAGGCCTCCCATCCTTAGCCGGCAAGCGCTTTCCGCATCTCGATAAATGTCGCACGCACAAAGCCCGGATGGGACTTCTCTGCGGTCTTGGCAAAGCCCCAGGCGGCGAAAGTCGAGTGATTGCCGACGAGTTCTATCCGCGTCTCGAGCCTTAATGCCGGAAGGCCGAGATCGCACGCCGTCTTCTCGGCGATATCAAGCAGGCGACGGCCGATGCCTTTGCCTTGTGCCGATGGCAGAACCGCAAGCTTTCCGACATAGAGACAGTCCGTCTCCGGACGCAGGAAAATGCATCCGGCGAGCCGTCCGTCATTCTCCACGGCATAGGCGATTTCTGCCTTTGCTTTTTCCGCGAGCGATTCCACCGTCAGGCGGATTGCGGACGAGGGCGGATCGATGCGGCCTTCCATATAGGCGAAAGATGCGAGAACGAGATCGAGCAACTCGCTCCAGCGGGCAAAGCTCTCATCGATGCGGAAAGGCGTCATGCAGTCTTGCTCTGCTTCGCGCGCCGACGCTTGTAGCGGATCGTATCGAAACGGGCCGATAGCGCATCATAGAGCAGCAGCCGGCCGATCAGCGGTTCGCCGGCACCGGTAATGAGCTTGATCGCCTCCATGGCCATCAGCGTGCCGATCACGCCCGTCAGTGCGCCGATGATCCCGGCTTCCGCGCAGGCGGGGATCAGTCCGGCCGGCGGCGCCTCCGGAAAGAGATCGCGATAGCCGGGATTGGCCGTGCCGTCTTCGGTAGTCTCATAGGGTTTCAGTACGGTCAGCGATCCGTCGAAGCGGCCGACGGCACCGGTGACGAGCGGGATGTGCGCTTCCTCGGCTGCATCGGCAGCCGCATAACGCGTGTCGAAATTATCGGAGCCGTCGATCAAGAGATCGAAGCCCGAAAGGTGTCGGCGCGCAGCGTCTGCCGAAAAGCGCTCGGTGAACCGGATGACCTTGATATGCGGGTTCAGTCGCGTAATCGCTTGCGCTGCGCTCTCCGTCTTCAGCTCGCCGATCGTGCCGGAATCGTGGATAACCTGCCGCTGCAGATTGGAGAGCGAAACGCGGTCGTCATCGGCAATGCCGAGCGTGCCGACGCCTGCGGCGGCCAGATATTGCAGGATCGGCGCACCAAGCCCTCCGGCGCCGATCACCAGCACGCGCGCGGCCTTCAGCTTCTGCTGACCCGCGCCACCGATTTCCGGCAGCAGGATATGACGATGATAACGCGCAATTTCGTCCGGGCTCAGAGGTTCCATGGGTCTGATGCTATCACGCTCCGAACCGGCAGGAGAAGCGCTATCGCTCATTCGAAAACCCTTCCGTCGGCAACCGTGAAAAACTGCGCCCGCTCGCCAAGTGCCGCAAACATCTGATGGTCCGTTCCGGTCATGAAGGCTTGGCCCCCAAGCCCGTCTATGAGGTCGAACAGTGCAGCACGACGCCCCTCGTCGAGATGGGCGGCGATCTCGTCCAGGAGCAGAACCGGCGCATGGCCCGTGAGATTGCCGACGAGCCGCGCATGGGCAAGCACGAGGCCAACCAGCAGGGCCTTTTGCTCACCGGTCGAGCAGCGCGCTGCTTCCATCTGCTTCTCGCGATGATGCACGATGAGATCGGCGCGATGCGGCCCCTCCAGGGTGCGTCCGGCGCCGGCATCGCTATAACGGTTGGCGGCGAGTGTCGCCGCATATTCGTCTTCCAGATCGACCGAAGGCCTGGAGAACTGGCCGTCCATGAAGCCCGAGAGCTGCAGCGATGCCGATGGGAAGGGGGAGGTCTCGCGGCTTTCTTCGATCAGCCGCGTCAGCAGGCCGAGCATCTCCTGCCGGGCGAGCGCCATGGCGATGCCGAGGCTTGCCATCTGCTCCTCGATACCGGAAAGCCAGGACGGATCGAAACGGCCTTCGTCGAGCAACCTGTTGCGGCTGCGCATGGCGCGTTCGAAATCGCTGGCCCGCCTGCCATGTTCAGGGTCGAGGGACAGCACCAGCCGGTCGAGGAACCGCCGGCGTTCGGACGAGCCGCCGGTAAAGAGCCCATCCATGGCCGGAGTGAGCCAGAGTACGCGCAAATGGTCCGTCAGCTCGTCGACCGTTTTCGCGGTCGTTCCATTGATGCGCAGCCGGCGCGTGGTCGTCTCGTCGCTGGCATCGATCCCGGTGCCGATCTCGACATCGCCTTCCATGCCATCGAGTTCGGCAAAGATAGAAAACCCACCCGTCGCATGCACGCGGGTGATGTCGCCATAGGCAGCGCGGCGCAGCCCGCGTCCGGGCGAGAGGAAGGAGACAGCCTCCATGAGGTTGGTCTTGCCGGCGCCGTTGTCACCGGTCAGCACCACATGCCGCCCGTCGAACGAAAGCGAGGCCGATGCGTAATTGCGAAAATCGGTCAGCTTCAGGCGGGAAAGGGAAACCTTGTGCGGCATCGGATATCCGGAATCATTAGGGCTGACAGCTAAGCCGAAGCCATCAGGATATCAAGGCTGAGAGCTGCTTATGTCTCTAATGCCTACGAGGGACGGGAGCCTCAAGCTGCGCTTCGGCCTCCGCAATCGCCTTTTCGATCCAGTGGAGAAGATCCGGTCGGTCTTCGATCGAGCCGCGCAAGGATTTCAACGAGTCGAGGATCATCGTCAGCCTCTGGCGGCGCATATCGATGACGATACTGTCGGCATCAGATTTCCCGGTGGGAGCGGATGTCATCGCAGTATTCGAAGCCTCTTGTCGGACGCGTTATAGGGGGTCGGCGCGACTAACTATCGCCGCATGCAATGAAGTCAACTAAAGGGTGTTCAATTTTTTGCGATATCGCCATTAAGGGATCAAATGAGGAATTAAGGTTGTATAATTTTCAAGGAGACAACTCTTTAGGCGGTATAATGCCCAAAAAAAGTCGGTTGAAATTTGCAACTTCCGGGTTGAGATATTCAGCTGACGCTATATGGTAAATAAAGGGTTTATCGGGAGAGAATGCTGCAGTGCCAGATCCGGTTGATATCATTGTCGGTCGCAACGTGAGACAACTTCGCGCTCGCCGACGTGTTTCTCAACTGGAACTCGGTGAAGCGTTAGGTCTTACATTCCAGCAGATTCAGAAATACGAGAAGGGGACGAACCGCGTCTCTGCCAGCAAACTGCATCAGATAGCGGTCTTCCTTGGAGTGGATATTTCCGAGCTTTTCGAAGGTACCGGCATTTCCCAGTTCACCAATCGTGTTGAGCTGAGCCCCGAGGCTTATGAGCTGGCGGTCAGCTATGACAGGTTGAGTTCGTCTGCGGGCAAGCAGGCGGTCAAGACGATCCTCAATCTCATGAGCGGTCAGGCGACCGAAAACGCCGCCTGAAGCGTTCCAAGCATCCTTGAAACTATCGAGATTCAGTGAAGCTCGCGCTCGTGCAGCGCAACGAGCAGGGCATCCTGTGTCTGATGGCCGGCATGATAGAGGTCGATCGCGATGCTGGCGATCGAAAGGCCCTGCTGGCTGCGGAGCTTGATGTTGCGTTCGGCGCACCACGTATAGAGCGCACCTGCCAGCGCATCGACATCTTCGGACAGGCAGTTGGAAAAGTTCGTTGCCGACATGGATATACCCTCTGTTAGTCCCGGACTGCGGGCCAAAGACAGTATGGATTTCAGGAACTTGCAAGCATCATCCGGTCTCTACGTTAACACAAAACGTCTGCGTGTCGACCTGCGTCCCGGCCTGATACACGTGTCCCGGATTGGGGCGCGCACGAAAAAAGCCGGAGGCGGAACCTCCGGCTTTTGTAACCTTAGAGCGCCGTGCGTCCGTTCGGACGCACAAAGGACGCTCTAACTCTTTGAATCTACAGCATCGGCCCGAAAATCGATTCCGATTTTCGGGCCGATGCTGTAGAGATATCGAGATCAGCCCTCGAAGAATTCCTTCATCCGGGCAAAGAAGCCCGTCGATTCCGGATTGTTCTCCTTGGAGGAGAGCTGTTCGAATTCCTGCAGAAGCTCGCGCTGGCGCTTGGAAAGCTTCTGCGGCGTCTCGATCTGGATCTGGATGTAGAGATCACCGGTCTGGCTGGAACGCAGCACCGGCATGCCCTTGCTCTTCAGGCGGAACTGTTTGCCGGCCTGCGTACCCTCGGGAACGGTGACGCGCGACTTGGTGCCGTCGAGCGTTGCCACATCGAAGGTGCCGCCGAGCGCTGCCGTCGTCATGGAGATCGGCACGGCGCAATAGAGATCGGCTCCGTCGCGCTGATAGAACTCATGCGGCTTCACCGACAGGAAGATATAGAGATCGCCCGCCGGGCCGCCGCGCATGCCGGCTTCGCCTTCGCCCTGCAGGCGAATGCGGGTGCCGTCCTCAATGCCAGCAGGGATGTTGACCGAAAGCGAACGCTCTTCGGTCACACGGCCCTGGCCGTGGCACTTCGGGCACGGATCGGGAATGATCTGACCGCGACCATGGCAAGTCGGGCAGGTACGTTCGATCGAAAAGAACCCCTGTGCTGCGCGCACGCGGCCCGAGCCCTGGCAGGTGCCGCAGGTCTTCGGCTGCGTGCCGGGCTTCGCGCCGGAGCCGGAACAGACGTCGCAGGTAATCGACGTCGGAACGCGGATCTGCGCCGTCTTGCCGGAGTAAGCCTCTTCCAGCGAGATTTCCATGTTGTAGCGAAGGTCGGCGCCGCGTTCGCGGCCGCCCGAAGAGCGTTGCCGTCCACGGCCGCCGCCCATCATCTCGCCGAAAATATCCTCGAAGATGTCGGAGAAACCGCCACCGGCAAATCCGCCGCCGCCGGGACCACCCATGCCGCCATGCTCGAAGGCCGCATGGCCGTAACGGTCGTAGGCCGCGCGCTTCTGCGGGTCCTTCAGCGTTTCGTAGGCTTCGTTGATTTCCTTGAACTTGCGTTCGGCATCTTTGTCATCCGGGTTCTTGTCCGGATGGTATTTCATTGCCAGCTTGCGGAAGGCGCTCTTCAGCTCTTTTTCATCCGCCGTCTTGGCTACACCCAGAGTTTCGTAGAAGTCCGCTTTTGCCAATTTAAGCCCCGGAAATGGATTTCCGGCTGCCATGGTGAGCAGCCGGATGTCTATCGTCTAGCGAAAGCCGCCAGCCCACGATTACGCGGACTTCTTGCGGTCGTCGTCCTTGACTTCTTCGTAGTCGGCATCGACGACATTGTCATCCTCGGCCGAAGCGTCGGTCGTGCCGCCTTCGGCCTGCTGGGCTTCATAGATCGCCTGGCCGAGCTTCATGGAAACTTCCATGAGCGTCTGGGTCTTGGCCTTGATGTCTTCGGCGTCGGCTTCGGTTGCCTCGGTTGCGGACTTCAGAGCGGCAATCGCGTCGGAGATTGCGGTACGATCGGCTTCGGAAACCTTGTCGCCGTAATCCTTGAGCGACTTTTCCGTGGAGTGGATCAGGCTTTCGGCCTGGTTCTTGGCTTCCACACCTTCGCGGCGCTTCTTGTCTTCGGCGGCATGCGATTCGGCATCCTTGACCATCTTTTCGATGTCGGCGTCGGAGAGACCACCGGAAGCCTGGATGCGGATCTGCTGTTCCTTGCCGGTGCCCTTGTCCTTGGCCGAAACCTGCACGATGCCGTTCGCGTCGATATCGAAGGTGACTTCGATCTGCGGAACGCCGCGCGGTGCCGGCGGCAGGCCGACGAGGTCGAACTGGCCGAGCAGCTTGTTGTCGGCAGCCATTTCACGCTCGCCCTGCGAGACGCGGATGGTGACGGCCTGCTGGTTGTCGTCGGCGGTCGAGAAGGTCTGGCTCTTCTTCGTCGGGATCGTCGTGTTGCGTTCGATCAGACGGGTGAAGACACCACCGAGCGTTTCGATGCCGAGAGACAGCGGGGTCACGTCGAGAAGCAGAACGTCCTTGACGTCGCCCTGCAGAACGCCGGCCTGGATGGCGGCGCCGAGAGCAACGACTTCGTCCGGGTTGACGCCCTTGTGCGGTTCCTTGCCGAACAGCTGCTTGACGACTTCCTGGACCTTCGGCATGCGGCTCATACCACCGACGAGAACGACTTCGTCGATCTCAGCTGCGGTGACGCCGGCATCCTTGAGAGCTGCCTTGCACGGAGCGATCGTGCGCTGAACGAGATCGTCGACCAGGCTTTCGAGCTTGGCGCGGGTCAGCTTCAGCGTCAGGTGCTTCGGACCGGAAGCGTCGGCCGTGATGAACGGCAGGTTGATTTCGGTCTGCTGCGAAGAGGACAGCTCGATCTTTGCCTTTTCGGCAGCTTCCTTGAGGCGCTGCAGAGCGAGCTTGTCGTTCTTCAGGTCGATACCGTTGTCCTTCTTGAACTCGGCAACGAGATATTCGACGAGGCGCATGTCGAAGTCTTCACCGCCGAGGAAAGTATCGCCGTTGGTTGACTTCACTTCGAAGACGCCGTCACCGATCTCAAGGATCGAGATATCGAAGGTACCGCCACCAAGGTCGTAAACGGCGATCGTCTTGCCGTCCTTCTTGTCGAGGCCGTAGGCGAGCGCAGCAGCGGTCGGCTCGTTGATGATGCGGAGCACTTCAAGACCGGCGATCTTGCCGGCATCCTTGGTTGCCTGACGCTGCGCGTCGTTGAAGTACGCGGGAACGGTGATGACGGCCTTTTCGACCTTTTCACCGAGATAGGACTCGGCGGTTTCCTTCATCTTCTGAAGGATCATCGCGGAAATCTGTGCGGGCGAGTAGCCCTTACCGTTGGCTTCGACCCAGGCGTCGCCGTTGTCACCCTTGACGATGGTGAAGGGAACGAGGTGCTTGTCCTTCTCGACGGTCGGATCTTCGTAACGGCGGCCGATGAGGCGCTTTACGGCGAAGAGCGTGTTCGTCGGGTTGGTGACCGCCTGGCGCTTGGCCGGCTGGCCGACGAGGCGTTCGCCGTCATCGGAAAATGCCACCATGGAAGGGGTCGTACGCGCGCCTTCCGCATTCTCGATGACCTTTGCGTCTTTGCCGTCCATGACTGCGACGCAGGAATTTGTCGTTCCAAGGTCGATACCAATTACTTTTGCCATGTCATTCTCTCCTTGAAGCAAGCTGTCGGAACCCCGGTAAGGCATTTCCCTGACAGCCCCTTACGGGATGGGTCTACTAAGATTACGCAATCGTGATTGCGGTGATGCGGCGTATATAAGGAGCGGATTTCTGGACTGCAAGGCGAGAAATGGCCCGGAATCCAGCAAAACGAATGTGTTGCATTCAATTTTTACAGTAGCCGGAAAAGGGTCTGCTTTGCACCGTCGAACCACGCAAATCTTGCATGCCGAGCCTTGCGCGGGACGTGCTCCCGAAAGGTCTTCATATCCCGTTCCAATACTGTCTACTGCCCCATGATGAGATCGAGCAGGGTCGTGCGTCGCGGCTGCGCCCCTGACGTTGCCTGCGGACCGCCCACATCACCGGGCGGCACCATGTCGTCGTAACCGCCGTCGGCAACATCGGCGGGCGGCACAGGTCCGCCATTCACCGGCGTCGCCGCCCGCGACTGTCCGGGCGCCGGCGGATAACGGTTTAGGTCGGCATTCCCACCGAAGACACCGGAAATGATGCTGCCGACCGTCGAAGGCTGCTCGGGAGCCGGCTGCGCCTGCACCATGAGCTGGCCGTCGCCGGGGTTGGAGCCAGAGTCGGGGAGTGTCTGGCCCATGCCGAAAAGCGGCGCCGGAGAAAGCCCTTTATGCGCGGCGACCATGAATTCTTTCCAGGCTTTGGCCGGAAGCCCGCCGCCGGTCACCTTCTTCATTGGCTTGCCGTCGTCATTGCCGAACCACACGCCCGTCGTCAGGTTGCTGGTGAAGCCGACGAACAATGCGTCGCGCGAGTTTTGCGTCGTGCCGGTCTTGCCGGCCGCCTGCCAGCCGGGAAGCTTGGCGCTCGAGCCTGTGCCGCCGTTGATGACGCCCATCATCATCATGTTCATTTCGGCCACGATCTGCTCGGAAAGCACGCGCGGCGGATTGTCGTAGGTGTTCTCGTAAAGCACCTTGCCATCAGCGGTGGTCACCCGGCGGATCACATGCGGCGTCGCTTTGTAGCCACCGTTCATGAAGGCGGCATAGGAGGACGTCAGCTCCATGAGGGATACTTCCGAGGTGCCGAGTGCGATCGAGGCATTGGGTTGCAGGTCTGATTCGATGCCGAGACGATGGGCGAGCTTGATCACCTGATCCGGCCCGTCATACATCACGAGCTGGGCGGCCACCGTGTTCAGCGACTTGGCGAGCGCTGTCCTGAGCGTCACTTCGCCGTTGTATTTCTTCTCGTAATTTTCAGGCGTCCAGTCGCCGATGCGGATCGGCGCGTCGTTGAAGACGGAATCCGGCGTCAGGCCCTTTTCGAGCGCAGCGGCATAGACGAAAGGCTTGAAGGAGGAGCCCGGCTGGCGCTTGGCCTTGACGGCACGGTTGAACTGGCTCGTCGCATAGTCCCTGCCGCCGACGAGCGCGCGGATGGCGCCCGTACCGTCGATCGAGACAAGAGCGGCCTGCGATGCATCGAACTTGCCGCCTTCCTTGTTGAGTACGTCGACCAGCGACTGTTCGGCTTTCCTTTCGAGATTCTTGTCGATGGTCGTATCGACGATGACGTCTTCCTTCACGTCGCCGACCAGCCCCTGCAGCTCGTCCATCACCATATCGGCAACATATTGTCCGGCGCCCGACCAGTAGCTGCGGGCTGAAGCCGGCGTCTGCGACATCGCCGTCTTGATCTCGCCGTCGCTGATATAGCCCTGGTCGCGCATGGCCTGCAGCACGATCTGCGCGCGGGCATTTGCTGCCTCCGGATCACGGGCCGGCGAAAGGCGGGACGGCGCTTTCACAAGGCCCGCAAGCAGGGCTGCTTCGCCGAGGTTCACATCGCGCGCCGACTTGTTGAAATAGCGCCGCGCCGCGGCTTCCACGCCATAGGCATTCGAGCCGAAATAGACGCGGTTCAGATACATCGCAAGGATCTGGTCCTTGGTGTATTTCTGTTCCAGCCAGAAGGAGAGCAGCACCTCCTGCACCTTGCGCTCGAGCGTGCGCTCGGGCGAGAGGAACAGGTTCTTGGCAAGCTGCTGCGTCAGCGTCGAGCCGCCCTGGATCGGCTGGCCGGTCGCATTGTTGACGAAGGCGCGCGCCAGCCCGAATGGATCGACGCCGAAATGCGAATAGAAGCGTCGGTCTTCGATGGCGACGATCGCTTCGGGAATATAGGGAGACATGTTCTCCAGGGAGAGCTCTTCGCCGCCGGTCGCACCGCGGTTGGCGATCGCGCTGCCGTCCACGGCGGTGATCTTGACGTTCGGCGGCCGCTCGGGGATTGCCCAGGTGCTGGCGCTCGGCATGCGCGAACCATAATAGAACACGAGGCCGGCAACACCGATGCCGGCCCAGATGCCAAGCAAGATGCACCAGTAGACGACCCTGCGCAGGAATGCGAATAGGCCACCGCCTTCGCGTTCTCGAGGCTCGGGACGGCGCTTCGCTGGCGTGCGGCGGGGAGCGGGAGATTTCGATGTACGTTTGGAGCCGTGCCGCCCGTCGATGCGGTCGTCGTCATCGAGCGCGAATTCGTCATCCTCCTCACTGCCGCCACGGCCGTTGAAGGACGGTTCGATCCTGTCGTCTGATCTGCGTCTGGCTACCATCGTGGAGCGGTTGACCCTTGTTATAAGACCGCGCCCCAGAGCAACGGTTTTATTCGACTGAACTGTAAATGCGGCGAATTAACGGGCTGTTAAGAACAACACCAATACGACCAAGTACCCCGCCTGCCTGCCTTTTCTCCGTTAACCAGCCGCGAGTTTCCCGCATGGCTGCCATTCGTTGAGGCCGTCACAAAACCGACATATATCGCCGCGACTTCCGCTCGCCCAGGAAGCGGATGCGCAATATCCAGGTAGAGGAGAGCCGGCTGAGGATGCTCCTTGGCTCCCATGCGGAGATGCGCGACCTGCTGGCGACCCAGCGTCGCACATCTTCTGGCTGGTGAGGGAACCAATAGGCTTCGTGGTAGTTTTATCGAAAGCGGGACATACCCCTCACGTCCCGCTCAGATCGGCCGTCTCCCCTCAACACGCGCCGATCAATATCAGGCCCGGCGTATCACCAGATACGTCGGGTCCTTTTCTTTAGGGACGATAGGGACCACGATCGCGATAATAATAGTCCGGCCCGCGGCGCCAGCGGTCGCGATCACGATAGAAATCGCGGTTGCGGTAGTAGCGATCCCAATATGGGCCGACGCTGAATGTCACTGTCGGAATACCGAGCGGACGGTAATATTGCGGGCCGACATAGATCCGACGCCGCTCATAGGTCGCCTGGACATATTGGCCGGAAACCCAGCCCCGGCCTCCATAGAATTCCACATCGCACCAGGGCGTATCGGCAAGGCAGCCGCGGATTTGCAGCGGCGTGCCGTTTGGAATGACGGCGACGGCAGGATAGCGCGTGCTCGGGCCGGCACGCATGTTCACGTTCGCAGTCGAAATGCCCTGCGCGGCTTCGGCAATGGCGGGCGCCAGCAGCAAGAGACCACCCGCGACAATTTTCAGAAGAATATGTTTCACCTTTTACTCCTCGCAATGAACGACGGATGCCGGGCGTCGGGAGCGACATTCCCTGGCGGGGCAAAGATAGAGCGCCTGCGGCATAGGTCATGCGGCGCAGTTTTCACTTTGTCTTTCAAAGGCTTATAGGGACAGTCGGATGAACGCAGCTTGAACGGCGGTCAAGCTTTGTACGAGGCCTTGAAATGTAAAAGGCGGCTTCCGATATAAGGTTCAAGAAATCGCAGCCCGGAAATGTTGTGCGCCCTGTCGGTGATACCGTTTCCGAGATCTGGTTGGATGGATCGTTTACCGGTCGTTAATCCCTAAGGATCACTCTGGCTGTGCATTATCTGCTTCTCCTTTGACCACGGATGTACTGGCACTGAGATGAGGCGGATAACGGAAGGCCGGTTCGAACCGGCCTTTTTGTTTGCAGATTTCGGATGGCGTGCCGCGCAGACCGCAGGCACGCCTTTTTCGTTTCAGGCCTTCAGTGCAGTCAGGATGCGCACCCAGGAGCGGATGCCCTTGTGGTAGGAGGCAAGCTCGTATTTCTCGTTTGGCGAATGGATGCGGTCGTCTGAGAGACCGAAGCCGACGAGCAGGGATTCCATGCCGAGCATCTTCTGGAAATCGCCGACGATCGGGATCGAGCCGCCCATGCCGATGACGACGGCAGGCTTCGGCCATTCATCCGAAAGCGCGGTCCGCGCCTTGGTCAGAACAGGCGAGTCATAGGAAAGATGGATGGCCGGCGAGGCACCATGCGGATGGAACTCGACCGAGCAGTCGGCCGGGATCTTCGAGCGAACGTAATTGCGGAAGCTTTCGCGGATCGCTGCCGGATCCTGTGTGCCGACGAGGCGGAAGGAAACTTTCGCCGATGCCTTGGCGGCAATCACGGTCTTGAAACCTTCGCCGGTATAGCCGCCCCAGATACCGTTGACCTCGGCCGTGGGCCGTGCCCACGTGAGCTCCAGGACCGAGCGGCCCTTTTCGCCTGAGGGGATGGAGAGGCCGACTTCGCCGAGGAAGCTTTCGGCCGACTTGCCGAGCGTTTCCCAGGAAGCCTTGATATTGGAGGGCGTTTCCTCGACGCCGTTGTAGAAACCGTCGAGCGTGATGCGCCCGGTCTCGTCATGCAGGCCGGCAAGCGCTTCTACGAGAATATGGATCGGATTGGCGGCCGCCCCGCCGAAAAGGCCGGAATGCAGGTCGCGGTCGGCAGCCGTCACCACGACTTCCTCGCCGACAAGACCACGAAGCGCAGCCGCAATTGCCGGTGTATCGCGATCCCACATGCTGGTGTCGCAGACGAGGGCATAGTCGGCCTTGAGTTCGGCAGCATTGGCTTCGAGGAACGGCTTCAGCGACGGCGAGCCGGATTCTTCCTCGCCCTCGAAAAGTATGGTGACGCGGCATGGAAGTGCGCCATTGATTTCCTTGTAGGCGCGGCAGGCTTCGACGAAAGTCATGAGCTGACCCTTGTCGTCGGCAGTACCACGGCCGGTCAGGATCTTGCGGCCATTGCCGGCATCCTTGACGGCGGGATCGAAAGGATCGTTTTCCCAGAGCTCAATCGGATCGACCGGCTGTACGTCATAGTGACCGTAGAAGAGGACATGGGGGGCATCAGCCGAGTCGCCTTCATGATGGGCGACCACCATCGGATGGCCGGGCGTGTCGCGAACCGAGGCGTCAAAGCCCAGTGTCTTCAGATAGGCGGTGAGCCACTCGGCCGCCTTGCGGCATTCGGCCTTATAGGCCGGATCGGTCGAGATCGACTTGATGCGCAACAGCTCGAACAGCCTTTCAAGGCTTGAATCAAGATTCTGGTCCGCACGCGCAAGGACAGGATTTAGTTCGGTCATTTCCGACTCCTTTGAAATTCGGCCGGACGATAGACCCAATTGGCTGCGGTTTCGAGCGTCAAATTTTCAAGATGTTATGTGGTGCCAAATGCTGCAACGGATGAAGTAGAGATGCCTAATGCAATTTACAGTTATTTAGCAAACTCTAAATAATCTCGCATCGAGGTCGATTTTCGAGGTGGCGAATGTTCTCCGTTATTGCTTGTATCAGGGACAACCATGACTGGCGGCTGGTCATCGCGGCCGCAGTCGTCTGCCTCGTTGGCAGCCTGACGACGATGCTTCTTCTCTTCCGTGCCCAGGAATGCGACGTCGGCCAGCGCAAGCTCTGGATCGGCACGTCAGCCTTTGCCAGTGGCGTCGGCGTATGGGCAACGCATTTCATCGCCATGCTCGCCTATGATGGCGGCATGCCGATCAGCTACGATCTCGGCCCGACTTCTCTCTCGGTGATCCTGTCGATCTTCGGCTCGTGGGTGGCGATCCTGATCGCCTCGGAGGGCCGAACCGCTTATTCTTTTGCTTTCGGCGGCGTGCTGATGGCACTTGGTATCACGGCCATGCATTTTACCGGCATGCAGGCGGTCGAGGCGCAGGCCGTCGTCGTCTATGATGCCCCAACGATAGTCGTCGCTTTCTCCTCCTGCGCGGCGCTTTCTTCCGTCGCCTTCCTCGCCTTCTTCAAGCTGAAGGGCATGAAACGCTTCGCCGCATCGTCGACTGCCTTCGTGCTGGCAATCTGTGCGCTCCATTTCATCTCGATGAGCAGCATCACCCTGGTGCCGGACCCCATGCGTGACGTAGCAGCGATGGCGCTTGCGCCTGAGGTGCTTGCCGCGATCGTCATGGCCGTTTCGACCGGCCTCATCCTCATGGCCTTTGGCGCGGTCTTCCTCGAAAGTCATCTGACCGACCTTCGCGGTCTTGCCAACGTCTCGCAGGACGGTCTCGTTATCCTGCGTGACGGCAAGATCATCGACACCAATGAACGCTTCCTTGCCCTGTCCGGCTGGAAGCTCTCCGAGCTCACGGACAACGCTCCTTCGGCCGTATTGGCGCTCGTCCATGCGGAGCAGGAGAGGGCTCACAAGGAAATGCTGCTGATCGTCAAAGACGAGAGGGAAATCCCTGTCGAGGTCGTCACGCGGCGGATCGTCTATCGCGGGCGCCATTGCGATGTTCTCGTCGTTCGTGACCTTACCGAGCGTAAACGCGCCGAAGAGCTGATCGAGCATCTCGCCCATTACGATGTTCTGACGGACCTGCCGAACCGTTCGCTTTTCGACACCCGCATTCGCCAGGCTCTGCAGGTCGCGGAACGCAAGCGGGCGCAGGTTGCCGTATTCTGCATCGACCTCGATCGCTTCAAGGCCGTCAACGATATTTTCGGCCACGCCGAAGGCGACCGCATCCTGCGCAAGGTTGCTGCGATCCTCAAACGCTGCGTCGATCATGACGATACGATCGCGCGGCTTGGCGGTGATGAATTCGCCGTCATCCAGCCGGGCAAGCGGCAGCCCGATGCGGCGCGCCGTCTGGCACGCCGCATCATCGATGAATTCGCGGCCGAGATGGATACCGCCCGCGATCCGACGGCCGTCGGCGCCAGCATCGGCATTGCGCTTTATCCTGCAGATGGAAAATCTGCCGAAGAGCTTTGCAACAACGCCGATACCGCCCTTTATCGCGTCAAACATGCAGGGCGTGGTGCAGCCTGCTTCTTCGATGCGGAAATGGACGAGTCGGTGCGTACCCGTCGCCAGATCGAGCACGAGCTTCGCCACGCCATCAACCGCAAGCAGCTTCACGTCAATTATCAGCCAATTCTCGACGCGCGCAGCGGCGAGATCAACGGTTACGAAGCTCTCATGCGCTGGAACAGGCCATGCCACGGCATGAGCGAACCGGAAATCTTCATTCCGATCGCCGAGGAAAGCGGCTCCATCGTCCAGCTCGGCGAATGGATCCTGCGTGAGGCTTGCATGGAGGCGGCCCGCTGGCCGCAGCCGCTGACGATTGCGGTCAATGTCTCCCCGGTACAGTTTTTGCTGCCCAATCTCTGCGAACGAGTGGCTGAGATTCTGAAGGAAGCGGGCCTCGCGCCGGAACGGCTGGAGCTGGAGATCACCGAAGCCGCACTCGTGCGTGATCGCAACCGGGTCATGAACACACTTCAGCGCTTGCGCGGTCTCGGCGTGCGCATCGTCATGGATGATTTCGGCACCGGCTTTTCATCGCTGTCCAACTTGCGCTCTTTCCCCTTCGACAAGATCAAGGTCGATCGCAGTTTCACCGGCGTTCTGGAACATGATGCAGGCGCCCGCTCGATCGTGCGGGCCATCATCGGTCTGGGGCACAGTCTTGGCATGCCCGTCGTCACTGAGGGCGTGGAAACGGAAATGCAGCGTCAGATCGTCGTTGAGGAAGGCTGTACCCAGGTGCAGGGGCTGCTGCTCGGCAAGCCCGATATCGAGCCGAGCATCAAGCTCGCCACCCGCGAAAACTTTCTCTCGGAGCATGTCGATGCGCAGACGGAAAAACCCACGCGCCGCCCCGCCGCCGCGGAGTGAGCTTAGAGCGCCTTTGCGTTGTTGATGAGGCGCCGGATATATTCGAGCATCAGTTCCCGCTCGAAGGCCCGGAATCCTTTGAATAGGGCAAGATCGGCCTCGCGCGCCGTATCGATGGCTTCCGCTTCCATCGCCTTGGCTTTCTCGGTCAGAAAGATCAGCTGGGCGCGCTTGTCGGTGGGATGCGGGCACCGTTCGATCAGCCCGTCACGTGCCATGCGCGAGAGCGTGTTGGCCATCGTCGCTTGCTCGATATCGACGCGCTCCAGAAGCTGCTTCTGGGTCAGCCCGTCTTCGGCCCAAAGCTCTAGAAGTATCGGGAACTGGCCGGGAGAAAAGCCGAGCCCTGCCGCGCGCTGATGCAGCGAACGGGCAAAACCCTTGGCCAGCTGGCTGGCAAGGTAGGCGCCGGATTCCATTCGATTAAATCCCATGATTGTAAGTTAGGCTCAAAATCGTGCAGTAGACAATGTAACAAATCGCATACGATCCATCAAAACATAGGAACGAAGCTCTTAATTTTTGAGTGCTGCAGCGAATGGCTGAAAAAACAAAACCGCCACGGCCTGGAGGAAGGCCATGGCGGCTTGAAAATGAGGACAAAGGCCCGGAGAGGGGGATGAGGCCTTTGTCCAAGCCTGACGCGGGCGGGGGACAAGCCGGCTATCAGACCCGCGGCGCGATCAAACGCCGGTAAGCCAGATTTGTGATTGAGATTGTGGTTTTTCAAGGGAAAGGGAAAAAACCGCCTATTACAAATTGGTAACAGTTTGGTGAGGCGGAATCTTTTTGCACAACCAAGTTTATATGGACCTCGAAGAACCGCCGCGCTATCCATGCTGCCATGAAAAAAGGCGATCATCTCTTCCTTGTCGACGGTTCGGGCTTCATCTTCCGGGCCTTTCATGCATTGCCCCCGCTGACGCGCAAATCCGACGGCCTGCCGGTCGGCGCCGTCTCGGGTTTCTGCAACATGCTTTGGAAGCTGCTGAGAGATGCACGCAGCACCGATGTGGCCGCCACGCCGACCCATCTTGCCGTCATTTTCGACTATTCGTCGAAGACCTTCCGCAAGGATCTCTATGACGCGTATAAGGCGAACCGTTCGGCGCCGCCCGAAGAGCTGGTGCCGCAGTTCGGCCTGATCCGCGAGGCGACGCGCGCCTTCAATCTTCCCTGCATCGAGACGGAAGGTTTCGAAGCCGACGATATCATCGCCACCTATGCCCGCCAGGCCGAAGCCGTCGGCGCCGACGTGACGATCGTCTCCTCCGACAAGGACTTGATGCAGCTCGTCACGACCAATGTCCACATGTACGACAGCATGAAGGACAAGCAGATCAGCATCCCCGATGTCATCGAGAAATGGGGTGTGCCGCCGGAAAAGATGATCGACCTGCAGGCCATGACCGGCGATTCCGTCGACAATGTTCCGGGCATTCCAGGCATCGGTCCCAAGACGGCCGCCCAGCTTCTCGCCGAATATGGCGATCTCGATACCCTTCTCGAGCGTGCCCACGAGATCAAGCAGGAAAAGCGTCGCCAGACGATTCTCGAAAACATCGACAAGGCAAAGCTCTCCCGCGAGCTGGTGCGCCTGCGCACCGACGTGCCGCTGGAGCTTGACCTCGACGCGCTCATCCTGGAGCCGCAGAACGGCCCCAAGCTGATCGGCTTCCTGAAGACCATGGAGTTCACGACGCTGACGCGCCGTGTCGCGGAAGTCTGCAATTGCGATGCCAGCGAGATCGAGCCTGCCTTCGTGAAG
The DNA here is from genome assembly GCF_014193555.1 of Rhizobium sp. BK275. Taxonomy (NCBI): domain Bacteria; kingdom Pseudomonadati; phylum Pseudomonadota; class Alphaproteobacteria; order Hyphomicrobiales; family Rhizobiaceae; genus Rhizobium; species Rhizobium sp. BK275. The sequence goes on from NZ_JACHZL010000002.1 coordinate 103,784, forward strand.
ATCGAATGGGGTGCGGAAGCGCATGGCCCGGATCTCGATGCAGCCGAGCCGGAGCCTGTCGCGGGCGCTGTCCCTGACGTAAGTGGCGAAGCCGTCGCGGTTCCGCCGCGTGCAAAGGCGAAAACTGCGGTCGAAGGCACGTTTGCGCCGGCCGATCTTGCCAAGGCGCGCGCGGAGGCCTTTGCGACCCTGCCGTTTGACCATTCCTCCTATGTGACGATCCGCGACCTTGCGACCCTCGATCGGTGGATCGCCGACGCGCGGGACACCGGCCTCGTCGCCTTCGATACGGAAACGACCTCGCTCGATGCGATGCAGGCCGAACTCGTCGGCTTCTCCCTGGCGATTGCCGATAACACTGCCGATCCGACAGGCACACGCATCCGCGCCGCCTATGTACCTATCGGCCACAAGACGGGCGTTGGCGACCTGCTCGGCGGCGGCCTTGCCGATAACCAGATCCCGATGGGCGATGCGCTGTCGCGACTGAAGGCGCTGCTGGAGGATGAATCGATCCTCAAGGTGGCGCAGAACCTGAAATACGACTACCTGCTGATGAAGCGCTACGGCATCGAGACGAAGAGTTTCGACGATACGATGCTGATATCCTACGTGCTCGACGCCGGCACCGGCGCGCATGGCATGGACCCCTTGTCCGAAAAATTCCTCGGCCACACACCGATCGCCTACAAGGATGTTGCCGGCTCCGGCAAGTCGAACGTCACCTTCGACCTCGTCGATATCGAGCGCGCGACCCACTACGCCGCCGAAGACGCCGACGTGACGCTGCGCCTCTGGATGGTGCTGAAGCCGCGCCTTGCAGCTACTCAGCTGACGCGTGTCTATGAGCGTCTGGAACGTCCGCTCGTATCTGTTCTGGCGCGCATGGAAGAACGCGGCATCACGGTCGACCGCCAGATTCTGTCGCGCCTGTCGGGCGAACTGGCTCAGGGTGCAGCCAGGTTCGAGGATGAAATCTATCAGCTTGCCGGCGAGAGGTTCAACATCGGCTCTCCCAAGCAGCTCGGCGACATTCTGTTCGGCAAGATGGGCCTTGCCGGCGGCAGCAAGACCAAGACCGGCCAATGGTCGACCTCGGCAAGCGTGCTGGAAGACCTGGCGGCGGCCGGCTTCGAGCTGCCCCGCAAGATCGTTGACTGGCGCCAGCTCACCAAGCTGAAATCCACCTATACGGATGCGCTTCCGGGTTACATCCATCCGGAAACGAAGCGGGTGCACACCTCCTATTCGTTGGCATCGACGACGACAGGCCGCCTTTCCTCCTCGGAGCCGAACCTTCAGAACATTCCGGTCCGCACCGCCGAAGGCCGCAAGATTCGCACGGCCTTCATTTCATCGCCCGGCCACAAGCTGATCTCGGCCGACTACAGCCAGATCGAGCTGCGCGTGCTCGCTCATGTCGCTGAGATCCCGCAGCTCGTGCGCGCTTTCGAAGACGGCATCGACATCCACGCCATGACCGCCTCCGAAATGTTCGGCGTTCCCGTCGAGGGCATGCCGGCCGAGGTGCGCCGCCGCGCCAAGGCGATCAACTTCGGCATCATCTACGGTATTTCCGCCTTCGGTCTCGCCAACCAGCTTTCCATCGAGCGCTCGGAAGCCGGCGACTATATCAAGAAGTATTTCGAACGTTTTCCCGGCATCCGCGATTACATGGAAAGCCGCAAGCAGATGGCCCGCGACAAGGGCTATGTCGAGACGATCTTCGGCCGCCGAATCAATTATCCGGAAATTCGCTCGTCCAATCCTTCCGTCCGCGCCTTCAACGAACGTGCTGCCATCAACGCGCCGATCCAGGGTTCGGCCGCCGACGTCATCCGCCGCGCCATGATCAAGATCGAGCCGGCGCTCGCCGAGGCAGGCCTTGCCGATCGGGTGCGCATGCTCCTGCAGGTGCATGACGAATTGATCTTCGAGGTCGAAGACGAGGATGTCGAAAAGGCGATGCCGACAATCGTTTCGGTCATGGAAAACGCCGCCTCGCCGGCGCTCGAAATGCGCGTGCCGCTTCGGGTCGACGCACGCGCCGCCACCAATTGGGACGAGGCGCATTAAGGCATGTCGCGCAAAATTGTGCAGCGATTTTGCGACAATGACATGCGAAAATAAGTGCTTAAGGCGTGGCAAGCGAGTCTTGGAGATCGCGACACGCTTTAACGCGCTTCGTCAGATTGCCCCAAAGATTTTTCCCTTCGACTCAAGCCTCTGAAATTGATGATGTTTCCTCTTTTTGACCGTCCCGCAACGGGACGGCTGGAAGGAACTTATTAACCTTCATTTTCTATCCGGAAGGATGTCCGAATTTACTAGGCATGAGTGAGTAGCTGTCGCATGCGTTTTCCCAGAACCAATTTGACGGATGCCGGAGATTTCTCTTCCGGACTGGAAGCTGAACATCGCGTGGAAAATGCCCCCGTGGAATATGAAGGCGAAAAGCCGGTGCCGCCGCTCTGGCAGAGCAATTTCTCGCTCGCCCCGAACGTCCGCTTCACCCGCACACCGGAAACGTTGATCAGCAAGCGCCGCGCGCCGGAAGAGCCGGTTCGTGCGGAGGTCGTTGCACCTCCCCCGCAACCCTCAGCAGCACCGCAGATGCGCGCGCCGATCACGGTGAACGTACCCTTCGATATCTATCTGCCCGAAGTGGCCGAACCGATCGTCGCACCGCAGCCGGAACCTCAGCTGCAGCCCGCTGCCGCAGCGCCTGTCGAAACTGCGCTGCGCGCAGCGTCCGAGCTTTCCTCCATTTCGGATTTTGCTTTCTGGGAAGTCATGGCGTTCGAGGAGACCGATGCCGAGCCGTCGCGTGTTCAGGTCATCGCCCCAGTCATCGCATTGCCGCAGGCCGAACCTGAATCGATCACCTCGCGCTTCCGGATCATGGAATGGCGTCCGGGCCGGCATAATCCGGCGCCGGTAATGCCGCGCGCACCCGTTGCCGCTGCCCCGGTCAGAACCACTCGTCCGCCGGCTGTCGTAGCATCCGTGGCCCAGCCTCCGGTCGCCCAGACCCCGATCACCGAGACGCTGGTCGCCAAGAGCCCGGTGGTGCAGCCGCAGCCGGATCTGCCGCCCGCGCCGCGTGTCGCGATTGCAGCGCCGGTCCTATCCCCGGTTCGGCCGTCACGCATTGTCGTCGATAAGGTCGACGCTTCCGGCTACGAATTCCCGCCACGTGCCCTGTTGCAGGAGCCTCCGGAGCGGCTCGGCGAGATCATGTCGCAAGAAACGCTGGAGCAGAATGCCGGCCTCCTGGAAAGCGTGCTGGAGGATTTCGGCATCAAGGGCGAGATCATCCATGTCCGCCCAGGTCCGGTCGTTACACTCTATGAATTCGAGCCGGCGCCGGGCGTGAAGTCGTCCCGCGTCATCGGTCTTGCGGATGATATCGCCCGCTCCATGTCGGCCCTGTCCGCCCGAGTAGCTGTCGTCCCCGGCCGCAATGTCATCGGCATCGAACTGCCGAATGCGACGCGCGAGACCGTCTATTTCCGCGAAATGATCGAGAGCGAGGATTTCGACAAGAGCGGCTACAAGCTGGCGCTCGGCCTCGGCAAGACGATCGGCGGCGAACCCGTGATCGCCGAGCTTGCCAAGATGCCGCATCTCCTGGTCGCCGGTACGACCGGCTCGGGCAAATCCGTCGCCATCAACACGATGATCCTGTCGCTGCTCTACCGCATGACGCCGGAGCAGTGCCGCCTCATCATGGTCGATCCCAAGATGCTGGAACTCTCCGTCTATGATGGCATCCCGCATCTGCTGACACCCGTCGTCACCGACCCCAAGAAGGCCGTCATGGCGCTGAAATGGGCGGTACGCGAGATGGAAGAACGCTATCGCAAGATGTCGCGCCTCGGCGTGCGCAACATCGACGGCTATAACGGCCGCGTCTCCCAGGCCCGCGAAAAGGGCGAGACCATCCATATCATGGTCCAGGTCGGCTTCGACCGGCAGACGGGTGCACCGATCGAGGAGCAGCAGGAGCTGGATCTCGCGCCGATGCCCTATATCGTCGTCATCGTCGACGAAATGGCCGACCTGATGATGGTCGCCGGCAAGGAGATCGAAGGCGCGATCCAGCGTCTGGCGCAGATGGCGCGTGCCGCCGGCATCCATCTCATCATGGCAACCCAGCGTCCATCGGTCGATGTCATCACCGGCACGATCAAGGCGAACTTCCCGACCCGCATTTCCTTCCAGGTCACATCCAAGATCGACAGCCGCACGATCCTCGGCGAGCAGGGCGCCGAACAGCTGCTCGGCCAGGGCGACATGCTGCATATGCAGGGCGGCGGCCGCATCGCCCGTGTCCACGGCCCCTTCGTTTCCGACGCCGAAGTCGAGAAGGTCGTGGCACATCTGAAGACGCAGGGCCGGCCGGAATATCTTGATACCGTCACGGCCGGCGAGGACGAAGAAGCCGAGGATGAAGAGGACGGCGCCGTCTTCGACAAGAGTGCCATGGGCGCTGAGGATGGCGACGAGCTTTACCAGCAGGCGGTCAAGGTCGTCATGCGCGACAAGAAGTGCTCGACGTCCTACATCCAGCGCCGCCTTGGCATCGGTTACAACCGTGCGGCCTCGCTGGTCGAGCGCATGGAAAAGGAAGGGCTGGTCGGCCCGGCAAACCATGTCGGCAAGCGCGAGATCGTCTCAGGCCGCGGCGATAACGAATAATCGGAGCGCGGCTGGTTACCCTTCCTCGAAGGCCAGCCGCAGCGTCTCCAGCACGAAGTCACGCTTGCCGCCGGTATAATAATCCCAGTCGTCATTGGCCTCGCCCATGAGCTTTAGCTTGAGAGCGGCATAAGCCTTTGCTCTTTCCGGATGCGAACGCAGATAATCGCGAAACGCGATCCGGTCTCGCAGCACGGCATTGTCAGTCGTGGATAGATAGAGCCGCGCACCGTACGAGCCCTTGCCGCTGGTGAAGGTCCAGGTCTGCTGCTGGTACTTGTCGCCATGGAAGGTGTAGGCGTCGAGCGATTGCACACGTTCGATCGCCTCGGGAAGGACATCCGCATTCTCAAAGGCCGCGTGCAGATCGATCTTCGGCTTGGCCGCCAGTCCAGGGACGGACGTGCTGCCGACGTGATGAAACACGGGGGTGAGATCGGCGAGAATCGGCTTAAGCTCGCCGACGATCTGGCGGAAGAGAGACGGCCATTCCGGATCATAGTCGACGACACAAATGGCCATTCTCATCCCTGTCTCGTTCAGACGATTTCCTTCAGGAAACCATCCAGGATGTCGATCATCTTGCGCTCGGCCTCTTCCAGCGAGTCACTGTTGTCGAGTTCCACGACATCGTAGTCGCCGCGCACCGTCAGCGGGCCGCGGGCGAGGCGGGCCATGATGTCCTCGTGCGTCTCGCGGCCGCGCGCTTCCAGGCGACCGACCAGCACTTCCGGGCGGGCCGTCACATTGATGACCTTCAGCCGCGGGAAGGCAGCCTGGAAACGGTGCAGCGCCGAACGCGAACCGTTCGCAACGACAATGTGGCCCCTGGCGAGCGAGACGGAAACTTCTGCCGGAATGGCGTATTTGAGACCATGCGCCTCCCACCACACGGCAAAGGCACCGGACTGCTCCATCGATGCGAATCCCGCATCCGAAACGGCGAGGTGATCCTCCCCGCCGGCATCGCCTTCGCGAGTGATGACGCGGCGGGCAAAATGCACGTCCTCCCGGCGATCGAAATGCCGGGCGGCAAGGTTCATCAGCGTGTCCTTGCCGGCACCGCTCGGACCGACGACGACGACCATGATGCCACGTTCGGCACCGGCGCCCGGATGGGGCTCGTGTGACATCATCATGCGACACGGCGTCCTTCGCGCCAGACGGAACGCGTCACCGGCACGCCATGCGAACGGTGAACGCGGACGAGATCGGCACGCAGGCCGGTTTCGATGCGGCCGCGATCGTTGAGGCTGACGGTGCGCGCCGGCGTTGCCGTCACCATTGCAATTGCCTTCGACAAGGTAATGCCCTCAACCTCGTCGGCAAGAATGAAGGGCGCATGCAGCAGGCTGAGCGGCACATAATCGGACGAAAGCACGTCGAGAACGCCGAGCTGCGCCAGATCGCGTGCGGCGATATTGCCGGAGTGCGATTTGCCGCGCACGATGTTCGGTGCGCCCATCAGAACGCTCATGCCGTTTTCATGCGACAGCCGGGCTGCGTCAATACTGGTCGGGAATTCGGCTAGGCGCACGCCGTTTTCGATCGCCTCATCGACATGGGCAGATGTGGCATCGTCATGGCTTGCGACGGTGATGCCGCGTTCGGCGCAGACCTTGGAGATCGCGTCGCGATTTGGTGTCGAATTGCGATCGGACTCGGCGATGCGTCTGGCGCAGAAACGGGCAAATTCCTCGTCGGAAAGACCGCGCTTCTTCTGATAGTAAAAGATGTACTGGTCCATTGTTTGGAACTGGCGCTGGCCGGGCGCGTGGTCCATCAGCGAGACGAGCCGGACATAGGGATCGTTCTCGAAATCGGCGAAGTGCTGCAGCACGTTGTCGGCCGAAACCTCGCAACGGAGATGGATGAGATGCTCGGCGCGCAGGCGCCCTTCCTTCTCGGCCGACTGGATGGCGTCGGCCATCTCGCGCATCTCGCCATGCTCGAAACCGCCATCTTCGTCAGCACCCATGCGCAGGCAGTCGAAGACCGTGGTGATACCCGAGGTGACAATCTGCGCGTCATGGGCCTGTATGGCCGCCGTCTTGTTCCAGCGGATGCCCGGACGCGGCGAATAGTGGCCTTCCAGATGGTCCGTGTGCAGCTCGACGAGGCCGGGAATGATGTAGTCGCCCTCGAAATCCTCGCCGGCTACCGACCTGCCTTCCGAAATGTCGGCGATCTTGCCGTCACGGATCAGGATTGAGCCCGAAAGAATATCGTCCTCGAGAACGATGCGGGCATTTGAAAGAACGGTCTCTTTGCTCATGTCAGAAAATCTTTCAGCTTCTGGCGCCAGTGAGAGGCAGCCATGTGTGGACTTTGAAAGGCGCGCCGCGCGCTTCCTCGCTAAAGATGGCAATGCCGGAAATATGAAGCGGCCTACCAGTGAAACCTGCGAAACGCTCCGTCAGGATCGCCTTCATCACTCCCGCCCGCTCTTCCGGCACCTGGCCGGTCAGCGTCATATGGAAGCCGAAGTCATCCATGACATATGGATAGCCCCAGCGCATGAGATTATTGCGCTGGCTCTCAGAGAGCCTTTCCGGTTTGCGCCTGATAATATCGGCCTCGGAGAGTGCTGCCCGGAATGGCTCGAAAGACTTTACCACCTTTGCCGCGAAATCCTGAAGCGGCTCATGCAGCGAGCCCGGCACGAGCGCGAAAAAGCGACCGAGCTGGCCGAGCACAAGTTCCGGAATTTCAAAGGCCGGCGTCTTGGCGGCGAAATCTTCGGCGACCGCCATCAGGTCCTTTTCGGTGACGGAGGAGGCGAGCGCGAAGGGCGCCTTGATCGTCGCATGAAACCCGTACCGGCGTGGATCGGCCGTCAGTTCGAATTGCTCGCTGGCTGACAGCGTCTCGTGGCCGGGCGCAGGATAGGTCTCGCCGGTAAAGGCATTGCGGCCGAGCCAGACGGAGGCGGCATCCGTCAGGGGATCATCCTTGGACGGCGAAAAATAGAGAGCGTAGCGCAAGGCTTTTATCCTGGAGATCGTCCGAACGGGGAGCGCAATGTGCAGTGATTTGGCTGCGAACCGCAAGCATGCTCCGGCTAAAAGATTTCCATGACAGAATGATGATGACGGCAGCCCGTCATCATCTTTACTTCGGTTTAGTGACCGGCCTTGGTGCCCATCAGGCGATGGCGCAGCGCATTCGATGCGGTATCGAACAGGAAGACGACGATCAGGATCAGGATGACCATGTAGGCGACGTTTTCCCAGTTGGAATTGGTGCGCATGGCTTCCCAGAGCTTGAGGCCGATCCCGCCGGCACCGACGGCGCCGATGATCGTCGCGCCGCGTACGTTCGATTCCCACTGATAGAGCGTCTGGCTGACGATAACAGGGACGATCTGCGGCATGATGCCGTAGCGATGCACCAGCACGGTCGAGGCGCCCGTCGACTTCACGCCTTCGCGCGGCTTGTTGTCGATGTTTTCGAGGCCTTCCGAGTAAAGCTTGCCGAGCGTGCCGGTCTCCGTGAGGAAGATGGCGCCGGAACCGGCAAGCGGGCCAGGACCGAAAGCGCGCGTCAGGAAAAGCGCCCAGATCAGCATGTCGACCGACCGCAGGAAGTCGAAGAAACGTTTCAGCGCCTGATTGAGGAACCTGTTCGGCGTGATGTTGCGCGCTGCCATGAAGGCGAGCGGGAAGGCCGCAAGCGAGCCGAGCAGCGTGCCGAGGAAGGCCATCACGATCGTCTGGAACAGCTTGGTCCAGACATCGCCATGCTGCCATTCGCTGTTGTTCCAGATATTGTCGAAAGCGAGCGACAGGTTCGACTGATCGGGATGGATGCGCGGGCCGGAGACTATGAGGCTGATGACCTCGCTTGCCGGCTTGTCGAAGAAGGGCGACTGCGTATCGAAGACGAAATTCGCCCAGCCGATAAATCGCTTGCGTACCTTCACGCGGTCGACGGAAATGCTGACATCTCCTGCAAAACCAAGGTTGGCGAGCACGTTGTCGTCATAGACCGTCATCCAGCCTGGAATCGGACCGACGACCTTCGGCGCGCCGCTGCTGACATCGACCGGCACCGTGATGCCATGGGCAACGATCGTCGTCTGGCTCTTGCTGACCGTCACCGTGCGACCGCTGCCGCTGACGAGGACCGTGATGCTGCCATCTGCATTGGTTTTCAGCCAATCCGGATGCGGATCGTCGCCAAGCGGTGAGAAGCGCGGGTAGCGCGTCTGGATCGTGCCATCGTCTTGGATACGGAATTCCGGCTGCACGTCATAGCTGATCCACTGGCTCATATAGATGCCGAAACGCTCCCAGTGGGCTTCGGCGATGAGCTTCGGCAGATCGAAGAACCAGACGGCATAGATGCCGTAGAGAATCGTGGCGAGCACAATGAGGAGACCGCCGAAACGCTGACGGAAGGACCGGTGGAAATATTCCGGATAGCGCGTTTCGATCTCATGCATGCGGTTTGCGTCGATGACCGTCATGGCAGCCTCAATGTTGCAGGAGGAAGGCGTGTTCGCCGACGAGGCGGCGGCGCAGCCAGGCGGAGAACTGGTCGACCGCGACGATCGTCACGAAGAGCAGCAGGACGAGTGCCATGGTCTTCGCCCCGAAGCCGCGGGAAATGGAAAGCTTGAGCTCTTCACCGATACCGCCGCCGCCGACGGCGCCGATGATGGTCGATGCGCGCACGTTGATCTCAAGGCGCAGCAGCGCATAGGACGCATAGTTCGGCATGACCTGCGGCAGAGCGGCGAAACGGACACGCTCCAGCCAGTTGGCGCCGACGGCGCGCATGCCTTCGTCTGGTTTCATGTCGATGTTTTCGGCGACTTCATAGAAGAGCTTGCCGAGTGCGCCGATCGTATGAAGCGTGATGGCGATGATGGCCGCCACCGGTCCGATCGAGAGGATCGCCGAAAACAGGCCGGCGATGACGATCTCCGGGAAGGCGCGCAGGAATTCCATGATGCGCTTGGTAAAGATGCGCAGCGGCCAGTTCTTCGTCAGATTGCGCGCCGCAAAGAAGCTGAGCGGAACGGCGAAGATGAAGGCGATGATGGTCGAAACGAGCGCGATATTGATCGTGATGATCATCAGCTCGAAATATTCGGGTATGTAGAAGCTGCCCCAGACATAGACGCGGCCATTGGCGAAGTTGAATTCTTCGCCGCCCTTGTCGTTCGGGCTCGCTATATCGAAAAGCGCGCGCCAGACATCGGTCCAGTCTTTCGGGATAAGCCAGCTCAGGAAGTCGAACAAATGTGGCAGGCGCTCGAAGAAGTGACCGGCATTGCTCTCGTCGGCAAAGCGCACGGAGCTGACGAAGGCGACGACGAGGATCACCAGCCCGAGAGCAGTGTAGAAACGCCGCCTGGCGATCATCCTGTCCCAGGCGGTGGCGATTTCCTTCGTGCTCTGCATCGGCACATGCGGCTGTGTATCGGCAATAGTCATGAACGCCTCGCCTACTGCATGATTCCTTGAATCGGGCTCGATTTAAGGATGAAATTATGCAGCGATTTAAAGTGCCACAGCGTCCTTTGCGCGTCTGACGCGCGGCGCTGTAGTCGCAAGAAAAAGGGCGGCCGTTGCCGACCGCCCTGTCCATGCATGGCGCAATCAGCCGCCGATAGCAGCCTTACGAACCTCGACAACGGCGTTGTAGAAGTCGTGCTTGACCGGGGAGTAGCCCTTGTAGTCGCCGCCTTCGATGGCTGCGAAGCATTTGTGGTCCTTCTCCGGCAGGGCCGTGAAGAAGGCGGTGAGCTTCTTCTGCCACTCTTCGCCGAGAGCGTTGCGAACGACGAGCGGGCCGTTCGGGATCAGCGGCGAACGCCATACTTCGACCAGCTTGTTCGGGTCGACGGCGCCCTTGTCGACTTCCTTGCGGAAGGTGCCGGAGGTGTAGCCGTCCTTGAAGTCACCGATACCCGAGCTATCGTCGACAGCAACGTCAACCTTGCCGTCATAGGCGGCGAGAAGGTTGTTCTCATGACCGCCGTTGAACTGCGTGGAAGCGAAGAACTTGTCGTTCGGCATGCCGGTGTCCTTCGGAATCTGCGTCAGCGGAACGAGGTAGCCCGAGGTGGAGTCCGGATCAGCGTAGCCGAGCTTCTTGCCCTTGGCGTCCTTGATCGTCTTGATGCCGGAAGACTTCAGGGCGAGACCGATCGAGTAGTAGCCCGTGGAGCCGTCCTTCTGCTGCGTCGTCAGTATCGGCGTAACAGCCTTCGGGTCCTTGATGTAAACGGATGCGTAGCCGGAAGCGCCGAGTTCGGCGAAGTCGAGCGTGCCGCCGAGGAGGCCCTGGATAACGCCGTCATAGTCGGCAGCCGGGAAGAGCGAAACCTTCTCGAAGCCGAATTCCTGCTTCAGGTGGTCTGCAAGGCAGGCATAGTTGCGCAGGCGGTCGGTTTCGTTTTCGCCGCCGAGGATGCCAACGCGGAATTCCTTGAGGTCAGCGGCATTGGCCGCGCCGGCTGCGAGCGACAGGATCGCCGTAGCCGCAAAAAGTGCTTTCTTCAACATGGGTTCTCTCCTGAATGACCGGGCGCCCGGTCGTCTGTTACGAAGAAATCTGCCCTTGACGCGGGCATTCGATCACGGCCGTCCCTCTCACAGACCGGCCAGCGCCAGCGGTTGGTTGCCGGCGGATTGGTTTTCGGCTCCTTTCGGAACCATGTTGATCGCGGTCGAGGTCATCGTCTCGTCGATGCCCGCGCCGTCCTTGTCCGTGCCGTAGATTTCCTTCACGGCCTCGGCGGTCAGTTCGGACGGTTTTCCGTCGAAAACGACGCGGCCGCCAGCCATGCCGACGATGCGTTCGCAGTAGTTGCGGGCCGTATCGAGCGTGTGCAGGTTGGTGATGACGGTGATGCCTTCGCGCTCGTTGATGTCACGCAGGGCGTCCATGACGATCTTGGCGTTCAGCGGGTCGAGCGAGGCGATCGGCTCGTCGGCGAGAACCATCTTCGGCTTCTGCATCAGCGCGCGTGCTATGGCGACGCGCTGCTGTTGGCCGCCCGAGAGCGTACCGGCCGCCTGCAGCGCCGTCTGCTCGATGCCGAGACGTTCCAATGCAGCAATCGCGTGGATGCGCTCTTCGCGGCTGAAGACGTTGAGCAGGCTAAGGATCGTCGAGCGATGGTTCAGACGGCCGAGCATGACGTTGGTCAGCACGTCGAGACGCGGCACGAGGTTGAACTGCTGGAAAATCATCGCGCAGTCGCGCTGCCAGTTGCGCAACGCCTGGCCGCGAAGGCCGGAAACCTCGACACCACCGAAATGGATCGTGCCGGAGGAAGGCTCCTGCAGGCGGTTGATCATGCGCAGGAGCGTGGACTTGCCGGCGCCGGAACGGCCGATGATGCCGACCATCTGGCCCTGAGGAATGTCCAGCGTCACGGAGTCGACAGCGAGCTTCTTTCCGAACCGGCGTGTGACATTCTTCAGTTCGAACATCATGCTCTTCCCTCGCATTTCAGGCTTGCTTATGGGATCGCATTAGTCCCGCTTCATGAACCTCGCGTGTCAGTTTTGTGTAAGTCCTGTCACAAAACTCTGCGCCGCAATATTCAGCTCAGCCGCCGTAGCGGGAGAGGAAGTCTTCAGCCCCAAGTGCCCGGAAATCAGGCAATGCGTCGCGCAGCCGGTCGTGTTCCCAGTCCCACCAGGCAAGCCTGTCCATGCGCTCGCCGATCTCTTTCGGGAAGCGTTCGCGGATGAGCTTGGCAGGCACGCCGCCGACGATGGTGTAGGGAGCGACATCCTTCGAGACGACGGCCCCCGCGCCGATGACGGCTCCGTTGCCGACGGTCACACCGGGCAGGATCGTGGCGCCATGACCGATCCAGACATCATTGCTGATGACGACCCGGTTGGAGCGGCGCCATTCGAAGAATTCGCTCTCCATGTCGGCATCCGGCCAGTAGTCGACGGCGCGGTAGGTGAAGTGATGCAGCGTCGCGCGCCAGGTCGGATGGTTGGTCGCATTGATGCGCACCGCAGCGGCGATGTTGACGAACTTGCCGATCGTCGCGCACCAGATGGAGCCGTCCTGCATGATGTAGGAATAGTCGCCGAACTCCGCCTCGCTGATGCGGCAGCGCTCGGAAACTTCCGTATAGCGGCCGAAGGTCGAATTGGAGACCGAGGCGGTCTCGTGGAAATAGGGCTCGATGCCCAGCTTGCGGCTCATGCTGCGATTGCCTTTCGCGGGGAGAATTGCTGAACGTCGAGAATGCGGTCGGCGGCGGCCTCGCGCACTTCCTCGTCGTGGAAGATGCCGAGCAGCGCGACGCCCGCCTTCTTCTTTTCCTCGATCATACCGACGACGACGGCCCGGTTCTTCGCATCGAGCGAGGCCGTCGGCTCATCGAGCAGCAGGATCGTGTGCTCGGTGATGAAGCCGCGGGCGATGTTGACGCGCTGCTGCTCGCCGCCGGAGAAAGTAGCGGGCGGCAGCTGCCAGAGCGCTTCCGGCAGATTGAGCTTTTCGAGCAGGCTTGCTGCCTTTTCCCTGGCGCTTGCGGCGGCCTCACCGCGTGCGAGCAGCGGCTCGGCGACGACGTCGATCGCCGCGACACGCGGCACGGTGCGCAGGAACTGGCTGACATAGCCGAGCGTCTGGCGCCGCACGTCGAGAATGGTGCGCGGATCGGCAGAGGCGAGATCGACGACCTTGCCTTTGTGGTCGATGAGGATCTGTCCGGTATCGACGGCATAATTGCCGTAGATCATCTTGAGCAGCGAGCTTTTGCCGATGCCCGAGGGGCCGCCGAGCACGACGCATTCGCCCGAAGCCACCGAGAAGGAGACATCGGAGACGACAGGCAGCTTGATGCCGTCGCGCAGGTGCATGGTGAAGCTCTTGGCGACTTCTGAAGCGACGAGAGGCGTTGCCATGGTTCTTCTTTCTTAAACTTGCAGGATCGAGGAAACGAGGAGCTGGGTGTAAGGCTCGCGCGGATCGTCCAGCACCCGGTCGGTCAGACCCTGCTCGATGACGAAGCCATCCTTCATCACCATCATGCGGTGGGAGAGGAGGCGGGCGACGGCGAGGTCGTGCGTGACGATGATGGCCGACAGCCCGAGATCGTTGACGAGGCTGCGCACCAGATCGAGAAGACGCGCCTGGACCGAAACGTCGAGACCACCGGTCGGCTCGTCCATGAACACGAGACGCGGGCCGGTGACAAGGTTGCGGGCGATCTGCAGGCGCTGGCGCATGCCGCCGGAGAACGCGCGCGGCTGGTCGTCGATGCGGCCGGTATCGATCTCGACTCGCTTCAGCCAGTCGATGGCGGTGGAGCGGATCTTGCCGTAGTGCCGGTCGCCGATCGCCATAAGCCGCTCGCCGACATTGGCGCCGGCAGACACCGTCATGCGCAGTCCGTCGGCCGGGTTCTGGTGCACGAAGCCCCAGTCTGTGCGCATCAGGAAGCGGCGCTCGGCCTCGTTCATATGGTAGAGGTCGCGGTAGTTGCCGTCGCGCATATGGTACTCGACGCTGCCGGTGGTCGGCATCAGCCGGGTGGAGATGCAGTTCAGCAGCGTCGTCTTGCCCGAGCCGGATTCGCCGACAATGGCGAGCACTTCGCCCGGCCACAGCTCGAAGGAGACATTCCGGCAGCCGATGCGGTTGCCGTAGAACTTCGAGAGGTCGTTGACTTTGAGGAGCGGTGTTTCGGTCATTCTGCAGCCTCCTGGGCCAGCATTTCGCCGGCATGTCCGTGTGCGCGGCGGTCTTCGCAATGGTCGGTATCGGAGCAGACGAACATGCGCCCGCCCTTGTCGTCGAGGATCACCTCGTCGAGATAGACGTCCTCGGCGCCGCAGAGCGCGCAGGGCTTGCCGAAGCGCTGGATTTCGAAGGGATGGTCCTCGAAGTCCAGGCTGACGACATCGGTATAGGGCGGCACGGCATAGATGCGCTTTTCGCGGCCGGCGCCGAAAAGCTGCAGCGCGTCCGACCTGTGCATCTTCGGATTATCGAATTTCGGCGTCGGAGAGGGATCCATGACGTAGCGGCCGTGAACCTTGACCGGATAGGCATAGGTTGTGGCGATACGGCCGTTGCGGGCGATATCTTCGTAGAGCTTCACATGCATGAGGCCGTATTCCTCGAGCGCATGCATCTTGCGTGTCTCGGTCTCGCGCGGTTCGAGGAAGCGCAGCGGTTCCGGGATCGGCACCTGATAGACGAGCACCTGGCCTTCTGCGAGTTTCTCCTCGGGGATGCGGTGACGCGTCTGGATGATCGTCGCATCCTTGGTGTGCGTCGTGACCGCGACATTGGCGACCTTCTGGAAGAAGGCGCGGATGGAGACGGCGTTCGTCGTGTCGTCGGCGCCCTGGTCGATGACCTTGAGGACGTCGTCGGGTCCGATGATCGAGGCAGTCACCTGCACGCCGCCGGTGCCCCAGCCATAAGGCATCGGCATTTCGCGCGAGGCAAAGGGCACCTGATAGCCGGGAATGGCGATCGCCTTCAGGATGGCGCGGCGGATCATGCGCTTGGTCTGTTCGTCGAGATAGGCGAAATTGTAGGTGGCGAGATCACTCATTCGGCGGCCTCCTTTTGGGTCTCGCCGCTGTTGCGGGCGGCTTCGAATTCGCGGCGCATGCGGCGGACGAGGTCCAGTTCGGCCTGGAAGTCCACGTAATGCGGAAGCTTCAGGTGCTCGACGAAACCGGTCGCCTGCACATTGTCGGAATGGGAAATGACGAATTCCTCGTCCTGCGCCGGCGCGGTAATGTCCTCGCCGAGCTCTTCGGCGCGCAGCGCGCGATCCACCAGCGACATGGCCATCGCCTTGCGCTCGCTCTGGCCGAAGACGAGGCCATAACCGCGGGTGAACTGCGGCGGAGCCTTGGCCGAACCCTTGAACTGGTTGACCATCTGGCATTCGGTAAGCTGGATCGTGCCGAGCGAAACGGCAAAGCCGAGTTCCGGCACG
This sequence comes from Rhizobium sp. BK275, assembly GCF_014193555.1. Taxonomy (NCBI): domain Bacteria; kingdom Pseudomonadati; phylum Pseudomonadota; class Alphaproteobacteria; order Hyphomicrobiales; family Rhizobiaceae; genus Rhizobium; species Rhizobium sp. BK275. The sequence goes on from NZ_JACHZL010000002.1 coordinate 119,430, forward strand.
TCGAATTCCACCTCGACCTCGCCGATGCGGATCTCACCGGTGAAGGGATGGTTGCGGCCATAGCCGCGCTGGGTGGAATAGCCGAGCGCCAGCAGGAAACCCTCGTCGCCGCGGGCAAGCGCCTGCAGGCGAAGATCGCGGGTCATCGGGAATTCCATCGGTTCGCGCGTCAGGTCGCCCGTCTCGTGGTCCTCGGGGAGTTCGCCGTCGTTCTCGATCAGCCCTTCCTGGCCGAGGATTTCGGAAACGCGTATGACGCGGCCGCTCTCCGCCTCGCGCTGCGCCGGCTCTTCCACGGCCTCGTCCGAAAGCAGCGAGGGATCGAGCAGGCGGTGCGTGTAGTCGAAGGTCGGGCCGAGCAGCTGGCCGCCCGGAAGATCCTTGTAGGTCGCGGAGATGCGGCGCTCGATCTGCATATTGGCCGTATCGAGCGGCTTCGAATAACCGAAGCGCGGCAGCGTCGTGCGATAGGCGCGCAGCAGGAAGATCGCCTCGATCATGTCGCCGCGCGACTGGCGCACGGCAAGTGCGGCGAGCGTCCGGTCATAGAGGGAAGCTTCGGCCATGACGCGGTCGACGGCGAGCGCCAGCTGTTCGACGATCTGCTCGATGCCGATGGCAGGCACGGAGCGATCACCGCGCCGGCGGTCGGCGAGCAGGCGGTGGGCATTGGCGATGGCGGCCTCGCCACCCTTGACGGCAACATACATGAGCTCAGATCTCCGTTGCTGTGATCTTGGTGGTGCGCGGCAGGCAGAGGAAACGCTTGCCCGCCGTCAGCACGATGTCGATGCCGCGCGGGAAGAGGGCGCGGTTTTCCGCCCACAGGCGCAGGAAGGTCTCCGGCAGGCCGACAGGCGAAATCTCGGTCACGCTCTGGATGCCGGGACCCATCAGGGCGAGCCGGCGGCCGCCTTCGAGATCCTCAAGTTCGATCACGACAGTCGTGGAACGGTCGGGATATTCCTGCGTGCCTGATGCAAACAGGCCGAAGGTGGAAAACGTCATACCGGCTTCGACGAAAGCGAAGCGCGCCTCGGCCTTTTCGGCGGTCACGGGTGCGCCGGCGTGGAAGCCGAGCCATTCCGGCACCGCCGACTTGGCAAGCCCCGCAGAAAGCCAGACCGGCGTGTCATGGTCGCAGAGCGTCAGGCCGATTGCACCGGCGGCAATGCCAAGCGGCGCAGGAGGTACAACGTCAGGCGTGACGGTCTGGATCGTGCCGGGCCGGGCCATGCCGTCCATCAGCATCTTGAACACGCTCTGCGCATTGAAAACCGGCTCAGCGAAGCCGCCGGTCAGAACGTCGGTCTTGAGGCCCATCAGTCTTCTCCCCGAACCATGGTGAAGAAGTCGACGCGGGTTGCGGACGTTTCTTCAGCCTTGCGATTGGTGTCATCGGCGACCCGCCGGGCGATCGGCGAAAGCAGCCTTTCCTCGACGAAGCCCCTGGTTGCCTCCTCCTGCCAGAGCGCATCGAAGATCGCGGAAAGCCGTGCCTTCTCACTGTTGGTGCCGAGCGCCTGAGCGTGACCGACTGAGCCGGAGGCAAGGCGCACCGTTGCGCGCGTCACCGTCACTTCGCCGAGATTGAAGGGGGCGCCGCCGCCGCCGATGCGGCCGCGGACCATGACGAGGCCCGTCTCCGGGCCGCGCACCGGCTGCACGACCGGCTTCTCGGCAAGCGCATCCCACGCCGCCTGCAATTCCTGTGTCTCGGCGCGGGCGAGCAGATCGACGGTGCGTTTACGCCCGTCATCCGTTCGCGCCGCAGCTTCCGTCTTCTCCGCTGCCGTCATCATCTTTTCCTCGAAATGTCTATTGATATAGACAACCATACAAGCTATGCCTATCCCTAAATCGGCGAGGTGACAAGCGTGTGACACGGCGCGTCCGAAATTGGCTGGCAGGGGTGTAATGGCAGGAATAAAGCAGGTGCAGCGTCAGACGGGGGTGGCGCTCTGGCGCCAGATCGCCGACAGGATCCGCGAGGCGATCAGCAGTGGCGCTTACGACGAAACGGGCATGGTGCCCCCGGAAACCGTTCTGGCGCTGCAGTTCGGGGTCAACAGGCACACCGTCCGCAGCGCGCTCGCCGCCCTGGCGCAGGAAGGCATCGTACGCGCGGTGCAGGGTCGTGGCACGCTGATCGAGCGCAAGGAACGCCTGAATTTTCCGATCAGCCGCCGCACCCGCTTCACCGATGGTATCAGGGATCAGGCGCGCGAGACGCGCGCGCTCCTGCTTGGCCATGCCGAGGAGGAGGCGGATTCAGAGGTGGCCCGCTGGCTGCACCTGGAGCAAGGCACGCCGGTGATCCGGCTGGAAACGGTGCGCGAAGCAGATAAACGTCCGGTTTCCCGCGCCACGAGCTGGTTCCCGGCCGCGCGCTTTGCCGGTATCGGCGAAGCCTACCGGACGGCGGGATCCATCACCAAGGCCTTTGTCGCCCTCGGCTTGTCGGATTATGTGCGCGCCACGACGGAGATCACTGCCGCTCACGCCGATTCCGGCGATATCGCCGATCTGGGACTGACGCCGGGTGCTGTCCTCCTGATCACCAAGGCACTGAACACCGATCTGGAGGGCGTGCCGGTGCAATATTCGATCAGCCGTTTTGCCGCCGATCGCGTCCAGTTCACCATCGAAAACTGAAAATGAAAAGGCCGGGCGCGAACCCGGCCTTGAACTCTATCGATGCCTGATCGCGATCAGTGCGCGCCGGACATGTCGCCGAGCACTTCCTTGGAAGCGACGGTGGAATCGGCCTTCAGCTTGTAGACCATCGGCACGCCGGTCGCGAGATTGAGCGACAGAACCTGCTCGCGGGTGAGTTTGTCGAGAACCATGACGAGCGAACGAAGCGAATTGCCGTGCGCGGCGACCAGCACCTTTTCGCCACGCAGGACGCGCGGAAGGATTTCCGTCAGATAGTAAGGCCAGACGCGGGCGCCGGTGTCGCGCAGGCTTTCGCCGCCCGGAGGCGGAACGTCATAGGAGCGGCGCCAGACATGCACCTGCTCTTCGCCCCACTTGGCACGCGCGTCATCCTTGTTGAGGCCGGAGAGATCGCCGTAGTCGCGCTCGTTCAGCGCCTGGTCGCGGATCGTCTCGAGATCGGGCTGGCCGACCTTGTCGAGGACGAGCTTCAGCGTGTGCTGGGCGCGCACCAGCGCAGAGGTGAAGGCGATATCGAACTTGATGCCGTAGTCGGCAAGCGCCTGGCCGCCGGCCGTGGCTTCCTGGATGCCGAGCTCGGTCAGATCGGGGTCCTTCCAGCCGGTGAAGAGATTCTTGAGATTCCAGTCGCTCTGGCCGTGACGAACGAGGACGAGGGTACCGCTCATGAAAAATGCCTCCGAGAAATGGTCAATGGGAAGAAAGCCCGAGAACGTCGAGCATGGAATAGAGCCCCGGCTTCTTGTCGCGCGCCCAAAGGGCTGCCTTGATGGCGCCACGCGCAAAGATCGAACGGTCGGTCGCACTGTGAGACAGAGTGACGGTCTCGCCTTCGCCGGCAAAGAGGACGGAATGCTCGCCGATGACGGAACCGCCGCGCAATGTCGCAAAGCCGATCGTGCCGGCTTCCCGCGCGCCGGTATGGCCGTCACGCACACGTACCGATTTTGAGCCAAGATCGATGTTGCGGCCCTTCGCCGCCGCCTCGCCGAGCAGCAATGCCGTACCCGAGGGCGCATCGACTTTGCGCTTGTGATGCATTTCGAGAACCTCGATATCCCAGTCGGCCGGGTCGAGCGCCTGTGCGGCCTGCTGCACGAGGACGCTGAGCAAATTGACGCCGAGGCTCATATTGCCAGATTTGACGATGCGGGCATGGCGCGCGGCCGCCGCAATCTTCTGATCGTCCTCCTGCGAGCAGCCGGTCGTACCGACGACATGAACGATGCGGGCCTGCGCAGCGAGACCGGCAAATTCGATGGAGCCGGCGGGCGAGGTAAAGTCCAGCACGCCCTCGGCATGCAGGAATGCTGACAGCGGATCGTCGCCGACAATGACGCCGGTTGCTCCGAGCCCGGCGATTTCACCGGCATCCGTGCCGATGAAGGGCGAGCCGGGACGCTCGATCGCTGCGTGCAGCGTCACACCGTCGATGGAATGGATGAGACGGATGAGCGTCTGACCCATGCGCCCCGCTGCTCCAACCACCACCAGTTTCATCGCAGCGTAGCTCATGTCAGTCCATATCCCGATCAGTATGAATCAGAAGCCGAAGGCCTCTGCAGATTGTTGAGGCGAGCGTAAAGTCCGTCGCTGACCTTCGCAAGCGTCTCGTGATTGCCTTCTTCCACGACGCGGCCCTGCTGCATCACGATGATCTTGTCGGCGCGCACCACAGTCGAAAGCCGGTGGGCGATGACGACGACCGTTCTACCGGTCATGGCTTCGTCGAGTGCCTTCTGCACGGCCGCTTCCGATTCCGTATCGAGTGCCGAGGTCGCTTCGTCGAGGAGTAGGATCGGCGCGTTGCGCACCAGCGCACGGGCGATCGACAGCCGCTGGCGCTGGCCGCCGGACAGCGTCACGCCATTTTCGCCGACGGGCGTGTCGTAGCCCTGCGGCTGCGCGAGAATGAAGTCATGCGCATAGGCAAGCCGCGCCGCCTTCTCGATATCCTCGTCCGTGGCTTCAGGACGGCCGTAGCGGATATTATCGCGGATCGTGCCTTCGAAGAGATAGGGCTGCTGCGAGACATAGGCGAGCTGCCGGCGCAGCGACTGCTTGGTGATATGGGCGATATCCTGCCCGTCTATCAGGATCTGGCCTTCCTTCGGATCGTAGAAGCGAGGAATGAGGCTGATGACGGTGGATTTGCCGGCGCCCGAAGGACCGACGAGCGCCGTCGTCTTGCCGCCCTCGGCCGTCAGCGTCACGCCGTCAAGCACGCGTTCATTGCCATAGGCGAAGGAGACGTTGCGGAATTCGATCTTCGCTTCGGTGACAACAAGCGGCTTGGCATCCGGCAAGTCACGCTGGCGCGGTTCCATGTCGAGCAGCTCGTAGATCATCCGGGCGTTGACGACGGCGCGCTCCATCTGCACCTGCAGGCGGGCAAGGCGCCGGGCCGGATCGTAAGCGAGCAGCAATGCGGTGACGAAGGAGAAGAAGGCGCCTGGCGGCACGCCCTGATAGATCGAGCGATAGGCGGCATAGGCAAGCACGCTCGCGACGGCAAAGCCGGCAAAGCTCTCCGTCAGCGGCGAGGTACGCTCGGAAAGCCGCGCGATGCGGTTTGCCCGGCCCTCGGCGGCGCCGATCAGCTTGTTGACCTTGTTCTCCAGCGCCTCTTCCATCGTGAAGGCCTTCACGATGGAAATGCCCTGGATCGTCTCCTGCATGGCGCCGAGAACGTGGCTGTTGAGGTCGACGGCCTCGCGGGTGGCCGAGCGCAGGCGTTTGGAAACGTAGCGCAGTGCATAAAGCAGCGGCGGCGCCAGAATGAAGACGGCAAGGCTCAGCAGCGGATCCTGCAGCACCATGACGCCGATCAGCGAGACGAAGGTCAGGAGATCGCGCACCGTCGAGGTGATGGTGAGGTTCAGGACGTCGCGGATGCCGCTGACATTCTGGCTGACCTGTGCGGCGATTTGGGCCGAGCGCGCCTCGTTGAAGTAGCCGACGGAAAGCGTCATCAGGTGCGAATAGAGCCGGCGCTGGTAGCGCGCGACGATATCGTTGCCGATCCGCGACAGCGCCACACCCTGTCCGTAGCTCGCAAAACCGCGCAGCATGAAGGCGATGAAAATGGAAAGACAGATGATCCAGACGACGTCCGCGCGCCGGTTGGCGAAGGCCTCGTCGATGATCGCCCGCATGATCCAGGCGGTAAATGCCGTCGATAGTGCCACGATGACAAGGCAGGAGATCGCGAAGACATAGCCCCAGAGATGGTCCCGGCCGTTTTCCGCGATGATGCGCTTCAGGATTCCGGTCACGGTATCGCTGTTGACGTGTGGCTTTCTGCTGTCGGCGGCTTCCAAAAATAGGCTTCCTGTCTCGGGGCTGCATGCCACAGGCGCGGCACGCATATGCGCGGGCTCTATAAAGAGTTGAGGGGGCTTTGGCTAGAGCGCCGTGCGTTCCATCGGGGCGGACAAAGGACGCTCTAGAGCCTTGAAACCATGCTTCAGGCTCAGGCCCGCCAGCGCCGTCCGTCCGTCGAAAGGCCGAAGTTTGCAGGCATGCGTGCATAGGAAGAAAGCCCGGCAAGAGCAGCCAGCGGATGCGTCACGACATAGGTCGGGATCGTGCGCAGCAGGGCCGAATGCGGCGCTTTGTCCTCGAAGGCTGCCCGGAATTCCGGCTTTTTCAGCGCCGGAAGGATCTTCTGCGAGATGCCGCCGGAGAGATAGACGCCGCCGCGGGCCATGAACACCAGCGCCATGTCGCCCGCCACGCGGCCGAGATAGGTCGCAAACAGCGAGACGGTTTCGACCGCGATCTTGTCGCTGCCGGCAAGCGCATGCGAGGTGATGTCCGCCGGGTCGCTCATGGTCGGCTCGACGCCATCTGCCGCACAGATGGCGCGGTAGAGGTTGACGATGCCGCGCCCGCAGAGGATCTGCTCGGCCGAAATGCGGCCCTCGATCGTTTCGACATGCGGGAAGATTTCATAGTCGCGTTTGCTGCGCGGCCCGAGATCGACATGCCCGCCTTCGCCGGGAACCGGAATCCAGGTCGACTGGGTATGGACCAGACCACCGACGCCAAGGCCGGTGCCGGGCCCGAGAACGACCCGGGAGGCCACCATGTCACCCGAGACATTGCCGATGCGCTCGCGGTTTTCGTCGGAGAGTGCCGCGATCGCCAGCGCCTGCGCTTCAAAGTCGTTGACGACGAGTACGTCGACGAGGCCGAGGCCCTCGATCATCCTCTTCGGCCGCACCACCCAGGGGCAGTTGGTCAACGGGATTTCATCCGCCTTGATCGGGCCGGCGACGGCCAGGATCGCGGCGCGCGGCTGCACGGAGGTCTTGTCGAGCACACCCTTCTGGATCGCCTCGTCGATCGTCTCGTAATCGGCGGTGCGGACATTGGGAAACTGCTTCGGCTCCGCATAGGCATCCGTCAGGATGGAGAAGCGGGCATTCGTGCCACCGATGTCGCCGATCAGAATCGGAAAGGGCAAGGGAGTAGAGGATGCAGTCATGGCCGGTTCCGTGCTGTAGCCCGAGGGATCAGGCGTTAAGGGTAGGGAGAAGCTTTTCGGCTGTCGACTCGTTCAATGCCATCGGAATGTCGTAGACGATCGCAAGCCGCATCAGCGCTTTGACGTCGACATCATGCGGCATTGGCGTCAGCGGGTCCACGAAGAAGATCAGGGCGCTGACCTCGCCGGTGGAGATCAGCGCGCCGATCTGCTGGTCGCCGCCGAGCGGACCGCTCTTGAGCCTGACAACGTGAAGGTCGGGAACCGCGTCGAGCACGCGCCCGCCCGTCGTGCCGGTGGCGACGATTTTCCATTGGGCGAGGAGATCCCTGTTGCGGCGGGCAAACTCCGCCATCTCGTCCTTCTTCTGGTCATGCGCAATCAATGCGAGGCATTTGTCGCCGGCCATGAACGGGTTCTCCACGCGTAATTCAATCGATTTGACCGCTTCTACACCAGGCGTTTGCGATTTGAAAGACAGCCCGCCGCCCGCCTGTTCAGCCTATTGCACGACCGGCTTGTCGCTTGGGACCGGGCCGACGGAAGGAAGCGCGCTGCCGGTATCGACAGGTGGTGCCGCCGCTGGGACTGCCGTCAGCGCACTCGCCGCGGAAGGGCCGCCATAGGTCTCTGCTTCCGTAGAAGCGATGGACGGGGCATCGACAACGGCAGAGCAGGCCTTCGGCAGGTCGGAGACCATGACCTCACGCGGCGGCTTCGGCGGCTTTGCACTCGGCTTCGGTGCCGCCCACGGCTCTTTCGTAAACCACCATGCGAGCGACTTGTCGCAGCCGTCGCCGGCTGCCACCGGCGCCTGCCCTGTACAGCCCTTGGCACCAACAGGGCATTTCATGCGGATGTGGAAATGCGAATCGTGCCCGTATTCGGGCCTGAGCTTGCCGAGATTGGTGCGGTCGCCCGTCCAGGTATCGCACATTTTCTTCTTGATCGCCGGGTTGACGAAGATGCGCTCGACCTGCGGATAGCTTGCCGCCAGCATCAGGAGTTCCGCCCGCTGCTTGCTCCACACTTTCGGGTCGACGGTCAGAAATTTGTCTTTCTGCAACATGGTGGTGAAGGGCAGGTCTTCCCGCTGTTCGTAGCTCATGCGCTGCGAGGGCATGGGAGTAAACCAGACATCGGCATCCAGCCCGATCTGGTGCGAGGCATGGCCGTTGGCCATCGGCCCCCCGCGCGGCTGGGCGATATCGCCGACGAGGATGCCGGGCCAGCCGATCTTGGTGCGCGCATCCTGCGAGAATTTTTCCAGAAGCGAAATCATCGCCGGATTGCCCCAGCGCCGGTTGCGCGACAGGCGCATCGCCTGCCAGGTCGGCCCGTCGGTCGGCAGCGCCTCGGCACCGGTCATGCAGCCCTTGGCGTAGAAGCCGATCGGCTGCGCCGGCCCCTGCGTCGGCAGTTTCTCGGAACCGAAAATCGCCTTGGCGCTGCCGGGGCTCGGCGTCTTCTGCTGTGCGCCGACATCGCCGGCGACAAGGCTTGCGCCCATTGCCCCGGCAAGCGTCAGCTTGCCAAACGTCCTGAAACCAGGCGTCAGTTTGCCAAACGTCCTGAAACCAAGCGTCAGTTTGCCAAACGTCCTGAAACCGAGCGTCAGTTTGCCGAGAGTTCTGAGAGTCTGGGCCTTGAAAGCCTGAACCAAGCTGAATGCCATGCCGTTTCCTTGCCGCGCCTGCCGAAGTGATTTGCAATCGAATCTACCGTGAAAAGCAATTTTGGTGAATCGATGTTTTGGCAGGCGGCGCGGGGACGGATCGCCGCAGCGTCACGCGTTGGGAAGAACCTCCGCGGTTTTGCGCACGCGCGACAGGCGCGGCAGGATGCGCTCGCAGGACAGCGCGTGCATCTCGGCGGTGAAGGAGCTCATCGCATCCTCGACGGCGATGACACCGTAATTATGGGCAAATGCATCGCGGATCGTTGCCTCGACGCCGAAATTCGTGGCGATGCCCGTCAGGATCACGGTCTTGATGCCGCGGCGGCGAAGCTGGAGGTCCAGCTCGGTGCCGTAGAAGGCGCTCCACTGATGCTTGACGATATGGACATCGGCTGCGAGCGCAGCGATTTCCACCGGTGCCGCAAGCGCGGCCTCCGAAAGACCGCCTTCGGGGAAAACCGCCGGTTCGTCCACCGGCTGGTTGACAGCATCGGCATAGTCCGGGGAGAATCCGACGGTAACGAGGATCACCGTCCCGCCTTCGGACGTCAGTTTCGTGGCGATCGCGGCGGTGTTCTCGATCACCTGCCGGGCGGAATGGGGCGCAAGCTGCCGGCCGATAATGAAGCCTTGCAGGTCGATGGAAATGAGTGCGGTGGTCTTCGGATCGTAAAGGGACATCGGGAGTCTCCGGGGAAGAAAATATGAGGATATCCTCACAATGAAAAATACGAGGATTGCCTCACAAAAATCAAGCCCTGAACCGCAAACCCGTGTGCCGAAACGGCAGCGCGGCCATGAACGCGTCGCGACCCTGCTCGAAGCGGCAGCCAGGGTCTTTCTCGAAAAAGGCTATGACGCTGCGACCATGACGGAGATTGCTGCGGCCGCGAACTCTTCGATCGGTTCGCTCTATCAGTTCTTTCCGACCAAGCCTCTGCTTGCCGAGGCGCTGCATATCGATCGCCTGCAGCGTCTGAACAGCGGGCTCGCCGAACTCGCGGAAAAGACCAGGGGGAAGAGTGCTGCCGAAATCGGCGATGCGATTTTCACGCGGCTCGGCCGCTTCATCGAGGATCATCCGGAATTTCCGGTTCTCGCAGCTAGGCGCGATGTGCCCAAGGAACGCAAGGCGAAATCGCGCGCGGAGCTTCGCGCCAGCATCGCCGCACTCCTGAAGAATGCTGAACCGTCGGTCGAGCGCGATGTCGATCTCCTGGGCGCCCTCGTCCTGGAGCTGCTGCGCATCGTCGTCGCGGCCGCCAACGACCCCGACGGCTCGGGCGATCCGCGCCTGGTCGGAGAGCTGCGCCGCATGCTCCGCAAGCGTCTCGAGGAAGTGACGCCCTGACCTCCGCTGGTAAGGTCAAAATTTCGCGAGCCCGGTAAAAAACAAAGTCTTTCCTGTTTTTCGCCTGCATTTCTCGTATTGTCGGAGAAGGCTAATAACAGGGGAAGAATGAATAGTGGCTTCGTGGTCGAAAATCAGCGTTTTGGTAGTATTTCTGGGTACGCTTATACCTGCGGCTGTATTGGCTCAGGATCAGCAGTTCCAGATTGGCAGCTCGGTCATCAGCGAGATGAAGTACAAGCCGGGCTTTACCCATTTCGACTACGTCAATCCCGATGCCCCGAAAGGCGGTGACTTGCGGCTGTCTTCCAGCGGCACTTTCGACACCTTCAATCCTTTGCTCGCAAAAGGCCAGATCGCGGTCGGCTTGGCGCGCGTTTACGACACCCTGCTGAAACCCGCCGATGACGAACTCCTGGTCTCCTATGGTCTGCTTGCCGAAGGTGTCTCCTATCCACCCGACGTCTCGAGCGCGACCTTTCGCCTTCGCAAGGAAGCGAAATGGGCCGATGGCCAGCCGGTCACGCCCGAAGACGTGATTTTCAGCCTCGACAAGACCAAGGAGCTGAACCCGCTTACCGGAAACTACTACCGTCACGTGGTCAAGGCCGAGAAGACGGGCGAGCGGGACGTTACGTTCACCTTCGACGAGAAGAACAATCGCGAACTGCCGGACATTCTGGGCCAATTGGTGATCGTGCCGAAACACTGGTGGGAAGCACCGGGACCGGATGGCAAGCCGCGAGACATTTCGAAGACAACGCTTGAGCCCGTCATGGGTTCAGGGCCGTACAAGATTGCCGCCTTCTCGGCTGGTGCGACGATCCGCTACGAATTGCGGGATGACTATTGGGGCAAGGACCTCAATGTGAACGTCGGCCAAAACAATTTCCGCAACATTCTCTACACCTATTATGGTGATCGCGATGTCGAGTTCGAAGCGTTTCGTGCCGGCAACAGCGATTACTGGCAGGAGACTTTTGCGGCGCGTTGGGCAACCGGATATGATTTCCCCGCGGTGAAGGAAGGGCGCGTCAAGAAGGAAGATGTCACCAATCCCCTGCGCTCCACCGGCATCATGCAGGCGCTCGTGCCGAATATGCGGCGCGACATCTTCAAGGACGAGCGGGTGCGCGAGGCCTTGAACTACGGTTTCGATTTCGAGGAATTGAACCGCACGATAGCCTTCAACAGCTACAAGCGCATTGACAGCTACTTCTGGAACACCGATCTTGCCTCGTCCGGCCTTCCGCAGGGCAGGGAGCTGGAAATTCTCCAGGGCCTGAAGGATCAGGTCCCCGCGGATATCTTCACCACCCCCTACAGCAATCCCGTCGGCGGAGATCCGCAGAAGAGCCGCGACAACCTTCGCAAGGCGATCTCTCTTCTGAGGGAAGCCGGCTGGGAGCTGAAGGGCAATCGCATGGTCAATGCCAAGAGCGGCCAGCCGATGAGTTTCGAGATATTGTTGTCGAGTCCCGTGCTCGAGCGCTGGGCGGTGCCCTATGCCACCAATCTGAAGAAGATCGGCATCGATGCGCGGGTCCGCACGGTCGATGCCGCGCAATATACCAACCGCGCGCGCAGCTTCGATTTCGATATGATCTGGAATGTTTGGGCTCAAACCGTGAACCCGGGCAACGAACAGGCCGACTACTGGGGATCGGGTTCCGCCAATCAGCAAGGCTCGCGCAACTATGCCGGCATTGCCAATCCGGCCATCGATGCGCTCGTTCGCATGATTATCTTTGCCCCTAATCGAGATGAGCAGGTTGCGGCCATCAAGGCCATGGACCGTGTGCTGCTCGCCAACCACTATGTCATTCCGCTGTTCTACCGCGACACCTATTCGATTGCTTATTGGAACACGGTGACACGTCCGGCAGAGTTTCCGGCATACAGCCTCGGCTTCCCCGATGCCTGGTGGTCCACCTCGGCGAAATGAGCGGACTTGCAATGCGAGGAGGCCTGCGCTCCAAATGGCATCGGCGAATCATGAAACGCCGGCACACGCCGGCAAGGGAAGGCTGGCAGATTGAACGGCAATAGACTGGACGGCATGCAGGCGAAGATATTCCCGGAGGCTCGAGACTGATGGGGGGCTATATCCTTCGCCGCCTGCTCCTGATGATCCCGACGATCATTGGCATCATGGCGATTTCCTTCATCGTCGTTCAATTCGCTCCCGGCGGCCCCGTCGAGCAGGTGATCTCCCAGTTGACCGGCCAGGCCGACAGTGCCGACCAACGCCTTTCCGGTGGCGGTGATCTCATGGCCGGAGGAGGAGACGATGCCGGTTCGAAATATCGCGGTGCGCAGGGCCTCGATCCCGAACTGATTGCCAAGCTCGAAAAGCAGTTCGGCTTCGACAAGCCGCCGCTGACCCGCTTCGGCGAGATGATGTGGAATTACATCCGCTTCGATTTCGGCGAGAGCTTCTTCCGCAACACCTCCGTGCTCGACCTTATCAAGGAGAAGCTGCCGGTTTCGATCTCGCTCGGCATCTGGATCCTGATCTTTTCCTACGCCATCTCCATCCCGCTCGGCATCCGCAAGGCGGTCAAGGACGGCTCCTCCTTCGATGTCTGGACCTCCGGCGTCATCGTCGTCGGTTATGCCGTGCCGAGTTTCCTCTTCGGCATCCTGCTGATCGTGCTGTTTGCCGGCGGTTCCTTCTACGACTGGTTTCCGCTGCGCGGCCTGGTCTCGGATAATTTCGACCAGCTTGCCTGGTGGCAGAAACCGCTCGATTATTTCTGGCATCTCACGCTGCCGCTGATCTCGCTGTCGCTGGCATCCTTCGCCACGACGACGCTCTTGACCAAGAATTCCTTCATCGACGAGATCAAGAAGCAATATGTCATCACCGCGCGTGCCAAGGGCCTGAACGAGCGCCAGGTGCTCTACGGCCATGTCTTCCGCAATGCCATGCTGATCGTCATCGCAAGCTTTCCGGCCGCCTTCATCTCCGCCTTCTTCACCGGTTCGCTGCTGATCGAGAACATCTTCTCGCTCGATGGTCTCGGCCGCCTCGGCTACCTCTCGGTCGTCAACCGAGACTATCCGATCGTCTTTGCAACGCTCTATATTTTCTCGCTGCTCGGCCTCTTCGTCGGCCTGATCTCGGACCTGATCTATACCTGGATCGATCCGCGCATCGACTTCGAGCGGAGGGATGTCTGATGGACGTCGCTGCAAACCCCACAACATCGCCCGTTCGCCCGCCCCGCAAGGGTCTGCTGTCGCCGACCAACGTCCGCCGCTGGCGGAACTTCAAGGCCAACAGGCGCGGTTACTGGTCGCTCTGGCTGTTCCTCGTCCTCTTCGTGCTCAGCCTGTTTGCCGAGTTCATCGCCAACGACAAGCCGATCATCGCCTCCTACAAGGGCGAGATCCTTTTTCCTGTCGTCATCGATTATCCCGAGGAGAAGTTCGGCGGCTTCCTCGCCGAGACGGACTACCGCTCCTCCGTCATCTCGGACGAGATCGATGCCAACGGCTGGATGATCTGGCCGCCGATCCGCTATTCCTATCAATCAGTCAATTCCAATATCCCGCATTCGGCCCCAACCGCGCCCTTCTGGCTGATGTCGGCGGAAAAGCGTTGCTCGGCCTATCCGCAAGGCATCGACGATCCCGGCTGCAGGCTTGGCAATCTCAACTGGCTCGGCACGGATGACCAGGCGCGCGACGTTCTGGCCCGGGTCATCTATGGCTTCCGCATTTCCGTTCTCTTTGGCCTGGTGCTCACCATCTGCTCGGCTGTCATTGGTGTGACGGCGGGTGCCATTCAAGGATATTTCGGCGGCTGGACGGACCTGTTTTTCCAGCGTTTCATCGAGATCTGGTCCTCGATGCCGGTGCTCTACATCCTGCTCATCATCGCCGCCATCCTGCCGCCCGGCTTCTTCGTGCTGCTCGGCATCATGCTGCTCTTCTCCTGGGTGGGCTTCGTCGGCGTCGTGCGCGCCGAGTTTCTGCGTGCCCGCAATTTCGAATATGTCCGGGCCGCCCGCGCGCTCGGCGTCAACAACCGCACCATCATGTGGCGGCATATGCTGCCGAACGCGATGGTCGCGACCCTGACCTTCCTGCCCTTCATCCTCTCCGGCTCGATCACTACCCTGACCTCGCTCGACTTCCTGGGCTTCGGCATGCCGCCGGGCTCTCCTTCGCTGGGTGAACTGATCGCCCAGGGCAAGGCCAATCTTCAGGCGCCTTGGCTCGGGCTGACGGCCTTCTTCACCATGTCGATCATGCTGTCCTTGCTGATATTCATCGGCGAAGCGGTGCGCGATGCCTTCGATCCGAGAAAGACGTTCCAATGAGTGAAGCGCTGCTCTCCGTCCGCGACCTCTCGGTCGCCTTCCATCAGGGCGGTGAAACCTCGCTTGCCGTCGACCGCATCTCCTTCGATATCGGCAAGGGCGAGGTTGTCGCGCTCGTCGGCGAATCCGGTTCCGGCAAGTCGGTGTCGGCAAGCTCCATCCTGCGGCTTCTGCCCTATCCCTCGGCCAGTCATCCGGGCGGCGAGATCTTCTTCAAGGGCAAAGATCTGCTGAAGGCGCCCGACCGCGAAATGCGCGAGGTTCGCGGCAACGACATCACCATGATCTTCCAGGAGCCGATGACATCGCTCAATCCGCTCCACACGATCGAGAAGCAGATTGCCGAAATCCTGGACCTGCATCAGGGCCTGACCGGGGAGGCGGCGCGTACCCGCGTGCTGGAACTCCTCAACCAGGTCGGCATCCGCGAGCCGGAAAAGCGCCTGAAAGCCTATCCGCACGAGCTCTCCGGCGGCCAGCGCCAGCGCGTGATGATCGCCATGGCCCTCGCCAACCGGCCCGAATTGCTGATCGCCGACGAGCCGACCACCGCGCTCGACGTCACGGTCCAGGCGCAGATCCTCGAACTCCTGCGCAAGCTGAAGGGCGAGCACGGCATGTCCATGCTCTTCATCACCCACGACCTCGGCATCGTGCGCAAGTTCGCCGACCGTGTCTGTGTCATGACCAAGGGCAAGATCGTCGAGAGCGGACCGGTGGAAGAGGTCTTCACCAATCCGAAGCACGACTACACCCGCCATTTGCTCGCCTCCGAACCGCGCGGCGAACCGCCGGTGACCGACCCCTCAAAGCCTGTTGTCATGGAAGGCAGTGACATCAAGGTCTGGTTCCCGATCAAGGCCGGTTTCATGCGCAAGGTCGTCGATCATGTGAAGGCAGTCGACGGCATCGACCTGACGCTCCGCTCCGGGCAGACGCTCGGCGTCGTCGGCGAATCCGGTTCGGGCAAGACGACGCTCGGGCTGGCGCTGACACGCCTCATCTCGTCGACGGGGCGCATATCCTTCGTCGGCAAAGATATAGCAAGCTATTCATTCACGGAAATGCGGCCGTTGCGCAACCAGCTTCAGGTCGTCTTCCAGGATCCCTATGGTTCGCTGAGCCCGCGCATGTCGGTCGGCGATATCGTCGCCGAAGGCCTGAAGGTGCATGAGCGCTCGCTCTCTGCCGCCGAGCGCGACCAGCGCGTCTGCTGGGCGCTGGAGGAGGTCGGCCTCGATCCGCTGACCCGCTGGCGTTTCCCGCATGAATTTTCCGGCGGCCAGCGCCAGCGCATCGCCATTGCCCGCGCCATGGTCCTGAAGCCGCGCTTCGTCATGCTCGACGAGCCGACCTCGGCGCTCGACATGAGCGTCCAGGCGCAGGTGGTGGACCTGCTGCGCGACCTGCAGAAGAAGCATGATCTCGCCTATCTTTTCATCAGCCACGACCTGAAGGTGGTCAAGGCGCTCGCCAACGATGTCATCGTCATGCGTTTCGGCAAGGTCGTGGAACAGGGGCCGTCAGCGGAGATCTTCCGCGCGCCGAAGGATGACTATACCAAGGCGCTGATGGCAGCCGCCTTCAATATCGAGGCGGTGCCGACAACAGCGGTCCAGCAGTAAAAGAAGATCATGCCAACAAGACCTCCCGTTCTCGTCGACCTCAAGTTCGATCCCGAAAGCACCGCCCGCATCCTGAAGACCGCCTTTGCCGATCGCGGCAGCATCAATGCCGCCGATCCCGCCAGCAAGCGGCTCGACCTGACAGGCGTGGACTATGCGCTGCTCTGGAAGCCGGATGCGGATATTTTTCAGCGCGCGCCGAACCTGAAGGTGCTCTTTTCGGGCGGCGCGGGGGTCGATAGCATCCTGTCCATTCCTGATCTGCCTGACGTTCCGATCGTCCGTTTCGTCGATCGCAGCCTGACGACCCGCATGAGCGAATGGGTGGTCATGCAATGCCTCATGCATCTGCGCCGGCAGCGCGAGCATGACCGGCATCAGCGCGACCGTGTCTGGGGCAAGCGCGTCCCGCCGGAAGCCGCCGAAATGACGGTCGGTATCATGGGCCTCGGCATTCTCGGCCAGGATGCCGCCGCCAAGCTGCGTGTTATGGGGTTCAATGTGATCGGCTGGTCGCGCTCGAAGAAGCAGGTTGACGGCATCGAAACATTCGGTGGCTCGGAACTCGATACGTTCCTGTCGAAAACCGATATTGTCGTCGGCCTGCTGCCGCTGACGCCTGACACCACGGGTCTCTACAACAAGGCCTTCTTCGCCAAGCTTCGCCAGGGCGGCGCGCTCGGCAAGCCGGTCTTCATCAATGCGGGTCGCGGCAGGAGCCAGATCCAGGCCGATATCGTCGCCTCGATTGAAAGCGGCGTGCTCGGCGGTGCCTCGCTCGATGTCTTCGAGGTCGAACCGCTGCCGGCGGATGATCCGCTCTGGCATCTGGAAAACGTCTTCATCACGCCGCATGACGCCGCGACTTCGGAAGAGAATGCACTTTTCCGTCATGTCGAGAGCCAGATAGCCCGCTTCGAACGCGGCGAGCCGCTTCAGTTCGTCGTCGATCGCACAACGGGATATTGACCTCTCTCGGAACCATCCTCCATCGCTTCTCGTTTCTTTCCAGAAGCGCCGCAGGCTTGGCTTGTGGTTTACCGGAAGGAGACGATCATGGCGCATATGGGAACGCGTTGGGGAAAGTCCGATCAGAAGCTTCATGAAGAAAACCGGATTTCGTCGCTTAAGGCCAGGCAGGGCCGCATGGGCTACCGCATTCTGACTGTGCTGATTGCCGCGCTGGTCCTGGCTTTCCTTGTCTGGATCCCAGTCGAGATCTGGGGTCAGAAGGAAGCCGATGACGTTGCCCCGCAGCAGCCCGGCCAGGAGTTGCAGTCTCAGGTTCCGGAGGCTCCGCCGCAGAACGCCGGCCCGGCACCGGCCCAGCCAGCACCCACACGATAACGTGCGGATGTCAGGCATTTAAACCACGTCCCGCAGCCATTCCCGCTGCGGGACGTTGCCTGTTGTTTTTTCTGGACTTTGCCGATCTATTTTTCGATAAGAAGGCGCACGAGCCGGTTTCGTGCGCCGGCTGCAAGACGGCCGCACCTGACCGGATTGACGGACAGGCAGGAGCTTCATGGCCAGGACCGATATCGCAAGGCGCGTCTACAATCATACCTGGAAACTCGATCCGATCGTCCGCAGTCTGATCGATACGGATTTCTACAAGCTCCTGATGCTGCAGATGATCTGGAAGCTCTATCCTGATGTCGACGCCTCCTTCACCCTCATCAACCGCACCAAACGCGTGCGCCTCGCAGAGCAGATCGACGAGGGCGAACTGCGCGAGCAGCTCGATCATGCGCGCACGCTGAGGCTCGCCAAGAAGGAGATGATCTGGCTGGCCGGTAACAGCTTCTATGGCCGCGCCCAGATCTTTGAGCCGGAATTCCTGGCCTGGCTCTCCAATTTCCAGCTGCCGGAATACGAGCTTTCCAAGAAGGACGGGCAATATGTGCTCGATTTCCATGGGTCGTGGAAGGAAACGACCATGTGGGAAATCCCGGCCCTCGCCATCATCAACGAGATGCGCTCGCGCGCAGCCATGAAGACGATGGGGCCTTTCACGCTCGATGTTCTCTATGCCCGCGCCAAGGCCAAGATGTGGGCCAAGGTGGAGAAACTGCGTGAGCTGCCGGGCCTGCGCATTTCCGATTTCGGCACCCGCCGCCGCCACAGCTTCCTCTGGCAGCGCTGGTGCGTGGAAGCGCTGAAGGAAGGCATCGGCCCAGCCTTTACTGGCACCAGCAATGTATTGCTGGCTATGGATTCCGATCTCGAAGCCGTCGGCACCAATGCCCACGAGCTGCCGATGGTCGCCGCAGCTCTCGCGGAAACCGACGAGCAGCTCAAGAACGCGCCCTACAAGGTGCTGCGCGACTGGAACAAGCTTTATGGCGGCAACCTCTTGATCGTGCTGCCGGACGCCTTCGGAACCGCCGCCTTCCTGCGCGACGCGCCGGAATGGGTGGCCGACTGGACCGGCTTCCGCCCGGACAGCGCCCCGCCGGTCGAAGGCGGCGAAAAGATCATCGACTGGTGGAAGAAGATGGGCCGCGACCCGCGCCAGAAGCTCCTGATCTTCTCCGATGGCCTCGATGTCGATGCGATCATCGATACCTACAGGCATTTCGAAGGCCGTGTCCGCATGAGCTTCGGCTGGGGCACGAACCTGACGAATGATTTCGCCGGCTGCGCGCCGAACGACAGTTCCGACTTCCTGCCGATTTCGATCGTCTGCAAGGTGAGCGACGCCAATGGCCGCCCCGCCGTCAAGCTCTCGGACAATCCCCAGAAGGCGACCGGCGAACCGGCCGAGGTCGAGCGCTATCTGAAATTCTTCGGCACCGAGGACCGGACCGATCAGGCCGTGCTGGTCTAGATCAAGGTCCTGAACGCAGCGCCGGCCAATGCCGGCGCGGCTCTTCGACCATCGTTCTGCCGCCACGGCGTGTCGGCTTGATGGCGAGCCTGTCATCCGGCGGCAGCGCGACACCGAGCTTTTCGGCAAGTGAACGGGCATCGGCCGGCGCGCGTACCTTCACGTCATTGTCGAAATAGACATAGGCATCGCGGCCCTTGGCCGAGCGTTTCAGCGGCGGCTTGATGCGCTTGGCATCGTCGGGCTCGATTCCATGCGTCCAGGCATCGATGCGCCGAGCCCAGCGATCGAGTGCCTCGTCACCATAGCCGCTGACATAAAGCTGCTCCGACCCGTGCAGGCGGCAATAGATGAAATCCGCCGTCACATCCATCAGCAGCGGCCATTCCACGGTATCGGCGACCACCAGCCCAACCTTGTGCCTGCGCAGCAGTTCGATGAATTCGAGTGCGCAGAAACTGTCGTGGCGGATTTCCAGCGCATGACGCATCGGCAGCACCCTCTCGCTCTTCGTCCAGGCTCGGCCGTCAAGCCGTTCGTCATGCCGCTTCGCCATATCGGCCGCAGCATCCGTATCCCTGGGCAGCATTGCCAGAAAATGGTCGAAGAGCTCGGCATCGAATTTCTGCCTCGGCGGAAATTGCCAGAGGATCGGCCCGAGCTTCAGCCCCAGGCGCAGCAGGCCGGATGCCAGGAAATTGGCAAGCGGCGTTTCGACGTTGCGCAGCCGTTTGAGATGGGTGATGTAGCGCGAGCCCTTCACCGAAAAGACGAAACCGTCAGGCGTTTCATCTCGCCAGCTGGCGAAGGCATCCGGCTTCTGCAGCCCGTAAAATGTGCCGTTGATCTCGATGGAAGGAAATTGCCGCGAGGCATAGGCAAGCTCGCTCTTCCTGGCCAGCCCCTTTGGGTAGAAGACGCCGCGCCAGGGCGCATAGGTCCATCCCGATATGCCGATGCGGATCGTGCCTGTTTTCGCCATGGGAGAGGAACTGTGCCGGCGCGCTCTTGTTCCCGAAAGGCGTAACTTCGCCCCGATAACTGTTCGCCTCTACGGATACGCTCAGACACATAACCAGACCTGGAGAGAAACCGTGGAAGTCACGCCTAAAATTCTGCTGAACATCAGGCAAGTCACAGAGGCGACCGGCATCAGCCGCGCCAGCATCTACCGGCAGATGAAGACCGGCCAACTTCCCTTCGTGAAACTCGGTTCCCGCACGCTGTTCCGTCCCGCGGATCTGCAGGATTTCGTCAACCGGAACCTCCAGGCTTCGGACTAGGGCCTTCATCGGTCAGGCGGCCCGAAGGGCGGATGAGGGACCCACAGGCGATGCACCAAACGATCCCGGCAAAAGATCAGCTTTAACTCACACGGAAATTTCATGTCGCGAACACATGCATACGCATCCTCGGGCGAACCTGACGATATCGCACGTCTGCGGCGGGACATATCGCTGTCTTCGACCGTCAGGCAATACGGCTACAAGCTCAGCCGAAATGGCCGGGAGTTCGAAACCTGCTGCCCCTTCCATGCCGAAGATACGCCGTCGTTCAAGATTTTCATAGCGCACGATGGAATGGAGCGTTTCCATTGCTTCGGCTGCGGCAGGCAGGGCGATATCATTGATTTCGTGCAGGAGGTGAAGGGCGTCGATCTGCCCGAAGCGATCCGCATCCTCGGCGGCATCGGCAGCCGGCCGAACGCCCGGCCGAGAGAGGTCAAGGCGCAGGATGCCTATGAGGGCATAACGGCCCTGCCGCCGCCGGCGGATCTGTTGCAGGCCGGCCGGCCTGTCAGGCTTTACAATCCCAAGCGCAGGGGCGGGCGCTCCGAATGGGGCTCCTTTGCGCCGTCGATGGTGTTTCCCTATCGCAACGCTGACGGTTCGCTCCTTGGCTACGTGCTGCGCCATGATCTCGCCGATGGGGCTAAGGAAACGCCGATGGTCATGTTCGCCCGCCTGCCCGACGGGACGCAAACATGGTGCCGCCTGCCGTTCGCCAAGCCGCGGCCGCTCTATGGTTTGCAGGATATCGGCGAGAAAGAAGTGATCATTGTCGAGGGCGAGAAGTGCGGCGACAGGCTCAGCATGGCGAGCGAGCGGGCGGTCGTTTCCTGGGCGGGCGGCACGCAGGGCGTCAGGCACACCGACTGGTCGCCGCTCTCGGGCCGCGACGTGCTGATATGGCCGGATTTCGATCGCCCGGGCATGGCCGCAGCGCATGAAATCGCGCTGCAGCTGACGCGCCTCGGGGCTCGCATCCGGCTTGTCGGCCTTGCCGATGTCGGTGCCGCAAGCGAACTCGAATGCTATCGCGTCGACGACTGGCGCGCCGGCCTTTTTCCCGGCCGCGGCTGGGACTGCGCCGATGCGCTCGATGACGGATGGACGCCAGCCGAGATCGACGCCTTCATGCAGGCCACGGTGCGCCCCTTCGCGCCCGCGGGTGCTGACGACGAAAAACCTGTGACGGTCGAGGGTGAGGGCCGCGCATCGCACCGCAAACCAGTCGTCCGTGACCTGCCCCCACCGACCACGGAGGGAGACGAACGGCCGACGCTGCTCTTCCATGAAGCCGACCTTTCGGAAGCGGTAACGACCGCTTGCCGCCTGGCGCTCGATGCCGGCGCGCCGCTCTATGCCCGCGACACGGCCCTGTTTCACGCCGTCCGCATCGCGGGGAAGGAAAAGACGGTGCTGGTCCCCGTCGACGAGCATGCGCTGATCGCAATACTGACAAAATACATACGCTGGCTGAAACCCGATGCGAGAAGGACGCTCGGCTACAACGCCGTGTCCTGCCCGGCGCTGGTCGCGAGATCCGTCATTGCGCGGCACGGGGAATGGCCTTTCCCGCAGATCACGGCGGTCGCATCCCTGCCGACGATGCGCAGCGATGGCACCGTCATCGACACCAGGGGATTCGACCGGCAATCCGGCATACTCTTCGAATCGGACAAGACATGGCCCCAAATCCCCGAATGCCCCGACAGGGCGCAAGCCATGACAGCGCTGGAAAACATCAGGAAGCTTGTCGCGAGCTTCCCCTTCGTGAGCGGCATCGATGAATCGGCAGCCCTCGCCATGATCCTGACGGCGATCGTCCGCCCCAGCCTGAAAACCGCCCCGCTGTTCGGGGTCAATGCGACGGCGCCCGGCACGGGCAAATCCAAGCTGGTGGACGTTGCCGCCATTCTCGCAACCGGCCGGCTCGCGGCGGTCAACTCCTATGCGGGCGACGACAACGAACTGCGCAAGGTGCTCGAGTCCAGGCTCTTGCAGGGCGACAGTTTCATCACTCTCGACAACCTGTCGGTGGCGCTTCGCTCCGATCATCTTTGCCAGGTTCTGTCCCAGGAGGAAGTCAGTATCCGTCCGCTCGGCAAGACGCTTGCGGTGGATTCGGCAACGGCGGTCATGCTCTGCGCCACAGGCAACGGGCTGCGCTTTGCCGGCGACCTGACGCGGCGCGTGGTGCTGATCAACCTCGATGCCGGCGTCGAGCGGCCGGAAGAGCGCGTCTTCGAGAGCGACGTCATCGAAGACACACGCCGGCAGCGGGTGGAAATCGTCACATCGGCCCTGACGCTCCTGCGGGCTTTCGTCGCCAATGAGGCCGACAAGGTCTCGCCGGCGCTCGGCTCCTTCGAGCAATGGTCGAACCTCGTTCGCTCCGCGCTCGTCTGGCTCGGCCTGCCCGATCCGCTCGGCAATGCGGCCAAGATCAGGGACAACGACCCGGAGAAGGAGCGCACATCGGCGATCATCGCGGCCCTGCCGGCCGGCAAACCCTGGGCCGCGGCCGATATTGCCAGGATGGTGGACGAAGGCGCCTTCGATCCGGTCGGCAACCGCCGGCATCAGGGGCTGATCGATGCTCTCGGCGAATTCATCGAGCGCGGCAAGCTGAATACGACGCGCTTCAGCGGGTTCCTGCGCAAGCACTGCGGCAGGATCGTCAACGGGCAGATGATCGTCAGCGCAGGGAAAAACCGTGTGAACGGGGTGCTTTGGAAGGTCGAAAACGCGGGGAAAGTTGAGGCAAAGGAGCTGCCTGCGTGACACGCCAAGCCGCACGGATTTCGTCGAAATGGATGTTCATCGCGGCAGCCAACCAATAATCCC
This sequence comes from Rhizobium sp. BK275, assembly GCF_014193555.1. NCBI lineage: Bacteria > Pseudomonadati > Pseudomonadota > Alphaproteobacteria > Hyphomicrobiales > Rhizobiaceae > Rhizobium > Rhizobium sp. BK275. Next base: position 142,540 of record NZ_JACHZL010000002.1, read on the forward strand.
GCCTCGAGGAGGGCTTTCAATGACCTCTGTGCATAGGTTGCATAAGTTGCATAGGCTTTTTCATTGGTCGTGTGGGAAATGTCAGACGGTGACATGACAGGCATTGAATCTGACATTTCCTATAGAGCCGTTGAAACGGCCTATGCATCTTATGCGTCCTATGCACCCAGCGAAGATTATCTACTTCGACAGCCAGCTTTCGAAATAGTGGCGGACAGCCGCACCCGCGCCGAAATGATCGGTCGTATCCAGCCTCGCAACCGCGCCGCGCACGACATCCGCCATAACGGCTGCCGGCACGATGCCGGACTTGACCAAGCTTTGAAACAGTTCCTCCACCAGGATGATCGTCCCGATCGCTTCATCTTCAGCCTTGAAATTCGCCATCGCTGGTTTCCCCTCTGCGTCGTTGGCAATGAAGTGCTTTGTGCTGAAAGTCTGGAGCAGCTTATCGTGTTGCGGTCGCGTTGTGGACCACCGCGACGAAATTCGTCGCTTTGACGAACCTGGTCCGGGCGGCGGTTCAAGTGCTGAAAAAGTTAGGGAACATGAAACGGGATTGCACGTCGAGGGCGGGATGGTCGTGTATGCGGCGCCCCGGAGTAAAAGGCAAACATGCCGGAACGCTGGCGAGGAATTCAATCTGCTAGGAGGCGAATAACATAATAGACGCAGACAGCCATCATTCCGACACCCAGCGCAAGCGCTATTGCAACGGAGGGCACCCTTCCAGCAATAGACACTCGAACAACGTCTCGTTTGAAATCATATCGCGGCTTTGAGATGAGATTGCTGACTAGATAAATTAACGCAGCAATCGCCATCATCGGAAGCACGTAGGCGTTTGTTTTAAGGAAATTGGCTACCGACGCGACGGTCGGGTTCGGCGGAAGCGCCTTATCGGCAAAACTGACTGTAAAATTCACGACAGTGAAGATTGTCGCTAACACCCAGAGAAAAAAGGATTTCCGATTGTCGCTGTTTCGCTTCTGCTCGTTGAGTTTGAAATCGATGTAGTCCTTCGTCGCTTTAATCGATTCCTTTGACGACGCGTCATCGAACTCAGGCAAAACCAGAGTAGGCTGGACGAGGTCTTTACGCCGTTTAATTATATTTTTGTAAGACTGAAGGTAGGCCAGAATCCCGAGCGCCCTAACATGTTCTGTCGGGTTTCCTTTTCTCTTCACCGTGATGATGTGGAAATAGAGACTGTACATAATCTCTAAGCACCAGCTCAGGTCGTCAGGCTTCTCCTGGCGCTGGGTCGTGATAATCGTATCCGCGTCGTTTCCGTGATGTTGATGCTGATGAGTTAAGTCGCGGACAAAGAAATACGTCTGGTCAGCAATGCCGTGTTCGAGGTCGAACCCAATTTCAATGGCGTGCTCCTCGGTGTTTCTCTCCAGACGAGAGTTTCCCCAGGTGAGATGTGAGAGCGTTACGACGCCATCGCGATTCAAGACGACGTTCATGTACATGTCGCATCGGCTAAGCAGCGTTTGGCTGAGGGCGAGATATTGCTGCTTCAAACCCGGATTTAGCGCACCAGGATCAAGCGCGCGCATAGATTTCACGGAGCTCCGAAATATGTCTCGAGCTTTCGTCTCCTTAAAGGTCTGGCAGTGGAATATAAACACCTTGCCAATGAGCTTCGAGTCCGGCGAGGTGCGAGATCGACGAGAACGCGCGCACAAGACGAACTCGAATTTCCCACTATACCCTAGAAGGGGACCCACTACCCGCTCAAACAGGACGTCGCTCAATTGTCGAGACTGGAGGGCAGAGACATAAAGATGAGAATCGTCGGCAGAATTGACGTACTCAGGTTCAGCCGGATATCGGGTCTCTCCGATAAGCTTGAACGACAGTCGCCCGTTTACCGTCGGCACCCACCCCTTGTAAAACATCCCGCTTTAAAGAACCTGATCGACAACATCGTTACGCAATTTGCCATTAGGCTCGATACGATTCTTACGGGTGTTATAGACGATGCCTGCACGAACGCGCCCGTCCGGAGTGCCGTTGTAGCGTACCGTGGCCTGGCCGGAAATTGCTGCTCGCAGGGAAGGATATCGCGCACGCGATTTCTGATATTCGATCTTATCGAGCTTCGCGAGGCTGAAAGCGAAGCGAATCAGGGATAGACCGATGGCGCCCGACGCCACGGCGAGAATTAGGTTTATTACCATGACTTCCCCCGAATCGAATTAGGTTGAGTGTACTACAAGAAACGCTTGACTCAAGATGCAACGGACGGTGCATCGATTCGTTCCGCGATATCTGGCGCAGCCGGCGCCCGCCGTATCATTTGGCCATCGTTGAGTCAATTTACAAGAAGCAGTTGAAGGAAGGGTTACCGGCAACTCAGTTGTTGGTTAAAGCGCCTCGCGCGTGCCATACTTCCGCTGTGCTTCCCTGCGAAGTAGGCGCTCGTACCGCGCAACAAGGCCAGCTAGTCAACTTCTTGAACTTCACAGCAAGCGTGAACATTCTTCATAGGTCTTCAGTAGCTGTCAGTCAGAGCTATACGCCGCGGTCAAAATGGAGATGCAGGCGAGATGAACCAAATAACGCAGCATTTTCAGTGCATTAGCTAGAAACAAAATGGCGGACAGAGAGGGATTCGAACCCTCGGTACGCTTTCACGTACACACGCGTTCCAGGCGTGCGCCTTCAACCACTCGGCCACCTGTCCATTTTGCGTTTCGCACCGGAGAGGAGCAAATCGTCGGAACGGCGCGATATATACCGATGAATTTTTGCCGATCAACCCAAATCTAACAGTTTTTTGACTTCTTCCGATAAAACTGCGCGCATGCCGTCCATTGCGCCGTGCCCGCTCCAAGCCTATCTCTAGGTTTGAGTGGAGAATGGCGCGGCTCGCCGGACATCAGGGCACACCCGTCGTCGGAGGATTTGATGCGTTTCTTGTTGCGTCTTGCCAGTCTGTTTGCGCTGGCAGTTGCTGTCATTGCCGGAACCATCGATTCCATTCAGTCCGTTGCATCCTCGCAGGTGATCATGACCCCGATGGCGGATGCATGGCAGGATGTCAGCCCGTCGACGCTGATCGCGCTCCAGTCGTCCGTCTCTTATTATGTCCATCCGCGTTTTTACGCCTTCATCTTTCAGTGGCTCATGCTGCAGCCGGCCTTTGCCGTGCTTCTGGTATTGGCGCTGCTTCTATGGATGATCGGCTACAAGAAGCCGCCGGTGGCAGGCCGCTTTACCGCATAGCTGAAGGGCTGCGGGGTCTGAAAAAGTGCAATCGGCAGTTCCGGAAACGGCCGGAGGATGATGCCGATGACGCGGCGGCACTGGTTAGAAAATCCGCATTTCAGCGGTCGATTTGCCCAGAATTCAGGACCTGTGGACTGAATTTCGGCAATCATGGCAAATCTTTACCAACCGAAAAATTTCTCGTGAATTTTTCGTTGAGCCATGCAAGGATGCACGCAGCCAGGCCTCCGGGGGGAGGTCGGTGGTTCCGCAGACATGCCTGAAAAAGGCTTGCGGGAGGACCCCAGACAAATAGCAAACAACAGGGCTGCAAACTCATGAAAAAATCCCTTCTCACCCTCCTTGCCGTGGCAGCGATGTCGACGACGGCGCTTGCCGCCGACATCAAGCCGGCTCTCGTTTACGGCACCGGCGGGAAGTTCGATAAGTCTTTCAACGAAGCTGCCTTTAACGGCGCTGAAAAGTTCAAGAAAGAGACCGGTATCGCCTACCGCGATTTCGAGCCGACCGGCGATACCCAGGGCGAGCAGGCCATCCGCAACTTCGCAAGCCGCGGTTTCAACCCGGTTGTTGCCGTTTCCTTCGCCTGGACCTCGGCTGTCGAGAAGGTTGCCGCTGAATTCCCGGATACCAAGTTCATCATCGTCGACTCCGTCGTTGACAAGCCGAACGTCCGTTCCGTCCTTTACAAGGAAGAGGAAGGCTCCTACCTCGTCGGTATTCTCGCCGGCATGGCCTCCAAGACCGGCAAGGTCGGCTTCGTCGGCGGCATGGACATTCCGCTGATCCGCAAGTTCGAATGCGGCTACGAGCAGGGCGCACGCGCCGCCAAGGCCGACATCGAAGTCTTTCAGAACATGACCGGCACGACGGGTGCAGCCTGGAACGATCCGGTCCGCGGCGGCGAACTCACCAAGAACCAGATCGACCAGGGCGCTGACGTCGTTTACGCGGCAGCCGGTGCGACCGGTCTCGGCGTCCTGCAGACGGCAGCCGACAACAAGAAACTGTCGATCGGCGTCGATTCCAACCAGAACCACCTGCATCCGGGTTCCGTTCTGACTTCGATGGTCAAGCGCGTCGACCTCGCCGTCTACAACGCCTTCAACGACACCAAGAGCGACAAGTTCACGGCCGGTGTCCAGTCTCTCGGCATCAAGGAAGACGGCGTTGCCGCCGCCATGGACGACAACAACAAGCCGCTGATCACGCCGGAGATGCAGGCTGCCGTCGACAAGGCCAAGGCCGATATCATTGCTGGTACCATCAAGGTTCACGATTACACCACGGACAATGCCTGCCCGAAGTGAGTCGTAACTGAGATCGGGCGTATGGCGGACAAGGATTTTCGCCATACGCCCTTTTCTTATTTGGAGCCTGCTGTGACAGACCAGCCTGCCATCGAACTTGTCGGCATCGACAAGAAATTCGGCGCCGTTCACGCCAACAAGGACATCAACCTGACCGTCGCCAAGGGCTCGATCCATGGCATTATCGGGGAAAACGGCGCTGGCAAATCGACCCTGATGTCCATCATCTACGGTTTCTACCACGCCGACAGCGGCGAGATCCGCGTCAACGGCCAGCCCGTCACCATCCGGGACAGCCAGGCAGCGATCGCCGCCGGCATCGGCATGGTGCACCAGCATTTCATGCTGGTCGACAATTTCACCGTCCTCGAAAACATCATGCTCGGCGCCGAAGGCGGCGCGCTGCTGGCAAGGGGCGTTGCTTCCGCGCGCGCCGAGCTCAAGCGGCTGGAAACCGAATACGGGTTGGAGGTCAATCCGGATGCGCTGATCGAGCAGCTTCCGGTCGGCCTGCAGCAGCGCGTGGAAATCCTCAAAGCCATGTATCGCGGCGCCGAGATACTGATCCTCGATGAGCCGACCGGCGTGTTGACCCCGGCCGAGGCCGATCACCTGTTCCGCATCCTCGGCGTGCTGCGCGACGAGGGCAAGACCGTTGTCCTGATCACCCATAAGCTGCGCGAAATCATGGCGATCACCGATACCGTCTCCGTCATGCGCCGCGGCGAGATGGTCGCCACCCGCAAGACCAGCGAGACCACGGTCGAGGAACTTGCCGAACTCATGGTCGGCCGCCGCGTTCTGCTGCGCGTCCAGAAGGGCGAGGCAAAGCCTGCCGAGGTCTTGCTGTCCGTCCGCAACCTGACGGTCAAGGACAACAGAGGCGTGACGATGGTCGACAACGTCTCCTTCGATGTCCGCGCCGGCGAGATCGTCGGCATTGCCGGTGTCGCCGGCAACGGCCAGTCGGAACTGCTGGAGGCGATTGCCGGTATCCGCAAGCCGGCATCGGGCGAAATCCTGCTTGATGGCCAGCCGATCGACAAGGCCGATCCGGCACGTCTTCGCGAACTCGGCCTCGCCCATATTCCCGAAGACCGCCATCACATGGGCCTGGTCCTGAAATTCGAGGAATATGAAAATGCCGTACTCGGCTATCACCACCGTCCCGAATACAGCCGTGGCCCGCTGCTCGATCTCGACGCCATCCGCAAGGATGCCATGGAGAAGATCGAGAAATACGACATCCGCCCGCCGAACCCGCGCCTGAAGACGGCGAATTTCTCCGGCGGCAACCAGCAGAAGATCGTCGTCGCCCGCGAGATCGAGCGCGACCCGAAGATGCTGATCATCGGCCAGCCGACCCGCGGCGTCGATATCGGCGCCATCGAATTCATCCATCGCCGGATCATCGAGATGCGCGATGCGGGCAAGGCCATCCTGCTCGTATCCGTCGAACTCGACGAAATCCGCGCCCTTTCAGACCGTATCCTTGTCATGTTTGCCGGCCATGTCGTCGGCGAGAAGACGCCCGATGCCGGTGAACAGACCCTCGGCCTGATGATGGCCGGCATTGCCGCGTGAGGCCTCGATGAGCACTGCTTCCGTATCCCTACCGAGATGGATCAATTACGGTCTGATCCCTCTTTTAAACCTGGTCGTCGCCTTCCTGATCTCGGGCTTTGTCATCTGGCTGATCGGCGAAAGCCCGCTGGCCGCGCTTTCGCTGCTCATCGAAGGTGCCTTCGGCAGCGGTGAAGGCATCGGCTTCACGCTCTATTACGCGACGAGCTTCATCTTCACCGGCCTTTCGGTCGCCGTAGCCATCCATGCCGGCCTCTTCAACATCGGCTCGGAAGGTCAGGCCTATATTGGCGGGCTTGGCTGTGCGCTGGTGGCGCTGGCACTCGACAATTATGTGCCCTGGTATGTGACCATGCCGGTTGCCATTATCGGCGCCGGTCTCTTCGGGGCCGCCTGGGCCTTCATTCCCGCCTTCCTGCAGGCCAAGCGCGGCAGCCACATCGTCATCACGACGATCATGTTCAACTATATCGCCGCCGCTCTCATGGTCTATCTGCTGGTGCATGTGCTGATCGTGCCGGGCAAGATGGCGCCGGAAACCCGCACCTTCCTCGAAGGCGGACAGCTTCCGAAGCTCGGCTGGGTCATGAGCATGTTCGGCGCCAAGCTCGGTGCAGCGCCCTTCAACGTCTCCTTCATCATCGCGCTGTTCGCCGCCTGGTTTGTCTGGGTGCTGGTCTGGCGCAGCAAGCTCGGCTTCGATATGCGCACGCTGGGCATCAGCCCGACCGCCGCCGCCTATGCCGGCACGCCTCATGCGCGCACCATCATCATCGCCATGCTGCTCTCTGGCGCACTCGCCGGCATGATGGCGCTGAACCCGGTCATGGGCTCGTCGGCTCGTCTGCAGGTGGAGTTCGTCGGCGGCGCGGGCTTCGTCGGCATCGCCGTATCGCTGATGGGACGAAACCATCCGCTCGGCATCATCTTCGCCGCGATCCTTTTCGGCGTCCTCTATCAGGGCGGCGACTGGATCTCCTTCGAAATGCCCAACATCACCCGCGAGATGATCCTCGTCATTCAGGGTCTGGTGATCCTGTTTGCCGGCGCGCTGGAATATATGTTCCGCCCGGCAATGGTGCTCATCTACCAGCAGTTCAAGCGAGCCTGAGGAACAGACGATGGAATATTATGAAATTTTCATCAACGTTCTGAGTTCGACGATCCGGCTCTCCATTCCGCTGATCTTCACCGCGCTTGCCGGTCTTTTCTCCGAACGCGCCGGCATCTTCGACATCGGTCTCGAAGGGAAGATGCTGGGCTCGGCCTTTGCTGCTGCCTGCATCGCCTATCTCACCGGCTCGGCCTGGGCCGGCCTTGGCGCCGGCATCGTGTGCTCGGTGGCGCTCAGCCTCGTGCATGGCTTTGCCTCGATCACCAATCGCGGCAACCAGATCATCTCGGGTGTCGCCATCAACTTCTTCATCGCCGGTATCACCATCGTGCTCGGCCAGGCCTGGTTCGGGCAGGGCGGCCGCACGCCGCAGCTGGCGGCCGACGCGCGTTTCGCACCGATCATTCTGCCGGGCGCCGATGTTGTCAGGGACGTGCCGATCATCGGCCCGCTCTATGCCGGCGTAATCTCCGGCAACAATATCCTCACCTACCTTGCCTTCCTCGCCGTGCCCTTCTCCTGGTGGGTCCTCTACCGCACGCGTTTCGGCCTGCGCCTTCGCGCCGTCGGCGAAAATCCGGGTGCGGTGGATACGGCAGGCATTTCGGTCTCCTGGCTGCGCTACCGCGCCGTCATGTGCGCCGGCATCCTCTGCGGCTTTTCGGGCACCTATCTGGCGATCGCCCAATCGGCTGCCTTCATCAAGGACATGTCGGCCGGCAAGGGCTATATCGCGCTCGCCGCCCTCGTCTTCGCCAAGTGGCGGCCGGTGCCCGTCATGTTCGCCTGCCTGCTCTTCGGTTTCCTAGATGCGCTGGCGAACTTCATGCAGGGCAAGCAGGTGCCGCTGATCGGCGAAGTACCGGTTCAGGTTTTCCAGGCTCTGCCCTATATTCTGACCTGCGTTCTGCTCGCCGGCTTCATCGGCGTTGCAATCCCGCCGAAGGCCGGCGGCGTGCCCTATGTGAAGGAGCGTTGATATGTCTCACGACCTGTTCGAAGCCGCCCGCGGCGCCATGGCCTTCGCGCATGCGCCCTATTCCAAGTTCCCGGTGGGTGCTGCGATCCGCGCCGAGGATGGCAAGGTCTATACCGGCGCCAATATCGAGAACCTCTCCTTCCCTCAAGGGTGGTGTGCCGAACCGACGGCAATCGGCGCCATGATCATGGGCGGTGCGAAGAAAATCGTCGAAATGGCCGTCATCGCCGAAAAGCTGCCGCTCTGCCCGCCCTGCGGCGGCTGCCGGCAGAAGATCTCGGAATTCGCCTCGAAGGACACCAAGATCTATCTCTGCGACGACGTCGGCGTAAAGAAGACCATGACCATGGAAGAGCTTCTCCCCTTCAGCTTCGAGACCGAACTCGGATGAACGCGACCGTCGATCTGCTCGCGGCTTTGCTCGGTGGGCTCAAGCCGCGTTACGGCATCGTGCTCGGCTCAGGCCTCGGTTCATTGGTCGATCAGGTCACAGATGCTGTCTGCATCCCCTACAAGGACCTGCCGGGCTTTCCGGTCAGTGCGGTCTCCGGCCATGCCGGAAACGTCGTTGCCGGCCATCTCGGTTCGGTGCCGGTCATCATGCTCTCAGGCCGCGTACACTATTATGAAAAGGGTGATGCCAACGCCATGCGCCTGCCGATCGAGGTCCTGCAGGCCCTCGGCGTCGAGGCCCTGATCCTTACCAATTCGGCGGGTTCGCTGAAAGAGGACATACCGCCCGGCTCGGTCATGCAGATCGCCGACCACATCAACTATTCCGGCATAAACCCGCTGATCGGCGAAGAAAGCGATCATCGTTTCGTCGGCATGACCAATGCCTATGATGCCGAGCTTTCGGCGGCTATGCACAAGGCAGCCAAGACGCTCGGCATTCCGCTCGCAAGCGGTGTCTACATGTGGTTCTCAGGCCCGAGTTTCGAGACGCCGGCCGAAATCCGCATGGCCCGTATCCTCGGCGCCGATGCGGTCGGCATGTCGACTGTGCCCGAGGTCATCATTGCAAGAATGCTGGGCCTGAGGGTTGCGGCTGCCTCGGTAATCACCAACTATGGGGCTGGCATGACCGGAAACGAGCTCAGCCACGAGGAGACCAAGGATATGGCGCCGGTTGGCGGTGCCCGTCTCGCCGCCATACTCAAAGAGATGATTGCCGGTAATTGATTGCCGGCGGAGGAAGCGAAATGAATAGCCATTCCAGCCGGGAAACGGCCGCCGTCGCCCTTTCCCTTCTCGATTTCACCAATCTGAATGACGACTGCACGCAGGAGCAGATCGACACGCTTTGCGCCCGCGCGCAGACGCCTTATGGCAACAGCGCCGCGATCTGCATCTGGCCGCGTTTCGTCGCCCATGCCCGCACCGTGCTCGGCAAAGGCCATCCGGTCCACATCGCGACCGTCGTCAATTTTCCCTCCGGCGATCTGGAAATCGCCGATGTCGCCGCCGAAACGCGTGAGGCGATCGCCGACGGCGCCGATGAGATCGATCTCGTCATTCCCTATCGCAAGCTGATTTCGGGCAACGAAAAGGCCGTCACCGATATGGTTTCGGCCGTGCGCGCCGAGTGTGTCGCGCCTGTCCTCTTGAAAGTCATCATCGAGACCGGTGAGCTGAAGGACGCGGCCCTCATCCGCCGCGCCTCTGAGCTGGCGATCGAAGCGGGCGCCGATTTTATCAAGACCTCCACAGGCAAGGTTTCCGTCAACGCCACGCTGGAAGCCGCCGACATCATGATCCGTGCTATCAGAGAAAGCGGCCGGAAGGTGGGTTTCAAGCCCGCCGGCGGTATCTCGACTGTCGCGGATGCGGCCCTTTATCTGAGCTTGGCCGAAACCATCATGACGCCGGACTGGCCGATGCCCTCCACCTTCCGTTTCGGTGCCTCCGGCCTGCTCGACCATATCCTGGCCGTCCTCAGCGGCACGGAACCGAAGCCGGCGGCTGTCTTGAGCTATTGAGATGATCCCCCAGGAAATCATCCGCCAGAAACGCAACGGCGCCGAATTGCCATCAGGCGATATCGACGCCTTCATTGCGGCACTTGCCGCCGGCGACCTCTCGGAAGGCCAGATCGGCGCCTTCGCCATGGCGGTCTGGTTCAAGGGCATGTCGCGCACGGAAACGGTCGCTCTGACGCTCGCCATGGCGCGTTCCGGCAATATGCTCTCCTGGAACGGTATCGACCGCCCCGTCGCCGACAAGCATTCGACCGGTGGTGTGGGGGATAATGTTTCGCTGATGCTTGCCCCAATCGCTGCTGCCTGCGGTCTGGCTGTGCCGATGATATCAGGCCGCGGCCTTGGTCATACCGGCGGCACACTGGACAAGCTCGAATCCATTCCAGGCTATACGATCAATCCGGATGCCGCTCTCTTCCGAAACGTGGTGAAGGAGGTCGGCTGCGCCATCATCGGCCCGACGGGTACCTTGGCGCCAGCCGATGGCCGGCTCTATGCGGTGCGCGACGTGACGGCAACCGTCGATTCCATCCCGCTGATAACGGCCTCAATCCTGTCCAAGAAACTTGCTGCCGGCCTTCAGACGCTGGTGCTCGATGTCAAGACCGGCAACGGTGCCTTCATGGCCGATCCGGAGCAGGCGATCGTGCTGGCGCATTCCCTGGTCGAGGTCGCAAATGGCGCGGGTGTGAAGACATCTGCGCTGATAACGGATATGAACCAGCCGCTTGCCGATAGCGCCGGCAATGCTGTCGAAGTGCGCAATTGTCTCGATTTCCTGGCTGGCCGAAAGGCCAGTACCCGCCTTGAAACCATAGTGCTTGCCTTTGCCGCCGAAATGCTCGTGCAGTCGGGCGTTGCCGGCTCGCTTATGGAGGCGGAGAGCAAGGCGCAGGACGCGCTTTCTTCCGGCAAAGCTGCGGAGATCTTCGCACGCATGGTGCATATGCTCGGCGGCCCGGCCGATCTTCTGGAGCGGCCGGATGCCTATCTGCGCAGGGCGCCGATCGAGCGGCCTGTTGCGGCATCGCGCACCGGCTGGCTCGCGGCCTGCGACGCCCGCGATGTGGGCATGAGCGTGATCGACCTTGGCGGCGGGCGGCGCCATCCGGCCGACAGGATCGACCACAGCGTTGGCTTCACCGGTCTGCTGCCGCTGGGAACGCGTGTGAATGAGGGCGATCCGATAGCCCTCGTTCACGCAGCAGATGAGGCATCGGCGGAAAGAGCCGCCGTCGCACTTGCCGCAAACTATCGCATTGCCGACGAGAAGCCGGAGCTTCCCCCAGTTATCGCCGGCCGTATCTGATGGAATTTACTGCTTGAGGCTGAGCGAACCGTCGGCGACGGAGTAGGAGGCAAGCTTCCGCAGGAAGCTCATTCCGACCAGCGTGCCGCTCAGGGCTTCGTCTTTCAGCACGAAGGCTTCGACGCTGCGAACGCGGATGCCGCCGATTTCCACGCGATCAAGCGTCACATGCGCGGCCTTGGTCTGGCCGTTCGCGGTATTAACCGCGTAGCGGAAGTCGAGCTGGTTGCCGCTGTAGCCGAGCCTGCGCGCAAGGCTTTCGTTCAGTGCGACATAAGTGGCGCCGGTATCGATCAGCCCCTGCACCGGCTTGCCGTTGATCCTGAAATTGCCGGTATAGTGACCCCGCGCGTCGGCCTGCAGGCTGATCATGCCGCCGTCGGAAATCGTGGCCGACGTGTCAGGCGCGTTATCTTCGGTCGAGACGAAATTTGCGGAGATCGTATTGCCGGGCTGCGTCGTGCGGGTGAGCAGAGAAGGCACTTGTGTCGCCAGCGCAGCCGCGATGCTGGCAAATATGACGGTGCGCATGAGCATGAAACAGAAATCCTTCCTGTACAAAACCCGCCTCATGCGGACCTCATGCTTCAAGCAGCTAAGCCACAACTGCTGAAAAGTTGCTAACCGCGACATAAAAAGGCCCGGAATGAAGCGCCGGGCCTTGGAAGTCTTTCGAATTGGTAAAGGAAGTCGAAATCATTTGGTGCCGTACATACGGTCGCCGGCATCGCCGAGACCGGGCACGATATAACCCTTCTCGTTCAGGTGACTGTCGATCGCCGCCGTGAAGACTGGAACGTCCGGATGGGCGCTGCGGAAGTTCTTGATGCCCTCAGGTGCCGCCAGCAGGCAGAGGAAACGGATATTGTGGGCGCCGCGCTCCTTCAGCTTGTCGATCGCGGCAATCGAGGAATTGCCGGTCGCAAGCATCGGATCGACGACGATGATCAGGCGCTCCGCCACATCCTCAGGCGCCTTGAAATAATATTCGACCGGCTGCAGCGTTTCGTGATCGCGGTAGACGCCGATATGGGAAACGCGGGCGGAAGGCACGAGATCGAGCATGCCTTCCAGGAGGCCGTTGCCGGCGCGCAGAATGGAGGCGAAGACCAGCTTCTTGCCTTCGAGGATCGGCGCCTGCATCTCCTGGATCGGCGTTTCGATCGTTTCCATCGTCAGTTCCAGATCGCGCGTGACCTCATAACAAAGCAGTGTCGAGATTTCGCGCAGCAGCCGGCGGAAGCTGCCTGTCGAGGTCTCCTTGCGCCGCATGATGGTGAGTTTGTGCTGCACGAGCGGATGATCGATGACTGTGACGCCGTCCATAGGGAAACCTTCCAATTCCTTGTTCTTATCGGCTGTTTCTTCCATGGAAACCGCCTTCACTTCAAGAGCGGAGGCAAATTTGCCTGGAGCTTTGACAATCTCACGCCCTTAAAGGCGGGCGAGCAATGCCTTGCGGGTCTCTTCATCGACGAAGGCGGCTTCGATGGCCGTGCGCGTCATCGCATTGATCTCAGCATCGCCAAAGCCGAAAGCCTCCGAGGCAAGCTCGTATTCCCGCTTGAGCGAGGTATGGAAGAATGGCGGATCGTCGGAGCTGATCGTCACCTTCACACCGGCGTCCTTCAGCCTGCGCAACGGGTGCGAGCTGAAATCCTCAAAAACCCTGAGCGCGATATTCGAACCGGGACAGACCTCAAGCACAGTGCCCGCGTCGGCAAGCCGTTTCACGAGGTCGGCATCCTCGATTGCGCGCACACCGTGGCCGATGCGCGCGGGGCGCACCTCGTCCAGTGCATCCGAAACGCTGAAGGCGCCGCAGACTTCGCCGGCATGGATCGTCAGGCCAAGCCCTGCATCGCGGGCGATGTCGAAAGCGCGCGCATAATCGGCAACGCGGCCCATCCGCTCTTCTCCGGCAAGGTTGAAGCCGGTGATCAGCGGATTCTTGGCCTTCGCCGCATATTCCGCAGCGCCGATCACGCTTTCCGGGCCGAAATGCCGTTCCCCGGTCACGATCAGTCGCGCTTCGATTCCGCTCCTTGCCTTCGCCCGGCGGATGCCTTCGCATATGCCTGATATATAGGCGTCGGCGCCGAGGCCGATGCGCTTGCCATGGTCGGGCGAAACAGTGAGCTCGCTGTAGATCGTGCCGATGCCGGCCAGCTCTTCAAGATAGGTTTCCGTCAGCAGCGCATAGTCCTCCTCGGTCTTGTAGACCTCGGAAACCTTGTCGTAGCATTCCAGAAAGCTCGCGAAATCATGCCAGACATAGGTGCCGTCCTGCAGATAGGCGCTGATGTCGATGCCGTATTTACGGGCCTGCGCTTCCGTCAGTGCCGGGGGAGCCGCACCTTCCAGATGACAGTGCAGCTCGACCTTCTTCAAATGCGACGTCACAGAAAACTCCTTCCATGCGGTCCGGAGGGAATACCGAGATGCCGCGCAACGCTCTCGCCGATATCGGCAAAGCTCCGGCGCACGCCGACAGAGCGCGATCTGATACCGGGACCGTAGGCGATAACAGGCACGCGCTCGCGTGTATGATCGGTGCCGCGCCAGGTCGGGTCGCAGCCGTGATCGGCGGTGAGAACCACGAGATCACCTTCCCGCAGCTTCTGATGAACCTCGCCCAGGCGCGCGTCGAAGGCTTCGAGGGCAGCCGCATAACCCGCAACGTCGCGGCGGTGGCCATAGAGCATGTCGAAATCGACGAAATTGGTGAAAACGAGATCGCCGTCCTCCGCCTCGTCGATTGCAGCAAGGGAAGCATCCATCAGGGCATCGTTACCATTTGCCTTGATGACTCGCGAAACGCCCTGGTGGGCGAAGATATCGCCGATCTTGCCGACGGCATGCACATTGCGGCCATGCTGGACGAGCCGGTCAAGCAGCGTCGGTTCCGGCGGCGGCACCGAGAAGTCGCGGCGGTTGCCCGTTCTCTGGAAGGTCGCCACACTTTGACCGATGAAGGGGCGCGCGATGACGCGGCCGATATTGTAGGGATCGAGCAGGCCGCGGGCGATCTGGCAGAAGTTGAGCAGGCGGTCGAGGCCGAAATAGACCTCGTGGGCAGCCACCTGGAACACGGAATCCGCTGATGTGTAGCAGATCGGCTTGCCGCTGCGCATATGCTCTTCGCCGTAGCGGGCAATGATCTCGGTTCCCGAGGCGTGGCAATTACCGAGAATGCCGGGCACATCGGCTGCGCGGCAGAGCGCTTCGATCAGTTCCTGCGGAAAGGCATCGCCCTTATCAGGAAAATAGCCCCAGTCGAAGGTAACAGGCGTTCCGGCGATTTCCCAATGTCCAGACGGTGTGTCTTTGCCGCGTGAGGTTTCGTTGGCGGCGCCATAGACACCGTGGATCTCGTCCGGCAGCGGCATGCCGGCGGGAAATTGCCCGGAGGCCGCTCGCGCAATATGCAGCAGGCCGAGCGCCGACATGTTCGGGAGCGAAAGCGGGCCGGACCGCAGGCCGGCACGGTCGGCCGCACCGGCCGCACAGAATTCGGCGATATGGCCGAGCGTATCGGCGCCCTCATCGCCATAGGTTGCCGCATCCGGTGCTCCGCCGACACCGAAGGAATCCAGAACGAAGAGAAAGGCACGCGCCATTTTTCACCCGTATTATCTGCTGTCGTCAGCCTTTAGCTGGAACGATCTGACTACAGCGCCGCGCGTCTTTTCGGACGCGCAAAGAACGCTGTAGAACTTTAAATTGCTGCATGATTTTTGTTCTTAAATCGATTCCGATTTAAGGAATTATGCAGTAGCGCCCAGCCATATAATGACGGGACCCGCTTGGCAAATTTGGGGTGTGGAAGCTTCAGATCCCAGGGATCGCGACGTGCTTTAGCAGTCGCCGCAGGGGATATCTTTGTTCTGTCGCTGGCGATAGAAATAGCTGCGGCTGATCGTGATGGTGCGCATCTCCGTCGGCATGAAATTGGGCGCAAAGACGAATAGCGCATAGGGTATGCTGAGTTCGCTTCGGATGAGGAAGCTGTCGGCCTTTTTCATTTCCGTCGGAACGTCGGAAACTGTGCTGTTCTTGGCATAAGGCGCTGCCCCCGTTGATGCCCAGGACCACATGACCGTAGGATTGGAGCTGCCGTCGATCTGGATTGCGGTGACCTTCACCAACATATCCGAGCTGTCGTAGGGCGAGTAGATTGGCGACGCGGCTTTGGCGATATCTGTGAGCGAGCTCTTTGTGACGCTCTGCTGCTGGGTGATGATATCGGCGATCGACCCGGCGGCACGTGCCGTGCGCTTGCTGACGCTGAGCCCGATCGTGATCTCGAATGCACCGAGATAAAGCATGACCAGAACCGGGAAGATGATGGCAAACTCGATGGCGCCGACACCCTGCCGGTCGCGTGCAAAGCGCCGCGTCGTCGAAGCCAGCCGTATGAGAAGTCCGTGACGCGCCATTATGGATACTGCTCGTTCTGGAAGGCAGCCGTTGAGACGATCAAATATTCGCTCGGCATGGAACTGCCGGCCGGACGAAGCCCTGTAATATAGGGGCGCACGAGATCGACAATGATGGACCAGCGATAATAGGCGCGCAGCATGTTGATCGAACCGGGGCCGCCGGGCGTGAATTTGAAGGCTGAAATTTTCAGATCGGAATATTTATCCGCAGACATTCTCGGGATCGCCGTTGGCATGGCAGCGAAAGTGGGGAAGCTCTGCACATCCAGATAGAGCTTGCCGGGCGTCGCCGCCTCCGTATCCGAACATCGGATGATGATCGAAATTTCGTCGCAGAAGGCCTGCCGGAACTGGGTCTGCGTCTTGTAGCTCGCACGCGCGGGATCGACGAAGGTGATCTGCCCCGTCCGCATCTGGCGGCTCATTGTATCGACGGCGTTCGAGACGAGTTCTTCCGCTGCAAAGGCGATGAAGGTTTCCAGGATGGCGAATATGACGACGAAATAGGGAATGGCCAGCAGCGCGAATTCGATCGCCGCGGAGCCGTCGCGCGAGCGGGCCAGGGCGCGAAGTCTGGATAAACGGAGGGACGCACGCACCTTGCCCGTCTCCTGCTCACTGATCGCCATGGTCTGGCCCCGAAAATGTTCTTCGGGCGCCACACTAAGGCGTGTTCGTTGATTTTCCGTTTCAGGCCGGAGCAGCTATTTTAACGAATGCGCGTGAGCTTCGTTGATGTCGCCTAGTTTGCGGAAGCGGCTTCACCCTGCTGTGAATGCTGCTCGCAATTGGGCGTGCAGGACAGAACCGAGCGCTCCGTCTGGCGAAAGA
Organism: Rhizobium sp. BK275; assembly: GCF_014193555.1. Taxonomy (NCBI): domain Bacteria; kingdom Pseudomonadati; phylum Pseudomonadota; class Alphaproteobacteria; order Hyphomicrobiales; family Rhizobiaceae; genus Rhizobium; species Rhizobium sp. BK275. The sequence goes on from NZ_JACHZL010000002.1 coordinate 159,328, forward strand.
CGCGCACCGTATTGCCTTCATCGATGGAGACGAGAATGCGTTCGTCCAGAATGGCGTTGCCATCGCCATCGAGCAGCACGATGTTGGTCGTACCGAAGGCGCGGCCCGTCAATACGATCGTCCTGGCATCGGCGACCGTCGCATCGGCAACCTTGGCATTGCCGACGATGACCTTGCTGACCGCCCGGTCGAGCTTCAGGACGCGCGCGTGATCCATATAGACGCGCAGCATGTCTTCCTGGGCGCAGGCCGCGGATGCCGTAAGAGCCGCAATCACCCAGGCAAAGAAAACGGTCTTGCCGTTCGATGGCATTTTGGCCCTCTTTCACGATCGCAATGCAAATTGCAGATAGAATGGAAAAAAATGGTGAACGAAGCTTTAAGCTTTCCACGCCATGTTCATGCGTGAAACGCATCGGACCATTTCGGTACGCGCCGACGAGGCGTGAAATCGACGGGCGGCGGAAATTCGTGCCATTTCTGGATGCCGCACGGCTATTGTTCCACATTGCTTCTGGAAATTCATGAGAAATCTAAGCAATGAGGTAAGGAATTACTTACCCTGAGCGGGCCGGTTGTCTCGTTTACACCTTGTTAGGGCATTTCATTAAGTCGATGGAAACGGCCATTCGCTAGGTTGCAGCCATCCGATCAACGGCAACAGTTGGCGGACGTGCTGAACATCAACTGGAGTTAGAGGTAACCATGACCAAGCTTTTTAGCCGTTTTCTGAAGGATGAATCCGGCGCGACCGCAATCGAATACGGCCTGATCGCCGCTCTGATTTCCGTAGCGCTGATCGCCGGCGCCACGACACTGGGTAACAGCATCGGTGACACGTTCAACAATCTTACCGATCAGATGGATAAGGCAAAGACCGCTGCCGAGGTTAAGGAATAATCCAAGGTATTCAAAACGTCTCGGCGGAGATGATCCGGCCGCTCAATGATCGGGCTCGCAGCTTTACAGCCGTGAGCCTTTTTCGCATTGTGTTCCGATCGGGCATATAAACATGATCGCAGCTGCAGTCTTCGTGATACTGCCACTCTGCCTCGCTATCGCGGCATTCTCGGATCTATTCACCATGACGATCCCGAACCGCGTTTCCTTCATCCTCGTCGCGTCTTTCCTCGTCCTAACTCCGTTCTCGGGCCTTGGGTGGGATATCATTGGCATGCATTTTGCGGGTGCAGCCATCGTCTTCTGCACCTGCTTTGCACTGTTTGCGGTCAATGTCATGGGCGGCGGAGATGCCAAGCTGTTGAGTGCGACCGCTCTCTGGTTCGGCTTTAATCAGTCTCTTCTTTTTCTGGTGGCCGATGTCGGGTTGATCGGCGGTCTTCTGACGCTGCTTATCCTGCTTATAAGATCGCAATCGAACACCATTCTCGCCATCGGCCTACCGTTGCCGAGTTCGCTCCTGCTCGCCAAGAAAATACCCTACGGTATCGCCATCGCGATCGGTGGCTTCCTAGCCTTCCCGTCCTCGCCGCTCTTCGTTGCCGCGCTGGAAGGCTTGAAATGACGGCATTTTAATCGGCTGTTAACTTAAAATGTAAGTGTTCCATTAACCATAATTATACCAATTCCTGAGCATTCTGCGGGGCGAACGTGTCGTGCCCCGAGGAATGATCAATGAAACCGGCCCGCCTTATTATTCTAGCTGTCGCCGTGGTGGCAGCCGGCCTTGCCGGTCTTCTTGCGATGAACATGGCCGGTAGTGCCGGTGTCGTCACGAAGGTCCAATCCGTCATCGAGAAAGAGCCGACCGTCAACGTGTTGGTCTCCAGCGCCAATCTCCCCGTCGGCGCGCGGCTGGATGAGAAGGCTGTCCATTGGATGGCCTGGCCGCAGAATGGCGTTGTCCAGGGCTTCATCACCGAGACCGATCGGCCGGATGCCATCAAGGATCTGCAAGGCGCCGTCGTGCGCCTGCCCGTCTTCGAAGGAGAGCCGATCCGTCCGGAAAAGGTCGCCGATTCCAACAGCCGCATCCTGTCTTCGCTGCTGCCTGCCGGCAAGCGCGCCATTGCGACCGAAATCTCCGTTGCGACCGGCGCCGGCGGCTTCATCCTCCCCAATGACCGCGTCGACGTCATCATGGTGCGCAAGGGGCAGAGCACGGACAAATACATAACCGAAACTGTACTGAGCAATGTCCGCGTCCTCGCCATCGACCAGCAGATCGAGGAAAAGGAAGACGGCACCAAGGCCGCGGTCGGCACGACAGCAACCCTGGAGCTCACCCCAGACCAGACCAAGGTTCTGGCCGTCGCCCAGCAGATGGCCGATCGCCTTTCGCTTGCCCTGCGCTCCGTCGCCGACGCGCAGGAGCAGGACACCGGCGCGGCAGATTATCTGCTGAGCGGCGATAACGGCAGCGCACTCATCCAGGTCATCAAGTCCGGCTCCATCGTCACGGATGCCACCGGCTCAGTGAAGCCGGAGTAAGGGAAATGCAGATGGGCAACTCAACACAGCGCACCAGGCTTTTCCTGACCGGCTGCCTTTCCCTGGCAATGGCTGCCGGCGGCATCACGCCGCTCTCCTTCGTCGCATCCTCGGGCGTCGAACAGGCCAATGCCGCGTCGGAAAGCCTCATCCGCATATCGCAGGGCGGCCCCGGCGCGCATCGCCGCGTGAAGCTCGGTCTCAACAAGGCCGTCGTCGTCGATCTGCCTGATGACGCGCACGATATTCTCGTTTCCGATCCGAGCATGGCCGATGCAGTGACCCGCACCTCGCGGCGCATCTATTTGTTCGGCAAGACGGTCGGGCAGACCAATATTTTCGTGTTCGGCGCCAGCGGCGAAGAGGTCGTCAGCCTCGATGTCGAGGTGGAGCGCGACGTCTCCGGTCTCGAGGCCAATCTGCGCCGCTTCATCCCGGACTCTGCCATCAAAGTCGAAATCGTCTCCGACAATATCGTACTGACCGGTACCGTTCGCACACCGCAGGATGCGACCCAGGCAGCGTCGCTCGCCATGGCCTTCCTGAAAGGCGGCGAGGCCACGACGCGCACGAGAACCGCTTCAGGGACCGGCGGTGACAGCGCAGTTGCGCTCTTTGTGGAAGGCCGTCAGCAGTCCCAGGTCGTCAACCTCCTGCAGATCCAGGGCGAGGACCAGGTCACGCTCAAGGTCACGATCGCCGAGGTTCGCCGTGAAGTCCTGAAACAGCTTGGTTTCGACAATCTCGTCACCAACTCCTCGGGCATGACGGTCGCCCAACTCGGCAGCCCATCGGCCGATAGCGCCACATCCGTCATCGGTGGCGGCCTGGCCGCGCTCTTCAAGAACTCGATCGGCAAATACGATATTTCGACTTACCTGAATGCGCTGGAACAGGGCAAGGTCGTCCGCACGCTGGCCGAGCCGACGCTGACGGCGATTTCCGGCCAGGCTGCGACCTTCAATTCCGGCGGCCAGGTTCTTTACTCGACGACGGACAATAACGGAAACGTCACCGTCGTTCCCTATGATTACGGTATCAATCTGGCCTTCAAGCCGGTGGTCCTTTCTTCCGGCCGCATCAGCTTGCAGATCACGACCAATGTTTCCGAGCCCGCGCCGTCGGTATCGGGTGCTGCGCCGACCTATCAGCGCCGTTCGGCCCAGACCTCGGTCGAGCTTCCGTCGGGTGGCTCGATCGCTCTTGCTGGCCTTATCCGCGACAACATCTCCCAGACGATGAACGGCACCCCCGGCGTCTCGAAGCTCCCGCTTCTCGGCACGCTCTTCCGTCAGAAAGGGGTCGAACGCCAGGAAACGGAACTCGTCATCATCGCGACGCCCTACCTGGTGCGTCCGGTAGCGCGCAATCAGCTCAATCGGCCGGATGACAATTTCAGCCCGACGAATGATGCGTCCGCCTTCTTCATGAACCGCGTCAACAAGGTTTACGGCAGCTCTCAGGCGCCGATTGCCGATGCGCAGTTCCACGGCTCCATCGGATTTATCTACAAATGAGCGGGGCACGGTCTGAACCGATGAAAACCAACAGAGATCAGGCAATGGCCCCTTGGAACGCGAAACATTCCCGCACCGCAAAGCCTCGGCTCGTGGCTGCATCGCTCGCCGTTGCAATCCTTTCCGGCTGCGCCGGCCCGCGTGATCAGCTGACGACCGGCGGTATTCCCGATGACTACCGGGAGCGCCATCCCATCGTCGTGACGGAAGCCGAACAGACGGTCGATATTCCCGTTGCCTCCAGTGATCGCCGTCTGACGATCGCCCAGCGCGAGCTGATCCGCGGCTTTGCGCAGAATTACGTGTCGCGCGCCTCCGGCCCCGTCTACATCCTGTCTCCCGAGGGGTCAGCGAATGCAGGGGCAGCCCGCGCATTGCGCAGCCAGGTTCGTGCCGAACTTGCTTCGCGCGGCATTGCCAGCAGCAAGATCATCAATACGTCCTATGCGGCAACCGGCCTTCTCGATGCCGCGCCGATACGCCTGAGCTTCACCGGCATGACGGCGGTAACGACCCAGTGTGGCCAATGGCCGAAGGACATCTCGGCCGATTTCACGAACCAGAATTATTACAATTTCGGCTGTGCCTCGCAGAACAACCTCGCCGCCCAGGTCGCCAATCCGGAGGATTTCGTCGCTCCCCGCGGCATGACCCCGATCGACGCAGAGCAGCGTAACGAGGTGATCAAGGAATACCGCGGGACAGAACGATGAGCACCGTCGACTACGAGATCAAGAATAGCAGCGAGCTTCGCCATGCCGAAGAGGCGATGCGCATGGGCGAACTGGAAAACATGCGGCCGCTGCCGCGCATCTCCGTTCACGCCTTCTGCGAAAGCGAAGGATTGCAGCGGGTGATGGAGCGCTGTGCCAATGACCGGCGCATGTCGAAAGTCAGTCTGCGCATCACCAGCGGCGGCACGGCTGCCGCTGCAAACATGTTCTCCGGCGCACCGACACCGAACCTGATCATCCTTGAAACCAGGACGAACCCGGCCAACCTGCTTGCCGAGCTCGCGCCGCTCGCCGCCGTCTGCGATCCCTCGACCAAGGTCATCATCGTCGGTTACTACAACGACATCGGTCTCTACCGCGATCTGATCCGCAACGGCATTTCCGAATATATGGTCCAGCCCATCGCCATGCCCGACATCATGGGCGCGATGGCGGCGATTTTCGTCGATCCGGAAGCCGAGCCGCTTGGCCGCAGCATTGCCTTCATCGGCGCCAAGGGCGGGGTCGGCGCATCGACTGTCGCCCATAATTGCGCCTTCGGTATCTCGAACCTGTTCTCGACCGAGACGATCCTGGCCGATCTCGACCTGCCCTATGGCACGGCGAATATCGATTTCGATCAGGATCCGGCTCAGGGCATTGCCGAGGCCGTCTTTGCGCCGGAGCGGCTTGACGAGGTTTTCCTCGACCGCCTGCTGACCAAGTGCTCGGAGCATCTTTCGCTGCTGGCCGCCCCCTCGCTTCTCGACCGCGCCTATGATTTCGAGGGCCAGGCCTTCCAGCCTGTCATGGATGTGCTGCAGCGCAGCGCGCCTGTCACGGTGCTCGACGTTCCGCATGCCTGGTCGGACTGGACCCGTTCGGTACTCTCAAGCGCCGACGAAGTGGTTATCTGCGCGGTCCCCGATCTCGCCAACCTGCGCAACACCAAGAACATGCTCGATGCTCTCCGCAAGATGCGCCCGAACGACAAGCTACCGCATCTCATTCTCAATCAGGTCGGCATGCCGAAGCGGCCGGAAATCTCGGTTTCCGATTTCTGTGAGCCGCTGGAGGTCGAACCGATTGCCATCATTCCCTTCGATATCGGCCTCTTCGGAAACGCCGCCAACAGCGGCCGGATGATTTCCGAGGTCGATCCGAAGTCGCCGACTTCAGAGACCTTTTCGCAGATCTCGCACATCGTCACCGGTCGCGTGGCGATCAAGAAATCCAGGAAGGGCGGCCTTCTCGGCCTTCTGAAGCGCAAGTGAACGAGTAGAATTGGATCGGATCAATGTTCGGAAAACGCGGAAATGAAGGTTTCGGAAAGGCCGGTGCCGGCGGTGTCGCCGCTCCTCCGCCGCCGATGCCCGCTGCCGCCCCGGCAGCGCCATCCGGTCCCGCGGTGTTCGTCGAGCCGTCGCGCGAGCCTGCCCGCCAGCAGGTCGCGCCGCCGCCGATGCAGACGCCGCAGCGCAAGCGCCCGGCTCGCACCGACGAATATTACGATACAAAAGCGCAGGTTTTTTCCGCGCTGATCGATACGATCGACCTCTCGCAGCTTTCCAAGCTGGACGGCGAAAGCGCGCGCGAGGAAATCCGCGATATCGTCAACGATATCATCACCATCAAGAATTTCGCGATGTCGATCTCCGAGCAGGAGGAACTGCTCGAGGATATCTGCAACGACGTCCTGGGCTATGGTCCGCTCGAGCCGCTGCTGGCGCGTGACGACATTGCCGATATCATGGTCAACGGCGCGGGCCAGACCTTCATCGAAGTCGGCGGCAAGACGATCGAATCCGAAATCCGCTTCCGCGACAATTCGCAGCTCCTGTCGATCTGCCAGCGCATCGTCAGCCAGGTCGGCCGCCGTGTCGATGAATCGAGCCCGATCTGCGACGCGCGCCTGCCTGACGGCTCGCGTGTCAACGTCATCGCCCCGCCGCTTTCCATCGATGGCCCGGCGCTCACCATCCGCAAATTCAAGAAGGACAAGCTGACGCTCGATCAGCTGGTGCGCTTCGGTGCCATCACGCCGGAAGGCGCAACCGTGCTGCAGATCATCGGTCGCGTCCGCTGTAATGTCATCATCTCCGGCGGTACGGGCTCCGGCAAGACGACACTTCTCAACTGCCTGACGAACTATATCGACCGCGACGAGCGCGTCATCACCTGCGAAGATACGGCCGAACTCCAGCTCCAGCAGCCACATGTCGTGCGTCTCGAAACTCGACCGCCGAACATCGAAGGTGAGGGCGAGATCACCATGCGCGACCTCGTCAAGAACTGCCTGCGCATGCGTCCCGAACGCATCATCGTCGGCGAAGTGCGCGGACCCGAAGTATTCGACCTCCTGCAGGCCATGAACACCGGTCACGACGGTTCCATGGGCACCATCCACGCCAACAACCCACGCGAATGCCTGAGCCGTATGGAATCGATGATCGCCATGGGCGGCTTCACCTTGCCGGCAAAGACCGTGCGCGAGATCATTTCCTCCTCGATCGACGTGATCATCCAGGCGCAGCGCCTGCGCGACGGTTCGCGCCGCATCACCCAGATCACCGAGGTGGTCGGCATGGAAGGCGACGTCATCATCACGCAGGATCTGATGCGCTACGAGATCGAAGGCGAGGACGCGAGCGGCCGTCTGATCGGCCGCCATATGTCTGCCGGTATCGGCAAGCCGCACTTCTGGGATCGCGCCCGCTATTACAACGAAGAAAAACGCCTCGCCGCCGCGCTCGACGAGATGGAATCGAAATCGAAGGATTGAGATGTTTGGCATCGATCCGACAGTGCTGGCTATTGTCGTTCTCGCAGCCGTTGCGGCGGCGGCGGTGAGCTATGCCATATTGTTCTCTCGGATCGAGAGCGACAAGAAATCGGCAAGCCGCATCAACCGCGTCAAATCGGCTGAACTCGATCGCACCAAGGTCAAGGCCGCCCGCGACCGCGTGCAGGAATTGTCGAAGCGTCGCAAATCGGTGCAGGACAGCCTGAAGGATCTCGAAAAGCGGCAGCACGAAAAGACCAGGAAAACGCTGTCACTGAAATCCCGCCTGGTGCAGGCGGGACTGCCGATCACGCCCGTCCGCTTCTATCTTTTCAGCGCACTCTTCGCATTTGTGCTGCTGGTCTTGCTCTTCCTCGCCGGCGCATCGACACCGATCATGCTCGGTATTCCCGTGGCCGCAGGGCTTGGTCTGCCACGCTGGGTGCTCGGCTTCCTCGTCTCGCGCCGCCAGAACAAGTTCCTCGACGAGTTTCCGAATGCGCTCGACGTCATCGTCCGCTCCATCCGCTCAGGCCTGCCGCTGAACGATGCGATCCGTCTCGTTGCGACCGAGGGAGTCGAGCCCGTCAAGGGCGAATTCCGGCGTATCGTCGAATCGCAGCAGGTCGGCCTTAGCGTGCCCGAAGCCTGTGCACGCATGACCAATCAGATGCCGTTGCAGGAAGTCAATTTCTTCGCGATCGTCATCGCCATCCAGTCGCAGGCCGGCGGCAACCTGTCGGAAGCGATCGGCAATCTCTCCAAGGTGTTGCGCGACCGCAAGAAGATGAAGGCCAAGGTGAAGGCACTGTCGATGGAAGCCAAGGCGTCTGCCGTCATCATCGGCGCCCTTCCATTCATCGTTGCCACGCTCGTCTACCTGACGTCGCCGCAATACATGATGGTCCTGTTCACCGATCCGCGCGGCCACTTCATCATGGGCTTTTCGGCGATCTGGATGTCGATCGGCATCTTTGTAATGCGCAACATGATCAACTTCGATATCTAGCGGGAGCAAGGCAGCATGTCGGAAGAACTTGCCGCAACATTGACCGATCCCGCCATGATCGTGGCGGTGCTCGTCGCCATCGCCGTCTTCGCCACCTTCTACACGCTTGCCGTTCCCTTTTTCGAGCGTGGCGATCTCAACAAGCGCATGAAGGCCGTCTCGACCGAGCGCGAGCAGATCCGCGCCCGCGAACGCGCCCGCCTGAATGCCGATACCGGCGGCAAGGCCACGCTCAGAAGCCAGAACAACCGGCCCGTCCGCCAGATTGTCGAGCGTTTCAACCTGCGCAAGGCACTCGTCGACGACAACACGATGAACAAGTTGCGCGCCGCTGGTTTTCGCTCGGAAAACGCGTTGAACACCTTCCTCGTCGCGCGCTTTCTTCTGCCATTTCTCTTCCTAGCCGTTGCCGCATTCTGGATGTTCGGCCTCGGCAACCTTGCCGACAAGGGCCTGCCGATACGGGTCTTCATCGTCATCGGCATCGCCTATATCGGCTTCTATGCACCGAACATCTATATCTCCAACCGTATGGGCAAGCGTCAGCTGTCCATCAAGCGCGCCTGGCCGGATGCGCTGGATATGATGCTGATTTGCGTGGAATCGGGCATTTCCATCGAAGCGGCCATGCGCCGTGTCTCCGAAGAGCTCGGTGAACAATCGCCGCCGCTTGCCGAAGAAATGGTGTTGACGACCGCTGAGCTCTCTTTCCTGCCGGATCGCCGCGTCGCGCTCGAAAATCTCGCAACCCGCACTCAGATCGATCTCGTTCGTTCGGTCACCCAGGCGCTCATTCAGGCAGATCGCTACGGCACGCCGGTAGCAACGGCGCTGCGCGTGCTGGCACAGGAAGGCCGCGACGAACGCATGAACGAAGCGGAAAAGAAGGCTGCCGCCCTGCCGCCGAAGCTGACCGTGCCGATGATCCTCTTCTTCCTGCCGGTGCTGGTCGCGGTCATCCTCGGCCCCGCCGGCATCCAGGTCGCCGACCGGTTCTGACGCTTGCCGCTATGAGGGAATCCGGCTAGCTTGCGCTCCCGCATAATTGGCGAAGCTGGGCCACAATCGGGAAGCACGAACGTTTTTTCGCCGCTCGCCTGCGCACCCCTCGATTATCAGGGCAATTCAGCGAAAATGTGCGGCGGTTTCGCGTGAAACAAAGAGATGGAGTTTTGCCATGTCGTCTCTCGGCATCTTTATCAGTATCATCAGTGCATTGGTGATCGGCGCCATGAGCCCCGGTCCGAGTTTCGTTGTCGTCTCGCGCATTGCCATCTCCCGCTCCCGCTTTGATGGGCTCGCCGCAGCACTCGGCATGGGCGTCGGCGGCGTGACCTTCGCTATTCTCGCTCTCGCTGGCCTGACTGCGCTGCTCTCGCAATTCGAGTGGCTCTATCTCGTGCTGAAGATCGCCGGCGGTGCCTACCTGATCTACATTGCTTTTGCGATCTGGAAGGGCGCCAGCGAACCGCTTGCGCTGTCAGGCGATATCGCCGGCAAAAGCATGCCGGCGCGCAGTTTCACGGCGGCCATGCTGACGCAATTGAGCAACCCCAAAACGATCGTTGTCTACGCCAGTATCTTTGCAGCACTCCTGCCGAAGACCGTGCCGGTGGAACTTTTGCTGGCGCTGCCGGTCGGTGTCTTCCTGGTCGAAGCGGGATGGTATGCGATCGTCGCGCTCGCTTTTTCGGCCCAGCACCCGCGCAAGGTTTATATTGCTGTCAAGGCCTGGATCGACAGGGCCGCAGGCGCGGTCATGGCTGGCCTCGGCCTGCGTCTCATCCTGTCCGGATTGAGCGGCAAATAACTCAGTTGGTATTGCTGGCGGCGGCGGACGTCGTGTCTTTCGCCGCGAGCTTCTGCCAGGAATTCTGCTGCGAAAGCATGCCGCGCAGATAGGCGACATTCGCATCGGCCTGCTGCGGCGAGAGTTCGCGCCGCGCGATCTGCTCGGCCTCTGGAAAACGTCCCTGCAGCCCGACGGCGAGGGCGAGGTTCTGGCGCACGCGGCTGTCGGCGGAGGGCTGACCTGCCGCCGAGCGAAGATAGGTTTCCGCCGTGCGCAGATCGCCCGTCAGCAGATAGGACATGCCGAGGTTGGAAAGGATCGACGGCTCGTTCGGCTGGATGTCGAGCGCATCGCGGTAGCGCTGACGCGCATCGTTTGGCTTGCCCATCTGATCGAGGATCGCGCCTTCTGCCGAGATCAGCCGCCAGTCGGGACGGTCTGGCGTCTGCGCCCTGCCGATCGTGTCCAGCGCCTGCTGAAGCTGCCCCGCGGCTGCCTGCGCCTTGCCATAGGCGGCAAGCACATTGCGGTCGGCAGGATTGGCGATGGCGACCTGCTGCATGACGGCTAGCGCCTGTGCGTCGCGTCCGTTCATGCGCAGCAGATTGGCGTAGTTGACGCCGTTGACGGGATCGCGCGGGTTCTTCTCATAGGCCTGGCCGACGCGGTCGGTGGCGGCCCGCAATTGATTGGCGTCCATCTGCTCGACCGGCCTGTCGAGCTTCGGGATCGAGCCGGTCGTCATCCGGTCCTTTGCCGTCGTCGAGCAGCCGGCAAGCGCCAGCATGACGACGGCAGTCGCGGTTCCCTGCAAAATACGCTTCGTGAGAGGAATGGAGGCCGAGACGGGCATTGCGCGATCCTGAATGAAATCGGCGCCTGACCTCAAAGCGGAACAGGGAAAGGTTTGACGCAATCTTCGCTCCAGCAATAGTCTGTTAACCCTAACAGACAGTTAAGAAGTGATTCTGCCCCCGCCTCCAAGGACAACCATGGCCCCCTTCCAGTTCATCGAGAGACCGACCCCTTTCAACACCAAGGGCGGGACGACGCTGCCGATCTTCGCTGTCACGCCCGCCCATATCGAAACCGGCACCATCGATCCGATCGCGCTCGATTGGGCTCGCAAAGCCGGCTACAAGGCGGAAAGCGGTTCGCTGCTTCTGATCCCCACGGCTGACGGCCATCTCGGCGGTGCGCTTTTCGGTCTCGGCACCAATCCGTCGGAGCAGCCCTACATCACCGGCAAGCTCGCCCGCGCGCTGCCGGCCGGCGACTGGCATATCGAGACCGCGCCGCTGACGGCAAACCGCCTGTCGCTCGGCTTCGGCCTCGGCAGCTACCGTTTCGATCGTTACAAGTCCGAAAAATCCCCGGCCGCGACGCTGATGATCCCGCGCGATGCCGACGCCAACGAAATCAAGCGCCAGCTCGCCGGCGTCTTTCTTGCCCGCGACCTCATCAATACGCCGACCAACGATATGGGGCCGGAGCAGCTCGAAGCCGCTTTCCGTGACCTGGCAACACACTACAAGGCCGAGATGTCGGTCATCATTGGTGACGACCTGCTGAAGGAGAACTTCCCGCTGGTCCATACCGTCGGCCGCGCCAGTGCCGATGCGCCGCGCCTGCTGGAACTGCGCTGGGGCAAGAAGGGCCACCGCAAGGTGACGCTGGTCGGCAAGGGCGTCTGCTTCGATACAGGCGGCCTCGACATCAAGCCGGCTTCTTCCATGCTCTTGATGAAGAAGGATATGGGGGGTGCTGCAAACGTCATGGGCCTCGCGCTCATGATCATGGATGCAAAGCTGAAGGTCGATCTGCGTGTCATCGTCCCGGTCGTCGAGAATTCCATCTCGTCGAATGCCTTCCGCCCCGGCGACATCTACAAGAGCCGCAAGGGCCTGACGGTCCAGATCGACAACACCGATGCCGAAGGCCGCCTGATTTTGGCCGACGCACTCGCCTATGCCGACGAGGAAGAGCCCGATCTGCTGATCGACATGGCGACCCTGACGGGTGCTGCCCGCGTTGCCCTCGGCCCAGATCTGCCGCCCTTCTTCACTGATGATGAGAACCTCGCGCAAGACCTGATGGAATCAAGTCTCGAGACGGACGATCCGCTCTGGCGCCTGCCGCTTTACGCTGGCTACGAGAAGGACATCCGCACCAAGTTCGCCGATATCACCAATGCTCCGGCAGGCGGCATGGCCGGTGCGATCACTGCAGCACTGTTCCTGAAGCGGTTCGTCGGCAAAGCAAAGAGCTGGGCGCATTTCGATATCTACGGCTGGGCGCCGAACGAGCGCGCACATTCGCCTGGAGGCGGCGAGGCGCAGGCCATCCGTGCGCTCTACCATCATATTCGCCAGAGCGTCCGCTGAGCCGGTCGTTAAAATTTTATTCACCTTGCGAGGCGGCATTCTGTGCCGCCTCTTGCTTGCGCGGGTCAATTGCCGGAAAATGAAACGTTAGCGTAACGATTTTCCGGAGGGGCCGTGCCGATTGAACTGACCGCCTCACAGGCGCTTGGCCTCTGGCACGGCGTGGCGCTCGACCAAGTCCGTCACGACAACAGAGATTTGACGTTGCGCCAGATGGCGATCCTGCTGCATATCTATCTCGTGCCGCCGCCGCATACCGTGCGCGGGCTGGCCGCGACGCTGAACGTGACGAAACCGGTCATCACCCGGGCGCTGGATACGATGGGCGAGATGGGCCTCGTCGATCGCGTTCGTGACGATGCCGACCGGCGCAATGTCATCATCAAGCGCACCGTTGGCGGCGCGCTCTATCTCGAAAAGCTCGGCGATCTCGTGCGCGAGCAGGGCCGCAAGCTTCCGGTCTGAAAGGCCCCCGACTGAACGGCCCATTTGAAAGGAATTCCATGACGATGCTCGACCGCCGCCTTCACGCTTATCGCCCGGATCTCGCGGAAGCCGGCCTTGAAGGCAAGGTCGAAGCGACGCGCTTTGTGAGCGGCACGCCGGCGCGCGTCTGCGTTCCGGTCATTGCCTTGCGTCCGCAGCCGGATCTTGCCCGTGGTATTGATACGGAGCTGCTTTTCGGCGAGGACGTTACGGTCTTCGATCGTGCTGATGGCTGGTGCTGGGTCAAGGCCACATCCGACGGCTATGTCGGCTACCTGCCCGAACAGGCGATCGCCGAAGCGGTGCCGGCTCCGACACATATCGTCGTTCCGCAGCGCACCTTCCTCTATCCCGAACCGGAATTGCGCAAACCGTATAAGACAGTGCTGTCGATGGGCAGTCGTGTCCATATATCAGGCGAAACGGAAGCGCGCGGCAATCGCTATCTGGTGCTCAATGACGGCACGGCGATCTTCTCCAAGCATCTCCAGCCGCTTGGAGCGTTGGATGGCCAGGACTACGTCGATATCGCTGCCCGCTTCCTGGAAACACCCTATCTCTGGGGCGGCCGCTCCGGCCTTGGCATCGATTGCTCCGGCCTCATCCAGCTTGCGCTGCAGATGACCGGCAGAAGCGCGCCGCGCGATACCGATATGCAGGCGGCTGGCCTTGGCGAGCCGATCGAGCGCTCAGATGTACGCCGCGGCGATCTGGTCTTCTGGAAGGGGCACGTCGCCATCTTCGAAGATCCCGAAACCATCATCCACGCCAACGGTCACACGATGACCGTGGCGCGTGAGAATTTCGACGCTGCCGTCAAGCGCATCGGCTGGCTCTACGAACAGCCGACCGGCTATCGGCGCCCGTTCTGAGATTGCTTTCGGACGGTCGGCGGCTTTGGCCAGTCCTTGATGCCGCCCGTCCAATCCTCGAATGCTTTCGAGAGTTTCAGCACCCGCATGTCGTCGAAGCGTGGTCCGACGATCTGCAGGCCGATCGGCATGCCCTTCGAGAAGCCGCAATTGATGGACGACGCCGGCTGTTCCGACATGTTCCACGGCACCGTGAAGGCGATGTGCTCGAAGGGCAGCTTCGGATCGTTGGTCGGAGAGGGCCATTCGGCCGGATAGGAGACGACCGGATTGGTCGGTGACAACACCGCATCGACCTCGGTGAAAAGCCGGCCACAGGTCTTGCGCATTTCGATCGTCTGATTGAAACCCTTGACGGCATCCACGCCGCTGACATCGGCACCGCCCTTCGCCCATTCGTAGATATAGGGCAGGATCGTTTCGCGGCGCTCCTCGCTCAGCCCGGCAATGTCGCCCCAGAAACGCGCACGCCAGAAATCGTCGAGCCCATCGAGCATGGTCCGTGTCAGCACCGGCCCTGCGGAAACGATCGTCGCACCCGCCTTCTCGAAGAGTTTCGCGGCCTGCTCGACGGCAATCTTCACATCATCATCGACAGCCAGGCCGCAGCCCGCATCGAGCATCAGTCCGATCCGCATGCCGCTGAGATCGATAGCAAGATTCATCCAGTCGAAATCATTCTGCGGCAGACTGGTGCCGTCGCGCCAGTCGGGGCGGGAAAGGGTTGCCATCGAATAAGCGGCATCCTCCACCGTCCGGGTCATCGGTCCCGCGCAGCGACCGACATAATAGGGGTCAACTGGAATGCGCCCATGGCTCGGCTTGAAGCCGAACACACCAGTCCAGCCGGCCGGCAGGCGCACAGAACCGCCAATATCCGTGCCGATATGCAGCGGTCCGTAGCCGGCAGCAGCCGCCGCCGAGGCACCGGCGCTGGAGCCGCCGGGGTTCTGTGTGATGTCCCACGGGTTGCGGCTCAGATGATGGAAGCTCGAAAGACCCGACGACAGCATGCCGTAGTCGGGGCAGGTGGTTTTGGCGAAGATGACGGCACCGTCCTCCCGCAGCCGCGCCGCTGCCGGCGCATCCGCTTCCGCTGGCTTCAACTCGACCGCCTTCGTGCCGAGCGGCACCGGATGTCCCTTGGTGGCGATCAATTCCTTGAGGGTAACAGGAATGCCGTCGAGCGGTCCGAGCGTTTCACCTTTCATCCAGCGCTCGCCCGATGCCATTGCCTGCTCGCGCGCTGCTTCCGGATCATAGAGATAAAGCGCTGCGATCGAAGGCTCCCAGGCATCGATATGCTTTTCGAGCGCGAGCCAGTATTCGAGCGGCGAGAGGCTTTTGTCAGCGAAGCGCCGCCTGAGTTCGCGGATGGTGAAATCGGTATCTGGCATGGTCTGATCTTTCGGGCGGTTTGTCTTGGGAGGACATCAGCGGCTCGCTTCGCGCGGGTCGAACAGATCGCGCAATCCGTCACCCAGCATGTTGAAGCCGAAGACGGTGAGCGCGATGGCAAGGCCGGGCAGGATTGCCAGCCACGGAGCAAGCGAAAGGAAGGTCTGGGCATCCGCCAGCATGCGTCCCCAGGTCGGCGCGGGCGGCGCCATGCCGAGGCCGAGGAAGGAAAGGCCGGCCTCGGTCAGGATCGCGAGGCCGAGCTGGATCGCCGCATGCACGATGATCTGGCTCATGATGTTAGGCAGCACATGCCGCACCGAGATCGTGAAGCGGCTGTTGCCGATCGCCTGCGCCGCCAGCACATAGTCGCGGCTCCAGGCCTGCAGGGAGGTAGCGAGCGTCACGCGTGCAAAGACCGGTATCATGAAGACGGCGATGGCCGCGATGGCGGTAAAGCGTCCCGGCCCGAGAAATGCACCGAGTATCATGGCGGAAAGGATCGGCGGCAGCGCAAAGATCACGTCGCAGGCGCGCATCAGCAGCGCCTCACAGGGGCCGCGGATGGCCGCCGCGGAAACACCGGCGATCGAACCAAGCGTGCCGCCGATGGCGACCGCGCTGATGGCGATGGACAGCGAATTCCAGCACCCGACCATCAGCATAGAGAGCACATCACGGCCGAACTGGTCCGTGCCGAGCAGGCCGAAGGCAAGCGGCGGCTGCAGCTTGTGAATGATCTGCATCTTCGCCGGCGGCAGCGGTGTCCAGAACAGCGATAGCAAGGCAATGGCAGCCAGAAAGCCGACGATACCGATGCCGGCGATCAGGTTCTTTCGCCGGCTAAATCGGAAGCTTCGGCGACGCCGGACAAAGGCGGAGGAAACGATGGGTGCCATCATGCTGCCTTTCGCATGCGCGGGTCGATCACGAGATAGGAGAGATCGACGATGAAGTTCATGACGATGACGAGGCCTGCGAAGAACAACACGACATCCTGCATGACGACGATGTCGCGCTGCGACAGGGCCTGAAAGGCAAGCCGCCCCAGCCCCGGCAGGTTGAAGACGTTTTCGACCAGCACCGCGCCAGCGACAAGAAAGGTGAATTGCAGCCCGAGAATGGTCAGGATCGGTACCAGCGCATTCGGCACGATATGCCGCCAGAGCACGGTGCTTTGCGGCAGCCCCTTGGCGACGGCGGTACGCGCGAAATCCTCATGCATGGTGTCGAGCACCGCAGACCGTGCGACGCGCGTGAGAACGCCGGCCTGCGGCAGCGCCAGCGCCACTGCCGGCATCAGCAGCGCCTGCAGCGCCGGCAGAAGCCCGGCGTCCCATCCCGGAAAACCGCCTGCCGGCATCAGCCCGAGCGTTGTGGAGAACAGGATGATGAGCAGCAGCGCCACCCAGAAGGCCGGCACGGCGATGCTGATCTGCGAGAAGATCGTGGCGATCGCATCAAGGATGCCACCCCGCCGCGCCGCTGCCAGCACGCCGAGCGGCAGTGCAATCAGCACCGACAGTACGATGGCGATCAACGCGAGCGGCAGCGTCACGGCCAACCGCTCGACGATCAGCCCGGCGACCGGTACGCCGTAGGTGTAGGACTGCCCGAGATTGCCGGAGAAGACGCCGGCGAGCCATTGGCCGTAACGCAGGATGAGCGGCTGGTCGAGGCCGAGCTCATGCCGCAACGCTGCCAGTGTCTCCGGGCTTGCCGAGGTGCCGAGCATGATCGAGGCGGGATCGCCCGGCAGCAGATCCATGACGGCGAAGATCACAAGCGAAACGACGAGAAGGGTAAGGACTAGGCCGGCAAGGCGGCGGGAAAGCAGTGCGATCATATCGTCTTCGGCACCCTGTCAGCCGCCACCCGCCCTCGATCCTTACTCTTCCCAGGAAACGTTGCTGAGAACGTTGGAGGGGATCGGCTCGTTCTCCCACAGGCCCTTCAGCTTCTTGTCCCAGACGCCGAGTTTAGGCATGACGAAAAGGTAGAGCGCCGGCACGTCCTCGGCGAGAATCTTCTGCGCTTCGCCGTAAAACTTCGCCTGCTCGGCTGGATCGGTCGTTTCCTGCACCTTCTTCATGAGATCGTTGAAGGCCGGATTCTTGTAGTTGAAGTAATAGGGATCGCGCGAATAGATATCGATGTCCATCGGTTCGGCATGGGCGACGATCGTCATGTCGTAGTCACGGCTGGTCATGACATCCTTCACCCACTTCGCCGGGAATTCCGTGGGCTCGATATTCATCGTCACGCCGATCTCGGCCAACATGGCCTGCATCACCTGTGCGCTGCGCGGCGCATAGGCCATCTGCGGTGATTTGATCGTGAAGGTGAAGCCGTTGGGATAACCGGCCTCAGTAAGCAGTGCCTTGGCCTTTTCGACATTATAAGGCAGCACGCCCGTCATGTCCTGATAACCGGGATCGTTCGGGGTATAGTGGCTGCCGATGGCCGTGCCCAGGCCGGACCAGGCACCATCGATGACGGTCTGGCGGTCGATCGCCATCATCAGGGCCTGGCGTACGCGCTTGTTGTCGAACGGCTTGCGTGCATTGTTCATGCCGGCAACGACCTTGAGTTCGGTATTTCCGACCTTGGTCGCAAGACGCGCATCGCCATCGAAGGAACTCATCAGCTCCGGTGCGGCAAATTCCGGAAAGGCGTCGAGATCGCCGGATTTCAGTGCCGCCGCCTGTGCCTGAGGATCGTTGATGAAGCGGAAGGTCACCTTGTCGAGCTTGGCGCTACCATCCTTGTTCCAGTAATCGTCATTCTTGACCAGTTCCACGTGGTCGCCCTTGGCCCAGGCGGAAAATTTGAACGGCCCGGTACCAACAGGCGTCGTCTTATCGTTATCGGCAGATTTCGGCCCGACCATGACAGAGGCCGGCCAGCCGAGCCAGTAGATCAGGCTGCCGGTCGGGGTGGAGAGATGCAGCACCAGCGTTTCGGCATCGGGCGTGTCGATGGACGCGATCGACGCGAAGAAGCGCTTTTGCGGATTGACGGAATCTTTGCCGCGGGCGCGGTCGAGGGCGAATTTTGCGGCGGCGGAATCAAAGGCCTCGCCATCATGGAATTTCACGCCGCTCTGCAGCTTGAACGTATAGGTCAGGCCATCAGGGGAAATCTCCCAGCTCTTGGCGAGCTGCGGCTGCACCTTGCCGGTCTCGTCAATCCTGACCAGCCCTTCGAAGATATTTTGCCAGGTCACCTGGCCGATGGCGACGGGGGCGGCAATCGTCGGGTCGAGTCCGGTCGGCTCGACGCTCATGCCGAGACTGAGCGTGGTCTTGGCGGCTTCCGCGGGCGTCAGCGCCAGCATCATAATGCCGGCGGAAAGCGCAGCGCCCATCGAAAGACGCCGCATGAGGCGCGCCGACGGCGCGAGCGAAACCTTGATCATCCTGTTCCCCTGTTTGGTTCCGCTGTTCGGCGGAACCCTTTTGCGCATAGAGTGACACCACGGCAGTGCACACACAATGACGATTTTGTGTGCTCAGTGTAGCCGAAAAAGCTACACCGTAATTCTTGGCCCAATGCAAGCCCGTGGGTCTACTCTTTGCTTCCCGCCCTGCGGTTGGCGCGTTCGCGCATGAAGCGTTCGATGAAATCGAGAAGCTTCGTTGCGGCAAAGGAAAGCTGCCGGTCGGGCGCCACGCAGAGATCGACATGCGTGCGGATGCCGGTCTTGCCGGCAAGGGGAATGGCGCAGAGCTGCCCGGCCTCGATTTCGCGGCGAACGGTCAGCGCCGGCAGCAGCGTTACCGCCGCGCCGCTCAATACCAGTTCTTTGAGCATTTCGAGAGAACTCGTCACGAAGACCGGATCGAGGCTCAGCCCTTCCTTCTCGAAGAGCGCGTCGAAGGCCTGGCGGAAACCGAAGGATTGATCGGGCAGCGCCAATGCATATTCGGCCAGCTCCTTGAGCGGAATATCCGGCCGCGACGCTGCGGGATGGTTCGGCGCGGTGATGAGATCATAGGCGATTTCCGAGCGCAGCCGCACCTTGGTGCCGGACATCGGCGGCGCAAACAGCGTCACAGCAATATCGGCTTCCGCGCTGTTGACGGCTTCGATGGCTGCCCGTGCGCTGGTGATCGTCACGGCAAAGCGCAGCTTCGGATATTTCAGGCTGAATTCGGCGAGCGCCGGCGCAAGCAGATTAGCGACCGTCGCACCGTTCGCATAAATGTTGACACGGCCGCGCTGCAGGCCCTTCAAGTCCTCGATCAGCTGCTGCACATGGTCGAGCTCGCGCAGCGTGCGGCCGGCGCGTGCTGCCAGCAGTTCCCCGGCAGCCGTCAGCTTCACACCGCGGGCACTGCGTTCGACCAGGGGCGCGCCGAAGTGGTATTCGAGGTTCTCGATCTGCCGGCTGATCGCCGTCGGCGCGACATTCAGGTTTTCGGCTGCCTGGCGCATGGAGTTGGTTCGCACCAGCTCGTCAAAATACATCAGCGCCCGAATCTGCATTCACCCGTTCTCCGCCGTCAGGCTCTTTTATGTAATCTAGGCAATCAGCGCCCGGCCGTATAGCGGTCGCGCCACGCCATCTGCGCGCCCGGTACCGGAAGCGCCGTGGCCTCGTAGACGCCGCGTGCGATTGCCCGCGCCATGACGATCCCGGCCAGATGGCACAATTCCATCAGGCTTGCCATGTCGTTGCGCTTGTGTTTGCCGGTGGAAGCCGCAAAAATCGTATCGCCGTCGAGCGGCAGGTGGGCGGGCAGCACTGCACGCGCGAGCCCATCATGGGCGGCAACGGAAAGCCGGTGTGCCTCGGCCTTGATCAGCGATGCGTTGGTGACCACAGCGCCGATCGTCGTGGCTGTCGTTTTCACGCTCTTGAGCCGCAGTTGATGATCGATTTCGCTGGGCATGCCGAGCCCGCCGAATTCTCCATTCTGCTCGAAGGGGGCCGCCCAGAAATGCGGGCCTTCGCCGATTGTCGCTGTACCGACGGCGTTGACGGCGACAATGGCTGCGATGCGATGCCCGGCGCTGCTGACGGCGCTTGCCGAGCCGATCCCGCCCTTGAAGGTCGCGGTCGTTGCCCCCGTGCCGGCACCGACAGTACCGAGATCGAAGGCACCCTTGCGGGCGGCCTTCACGGCCTCATAGCCCATCTCGCGATAGGGCGAATGCACGCCCCAGTCCTTGTCGCCGCCATTCAGCAGATCCATCAGGATCGCCTGAGGTACGATCGGGATACGAACTGGGCCGACCTGAAATCCGCGTCCCATCTCCCGCAATCCCGCCTGCACACCGCCTGCCGCGTCGAGGCCGAAGGCCGATCCGCCTGACAGCACGAAGGCGTCAACGGCATCGACCACCATGGAAGGGTCGAGCAGCGCTGTATCGCGCCCGCCTGGCGCACCGCCGAGCACGCTGCCGGAGGCGACTGCCGGTTCATCGAAGACGATGGCCGTGACTCCGGAACCAAGCGAGAGGTTGGTTGCGTGGCCGACGGAGACACCTTCGATATCGGTGAGGAGATTGAGAAGATCGGACAAGCGCGGGCTCCTGTCTTGAAGGGAAGCGCGCCGATAGGAAGTCAAATGCGTTTAAAAGACAAGACTGGTAAAAAACAAGACCGGCCCGTTTTGCCGGGCCGGTCGGAAATTCTCCATGGTGTCGAAGCCGCGTTCCGCATCAGGCATGAAGGGGCTTCGGGTGGCGGCGGGTCATCAGATCGTGAATGGCCAGCTTCACCTCGGCGGGCGAGCTGAAATGCTGCTCGTCGAGGTCATGGACATGGAATTTGACGGCGATGAATTTCAGCCGGTCTTCATCCGGAATGACGATCCCGACCGGGATGCCTGCATATTCGATAACTTCTTTTTTCATTACATAGAACTCCTGCCGCGCGGATGCGCAGGCTATGGCGAATTGACTTGTCTGGTACCGTTGAAAGGGGGACGAATGTCA
This sequence comes from Rhizobium sp. BK275, assembly GCF_014193555.1. Lineage (NCBI taxonomy): Bacteria > Pseudomonadati > Pseudomonadota > Alphaproteobacteria > Hyphomicrobiales > Rhizobiaceae > Rhizobium > Rhizobium sp. BK275. Next base: position 180,675 of record NZ_JACHZL010000002.1, read on the forward strand.
CATTCGACAGTTCGGGCGGGAGAGGGCGCCCGGACGGTCATTGCCAAGCACAGATCGCCCAGGCAGTACGGCGAGAATTTCGAAATCAACCATGTCTCGTTCCTTGCGTTGGCGTTGCACTTGCGAGGTCCCCGAAGAGCCCGGGGGCCGGTGAAAGACCATTTCTATAATCTACAAACTTGGTAGAGAATATCTGATGGTCTATAAGAAACATATTCCGAAACGTGTCAAAATCTCGACGATCCGAAAAATTTCATTCCATCACATTTTAACTTGCAGGAAAAATTCTATCACGCCTTCGTGCAATCAATGTGACGGTTCGAGACGCCTCGAAATCGCCGAGGCAGACATAGGAAGTCGGTTTGATTCCGGCAATGGGGTGTTTCGTTAAAAATCGAAAAGCCTCGAAAAGATCGAATTCGTTAATGCCCGAACTTCCCCGTCTACCAGCCTTCCTGAAGCACCTTTTCCAGCATGTCGACGAAGAAATCAGCACTTTGTTGGCTCAGGCAGAGCGGTGGCTTGATCTTCAACACATTCAGGTGATCACCCGTCGGCTGCATGATGACACCGAGTTCCAAGAGCCGGTCGCAGATCGCCGCCGTCTCTTCGCTCGCCGGCTCCAGCGTCACTCTGTCGCGCACCAATTCGAGGCCGAGATAGAGGCCCATGCCATGCACGGCGCCCACAATCGGATAGCGGTCGATGAGTGCCGCCAGCCGCCCCTTCAGATGGTCGCCCACCTCCCGGGCATTGTCCTGCAGACGCTCCTCGGCCATGACATCGAGAACCGTCATGCCGGCAACGCAGCTGACCGGGCTGCCGCCGGCCGAGGAGAAGAAATAGCCTTCCTTCTCCAGCGAAGCGGCAATCTCTTTCGTCGTGATGACGGCGCCGAGCGGGTGGCCGTCGCCCATGCCCTTGGCGATGGTGATGATATCGGGCACGACGCCTTGCTGCTCGAAGCCCCAGAAATAATGGCCGAGCCGCCCATAGCCCACCTGCACCTCGTCGGCGATGCAGAGACCGCCGCGTTCGCGCACCTGCCGGTAGACCTCTGTCAGATAGCCGTCGGGCAACGGAATACCGCCGGCATTGCCATAGACCGATTCGGCGATGAAACCGGCCAGCCCCTCACCTTTGGCATCGATGGCCTCCAGCACCGGCATCACGGTGCCGAGATAATCCGCCGTCGACTCCGGCCCGCGGAAGGGGCCGCGATAGGTGTTGGGCGAAACGACAGCATGAACCCAGTCCGGCCGTGTCGTCAACGCCTGCGGATTGTCGGCGATGGAGGTGGAGACTGCGTCGCTTGCCACCGACCAGCCATGATAGCCCTCCAGCAGGCAGACCATGTTGCGTCGGCCGCTATGCGCCCAGGCAAGCCGCAACGCCAGATCGTTGGCTTCCGAGCCGCTGTTGACGAGAAACACCGCATCCAAGCCATCGGGTGCCAAGGAGGCAAGGCTCTCGGAGAATTCTGCGACGGCGGCATAATGGAAGCGCGAATTGGTGTTCAGCATCAGCCATTGCTGGCCGATCGCTTCCGCCATGCGTGGATGGCCATGCCCGAGGATCGTGACGTTGTTGACCATGTCGAGATAGGCGCGCCCCTCGACATCGAAAAGATGCTCCTTCCAGCCGCGCTCGATCTGCGGTGGGTGTGCGTAGTAATTCTTCTGCGGACTGGCGAAATGCGCCTGCCGCAGCTCGAGAAGCGCTGCCGTTTCGGGTTTTGGCGCATCGGCGCCCGGTCCGAGCAGCACCGAAGGCGAGGGGCAGAGCGCGGACCACGCCCCGGCTTGTTGCGGTGTCGAAAAGAGCGGCGGCTCGAAGCCGGCGATGCTGCAAAGCTGCAGGCGCAATCCGCCGAGTGAGGACGTCTCGCCGGAGACCGTGCCGAGCGCCTGACCGGCGGCGACCTCGCTGCCGTCATCGACTGAAAGTTCGATGCCGTCGATATGCAGCTTCATATCGGCGCCTGTGAGGACCAGATGCTGGTCGTACCAGGTGATCCGGCCGGCAAAAGGCGCGGCAACGATGCTGCCCGCAGCAAGGCAGATATCCATATGCAGAGCATAGGTCGCCTGGGCTTTTGCATGGTGCAGGCCAGTGCGGGACAGGCGATATTCGCCGTAGCGCGTTGCTGCTGCTCCCGTTTCCGTTGCTGCGCGGGCAAGAAGCCGCCAGTCCATGTCGGTCGTGAGCCAGTTGCCATCGGAAAAATGCGGGCTCTGCACGCCGAGATCGACATAGGCGATGGCTGCGGGATCGATGTCAGGCAGGAGCGGCTGCCAGTCCGTCGTATCGGCACGGGCAATATCGAGACCGGCCGCTTTCAGGATCGCCGCTTCCATCAGCTCGAACGGTACGGACATCGCCGTATGGAAGATGCGCCGGTCGCCCTCCAGATTGCCTCTGACATAGTCATTATCAGGATCGATCGCGATCTGCTGCTCGCCGCTGGCGACGAGGATGACGGCGCGCGCCACGATGAGCGGCCAGAGTGCTTTCAGCTCTCCCTCGGTCAACGGATAAATCTCGTGATAGGCCTTCACGGCCGGCAGTATGTAAAAGGGATCGCCGTCTGCCTGATGCAGCAGCGAGGCGCAGGTCACGGCAAGATCGCCGACCAGCCAGCCGCGGATGATGTCGCCGAAATCGATCACGCCGTCAGGAACAGGCCGCCCATGCACATCAGGGCGGCTGACGACATTATCACCCGTCACGTCGTGATGAACCGCCTGAAGCCGCAGCGACGGCGCAAGCGGCTGGATGCGGCGCACGGCCATGACCATCGTCTTGGCGATTCTGTCGCGCGCGACGCTGTCGGTAATCGAGGAAAGCAGTTGCACGGCCACGGGTCCGGCGCGGCGCAGGTCCCATTGCAGGCTGCGGTCGAGTCCGGGATGGGTGAAATCGGCAAGCGCCTCGGCCAGCCGCGCGCAGAGCGCGCCGAGCGCCGCGACCGAGGCAGGCGCCAGATAGGCACGGTGCGTCAGGCCTTCGCCTTCGAGATATTCCAGCAAACGGACCTGATAATCCTGCTCCCGCACGCTGACGGAAACGATCTCCTGCCCCTCGGTGGACGCTATCACATTGGGAACACGGGGCGCATCCGCCTTGGCGCGCAAATGGTGGATCGCGGCATTCTGCGCTTCGAGTTCCTCGGTCGCGTAGGCGGCATGGCAGATCTTCAACACATAGCGGCCGTCTTCCGTGTCGAGCCGGTAGTTGCGGTCCTGTTGGCTGCCGAGTTCGGACAGCGTGCCGGAAAGCCCGTAATGGGTAAGGAGGATATCCGCGGCCTCGGAAGCGGTAACATCGGGGCGCGGCAGCGCCATGCGGTCAACAAGCGCTTCGTCGGTCATGGCACCCCTCCGCGGCATGATTCGATTACCTAATGAAACAGATAATCAAGCACTTGCCGACAAGCAACGGAAGATTGCGCCAGCCGCGGATTTAGGGGAAGTGTGTTCTTTGTCTCAACCCATGCGTTCGGAGGCGTAGCTTCCGGGGCTTGCGGGGAAGACGATGGTGCGGTTGCCGTTGAGGAAGACGCGGCGGTGGATATGCGCATGGATGGCGCGCGCCAGAACCTGGCTTTCGACGTCGCGGCCGATCGAGACATAGTCTTCAGCGCTCTGCGCATGGGTAATGCGCGCCGTATCCTGCTCGATGATCGGGCCTTCGTCGAGATCGGCCGTCACATAGTGCGCCGTCGCGCCGATCAGCTTTACGCCGCGCTCATAGGCCTGCTTGTAAGGATTGGCGCCCTTGAAGCTCGGCAGGAAGGAATGGTGGATGTTGATGATGCGGCCGGACATCTTCCGGCACATCGCATCCGACAGGACCTGCATGTAGCGCGCGAGAACGACGAGTTCCGTGCCGGTCTGCTCGACGAGATCAAGGAGTTGGGCCTCGGCCTGCGGCTTGTTTTCCTTCGTTACCTTGATGTGGTGGAAGGGAATGTCGTGGTTCACCACGACCTTCTGATAGTCGAAATGGTTGGAAACGACGCCGACGATATCGATCGGCAAAGCACCGATCTTCCAGCGGTAGAGCAGGTCGTTGAGACAGTGGCCGAAACGGGAGACCATCAGCAGCACCTTCAGGCGCTCGCTGCCGTCATGCACTTCCGCATCCATTTCGAACTTCTCGTAGATCGGCTTGAAGCCTTCCTTGATCTCCGCAAGGGTGGCGCCCTCTTCGGAGATGAAGCTGACGCGCATGAAGAACTTGCCTGTGTCGAGGTCGTCGAACTGCGAACTGTCGATGATGTTGCAACCCTTTTCGGCGAGATAAGTCGAAATCGCCGCTACGACGCCGCGCGTCGACTTGCAGGAAACCGTCAATACGTAGTCCGTCATGTCCTCTCCCTCTTCTCAGCCGTCGGCCGTGCTTAGATCAAAGCTGCGGCCGCGAACAGGCCGGCAAGCTTTCATTTCTGCAACAAATTGCAAGCCGAACTTTCACGCCTGCGGCATTTGCTTTCATGACCGCAAGCTTATGACACGCCGCGCGGGATTCCGTTCTGCCTGCGCCGTCGGAAAGCCCGTCCTCGCCTTCTGACGTTTTGACGTCAAATGGCCGGCCGGCTGGCAACCCGGACTTTTCTGCGCGGGGTAATGATTTCGTGAATGATCGCCCCCACGATGGAAGAGAGCACGAGGCAAAGGATCACGAAAATAACAGGCTGCTGAAGCGCACCGATCGGGAAGTGGTTGGCGATAATTCTGAGAAACGCCAGCGTGAAGGCATGCGTGATGTAGATTTCGTAAGAGGCGTCGCCGAGATAGTTGAGCCAGCGGACAAAGGGCAATTTCGAAAAGTCGATGGAAATAGCGCTGTAGACGATGAATATCGCCGGTATGCCCCAGCCATAATAACGGTCGTCCGGCCGCACCAGATCCTCGTTGATGAACAGGAAGGCAAAGCCGACGGCCAGCAGAACCCAGGCCCAGCGTTGCGGCAGCAGGAGTTTCTGGCGATAGAGCCAGCCGAGTGCCACGCCGGCCAGGAATTCGAGGATGATCGGCTCGCCGTAGAATTTGGTGGCGGTCGTTTCCGGCAGCAGATGGCAGACGATCAGGATGGCTGCAAAGGCACCGAAGAGGGCCGGCAGGCGATAATCCTCGCGGATCGGCAATAGCAGCGCGAAGACGAAATAGAAGAACATCTCGTAATTCAGCGTCCAGCCGGGCACGATGACAGGCGCGATCATTGTCGGGTCGACCGGGTTGATCCACGGCATGAAGAGCAGCGAGGCCATCAGATGCGGCAGATCGAAGACCGTTGATTTGAGAAGCGACGGTGCGATAAGCGCCACAGTTGCCGAAAACAGCGTCGCCAGCCAATAGAGCGGCACGATCCTCTTGACGCGCTTGCGGGCGAAATCGACCGGCGTCATGTTTCGTCCGCTGGTGGTCAGCCACATCACGAAGCCGCTGAGCACGAAGAAGATATCGACACCCGTTTCGCCATAGATGAACGAGGTCGCGTCGACGGCGGGATTGACCTTGGCAAGCTGCAGGATGGCATGGAAGTAAACGACCATCAGCGCCGCTATGGCACGCAGATATTGCAGCTGGACAAGCATCTGGTGTCTTGCTCCCACAGGCTCCCGCGGATCGCCCGTCGGGTAGCCCGCTTCGTCAACTCAGTACATTTGCCGGACGACCCTGCCGGATGCGTGGCGTGTCGCGGAAACGCATGAACCCGATGACAAGCCAGAGAAGGCCGGCGATCTTCATGGAGAAGATTGCCGTTCCTCCGATCATCATATTCAGAAAAATGAAAAGAGAAAGTGAATGCGCGCAGCGTCTTTGTGCCGGGCTTGTGCCCGCCGGGAACAGGCAGACGAAGAGCCAGAAGGCGATGACGCCGAAGATCGTCGCGCCATAGACGAGATAGACATAGCCGCTGTCGGCGAATTCGGCGACTTTATCGACCGAAAGCCCGAGGATCGCCAGCGGATCGAGATCTATCAGTTTCTTCATCGTCAGATTGATACGGCCGGTGAAGTTGTCGCCGATCGCATTGGGGTCCTTCATGTAGACAAGGAAGCCGGCGCAAACGATGAGCGGCATCAGTGCCAGATTGAAGACCTTGGGAATTTTCGGAAAGACGAAATAGCCGCCGATACAGCAGATGCAGAAGATCAGCATCGTGCGGGTGTCGTTTGTCGTCAGGATCAGGAGCGCCGTCGCTATGGCCAGAGCCCGATCGACCCGTGTCAACCTATCCCACATCGAAATAAGGTAGATCGCGATCACGCCGCAGAAATTGGCAAGCGATACCTGTTCCAGAAAGATCGATGACGAACGATGGTCGATGATGCCGAAGGAGAATCGACCTGGAAAGCCAAGCGCATTCTGGAACAGGCCCGTCGTGTTGAAGCTGAGCGGCTTCAGCCCGCGTGTGTTGGCGAAATAGTCGGATGGGTGCACGATGCTGACATAGAAGGGCACGCTGATGATCTCGAAGATCAGGAAAAGCAGTACCATGAAGCAGGCCACCCGGAAGATCAGCTTCAGCGTCCGCTCGTTGCACCAGCCACCAAGCCCCGTGAAGCAGAAGATGATCAGCACATTGCGGAAATGATCGATAAAGGCCATCCGGTTGAGCGCGCTGACATAGATCGTCACGATCAGCGTGAAGAGCATGAACAGAAAGGCCGGAAGGTCTTCCTCATAGATGCCCTTGCGCAGGATGTAGATGATCGCGCTCGCCATGATCAGGCCTTCGCTGGCCGCCACATGCGTCAACGAAAGCGGCATGACATTGTGGTTTATGAAGGCCAGGATGCCGTTGTAGAGAACCGAGAGCAGCCCGAGGATCAGAACAGGGTAATCGAGACGCGAAGCCGGACTGGCCGCATGAGCAACCGTTTCGAATCTCGTGCTTGTCTCTCCAATTGCTGCCATGTCACTTCCCCGCAGGCTTTACCGCTGCGCAGACGGGCGCTTGTTTGGCAACCATTTGCTGAAGCAGGCGCATCTGCGGGCGCTCGGGCGCGTCACGCGGCTGCACGTTGAAAGGTTCGTTGGCCGGCCACCATTCGCCAGCCGCCCAGTAGGAGAAGCCGATCCACGCATCGCTATTGTCGGACATGGTGGTGAGCATGGTCTTCAGGCCATCGAGGCAATCCGCATTTGCAGACGCGCCGAACTCGCCGAGAAAGCCGCGTTTACCGTTCTTCTTCAGCCACGCAGTCACATTGCTGACGGCATCGATCGCGGCGTTTGTGCCCTCGCAGGTCTCGTGCGTGCCGGAGGAATCCGCGTCGAGATACTGATGGAATTCATAGGCGTAGAAATCGAGCGGATCACGCACGCCGAGCATGACGGTTCCGTTCGCGCCGCCGATCACATCGGTTTCCCAGCTTGCAGCTCCGCTCCAGGCCGTACCGGGAACGAGGATGAGATTGCGCGCGCCGACCGCTCGAATGCCGCGGATCGCGGCGTTGGCGGCTTTCAGCCAATCGGTCGCGGGAATGTCATGCGGCTCGTTCATCAGCCCGAAAAGCACGCCGTCCTGATTGGCAAATTCGATGGAAAGCCGAGCCCAGAAATCGGCAAAGGCTGCATTCGTCGCCGGTGGCTTGCCGATCTGGTTCTTGTCGTAATAACCGAAATTATGCGGATCGAGCAGCACGTTCATCTTGTGCTTGCGAACCAGTGCGACCGCATCCTTCAGGCGCCGCAGTTCATCATCGTCGAGCCGTGCGCCAAGTCTCGGCTGCAGCCGCTCCCAGCGGAAGGGCAGACGGATGATCGTCATGCCCTTCTCAGCGAAATAGCTGATCGTTTCTTCGGTTGGGTAGGTGTAGTTCGTGCCGTAGACCCCGCCACGCTCGCCATATTCGGCCCCGGAGAGATTGACGCCATAATAGCAGAGTGGCACGTCAGCGGCATGGGCGGTGGACGAACTGGCCGTGACGGCGGCAAGCAGCAGCCTCTGCAGCAGTCTTTTCCGTTTCATGGCTATCCTCGCGGGTCGCGGCAGGTCGCCACGTCGGCTTCGATGCCGGCATCTTAACGGTCCGTTAGCTAAGAATTTCTAAAGTCGCTCTGTCTCGGCCATGCTTTCTCGCCGGGTGGATGCGGTGTCTATGAATCAGTATGACGGGAACAGGGTGAGCCGCTTGCCTGCCTGGCGCAGTTATGAGTCGTCTCAGCCTGCGCCTGAAGGCACCCGTGCGCGCAGCCCGATCATCCGGCCGACCGATTTCGTTCCGCTTCCACCGCCCCCCGAGCCCGATCCTCTTCCGGTTCGCGGGACAGCGTCGGAAAGTCGTCCCGCCGAAGCGTCACGCCGCGATATTCCTGCCGCCTCCGAACCCCCGTCCGCGCCCGAACCTGTGGTCGAGCAGGCACCTGCCGCCGGACCATTGCTGGATATCAGATCTGCGGTCGCTGCCGTCTGGAGCCGGCGCCTGATCATTGCCGGTCTTTGCCTCGTCGGTGCCGCCGCCGGCGCGGTGATCGCACCCCGTATCCCGCAGAAATTCACTGCCGTTGCCGCCCTCTATTTCGATCCGCGCCAGATCGGTCTTGCCGACAGGGGCTCTCAGAACGCGGCCCCGTCGCCGGAAATGATTTCGACGCTGATCGACAGCCAGGTTCAGTTGTTGACCTCGGGCAACGTATTGCGTCGCGTAGCCGACGCCATGAAGCTCGATCAGGATCCGGAATTCACAGGCGGCAGGACGGATGGCGCCGCCATCATCGGCACCCTTCAGAAAGCTCTGCTGATCACACGCGAGAACAACACCTACGTGGTCTCGCTTGCCGCAACGACACGCGATCCGGAAAAATCCGCAAAGCTCGCAAACCAGGTTGTCACCTCCTTCATGCAGGAGGAAAGCAGCGCATCATCAGGCCTTTACGAGACCACGTCGTCAGCACTCGACGGCCGCCTCGACGATCTTCGCCGGAAGGTGCAGGAAGCAGAGCAGGCGGTGGAAACCTTCCGCGCCGACAACGACATGGCGGCGACCGAGGGCAATCTGATCTCCGACCAGCGCCTTTCATCGCTCAATACGCTGCTCGTCACCGCCCAGGAAAAGACCATTCAGGCCAAGGCCCGTGCCGATGCCGCCGCAAATCTCAGGGTCGAGGATGTCGTCGCCGAAAGCCAGACGGACGGAGCCACGGGCACGTCGCCGCTCGTCAGCCTGCGGCAGCAATATTCCGCCCAGGCCGCTGTCGTCGGCAGCTTGCAGAGCCAGATGGGCACCCGCCATCCGCGCCTCCAGGCTGCCCGCTCTTCGCTCGCCAGTATTGGCATTGAAATCAAGGGTGAGCTGCAGCGGGTCGCGACCTCGGCAAGAACCGAATACGAACAGGCCAAGAAGGCCGAAGACGATATCGCAAAGGAGCTCGCGGTTCAGAAGGCCCTGCAGGCGACGACATCGGACAAGCAGGTGCAGTTGAACGAGCTGCAGCGCAAGGCGACTGCCGCCCGTGAACTTTACGAATCAGTTCTGAAGCGTTCCGGTGAGACCAGCGAAGAGCAGAACCTGAGCCAAAGCAATATACGCGTCGTCTCGCCCGCTGAAGTTCCTGTCAAGGCGGATGGACCGAGCAAGAAAGTCATCATGGTCGCAGGCATGATCGGCGGCCTGCTTGCAGGCTTTGCTGTCGGCGCAGGTTTTGCGATCCTCGCTGGCCTCTTCTCTCATCCCGTCATCAGAAGCTATTTCCGCAAACCAGCCCGCGCCTCCGCTTGATGGCGGCCGCTGATCCTCCTACATGCTGAAAATGGGCATCGAACGGACGATGCGCCGGAAAGAGGTTGTGATGCGGTTCGTTGCCGTTCTTCTGCTATCGCTTGCTGCCGGCGCTTCCGCCGCACCTGCTTTTGCTATCGACTGGCAGAATTCCGGCAAGCAGGCCGTGCAGCCGCTCTATCCCTACAAGGATCTTCCGGGCGTGAAGGCCCAGCCGGACAAGAAGGTGGAAGAGTCCTACGACTGCCACACCGAAACCGTGCAGATCCGCCGCCGCTACGATGAGATCTTCCGCTCCGGCGGTATGCCGACGCTGATGTATGTCTGCGAACGTGACGGTGTCGTGTCTATGGACAGCCGCGTACCGCTGCGCGGCCATTACCAGCCGGTGCGGTGAAAGCCGGAGGCGAAAGACGCCACCGGCTTGACAGCGTTACGAATCCAGCCAAACAAGTTCCAGACCCGGCTTGTGCAGGTATGGCATGTTGTCGAGTGCCGCGCGTGCTTTCAGCGGGTTGAGGCCGATGAACAAGGCCTCTGCGTCTTCGGCGATTGCCGTCGGTGCGGTGACCGGGTGGCCGAAATGCGTTGCATTCTGCATGTTCGGATTCTGATCCAGGAAGGCCGTCACCTCAACGTCTTTGCCGATGCGGCTGAAGATCCAGCTTCCATAAAAGCCTGCGCCATAGATTGCGGCCTTGCGTCCGCGGAAGTTCGCTGCCTGCTTTTCCAGTCCGCCGGCCGAAACCCGCCAGAAATCGCAGATTTCCAGTCCGCGATCGACAGCCTGCCGAACGAGATCAGCGTCCTGTTCTTCCTTTACAGGCGTTTCGCTGCGGACAGCCACGACGAAGAAAGCGCCGGGGAAGGATGTCGTATCGAGCACCGAAACTTCGAAGCCACCGGCGGCAAGGGCTCGACGCAGCGAGGCTTCGCTGAAATGATTGACATGGTCCGCTACCGTCATGTCGCCAGGATTGGCCGAAACGTCAGGCATCGAAAGCAATAGCGTGCCGTGCGGCTTCAGCAATTTGCGGATGCCGCTGATGAAACCGACGGGATCGGCCACGTGCTCGATCACGAAATGGCTCATTGCCGCATCGAAACGGCCTGCCCATTCTTTCGGCGCCTCGTAGGTGGCCTGCGCATCGGGTGCGATCCAGCCTTCCCATGCCGGCGCATAGTCGGCGGAAACGTCGAAGACATGAGGCTCGATGTCGGGCCGGGCGGCAACCATTTTGCGCAGTGTCGTGGCCTTGGCGGCGCCGTAATCCAGAAGCTTGGCACCCTGAGAAAGATTGAGCAGATTGCGGGAGATCTCTGCTTGATGATCCGTGCGATAGATCACGGTGCCATCTGGCTTGACCGCAAAAATCTGGTCATGGTCCTCGCTGCTCAGCGAAATACGATAGCCGGTATCATAGAAGCCCTTGATATCCGGAATCTCGTCGCATTGCGCGTGGCCGCACCCATCGCAGATAAAAACGCGGGTCGGGATGTCCAGAAGAGTCATGATGGAGGTGAGGGCAGGCGCCGGCGCTTCATAGGCCGGCGACGCAATCTCCTTGCTGCAAACGCGGCAGGGCGTCATTCGGCTGCCTCGCGGTGTACGGAAAGCTCCGGCAGCACATCGGCGAACTTCACGCCGGCGGCAAAGGAACCCTTCCAGCCGATACGGATGCCGACCGGCTCAAGGTAGTTGAAATAGCGGAACTGGATGCTCCAGCGCGGCGTGGTCGAGACGTTGTGGCCCGACTGATGCAGCGTCAGGAAGTCCATCAGCACGAGGTCGCCGGGGTTCGTCAGCGGCGCGACATGCTTGTAACGGGCAAGACGCTCTTCGGCGCGATCGAGATGCAGCGCGTAGGCGCCCGTCTTGCCGGCGCCGGCATCGTCTTCATAGACCGGAACGAGGCCTTCGGCATGCGAACCGTGGGCGATCTGCACCGGCCCCATTTCCTGCGTGACCGGCAGAAGAGGTGTCCAGAAGACGATGCCATCGACACTGCGCAGCTGACCGGGAAATTCCTGATGCCACTGGGCCCGGAACTTTTCCTCGCCCGGATTGTCGATTCGGATACCGTAGCCGCCGGCTGCAATGCCCGGAACACTGTCCGGACGCAGTGCCTTGAAGGCACTGTCGTTGGTGACATTGGTGACAAGGCGCATGAAGGCCGGGATCTGCTTGACCGCATCATAGACCTCGCCGCCCCACGCGCGGTTCTTGGCGATCAGCTTCGGATAGGCAATCGTCATCGCCTCGTGCGTGGTTTCGGTCGGGGCATCGACGCCGTATTTTTTGCAGATCACTTCGAGGATCTGGCGGATGCCTTCTTGGATCGGCGCGATGTCTGCAGCCGGATCGTAAAAACCGCGCATGACGAGATAGCCGTTGCTGTTGAATTCAGCGCGCAGGCCGTCGGTGATCTTTGCGTTGGTCATGATGTTACCGTTTCCTCCTTCAGGAAGTCTTGCCACGCCACGGTGGCCGGGATGAGACAGCTACGCGCCTCCGGACCCATTCGGGCGATGAGATCGAGTACAGAAACATAGGGGGTGAACGTGCCGACCGGCTGAGGCCAAGAAGTGCGGCTGTAGTTCATATAGTCCACCTGCACGCCGGCCCGTTCGAAAGCTGCGTGGTCGAGATAGTTTGCCGCGCCATGGCCTGTCAGATAATGGGTGCCGCCGGCTTTCAGCACGATGTCGAGTACCCGCTGCCACGACGTGCCTTCGACGCCCATCTCACTTGTTTTCTCGATCTTCCGATTGGCGCCGATGTCGAGATAGCGGGCAGGCTCCTCGATGCTGGCGATCAGCAGATCCAGCAGCGAGGAATGGCTGTAGACACTGTCGAAAATTGAAACGGCATCATCGATGAAGGGGGCGCCGAGCAGCGACTGGCGCAGCAGCGCGCGATGGCTCGCCTTCCAGTCCTCCCCTGCAGCGGCAAGTTCGGAAATCTTCTTGAAGCTGCCCTTACCGGCAAGCGGAATCGTCATCCAGCAGCGGTCGTTGCCGTGCAGGAGCTGAATGCGGTTGGTGAAGCTGCCTTTCGAAAACTGAGTGTCATCGAGATAGATATAGCTGTCGGCGAGCATGAGCTGCTCGAAAAAGCCTGGCCAGGGAAAAAGCATGGGTTGAGTAATAACGACCGCAGTCATGTCACTTTCCCTCCAGCCGCCGCTCGAACAGCATCACGTCGTGCGTCAAGCCGTCAGCATCGGTAAAATGCGCCTCCAGGCTGCCTACCTCACGATAACCAAGCGACAGATGCAGCCCGATCGAGGCGATATTGTCGACATCGATTTCCGCCATCAGCTTACGAAGGCCCAATACCTGAGAAGCGTGAAAGCCAAGCTCTGTCAGCGCCGCACGCCCTAGTCCGATACCGCGAGCGCCCTCTGCCAACACGATTCCGCCATACCCGGTCGCGTTGCGATGATGGACCTGTGTGATTTGCACGTAGCCCGCAGCCTTGCCGCTCGCCTGATCCTCGATAATGAGAAAGGCACCGCCTTTCTCATGTTGCCGGCGTTCGATCCAGGCGTGGAGTGCCGCATCATCGGTCGCAGCCGGCACCGTCAAGAGTAGCGACTGGAGTGCGGTGTCTCGGCGAAGTGAGAAGAGCAGAGATCGATCGCCATCAGCAAACGGGCGCAGTCTGATCGACGCCCGATGCGAAACATGGCGATGATTTTCCATCATTTGCGGACGCACTTGAGATACCCTCCCGGCGAGCTGGAAAGCACCAGCTTGCCGTTCAGCACTTCGTCAGTTTCGAAACGGTCGGTTTCCTTGAGATAGGCATTGAGCGCCGCGTAAGGCTCGTCGCCCGGATACCAGATCTTCGAACGCTTCGTCGGCGTCTGCGACATGTCTCCCCGACCGAGCAGCGTGTCGGCGACGACGATATACTGACCTTCGGTAACCAGAGGGCCATAGCAGCGAAGCTCATCGAGAACGTGGTCGCGGCTATGGTCGCTGTCGAGAACGACCATGACGGAGGCGCCGGCCGGGATTTCGGCCCTGACCTTGGCGAGCGTCTCGGCCGTGGTCGACGGTCCCTCGATCAGCGTGATCAACGGCGAAAGCGGGTGCTTCTCGATGGAATCGCGATTATGGGCGCGGATATCGATATCGACACCGATCACTTTGCCCTTGCCGATCACTTTCAGCAACGACGCCATGAAGATCATCGAGCCACCGCGCGCCACGCCGGTTTCGATGATGATGTCGGGCTTGGTATCCCAGATCACTTCCTGGGTGGCCATCACGTCGGCCGGCATCTGGATGATCGGCACGCCCATCCACGACCAGAGATAGGCATAGTCATACTTGTCGAGCGCTACCAGCGTGTTGAGCGCATGTTGGAAGGCTTCCTCGTCCTTGCCCAGCGCAAGCGACATTTCGCGCTTGTGGGCTTCGAATTCGAGGCGATCATCCTTGGTGGTCATAACTCTGAAACCTTCTGTCTATTCTGCGCTCAGGCCGACTGGCGGAGTTGAACGGCGCTATTGTCCTTATGGCTGCGGACGACCGAGATCAGCGTTTCCGCCACGCGCTCAATATCGGCCTCGCTCATGTCGTGATAGCTCGGCAGGTTGATCGCCCGCTCCGGAATGCTCCAGGCGTTGATGTTGGCTGGCTTTTCCGCAAACATCGAAAGGCTGGACAGCGGGTGGAAGAAGACGCGCGCATCGATATTGGCCGCTTCGAAAGCCTGTTGCAGCACTTCGCGGGTGATGCCGATGGCGGGGTGGAACACGGCCGTCGGCATCCATGCGCCGTTGATCGTGCCGGTATACTCCGGGTTCATGCTGATGCCGTTGAGCGTCGAGAGACGCACCATATAGGCGGCGAGAATCTCCCGCTTGCGGGAGACGAGTTCTTCTATGCGCTCCAGCTGGGCGCAGCCGATCGCCGCCTGAATGTTCGACATCTTGTATTTGAAGCCGATCGCATCAGGCCAGAACTGTTTGGTTTGCCCACGCGCGCGGCCGTGATTGCTGAGCGTCAGCACCTTTTCATGGAGATTGGCATCGCTGGTCACGAACATGCCGCCTTCGCCTGTCGTCAGCGTCTTCGTGCCGTGGAAGGAGAAGGTGCCGAAAATGCCCATGGAGCCGGCGCGGCGGCCATGCCAGACGGACCCGATTGCTTCTGCAGCGTCCTCGATAACAGGGATGCCGGTGCGGCGGCTGATATCGAGCAGCGCATCCATGTCGCAGAGATTGCCGTAGATATGGGTGGCGATGATGGCGCGGGTGCGCGGCGTGATATGGCGCTCGACCTCTAGGGGATCGATGCACCAGGTATCGGGCAGCACGTCGACGAACACAGGCTCGGCACCTAGATGCTTGATCGGCGCGACGGTTGCGATCCAGTTCGTGTCGGCGAGGATCACCTCGTCACCGGCGCCGATGCCGAGCGCGGCGAGGCCCATATGCATCGCGCCGGTGCAGCTCGATGTCGCGATCCCATGGCTGGTGCCGAGATAGGCCGCGAATTCCTTCTCGAAGCGGATGATATAGTCGTAGCAGCGTGCACCCCAGCCGTTCGCCGCAGCATCGGCTGCATAGCTCGTTTCAAGCTCGGTGATCGACGGTTTGGTGTAGAATATCCTGTTGGTCATGCCTTAATTCTTTGTGATGGGGCCTGAGACTCACGAAATCGGGGCACACGGAACTCTGTAAAAACTAGGGGGTGAAACTGGCGCGAGGCTTTGCAGCGTCGGACGCAACTTCAGATGAGCACATGCTGCGTCAGGTCGGTTTCGATGAAGATGAGGTTAGGCTTGTAGCCGAGCTTCAGAAAGTTCTCGCGCCGGGGCATGTCGGCGGCGAAGATCGCGGTCTTCTCCAGAAGCGCCGGATCATGCGTCTGCGGGTCGGCAACGATCTCGATCTCCGGCAGCAGGCCCATGTTGCGCAGCATCTCGCCGATCGATTTCGGATCGGCCATGCCGCTGAGGATGAGGCGGTTGATACCGGCGGTCGCGTTGACCTGATAGGTGAGCGTCTGGATCGCCACCATCATCGGGAGGCTATGGCGAAGCTCAGCGACTTCGGGATGTTCGCCGAGCCCGCCGAGCGCCATGCGGGTATAGAGCTCGTAGGCCTTGATGAAGTCCTTGCGCGCCACCCAGAAACGGACGGCAACCGACATGCGGTTCAGCGTGAAGATCTTGCACATCTCGTCGTAGACGGCGCGCGCCTCGCGGCTGGTGTTCAGCTTGCCGCGCTTGGCGGCGATATAGAGGAAATATTCCAGGCCACCACGGTACTTGTCCCAGGCGGTCATCACATCGTCGTTGCCGGCCTGTTGGCGCGCCGGCGCGATCTTGGAAACCGCCACCGAGCGATAGAAAGGCTGCTTGAGGAAAGTGACGGCACCCTGATCGACGAAATGCGCGAGATAGGAGAAAGCCCAGAAGCAGAAGTCACGCGGCACCCAGGCTGAGCGCAGGGCAGAGGAGCGATAGATGCCGATCTCAGGAAAGATGTGTCCGTTAAAGATGAACTGGAAGAGCTCTATGAAATTCTGCTGCGCGAACTTGGTATTCTCGGCGATATCGTAGAATTGCGAGAGGTCCCGATCGTGAACTTCATCATAGAGATACCAGGGCGCCTGGCAGGCAACGACATCGGGATTGGCGTCCAGATAGGCCATTGCAGCCTCGACGCCGGCTGGCACCAGGAAATCGTCATCGGCAAGGTAGATCGAATATTCGCCGACCGCATGATGGAAGGCGCAGGCGAGGTTTGGTCCCGAGCCGCCATTGACGGCGCGGCGGTGATAGTGGATCGGCAGCCCCTTGGCGATGAATTCTTCGACGACCTGCGTCGTGTTGTCGGTCGAGGCGTTGTCTGAGATGACGATCTCGTAGGGAAAGCTGAAATTATAGGTCTCGCAATGCTCCAGCGCGTTTCTGAGATAAGCTTCGCGATTATAGGTCGGGATGCAGATGCTGAGTTTGATATCGCTCAAAGGCTCGTCTCCTGGCTGTAGCTTTCAAGCGCGGCGTCGCGCTCGCTGATGACACCAGGCATAAACGGCCAGGCGATGGAAAAGGCGGGATCGTCCCAGCGGACGCCGCGGGCAAGCTCCGGCACATAGACTTCCGACATCTGGTAGAAGAGTTCGCAGTCGTCCTCGAGCGTCAGGAAGCCGTGTGCGCATCCAGCGGGTATGTAGAAGGCGTTATGCCTGATCGCATCAAGCTCCACTGCCGCCCATTTGAGATAGGTCGGCGAATCCCGCCTCAGATCCAGCGCCACGTCGAAGACCCTGCCACGGGTGGCACGTACCAGCTTGATCTCCGGCCGCGGCGCGGCCTGATAATGCATGCCGCGCAATGTCCCACGCTTGTGGTTCTGCGAGACGTTGCATTGCGGGTAAACAGGCACGAGACCGTGGTCGGCAAAACTCTTGGCGTCGAAAGTCCGCGCGAACAGTCCGCGCTCGTCGGAACGCGCGTCGACTTCCACGATGAAAGCACCCGATACCGCGGTCGGGACGAATTTCATCCGATCACCGTCAGTTCCGGCACGGCGACGGCGAAGCGACCGCCCCAGGTGCCGACCCTGCTGTTGGCTGCAACGACTTCATTTTTGATGTTCCAGGGCAGGATGAGAACATAGTCCGGCCGCGTCTCGTCCATCTTTTCCGGCGCATAGATCGGCAGCTTGCTGCCCGGCAGGAAGTGGCCCTGCTTGTGCGGGTTGCGGTCGACGACATAGTCGATGAGATCGGTGCCGACACCGCAGAAATTCAGGAGCGTATTGCCCTTGGCGGCAGCGCCGTAAGCGGCAACCGCCTTGCCGTTGCGCTTGGCTTCGGTGAGGAAGGCGAGCAACCCGTCCTTGATCGGTGCCACGCGGCTCTGGAAGGCCTCATAGGTTTCGACCTTGTCGAAGCCGGCAGCCGCCTCATCCGAGCGCACCTTGGCCACGCCGGGGCCGGTCGGGTGAGCGACAGATGCCATCCTGCAGGCAAGCACGCGCAGGCTGCCGCCATGGGTCGGCAGTTCTTCCACCTCAAACACTTTCAGGCCATGCGCCGCGAAGACCTTTTCGACTGCGAGCAGCGACAGATAATAGAAATGCTCGTGATAAACAGTGTCGAACTGGATGTTTTCCATCAGCCGCAGCAGATGCGGGAATTCGACGCTGACGACGCCGTCAGCCTTCAGCACGCCCGAGAGCCCGCCGACAAAATCGTTGATATCGGGGACATGTGCCAGCACGTTGTTGCCGATGACGATATCGGCAGCCAGGCCGCGGGAGACGAGATCGGCCGCCGTTTCCTTGCCGAAAAAGCGTGCTTCCGTCGGCACGCCGATCTGCCGCGCCACCTCGGCGACGTTTTCGGCCGGCTCGATGCCGAGCACCGGCACGCCGGCCTCGACGAAGTGCTTCAGCAGATAGCCGTCATTGCTCGCCACCTCGATGACCTGCGATGTCTCATTCAGGCCGAAACGCTTGCGCGCCATGACGGTGAACTGGCGGGCATGCTCCACCCAGCTGTCGCTGTAGGAGGAGAAATAGGCGTAGTGGCTGAAGATGTCTTCCGGCGGCACGAAGGCATCGGCCTGCACCAGCCAGCATTCGGAGCAGACGAAGGCGCGCAGCGGATAGGACGGCTCCGGCTGCTTGAGCTGCTCTTCCGTCAGATAGGCGTTGGCAAGCGGCGTCGAGCCCAGATCGACGAAACGATGTTTCAAGGGAGCGCCGCAGAACCGGCAATTATGCGCTGTCATGATATTGCTTCCTCATAAGCCGCGATCTGGCCGAGCGAGAAGGCGCGCATGTCGGCTCCTTCGCGGTTGGCCTTGTACCAGGCGGCTGTCCAGTCGATTGTCTGCTGCAGGCTCAGGCGCGGGCGCCAGCCGATGGCGGAAAGCGCCAAGGCCGAGCTCAATGTCAGGGCAGGCGCCTCCGGCAGATGCGTTCCGGGCGCCTGCTTCCAGACGTCGTTGACGCCATGGGCAAGGCCGAGCGCATCGGCAAGTTCTGCAACGGTCGCGAAACTCTGCGGAGCCGGCCCGAAATTGAGCGCCTCGGGTAACTCCGTCTCATCCGAAAGCGTCAGCGCTTCGGCAAAGGCAAGATAACCGCCGAGTGGCTCCAGCACATGCTGCCAGGGACGGATCGCTTGCGGGTAGCGGAGCTGGATCGGCTGGCTGCTTTCAAAAGCACGGATGAAATCCGGGATCAGCCGATCCTTCGACCAGTCGCCGCCGCCGATGACGTTGCCGGCGCGCACGGTCGCAACGCTGATGTCGCGCCCCTTGAAGAAGCTGTCGCGATAGCTCTGAACGACGAGTTCGGTGCAGGCCTTGGAATTGGAATAGGGGTCCTTGCCGCCGAGCGTATCGCTTTCGATAAAGGGAATGCCGCTGCCGTTATTGGCATAGACCTTGTCGGAGGTGACGACGAGAACCGTTCGGACCGAAGGTGTCTCGCGCACTGCATCCAGAACGTTTGCAGTTCCCATCACATTGGTCGCGAAGGTCTCGGTCGGATTTTCATAGGAGCGACGCACCAGCGCCTGCGCTGCCATGTGGATGACGATCTCGGGCTCGAAATCGATGAGGCGCTGTCTGAACGCCGCCGCATCCCTGATATCGGCGATATGATGGCCCTGTCCGTTCCAGGGCGAAAGCCGGGCGTAAAGGGAGGGACTGGTCTCGGGTTCGAGCGAGACTGCCGCCACTTCCGCGCCGAGTTTTTCCAGCCACAGCGAAAGCCAGGATCCCTTGAACCCCGTGTGTCCCGTCAGGAACACACGCCTGCCATTCCAGAAGTCCGTCAAGCCCATATCTTCCACGGTGCCTTTCCGGAGCTCCAGAGCTCTTCGAGCTGGTTGCGCTCGCGTAGCGTATCCATCGGCTGCCAGAAGCCGTCGTGGCGGAAGGCGGCAAGTTGCTTGTTGGATGTCAGCCACTGCATCGGGCCGGCTTCCCAGATCGTGTCGTCGCCTTCGATGAGGTCGATGACGGAAGGATGCAGCACGAAGAAGCCGCCATTGATGCGCTGGCCGTCGCCCTTCGGCTTTTCGATGAAGGCGGTCACGACATCGTTTTCGATATTTGTCGCGCCGAAACGGCCAGGAGGCGTCACGGCGCACATCGTCGCTTTCAGCCCGTGGCTGCGATGGAAGGCAATTTCCGAGGTGATATCGATATCGGCGACGCCGTCGCCATAGGTCAAACAGAAGGGTTCGTCCGGGGCCAGATGGTCACGGATGCGCCTGATACGGCCGCCCGTCATGGAGTTCATGCCGGTATCGACGATGGTCACCTTCCAGCTGGGCTTGGAGCCCTTGTGGTATTCGATCGCGTTGGTGGCGAGGTCGACGGTGATATCGCTGTGATGCAGGAACAGGTTTACGAAATATTCCTTGAGCATATAGCCCTTGTAGCCGGCGCAGATGATGAAATCATTCAGGCCGTGATGGGCATAGATGTTCATGATGTGCCAGAGGATCGGCTTCTCGCCGATCTCGACCAGAGGTTTAGGCCGCACACTGGTCTCTTCGGCGAGGCGCGAACCCAGACCACCTGCCAGAATTACGACTTTCATCCCAAGCGAACTCCAAAGTGTCTGATAACATCCATTGCCGCTGGCATGCGCCAGGCGAATATGTCCGGTATGCGGGCAACGATCTCCACGGAGCGGAACGGCAGTAACTTCATCGTGATGCCGGTATCCGATTTCGTTCTTGTGCGAGGCTTGCCTTAGCCAAGGCGAAAATAACCATCAGCCGGGTGGTTTCTGCCCGCCCGCTGAGTGGTTTGCCCGATAGTGTCTTGGAATTATTTGCTATTTTGCAACGCCCTGCATCGGCGTCGCATGCCTATGATTTTTGAGGGGTAAGAAAAGCGCTCTGCAGGGGACGAGGCGCTCAGAGAATCCGGTCGATCTTATGCTGGATGTGCAGATTGGGCATCAAACCAGCCGTGTGGGCGGCGCGATAGGCGTTGCGCGCGGCGTCGAACGTCACGCCCCACATGATGGCGCTCAGAAGAAAAGCGATGATGTAGACCTGGATCCGCATGCGTCCATCGAAATGAGGCATATTGGCATTTATGTGGCAATACTAAGATATATCCGCTCAGGGAGCGGCTTCTCGACAGAAGATATTGGAAAACAAGCTCTTTCGAGAAAGGAAATGGTGCCCAGAAGAGGACTCGAACCTCCACGCCTCGCGGCACAGGTACCTGAAACCTGCGCGTCTACCAATTCCGCCATCTGGGCGACGGAGAGCCATGTACGGGGGTCGCTCTTTGCTGTCAACAGGGTTTTTGAAGTTTTCCTGACAGTCTGTGAAAAAGCTTCACGAAGCTGTGGTCGCGTGCCACGGGTCAGTGGATGGCGTGGCCCGTTTCTCCACCCTATATAAGGGACATTGGAAAGGAACGCACCATGTTCGACCTTCGCCCCGCTCTTCTTGCCGGTTTGCTTGTGGCAGTGCCGTTGGCCGGGGCCAATGCCGCCTCGCCATCGCTGGGGCCTGTCAATACGCAGTCGACGATCTGCGATTATCGCGGCTGCTTCGGCTTTGGTCCGCAGCAATGGCATCGCCCGGCCTATGTCCAGCCGAACTATCGCCCGCCGAATGCCGCCGGCCCGAAATATTACCAGCCGCCCGGCCAGTTACCGCCACGGCTGACCTACGATCCGCCGCCGGCGCCGCGTGTGCAGCCGTCGGCTGACAATCAGACCCGCCATCAGCAATGGTGCCGAAACGAATACCGCTCCTACAATCCGCGAACGGATCGTTTCCTGACCTATGAAGGCATCTACAAGACCTGCAACTCGCCTTATAACTAAGTGTCAGCTTTCCAGCGAAGCGCGATCGGTATGCCCGAGATCGCGATCGGGCTCGATGATGTCGCGCACGCGCTGCTTGAGTTCCTTCGGCCCCGGAAAACCGCCGTCGCGCTTGCGCTCCCAGATTAGATCGCCATTGACGCGGATTTCGAAATTGCCGCCGGTGCCGGGAATGAGCGCCACCTCGCCAAGGCTGTCGGTAAAAGTCTGCAGCAGTTCCTGCGCCATCCAGGCGGCACGCAGCAGCCAGTTGCACTGAGTGCAGTAGAGGATCGTCACGCGGGCTTTCTCGGTCATCGGAATCTCCTTCATCCCAGGGGATCTAGAGACTCGCAAACGGCGCTGCAATGCGCCTGGCGCCGAATCAGCGGACAGAAAGTTCGGATTCAGTCTTTTTTGATAATTTTCCGTTAGCTATTCCGGATTGGTGTTTTCCCGAAATGGCTGAGGCACCCTGGTTCTTGTTTTGCGTAACGGTGCTCATGCGTTCCACGGCTATCCCAGCGATCCTTCTTGCCTGCCTTGCTCTGGCGGGCTGCTCGTCGGCTTCCGGTCCGGAGAATCTTGCCGCCGGCGTCACATCGAAGCCTTCCAAGGAAATCACGGCTTCCGTCACCCCGCCGCCGGCACCTGTGCCGCAGGCCACAGTCGCCGCGATCGATGCGGACGATGCCACTCCGCAGACAAGCCTTGCCTGGGGAGCCCCCGTGCCGGAGTCCAGGGCCTTCTCGGCAGTGACGCCTTCAGCCACATCGCAACCGGGTATGCCGGTTCCAAGCGATCGCCCCGTCGAATTCGCCATGGCGGCGGCACCCGCTATCGAGCCGCCGACCCGTGGCCGCTCACGCGTCTACGGCTATGGTTTCCGCGATGCCAAGCCGATCAATTTTGGCAGGACCTCGCCGCGCAAGCTGGCCGTCCACGGCGTCGACGTTTCCCGTTGGCAGGGTGACATAGATTGGCAAACGCTCAGAACCCGCGGCGCGAACTTCGCCTTCATCAAGGCGACCGATGGCGGCGACCATCTGGACCCGATGTTCAAGACCAACTGGCGGCGCGCCAAGGAAGCCGGCATCAAGCGCGGCGCCTATCATTTCTTTTACTGGTGCCGCACCGCCGGCGAGCAGGCCGACTGGTTCATCCGCAACGTCCCGCGCGATCCGGATGCGCTGCCGCCGGTCATCGATGTCGAATGGAACGGTGAATCGAGCTGCAAGGTGAAGCTTTCGCGCGCCCGCGTGCTGGAAAAAATGCAGGTCTTCATGGAGAAGATCGAGCGGCACTACGGCAAGCGCCCGATCATCTACACGGCTCCGGATTTCTATGAGGACAATCTCGAAGGCGCCTTCCAGAACTATCACTTCTGGCTGCGCGCGGTGGCCGAGCATCCGTCGAAGGTCTATCCGGGCCGCAAATGGCTCTTCTGGCAATATTCCGGCTCCGGCCTCTCGCACGGCGTCGAAGGCCGCATCGACCTCAATGTCTTCCGCGGCAGCGAGGAAGAATGGCATCGCTGGGTAGCCGGCCTCTGAGAATTTCACCCTGTACAAAGATGCCGCAGAACTGACGATGGCAGCCCTGCGGCATTCGTCTCCGACCGCAAGGATCAGAGTCGCGCTTCCAGCACGAGGTTGAACGGCGTCGCCATCGCCCGGCGAAACCGCGTGAAACCGGCCTTCCGGAAGATTTCGGCCAGCCTTTTCTCGCCGGCCTGTGCGCCAAGCACGATATGGCCGCCGTCAGAGATCGCATGAGCGCAGCAGATCGTCGTCGAGGCGGCATAATACATGCGCGCGACCGGCGAGATACTGTCGTCCACGCCATCCTTCGCATAGGGCTCGACCAGCATCACCGTTCCGTTGCGAGCGATGGTTCTGGCCGCGTGTTTCGCGACGGCGAGCGGATTGCCCATGTCGTGCAGGCAATCGAAAAAGCAGATGAGATCGTAATCCGAACCGGAATAGGCGTCCGCCCGCGCCGTCTCGAATGTGACCCTCTCTGTTCCGCCCGCCGCAGCAACAACCTCCCGGGCCTCGTCGAGCGATTCCTGATGCGAATCGAAACCACGGAAGCGGGATGACGGAAAGGCTTCGGCCATCAATGCCGTTGAATGACCGTGGCCGCAGCCGACATCGGCGACCAGAGCGCCAGCCTTCAGTTTCTCGATGACGCCATCGAGAGCCGGCAGCCATTCGGCGACAAGGCTCGCCTTGTAGGCATTGCGGTAGAGCGATGCCACGCCGCAATAGAGCCTGCCGTCATGATCGCCCCAGGGAATGCCGGCGCCTGTGCGGAAGGCATCCAACGCCTTGTCCTCATCAGCCCACATCGAAGCCGGAATTGCCCATGCAGCGGCCATGAAGACCGGGCTGTCGTCCTGGGCCAGCACTAGCGCATGCTCTGCCGGCAGTTCATAGCTGTGGCTTGCCGCATCATAGATCACATAGCCCCCTGCCACCTGCGAACCCAACCATTCGCGGATATACCGCTCCGCGCAGCCGGTGATGGCCGCAAGTTGGTGCGAACTGATCCGCCCGGCCTTCGCCATCGCCTTATAGAGGCCGAGCCGGTGGCCGATGCTCACCATCACGCCGCCGTAGCCGGCCGAGAGGTCGCCGATTGCCCGCGAGACGATGAGATCGAGTTTGGTCGCATCTATAGTGTTGTTTCTTATCTGGTCCATTTCCTTCTCCTGTCGAAACATTCAGAATGGAAATGGAATGACAGCAGCGGGGGTCTTACGGCAGAGCGGCATGAGCCAGAAGCGGGCCATTTGCGCCAATCGTTGCGCCGGTGTAGGCAAAAGAGACGAATAGCGGACCTGTTTCTTCCGGGGGATGAGATGCAATCCGGTGCCGATCATGTCGCTTCCAGGCCGCTTCATGTCAGCCTCGTGGCCATTCCCGAGGCGGTCGTATCGACCCTGAGCGGCATTTTCGATGTGATGAACGCCTTTGCGGTTCTGCCGGCAGCCAGCGATGTCCTTGCCGGCCAAGCGCCCTTTAAGGTGGAAATTGTCGGCACATCCGCCGAGCCGCTGGAACTTGCAAGCCGCCTCCCGATTACCGTCCAGCGCAGCATCTCATCTCTCGACCATACGGATATCATCATCGTCCCCTCCGTTTTGCTGCCATCGGGCGGATGGGAGAAGGGGCGTTATCCGGAGCTTGTAAAATGGGTGCGCGCCATGCATGCCCGCGGCGCGCTGATCTGCTCGGCCTGTTCGGGCCTCTTTCTGCTGGCCGAGACCGGGCTATTCGACGGCATGGATGCGACAGTGCATTTCGGCTATGCCGAGGCCTTCCGGGCAAGTTTCCCGCAGGTTCCTGTCCATCCCGAGCGGGTGCTCGTGGTCTGCGGCAGGCGGGAAGAGCTGATCAGCTCCGGTGCCTCCATGACCTGGCATGATCTCGTCCTGTACCTGATCGCCCGCCATGTGGGTGCTTCGGCCGCGCAGGCGATTGCCCGTTTCTTCGCCTTGCAATGGCATCAGGATGGGCTGGCGCCTTATATCGTCTTCGAGGGCCGCAGGGGTCATGGCGATACAGCGATCCGGACAGCGCAGGACTGGCTTTCCAGCCATTTCTCGGTCGCCAATCCAATCGAGGAAATGTCCCGTCATGCCGGCCTGACAGAGCGCACTTTCAAGCGCCGCTTCACCCAGGCGACCGGTGTCAGTCCGATCGCCTATGTTCAGCGTTTGAGAGTGGAGGATGCGAAGCGCCGGCTGGAGCGCACGGATACGCCGGTTGATGAGATCAGCTGGCAGGTCGGCTATGAAGAGCCGGCGTTTTTCCGCAGGCTCTTCAAGCGTATGACAGGTCTGACACCCGGCAGCTATCGCCGCAGGTTTCGCGTGCCCGATTATGCGCGACCGTCAAAAGGCTGAGGCGCTTACTCGTCGCCCATCTTGAGCGCCGCGATAAACGCTTCCTGCGGGATTTCCACCTTGCCGAACTGACGCATGCGCTTCTTGCCTTCCTTCTGCTTTTCCAGAAGTTTGCGCTTGCGGGTGGCGTCGCCGCCGTAGCACTTTGCGGTCACATCTTTGCGCAGCGCCGAGATGGTTTCGCGGGCAATCACGTTGCTGCCGATCGCCGCCTGGATCGGGATCTTGAACATGTGCTTCGGGATCAGCTCCTTCAGCCGCTCGCACATGTCGCGGCCGCGCTTTTCAGCCGCAGCGCGGTGCACGAGCATCGAAAGCGCGTCGACCGGCTCGCCGTTGACGAGGATCGACATCTTGACGAGGTTGCCTTCGCGATAGCCTTCGAGATGATAGTCGAAGGACGCATAACCCTTGGAGATCGATTTCAGCCGGTCGTAGAAGTCGAAGACGACTTCGTTGAGCGGCAGTTCATAGGTCACCATCGCGCGGGTGCCGACATAGGTCAGCTCGGTCTGGATGCCGCGGCGGTCCTGGCAGAGCTTCAGGATGCCGCCGAGATAGTCGTCAGGCGTCATGATCGTTGCCTTGATCCACGGCTCGCGGATTTCGGCGATCTTGACGACGTCGGGCATATCGGCCGGATTGTGCAGCTCGCGCTCGCTGCCGTCGGTCATCGTCAGCTGATAGACGACGGAGGGGGCGGTCGCGATCAGGTCGAGGTCGAACTCGCGCTCCAGGCGCTCCTGGATGATTTCGAGATGCAAGAGCCCGAGGAAGCCGCAGCGGAAGCCGAAGCCGAGTGCCGCCGACGATTCCATTTCGAAGGAGAAGGATGCGTCGTTGAGACGAAGCTTGCCCATCGCGGCACGCAGGTCTTCGAAATCAGCGGCATCGACCGGAAACAGACCGCAGAAGACCACCGGCTGCGCCGGCTTAAAGCCCGGCAGCGCCTGGGCCGTCGGGCGCTTGTCTTCGGTGATGGTGTCGCCGACGCGTGTATCGGCCACTTCCTTGATCGAAGCGGTGATGAAGCCGATCTCGCCCGGGCCGAGGCTGTCGACATTGACCATCTTCGGCGTCAGCACGCCGACGCGCTCGACCTGATACTTGGCATCCGTGCCCATCATGCGGATCGTCTGTCCCTTGGACAGCACGCCGTCGATGATGCGCACCAGAACCATGACGCCGAGATAGGTGTCGTACCAGCTGTCGACGAGCAGCGCCTTCAGCGGCGCCTTTTCGCCGCCGGGGCTCTTCGGCGCCGGCAGCTTGTGAACGATGGCTTCCAAGACGTCGGGAATGCCGAGACCGGTCTTGGCCGAGATCAGCACGGCCTCGGATGCATCGATGCCGATCACTTCCTCGATCTGATCCTTGATGCGGTCGGGTTCGGCCGCGGGCAGATCGATCTTGTTGAGGACAGTGACGAGCTCGTGATTGTTGTCGATCGCCTGATAGACATTGGCGAGCGTCTGGGCTTCCACGCCCTGTGACGCGTCGACGACGAGCAGCGAGCCCTCGCAGGCCGACAGCGAGCGCGAAACTTCATAGGCGAAGTCAACGTGGCCGGGCGTGTCGATGAGGTTCAGCACATAGGTTTCGCCGTTATTCGCCTTGTAATGCAGGCGCACGGTCTGTGCCTTGATGGTGATGCCGCGCTCGCGCTCGATATCCATATTGTCGAGCACCTGCTCGGACATCTCACGCTCGGCAAGGCCGCCGGTCGTCTGGATGAGGCGGTCGGCAAGTGTCGATTTGCCGTGGTCGATGTGGGCCACGATCGAGAAGTTGCGGATATGGGATAGCGGAGTCGTCGAATTGGTGCTCATGCGCGCCATATAGCAGCGCGCAGATCGCCCGCAAAGCGGTAATTATCCCGCCGTTTACGCTATTTTGAAGTCTGGGAAGCGCGCCTCAGACCGGCCACCTCTCCAGCCGCCAGGCCGAATCCCAGAACATCCATTCATATTGCGAGGCGCGCGCGAAGGCGTCCATCATCTGTTGGCGCTCTGCGGGAGAGGCGGTGCGGGCGGCCATATCCGTCAGTGCGATCACTTCGCGGGCGCCGGCTGCAAATTGCGGATCGCCATAGGTATTGATCCAGGCCTGGAACACATTGCCCTCGATCGCCGGCCTGCCCTTGATGCCTTCGCCGACATGCCAATAGATCCAGAAGCACGGCAGGATGGCCGAAAGCGCCACAGCATAAGAGCTGTGATAGGCCGTCGCCAGCAGGAAATTCGTATAGGCGAAGCAGGAGGGAGAAGGCTCCGCAGCCGTCACATCCGCGCTCGAAATGCCGAACTGGCTCAGGAAACCGGCATGCAGGCCCTGCTCGACGGTGATCGCCTTCTGTGCCGAGCCGAGGAAGCGCAGCACCTGCGCATTGTCGGGCGCCTTGGCCGCGACGATGGCGAGGCAGCGGGCATAGTGCTTCAGATAGATCGCGTCCTGCAGGATATAATGGCGGAAAACCTCCGGCGGCAGCGTTCCGTCCGAAAGCCGTTCGAGCAGCGGCAACCGCTCGATCTCGGCCATGATGGGCTTGATGCGGTCCCAGGCGGCAGCCGTGAAGTTTGCCGTCGTCTCAGTGCCCTGCGCAATGCCGTCCATGCTGGTCTCCGCTCTTCAATGCCGTTGTCATATATCGACGGCGCTGTGGTGAAAGCAAGGCTGTTCGCGAGGGCTTGATTCCATCATCAGATCTTGTATTTCTCTTATAGTAGAAACTTGGGTTAAGACATGGAACAGGAACTCGAACAGGCGATCGGCATCCGCATCCGCGCGCTGCGGCTGGAAAAGAGCCTCACGCTGGATGATCTGGCCACAGCCTCCGGCGTGAGCCGCGCGATGATCTCCCGCATCGAGCGCGCGGAAGCGAGCCCAACGGCCTCGCTGTTGGCGAGGGTCTGCGCCGCACTCGGACTGTCGCTTTCAGAGTTTTTTGCCGATGAAGGGCAGGACGTGTCGCCGCTCCTTCGTCGTGAGGACCAGCAGGTCTGGCGGGATCCAGAAACCGGCTATATGCGCCGCGCCGTCTCGCCGCGGGGTACGGCTTCCGATGTCGATATCGTCGATGTCGAGTTTCCGGCCGGCGCGCGCGTCAGCTTTCCGCCGCATGCCGCAAGTCGCGGCATGACCCAGCATGTCTGGCTCTTTGACGGTGAGTTGGAAATGACCGTCGGCGAGACCGTCCATCGCCTCAAGCCCGGCGACTGTCTCTTCATGCCGGTTGGCGACGGCCATGTCTTTCACAATCCGGGTCATGCGCCGGCACGCTATTGCGTCGTGCTGGATCACGGCAGCCACTAATTCACGCTTGTTTATCAGGGGAATATTTATGCCGAGGATCCGCCTTCTCTCCGCCGCCGAAGCCCACGCCGCCATTCCCGATCTTTGCGAGGTGCTGGCCGACTGCGTCAATGGCGGCGCCTCTGTCGGCTTCATGCAGCCCTATACATCGGCTGATGCCGAACCCTATTGGCGTGGCGTCGCCGAGGCCGTGGCTGATGACGCCACCCTGCTGTTTGTCGCCGAAGTCGACGGCAAAATTGTCGGCACCGTGCAGGTCGGCGCTGCCCAGATGCCGAACCAGCCGCACCGCGGCGATCTGAAGAAGCTGCTCGTCCATCGCTCCGCCCGCGGCTATGGCCTGGCGCGCCTGCTGATGGAAATGGCCGAACAGGAAGCGGCCCGCCGCGGCAAGACGATCCTCGTCCTCGACACGGCAACCGGCAGCGATGCCGAAGTGATCTATCCGCGTCTCGGCTGGGAGCGCGTCGGCGTTATCCCCGATTACGCGCTATGGCCGGAAGGCGGGCTTTGCGCCACGACGTTGTTCTACAAGCGGGTCGCCTGAGCAGTCTGCGTAAAGGCGGCGATAGCATCTGCAAGCGCCGACGCCGGTGTCCAGTGCAAAGCCTTCCATCCGAATTGCGTGGCTGTCGCAATATTCTCCTCGACATCGTCGATAAAGCCGATGTCTTCAGGCGCGACACCGACGCCATCGGTCGCAAGGCGGAAAAAATCGCTTTCAGGCTTTCGACTACCGAGCGCTGCGGAATAGAAGATGCCGTCGAAAAGCGCCCCCAGTTCGAGCACGTCGCGCAGATAGGCCGCGCGCCTGTGCTCCTGATTGGTCGCAAGATAAAGAAGCGTACCTTCGTCTTTCAGGCGTGCGAGGTCGGCAAGCAGGTGCCGGTCCAGGCGAGAGTCATTTTCGAACCAGTAGTCGAGCAGTTTCTCGGCGGTGAGATGCGGGGCGATGCGGTCGAGAACCTCCGTCAGGCGGGGTTCGATCGGCTCCTGTCCCGTGACGATCCCGACCCAATAGGGTTTGAAGAATTCCTGCTGAAGCAAGGACGGCGCCAAGCCGAGGTCGCGTTCGAGGTAGGTAAAGAGCGGCAGACCGTCCGTCGGTCGCCCGTGGACCAGCACGCCATCGACATCGACCATCAGGATTTTCATGGGGCATAATCTCTTGAGGAAAAGCGGTGCATTCTGAAATCGGGTTGAACGTGGCGTCGTCCGTCGTGACGATCAAGGCGTGTTCAGCGCTTTTTTCTTCGGACGGGCCTGTGTAAGGCTTGAGATCGACAGACTGATTTGCGGAGGACACTCGTGCGCGTCATCTATTCCGAAGACCACAAACTGCGTGATGCGAAGACGGAGCTGCATGATGGTCAGCTCGTGACGCCCTTCGAGGCGCCGTTCCGGGCGGAATGGATCCTTGCTGCGGTCAAGGAAGCAGGCTTTTCGGATGTCGTCGCGCCGGAGAGCCATGGCCTCGAAACCGCACGCAAGGTGCATGACCCGGCCTATCTGGAATTTCTGGCGACGGTCTGGGATCGTTGGGTGGCGGCAGGATATAAGGGCGAAGCGATCGCCAATTCCTTCCCTGTTCGCCGCACCAGCCAGCGCGTGCCCGAAAATATCGTCGGCGCGATTGGCCATTATGCCAATGCTGCCGATACCTCCATCACCAAAGGGTCCTACGAGGCTGCCATTGCCTCCATGCGCTGCGCGATGACGGGCGCCGACTGGCTCAATGCCGGCAACCGCTTCGCCTTCGCGCTCTGCCGCCCGCCCGGCCATCACGCGGGCATCGATCTCTTCGGCGGCTATTGCTTCATCAACAATTCCGGCGTCGCGGCCCAGCGCCTGCTCGATCACGGCGCCGGGAAGATTGCCGTGCTCGATGTCGATTTCCACCATGGCAACGGCACACAGGATCTCTTCTATCGCCGAGGCGACGTCTTTACCGCCTCGCTGCATGGCGATCCCATCCACGCCTTTCCCTATTTCCTCGGCCATGCCGATGAACAGGGCGAAGGGGAGGGCGAGGGTGCCAACCGCAATTACCCAATGGCGCGCGGCACGAGTTTTGATGTCTGGTCGGCAGCACTTGCCGATGCGCTCTCCCGCATCAAGGCCTTCGGTGCGGAGGCGATCGTCATGGCGCTCGGCGTCGATACGTTCGAGCGCGATCCGATTTCCTTCTTCACGCTGAAATCGGAGGATTTCATCCGCATGGGCGAGATGATTTCCGCTGTCGGCCTGCCCGTCGTCACCTGCATGGAAGGCGGTTATGGGGTGCCGGAAATCGGCCGTAACGTCGCCAATGTGCTCAAGGGCCTGGAAGCCTGATCACTGCCGATGACCGAGGAGACCATTTCATCCGATATCCCGACGTCCCGCATGCTGAGTTGGGCACGCAATTCGACCATCTACCGGCTCGAGCGGCGCATGATGACGGAAAAGCAGCTCTTTGACGCCATCACCCGCAAGGCGAAGGAGAAGTTCGAGGATATCAGCGCAGCCCAGGTCAAGGCCGTCGCCGATTTCGCCGTCAAATTCGCCTATGACAACAAGGCGATCGACGATACCGCCTATGCCGAAATCAGCACGCGTTCCGCCGTGCGCAGCGGCAAGTCGAAACGCGCCATCGCCCAGAAGCTTGCGGTCAAGGGCGTCTCCAGTGACAGGGTTGAGGCTGCGCTTGAAGAGGCTGACGATCTCTATGCCGCGGCGATATTCGCCCGCAAACGCGCCTTCGGCCCCTTTCGCCGCGTTGAGCTTGACGAAAAACGAAAGGCGAAGGAGCTCTCCGCCTTCGCCCGTAACGGCTTCAGCTTCGAGATCGGCAGGAAAGTTTTCGAGATGAGCTTTGAGGATGCGGAAGAGGTGATCCTCGCTGGTCGTCTCTGATATCGCATCAAGCCTTTTGCTACCCCGATCAGAAGTTTGAATTTGTCGCCCGCAAGCTGCCTTCGTATGAAGAGCGCGCGATTGGAGACATCAATGGAAGACAGAACGAATGCCGGAGCGGGCACGCTGACCGCGCAGACATCATCGGCATTGGGCGGGGTAGCGGCTGGCGGGCTGATGTGCCTCATGTCCATGTCGTCAATCCAGTTCGGTGCAGCCCTTTCCTCCTCTGCCATCTCCACCTATGGGCCGGCCGGCGCCAGTTGGCTGCGCCTTGTCTTTGCAGCGATCATCCTGGCGATCGTCGTGCGCCCGCGCATGTCAAGCTACAGCCGCGACCAATGGACAAGCGCCCTGGTCCTCGGCACGACGACCGCGCTGATGACCATGAGCTTCTTCTCGGCGATCGAGCGCATTCCGCTCGGTCTTGCCGTGGCGATCGATTTTCTTGGCCCGCTTGCTGTGGCAACCATCGGCTACGGGTTCGGCCGGCGTCTCGTCTGGCCGCTGGTTGCCGCGCTCGGCGTTCTGGCTCTCGCTCATGATGGTGAAGGTTGGGTTGGCGATCCCTTGGGTGTTCTCTTCGCGTTCGGCGCGGGAACCGGCTGGGCGATCTATATCGTTCTGACGAAGAAGATCGGTGCGAGCTTCAAGGGACTGGAAGGGCTTGCCGTGTCGCTCATGGTTGCCGCTTTGGTTGCGACACCCTTCGGTTTTGCCGGCGCTGTGCCGAAGCTTGATGCTTCCGGTCTGATCGAAATGGCGGGCCTTGCCATTCTCGTGCCGCTGCTGCCCTACACGCTGGAATTGATCGCCTTGCGGCGCTTACCGACAACCTCCTTCGGCATTCTTATGAGCCTCGAGCCGGCCATTGCCGCACTCGCAGGTTTCATCATCCTGATGCAGCCCATGACGCTTCTGCAGATGGCCGGAACGGCCTTGGTCGTGGCCGCAAGCGCTGGTGCGACCTTTTCGGCAAGGCAGTGAAGGGTCAGTCCGTCTTCTTCGTGGGATCGTCGAGCGCCGGATTGTAGAAGAGCGACAGCGTCAGGCTTTTGGCGATCCGCTCCGCCGTCGCCATGAACCAGTCCTTGGCTTCCGGCGTCGGCGCCACGTCGTCGAGCGTTGTGGAAAACAGCGAAAGCCATTTCGGGAAAAGATCCGTCGTCATGTTCGCGACGCCGAGATGCGCCTGCACCGGCTTGCCGCCATAGGCACCGCTCCGGAAGGCGACGGCCGACCAGAAGCTTTTCATCCTGTCCATATGTTCGGGCCAGCGCCCGGAAAGCCGCGCATCGAAGACAGGCCCGAGTTCAGGATGCGCCAGTACCCGCCCGTAGAAGGTCTCCACCAGCTTTGAAATGAAGGCCTCGTCCACGCCGATCTCTTTCATCTCGGCTTCGGCCTTTTCGCGGATCGCTGCAACATGTGCGGCCCGCCCCTGTATCTCATTATTCATCTTTAACCTCGGCGCCGCTTGCAGCTCGCGGCCTTCATATAGATTGACGCGCCGTCTCAGCAAAGCGCGATCGGTGGATCGCGTCATTCTGTCAATCCGCAGGGCTTTGATCTTGACCCATGCTGCCTGCCCCTTTAAGTTTAGAATAATTCTAAATTATTGGAGATTACCTATGCTGGCACGGTTTTTCAGATCACCGAAACGTTCTTTCCGTTCTCTCTCCGAGCAGGAAATCCTGGCGCTCGCCATTGCCTCGGAAGAGGATGATGCCCGCATCTATCTCGCCTATGCGGAACATCTGCGAAAAGAGTTTCCGGCTTCCGCCAAGGTGTTCGAAGATATGGCTGAGGTGGAGGACACGCACCGAAGGTCGCTGATCGAAATTCACCGTCAGCGCTTCGGTGAGCGAATTCCTCTGATTCGCCGTGAGCATGTCGAGGGATTTTACGAGCGCAAGCCCGACTGGCTGCGCGCCAACCTGTCTCTCGATGCCATCAGGCAGGAGGCCGAGGCGATGGAGGAACAGGCCTACCGCTTCTATATCGAGGCGATCAAGCACACTTCTGATGCCTCCACCCGCCAGTTGCTCGGCGATCTTGCGCTCGCCGAACAGGGCCATGAGGACATCGCCCGCATGCTCGGCGACAAGCACACGCCTGAGGATGTGAAGAAGGAAGAGGATGAGACGGCGCGTCGCCGGTTCGTGCTGACCTATGTGCAGCCGGGCCTCGCTGGCCTCATGGACGGTTCGGTTTCCACGCTCGCACCGATCTTTGCCGCCGCCTTCGCGACGCAGGATACCTGGCAGACCTTCCTCGTTGGTCTCTCTGCCTCGGTCGGCGCCGGCATCTCGATGGGCTTCACCGAAGCGGCTCACGACGACGGCAAGATTTCCGGCCGCGGCTCGCCGATCAAGCGCGGCCTTGCCTGCGGTATCATGACGGCGCTCGGCGGTCTCGGCCATGCGCTGCCCTATCTGATCCCGCAATTCTGGACCGCGACCATCACCGCCGCCATCATCGTCTTCTTCGAGCTCTGGGCGATCGCCTTCATCCAGAACAAATATATGGAGACGCCGTTCCTGCGCGCGGCCTTCCAGGTGGTTGTCGGCGGCAGCCTCGTACTGGCAGCCGGCATTTTTATCGGGAACGCGTGAATATGAGGGTGACGGGCGGTCGGGCGAAGCCCGAGCAATCGATCCGGTGAATCGATTGCAGCGCGACCGCACTCCTCAAATGAAAAAGGCCGGCGAAAGCCGGCCTTCCCCACAGTCCCCCTCAAAACTCTTTACTTCAGAGCGCCGACCAGGACGTCGCGGCCATTCTCGATGGTGACCCAGCGGCCGGCATTGAAGCTCGACTGGCGCTTGATGAACGTATAGGGCGTCGAAAACCACGGCTTGACGTCGGTCGCGAGGTTGTCGAGCACGAAGTCGCCTTCGGCGGTGCGCAGCGTCAGAACCGCGTGGCCTTCCCCGTCAGGCTTGCGCACGACGGTCATCAGCAGGTCTGCGGGCGAGAAGCCGCGCTGGATAAGGATACGGCGCTTCAGGAGCGCGAAGTCCTCGCAGTCGCCGGCCGTGGTCGGATAGGCCCAAACCTCGTCCTTGCCGTAGATTTCCTTGTCGGTCATCGGCGTGATGGTGCGGTTGACGGTCGCGTTGACGGCGCGGACCGTGGCCCACTTGCCGCCGGTCATGGCGAGCGGGCCACTATTGCGATTGGCACCGCATTCAGCGCGATGCGTCTGACAGAAGTCGTAGTGACCGATCGGCTGCGAAGTCGCACTGCCGGTCACCATGGAGGCATTCTTGCTAGGAGCCGGAATAGCCGCCGGCGCCATTGCAAACACGGCCATCATGGCCACGAGGAAACCCTTGATCCGCACGCCCTACTTCCCTGCATC
This sequence comes from Rhizobium sp. BK275, assembly GCF_014193555.1. Taxonomy (NCBI): domain Bacteria; kingdom Pseudomonadati; phylum Pseudomonadota; class Alphaproteobacteria; order Hyphomicrobiales; family Rhizobiaceae; genus Rhizobium; species Rhizobium sp. BK275. The sequence goes on from NZ_JACHZL010000002.1 coordinate 215,705, forward strand.
GCCCTTTATTTATTAACAAACAGTTAACGGAGAGGGCCGAAAGGAGTCAATCGTTACTTCTTGTGAGGACTTTGCAACTCGTAGACATGGTTAAAATGCAACGTAACCTTTGGGTGATTGAACGGAACTTGTTCAACCATGGCATTCTATTGCAGCTGCATATTCTTTGGCGAGTGACCGGCTTCCACTTAGCGGATCAGGCCTTTGACGGCGCTGCGCAGCCGTTCGATGTCCTGCGGGCGCGAAAGCCGGTGGTCGCCGTCGCGGATGAAGGTCAGCACCACATCGTCGGCCGGAAGATGTTCGACCAGCTTCATTGCGTGCAGATAGGGAACATCTGCATCCTTCATGCCCTGCAGGATATGGATCGGGCAGCCTGTTTCGATGATCCCGGTCAGCACCCGGTTCTCGCGCCCGTCTTCGATCAGCGCGCGGGTATAGATATTGGGCTCCACACTATATTGCGAACGCTCCTCGAAGTAGCCGCGCTGTTCAAGAGACGTGCGTTCTTTCTTCCTGAGGTTCGGTTCGATGAGATCGGAGGTGAAGTCCGGGGCCGGTGCGATCAGTACCATGCCCTCGAGCCTCGGCCCGCCATGCCGCGCGAGCTCCTGCGCCACCCTGAGCGCAATCCAGCCGCCCATCGAGGAGCCGACGAGGATCATCCGGTCCGGTGCGATATGACGGATCACTGCGAGCGCCTCCTCCAGCCAGCGCGAGATCGTGCCATCCGTAAAGGCGCCGCCGGAAAGTCCGTGGCCGGAATAGTCGAGACGGATGCAGGCCGCGCCCAGTTCCGAGGCCAGCCGGTCGATCTCGATAGCCTTGCTGCCGCTCATGTCCGATCGGTAGCCGGATAGCCAAACCAGGGCGGGAAGGTCGGTGTTGGGCTGAGCCGGGCGCACCAGCATGGCGATCTGCCGCGCAACCTCCTCTTCACCGACATCGAGGAATTCGGGCTCAAGGACGGTCATTTGATCGGACATCGGGCAGAACTCCTGTTGTTTTGGCCTATAAAACAGATTCTTGACAGGCTGACAGCAGGTGATTTTTCCGCTAAAGGGTGTTATTGACTCCGTTGCAGCGATGACGTGACCTCGTTTGTGCCCCCTTCGAGAGGGACACGAAGCTGCAACGTTCCGAACAACGCGAGGAGAATACGACCATTCGCAGACCCTTTAAAACCGACGCGCCCGTAAAGGATGGACCGCGCTCGAACCGGGAGATTCGCATTCCCAAAGTTCAGCTGATCGCAGCTGACGGACAGAATATGGGCATCGTGCCTACCGACCAGGCCTTGAGAATGGCGGAAGAAGCCGGCCTCGATCTCGTCGAAATTTCCCCCAATGCCGAACCGCCGGTATGCAAGATCCTCGATCTGGGCAAGCTGAAATATTCGAACCAGAAGAAGGCCGCCGAGGCGCGCAAGAAGCAGAAGATCGTTGAAGTCAAAGAAATCAAGATGCGCCCGAACATCGACACCCATGATTATGAGGTGAAGATGAAGGCGATGGGCCGCTTCTTCGACGAAGGCGATAAGGTAAAGGTGACGCTGAAGTTCCGCGGCCGCGAAATGGCGCACCAGGAACTCGGCATGAAGCTTCTCCAGCAGGTCAAGGCCGATACGCTCGAGATCGCCAAGGTTGAAGCTGAGCCCAAGCTCGAAGGCCGCCAGATGATGATGGTGCTGGCGCCGAAGTGACCGGAGCCGCATCCTTTCGCTCAAAGCCGTCCGACAGGGCGGCTTTTGTGTTTTCCGAGGCGGCAAGATTCGTCATCCGCCCCGTTGCACTTTCATGGCGCTGCGGTTATAAGCGCGCGTCCGAACTGACCGGCAGGGCATGCCGTGGCAGTTTCGAATGCTTGCGGGCAGGTTTCGTCACTGGCCCGCAGATCAACAACAAACGCTCCCGCGCCTTTGGCGAAGACCCGTAAGCCGGGCTTTCGCAGAAGGGCTTCTTTAACGAAGCGGGTGAGGAGCTTTCAGAACGGAGTAGCAAAATGCCCAAGATGAAGACGAAGTCCTCTGCCAAGAAGCGGTTCAAGATCACCGCTACCGGCAAGGTCAAGGCGGCTGCCGCTGGCAAGCGCCATGGCATGATCAAGCGCACGAACAAGTTCATTCGCGATGCACGTGGCACGATGGTTCTGGCAGAACCCGATGGCCGCAAGGTCGTGAAGAACTATCTGCCGAACGGTCTCTGAGACTATTCCGGTAACGCGTTAGATTAAGGAGATCATGAAATGGCACGTGTAAAAAGAGGCGTCACCGCCCACGCCAAGCACAAGAAGGTTCTGAAGCAGGCCAAGGGTTTCTACGGCCGTCGCAAGAACACCATCCGTACTGCCAAGGCTGCCGTCGATCGCGCCAAGCAGTACGCATATCGCGACCGCAAGGTTAACAAGCGCAACTTCCGCGCCCTCTGGATCCAGCGTATCAACGCTGCCGTCCGCGAATTCGGCCTGACCTACGGCCGCTTCATCGACGGTCTAAACAAGGCTGGCATCGAAGTCGACCGCAAGGTTCTCTCCGACATGGCAATCCACGAGCCGGAAGCATTCGGCGCCCTGGTTGCTGCCGCCAAGAAGGCCCTTGAATACCTCAAGGACACCGGCACGGCTAACGAGTTTGAAGGCGCGGTTCGTTAACCAGCGCTTCCCAAGCTTGACGCTTTTTTGAATTTTGGGAAACCCGCGCTGGTTTGGGCTAGCGCGGGTTTTTCTTTCTTTGTACTGCTGGCGCCGGCCTTGCCGAGCCCTCCTTTCGAACGCCGCCTGCTCTGGACGGAAAGAAGACAATGTCAGATATCGACCAGCTTAAATCCTCTCTGCTTGCCGAAATTGCCGCCGCCAACGACGAGCCTGCACTCGAAGCATTCCGTGTTTCGGCGCTCGGCAAGAAGGGTTCCGTCTCCGAACTCCTGAAGACGCTCGGCGCGATGACGCCGGAGGAGCGCCAGACCCGTGGCGCAGCGATCAACGCGCTGAAGAACGAGGTAAGCGACGCCCTCACGGATCGCAAGTCGGTGCTGAAGGAAGCGGCGGTCAACGCCCGCCTGAAGGCTGAAACGGTCGATGTCAGCCTGCCGGTCCGGTCCTCGCCCGCCGAGCGCGGCCGCATCCATCCGATCAGCCAGATCGTCGATGAAATCACCGCGATCTTCGGCGACATGGGCTTCTCGATCGCAGAAGGCCCTGATATCGAGACCGACTACTACAATTTCACGGCGCTCAATTTTCCCGAAGGGCATCCGGCGCGCGAGATGCACGACACCTTCTTCTTCAATCCGGATGAGGAGGGTGAGCGCAAAGTCCTGCGCACGCATACCTCGCCGGTGCAGATCCGCACGATGGAAGCGCAGAAGCCGCCGATTCGCATCATCATTCCCGGCAAGACCTATCGCCAGGATTCCGATGCCACGCATTCGCCGATGTTCCATCAGGTCGAAGGCCTGGTCGTCGACAAGAAGGCCAATGTCGCCAATATCCGCTGGGTGCTGGAAGAGTTCTGCAAGGCCTTCTTCGAGGTCGACAGCGTGACGATGCGTTTCCGTCCGTCCTTCTTCCCCTTCACCGAGCCGTCATTCGAGGTGGATATCCAGTGCGACCGCTCCGGCCCGATCGTCAAGTTCGGCGAGGGCACCGACTGGATGGAGATCCTCGGCTGCGGCATGGTCCACCCGAACGTGCTGCGCTACGGCGGCCTCGATCCGGACGAATATCAGGGTTTCGCCTGGGGCATGGGCCTCGACCGCATCGCCATGCTCAAATATGGCATGCCCGACCTGCGCGACTTCTTCAATGCCGATGTCCGCTGGATGAACCATTACGGCTTCCGCCCGCTCGACATGCCGACGCTGTTCGGCGGCCTGAGCGTTTAAGGGAGGATTCGACCTATGAAATTCACGCTCTCCTGGCTTAAGGATCATCTGGAAACGGATGCCACGCTCGATGAAATCTGCACCCGCCTGACTGAGATCGGGTTGGAGGTGGATGATGTCGACGACAAGGCAGCCTTCAAGCCCTTTGTCATCGCCAAGGTTCTCTCGGCCGAGAAGCATCCGCAGGCAGACCGCCTGAAGGTGCTGATGGTCGATATCGGCCAAGGTGCTCCGGTACAGGTCGTCTGCGGCGCGCCGAATGCACGTGCCGGCCTCGTCGGCGCTTTCGCGGCTCCCGGCACCTATGTTCCCGGCATCGACGTGACACTGTCAGTGGGCAATATCCGCGGTGTCGAAAGCCGCGGCATGATGTGCTCGGAAAAGGAACTGCAGATCTCCGACAATCACGACGGCATCATCGACCTTCCGGAAGATGCGCCAGTCGGCACGAGCTATGCCGCATATTCCCATCTCGACGACCCGGTCATCGAGATCAACCTGACGCCGAACCGTCCGGACTGCACCTCGATCTACGGCATCGCCCGCGATCTCGCAGCCTCCGGCCTCGGCACGCTCAAGACGCGGCCCGCTCCGACCTTCGCCGCCGAAGGCGAAACGCCGGTGAAGCTGACGCTCGATCTCGATGACACGAAGCTTTGCCCCGGCTTCAGCCTGCGGCTCGTCCGTGGCGTCAAGAACGGCCCAAGCCCGCGCTGGATGCAGCAGCGGCTTCTCGCCATCGGCCTGCGTCCGATCAATGCGCTTGTCGATATCACCAACTACATGACCTTTGATCAGGGTCGGCCGATGCACGTCTTCGACGCCGCCAAGGTCACGGGCAACCTCACCGTCCGCCGCGCCAGGGAAGGCGAAACCGTGCTGGCGCTCGATCAGCGCGAATACAAGCTCGGCCCGAACAACGTCGTCATCGCCGATGAAAACGGCATCGAATCGATCGGCGGCATCATGGGCGGCGAACATTCCGGCTGCGACGAGAACACTGTCGACGTGCTGATCGAATCCGCTCTCTGGGACCCGATGAACATTGCCAAGTCCGGCCGCGGGCTCGGCATCATCACCGATGCCCGCTACCGTTTCGAGCGCGGCGTCGATCCGGAATATATGGTTCCCGGCCTCGAGCGCACGACGGAGCTGGTGCTGGAGCTTTGCGGCGGCACGCCGGCCAAGGCCGAGATTGTCGGCTACAAGGGTTATGAGCCGAAGATCGTCGACTTCCCCTATTCGGAGGTCAAGCGCCTGACAGGCCTGGACGTCTCGACGGAGGAAAGCAACACGATCCTGGCCCGCCTCGGCTTCAAGGTTTCCGGCTCCGGCGAGCGCGTTTCCGTGTCCGTTCCTTCATGGCGTCCCGATGTCGACGGCAAGGCCGATCTCGTCGAGGAGGTCATGCGCATTCACGGCGTCGACAATATCAGGCCGGCCCCGCTCGAAAGCCATGCTGCCGTCAACGGCAAGATCCTGACAACGCTGCAGATCCGCACCCGCGCGGCCAAGCGCGCCCTTGCCTCGCGCGGCATGCTGGAGGCCGTCACCTGGTCCTTCATTCCGGAAGATCAGGCAAAGCTCTTCGGCGGCGGTTCCGCAGCCCTCAAGCTCGCCAATCCGATCGCTGCCGAAATGTCGGACATGCGCCCCTCGCTGCTGCCGGGTCTGCTGACGGCCGCCCAGCGCAATGCCGATAAGGGCTATGGCGACGTGGCGATCTTCGAAGTCTCGGGTACCTACGAAAACGACACGCCGGAAGGCCAGCGGCGCGTGGCGGGCGGCATCCGCCGCGGCACAGCCTCGCTTGCCGGTGCCGGCCGCATGTGGTCGAACGCCTCAAAGGGCGGCGGCAAGCCGGTTGACGTCTTCGATGCCAAGGCTGACGCACTGGCAGTTATCGAAGCCTGCGGCCTGCCGATGGGCAATATCCAGATCGAGCAGGGCGGTCCCGAATGGTATCACCCCGGCCGTTCCGGCACGATCAAGATGGGTCCGAAGGTGATCCTCGGTTCCTTCGGCGAGTTCCATCCGACGACGCTCGAAAAGCTCGATGTCTCCGGCGCCCTCTGCGGTTTCGAAGTCTATCTCGATGCCATGGCCGAGCCGAAGAAGAAGGCAACCCGCACCAAGCCGGCGCTCGATCTCTCGCCCTTCCAGGCCGTCAAGCGCGACTTCGCCTTCGTCATCGACAAGACGGTGGAAGCCGGCGCCATCATCAAGGCTGCCACCGGCGCCGATCGCAAGCTGATCACAGGTGTCAATGTCTTCGATATTTTCGAAGGTGCCTCGGTTGGCGAAGGCAAGAAGTCTGTCGCGATTGAAGTCCAGATCCAGCCGGCCGAGCGCACGCTGACCGACGAGGATTTCGAGGCGCTGACGCAGAAGATCGTTGCCAGCGTCGCCAAGTTTACCGGCGGTGTTCTCCGAAGCTGAGCCGGCTACAAGCCAGATATTATAGCCGGCAGCGCGGGCTGCCGGCTTTTTCATATGTGAAGATGATAGAGCTTGCTGACGATCGTCCAGCGGCCCTCGATCTTCAGCAGCGAGAGATAGTCGGTGAAGCGCATGCCGGCGAATTCGTCGGTTACTTTCACGGTCGCTGCATCGCCTGATATATCGATGCTTTCGATATCCATGTAAGGTTGAGTGCCGGGCGGTGCTGCCCCTTCCTCGATGATTGCGCCAATGAATTCATCGCGCGAGAGCCATTCCACCGCGTTTTGATAGTGCCCGATGATCGAACTCTTCGGGTGGAACGCTTTCTTCAGGGCTGCCTCATTGGCGAAGGCCATGCCCTCGACATAGAGATGAACCGTTGCTTCGATTGCCTGCCTGTCGGCCATATCGACACCTCGCCTCATATTCTGAAGGAGATGATAGCGGGGTCGTCGGCGAAGACAAGACTGGGAGAAGGAGAGCAGCCGGCGGTGGCCGCTCTCCTTATGTGAGGACAAGTATCAGGCTGCGCGCGAAGCCTTCTGGTTCGCGGCAGTCATTGCAAGCTTTGTCAGAAGCTGGTCGGTCTTGCCTTCTTCCTGCAGAGTCCGGTCGAGAAGCGTGACGGCTTCCTTGAAGCCTAGCGTCTGCGCCCAGGTCTTCAGCGTGCCGTAGCGGGCGATTTCATAATGCTCGACGGCTTGGGCTGCAGAAATCAGGCCCGCATCGATGGCCGATGTGCCTTTGAATTCCTCCATGATTTCCTCGCCCTCGGCGATGATGCCCTGGATCGCTTCACAGGTTTTGCCCTGGGCACGCTTGCCGATGATTTCGAAAACCTGCTGCAGTCGCTCGACATGGCCTTCAGTTTCTTCACGGTGCTTTTCGAAACCTGCCTTCAATTCCGTCGATTGAGCAGCGCGTGCCATCTTCGGCAAGGCGCGCAATATCTGCCGTTCGGCAAAATAGATGTCCTTCAGCGTATCGTAAAACAGATCTTCCAGTGTCTTTTCCTTGGCCATTGTTCCGTTCCTTTGTTGATGGATTTGCGCCCCTCGGGCGACATTTCTTAGAAGTTGGCACCGGGCTAATTGTTCCCACGCATTTCGGGTGGAATCACTGCATCGTCCGGGCGACGGTATCGTCAGGAATCGGGAGGACCGTGCATGAAGAAACCGAGATCGATGAAGGGGCTCGAGGATCTTGGCCGGGTGCGCCTGTCGAAGAACTTCTTCTTCCGCGATTTTCTCCACTCCGAGATCGCCGATTTCTATCGGATACCAAACATCCCCGACGACCCCGATCTTGCAATCGAGACAGGCCGTCGCCTGTGCGAGGAACTTCTGGAGCCGCTGGAAGCGAGTTTCGGGCGCTTGCATATTCGCTCCGGCTACCGTTCGCCCGAGGTCAACCGCTTCGGCAACGAGAATAAGCTCAACTGTTCGACCAATGCAGCCACGGCTGCCCATCACATCTGGGATGTCAGAGATTTTGACGGCTGCATGGGCGCTGCCGTCTGCATCGCCATCCCGTGGATGGTCGACCGCTACAGCGATGAAAGCGACTGGCAGCGGCTCGCCTGGTGGATCCATGACCACCTGCCTTATGCCTCGCTCTGTTTTTTTCCGAAGCTATGGGCCTTCAACATCCAGTGGCACGAGCGGCCGAAGCGTGTGATCCAGAGTTATGTGCGCCCACGCGGCATCCTGACCAAGCCGGGCATGGCCAATTGGCAAGGCGATCATTCCGAATGGTATGAGGGCTTTCCGCCGCTCAGAAATTGATGCGGTAGCGGATGTGGCCGTCACTCTCGACGTAAGTATCGTAGAGCGCTTGGGCAGTCTTGTTCTGCTCGCTCGTATGCCAGTAGAGCCGCGACCAGCCATTCTTCTTGCAGAGGTCGACGAGGTCGTCCATCAGCGCCCGGCCGACGCCTTTGCCGCGCACCTTCTCCGATACGAACAGGTCTTCGAGATAGCAGTCCTTGCCGCGGATCCACGTACCTTCATGCGTCAGGCAGAGTGTGAAGCCGACGACTTCGCCGTCGAGTTCCGCCACCCGCATGAAGATTGCCGACGCCGGATCGAAGACCCGGCGCCACGTGGAATCAGTGATGTCGGCATCGACGGTGACCTCGTAGAAGGCGAGATAGTCTGCCCAGAGCGCACGCCAGCGTGTCTCGTCTTCGGGTTTCGCGTCACGGATCGTCACGGTCATGCCATCACCTCGTTTCAGGCGCCTGCTTTATCGAGCAGCGCCATCGCCTCGTCGGAAAGCTCAAGCGTTGCCGATTTCACCAAGCTTTCAAGCTGGGAAAGGCTCGTAGCACTGGCGATCGGCGCCGTCACGCCCTTCTTGCGCAGAAGCCAGGCGAGTGAGATTTCCGCAGGCTTGGCGCTTGTCTCGGCCGAAATCTTGTCGAGGGCGGCAAGAATGCGCATGCCCTTGTCGTCGAGATACTGTGCGACACGGCCTTCGCGTGCGCGGCCCTCCGTATCCGCCTTGCTGCGGTACTTGCCCGAGAGAAAGCCGGCCGCGAGGCTGAAATAGGTGATGACGCCGATGTCTTCCTTGACGCAAAGGTCGGCAAGCGGACCTTCGAAGCTCGAACGCTCATAGAGGTTATATTCCGGCTGCAGCGCCTGATAGCGCGGCAGGCCTGCCTTGTCGGCGGCGTCGAAGGAGGCCTGCAGCAGGCTTGCATCAAAATTCGAGCAGCCGAAGGAGCGGATCTTGCCCTGTTCCTGAAGCTTGGCATAGGCGCCGAGCGATGCTTCATGCGGCGTATCGCCATCCGGCCAGTGCGAGAGATAAAGGTCGATATAATCGGTCTGCAGCCGGCGCAGCGAATCCTCGACCGCCCCAAGGATATAGTTTGCCTTCAGCGTCTTGCCCTGACCCATGTCGGAGCCGACCTTGGTGATGATGACGGCCTTGTCGCGCGAGACCTTTCCTTTCTTCAACCACTTGCCGATGATTTCTTCGGAATCGCCGCCCTTGTTGCCCGGCACCCAGGCGGAATAGACGTCGGCCGTGTCGATCGTGTTGAGACCAGCATCGAAAAAGCCATCAAGAATGTCGAAGGAGGTTTTCTCGTCGGCCGTCCAGCCGAAGACATTGCCGCCGAAGACGATCGGCGAGACAAAAAGACCTGTTTTTCCAAGCCGGCGCATTTCCATGGCGCTCTCCCAAAATGCTGAAGTGATTGAAATCTGAGGAAACGGCAGAACGCCGTTCGCAAGTAACCTAGCGCGGAGTATCCCCGAAGGAAACCAAACTTCCGTGATCGCCGGTCGCGCCATTGCGCCGCATGAGAGGGCTGCATAAAATGCGCCGGATGAATTTCAGGAGGACCTTTCATGTTGCGTTTCGGTATACTTTCAACGGCCAAGATCGGCCGGGATAATGTCGTTCCCGCCATTCAGGACGCAGAAAACTGCGTCATCACCGCGATCGCCAGCCGTGATTTTGCACGCGCCCGTGACATGGCGGACCGTTTCTCCGTGCCGCATGCCTTCGGTTCCTATGAGGAAATGCTGGCCTCCGACACCATCGATGCCGTTTATATCCCGTTGCCGACCGCCCAGCATGTCGAGTGGTCGATCAAGGCCGCCGATGCCGGCAAGCATGTGCTCTGCGAAAAGCCGATCGCGCTGAAGGCCTCCGAGATCGACGATCTCATCGCTGCGCGCGACCGTAACAGGGTCATCATCAGCGAAGCCTTCATGGTCACCTATTCGCCGGTCTGGCGGAAGGTTCGCTCGCTGCTGCAGGATGGTGCGATCGGCGAGCTTCGTCATGTGCAGGGCGCCTTCACCTATTACAATCGCGACCCCGGCAACATGCGCAACATCCCCGAACTCGGCGGCGGTGGCCTGCCTGATATCGGCGTCTATCCCGTCGTCAGCACCCGCTTCTCCACGGGCAAGGAGCCGTCCTGGATCCAGGCAATCACCGAGCGCGATGCGGAATTCGGCACGGATATCTATTCCAGCGTGAAGGCCGATTTCGGCGATTTCGAGCTGAGCTTCTACATCTCCACCCAGATGGCCGGCCGTCAGATCATGGTCTTCCACGGCACCGAAGGTTATATCGAGGTCAAGTCGCCCTTCAACGCCAATCGCTGGGGGGCCGAGGAGATCGAAGTGACCGATCGCGGCCACAACGAATCCCGCATTATCCGCTTCCAGGACAGCCGCCAGTACAGGTGCCAGGCGGAAGCCTTTGCCCGTGCCGCGGCAGGCGAAAAGGAAGAGATCGTCACGCTGGAAGATTCCAAACTCAATCAGAAGGTCATCGACGCCATCTACCGCGCCAGCGAGCAGGATGGCTGGGAAGCCGTCTAGAGCAATTCCAGCAAAAGTGCGCAGCGGTTTTGCGTCCGGAATTGCGTGAAAACAATGAGATAGAGCATTTCCGTGATTCGAAGAAAAACGGAAATGCTCTGGAGTTTATTCGGCTTTTTCGCGGAAGACGAAGCGGGAATAGCCGAAGAAGCTGAAGAACATCGACGCTGCGGTCGCGAGCACCATTGCAACAAGCGGCTGCAGCGCCGGTAACGACAGAAGCAGCGCCGAATAAAGCGCGTAATTGACGAGAGCGGCGGTCACGCCGACCGAGCCGTAGCGAAAGCCTTCCGCCGCCAGCGATCGGCCGGATCGATCGAAAGTGAAGGTCCGGTTGAATGCCCATGTCGTCGCCATCGCGAGTGCAATGGCAATCAGCCGGGCAATGAAGGGACCGAGCGGCGTCAGCTGCAGAAGGGCAGAAAGCACGCTCGCATCGACGATGAAGCCAAGCCCACCGGCGAGCGCGAAGCGAATGAGTTTCTTCACGCTGCGTCCGCCTCTTTGCCATCAAGTGTTATGGGCGAGGTCTTATCCTTTGCTGAAACCGGCGCCGCCAGGTTCATATAATGGATGCGCAACTGCTCGGCCCGCGCCCGTGCAACGGAGTCGAGAATGACGCCGGCCGTAAACAGCATGATGGAGATCATCGCAAGCGCTGTCGAGAGCACCCAGGTCGGCATACGGCTGACGAGGCCGGTCGCAAAATATTCCGTCAGCACCGGACCCATGAAGCCGAGACTTGCCAGCATGAAAAGCGCGCTGATCGTGCCGAAGAAAGCGAAGGGCCGGGTCTCCTTCATCAGCATGGCGAACATCCAGAGGATCCTGCCGCCGTCGCGGAAGGTCGAGAGCTTCGAATGCGAGCCTTCCGGCCGCCGGCCATAATGCAGTTCCAGTTCGCTCACCGGCAGCTTCAGCCGCGAAGCATGCACCGACATTTCCGTCTCGATCTCGAAGCCGCCGGAAACCGCGGGAAAGCTCTTGACGAAACGCCGTGAGAAGGCCCGATAGCCGGAAAAGATATCGGTGAAGTCAGGTCCGAAGATCGCGCGATAGAGTATGTTGAACAGCCGGTTGCCGAGGGCATGCCCCTGCCGGCCGGCATCGTCATGCACGCCACGCCGTGTGCCGACCACCATGTCGGCCCGTTCCGTCAGCAGCGTCCGCACCAGCTCTTCGGCATCCTCGGGCGCATAAGTCCCGTCGCCGTCGGCGATGATGTAAATGTCGGCATCGATATCGGCGAACATGCGGCGCACCACATGGCCTTTGCCTTGGCGCCGCTCGCGCACGACCTGCGCGCCGGCGAGCATGGCATGCAGCGCCGTGCCATCGGTGGAATTGTTGTCATAGACGTGGATATGTGCATCGGGCAGTGCCGCCCGGAACCCCCCGACGACAGCACCGATCGTTGCCGCCTCGTTGTAGCAGGGGAGTAGAACGGCAATATCAGGACTTTCGCTAAGCGATCGCGCCATGGGGTTATACTCGTTACAAAGAAACCGGGGCGAATTTACTGCATGCGGCGTTAACAAGCCCCTATGAGGAAATGAAAGCGCCATTTCCTGTGGTTTACACTTTCTTGACAAGCCAGGGCTAAGGTTTGCCCATCACACAACGACCCGGCTATCATGATGAACGCAGTGCAGCCGATCGCCAAGGCGCAATCCGCATCAGCTGGCATTGGATTCATCGGCAGGATCCGGCAGCTGCTCACCCGTCTTCTGCCATCCGCCCTCATCTACACGGTTATCCTGATCGGCATTATCACCGTCATGAAATATGCCGGCGGTCCGGTCGACTATGTCGGCCCCGACAACGACGACGGCATGCGCCTCGTGGAGATCAGAGATTTCCTGAACGGGCAGGGCTGGTTCGACCTGATGCAGTACAGGCTCGGCCTCGGCGAAGGCACGCTCATGCATTGGTCGCGGCTGATCGACCTGCCGATCGCTATCCTGATCCGCCTTTTCGGCCTTTTCCTCGGACACGATGCCGCGGAAGCCGCTGCACTCGTGGTCTGGCCCCTGTCGCTTGTTTTTCCTGCTATGCTTGCCATGGGCCTTGCCGGCCAGCGTGTCGGGGGGCTTGCCGGCATGCACCTGTCTTTCTGCCTTGCCGGGATGGCAATCTATACCGGCAATCGCTTTGCGCCCGGCGCCATCGATCATCATAATGTCCAGCTCGCACTTGTCGCGACCATGACGGCGATGCTCTTTGATGAAAAGCAGCGCGCTTGGAACTATGTGGTTGCAGGTGCGGTGGCCGCATTGGCGATCGCGATCGGCGCGGAAACCACGCCTTTCGTTGCCATCTATTGCCTGGTGGTGGCGCTGCTCTGGATCTGGGAGGGCGAGCCGTTCGCTGCCGCTACCAAGGCCTTCGGCTTCAGCCTCGCCGTCACGATCAGCATCTTCTTCTTCGCGACAATACCGCCACAGCAATATTCCGTGGTGACTTGCGACAATCTTTCGCTCGGCTTCTACAGCCTGGCGGCCATCGGTGGCGGCCTGCTGCTGGTTTCCGCAGCCTTTGCCAGCCGTCTCGGCCGTGGCCTGCGTGTTGCCGTGCTCGCAGCCGTCGGCGCTGTTATTTTCGGTTCGGCAATGGTCATTGCGCCGCAATGCCTTCGCAATCCGCTTGCCGATCTTGATCCCATGCTGGTCGAGCTCTGGCTTCGCAATGTCTCGGAAGCGCAATCCATTCTCGCGCTCAGTCGGACAGATCCCTTTTCGCTTGGCGCATTCTATGCGCCTGGCCTGCTCGCGATTACCGTCTGCATTTTCCGCTCCGTGCAGGGCGATCGCGTGCAGGTCCATCTCGTCCTTCTGGCGCTCTTGAGCGTCAGCTGGGCCGTCGCCCTGGTCCAGGTCCGGGGAGCCGTCTTCGCAAACCTGCTGTCCATCCTGCCGCTTGCCTTGCTGATCATCGACGTGCGCCGCATGTCGAACGGCGATAGCGAGAATGCCGCGGCTGCCCTCGTCTATATCGTGACGGTTCTGGCAAGTGTGCCGGCGGTATGGGCCGTCGGCGGCGCACTCGTCGAAATGCAGGTCAACGAGACGAAGAATGCCGTGGACTCGGATAGCCTCTCCTGCTCGTCGAAACAGGCCCTCGCTCCGCTTGGCGATCTGCCGGCTGGTTTGGTCTCGGCGCCGTCGGAAATGGGTGTACCGATCCTGCGCTACACCGCCAACCGTGTCCTGTCGGCGCCCTATCATCGCAACCAGGGTGGCATGCTGACCGAAATGCATATCGGTCTGGCCGAGCCGCAGGAGGCGGAAGCATTTCTGAGGGGAGCGGGCGTCACGGTACTTGCGTTCTGCCCGGATGATCTGCAGACCAGTGAAATCGCCAGATTGAAGCCCAACGGGCTCTATGCGCAGCTCGGCAAGGGAAATATTCCGGCCTACCTCGATCCGCTGCCGAAAGCGGCTGACAGCGGTGTTCAGTTCTTCCGTTACCGGACGACGCCGAACTGACGCCCTATCTTTCAGGAATGGGCGAGTACGGCCCGCAGACGATCGGTCGTGAAGAGGCCGCCGAGATAAAGCAGCAGGCCGGCATTATAACCGATGATCGTGTAGAGAAGCGCCAGGAATGATACCGCACCGCCGGAGGCGATAGCAGCGAGTGCAAAGGTTGCGCCAATCAGCATGGCGACCAGTGCAATGACGCTGGCCGAGCGCATCAGGCCAGCGGTGAGGCCCAGTGTGGTTGCTGTCAGGATGATCATGTCGTCACCTCTTCTTCAGGTTGTTTGCGAGGAGCCTAGGAGCCCTCCGCTAACAAAAGTTTATTGGCCACCGTTAATGAAAGCTGCAATTGCAGCCATGGTTACGGATGCGTTCACCTGACGGCATTTCCTCCGGCTTGCGCCGGGCTTTTGTCTCCATATAAGTCAACTCTGTTACAGGCTGAAAAGTTCCGTTACTTTCTCATTTACGTAAACGGAACCCTCCAGCGGCAGCAACGACGTTTGAACGAAGCAGCATCACGCTGGCAATTCGATCGACGCCTGATCGACTGGTCGTTCGGAAAGAGGGCGAGCCGATACCTATAACGGGTGAGCAATAGCGACGACGAAAGAAGCGATCGCTCCCGCGCCTTCCATCGGCGGGGAAATTTCACTGTCACCAGCATGCTCATTTTTCGGGTCGGTGTTCGCCACTCCCTACGAACGTGAATGATACTAAGATTTTTTTTGAAGCAGCGATATCCCTATTTCTTGGGTTTTCCGCCGTTTTTTGAATAAAAATTCGCGCTTCTCCAGCCCCGACCTTTCAGTTTGAGGTCGATCAAAATAGAAAGAGGAGATGAGCAATGTCTTTGACGGCGATTCGCCTACCAATCTCGCGGAATATTCGGTCTCGGAGCTCTCCGGTTCCATCAAGCGGACCGTCGAGACAGCCTTCGATCAGGTGCGTGTGCGTGGCGAGATTTCGGGCTACCGTGGCCCCCATTCGTCCGGCCATGCCTATTTCTCGCTGAAGGACGATCGGGCTCGCATCGATGCGGTCATCTGGAAGGGCACCTTTTCCCGCCTGAAGTTCCGTCCGGAAGAAGGTATGGAAGTCATCGCGACCGGCAAGGTCACGACCTTCCCCGGCTCTTCCAAATACCAGATCGTCATCGAGACCCTGGAGCCTGCCGGCGCCGGCGCGCTGATGGCCCTGATCGAGGAACGCAAGCGCTGTCTCGGCGCAGAAGGCCTTTTCGATCCCGCGCGCAAGAAACGCCTGCCGTTCATGCCCAGGGTGATCGGCGTAGTCACTTCGCCGACCGGCGCCGTCATTCGCGATATCCTGCACCGTATCTCGGATCGGTTTCCCGTCCACGTCGTCGTCTGGCCCGTAAAGGTGCAAGGGGAAGGCTCAGGCGAGGACGTGGCAAACGCCATCAATGGCTTCAACGCTCTGGAACCTGGCGGTGAGATTCCGCGTCCGGATGTGCTGATCGTCGCCCGCGGCGGCGGCAGCCTCGAAGATCTCTGGAGCTTCAACGACGAAATCGTCGTGCGTGCCGCGGCCGATAGCCGGATTCCCTTGATCTCTGCCGTCGGCCACGAGACGGACTGGACGCTGATCGACTACGCCGCCGATGTGCGCGCGCCAACGCCGACGGGTGCCGCCGAAATGGCCGTGCCCGTCAAAGCTGAACTCGAAGCGCAGACCGCAGGTCTCACCGCCCGCCTGCAAGGCTGCATGAGCCGCCAGATGGATCAGCGTCGCCAGTCCGTTCGCGCCTTGATGCGCGCCCTGCCGTCGCTCGACCAGCTGCTGGCACTGCCCCGCCGCCGCTTTGATGAGGCGGCCACTGGCCTTGGCCGCGGGCTGGAACTCAACACCATCAATAAGCGCCGCGGTTTCGAGCGTGTCGCCTCGCATCTGCGCCCGGACGTGCTGTCCAACCGCATCACCGAGCGCCGTCAGCTTCTGAACGAGCGCATGGTCCGCGCAGAACGCACCGTCGAGCGGCTGGTCGATCGCTCGAAGTCCCGCATCGAACGCGCCGAGGCCATCCTCGCCTCGCTGCCCGCCCGGCTGAAAACCCAGACCGACCGCAGCCGCGAGCGGCTCGGCAATCTTTCGCGCCATGCCGATACCGCGATCCGCCATCAACTGACCCGCGCGCGCGCCGAGCTCTCCGCGCAAGACCGTGTGCTGCAATCGCTCTCCTATAAGAACGTACTGAAACGCGGTTACGCCGTCATCCGCGACGAGGAAAACAGGCCGGTCTCGCAGGCCGCTGCTCTCTCCGCCGGCATGGGCATTGCCATCGAGTTCGCCGATGGCCGCGTCGGCGCCATGACGACGGAAGGCGGCACGCCGCCAGCGGGGTCGAAGAGGCGTACTGCCAAGGCCGGCGAGCCGCCGAAGCAGGGAAGCCTGTTTTAGCGATGCGGGTCCTGCTGGTGCTTGCCCATCCGTTGCAGGAAAGCTTTGCCGCTTCGGTGGCGCTGACGGCCCGCAAAGCATTGGAAGCCTCTGGCCATGTCGTCGACCTGCTTGATCTCTATGCCGAGGATTTCGATCCGCGCCTGTCGAATGCCGAACGAGGCGGTTATTTCGACGTGTCTTATGACACCTCTGCCGTTGCCGGTATCGTTGATCGACTGAAGGCGGCCGATGGACTCGTCCTCGTCTTTCCGCAGTGGTGGTTCAATTTCCCGGCAATCCTGAAGGGCTTCTTCGATCGCGTCTTTGCGCCGGGTGTCGCCTTCACCCATGATGTCGCTGGCGGCCGCATCGTGCCGCAGCTCACCAATATCAGGCTGCTCTATGCGCTGACGACGACGGGTTCGCCCTGGTGGCTGGTGCATTTCTATATGGGCAATCCCGTCCGTCGCCTGCTCAAGCGCGGCATCGCCAATTTCTGCTCCAGGAAACTCGTTTTCCGCATGATCAGCCTCCATGATATGGACCGTGCGACGGAGGCCAGGCGTAAGGCGCATCTGGAGCGTATCCGGAAGGCGCTTGCCGCCGTCTGACTATTCGAAATCCGACAGGAATTTCTTCAGCAGCCGATCAAGCTCCGCCTTGTCCTCGACCGTCAGATTGCGCGTCAGCCGCTGCTGGTTGGCGACATGGGCACCGACCGCCTCTTCCACGGTCGCCAGCCCCTTCTCGGTGAGCGCGATCAGCACGCTGCGTCGGTCCTCGGGATTGAACAGGCGCTCCACGAAACCGGCCTTTTCCAGCTGATCGATCCGGTTCGTCATCGTGCCGGAGCTCACCATGGTCATGCTGAGCAATTCTCCAGGCGATAGCCGGTAGGGCGAGCCCGAACGGCGAAGTGTTGCCAGTACGTCGAAGGCGGAGGAGGAGAGCCCATGGCTGAGAAGCACTGCCTCCACTTCGCGGCCGATATGCGTCGTCAGCCGCTTCAGCCGGCCGAAGATGCCCATGGGTTCGACATCCAGCTCCGGCCGCTCGCGCCGCCATTGCGCTAGGATCCTGTCGACGTGATCTTCTTTCGTTTTGCCCATGCCGCATCGATATCAGCAGATCTCTTGACGTCAAGATAAAATGCACTATTCTGAATTTATCTTGAAGTAGAGATTCTTGATATGAAGAAAAATCCTCGCTACGCCGTCGATGTGCTGATGACCGCGATTGCACCCGCCATATGGGGCAGCACCTATTTCGTCACGACGTCTTTCCTGCCGCAGGGCTATCCGCTGACGGTCGCCATGCTGCGCGCGTTGCCGGCCGGCCTGCTTCTGTTGCTGATTGTCCGAAAACTGCCCACAGGCATCTGGTGGGGCCGTGCCTTCATTCTCGGCGCTCTGAATTTCTCATTCTTCTGGGCGATGCTCTTCGTTTCAGCCTACCGGCTGCCGGGCGGCGTGGCCGCCACCGTTGGCGCCGTGCAGCCGTTGATCGTCATTGCGTTGTCGCGCCTCTTCCTGGGCAAGCCGATCCGCTTCCTCACAGTCGTTGCCGGCCTGATCGGCATGAGTGGGGTGGCATTTCTGGTGCTGAGCCCCAAAGCGGCTCTCGATCCTGTCGGTGTTGCCGCAGGTCTCGCCGGCGCCGTCTCCATGGCTTTCGGCACGGTGCTGACCCGCTATTGGCAGCCGCCCGTCTCCAGCCTGACGTTTACCTCATGGCAATTGACCGCAGGCGGCATCCTGCTCGTGCCCATCGCATTGTTGCTGGAGCCCGCGCTTCCCGCGCCATCGGCCACCAATATCCTCGGCATCGCCTATCTTGGCCTCATTGGTGCCGCCTTCACCTATCTGCTTTGGTTTCGCGGTCTCTCGCGCATCGAGCCTTCGGCCGCGGCATCGCTCGGTTTCCTCAGCCCTGTTGTCGCGACCCTGCTCGGCTGGCTGGCGCTCGGCCAGAGCCTGACGCCAACTCAGCTCTCGGGTTTTGTCATGGTTCTGGTCAGTGTCTGGCTCAGCCAGCGCAGCCTGATGCCGAAGGCGGGCGTTGTTAGGCCCATTCCCCCTGGCGCATCACCGGCACCCGCGATCCATCAGGCCTGATGCCGTCGATATCGACCTTGTCGGAGCCGATCATCCAGTCGATATGGATCAGGCTGGAATTGCCGCCCTGCGCCTTGATCTGTTCCTGGCTCAGCGAAGCGCCGTCGAGGAAGCACTTCGAATAGCATTGGCCGAGCGCGATATGGCAGGAGGCATTCTCATCGAACAAGGTATTGTAGAAGAGGATGCCGCTTGCCGAGATCGGCGAGGAATGCGGCACCAGCGCCACTTCGCCGAGCCGGCGTGCACCTTCGTCCGTATCCAGCACCTTGTTCAGCACCTCCTCGCCGCGCGAGGCCTTGGCCTCGACGATGCGGCCGCCTTCGAAGCGCACCCGGATATTGTCGATCAGCGTGCCCTGATGCGAAAGCGGCTTGGTGCTCGACACGTGGCCTTCGACGCGTAGCGCATGCGGCGTGGTGAAGACCTCCTCGGTCGGGATGTTCGGATTGCAGGTAATGCCGTTCTTCGCCGTCGAGGCGCCGCCATGCCATTCATGTCCATCGGCAAGGCCGACGGTGAGGTCCGTGCCCGGTCCGGTAAAATGCAGCGAGGCAAAACGCTCGCCGTTCAGCCAGGACGAACGCTTGGCGAGATTGGCATTGTGCTCGGTCCAGGCCGCGATCGGGTCGTCGAGATCGACGCGAGACGCCGCGAAGATCGCCTTGGCGAGCTTGGCGACGGCGATCGCTTCCGGGTCGTCGGGGAAGACCACCTTTGCCCAGGAGGGGTTCGGGTAGGAGACGATGTTCCAGTTGATGTCGAAGTTGGAGATCTTCTCCAGCGCGGGCTTATAGGCGGTAGAATTGGCGCGGTTGGCGCGGCCGACCTTGCTTGGGTCCTGCTCCGACAGCAGCATCGGATTGTCGCCTGCAATTGCAAGGCGCGCCGAGCCCTTCTCATAGGCCTTCGCCATGCCGTCATAGAGCCAGCCGGAAGCCCGGTCGAAGCTCTCGTCGCTGCCATACTGATAGCGCGCCAGCGTTGTCTCCTCGTCGGAATAGAAGGTCGAAACCAGGCCGGCGCCCGCGAGATAGGCATGTTTGGTGATCAGCCGCACCAGCGGCAGTGCCACGACAGGGGCGGTAATGACGAGATCCTGCCCATGCTGAAGCTGCAGGCCGACCTTGATGGCGACTTCCGCGAGCCTCTCGAGTTTGACGGGATCGACGGAGCTGTGGCTCTGGGGCATGAACGTCATGGGATCAACCTGCCTTTTTGATATTTGCGACGGGAGGTGAAAGACTTAGACCCCTTTACGGCGAAAATGAAGCGCTCAGGCCAATTCATCTCGTCTCAGGCGATCAGGGCCGCGGCTGTCGCTTTCAGTGCTTTCAGTGCGTCCTTGGGGTCCAGGCGCACCTGCAGACCGCGCTGTCCGCCGTTGATGTAGACCAGCGGCTCTGCAAGCGCCGTCTCCTCGAGTGCTGTCGGCACGATCTTCCTCTGCCCGAACGGGCTGATGCCGCCGACATGGTATCCCGTCAGTCTTTCGGCATCGGCAGGTTTCATCATATTGGCGGATTTGCCGCGAAAGGCGCTGGCGAGCTTCTTCATGCTGACCTCGCGATTGGACGGCACGACCACGCAGACCGGCTTTCCATCGACTTCCGCCATCAGCGTCTTCAGCACGCGATGCGGCTCTTCACCCAGCGCTTCGGCAGCCTGCAGCCCGACGCGTTCGGCACTTGGATCATAATCATAGGTATGAACCGTAAAGGCGATGCCGGCCTGTGTGAGAACCTGGGTTGCGCGGGTGGTCTTGGACATGGCTCAGCCTTTGAACATCTGCGCGTAGTTCTCCGGCTTGAAGCCGACCAGCAGCTTGCCGCCGGTTTCCAGCACCGGCCGCTTGATCATCGATGGCTGGTCGAGCATCAGGGCGATCGCCTTCTCGCGGTCGAGATTTTCGCGCGCGGCGTCAGGCAGATTGCGGAAGGTCGTGCCGGCGCGATTCAGCACCGTCTCCCAGCCTGCCTCGTCGATCCAGCGTTCCAGATGCGCTCGGTCGATGCCGACGGCCTTGTAGTCGTGAAAGTCGTAGGCGACGGCGTGTTGGTCCAGCCAGCTGCGGGCCTTCTTCATCGTGTCGCAGTTCTTGATACCGTAGATGGTGACGGCCATGCCGGTTCGATCTCCCTGATTCCTAAGGGAGATACCACGCTGGATGAGCGCTGCAAACGCCGTCAGTCCTTTATCCCTCAAGCTCTTCCATAAGGGCTGGCAGGTCGGCCACGGTCTCGATGACGTAGTCGGCGCCGGCGGCAATCAGCTTCTCGCCGATCCGTTTGTGCAACGCGGCACGCGCCTCTTGCGAAAGCGCATCCGCCTCTTCAGGTGTCAGCCCCGCCTCGTTGCCCGAGAGCGTCACGCCAACGGTTACGCATCCTGCGGCAGCACCCTCGGCAATGCCGGGTTCAGTGTCATCGACCTTCAGGACGGCAGAGGCCGGATAGACCATCAGGTCGAGGAAGCACTTATACATACCGATCGGCGTCGGCCGGCCAAGCGGCAGATCGTCGGCGCAGATCAGATTGTCGGGCGCATAACCCTGTTCGGCGGCAAGCGGCAGCACGCGCTCCATGATCGAGCGTGTATAGCCTGTCGTCGAGCCGATCTTCATCTGCCGCTCGCGCAGGTATTCGATCGTCTTGATCGCGCCCGGCACCAGCGTGCAATAGTCGGCCACGACAGCTTCGTTCAGCGGCACGAAGAGCTCGTAGACCTTATCGATCGCCGCCTCGTCCGGAAGCACGCCTTGTGCCGACTGCCAGCGGGCAGCGATATGCGGCTCGGCCAGCATCGCGGCAATATGCGCCCGCTTCGGAAGCCCCATCGGCTTGCGGGCGTCGGCGATCGTCACCTCGACGCCGAATTTGCCGAAGGTTCCCACAAAGGCGCCCATCGGTGCGAAAGAGCCGAAATCGATCATCGTGCCGGCCCAGTCGAAGATCACTGCCTTGAATTGCCTCATGCTGCGCTCCCGTAAAGATCCTCGATGGTTTCCTCGCCGATGCCGAAGGCGGTCGAAGCACCGCAGCCCGCGGTGATGACGACGACGCGTAAGGCGTCGGAAGGTTTGTCCGTGAAGCGCCAGCGGTCCGGGGCGGAGGCATAGGTGCCGATCCAGCGCTCGGTGATGAAGCGTCCCGGCAGATTGAGCACGGCGTCCATCTCGTCGAGGGTCAGCCGGTCGACCCGCTCGAGACCGAAAGGATCGGGCGTTTCGGAGTAATGATGACTGTCGCCGACGATCAGCGAGCCATCCTCCGATTGCGTGACGATCAGGTGGATGCCGTTTTCCCGCTCCGGCTTGAATTCCCGGTCGAGCCGCGCCTTCAGGGCCGTCGCTTCGGGCAATTCGGCATAGCCGAGATAACGCCCAAGCCCGAGATCGGACATGACGGCAGTGCTCAGCGAAACCCGCTGAGCCGGCACGACACGCATCATCTGCAGCTTGCAGCGCGTGACGTTGTAGGCCGCAATCCGGTCCGCAAACAGGCTCTTGAAATCGTCGCCGGGGCAGACGACCACCGTCTCCGCCTCGATGAGGCCGGTTGACGTTTCTATCCGCGGCGGCGCGACAGCATTCACTGCTGTCGAGCGGCGGAACTCGATGTCATATTTGACTTCGAGATAACGGGCGAGCAGCGGAATGGCCGTACGGGATTCGACGCGCAGTTCATGCGGGCTGTAGAGCGTGAAACGCCCCGCTTCCGGCCGCAGTGCCGGCACGAGCCGCCGCGCCTCGTCGAGCGTCAGTCTTTCGCAGCCTTCGCCCATCTCTGTGCGCAGGAAGGCATCGATCACGGCCTCGGATTCGTCGAGCCTCGCAGCAAGCAGCAGCCCGCGCTGCAGGACGTCGATGCCGGCATCGTCGACAATCTCGGCCCAGATATCACGGGCCTGGCGTGCCATGTCCCAGCAGTCGCCGGCCTGCTGGCCAGTCACCGTCACAAAGCCGAAATTGCGCACCGAGGCGCCATTTGCCTGTGCGTCGCGGTCAATAACGACGACCCGTTTGCCGCGCTTTGCCGCCGCCAGCGCATGCGCCAGCCCAACAATACCCGCGCCGACGATCGCAATGTCGTAATGCGGCATGAAAGCTCCTTCGCAACATGTCTGCCACGGCTTGGCGGATTTTCTTGAAGCCTGTGTGACAGTTGCGCGGGGCCTTACATGCGCATGTGGAAAAGAACGCCGGTCAGTCTTCCAGCGTACCGGCCTTTCGCGTTGCCTTGCTCGGTTGGTCGGCCGCGATCTTCATCAAGTCGCCACGCCGGCGTACGAGCCGATCGGACGTGCGGGTGAGCAGCAGCCCGTCCTGTGGCGCGCGGATATCGATATCGCCTTCGGCAAAGCCCGGGCGGGTGACGATCGTGGCCAGAAGCTCTCCTTCCGAAACGCGCTCGCCGATATTGCGGTGAAACAGCACGGTGCCGCCCTGCGGCGCGCGTACGATCTCGACATTGTCGAGCGGCACGGCCGGCCCGGAGAAGGAAGCATCTCCGGCCGCTTTGCCACTGACGACACCGCGCCCGATTAGGAACTGCAGAAGACCTTCGGCGTCTTTGTCGGCCATGCCAGGATAGACATCGCGCCGGCCGCGCAGTTCCACCGTCACAGAGAGCTTGCCCGGAAGCCTCGCCTTGCGCTCGCCCGGCACCTCATATTTCCAGGCGAAGCCGACCGCTTCTTCGAAGGCTGAGCTCTCACCATCCGAAAGCAGCACCGCTTCCATTTCGAGCGCGCTCGCAAGATCTGCCGCTTCCGGCCAGAAGGCTTCGTCGATATAGGCGTACTGCAGCGATTCATCGTCGCAATGCAGGTCGATCACCAGATTGGCGCCGAGCGCCATATGGATCAGCTCCCGCTTCAGGCGATCGGCAGCCGGATATTTATCAAGCTCGTCAATGAGTTCTGGCCGGTCACGGACGGAGATCAGCGGAAAGTCGCGGTTGAAGTTGGTCCTCGAACCGAGATCGAACCTGCCTTGCAGTTCGCCGAAATGCGATTGTGCCGCTCCGATCGGGTTTGCCTGGGGCACGAGCGCGATATCGCCGGTGATCCGCCCTTCGCTTTCGGCCTGCCGCAGCTTACCGCAGAGGAAATGCGCCAGCGCCGTTCCCGGCAGTTCGTTCGCGTGCAGTGCGGCCTGGATATAGACCTTGGGCGCGGCAGGATCATTTCCCTTGAAACGCATGACCGGCAGCCGCCATTCGATGCCGGGCGTATCGCCGGGGATGATGATCTCTGAAACGTCCACTGTCTTGCTCCGCATTTCGTATTGGGTGGGAAGTCTTATGCGAATCCCCATCCAAGGCGCAAGCGCGGCTCAGCCGAGCAGCGGCCAACGGCCGACGACGTTGTGCTCGCTCTTTCCATAGATGCTATGGATCAGCAGGAATTCGCGAATATTCCACTGCACTGGCCGGTTAAGCTTTTCAGGCAGAACGGTCTTGCGATCGTAGAGGAGCGTCATGTGCGGCGTCAGATGGCCACCGAGGTTATAGGGCAATCCAGCCTCGTATAAGCCCTCCTGGATTTGGCGACGAAGATCCTGCAGCGCCTCGTTTTCCCGCCTGCTGGAGATGACGAAGGCCTGCGGTTCGCCTGGATGGCTGAAGCTCATGACTTCATCGAGCACGAGATCGAACGGCCGGGCGCGCACTGTCGCGGCAACCTGTTCTGCGCCGAACACGATATCCTGTGGTAGCCTGCGGTAAGCGCCGATGCCATTCAGCGTGACATGAAGCAGCTCGCGGGGCCGCGAAGGTCCGGTCAGCGAATGGGCGTAGCGACGGGCTTGAGCGATCTCCAGCGCTTCGGATGCCGCTTCGATGGTCGGGCGAAGCATGAAGAACAATCTGTGGTGACGTTCCCCAACGGGACTGGATTTCTTCCGGAGACCTGAGCCATTCGGATCGAGTGGAAAATGAGGCATTTGAACTACGGACTGCATCGCCCGCCTCCTTGTTGTACAAGGAGGAGCTTACCGAAGTTGATCTTTTTGTAAAGAACAAAACAAGAACATTTATCGCAAACGTTATGCTCGAAACACAAACGGCTACCGAAAGGCAGCCGTTTGCAACATCGAATGAACGGGGGACTGCACGTCTTAAGCAGCGTTCTTGACGACGTCAGTTGCCTTCTTGGAAGACTTGGCGCGCGCGGCCTTCGGCGGCACGAGACGAAGAATGTCATCCGCCAGCATGCGAGCATTGCCCTGTGCCTTGTCGAGGTTGCTGACGCGGGCAGGATCCATCGTATAGAGGCTGCCGCCGGAGACGAACATGTCGCGGTATGCGGCGCGTTCGATCAGTGCCGTATCGATGACGTTCACCTGCTGCTGTGCTAGCAGTCCCTTGACGGCCAAGAGCGCACGCGTGGTGATGATCGAGCTGATGCGGGTCAGCACGACCGAATGCGGGATGCGGATATCGTGCTGGGAAGCAAGCTGCTTCATGATCTCCAGCACCTGCGCGCCGCCGACGGCATCCATGGCGCAGCCCTGCACCGGAACCATCACATGATCGGAAAAGCCGATGGCCTTCGCCATCAACGGGCTCATGCCGGCCGGCAGGTCGACGATGATATAACCGCCGCGCTTCTTGAGATCCTTGATCTGCTGTTCGATCGTATCTTCCGCGACATTGGAGATCACGGCGAATTCGGCTGCTTCACCGGACAGACAGTGCCAGCGGCTGGCCCATTGCTGCGGATCGGCATCCAGAACGGAAACGCGATGGCCACGGCGAGCCAGTTCTGTGGCAAGAACGAGAGCGACCGTCGTCTTGCCGGCGCCCCCTTTCGTATTCGCAAATGTAATGATTGGCATCGACTTACCTCGGGTTGATGAGTTGGCGGCGATCATCCCTGGGAGGCGCGTCTCGGGCTTTAAGGAACAGCGGCTTTCACAGTGATGAGGTGAAAAGGTCAAACAGCAACCTTGTGTGGCGCTGTTTTACCTTGCTGTCCGAGGTTGATTTTTTCTGGGTGCAATTCTTAGTCGACCAGCGGCAGCGAGCCGCTGTGCTTACCGAACTTTAAGGCGTTAAAATCACTCAGCAGGCTGGCTTGGCTGTATTTTGTGGCAACGCGTCTACGGCAAAAATAGTCAACGACCTTTGGTGTGTGGTGATGTCTGCAAGTGACGAAGAGGAAATCGAACTTTATCTTGAGTTTCAAAAGGATACTGACGCGCGGTTACTTGCGCCACCGAAGATAGGTGGCATCGCTATTGAGTTTCCATTCGAAGACAGATGGCGAGAGAGTAGAATTTGGGCAGGTTATCTCAACGCAAGTCTGATCTTGCTTCGAGAGATGCTACTAACGCCATTGTTGGCCAGCACCTTGATTTTTCCCGCGCTATTTAATTTTCGCCACGCTGTTGAAGTCGCACTTAAGTGGCACATCCAATATGCAGGCGGAGAAATTCCCAAAGGTGCTGGGCACGACCTATATGTGCTTGTTGAAGCGTTTCGAAACGCCACAAGCAATTTTGATAGCGATGCCAAATGCTGTTTGGAGCATATGCTCGCGCGCATAGTTGAACTGGCTTCTATCGACCCGCGTTCGATAACCTTCCGCTATTCGACCGAGCTGGACGGCTCTCCTATTCGAATTGCCACAGAGTGCCTGGATTTACGGAGTCTTTACTTCGTGATCGAGGATTTCTCGAATTGGCTCACTGATCTCTCGATAGAAATCGACCTATATCAAAATTGAGAACACCAAATTCATCGAAATGACAGCGCGCGCCCGTCACTCCCACTCGATTGTTCCAAATCTAGTTAGGTCCTTGATATAGCTAGGTTTTTTCGTGCCGCGCGAAAAGCCGACCCATGGGCCGTCAAAATGTTACAGTTTTGATTTCAAAGGGGAAAAATAGCACGAAAATTTTTTGTGCGGTTTCGGCATCTATCGAAGTCGATCGCCTTTCCGGACCCACTGACCGGCCAAAGACGCCTCTCAGGGGAGAGAGGGTCCGCGTTCCGTGACACCGGCCGCAACCTTCAGAATATGATAGCTCGCGGCAAGGAAGCCGGTGCTGGTTTATCAGAAGGCCCCGCAGGCGGCAGCGGCGGAATAGTCAGAGCCAGCGGCGAACCTTGGCCTTGTAGCGGCGGTAGTCGTCGCCGAACTTCGCTTCGAGATAGCGCTCCTCGCGGACGATCACCTGCGTCTGGATCGCGATCAGCACCAACGGGAGCAAGGCGAAGGCGATCGGCCCGTCGAAGCCGATCGCAAGGCCGGCATAGACAAGTGCCATGCCGAGATACATGGGATTGCGGGTCCACCGATAAGGACCGGTCGTTGCGATAAGGGTCGTTGGTTGCCACGGCGGAACGTTGGTGCCAAGCCGCCGGAACAGCCCCGCCGCCGCAAGCATCATCCCCGCGCCGGCAACGAACAGCAGCGCGCCCGTCGCGGCCAGCAACCGCCAGTCGATGCCGAAAGAGCGCAGGGTGACGAACCGCTCCGCCGCCAGCCCCAACAGCAGCGCTCCCAGATAGACGAAGGGCGGAGGGAAGCGCACACCCGCACTGTCCGGTTCGACGGCCATGCTCATCTCCAATCTATGCTCTCAAACTAGCATCGACTGCTGGGCGAAGATACCCGCCATCGCGCCTTGCCATGATGCCGTGGTGACCGAGGGCATGCCGAGGTTGGCGAGGTCGCCGGCGGCGTAGATGCCGGGCATGCTGGTTTCGCGGCGCTCGTCGACCTTGAGGGCGATGCCGAGGGGCGTATCGACCGTGGCGAGACCCAGTGATTCATGCAGGCTTGCGGACGGCTTGTTGCGCGGATGCGCGAACAGGATGTCGACCGCGACATCGGGGCCGGTATCGAGCTTGACGGTGGCGCTATGGCCCCCGTGACGGGCGATCTCGGTGATCCGGCCCTCGACGACAGGTATGTTGCGACGCGCCAGATCGGCCCGGATATCGGAAGGAATGTCGTGACCATCGGCAAAGAGCGTCAACCTGTCGGTCCAATCGTGGAACAGCTTGACCTGATTGTGCGACTGCGGGCCGGACCAGACGAGGCCCCAATGCTGGCCGGCGACTTCAAAGCCGTCGCAATAGGGACAGGGCACGATGGACGTGCCCCAGCCTTCGGCAAAGCCCGGAACATCAGGCATCTGGTCGGCGACGCCATAACTCAGGATCAGACGGCGCGCCCCAAGGCTTGCGCCATCGCCAGTGAGGACCGAGAAATTGTCGATGGTACCAGAGATGCTGTCGGCCCGGACATTGACCAGCCTGATCGTGGGATAGCGCGCCAACTGCTGCCGCGCCTCGGCCAGGATGTCCAGCGGTGGCTTGTGATCGTGGCCGAGCAGACCATGCGAGCGGCCGGCGAAGCGGTTGCGTGGCAGGCCGGTATCGAGAACGGTGACCTTGCGGCGGGCACGGCCGAGCTGCAGGGCGCCGGCGAGGCCGGCAAAGCTGCCGCCGATGATGATGACGTCATCCATGGCGATGGGCTCCGTGTTGTGGTTGGGCTGGGCCTAGCTTGCACATTTTAGAAACTGTATGGTATCGTAATTCAGGAATTAGGATACTGTCAAGGACTGGAATTGTCGTGACCGAAAACAGCCAGGGCCGGCGTGGCCGGCCCATCAACGAGGCGCTTGGCCAAACCATAGTCGACGCCGCGGGCGAACTCTTTGCAGAATTGGGTTTTCAAGCGACGACATTGGACAAGGTCGCCCAGCGAGCGAAGATATCCAAGCTCAGCATTTACAGGCACTTCGAGAACAAGGAGGCTCTGTTTGGCGCGGCGTTTGCGGCCCGCTGCCAGCAGTTAATACCACAGGCGCTTTTTGAAGGCGTCGACGGTTCGGCCGAAGATCAGCTCATGGCGGTGGGATCATCGCTGCTTCGCACGCTGTTGCGCCCGGACGTGCGCAGTGTCGAAGCCATGGTCATGGCCGACGTGACGAGTCAAAAGTCGTTGAGCAAGCTCCATTATGAAGCCGGCCCCGCCCACATCATCGCCCAAATCGAGGCCCTGTTGCGTCAATTGCATGCGAAGGCGGTTCTGAACGTGCCCGATCCTCACCGGTCCGCCCGCTTGTTTGCCGCGCTTTTCAAAGGATCCGATCTCCTGACTATCGCACGCTTCGATCAGGCGAGAGCAGAGGACGACAACGAAATCGAATCCTATTGCCGGTCAGCTGTTGCCATGTTCATCGCCGCGCACGGTGGCAACGACCACGCGGGCGGATAGCCTAGACGAGGCCGCGAAGGAGGGCGGCGAGCAACCAATAACGCCCGCTTTTTTGGGAGGCGCCATTCAAACACAGCCCAAATGGATGAAACAGACACGGCAGCGAAAATTGGCGCTTAGACTGCGCGATCACCACCGTTCCCCCTCACTCCCATTCGATCGTGCCCGGCGGCTTGCTCGTCACATCGTAGACCACGCGGTTGATGCCGCGGACTTCGTTGATGATGCGGGTGGCGGCCCGGCCGAGGAATTCCATGTCGTAGTGGTAGAAATCCGCCGTCATGCCGTCGACGGAGGTCACGGCGCGCAGTGCGCAGACGAATTCATAGGTGCGGCCGTCGCCCATGACGCCGACGGTCTGGACGGGCAGCAGCACGGCGAAAGCCTGCCAGATCGCATCGTAGAGACCGGCCTTGCGGATCTCGTCGAGATAGATCGCATCGGCTTCGCGCAGGATATCGAGCTTCTCGCGGGTGATGCCGCCTGGGCAGCGGATGGCAAGGCCTGGACCCGGGAAGGGATGACGGCCGATAAAGCTGTCCGGCAGGCCGAGTTCCTTGCCGAGAGCGCGTACTTCATCCTTGAAGAGTTCGCGCAGCGGCTCGACGAGCTGCATCTTCATGCGCTCCGGCAGGCCGCCGACATTGTGGTGCGACTTGATGGTGACGGAAGGGCCGCCGGTGAAGGAGACCGATTCGATCACATCGGGATAGAGCGTGCCCTGGCCGAGGAAATCGGCGCCGCCGAGCTTCTTCGCCTCGTCCTCGAAAGTCTCGATGAATAGGCGGCCGATGATCTTGCGCTTGGTTTCCGGGTCGGAAACGCCTTCGAGCTCGCCGATGAAGCGGTCGGCGGCGTCGACATGGATCAGGTGCAGATTGTAGTGCTCGCGGAACATGGCGACGACGCCTGCGGCCTCGTCCTTGCGCATAAGGCCGTGGTCGACGAGGATGCAGGTCAACTGGTCGCCGACGGCTTCGTGAATGAGCAAGGCTGCAACCGAGGAATCCACGCCGCCTGATAGCGCGCAGATGACGCGCTTGTCGCCGACTTGGCGGCGGATGTCCTCGACAGCCTTCTGGCGGTAGGCGGACATGGTCCAGTCCCCCTGGATGCCGGCGATGTTGTGGATGAAATTCGCGATCAGCTTGGCGCCATCGGGGGTATGCACGACTTCCGGATGGAACTGCACGCCGTAATATTTGCGTTTCTCGTCGGCAATGAAGGCGTAAGGCGCGTTGGACGAGGTTGCGACAACCTCGAAGCCCTCGGGCAGTTTCGTCACGCGGTCGCCGTGGCTCATCCAGACCTGATGGCGCGAACCCTTGGACCAGAGGCCTTCGAACAAGGCGCAGTCCTCATCGACCTCGAGGAATGCACGGCCGAATTCGCGGTGATGACCGCTTTCCACCATGCCGCCGAGCTGCATGCACATCGTCTGCTGGCCATAGCAGATGCCGAAGACCGGAAGGCCGCTGTCGAAGATGACCTGCGGCGCCCGGGGCGATCCTTCATCGACCGTCGAGGCCGGGCTGCCGGACAGGATCACGGCTTTCGGCTGAAGGCGCCTGAAGCCCTCCTCGGCAGACTGGAAGGGAACGATCTCGCAATAGACACCAGTTTCGCGCACGCGTCGTGCGATGAGCTGGGTCACCTGGCTGCCGAAATCGACGATGAGAACGCTATCGGGATGTGCTGTCTGGGTCATGGCGAGCCTTTAATGAAAAGCGCCTCTTCTTGC
Organism: Rhizobium sp. BK275; assembly: GCF_014193555.1. Classification (NCBI taxonomy): domain Bacteria; kingdom Pseudomonadati; phylum Pseudomonadota; class Alphaproteobacteria; order Hyphomicrobiales; family Rhizobiaceae; genus Rhizobium; species Rhizobium sp. BK275. The sequence continues at coordinate 246,347 of NZ_JACHZL010000002.1, forward strand.
AATCCGGGAATTCGGCCGCAGCCGGGTTTTATTGTCCCGATTGTCCCTGTTCTCAGCGCTTGAAGCGTGTCGCGATCGTTCAAATTCGCTGCCACGCTTCAAGCTTTTGTCTTCGCATGTCATTATCGTAAAGCCGCGGCACACTTTTGCGCGACATGCTTCAGAACCAGAAAACGCCGTCTTCCAAAGCGGTAAACAGGCTGTCGACGGCGTAGGAAAGCTTGCGGTCGACGATATGCAGATATTCGGTCCAGCCGGAAATATGCTGCAGCTCGACCGCGCCGTCGGAAATGCCGCGAAGGCCGATCAGCGGCAGTTTGTATCCCTGGCAGGCGCGCAGCACGGCATAGGTCTCCATGTCGACCATGTCGGCTGTGATATTGGCGTAGGCGGCACCCGAGACGACGTTGCCGCCGGTGGAAAGGGTGGCCTCGGGAATGCCGGGAATACGCAGCGGCAGTTCGAGATCGGCCGGCAGGTCGAGAAACGGCGTCTTGCCCTTTTCGAAGCCGAGCGGTGAGGCGTCCATGTCACGATAGGAGACGGCGGTGACCTGATAGACTTCGGTCTGCTGCAGGCGCGCCGAACCGGCAGAGCCGAGCGAGACGACCAGATCGGGCAGATCGTCGGACGCATCGAGACGGGAGAGCGACTTGGAGATCGCGATTGCAGCCTCGACAGGGCCAACGCCGGTCATCAGCGGCTCGATACGCGAACGCAGGAAGGGACCATATTCGGCCTCCGCGGCCATGACGAACAGGATGGACTTGCCTGCGACCGACTTCAGTTCGAATTTCATCCCGTAATTCCCTCTCTTCCGCGAATGACCATCATCGTCCCGGTCATGGACGCGATGAGCTTGGCCGGCCCGTCGCTGATCGCATAACCTCGCCCATCGGCGACGATGATGTTGGAGCCGGGCTTGGTGATCTCGCCCCTGAAGAGGAAGCGCTCGCCGCGCCCCGGCGACATGAGGTTGACCTTGAACTCGATCGTGAGGATCGAGGCATCGACATCGATAACACTATAGGCGGCAAAACCGCAGGCCGAATCGAGCGCCGCGGAAATGATGCCCGCGTGCAAAATGCCGTGCTGCTGTGTCAGTTTGACGTCGAAGGGAAGTTCGATTTCCACCATGCCGTGCTCGACGCGCGTCAGCTCCGCGCCGATCGTATGCATGGCCGCCTGGCGGGAAAAATTCTGGCGGATCCGTTCCCGGAAATCGCCCCTGTCGGTGTCGTTCATCGCAGTCCCTCTCACCGCCGCGAAAGTGGCATGGCCGGGCGGATTCGACAAGATTGCAATCCGGCTCACTGAGCTTTTGTCTCAAGCTACGGCTTTTCGATCACGTGGCCTGTCGGATGTTTGTCCGCGCAATCTCTTGCGGTTGAGAATCGCTTTTGCTTATTTTGCCACGGGATCTCTTCTGAATGACGCTCAACAGGATTATGATCAATCAAACCTGAGGGCGAGCTAATGAAAACGTTTTCTCAATCTATGAGCGATTACGAGGCGTGGCTGGCAAACGAGCTGCAGGGCGAGTTCGTGCAGGACGATATTGACGAGAAACACCGGAAGATGTGCGAGGACGCCTTCGTCTTCTTGCGCGCAACCTACTGGCGTTGGGCGGAGATCATCTACGACGTCAGGCCGGAGCTTGCCGACATGCCGCAAGTGCTGTCGATCGGCGACACGCATCTGGAGAATTTCGGCACCTGGCGGGATATCGAGGGGCGGCTCGTCTGGGGCGCCAATGATTTCGATGACGCGGTGATCATGCCCTATGGGCTGGATCTCGTGCGGCTGGTGGCGAGCGCCGTTCTGGCTCAGCCGGACGACGGGATTTCCGGCAGGGCGATCGCCGAGCTCATCCTCGCCGGCTATGTGCGCGGCCTCGATCACCCGGCTCCGATCATCCTGGAGCGCGATCATCCTTGGCTCCGCGATAAACTTTTGCTTTCGGAGGATGAGCGGAAAAACTTCTGGAAAAAATGCGACAAGCGTAAGCCCGGCAAAAAGCCGGCACCCGGCCGTTTTGTCGAGGCCTTGAAAAATGCTCTGCCGAAAGGTTCGGGAAGTGTCACGCCGGTGCCGGTGACGAAGGGGACAGGAAGTCTCGGGCGGCCGCGTTTCGTCGCCTATGTGAAGGAGTGGCGCGGCGGACCCGTGCTGCGTGAAGCCAAGGCGCTAGTGCCCTCCGCCTGGTCGCTGGCAAGGTCCGGAGATCACGTCATCAGAACGGGGGTCATCGCCGCCGGGCGGATGCGCAGCCCCGATTCCCATTTCATGGTGACCGGTCGAATTCTCGTTCGCAGGCTTTCGCCGAACAGCCGCAAGATCGAGATCAAGACCGATGCCAAGACCCTGTTGAACGGTTCAATGCTGGAATTGATGGGCTTCGAGATCGCCAACTGTCATTCAGATGACGCAGCAAGTGCTGCGGCAATTCGCAATGATCTGCGTTCCCGCGGCCAGGATTGGCTCTACGAGGCAGCACGGGCAGCAGCGGAAGCCATTGAAAGGGACTGGAAGGCTTACCGCAGCAAAGCTTGTTGAGCGATGCGCACGATATGCTGGTCCCATGCGACATCGCTATGGGTCGAAAGGAAGTCGCCGTCATAGGATGAAACGGCAAAGCCACTGGGAGCAGGCGCAATGCCGGCGGCATCGGGAATGCTTTCCTCGCGCAGCACCTTGCCCGTTTTCGCATCGATGGTGACGGACGCACCGGCGATCGGCGAGGTGACGCCGACGAGCCCGTCCTTCCGGTTGACCGCGATCGCACCGACATAGTTGGCAAGCCGCCGTGTCGTCTCCTCGGGCAGATCGATGAAAACAAGATCCTCGCCCTTGGCGAAATGGCCGACGAGCGGCGGCAGATCCCTGCGGTGCCCCTCGTACTGGCAGGCAAACCAGATGCGGCCGCTGGCATCGATATCGACATGCCGCGTCGAGACTGACGACCATTGCGGCGGCAGCGCATGTTTTTCGATCAGTGCGCCGGTCGACGCATCGACGAGCGCCAGCGACGGCTGCATATTGCCGACATTGAGCTTGGTGCGGCCAAAGTCCGGATGGGTCTCGATGCCGCCATTGGCGACGATCAGCATGCGGCCGTCATCGGAAACCGTCATGTCATGCGGGCCGACGCCATAGGTTTCATATTCGCCGATGCGGACGAAACGATTCGTCGCGTCGTAGAGGCCGATCATGCCCCTGTTGTTGTCGAAGTCGTTCTCGCTGGCATAGAGCAGCCGCCCATCCGGCGAAAAGGCACCGTGGCCGTAGAAATGCCGGCCTTCCGGCGAGGTGATGACGATGGGTTCGCCCTTGTTCCAGGGATCGAAGATCATGGCGAAAGTGCCGGGCCGGCGGGCGAAGGCGACTGTGTGCCCAGTTGCGCTGCAATGGGCCATACCATGGGCGCGGGCGGGAAGCACCACCTGATCGACGATCTCCCCGCGTTCGGTGACCGTCGCCACGGCAAAGGAGCCGTTGGCAGCACGGATGCCAGAGGCATAGACTGCATCCGCGCGGTCGAGCGCCAACAGCGCCTGTGGCTTCAGCGCGGCCAGGAAGCCGATGCCGGCGGCCTTGATGAAGCCGCGTCGGTCGATGGCGGCGTTGCGCCACATCGGCTCAGTCTCCGTCCGAGAAGGAGAAGCCCGCCGAAAGGCCGATCGCGGCGCCATACTGGTCGCTGATCGTGGTGATGAGGTCGCGGCTTTCCGTCAGCAGCGTATCGAGCTTGGCCTTTTCCGCATCGCTGACGGCGACTTCGATATCCGGGTTCAGCTTGGAGACGCTGTCGATGATCGTCTTGAGCTTGGTGTCGATCGCATCGGCAATCTGCTTCTTTTCCGGCGGCAGCAACTCGGCCATGCCGGCCTTCTGCCAGAGCGTTCGGATGCCCTCAAGATTGGCGGCCATGGACTTCCAGGTATTCTTCGAACGCCAGTAGATCGCCATGCGCGGGCGGGCAGGCGTATCCTTGCCCTTGTAGAACTGCTCCAGCCGCTGGTCGCGGACATTTTCAGCACCATGGACGAGGATACCGAGAAGGGCGGTGACAGCCTCCTTGTTATCCATGAAATCGTCGCTCTGCGGTCCGGGATGCTTCCAGCTCGCCTGCACGCCGTCAGGCTTCTCCCAGGCCGCGACGACTTCGCCAGCCTCGCGCTGGATATTGCCGGCGACCGCCTGGCCGTAGAGGCAGCGGAAGCCACCCTTCTGGTTGATCAGGTCGTCGGAACCATTGCCGTAAAGCACATATTCCAGCGCGGTCAGGCCCTGCAAGGCCACACTCTTGCCGGCGATGGCATCGACGGTCGCGTCCTTCGGATCGGCCTTGGCGATCAGCGCCTGAACCTGCTTGAGGCCGACACCCTTGCGGTCGGGATAGAAGAGGATGTGCTCGAAGAGATTGTCCTGGATGACAGGGCCGGTCTGCACGATCTCGATCGTCGACCAGTAGCGGATCGTATCGTCGAAGGCGGACTTGGCGCGGTCGAGCGTCTGCTGCGTACCGAAAGCGCAGAGGTCGTTCATGGCGGTCGTCAGGCGTGCGGCCGATTGCTGCATGTTGCGGTAGCCGGGCCGAATGACCTCATCGACGGCACGCTGCATGACCGATGGCACGGCATCCTCGTTGAGGCCCGAAGCGGGCGGCGCGGCGCTCTGGGCGGCAGCCGATGTGGCAAGGCCGGTCAAGGCGAGGCAAAGGAGGGTGTGCCAGGGGCGCATCAGAGTGACTCCAGGAATGTAATCAGGGCCTCTCTATCGTCTTTTGACAGCGAGGAGAATGTGTTGCGGGCTTTTTCAGCTTCGCCGCCATGCCAGAGAATTGCTTCGGTGAGATTTCTGGCGCGGCCGTCGTGCAGGAAGAAGCTGTGTCCGCTGACAGTCCGGGTCAGTCCTATACCCCATAGCGGTGGCGTGCGCCATTCACGTCCGCTTGCAAGCCCCACTTGCTGTCCGTCGGCCAGATCGTCGCCCATGTCGTGCAGCAGGAAATCGGAATAGGGCCAGATGAGCTGGAAGGATTGCGCCTTCTCAGCCGTATCGCGTCGGGTGACGAACTTCGGAACATGGCAGGAAATGCAGCCCGAATCGTAGAAAAGCTGCTTACCACGCAGCGTGCCGGCAAAGCTTGCCTTGCGGCGGGCCGGTGCCGCGAGGTTCTCGGAATAGAAGGTGACGAGATCGAGTACCGGGCCGGGCGCTTCCTCGTTGCCGAGGCGTTTCTGTACGCCATCAGGCATGGCGAGGCACTTTGTCTCAGCCGCGGTGCAATCGCCATGGGCATCTGGTTTGTCCGGTGTCGAAATGCCGATATCGTTGGAGAAGGCGTCGGCGCTCTGATCGCGCACATTGGCGTTCTGCGCCTTCCAGCCGAAACGACCGAGCGTGATCTCGCCGGTGCGATGGTCGCGTACGATGGCGGCCTTGCCGGATATGCCGTCGTGATCGAGATCATCGGGATCGGCATGCGCGAGAATATCCGCCGCGGGAATTGCCTCGATCAGCCCGAGGCCGATCATCGCCGGGGCGACGCGTGCTGAGATCGTTGTTGCCGGATCGAGCGGCCCGTAGGCGAGATCCTTGGCGGAATAAGCGGGTCTGCGCAGGCTAACCGTCTCCCCGCCCGCAAGCGTGACGGTCTCCTCGATATAGGTGACAGCAACCTTGCCTTCGGCGGCAAGCCCCGGAACCGCGAGGTCCTGAAGTTGGTGGCCGTAAATAGGATCGGGGAAATTGACGATATCGGCGTCGGCGATTGCTTTTTCTTCCTCCGCTGTCTTCGCTGCACGGGCAATGCGCAGGACCATCGAGGTAGCGCTTGGACCACCCTCCGGCGGTTTGCCGCGACCGTCATTGGCGTGGCAGCTCATGCAGGAACGGGCGTTGAAGAGCGGGCCGAGCCCATCAGATGCCTGCGTAGACGAGGGCGCGGAAACCCAGAGCTTGCGGAAGAGCGCATTGCCGAGCCGGAAATTCTGTTCTTCCTCGAAGGGGATATTGGCCGAGATATGCGAGAAGCTGTCTTCGTTGACCGGATCGATGGATGTTGCCGCACCTGCCTGCATGGCTTCGTAGGACTCGGCCTTGCTGAAATCATGCGCCGGCCTGACGATATCGGCGACGCGCTTCAGGTCGGCATCGGAAAGATCGGTCCGTGTGGTCGGAAGATCGAAGGCGCCGGCGATTGCGACGGGAAGCCCGGCAAGCGAGGCGCAGAAAGCTGCGCTGACAAGGAGACGGCGGGCCGGGTTATGCGACATTTCAAGGGTCCGGGCCGCTCCGGTTTCAGAGCGGCCCGCCTTTTTGCTTATTTGAAGACAGCGTTAGGATTATCCAGGCTGTCGGAACCTTCAAGCTCGACAGTGCCGAGGTCAAGTGCGGCAATAACGCGCTGGACCGACTTCGTCTGGTCGATGAGACCGTCGATGGCAGCCTGGACGACAGCGTTGCCTTCCTTGTTGCCCTCGCCGATCATCTGGTCGTACTTCTCGACTGTCTCGCCGCGCTTGGCCATGGCGTGCATGGCATCCAGCGTCTTATTGAGCTTGCCGGTCATCTCGGCGTCGAGAGCCTTGTCCTTGGCGGCAACGAGGTCGTGTAACGACGGGCCGGTCATCTTGGTGCCGTCGACGCGGCTGTATTCGCCCGTATAGGCGGCAGCGATGCCGATCGCATCGTTCAGGTGCGAGTTGTAGGTGTTGTCGGAGAAGCAATCGTGCTCTTCTTCCGGATCGTGCAGCAGCAGGCCGAGCTTCATGCGTTCGCCGGCGAGCTCACCGTAGGAGAGCGAACCCATGCCCGTCAGGATGGCGACGAGGCCAGCCTTCGGATCGGCTTCGACATGCTTGGTGGCTTCGCCATCCGCTGCCCAGTCGTCGGTCATTTCCTGCAGGTCGGAAACGAGCAGCGTGGAAGCCGACTTCAGATATTCGGCGCGGCGGTCGCAATTGCCATGTGTGCAATTCTTCAGATCGTAATCGCTGGCAGGACGCTCGCCCGCACCTGGCCCCGTGCCATGCAGGTCCTGGCCCCAGAGCAGGAATTCGATGGCATGGTAGCCGGTCGCGACATTGGCTTCGATACCGCCGGCCTCGGCCAGCGTGCCGGAGAGGAATTCCGGCGTCAGCCTGGAAGCATCGACATCCTTGCCGTCGATCTTGATCGTCTTGTTGGCGATGACATTGGCGACATAGAGAGAGTTCTCGTCGCTTTCCGTGCCGTAGGAGGGATCCACGTAATCGATCAGGCCTTCATCGAGCGGCCACGCGTTGACCTTGCCCTCCCAGTCGTCGACAACTGGGTTGCCGAAACGGTAAACTTCGGTCTGCTGGTAGGGAACACGCGCCTTGATCCATGCGTCCTTGGCAGCCTTCAGCGTCTTATCATCAGGCGTCTTAAGAAACGTGTCGATGGCCGCGTCGAGCGCCTTGGCTGTCGTCAGCGAGTCTTCGTACTTGGCATGAGCGATTTCGGCATAGTGTTTCACGACAGCGGCTGCGTCGGTTGCCGCATGCGCGGGAAGGGCGAGCAGGGCGGCGGGGGCAATCGCCAGCGCGGCTGCTCGGAATGTGCGGTTGAGCTTCATAATCCTCTCCTGTGACGGATTTCCGTCTGAATCCGCCGTTCGTCTCTTCGCCCAAAAGCAAACTGGTGTCAAACACTCTAGTTTGGAATGGTTTTAAGGATGGATTTCCGCGATCATTCTGTCTGTTTGAAAAGCATTTGCTTGAAAATTCGGCATGACGCGCGCTATTTATCGCGCACTCTGCTCAATCCTTCATCTGACCCGCCGAATACTCCCTCATCCGACCGGCCTTCATGCGTCATCACATCAGGCATTTCATTCATCGCCACGAACCGAAGGGCGCATTCCATGCGCACCTCAAGTCTGGAATTGGCGCCGTTATAGGCATGGTTTCAGTCGGTACACTTGCCATCACGACAGGCATTCCGCTGCTGATCGCGCCCTTCGGCGCAACGGCGGTGCTGATCTTCGGACAACCGAAGAGCCCGCTTGCCCAACCGGCCAATGTCATCGGCGGTTATGTCCTTGCTGCTGCAGTCGGTGCCGCAGCCGCTTTCTTCTTTCCGGGTCTATGGTGGGTCGCGGCAATCGCCGTCGGCATCGCGATCGCCGCCATGCTGGCGCTGAGGGTCACGCATCCGCCGGCAGGTGCCGTGCCGCTTGTTGCTCTCGGCTCGCATCTCGGCGGATTGACGCTGTTTGCAGTCGTGCTGCTCGGTGGCGTTCTGCTGGTTGCGATCGCCGTCGTGCACCATCTCATCCCGCCGCGGCATCAATATCCGCTCCGGGCGCCGTCGCCGTAAGGCTCAGCCTTTCCTTTTGAGGCGGCAGAAGAAGAAGCCGTCAGTATCCGTCGAGGCCGGCGTCAGGGTGATCGTCTTGCCGTCGGAAGAGCGCGGGCGTGTGCTCTCCTCGCCGAACAGGCTATCCCAGGCAGGCAGAGCACCGACGATTTCGAAATCGCCGTTGTCGGCGGCAAAGCGCCGCACCTGTACTTCGTTTTCCTGCGGCAGCACCGAGCAGGTCACGTAGATGAGTTCGCCGCCGGGGCGCACGAAGCCGCTTGCCTGTTTCAGCGCATCCTGCTGCTGGGCGGTGCGTTCGTCGAGGTTCTTGGCGGTCAGCCGCCATTTCGTATCCGGGCGGCGGCGCCACGTGCCCGTGCCGGTGCAGGGCGCATCGACCAAAACCTTGTCGCAGCGGTCGCGCAGGCCGGACAGGCCTCTGATATCGTCATGGACCTGAACGTTGCGTGTGCCGGCGCGCTTCAGCCGCTCGATGATCGGCGCAAGCCGCTTGCGGTCTGCATCATACGCGTGGACCTGGCCCTTGTTGTGCATGGTGGCCGCCATGGCGAGCGTCTTGCCGCCGCCGCCGGCGCAGTAATCCAGCACCTGCTCGCCATCGCTAGGCAGCACGAGATCGGCAACGATCTGCGATCCCTCGTCCTGAACCTCGAACCAACCTTTCTGGAACGAAAGCTCGGCCGTCACGTTGGGCAAGCGTGAGGCACCCTCGCCGGCGGGAATCCGGATGCCGTAGCGTGCGATCTTCGCTTTATTGGCACCGGCGCGTTCCAGCGCCTTGACGGCCTTTTCGCGGGTGGCCTTCAGGATATTGGCGCGCAGATCAAGCGTCGGGCGCCCGGCAAGCGCCTGTGCTTCGGAAAGCCAGTTGTCACCGAAAGCCTGTTCGAAGGAGGATTGAACCCATTCGGGAATATCGCCCTGCACATGCGGGGCCGCATCGGAAAGAGAGCGGTTTTCGAAGGCCGCGAGCGCCTCGGCCGAAAGCGGCGTCGGTGCGAACTTGTCGTCGGCGAGTTCCGCAGCCAGCGTTTCCGGCGTAAAACCCCACTGGCGGAACATGACGGCATGCGCAATGGCAACGGCGCTGTCGTCGTCCATCAGATAGGCATGGGAGAGCCGCATGCGCAGCGCGTCATAGACGATGTTGCCGATCGCCGCCCGGTCGCCGGAGCCGGCGAAACGGTGGGCGAGGCCCCAGTCCTTTAGTGCATCGGCGACAGGCCTTTTACGGGCGTCGATATCAGCCAGAACCGAAATCGCCCCTTCGAGGCGGCCGCCCAAACGCATTCAAACTTCTCCTGTTGCCTTGTCTGGTGAACGATCCGCGCAAAATGAGCCCTCGGAGACCTGATCGGCAGGGCGGATTGTTCACAAGTCTCAACCGCGTGGTTACCCGCGATTGACGGCAAGAGCAAGCGCCGCATCCGGCGCAGGGATTGTGCGGAGGACTTGGCCTCAGCTGATGACTTCGTAGCAGACCTTCGCAGTGCCCGAGGAGACCATGCCGATATTCTGTGCAGCAGCGCGCGACAGATCGAGCACGCGGCCACGGATAAACGGACCACGATCATTGATGCGAACGACGACGCTGCGGCCGTTGTTGCGGTTGGTGACCTTCACCTTGGTGCCGAACGCCAGAGAGCGATGTGCGGCAGTATAGATGGCCGGGTTCATGCGTTCCCCGGAAGCAGTTTTGGAGCGAAGTGCGTACCACGAAGCACCGCCACATCCGTTAGCAGCAAACCCTTCCGCCGGAAGGACGAAAGAACATGCTGCAATGGCCGCGGTGGTGATTAGAGAACGGCAGATTTTCTTCAAAACGGATTGTCCCTCAACTATTGAACTTGCGCCTTCGCAGGCGGTGGGGCTTCAATCCGGGGAAAAGTGGCGAAAAAGTGCCGATGACGATCACGGAACATTACGTTCTGTAATATTTGTGATCTCAATAACATTGCGGTAGCAGGACACCGCTTTCGCAAGGTTTGGAAAAACATAATAAAATCAGTTCAAATCCGAATAATTTTTTCGGATAAACGGTAAACAATCGATAGTCACTGGAAATCACAAAATTTTTTTTCTCCGCTTGCCATATTTGACGCCATATTTGCGCAAATTTAGGGGCCGTTAACCATAATGCGGAGCGAAATTCAGTTCCCAAAAATTAGAAAGTAGGAAATTTCTACTCTTTATGGGCTATAACCCCCTCACCCGAATGAGAGGGTGTCTTCAACCTCTCCAATGGCCATTTTGCCAGAGTTGGGCGAGCGACATCGGATAGTTCGGGAAGGCAAAACGGAAGCCCGCAGCCTTCAATTTGGCATTCGAAACCCGCTTGTTCTCACCATAGAAAGAGCGGGCCATAGCCGTCATCTCTGCCGTCTCGAAAGCCTGTTCCGGCGGCGGCTCGACGCCCATCAGGCGAGCCGCTTCGACGATGACGTCCTGCGGCGGACCGGGCTGATCGTCAGTGACATTATAGATGCCGCCGAGCGCGTGCTCCGACAGAAAGCGGGTGGAAGCGCCGATGTCTTCGACGCGGATGCGGTTGAAGACCTGCTCCTTCTTGATGATACGACGCGCCGTACCGCGATCGAGATTGACGAAAGCGTTGCGTCCCGGCCCATAGATACCTGAGAGACGCAAAATTGCGGCCGGCACGCCGCGGGCGTGTCCAAGTGCCAGCCAGGCCTCCTCAGCTTCCAACCGTTCCTTCGAGCGGCCGGAGACCGGAACGCAAAGGGCTTCTTCCGTCACCCAGCCGCCCTTATGATCGCCATAGACGCCGACGGTGGAGAGATAGCCGATCCATTGGAGCTTCGGCAGAAGTGCCGCGCCATCCTGACCAAGCAATGCAAGCAGCGGATCGGTGTCGCGCGGCGCAATCGACTGGACGAGATGAGTAACGTCTGCCATGGCAGCCTGCAGCTCGGCGCTCAAGGTCTCGCCATCAAAAAGGAAGGCTTCAATCCCGGCTCTCCGCAGTTCTCCGGCTTTTTCCGGAGAACGGGTCGTGCCGGAGGTGCGCACGCCGCTCTCACCAAAGGCCTTGGCGATTGCTGTACCGGAATAACCGCAGCCAAAGATCATCACATGCATCAGCTTACTCCTGCCATTCGCCACTCGCCGAGGACATCCTCGTCCGACTCACTTTCCCTTTGTGCGGCAAAGATGTCGAATTCGCCAGCCTTCATGAGCCGCGACAATGCCCAGACCGCCATGCCGCGCACGGCAGGCGAGGCATCGGTGGCCAGAATGCGACATTGCTCGATGAGGCTGCGCTCACCGGAATTGCCGGCGGCGATCAGTACATTGCGGATGAAGCGGTCGCGGCCGATGCGCTTGACCGGCGAGCCGCTGAAGAAGCTGCGAAAGGCCGGATCGTCAAGCGTGAGAAGGAAGGCGATGGACGGCTCCTTCAGATCTTCGCGTGCCTTCAGCTTCATTTCCGAGGCTTCGCTTGCGAACTTGTTCCACGGGCAGGCAGCAAGACAGTCGTCGCAGCCATAGATGCGATTGCCGATCAGCTGCCGGAATTCAGGATCGATCGGTCCCTTGTGCTCGATCGTCAGATACGAGATGCAGCGGCGCGCATCGATCTGATAGGGCGCCGGAAAGGCGGCGGTCGGGCAGGCATCGAGGCAGGCGCGGCAGGAGCCGCAATGATCCGTCTCGGGCATATCTATATTGAGATCGGCGGTCGTGAACATCGAGCCGAGGAAAAGCCAGGAGCCATGTTCGCGGCTGAGAAGGTTGGTGTGTTTGCCCTGCCAGCCAAGCCCGGCCGCTGCCGCCAGCGGCTTTTCCATGACCGGTGCGGTATCGACGAAGACCTTCACATCTGCGCCCGCCTTGGCGGCAAAACGCGTGGCGATCTCCTTCAGCCGGCCCTTGATGACATCATGGTAATCGCGATTGCGGGCATAGACGGAGATCGCCGCCTTGTCCTTCTTGTCGAGAATGCTGCGCGGATCTTCCTCAGGCCCGTAATTGAGGCCGAAGACCGCGACCGAGCGCACATCGCTCCAGAGCGTGCGTGGATCGCCACGGCGCTCTCGCGTCTCGGCCATCCATTCCATCGTTCCATGCCGGCCGGCATCGATGAACTGGCCGAGCCGCTCCTTTGCGTCAGGAATCGAATCCGGACGGGTGACGCGACAGAGATCAAAGCCGAGAGCGAGTGATTCCGCCTTCAGGAAGGCGGTCAAATTGTCGCGGCGCTTGCGCTCTTTTATATCATCGATTTTTGCGTCGGGCATGAAAAGCCCTCGTCAGAAATCCAGGTCGGCATAGTGGGAAACCGGCGTCAGGCCGCGCACGCGTTCGGTCAGAAGCGGGCGGAAGGAGGGGCGCGATTTCAGCCGCTGATACCAGTCCTTGGCAAGCGGCGATTCCGACCAGTCGATCTCACCGAGATAATCAAGGATGGAGATGGAGGCGGCGGCCGCAAGATCGGCATAGCTCATCCGGTCGCCGGCGAGCCATTGGCGCGAGCCTGCAAGCCATGTGAGATAACGCATATGCTGGCGGATATTGGCACGCGCCGTACGCAACATCTTGGAATCCGGGGCTCCGCCGCCCTGGTCCGCCGTCATCTGCAGCTTGTAGACGCGCTCACGCGCCAGCGGCTTGGTGACGTCGTTTTCCATCTTCTGCATGAACCATTCCGTCAGGCGGCGGATTTCCGCGCGCTGGAACGGGTCCTCGGCAAGCAGCCGACGATCGCGCTTTAGTACGCCATGCGTCTCGTCGAGATATTCGGAAATGACGGTCGCGCCACAGAGCGCCCGCATGCTGTCGTCGACATAGACAGGCAGCGTGCCCGCCGGATTGAGCGCCAGGAAGTCCCGGCGCTTCTCCCAGGTCTGTTCCTCGATCAGCTCCGCCTGATAGCCGTATTCCGCCAGAATGAGCCTGACGAAGCGAGATGCGGACGACATGGGATGATGATAAAGCGTGGGCATCGATACTCGGACTTTTGATTGTGGTGCATGGGTTCAAGGGCGCGCCACTTATACCGCCCTAGTCATGACTCATTAGTTGAAGCTATAGGAGCTTGGCCCCGCCAATACAAGCGAATCGGGGCTATCTGCCTGACGAGGGACAAAACATGGCTGCCTGAATCATCGCAACTCCCCCTTCTCGCCTTTTCTTGCCTCCCGCTCTGGCGAATGATGATTGTGCAGTGCAATATAAGTCTGACCGCCATTCCAGTCCGACCGAACCCCACACCGGAGACACTTTATGGACTATATAAACTCTATAATTCTGGGCATTATAGAAGGGATCACAGAGTTCCTGCCGATTTCGAGCACCGGCCACCTGATCATTGCGGAACAGTGGCTCGGCGCCCGCACCGACACATTCAATATTGTCATTCAGGCCGGCGCGATCCTCGCCGTCACGATCATCTACTGGCGTCGTCTGCTCGATCTGCTGCTTGGCTGGCGCGATCCGCAACACCGCGATTATGCTTTTAAGTTGATTGTCGCCTTTCTGATAACGGCGGTCCTTGGACTGGTGGTCAAGAAGCTCGGGTTCGAACTGCCTGAGAACGCAACGCCGGTTGCCTGGGCGCTCATCATCGGCGGTATCTGGATGATCTTTGCCGAATGGGCCGCTGCCCGCCGCCCTCCGAGCTCTCACATCACCTGGCTCGTTGCCATTCTGGTCGGTATCGCCCAGGTCGTTGCCGGCGTCTTCCCAGGAACGTCCCGCTCTGGCGCCACGATCTTCGTCGCCATGCTGGCCGGCACGGGCAACCGCGCCGCGGCAACCGAATTCGCCTTCCTCGTCGGCATTCCGACGATGTATGCAGCAAGCGCCTTCTCGCTTCTGGAAACCTTCAGGGATGGCGGTGCGGCAAACGAAGATTGGACCGCGCTCGGCATTGCCTTCGTCGTTTCGACGATCGTTGCCTTCATCGCCGTCAAGTGGTTGCTGGCCTACATCAGGAGCAACCGTTTTACGGTCTTCGCGATCTATCGCATCATTTTGGGTATTGTGCTGCTCGGCATGGCGATGACCGGCATGATCGCCTGAGTCGCGAAACCTGCGAGCGATCGAATATGTGTCGCTCGCACCGGGATAAAAACCAAAGCCGGTTCGAAAGGACCGGCTTTTTATCGAAGCATGTCGCGCAAAAGTGTACAGCGGTTTTGCGATAACGACATGCGTAAAACAAAGGCCTGAAGCGTGGCAAGCGATCTGAAAGATCGTGAACGCTTTAGTGGGTAATGGAGGCCGTCGAGCAGGGATCGACGCCGTAGGCCGGCGAGCAACCGCCCTTCACCGCTGCGACGGAGCCCGGCGCAATGAAGGAGCCTGCGAGGATGACAAGTGCCGCACACGCAAAAAGAAGCGCGATTGACTTACCCATTAGAAATAGCCTTTCACAGTGATTGCCGCACGCCTGCGAGGCGCTTGAGTCTGTCTGAAGACGCGCGGGGGTGTTTAGTCAGTGGAGTAGCAAATAGCAATAAATGTTCCTGCTAAATTTGGTGTTAATTCCACTAAATTTCCTATGCGTCTTTTAGGCAACGTCACACACTATGAAACGCGTCATAACACGCTGGGCTTGCGCCAGATTTGCGCCTCACAAAAAAGAAAAACGCCGCCCGCGAAACTTCACGAGCGGCGCTTGAACTGTCGGCTATCGATTATCAGGCAGCCTTGCCGGAGCCGGTATACTGGCCGTGCGGGCGGTATTGCACGAGGTAGGATTCGAGAACCGAAGCCGCCATCGTAGGCGTTATGCCGAGGCCCTTGAGCGTACGGCCTTCGGCTTCGGCTTCCTTCGAAACGACATTGTCATGCTTCAGCAGCTTAACCTGATCCGGTGTGATCGGCGGTGTGATGAACGGCACCAGCGAAGCTATGCTGCCGATCAGCGATGCGATGCCGAAGGGAAGGGAAACGAGCCGGTTCTTGCGAGCCGTGACCTTCAGCATGGTCTCGAGACATTCACGGAAGCTCAGGACTTCAGGGCCGCCGAGCTCATAGATCTTTCCACCTTCGATCTTGCCGTCGACGGCGCGGGCAACGGCCTCGGCGACATCTTCGACATAAACCGGCTGGAATTTCGTTTTGCCGCCGCCGACGAGCGGCAGCACCGGGAACATGCGCGCCATGTTGGCGAACTTGTTGAAGAAGCTGTCTTCCGGGCCGAAGACGATAGACGGACGGAAGATCACTGCGTCAGGCTTGATCGACAGGATGGCTGCTTCCGCGCGGCCCTTGGTGCGGCCGTAACTGGACTGCGAGCCGGAGTTTGCACCGATAGCCGAGAGGTGAGTGAGCGTTGCACCAGCATTGCGGGCGGCTTCAGCCACCGCACGGCCGCCAAATTCCTGCACGGCATCGAATGTGTTGCGGCCGCTCTCGAAGAGGATACCGACGCAATTGATGACGTGGTCGGCACCTTCGACGGCGCGGTCGATCGAATTGCGGTAGCGCAGGTTGGCCTGAACGAAGGAGATCTGGCCGACATTGCCGAGCGGCTGCAGGAAGCCCGCGAGATCGGGGCGGCGAACGGCGACACGGATACGGTAGCCGCGCTTGGCCAGTACACGCACGACGTGTCTGCCGATGAAACCAGACCCTCCGAACACGGTGACGAGCGGCGGCAGGTTAGCAAGGGTCATGGCAGGCTCCTCGAAAGGCTTTGGAATGCTGTGGTGGATTTCGTCTTAGCCGAATCCCGGTGCGACGAAAAGGGCCATCGCGCCGCAGTTCTTACCTGTTCGAAACTGGTTCAGATGCCTTCGACGACGACCATTTCGGCATCAGCCACCTCATGGCGGATTTTTGCGGCGATCTGGTATTCCGGTGAATTATAGCAGTCGACGGCATGCTGCATCGAGGGAAATTCGATGACGACGTTACGGGCGCGCGCCCTGCCTTCAAGCTCGGTGATTGCGCCGCCACGGGCGAGAAAGTTCGCACCGTATTTTTCAAAGGCTGGCTTTGCAGCTGCGACATAATCCTTGTAGCGCTCGAGGTCGCGTACATCGACGCGGGCGATCCAGTATCCCTTGGCCATTCTTGTCTCCCTTCAGCGGTTCGCCGGCCAGAGCGCGGCGACCATTTCATTGAGGATTGCGCGTGCCGCTTCCCGCGGCTCCGGTGCCTTGACGATCGGGCGCGCGACGACGAGATGGGTGGACCCGGCCTTCAGTGCATCCTTAGGCGTCATGACCCGCTTCTGGTCGCCCTTTTCGGCGCCCGTCGGGCGGATGCCGGGTGTAACGATCGCCATATCAGGCCCGACGATCTCGCTAACAGCAGCGGATTCCTCGGCGGAGCAGACGATGCCGCCCATACCGGCGGCACGTGCCTGTTCGGCCCGGCGTGCCACAAGCGTCCTCGGATCGTATTGATAACCGGCCTCGACGAGGTCTTCGGCATCCATCGAGGTCAGCACGGTCACGCCGAGCAGGCAGAGGCCGGAGCCCTTCGCCGCCTCGACCGCGGCCTTCATCGCTTTCGGGTACGCGTGCAGCGTCAGCATCGACATGCCCATCTTGGCGATGTTTTCAACGCCGGATGCGACCGTGTTGTCGATGTCGAGCAGTTTCATGTCGAGGAAGATCTTCTTGCCGCTGGCGGCAAGGTCGCGAGCAAATTCCAGCCCGCCGGCAAAGACGAGCTGATAGCCGATCTTGTAGAAGAGAATGTCGTCGCCGAGCGTGGAAACCAATCTTTCCGCTTCGCCAATCGTTGGAACATCCAGTCCGACGATCAACCGCTCGCGTGCGTCCATCTCAAATCATCCCCGCCAGTCTTCGATGGGTGTCCAGTCGCATGATAAGCGGCGATCCGCAAGGCCGAAAGCATAGAGATTGCCACCGCCGCCCGGCTGATCTCCGTCGCGCGCTATCGGCGTGCCCATCAGATGGCACTTGAGCAGCGTTCCGACGCCGCCATGGCCGACGAAGGCGATCGGCGCATTCTGATCATGCGAGGCGAGGATCGCTTCGACCGCGGAGACGATGCGCGCCTGCGCATCGACGGCCCGTTCCCAGCCTCTGAAGCTTTCCTGCGGGTGCGCGAAGAACCAGTTGGCGGCCTCTTCGAACTTGTCCGGCGGCAGAAAGCCTGTAGCAGCGCGATCGTTCTCATGCATGCCATGCACGATCTCGATTTTCACGCCTGCAGCCACGGCAAGGATTTCCGCCGTTTCGATCGCCTTCGTCTCGTCGCTGGAGACGATGCGGGTCAGCCGCTTCGCCCAGTCGCTCGACGCAGCCTTGCGGGCACGTTCGGCGCCGATGTCGGAAAGACCCCATTTGGGAACGGGAACCTGCGGGTCGATCTTGACCTGAGGATGAGTGATATAAAGTCCAAACATTTATCCGCGCCGATAGATCCAGAGTTGGGCTGGAGGAATATTGCGCACGATGAAATCAAAATGATGAATGCTGTAGCGATCGGGATTGGCGACGATTGGCGACACCGCACCATAGGAGATCTGCACGAATGGCCGGCCGGCCGGCATGCGGTCGAGCAGGTTTTCGAGAAGCGAGATGCGCGCCTGCATCGGGAAGTTCAGGAGCGGTATGCATGAGATGGCGCAATCGAATCTCTGATCCCGAAGTGAGCCGAGCGTCCTGTCGAGATCGAAGGCATCGCCGTTGATGAAGGTCACGCCTGGATAGAGGCGAAGGAGATGCTGGTAAAAGTCTGTCGAATATTCGATGGCGACGAGCTTTTCCGGCTTCACGCCATGGGCAAGGATCGCCTTGGTGATGGCTCCGGTGCCAGGGCCGAGCTCAAGGACAGGCAGGTCCGAATGCGGATCTGCGACGCTTGCCATCTTGCGGGCGGTGATCGAGGACGTTGGAATGATGGAGCCGACAGTCTTCGGCCCCTGCATCATGCCCTTGAAGAAGCGGATCTCCTCGTCAAACTTCTTGCCGAGCCGTTCCTTGAGCCGCAATGCCATACCATCCTCCCATACCTGCCGTTCAACTTTCCCTTAATTGCAGGAGGGTGATGCAAAAACAAGGGGCCATGTCGCGATCAGAAAGGTTTCGACAATAAATGCGACGCGCGCTTAGACGCGCATCGGCATCAATACGTAGAGGGCGTCGTCACCTGCGGTGTCGCGCACGAGTGTCGGCGAACCGGCGTCTGCCAGCAGGAAGATCGCTTCGTCGCCGGAAAGCTGCGCAGTGATGTCGAGCAGATACTTGGCGTTGAAGCCGATTTCCATCGGATCCGTATCGTAGCCGACGGCGACTTCTTCCGTAGCACTACCGGAATCCGGATTGTTGACGGTGAGCAGCAGCTGGCCGTCGGAGAGCGCGAGCTTCACGGCGCGGCCGCGCTCGGAGGAAATGGTCGAGACGCGGTCGACAGCCTGGGCGAAGCTCGTGCAGTCGACGCGCATTTCCTTGTCGTTGTTGGTCGGGATGACGCGCTGATAGTCCGGGAAGGTGCCGTCGATCAGCTTCGAGGTCATGACGATGGAGCCGATGGTGATACGGATCTTGGCGTCGGAGACTTCGACGGTGACGATCGCATCCGGCACATCGACGAGCTTCTGCAATTCGCCGACCGTCTTGCGCGGAATGATGATGCCCGGCATGCCTTCCGAGCCGGAAGGCGCATCCACATCGGCGCGGGCCAGACGGTGGCCGTCGGTTGCGACGGCGCGCAGCTTCAGGTCGCCGCCGCTTTCGATCGTGTGGAAGAAGATGCCGTTCAGATAATAGCGGGTTTCTTCGGTGGAGATCGCAAACTGCGTGCGATCGATCAGCATCTTCAGGTCGCTTGCCTTCAGCTTGAAGGAGTGCGTGAAGGTACCGGCCGTCAGATCAGGGAAATCGGACTCCGGCAGGCACTGCAGCGAGAATTTCGAACGGCCCGACTGAACATTCATCGAGCTGCCGTCCTGCGTTGTCGCGAGCAGGACTTCCGCGCCATCGGAAAGCTTGCGCACGATGTCGTAAAGGAGATGGGCGGGAACCGTGGTGGCGCCGGCCTGCTCGACATTGGCAGGCGTCGCTTCGGTGATTTCCAGATCGAGGTCGGTCGCCTTCATGTCGAGGCTCTGGCCGTCAGCCTTCAAGAGCACGTTGGACAGGATCGGGATCGTGTTGCGGCGTTCGACCACGCGGTGGACGTGGTTCAGCGACTTCAAAAGGTTTGACCGCTCAATAGTAATACGCATGGGATGCTACCGCTTTCGACCTTTATTGTCCGGGCGCCTGCGAGCGCCGCGCACTGCTTTCCCCTTTGGGAGAGGGGAGTGGACGGGCAAAATGGCAGAACTTTGCCGGCGATTGCAAGAGGCATGGCTGTCCACAGGCCTGCAAATGCCGTTTTGCAGTGCAATGCTCACAGAAATTGCGGCCCCTTGTCGAAGTGACACCGCTCGCCCATAAAGGGAAGAGCCCGGCGGGACGAAAGCGAGTGACATGACGGAAGAGACGACAGCGGAAACCGGCGCCCGGCGCGGCTTTCGCCTGCACAATATTGCAGTACCGGCGCGCCCGCTCGAACCGGCTCTCTATCTCGTCGCCACACCGATCGGCAATCTCGGCGACATCACGCTGCGGGCGCTGGAAACGCTTGCCGGTGCCGATGTCCTGGCCTGCGAAGATACCCGCGTTACCCGCGTTCTGCTTGATCGTTACGGTATCCAGAACCGCCCCTTCGCCTATCATGAGCACAATGCCGATGAGGCAGGGCCGCGACTGCTACAGGCGCTCGAAGCCGGCAAGTCGGTGGCCCTTGTCTCCGATGCCGGCACGCCGCTCGTTTCCGACCCCGGCTATCGGCTGGCGCAGCAGGCGATCGAGATGGGCTACCGCGTTATCCCCATTCCCGGTGCTTCGGCGCCACTTGCCGCCCTCGTCGGTTCAGGCCTGCCGAACGATGCCTTTCTCTTTGCCGGCTTCCTGCCGACCAAGGACAAGGCGCGCCGCGATCGGTTCGCGGAATTTGTAGCCGCACCAGCCACATTGATTTTCTTTGAATCACCCCATCGCATTGGCGCGACGCTGCTGGCCGCTGCCGATGTGCTCGGCGCCGAACGCGAGGCGTCGGTCTGCCGCGAACTGACGAAGACCTATGAGGAATTCCGCCGAGGCACGCTTGCCGAACTCGCAGCTCACTATGAAGAACATGACAATGTGAAGGGCGAGATCGTGCTGGTGATCGGCCCGCCGAAAGAGCGGCCCGTCACCGAAGCCGACGTCGACGCGGTTCTCGCCGATCTCTCAAAAGACCTGCCGACCGCGAAGGCCGCAACCGAGGCTGCCCGCTTGACTGGCCTGCCGCGCAAGGTGCTCTACCAGAAGCTTCTCGACATGAAGGCGGCGGATGGCTGACGGCGAGGCGACGCTCCGCAGGAGAAAGGCGCTGCGCCGCGGTTGGGCGGCGGAATATATTGCCGCCATTTTCCTGATGCTGAAAGGCTATCGCATTCTCGCCCTGCGCTACAAGACGAAGCTCGGCGAGATCGATATTGTCGCCCGCAAGGGGGATCTGGCCATCTTTGTCGAGGTCAAGGCGCGCGCCGACGAAATGGGCGCGGTTGATGCCGTCTCCTATGCTTCGCAAAAGCGTATCCGGGCCGCAAGTGATCTCTGGCTTGCCCGTCAGCAGGACTATGCCCAGCTCTCACAGCGCTATGATATCGTTGCGATATTGCCGGGGAAGCTGCCCCGTCATTTCCCGGATGCTTTCTAGGGAGGCGCTAAATTCCGCGGGCGCCTAAAACTGGCGAACAAGCTTTCGTTAAAGTTTTAGCATCTGCTTGAACGGGCTTTTATGACTCTTTTGCTATCCACGACGCAGCTAGGGGTAGCAACTGGGGGTAATTCATGGCCTGGAAGATGATGCTTGCAACAGCCGCAGCGACGGCTGCGCGGTCGGTGCCTTATGCCGCGTTGAAGCCATCAGGCAAATCTTTCGTCGCGCAGGCAAGCGACCGCATGGTGCTGAAGCCGACGCCGATCAATCCGGATTGGATCATCAGCGGCAATCCGCAGGCGCGCACGGCGGAACACTCCCGCGGCCATGACGAAGCCTCGCTGACGGCGATCTGGGATTGCACATCAGGTGAATTCCGCTGGCGTTTCGGCTGGGACGAGACGGTGATGATCCTCGAAGGCGAGGTGCACGTCACCACCGAAGACGGCCTGGAGCGTACGCTGCAGGCGGGCGACGTCGCTTTCTTCGCCGGCGGCACCTGGGCGAACTGGCGGGTCGACAATTACGTCCGTAAGGTCGCCTTCCTGCGCAAGCCTTTCCCGAAGCCGCTCGCCATCGCCTACCGCCTGCGCAACCTCTTGCGCAACAGCGGCGGTACCGGCATCGCCGCCTGAAAATAGCGCCCGCGGAAACATCCGAAGCCATTGATTGCCGTTGCGTTTGATGCCTGACCGACCTACATCTGGGCGGCATCAGCTCAAGGGACGGAAATGGCCAAGATCAAGAACGTAGCGGTCCAGATGGACCATGTCTCCGGCATCAATATCGCGGGTGATTCCACTTTCGCCATGAGCCTCGAAGCGCAGGCGCGTGGCTACAATCTCTTCCACTACACACCCGAACGCCTGAGCTTCCGCGAAGGCAAGCTCTATGCTTCCGTCGAGCCGATGGTGCTGCGCGACGTCAAGGGTGATTACTATGAGCTCGGTGCGCCCGAACGCGTCGACCTCTCGACCATGGATGTCGTTCTGCTGCGCCAGGACCCGCCCTTCGACATGGCCTACATCACCGCGACGCATCTGCTTGAACGAATCCACCCGAAGACGCTCGTCGTCAACGATCCGGCCTGGGTGCGCAACTCGCCGGAAAAGATCTTCGTCACCGAATTTTCCGACCTGATGCCGAAGACGCTGATCACCAAGGATCCGGGCGAGATCCGTCGCTTCCGCGACGAGATGGGCGACATCATCCTGAAGCCGCTTTATGGCAATGGCGGCGCCGGCGTCTTCCATTCCACCAGGGATGACCGCAACCTGTCCTCACTGCTCGAAATGTTCGGCCAGCTCTTCCGCGAGCCCTTCATCGCCCAGCAATACCTGCCTGACGTGCGCAAGGGCGACAAGCGCATCATCCTCGTCGACGGCGAATTTGCCGGCGCCATCAATCGCGTCCCGGCCGAGCATGACAGCCGCTCCAACATGCATGTCGGCGGCCGCGCCGAGCCGACCGAACTGACGGCGCGTGAAAAGGAAATCTGCGAGCGCATCGGCCCCGCTTTGCGCGAACGCGGCTTCCTGCTCGTTGGCATCGACGTGATCGGCGACTATATGACCGAAATCAACGTGACCTCGCCGACCGGCATCCGCGAGGTGAAGAAGTTCGGCGGCGCCGATATCGCAAGCCTGTTATGGGATGCCATCGAGCGCAAGCGCGGCTAGAGCAACTCCAGCAAAACCGTGCGGCAGTTTTACGTCCGGAGTTGTATAGAAACAAAGGGATAGGGCATTTCCGCGATTCGACGACTAACGGAAATGCTCCAAGTGTTCCGCCTTTGATCGCCTTCGTTCCGGCTTTACAACCAATCGCAATCTGATTGCAGCGGGTAGCTGAATTCGTTCGCTCATCGTTCTTGTTTTATTCCAAATTCCATGCCAGATTGTGACCGCCTTCATAGGTCGGGGTGTAGAGGTTTCGGGGCAGGGCATGGTCGCACGCGTCAGCACGGTTGCGTTTCAGGGCATTGAAGGTGTGCCGGTCGAGGTCCAGGTGATGGTCGCTCCCGGCAAGATGGGAATCCAGATCGTCGGCCTGCCGGACAAGGCGGTTGCGGAAAGCCGCGAGCGGGTGCAGGCGGCCTTGCATGCCTCCGGCCTGGCGCTGCCGGCAAAACGCGTGACGGTCAATCTTGCGCCAGCCGATCTTCCCAAAGAGGGCAGCCATTTCGATTTGCCTATCGCCCTCGGCCTGATGGCTGCACTCGGTGCCATTCCGGCGGATGCTTTGTCCGACTATGTCGTCGTCGGTGAACTCAACCTTGACGGCACGATCGCCGCGATCGCCGGTGCGCTGCCGGCTGCAATCGGCGCCAATGCAAGCGGAAAGGGGCTGATCTGCCCGGCTGAAAGCGGCTCTGAGGCCGCGTGGGCGGGTTCCGGGGTCGACATTCTGGCGCCGCGCAGCCTGATCGCACTCGCCAATCACTTCCGCGGCACGCAGATACTCTCACGCCCGGAGCCATCCATTCGCCCCAATGCTGCCAACCTTCCCGATCTCGCCGAGATCAAGGGGCAGGAAAGCGCCAAGCGGGCGCTGGAAGTGGCGGCCGCCGGCGGCCACAATCTGTTGATGGTTGGACCGCCCGGCTCCGGCAAGTCGATGCTGGCGTCGAGGCTGCCCTCCATCCTGCCGCCGCTTTCGGCTGCGGAATTGCTGGAAGTCTCGATGATCCATTCCATCGCCGGCCAGCTTTCCGGCGGCAAGCTCTCGGATCGCAGGCCGTTTCGCACGCCGCATCATTCGGCGACCATGGCGGCCCTCATCGGCGGCGGCTTGCGCGCCCGGCCGGGCGAGGCTTCGCTTGCCCATCACGGCGTGCTTTTCCTCGACGAGTTTCCGGAATTTACGCCGCAGGCGCTCGATGCCCTGCGTCAGCCTCTGGAAAGCGGCGAATGCGTCATCGCACGCGCCAATCACCGGGTCTCCTATCCGGCGCGGATTCAGCTCATTGCGGCCATGAATCCCTGCCGTTGCGGCATGGCGGGCGAGCCAGGCCACACTTGCGCCCGAGGGCCGCGCTGCATGACGGATTATCAGGCCCGCATTTCCGGCCCGCTGATGGACCGCATCGATATCCGTATCGACGTGCCGGCCGTTTCCGCCGCCGACCTCATCCGGCCGACGGTGGCCGAAGCGAGTGCCGATGTCGCCCGGCGCGTTGCCCGCGCCCGTGACATCCAACGCGAACGCTATGCCGCTGCAGGTGCTACCGGTATTTCCACCAATGCCGGCTGCTCGACCTCGATGATCGAGAAATTCGCCGAGCCGGATGCGGCGGGATTGCAGTTGCTGCGTGATGCCGCCGACAAGATGAAGTTTTCGGCGCGCGGCTATCACCGGGTGTTGAAGGTCGCCCGCACGCTTGCCGATCTCGACGGCAAGGAAACCGTGGGCCGGATCCATCTTGCGGAAGCGATTTCTTACCGCGTTGCCGGCGCGCGGTTGACGGCGGCGGCATGAGGATAGAAGCGAATAGGGAGTGGCGAATAGCGAATAGTGAATAGTCAAACGGCTTGCCCGACACCGAACGAGCCTCCATCCTATTCGCTATTCGCTATTCGCTATTCGCTATTCGCTATTCGCTATTCGCTATTCGCTATTCGCTATTCGCTACTTAACTCCCCAGCCCTTCAAACAACGCCGTCGAAAGATAGCGCTCGGCAAAGGATGGGATGATGACGACGATGTTCTTGCCGGCATTTTCCGGACGTCGGCCGACCTCGATTGCGGCCGCGAGTGCTGCACCCGAGGAAATGCCGACCGGCACGCCTTCGAGCCTGGCGACGAGCCGCGCCTGCTGGAAGGCCTCGTCATTGCTGACCGTCACGACCTCATCATAGATGCTGGTATCGAGGATCTTCGGCGCGAAGCCGGCGCCGATGCCCTGGATCTTGTGCGGACCAGGCGTGCCGCCTGACAGTACCGGCGAGTCGGTTGGTTCGACGGCCACGACCCGGATATCCGGCTTGCGGCTCTTCAGCACCTGGCCGACGCCAGTGATCGTGCCGCCGGTGCCGATGCCGGCAACGAAAATATCGACCTTGCCGTCCGTATCGTTCCAGATCTCCTCGGCTGTCGTCTTGCGGTGGATTTCCGGATTGGCCGGGTTTTCGAACTGCTGCGGGATGACGGCATCGGGCAGCGAAGCGGCGAGTTCTTCGGCCTTGGCGATCGCCCCCTTCATGCCTTTTGACCCCTCGGTCAGCACCAGTTCGGCGCCGAGCAGCGCCAGCATCTTGCGGCGCTCGACCGACATGGTTTCCGGCATGGTGAGGATCAGCCGGTAGCCTTTGGCCGCGGCGGCGAAGGCAAGCGCGATACCGGTATTGCCCGAAGTCGGCTCGATCAGCACGGTCTTGCCGGGAGAAATCTTGCCCTGCGTTTCCAGGCTCTCGATCATCGCGACGCCGATGCGGTCCTTCACCGATGCGATCGGATTGAAGAACTCCAGCTTGGCGAGGATATTGGCAACCACGCCTTTTTCCTTGGCGAGCTTGTCGAGGCGAACAAGCGGTGTGTCGCCGATTGTATCGGTGATGGAGGAATAGATGCGGCCGCGGCCCGGTTTGTGCGACATGGGTGCTCTCCCTTTGAAATCCATTCTGAAATCTGCGGAGAGAATAGGGTCAAACTGGCGATGAGACCAGAGTGGCGTCATCCGCCGCTCGCTTAAGCCGGAGAAAAAATCCTTTGAAAACCGTCCGTTGCCGAATGTTTATTTCAGGCTGCACGAGTGGCGATGAAGGCTGCCGTACCCGCCAGGATGCTGGCGGCGACGCGGTTCAGCGCCTGCAGCGCGCGCGGCCGCTTCAGCATCGTGCGGGCTCGCGATGCCAGCATCATGTAGGGAATGAGCACGATCATCAGAACCACGAAAGTGACGGCAAGCAGCATCAGATAGTCGCGCATGCCGATGCTGTTGAGATCGATCAGCGTCGGCACCAGCGCCACGTAGAAGAGCATGGTCTTCGGATTTCCGAGCGTCACCAGCAGGCCGGACAGGAAGGACATGCCGGCACTGCTGGATTTCTTCGCGGCAATATCCTGCGGCAGCAAGCCGGCAGTCCAGAGCTTCCAGGCGATGTACCCGAGATAGAGCGCGCCGGCGATCTTGATGACGAGGAAGATTTCGGTGAAGGTCTGCGCCACGAAGGCAAGGCCGAGGATGACAGCGGTGAGATAGGTCATGTCACCGAGCACAAGGCCGAGCCCCATGAAGAAGGTCTCGCGGAAATTCGAGCCGAGCGCACGGGCGACGATCGCCGTGATCCCCGGGCCGGGAATGGCGGCGGCGATAAATAGGGCGCCGGCATAGGCGATCAGGACGGTAAGGCTCATCTTCGGATCCAAGAGGTTGTGTCATCTTCCTATAAGCGCGCCAGGCGGGCTTCATCAATCGCCTGGCGCTGATCCGTCCATAACCATAAAGAATAGGTCCGTTGAACCTTGATCTACTTGGAAAGCAATGCGGCCTTGCTATCTTCCCCTTGCAAGCGGCCGCAGACATGGCCCGCCGCGGCTTCCCTCAAGCCATCGATGCAGAAAGTTTTCATCACCAAGGAGAGAATGCATGTCGCCGACCTCAGCCGAAGCCCGCAGACGTTTGCCGCTCAAGACCCCTTCCGACCTGCCGACCAACGCGATCACCGATATCTCGGCCGCACTGACCGCACTGCTCGCCGATGTCTTCACGCTCTATGTCAAGACCAAAAACTTCCACTGGCATATGTCCGGTCCGCACTTCCGCGATTACCATCTGCTGCTCGACGAGCAGGCAGAGCAGATCTTCGACATGACCGATGAAGTTGCAGAGCGTGCCCGCAAGATCGGCGGCACGACGTTGCGCTCGATCGGTCAGATCGCCCGCCAACAGCGCATTCCGGACAATGATGCGGATTATGTCACACCTGAGGACATGCTCTCGGAACTTCGCGAAGACAATCTTCATCTCGTCTCCATCCTGCGCGGAGTGCATGAAGTCTGCGACGAATATAATGACGTTGCGACCGCCAGCCTGATTGAGAACTGGATCGACCAGAGCGAACGCCGCGTCTGGTTCCTGTTCGAAACGACCCGCCAGGCGAAGTAGCGGCCTAGCTTCTGGTCGCCGGCAGGTGAAAGAGCCTGCCGGGTGACCATCCGAGATTCATGCCGGCGGCAGCGAGCAGAATGACCGCCGCCCCGGCGATCTGCATCGGCTGCAATGCATGGCCGAAGGCGAAGCGGTCGACCAGGATGGCGGCGACCGGATAGATGAAGGACAGAGCGCCCGTCAGATGCGTCGGAAGCTTCTGGATTGCGCCATAAAGCAACACGTACATGAGACCGGTGTGGATGACGCCGACGGTGATCAGGATCAGCCATGATCCCGCATCGACTGGCAGGTTCGTAAAATCGGTCATCGGCGCCAGCATGACGATGCCGGTGGAAACCTGGATCAGTGCGATCAGGTGCGGCGGTGTACCTCGCAGCCATTTGGCGGCAAGTGCGGCCAGCGCATAAAAGAAAGCAGCACCCAGCGCCATCAGGATACCGAGACCATAGCTGCCGGAGACGGCGTCGGCTTGCGGCTTCGCCTCGACGATAGCAGCCATGCCTGCGAAGGAAAGCCCAAGCCAGAAGAGCTTGGTGCCTGTGATTTTCTCGCCAAGAAAGAGCGCGCCGAGCGCGAGCAGCATGAAGGGCTGGGTGTTGTAGACCGTCGTCGCGATCGAGATCGAGGCGTGCGAATAGGAGGCGAACAGCAGCAGCCAGTTGGAAACGATGGCGATGCCGCCGAAGATGGCGATGCCGAGCGAGCGCAGGCTGATAACGCCAGGCCTCAGCAAGCCAAGGGCGGTGCAGATGACAAGCAGGGTCAGGGCGCCGAAAAAGCAGCGCCAGAAGACGACGCCGCTGACGGGTTGGCCGGACATGACGACGAACCAGCCGATCGTTCCCGAGATCAGCATCGCCGCCGTCATCTCCGCTGTGCCTCTTCTAATATCGCCTTGCATCGCCATCTCCATTCGTTAGCGTGAAATTGTATTGCGGCATCGCAGCATTTTCTATAAGATAAGAAAGGGAAAGGCTGGATAAACCTAATCTTGTTAGGAGTTTTTGCCATGTTGGCTAACGAGATACAGGCAGTCGACGATATTGACCGCGCAATGATAGAGGCGCTGGCGGGAAATTCGCGTATTTCCCTAAAAGAGCTCGCTCAGGCTGTAGGACTTTCTTCGCCGAGCGCCGCGGAGCGTCTGCGGCGACTCGAAGATCGTGGGGTCGTGACGCTTTTCACCATCGATCTCGATCCGGCAGCGATTGGCTATCCCCTTCAAGCCATTGTGCGGGTGCGCCCCCTGCCAGGCCAGCTCCACATCGTCGAGCGCATCATCCAGGACACGCCCGAATTCATTGAATGCGACAAGGTCACGGGAGACGATTGTTTCATTGCCCGCCTCGTCGTCCGCTCTATGGGGGAGCTCGACAGCATTCTCGACAAGGTGGCCGAGCGGGCGGAAACCAATACGTCGATGATCAAGTCTTCGCCGGTCAAGCGCCGGCTTCCACCGCTGATACGGAAAAAATAGCCTCAGAAATCTGCCATTGGCGAGAGCATTGCTGGGTGATCGAGGCTGACTTCTTCCATCCCGCGCAGCATCAGCCGCGTTCCACCTTCGTAAGGCAATGCCTTGCCGGACCAGCCGAGCCTGTCCGGATGAAAGAGCGTCTCGACGGTCGTTGCCTCTATGCCGAGACCGGCAAGGATTGCGGCAAGCGGAGGCATTTCTGTCGCAATCACATCGAGAAGAACGAAGTGACCGGCTGCAGGCATCTTCCAGGCGATGGCGGCCTTGCCCTCTTCCAGATAGCTGAGGCGGATAGTGGGATCGAACTGCGTGTTGATGAGGAACATCGCCGGGCTGCTGGCGACGGCGAGCGTCTCCGAAATCGGCTTGCGGTTCGCCAGCAAGTCCTGAAGCAGAGAAAGATCACCGGCATCGCGCGGCTGCAGCGGTCGCGATGCTGCGGAGCCTGCAGGGGCTGGTGCAGGGCCGGCATATTTATGAAGCGGCAGCGAACGGAAACCGTAGGGCGCGTAGAGATCAGGCTTGTCCGTATAGAGGATGACCGCTTCGAAGCCCTGCGCCTCGCACCAGCCGAGAGCCTTGTGCGTCACATCGCGGTATAGGCCGCGGCCACGCCACGGCGGACGGACCGCGCCGGATTGAAGTCCGGCCGCGTTGACCAGCCTGCCGTTGAGGACGAAAGGCATGGCAAAAGCCGAGAGATTGGCGGCAAGCACACCTCCCTCGGTAAACCAGCCGAAGGGCATGCTGGTCGGATCCGCGCCGCCGAGCTCGCGCAGCGGATCGATATCGATGCCGAACGTATCGTCGAGGAGGGAGACGAGAGCGGCCCAGCCTGCCGGATCGCTGAAATAGTCCTGTCGGAATCTGAGACCGGTCGTCTCAGTGGCGGTCATACGCCGGTCGAGCCGAAGCCGCCGGCGCCGCGCGCGGTTTCGGTCGTCTCGAAGACTTCGGCGATGCGAGCCTGGATGAATGGCGCAATCACCATCTGCGCGATGCGCATGCCGCGTGTGACGGTGAAATCCTCCTCGCCGTGATTGACGAGGATGACCTTCACCTCGCCGCGATAATCGCTGTCGACCGTGCCGGGTGCATTGAGGCAGGTGACGCCGTTCTTGGCCGCGAGGCCGGAACGCGGGCGAACTTGCCCCTCGAAACCTTCTGGGATTTCGAAAACGAAGCCGGTCGGAACGAGCGCGAGTTTGCCGGGCGCCAGCAGCAGCGGTTTGTCCGCGTCGATCGCCGCGCGCAGGTCCATGCCGGCTGCACCGCGCGTTTCATAGGCGGGCAGATCGAGGCCCTGGCCGTTCGGCAAACGGATCAGATTGAGGGTCGGGCAAGTATCGGTGTGAAGGGTCATGCGGCATTACTTCGCGCCTCGGGTCGCAAGGTCAATTGCAATGGCGCGCTTTAATCGCTAGATACGCGGCAATTCCACAGGATTCACATCATGGCCGAAAGTCTCGCCGAGGCGGTCTCCCGCCGCCGCACATTCGCTATTATCGCTCACCCGGACGCGGGCAAGACGACGCTCACCGAAAAGCTGCTGCTGTTCGGCGGCGCCATCCAGCTTGCCGGTGAAGTGAAGGCGAAGAAGGACCGCATGCAGACCCGCTCGGACTGGATGAAGATCGAGCGCGAACGCGGAATCTCGGTCGTCACCTCGGTCATGACCTTCGAGTATGAAGGCAATGTCTTCAACATTCTCGATACGCCCGGTCACGAAGACTTCGCCGACGATACCTACCGCACGCTGACGGCAGTGGATGCCGCGGTCATGGTCATCGACGCCGCAAAAGGTATCGAGCCGCGCACGCTGAAGCTCTTCGAAGTCTGCCGCATGCGCGACATTCCGATCATCACCTTCATCAACAAGATGGACCGCGAAAGCCGCGATCCCTTCGAAATCCTGGACGAGGTCGAGGAGAAGCTGGCGCTGGACACGGCCCCTGTCACCTGGCCGATCGGCCGCTCCAAGACCTTCTGCGGCTCCTATCATCTCAAGGAAAACACGGTGCGCGGCTCCGATACGGAGGTCGAGGTCACCGCCGTCAACGGTCCGCAGAGCGTCGCCGGCCGGCTGCCGGAAAACGAGCGCGATGCCTTCATCGAAGAAGTCGAGCTGGCGATCGAAGCCTGCCGTCCCTTCGACCGGGAAGCCTTCCTCGAAGGCCATATGACGCCGGTCTTCTTCGGTTCGGCGCTGCGCAATTTCGGTGTGCGCGATCTCATTAACGCGCTCGGCGAGTTCGCGCCGCCGCCGCGCGACCAGACGGCCGATATCCGCACTGTGCATGCCGCCGAAGACAAGATGACGGCCTTCGTCTTCAAGATCCAGGCGAACATGGATCCCAATCATCGCGACCGCATCGCCTTTGCCCGCATCTGCTCGGGCAAGCTGGAGCGCGGCATGAAGGCGCGCCTTGCGCGCACCGGCAAACAGCTTGGCCTCACCGCGCCGCAGTTCTTCTTCGCCTCACAGCGCCAATTGGCCGATACGGCCTTTGCCGGTGACGTGGTCGGCATCCCGAACCACGGCACGCTGCGTATCGGAGATACGCTGACGGAAGGCGAGAGCCTGGTCTTCCAGGGCGTGCCGAACTTCTCGCCGGAAATCCTGCGCCGCGTCCGTCTGGAAGACGCCATGAAGGCCAAGAAGCTGAAGGAAGCCCTGCAGCAGATGGCTGAAGAAGGCGTGGTCCAGCTCTTCCAGCCAGAGGATGGTTCGCCCGCCATCGTCGGCGTCGTCGGCGCCCTGCAGCTCGACGTGCTGAAGGAACGCCTGATGGCCGAATACGGCCTGCCGGTCTCCTTCGAAATGTCGCGCTTCTCCGTCTGCCGCTGGATCTCGTCCGACCAGCCCGCCGACCTCGACAAGTTCCTGACCGTCAAGCGCGGCGATATCGCCCGCGATCTGGATGGCGACCCGGTCTTTCTGGCGCAGGATGGTTTCTCGCTGCGTTACGAGGCGGAGCGCTATCCGGCGATCAAGATGGTGGCAATCAAGGAATATCACGCGGCCAAGGCCGCCTGATCACCCCGCCAGCCGCTCGGCGAGGAACTCGACGACCGCCCGCACGGACGGCAATTGTCCGCGCCGATGCGGCATGAGGATCGTCGTGCTGATGCTGCCCGCCGTCCAGCCGGGCAGAAGGCGCACCAGCCGGCCGTCACGCAACGCGTCATGGCAGACGGAAGTGGGCAGAATGGTAATGCCCATGCTGGCGAGGGCCGCTTTCAGCAGCACCATCGGTTCGTCCGCCGCCATGACGGGCTGAGGCGCTATGACGATCTCAGCCCCATCATCAGAAATAAGACGCCATTGCGCCTCGGAGAGACTTGGCATGATCGCTCTGTGATCGGCGATATCCCCGGGTCGCTCTGGCCTTCCATACTCCGCTATATAGTCCGGCGAAGCGACGAGCAGGAACGGGTGGACTGCGACCCGACGCTGTACGAGTGCGGAATCTCCGAGCGGAAAACGGTGACTGCGCAGCGCAATATCGAAGCCTTCCTGGACGATATCGACGAAGCGGTCGGTCACATGCAATGACACTTTCAACTTTGGATAGCGCGCTGTCAGCTCGGCCAGATGCTCGGCGAGCATGAACTGCGTCGTCGGCACGGCGGCCGTCAGCCTCACAGTGCCGCTTGGCTCTCCCAGACGACTGCGCACGATGCTCTCGGCTATTTCCGCTTCGATGATCGAGGCCTGCGCATGCTCGAAGAAGTCCTTGCCGATATCCGTCAGCGCAAAGCTGCGTGAGGTGCGCTGGATCAGGCGCACGCCGAGCCTGTCCTCCAGTTCTGCGACGCGTTTGCTGATGGTCGATTTCGGAACGCCGAGATGACGTCCTGCAGCCGTGAAGCTGCCGCTTTCCACCGCCTGCACGAAGAGATGAAGATCGTTGAGATTGAAGGCGGTGGCCATGTTATCTTCCAGTTTTATAGACTTTAAGGTGCATTATTGCCATCTGATACTTTATCGTCCACGAAATCATATTGGCCGGGTCAACAATTCCTGATGAAAGAGGACCCGATAATGTCACTCATATTGTTCTATGGCGTGCCGGAAGGCTGCTCCTTCGGTTCCATCGTCGCGCTGGAATGGTCCGGCCTGCCGTACCGTCTCTGCCGCGTGCCGATGCCCGAAGTCGTCTCTGGCGCTGAATACGGCCGCATCAATACCGTCGGCGAAACGCCGTCACTGCTGTTGCCGGACGACCGCCTGCTGAGCGAGAGCATGGCGATCCTCAACTACATCGGCGCGCACTCGATCGATAAAGGACTCGGCTTTGCCCAGGGCACGGTAGAGTTCGACCAGCTGAACCAGATGCTCGCTTATCTGAATACCAGCTTCTTCAACGCCTTCAGCCCGCTCTGGCACACGGTCGAACACGAATTGGAGCCTGCCGAGAAGGAGGTCCTCGTTGCTTACGGTATGGCGAGGGTCGAGAAGGTTCATCGCACGCTGGAACGTCTACTCGCCGGCCGGAAATGGCTGCTCGGCGGCGGGCCGGGCATTGCCGATGCCTATTTCACCGGCATCGCGCGCTGGAACGACTTCCATGAGGTCGTCGACCGCAGCCGGTTTCCGGCAGTGAACGATCTCTATCAGCGTATGCAGCAGGAACCGGCCGTTCGTTTCGCTCATGCGATCGAGCATCAGGAAAAGGCCGAAAGTACCGGCAACTTCCTGGGCGAGGTCGACCTCGAAGAGGCCCTTGGTCTGTTGCGCCGGGCTGCCTGATCGTCCCTTGCTGCCCTGTCCCGGCAGGGCGGCATTCTCTCACGCGGCTGCGATGATTTCGATTTCCACCAGCCAGTCATTTCGAAGCGGGGCCAGCAAGGATTCCTCCACTTCCTATGATTGCGAACCTATCTGCCGGCGGGCTTGCCCGCCAAACCATTCAGGCCGCGAGATCACCGAGGAAATCGTCGCACCAGCGCGAAACGTCATGCTCCAGGAGATGCTCCATCATTCGCCGCCAGCGGTCGCGACGTTCGTCGAGTGGCATATTGAGCCCGCGCGCTAGTGCATTGGACGTGCCGACGATGTCGTAGGGATTGACGAGCAGGGCGCCGTTCAGTTCGCGCGCCGCGCCGGCAAAGCGGGAAAGAACCAGCACGCCCGGATCGTTAGGGTTTTGTGCGGCGACATATTCCTTGGCGACGAGGTTCATGCCGTCGCGCAGCGGCGTAACGAGGCCGACCTTGGCGAGCCGATAGAGACCGGCGAGCACCGGCCGGCTGACGGAGCGGTTGATATAGCGGATCGGCACCCAGTCGACAGTGCCGAGCGCGCCGTTCACGCGACCGGCCTGTTCGGCGACCATCCGCTGCATCGCTTCGTATTCCGGCACTTCCGAGCGGGATTTCGGGGTTATCTGGAGGTAGGTCACCTTGCGCCGATGCGCCGGATTGTTGGTGACGAAATGCTCGAAGGCATCGATGCGCTGGGTGATCCCCTTGGAATAATCCAGCCGGTCCACGCCAATAATCAGGCTGCGATCCTCAATGCTATGGCGGGCCTTCAACACCATGCTATGGCTATCGGCTCTCCTTGCGAATTCGGCGAAGGCGGCAGTCTCGATGCTGATCGGATAGGCTCCGCCGCGGAACAGGCGCTCACCGGCGGTAAAACGCCCTTCACCAATCATGTCGCCCATCCCTTCGCGGCGCAGGCAGCCTGCGAAGTTTTCCAGATCGTGATCGGTCTGGAAGCCAACGAGGTCATAGGCAGCAAGCCCCCTCATGATTTCCTCGTGAACGGGCATGGCAAAGAGCACGTCTGCCGGCGGCCAGGGAATGTGCAGGAAAAAACCGATCCTGTTCTTCAGCCCCATCTGCCGAAGCTCAGCGGCGAGTGGAATGAGATGATAATCATGGACCCAGATGACGTCGTCAGGCTCGATCAACGGCGCTAGCCGATGGGCGAAGAAGCGGTTGACACGGAAATAGCCGGCCATCTCCGTGCGCCCGTATTCCGCAAGGTCCAGCCGGTAATGACAGATCGGCCAGAGCATGCGGTTGGCGAAGCCGAAGTAATATTCGTCGACATCCTTGGATGTCAGGTCAGTGAGCGCATAGGTGATGTTGCCGCGTTCCTCGATTGAAAGCGGACCGGGTTCACCCTCGTCGTCGATCTTTCCCGACCAGCCCATCCAGATGCCGCCGCGTTTCTCAAGCGCGGCTTCCAGTGCCACGGCAAGCCCGCCGGCGGACGCGGCCCCTTTTTTCTCCGGAACAGGGACGCGGTTGGAGACGACGACAAGGCGGCTCATGACAAATTCCTTTCATTAGAAATAACTGCAAATTCAATCAGCTGGCAAAATTCGCGATGATCTCGCGGACCGCTTCCGCGGAAGGCAGGGTGCCGCGCGCGGCAGTCCCTGCAGACGGCGGGCCAACGCGGACGGAATATCCGCCGAGCTGGTTCGCCACGCCGAACATCGCCTCGTCTGTGAGGTCATCGCCGATGGCGATCGGATGGCGGCCGTTGAATGGCGGCGTTGCGAGAAAGCTCTCCAATGCAACGCCCTTGTTGGCCCTGGCGGGCCGGATTTCGAGAACCATCTTGCCGTGCTGCAGCGTCCAGTCCGGTCCGGCGCGGTTTGCGAAACGCTGCATCACCTCCGCAAGTTCCGCCTGCCGCACCGGCGCAAGGCGGAAATGGGCGGCGACGGCCGCGCCCTTGTCCTCGATGAGGATGCCGGTCCAGCCTGCCGTCTCTGCCCTGAGTTCGATTTTCAGCCTCTCGAATTCGGCTGTCGGCTCCACCTTGAAGATGCTGCCGTCAGGGCTGCGGCGCTCTGCCCCATGCAGGCCGGCGATGGGAAACTGGAAGGGGGTGAAGAGGCGGTCGGCATAGGAAAGCCCTCTGCCCGTCACCAGAGCCAGTGCGCCGCCGAGCTTCTGCGACAGCGCGTCGAGTTGCGCCGGAAGCGACGGCGGCACGAATATCTCATCCGGCGTCGGCGCGAGATCGAGGAGCGTGCCGTCGATATCGAGAAAGAGTGCACCGTCTTGGAGATAGGA
This sequence comes from Rhizobium sp. BK275, assembly GCF_014193555.1. Classification (NCBI taxonomy): domain Bacteria; kingdom Pseudomonadati; phylum Pseudomonadota; class Alphaproteobacteria; order Hyphomicrobiales; family Rhizobiaceae; genus Rhizobium; species Rhizobium sp. BK275. The sequence goes on from NZ_JACHZL010000002.1 coordinate 282,028, forward strand.
AGAGAGTGTGGAGAGGGTTTTATCCTGCCGGGAAGCGCCGCCGGATGACGGAGCTTCTGATAGCTGATTGCGGTTTGCCATGTTTGGGAAACTAGGTCAGCCCGGCCCTCCGGCAACCCTCAACCACCTTCAATCCGCCGGAGGACTGGCGGGATGCTCGGCATAAAAGGCCTTTGCATCCGCCGTGAAAGCGACGCGCTGGCCGGCGGTCGTATAGAACATGTGGCCGCCGCGATAGAGCTTCAGTGACACGCGATTGCCCGCAAGCGAGGGCGGAAGATGATCGACCACGTAGCGGCTGACGCCGTAGGGTGTCACGAGATCGCTGTAGCCATGGGCGATCAGCAGGTGGAAGGACGGGTTGGTAGCGAGCATCTGCCTGATATCATCGGTGGCGCTTGCCTGGAAACGTGAACCGCCGCCGCGACCGCTGCCCCACTCCCAGCGCTGGCTGATATCATTTTCGAGTAGCGTATAGGTCATCTCGGTCTTGAAGCCGAGTTCGTTGCGGGCGTAATCGGCGAAGGCGCCGCCATACGCCCGGGTAAAGCCGTCAAGGATCGCATCGTCGCCCCGGTCATAATCTGATTCCGGATAGGGGTCGGGCGTGGCGAAGGCAGCGTCGTATGGGCTCATCACCTCGCCCGTCTGCTTGCCGGAATGCTTGGCGTAAGCATCGCCGAGGAAGCCGCGATTGCGGGTGACGACATCCTGCGGAACACCCGTAAGGCCGGAAATCTTGTTGTAGAAGGCCGTTGCCGCATCGCCCGTCGGTGCGGGGCCGGCAAGCGTCATGAGATATTCGCCAAGCGCAAAACTCTCAGCGTCGCGCTGGCCGGATTCGCTGAAGCTTTTGCGCCGGTCGGCTTCGGCGGCTGCCAATGAGGGGAATTCCAGTGCAGCACCCAGCGCGAACTGGTCGGCATTGAACATCAACTGCCCTTCGAGCAGCGGCGACAACATGACGGTGCCGGCGATGATGATGCCCTGGCTCTCCTGCAGCGAGGACGCCACTTTGGCGGCGCGGAAACCGCCATAACTTTCGCCGAGCAGGTATTTCGGCGAATTGGCGCGGTTGTTATGGGCGATGTAAAGCGCGATCGTCTTCGCCATCGTCTGCGCGTCAGTGCCGACCTTGTAGTAGTTCGAGGCGTCGTCGGCCTTCATCGTGCGGCTCCAGCCGGTGCCGATCGGATCGATCAGCACGAGATCGGTGAAATCGAGCCAGCTATGCGTGTTATCGACGAGCTTGGCATTTGCGCCGTCACGGCCATCAGGACCGAAATCCAGCACCTTCGGGCCGACGAGGCCGAGATGCAGGAATGCGGAAGCCGCACCCGGCCCGCCATTGAAGGCGAAGGTGATCGGCCGATTCGGCTCGGCATCCTTGGCGACGTAAGCCGTGTAGAAAATTGCAGCGTTCTGCCCGCCATCCTGGCCAAAGAGATCAATCGTGCCAGCCGTCGCAGTATAGGCGATCTTGCGCCCATCGGCCGTCGTAAGCTCATGTTCCGTGACGGAATCGGCCGGCAATAACTTCAGCACGCCCTCGCGGGCCGAGCTCTGTTGGGCTGGCGCGCGGCGTTCACCGGCCTCCTGCTGCGCGAAAGTGAGGGAAGGCGCGAGTGTGGCGGCCAGCGCGGCGAAGAAAAGCAGGGATCGAAAGCGCAAGTATATCTCCTCCGGCAGGTGCGGGTTGCGGCTGAGATAGGTTAGCAGTCACGCCCTTGCGATGGAGATCAAGAGATGGTGATGCGCAAGTGAGCCCGGCTTATTCGCCCTTCTCGATGGTGCGCGCATTCACATGCAGCGCGCGCCCCGCCTGCCATCCGTTGAAGGCAGCACCAAGACCGAGCGCGACGAAAAGCACGGCGCACCCGGCGAAGCTTCCCGTCCAGCCGCGGATCAGGCCGACGATGAACGGGCCGATTGCGGCGAGCAGATAACCGACGCATTGCGCCATGCCGGAAAGATGAGCGGCCACGTGCGGATCGCGCGAACGCAGCACGATAGCCGTCATCGCCGCGGCAATAAGCCCGCCCTGGCCGATCCCCTGCAGGACAGCCCAGACCCAGACGGAGGAAAGTGGTGCGAAGAGCAGACCGAGAAGTGCTGCGACGGCGAAAGCGCAGAGCGTCACGTTGATAAGGCGCTGGTCTTTACCGCGCACGGCAATGTGCGGCACGACGAGGCAGGCCGCGGCCTGAACCATGACAGAAGCGGAAACGATGCCGCCAGCCGTAACGCCATCAAGCCCGCGCTCGCGCAGGATCGGCACCAGCCAGCCGAAGACGCAATAGGCGAGTGCCGACTGCAGACCCATGAAAAGCGTGACCTGCCAGGCGAGCTTGTCCCGCCAGAGCCCTTCGACACGAAAGCCGCTGCGCCGCGGCTGTCGACCGCTCGCAATGACCTGCGGCAGCCAGATCAGCCCAATGACGAGAACGGGCAAGGCCCAGACGGCGAGCGCGCCTTCCAGCGACCCGCCAAGCGCATGTTCGATCGGCAGCGTCAGGCCGGCAGCACTTGCGGCACCTGCGCAGAGCGCCATCGTATAGAGGCCGGTCATCAGAGCCGCATTCGCGGCGAAGTCGCGCTTCACCAGTCCGGGCAGCAACACGTTGCCGACGGCGATCGCAGCACCCGCAAGTGCGGTGCCGAGAAAGAGCAGTGGAATGGAAGAAAGGCCGCGCAGTGCCGTACCGAGCGTCAAGAGCAGGAGTACGCCAAGCAGTGTCCGTTCCGAGCCGATGCGCTGGGCAAGCCGAGGAGCCAGCGGTGAGAAGGCACCGAGGCAGACGACCGGAAGCGTCGTCAGAAGACTGGCGCCGAGCGACGACAGGCCGAGTTCGGTACGGATTTCCGGCAGCAGGGCGGAAGCGCTGGAAAACACCGGCCGCAGATTAAACGCGATCAGCACGAGGCTGGCACCGAGCAGGAAGCGGGCAGTCATGCTCTGCTTCTGCGGCGGCAGCGGTGTCGGCACACTGTCGATTTCGGCATCGATCATCGTCTCGTCGACGGCGTCGAGCGCTACGTTCTGTATGGACATGGTCATGAAAGAAGCATCCGGTCGAGGGCGGAAAGGACAGGCGCCATAAAGTCGCGCACGGCTGCATCGGCCTTGCCCGGATCGCCAGTCTCGATGGCGTCGACGATCGCCTGATGCGCCTGCATGTCGGGCTCGGGGATCGCCTTATCGAGTGTGGCGGCAATCGTCTCTGCGATCGATGTGGAGAAGAAATCATAGATCTCGATCATCGCCCGGTTACCGGAGGCGGCGATGACCGCCTTGTGGAAGGCAAGGTCGCGTTCGATGAAGCCTGCCGGATCGCCGCCTTCATAATTGCCACGCTCGGCAAGCAGCGCGCGAAGCCCGGCGATGACGTCGGGCGTCTTGCGGATGGCAGCCAGACGTGCGCCTTCGACATCGAGCGCGCAGCGCGCCTCGAACTGGTCGCGCAGGCTGGCGCGCCGCGCCATGGCGAGCGGCAGGCTGTTATCGGTGATCGAGAGCACATAAGTGCCGGAGCCCTGTCGCGTTTCCAGGAGGCCCTGCGAGACGAGAACGCGCACGGCTTCGCGCACCGTGCCGCGGCTGACCGACAGCATGGCAGAAAGCGAGGCTTCGTTCGGCAGTTTCTCGCCGACAGCCCAGCGCTTGGCGAGGATCTCGCTGCGGATCGCTTCGCTGGCCGTGTCCGCAAGATTGGTCTTGTTGAGAGGCTGCATGAGCACTATTCATAAAGTCATCTGATGACTTTATGAATAGTGGTTTTCCTCTCGAGCGTCAACGGCTCAATGAAGGCAATAAAAAAGGGCCGCTTTCGCGACCCTTTCCATGAGGTTTGGCCTGTAACTGGCCGGACCGTCTTATGCGGTCCCAGGAAGGCTGGGTTTAGAACGAGGGCTGCCTCGCTTTCATCACCACTTCCATGCCCGTTACGAGGTCCGAAAACTCACTAGACATTGGATCACCTTCCTTTCATTACGTTGACGATGACACAAAGGTAGGCTGTTTCCTCTGAGATGCAAGAGGAAAGCGCATCGCTGCTTTTTAGCCGGCATCTGGTTATGTCGTTCAATTGCCTGACTTTCTGCCATCGCGATCACGCAAATCCATATCGTTTTTGCGGAAAGTGATCTCGGCCGTCGTCAAGAATTCGTCATCTTCGCCTTGCAAATCGGGTGGCTGTTAAGGCCTTGTTAGCCGTAGCATCAGACAATCCAAGACGTTTTCAGCATTACTGCCGCAGCAGGCGGCGGGCCGGAGCAAAAGCATGTGTCGCTGGGCAGCCTATCGCGGAGACCCCCTCTATCTGGAGGAGCTGGTATCTTCGCCCGCCCATTCCCTGATCGAGCAATCCCATTGCGCCACCCGCGCCAAGACGGCGACGAATGGCGATGGCTTCGGCATTGCCTGGTATGGTGACCGGCCGGAGCCGGGTCGCTACCGCGATATACTGCCGGCCTGGTCCGACTGCAATCTGAAAAGCCTTGCGCGGCAGATCCGCTCGCCGCTTTTCCTTGCCCATGTGCGGGCCGCGACCGGCGGCGGCACGCGGCGCGACAACTGCCATCCCTTCACGCATGAAACCTGGTCCTTTATGCATAACGGCCAGATTTCCGGCTTCGAACGCCTGCGCCGGCCGATGGAAACCATGTTGGACGATGACCTTTTCAACGTTCGCAGCGGCACGACGGATTCCGAGCTTTTATTCCTGCTGGCACTGCAGTTTGGCCTGCGCGACGCGCCGATCGCTGCTGTGGCCCAAACCATCGCCTTTGTCGAAGGTCTGGCGGAGAATATTCTGGGTTCCGTGCTGTTGCGTTTCACCGCTGCCTTCTCGGACGGCAAGTCGCTTTATGCGGTCCGCTATGCCACCGACCGCAAGGCGCCGACGCTCTATGCCTCGCTGCTTGCCGGAGGATATTGCCTCGTGTCGGAGCCGCTGAACGATGATGGCGATGCGTGGCAGGAGATTCCCGATGGCAGTGCCGTGACCGTCAGCATCGACGGTTTGGAAATCACGGCTTTCCAGCCCGAAAAGCGTGCATCCGCAAGATCGGAGCCCGTCTCTATTCCCGCATGAGCCGTTCGGCGATCAGCGCGGCCAGCCGCTCTGCCACTTCATCCTTGGAAAGATCGGGCCATTGTTCGATACCGTCGCGGCGGATGAGTTTTACGCTATTGCGCGTACCGCCCATGATGCCGGTCGATGGTGAAACGTCATTGGCGACGATCAGGTCCGCGCCCTTGCGCTCCAGCTTCAGCTTGGCATTGGCCTCGATATCCTGTGTCTCTGCGGCAAAGCCGATCACCAGTTTCGGCCGCGTCGTGTGATGACCGACGGTCTTGAGAATGTCAGGGTTCTCCGTCAGCGCCAGCGTCGGAATGGATTCGCCCGGATGTTTCTTGATCTTCTGATCGGCAGCCGAGGCGACGCGCCAGTCGGCAACGGCAGCCACCATCACGGCGACATCGGCGGGCAGGGCGGCAAGCACCGCATCGCGCATTTCCTCGGCTCGTTCGACAGGTACCACCCTGACTCCGACGGGATCGGGAATAGTCACCGGACCGGACACCAGCGTTACATCGGCGCCGAGCTGCGCAAGTGCTGCAGCAATGGCATGCCCCTGCCGGCCTGAGGAGCGGTTGGCGATGTAGCGTACCGGATCGATCGGCTCATGCGTCGGGCCTGATGTGACGATCGCCCGCTTGCCGGCAAGCGGCTTCGGACCATCATGGAGAAGCGCCTCGGCAGCAGCAACGATCTCCAGAGGCTCGGCCATCCGGCCCGTGCCGGCTTCACGGCTTTCCGCCATCTCACCGGCCATAGGGCCGATGAAGCGGACACCGTCACGCCGTAAGGTCTCGACATTGCGTTTTGTCGCCGGATGCGTCCACATCTTCGGGTTCATCGCCGGCGCCGCAAGCATCGGCCGGTCGGTGGCGAGCAGCACGGTGGAGGCGAGATCGTCGGCAAGGCCATGCGCCATCTTCGCCATCAGGTCGGCGGTGGCGGGCGCAATCAGCACCAGGTCACAATCGCGCGCCAGCCGGATATGGCCAACATCCTGTTCGTCCTGGCGGGAAAAGAGGTCGGTGAAGACATGGTCGGCAGCAAGTGCGCCGACGGCAAGCGGAGTCACGAATTCCTGTGCACCCTTTGTCATGATCGGGCGCACGGAAGCGCCGCGTTCGCGCAGGCGGCGGATGAGATCGAGGCTCTTATAGGCCGCAATGCCGCCCGAGATGATGATGAGGATGCGTTTGCCGCTGAGAGCCATGGTTTTTCCCCGCCGCTTCTTTGAACGGGTAAGACCCTAAGCCTTTGACGCAAAACATGCAATCACCGGCGCTCAGGCGTGTTTGACCCGCTTCGCCGTGAAGATCGCGATCGCCATGCCGACGCCGATCAGCTGCAGGATCGCGCCGCCGGCCTCGGCTACGGTCGGCATGCGCTGCTCGAACAGGAAGCCATAAAACAGGCCGAAGACGGTTTCTGCAACGATCAGCTGTGCAGCAAGCGCCAGCGGCAGAAGGCGCGAGGCAATCATCCAGCACAGCGTGGCAAGCCATGAGCCGGCAATGCCCATGACGGCTGCCCAGAGCACGAAGTGAAAAGTCTGCGTGCCGGTGAAGCTGACAGTCTCCCCGAGCGAGGTGAAGGGCAGGAGGACGAGTGCGCCGATGCCGGCGCCGATCCCCTGCAAGGCGGTCCAGTGCATGGCGCTTGGGGCATCCTGCGACTGCATGACCGCAGCGCTCATCATGCCATAGGCGACCCAGAGCGCCAGTCCGATCAGCGCGGCGACGATGCCGAACAGGATTTCCGGCTGATCGCTGGCGGATGTCGTGGCGAAGATCGAGACATTCACCCAGCCGATGCCGACGCCTATCAGGATCAGCGGTATTGCCAGTGTTCTCCAGTCGATGGACCGGTCCTTGAGATTGGCGATGATGGCAAGTAGTACAGGCATCGTGCCGATGACGAGCGGTGGAATGGCAGTGCCTGCGTAATGCACGGCATAGGAAATACTCATGAAATAACCGACATAACCGATACTGCCGAGCGCAATGCCGGTCAGAACTAGCGACCGCCGCAAACCCACTGGACGAAAGCGCGGATTGATCATCAAGATCAGGCTGATGACGGCAAAAAGCCCGTAGCGCGCCACCGTCAGGTCGATCGCCGTATAGGGCGCGACGACGCGCGGGGCGACGAAGCTCAGCCCCCATAGCGCACAGGTGGCAAGACCGCACAGGATGCCGATCAGCATGTGAAACTCCGAAGAGGTGGGGACCGGGCTCCGGCAGGAAAGGGATCGGGAGCAGTCACGGAGAGATGTTGTCTAGCCCAATATGCCCTATCACACGGTTAAACAAGGGCCGGCGTTCGACATGGCAAGGGCGGGTTTGGCAAACAGGCTGGGAAGAGCTGTTCCGTGCTCAGGGCATGAAGAACCCGGAACCCCGCATGCGCATGCTCGACGGCTTCAATGAGGGCTGGGTCGACTTCGAAGGTGGCCGCGAGAGATCGCAGAAGGGTACGATGTCAATCGAAACGGCGATTCGCCGTCTCGTCTCCAGCGCATGAACGAGAAGGCCGCGGTGGGAGGAACCGCGGCCTTCTCATATCTACGAGATAGGCTTCACCCTCAGGTACGAGTGATCGATACACCGCCATCGACCAGCGAAGCTGTGCCGGTGACGAAGCTTGCATCGTCGGATGCTAGGTAGAGCACGGAGCGGGCAAGCTCTTCCGGTGTTGCGACGCGCTTCAGGGCATGCAGGTTGGTGATGAAGGCCTGCTTGTCGGAGGTATCATTCATTTCCCGATACATGTCCGTGTCCACGGCACCGGGCAGAACAGCGTTGACGCGGATATTCTGCGGGCCGTATTCGGCGGCGAGTGCCTGTGTGAGTCCGATGAGGCCGGACTTGCTGGCGGCATAGGCAGCCACACCCGGGAAGGAGAAGCTGTAGCCGATAAAGGTCGAGGTGAAAATCACCGAACCGCTGCCGTGCTTGACCATCTCCGCGATCTGATGTTTGGCGGCAAGGAAGGAGGCCGTCAGGTTGATCGCCACCGTGTCGGCAAAGCCTGCCTCCGAAACTTCTGTGCTCGGGCCGGCCTCACCGATCGTGCCGGCATTGTTGAAGGCGATGTCGAGCTTGCCGTAATTTTCGACGGCGGCTGCGACAAGCGCCTTGTGATAGTCTTCCGAGCGGACGTCGCCGGCAACGGCGACGGCATCGCCGCCCGTGGCCTTGATTTCGGCCACCAGGCTTTCAAGTTCGGCCTGGCGGCGCGCGCCGACGACGACCTTGGCGCCTTCAGCGGCAAAGAGTTTGGCGGTAACGCGGCCGATACCCGAGCTTGCGCCGGTGACGATTGCGACCTTGTTGATCAGACGATTCATTGTTCCATCTCCTGAATTTCGGTTGGATTGGCGTGGCCGCCGGTTTCGATGAGTGGAAGATGGCATTCTTTCTTCGTTCGGATTAGTCTCCTAAATGCGGAGCTCGAATTCGGAAAAGCCGAACGATGATGAAGATCGAGGGTATTACGGCTTTTGTTGCGGTGGTGGAGGCCGGATCGGTGAGCGAGGCCGCTCGACGGCTGCGGCTGTCTAAATCCGTCGTCAGCGAAAGACTGGCGGAGCTGGAGAAGACACTGAGCGCCATGCTCGTCCACCGCACCACGCGCAAGCTGACCTTGACGGAGGATGGAGCCGCCTTTCTGGAGCGCGCCGTACGCATCGTCCGCGAAATGGAAGATGCCGAGGCCGACATGGCGGAACGCCGCGGCACTCTGTCAGGCCCGCTACGCATCGCCGCCCCCGTCACGTTCGGCCGCCTGCATCTCGGCCCAGCGCTCTATCCATTTCTGAAGGCGCACCCGCAGATCGCGCTGACGCTCGATATGGACGACAGGCGAGTCGATCCGGCATCGGACGGATATGACGCGATCATCCGCCACGGTGCCATCGCAGACTCACGGCTGATCGCCTGGAAGCTCGCCCGCAGCCGAAGGCTGTTGGTGGCATCGCCCGATTATCTTGAGCGTCACGGAACGCCGGCTTCGCTCGCCGATCTCAACAGCCATCACGGACTTTTCTACACCAATCGCGGCGTCGCCGACTGGCGGTTCCAAACGGATGAAGGGGCGGTCGTCGTTCGTGCGATGCTGGGTCTCGGCATCAACAATGGCGATATGCTGCACGATGCGGCGATGTCAGGCCTCGGCATCGCGCTTTTGCCGACCTTCATTATCGGTCCCGCAATCCGCGAGGGGCGCCTGGTCGAGATCGATGTGGGTGCCCGGCCGGAGCCGGAATTCATCTACATGGCCCATCCCGAAGGCAGAAATCCCTCGGCCAAGCTGCGCGCCATCGCCGATCATCTGAAAAAGACCTTCGGCGATCCACCCTATTGGGATCCGGCTGTCAGGATAGCAGGCTCATCAGGTTTTCGGTGACGGGAGAGCGCTGGCTGCGCAGCACGGCGAGCGCCAGCCGCGCCACGGCAGGCGGGCCTTCGATCGGCCGGTAGGCGACCCCTGCAAGTTTGATCTGAGAAATCGAGGCCGGGACGATCGAAACGCCGAGATCGGCGGCAACGAGATTGACGACCGAAGAAATCTGCGGCGCTTCCTGCGCCACGGTCAGCTCGAAGCCGGCCTCGCGGCAGGCGCGCACGACATCGTCATAGAGGCTGAGACCGACAAGCCGCGGGAAGAGGATAAAGGGTTCGTTGGCCAGCAAGGCGAGCGACAGCATTCTGTGTTTTGCAAGCGGATGGCCGGCGGGCAGGGCGACGACCATCGGCTCGTCCGGCAGGCGCTTCAGCCTGATGCCATCGGGATCGCTGAGGCCAGGACGCATGAAGGTCGCATCCAGCTCGCCGCGCTCCAGCTTCTGCATCAGCCCCAGCGTATTCATCTCCGTCAGTGACAGGCGCACTTCGGGCCAGCGGGCGCGAAAGCGGCGGATCGTGGTGCTGACTAGGGAATTGAAGGCGGAGGAGGCGGTAAAACCGAGCGACAGCCGGCCGGTCTCGCCGCGATTGGCGCTTTGAGCCGCAAGCCGCGCCTTCTCGGCCGCCGCAAGCGATGCCTTCGCCTCCGGAAGGAAGGCCGTACCGGCGACCGTCAACTCCGCTCCATGCGGCACGCGATGGAAGAGCATCACCCCGATTTCGGCCTCAAGATCGCGGATCTGCTGGCTGAGTGGCGGCTGGCCGATGCCGAGGCGCGCGGCTGCCCGCGTGAAATTGCCCTCTTCGGCGACCGCCAGAAAATATCGGATATGCCGCAGCTCCATCGCTATCTCCAAAACCTATCAAGATCGCCAGTTTCATATATTGGACAAATGGAGGCGCCTTGACTAGATCGGAAGCAGGAAGGAATGACTCATGTCCGACTCTGCAATCCAAGACGTCGCCAGCCTGCAAACAGCCGAGGAGACCCAGGCAAGACACTATCTGACACGCGGCACCGGCGCCTATCGCCGTGCCAGCCTGGCGCTCTTCCTTTCCGGCTTCGCTACCTTCTCGCTGCTCTATTGCGTGCAGCCGCTGCTGCCGATCTTCGCGCAGGAATTTGCCGTCAGCCCGGCCGAAAGCTCGCTGTCGCTGTCGCTCGCCACGGGCTTCCTGGCAATCGCCATCGTCTGCGCTGCAGCCGTCTCGGAGGGGCTTGGCAGGCGCAGTCTGATGTCGATTTCGCTGGTCGGAGCTGCCGTGCTGACGATCGCCACCGCTTTTGCGCCAAGCTGGCATCTGTTGCTGGTTATCCGCGCGCTGCAGGGCTTCGTGCTTGGCGGTGTGCCAGCCGTCGCCATGGCCTATCTTGCAGAAGAAATCGATCCGCGCGGCCTTGGCGCCACGATGGGCCTCTATGTCGGTGGCACGGCTTTCGGCGGCATGTCGGGCCGCGTGCTGACGGGGATCTTCGCGGAATATCTCTCCTGGCGGCCGGCCATATTCCTGATCGGCGCCATCGGCCTTGCTGCGGCCATCGGCTTTATCGCGCTGCTGCCGCCCTCACGCAATTTCGTGCGTCGCGCAGGCTTCGATCCGCAGTTCCATCTGAAGGCCTGGCTCGGGCATCTCGGCAATCCGGCGCTGCCCTTCATCTTCGCCATCGCTTTCTTCGCGATGGGCTCCTTCGTGACGATGTACAATTACGCCGGCTTCCGCCTCGTCGCGCCACCCTATGAGCTCAACCAGACCGAACTCGGCCTGATCTTCACCGTCTATCTCTTCGGTATCGGTGCGTCCTCGATCGGCGGCATCCTCGGCGACCGCCTCGGCCACTTCACCGTGCTGCTGGCGGGCATCGTCATCACAGCAGCAGGCTGCGCGTTGACGCTCTCGGCATCCCTGCCGCTCATCATCCTCGGCATCATCGTGCTGACGAGCGGTTTCTTCATGACGCATTCTGTAGCCAGCGGTCTCGTCGGCAAGCTCGCCGTCGGCACCAAAGGACACGCCTCCTCGCTCTACATGCTCGCCTATTACATCGGCTCCAGCGTCATTGGCTCGGCAGGCGGCTGGTTCTGGGCGATGGAGGGATGGGCCGCGGTCGTGGTCTTCACGCTCATCCTAATGGCGTCGGCTTTTCTCTCTGCACTGGCCGCGCGCCGGCTTGCCCGGCGCCCGCCTTGACTTCCGGTTCACGATCATTAATTTAACCGATAGGTTAAATATCATTCGGAGGAATATCGTGAAGAAAACCTATCATGGAAGCTGCCACTGCGGCGCCGTCGCCTATGAGGCCGGGTTCGACCTCTCGGCCGGCACCTTCAAATGCAATTGCTCCGTCTGCCGCAAGAAACGCAGTTGGCTGGCGATCGTGCAGCCAAATGATTTTCGGTTGGTCTCAGGCAGGGACCATTTGCGCGAATATCTCTTCGGCTCCGGCTCGATCCATCACCTCTTCTGCGAGACCTGCGGCGTGAGCTCCTTCGCTCGCAACGACAACGAGACCATCGGCCCCTTTATCGCCGTCGCAATCAACTGCCTCGACGATGCAGATGCCGAAGAACTTGCCGCGGCACCCATCGCCTATTTCGACGGTCTGAATGACCGTTACGACGCAGCACCCACCGAAATAAGGCATCTCTGAGCGGGTGGCATTCAGCCAAGCCGGATATAGGGCACGTCCTTCTTCGCCACTTCGTCCAGTGCCTCGTCGTAGCCGGCGTCGGCATAACGCATGACGCCGAGCGCCGTATCGTTGGTCAGTGCGTGGTCGAGACGTTCGTCGGCGGCTTCGGATCCGTCGGCAACGACGGTCACGCCGCAGCTCGTCATGTAACCGGCATAACCGCCGCCGCCCGAATGGACGACGACAAGGTCGGCCATCGAGGAGCAGAGCATCATCGCATCGATGAGCGGCCAGTCGGCAATGGCGTCCGAGCCATCCTTCATGCGCTCCGTCATGATATTCGGATGCGCCATCGCACCGGCATCGAGATGGTCGCGGGAGAAGGCGACGGGACCCTTGAGCTCGCCATTCGCAACCAGTTCGTTGACGCGCCGGGCCAGCGCCGTGCGCTCACCGTGACCCAGCCAGGCAATGCGCGCCGGCAATCCTTCGAAGGGAATATGCTCGCGCGCCAGCCGGATCCAGTTGGTGATGATCTTGTTGTCAGGGAACATCTCCAAGAGCAGATCGTCGATCTGCGCGATATCGCTTTCTTCGCCCGACAGCGCCATCCAGCGGAAGGGGCCGATCGCGCGGGCAAAGAGCGGGCGGAGATACGCTTCCGTGAAGATCGGAATGTCGAAGGCATTGGTAACGCCGCCCTCGCGGGCCTGGGTGCGGATGAGATTGCCGTTGTCGAAGACTTCCGATCCGCGCTTCTGGAACTCCAGCATGGCAGTCACATGCTCGACGATCGAGGTGCGGCTCGCGGCCATAAGCTGGCCCTGGCCCTCGTCACGCAGGCCCTTCACCTGATCGAGGCTCATGCCCTTCGGCACATAGCCATAGACGAGATCATGGGCCGAGGTCTGATCGGTGACGATATCGGGCACGATGCCGCGCCGGGCGATCTCTGGATAGATTTCCGCCGCATTGCCGACAAGCCCGACGGACAACGCGCGCTTTTCCTTGACGGCTGCATCGATCATCGCGAGCGCTCCGTCGAGATTAGGGGCTATTTCCTGCAGATAGCCGATCTGCTGACGCTTGCGGGCGCGCTCCGCATCGATGTCGACGCAGAGGATCGCAGCCCCCGCCATGCGGCCGGCGAGCGGCTGCGCACCCCCCATGCCGCCGAGCCCCGCCGTCAGCACGAAGCGGCCATGGAGATCACCGCCGAAGCGCCGTTCGGCGATGCGCATGAAGATTTCATAGGTGCCCTGAATGACCCCCTGGCTGCCGATATATTGCCAGGCGCCGGCCGTCAGCCCGCCCCAGCAGATCAGCCCCTTGCGCTGCAATTCGTAAAAGACCTCGGCCTTCGCCCACTGGCCGACGATGTTGCAATTCGCCATGATGACGAGCGGCGCCTTGGCATGGGTCTTCACGAGGCCGATCGGCTTGCCGGACTGGATCAGTAGCGTCTGGTCCTCGTCCATCTCGGTGAGAGCCTTGACGATGCCCCGATGCGCCGGCCAGTTGCGCGCCGCCTTGCCGAGCGCGGCATAAACAACGAGATTGTCAGGATCCTCGCCGACCGAGAGCACATTTTCCAGAAGCCGCAGCAGCGCTTCCTGCCGCCAGCCCTTGGCGCGCAACTCCGGCCCGCCGGGAATCGGAAATTTCGGATGGCGTGGATTGGCCTTCGGCATCTTGGGTTCCTCGTTTTTCGTCGTCGGCGCATACAGCACCGGCAATTTCACTTAGCTGGCATCGGTTCCACATAAGCGAGTGCCGCATCGATGAGACGCCGTCTCATGGCATCGTCGCCATAGACATCGGCATTGGCGCGCACCCAGCCATGCATGATCCGCTCGCCTGACAGCATCTGGATCACGCCGGGCAGAGCGAGCGCCCAGCCGTCATTGCCCTTGCCGAGACGGAGAAGCATGCCGTCCTGGCGTGCGCAGCAGAGCAGGTTGCCGTTAAGCATGAAGGCCCAGCCGCCGAACATGGATTTTTCGGTCAGCCCCGGCCGATCGCCGAGCTCCTCGCGCATCAGTTCTTCCAGGCCGGGATCGCGTGCCATGCCTCAGGCCCTCGTCTCCAATGCATAGCGCGCGATCTCGATGCCCATCGCCTTTTCGACGGACGGATAGACGGTCGGGTCGAGCACGCTGGCCGAGAGCGGAATGATGTCCTTCGGCACGTGTAGAATGAAGACATGCATGCCGCCCTTGAGCTGGCCGACGGAGAGCGGTTCGCCTTCCTCGGAGAGCGTGGTAATGACGGCCGGGAAGGTTGCGACACGCGTGCCGCCGGCATCATCGACAGCCATATATTCGTTCATCACATGCAGGGTCACGGCCTTGTCGCCGGCACCGACTGTGATCGTGCCGATATCGAAGGCTTCCTTCGTGTAGACCACATCCTTCCTGGTGATCGTACCCTCAGCCAGGATATGGCCGCCCGTCGTCTTGCAGATCGCGTCGATAACAGCCGATCCGCCGCGTTTTTCAGCCTCGATGATCGCTTCGCCGAGCTTCAGCGCCATCGAGATGCCGCCAAGCGCCGCATTCTTGCGGACATAGGAAGCTCGCAGCGGATTGCGGCAGCTGGCGATGAAGCCACCCGACTGATCAGCGGCCGCGCGCAGCACCGGCGAGATTTTCGCAGTCGCACCCTTGACGACCAACTCGATGTAACGGCTTTCGGATCGATTGCCGCCGACGGCCGTTTGGATCATCTGCTCCGGCGAACCCGCCATGCCGATCGACCCCATGTCGCCGGTCGGATGCGCGCGGATATCGCCGACCGCATCGACGACCTTGGTGCCGAGGATGGCCGAAGGCAGCCAGCCGTTCAGCGTCGAGGACTTGCCGTTCTGGCCGATGATGAGGCCGGAGAGCTTTTCGCCGAGCGCCTCCTGCAGAAGCTGCACGGCTTTCACATAATCGATACCCTGCATTTCCCAGGGCGTGGTGGAGGCCGGCGCACCGATTGCTGCCGCCGTCGCGACCCAGTCGCTATCGCCAAGTTCTTCGATGGAGACGAGCTCAGGCTTGCCGATGTTGACGGCGGCATAGCCGAGCATCCGGCCGTGATCGGCCCAGCCGCCACCGCCGGCGGCATAGACGGAACCGCCCTTGACGGCAGCTTCCACGTCCTTCTCAACCAATATGCGTCCCATCGCCCTTCTCCCTGATCAAGTTCCGATCCATCTCGCGCACCGCTTCGAAAAGCACCGCGGCGCCGAGTGCTATGTCGTCATTTTCAGCCCATTCATCCGGCGAATGGCTGCGGCCTTCCCTGCAGGGCACGAAGATCATCGCAGCCGGCGCCATGCGGGCGATCCAGGCCGTATCGTGGCCGGCGCCTGATGCCATGAAGCGGTGTTTGGCGCCGACCGTCTCACAGGCGCGCTCCAGCGTGGAAAGCAGGCCCTTATCAGCAGGTGTCGGGAGATTGTCGGAGATGCGGTTGGGGGGCGCGATCGTCACGCCGAAGGCCAAAGCAAGCTTTTGCGTATGGCCGTCCAGCCAGTGGCAGAAGGCCTCCATGTCGGCGCGGATTTCGGCCCGTCCATCGATCAGCAATACGACGCGGGAAGGAACGACGTTGGCGGCATTCGGCTCGATGCGAAATTCACCGACGGTTGCCGCAAAATGACCGGGTGTCCTGGCAAGTTCGCTGGCGGCATTGCGGATATCGAGGACGAGCTGCGAAGCGGCAACCAATGCATCGGCGCGCGATTCCATCGGCGTCGTGCCGGCATGATCAGCACGACCCTCGACGGTGATTTCGATGCGGGTAATGCCTGATATCGCCGTGACGATGCCGATATCCTGGTGTTCGGTCTCAAGGACGGGGCCTTGCTCGATGTGCAGTTCGAGAAACCCGGCAATATCGGGCTTGTTCTCGTGGGTCAGTATGCCCGGCGACCCACCGACCTCGGCAATCGCTTCGGCAAGATCACGCCCCTCCACCGTGCGGGAAAGCCACGCCTGAGGCAATTGCCCCGTCATGCCGCGGCTGCCGATGCAGGAGACCCCGAAAATGCTGACTTCCTCGGCCAGGAAGTCGACGATCTCCAGATCATGGTCGAGGCGTATTTCCTTTTCCCGCAGCGCCCGCGCCACCTCCAACGCTGCAGCAACGCCGGCAATGCCGTCAAAACGTCCGCCATCCGGCACGGTGTCGGAATGCGAGCCGAGCATGAGGACGCCGGAGCCGGGTTTTAAGCCTTCCCGCCGGCCGATCAGGTTGCCGGAGGCATCGATGCGGGTATCCAGGCCGATCGCCCGCATGCGTGCCTCGAGATAGGCGCGGCCTTCGAGAAAGAGCGGAGAAAAAGCCCGTCGCGTCCAGGGATGCCCCGGCTCGGTGATGGTGGAAAGGGCTTCGATATCCTCGGCGATCCGGCCGGGATTGACGGGCAGGTTGCGGCTCATGCCAGCACCTGTCGCGGCAGCGGGCGCACGAAGCGGCCGGCACCAGGCTCCGCCAGGACCTTCGAACCTTCGGTGATCATTTGCCCGCGCAGCCAGGCTGCCGAGACCGTCCACGGCAGGCGCATGTCGTTATAGGGGCTCCAGCCGACGACATTGTTGCCGCTGGCCGATGCATCATAGATCGTTTCCTTGGGTTCCAGCACGACGATGTCAGCATCCTTGCCCGATGTCAGCGCGCCCTTGATGTGGTCGAGACGGAAATGCTTCGCTGGGTTCTCGGCCATTAGCTTCGCCGCCCAAGTCAAGGGAATGCCGCGTTCCAGGGCGCCCTTGATGAAGAGCGGCACCATGACCTCCAGACCCGGAACACCCGATGCATTCGCCAGCATGTCCGGATTGGTCTTGCGGTTTTCCGACCAGCTCACATGGTCGGTCGAGACCAGCCAGACATTGCCTTCGGCAAGCTTGCGCCACAGGGTTTCGACCTCGGCGCGCGGACGCACCGGCGGATTGATCTTCGCCTTGCCGCCGAGGCGCTTCACATCGTTTTCCTCGTCAAGTGTAAGGTAGTGAATGCAGCATTCGACCGTCGCCTCAAAACCGTCGCGGCGATAGGCTCGGGCGATGTCATAACCCCGCCCGAGCGAGCAATGCACGACATGGGATGGGCAGCCGGTATTGGCGCCAGTCTCAAAGATCGTGTGCATGGCAAGCAGTTCGGTGATCGGCGGGCGCGACAGGCCATGCGCGCGCCAGTCGGTAATGCCGCTTGCCTTCACCTGCTCCATATAGGTGCGGACCGCCTCGTCATCCTCATTGTGCACGCCGGCCGTCAGCCCGGTTGGCGCAATCGCCGCAAAACAGGCGTCGAGCAGGGCCGGTGGGATGCGCGGGAAGCGTTTGGGATCGGTGCCGAAGGTTGAAAACTTGAAGGCGGCAACACCCGCTTCCACCATCTCGGCAATGCGGGCAGCCCCTTCCTCGGGATCGACGGTGCCGTAGAGCGCAAAATCGACCCGCGCCTGCGGGCCGGCGTGATCGACCTTCTTCTTCACCGCCTCAGCCGAGCAGACGAGATTTCCCTCGTCATAGGGCATGTCGACGATGGTGGTCACACCGCCCGCAGCCGCCGAGCGAGTCGACCAGATGAAATCCTCCTGACCCTTCTGGGAGAGCGAATGGACCTGCGCGTCGATGGCACCCGGCAGGATCAGCGCCTTGCCAAGCAGATGCCTTTCCCTGGCTGCCGGCGGCACGCCGATACCGACTTCTGCGATCTTTCCCTCGCGAACGGCCACATAGCCACCTTCGAGAATACGCTCCGGCAGCACCACCGTGCCCTGCAGAACGAGATCGAAATCCATGCCGCGTCTCCCTCGATAGGTCTTTATTCAGATGATGGCCGGTTCTCGCGTCAGCCGTTCCTCGATGCGCTCGAGCGAACCGAGCGCGAAGAAATCATCGAAGGAAGCAATCGGCACCTGCTCGATCAGCTTCGAGATGAATTCATCCGAGCCGAGCTCTTTCTCGATCGCTTCCACCTCGGCCGAAAGCGGCCGGTCGACCGTATAGAAGGCCGCATGTTTGCGCACGACCGCGTAGAGCATGCCGGCCACACCCTTCGGCGTGTCGCCGATAATATCGATCGCTTGTGCCGAAAGCAGGGCCTCCAGCGCCGCCAGACGCTTCAGCGCCCGCATCTGCCGGTCGAAACGTTCGATGACGAGCGGCAGGAAGGCTGCCTCGTCCTCAAGGCCGGCTGCAACGACGAGGGATTGCGCGGAAACCGGGTTCGACATGGAAAGCACGCGCGAGAAGATTTCGCCGGCAAGCTTGATGATCGGCCCGAAACCGGTGGCGATACGACCCGGCGGCACAAGATTGACCGGCAGGTCGCGCCGCTGGCCGTTGCCGAGCAGGACGCAGCGGTTGAAGGCGTTACGCGCCGCATGCGCCATGCAGAGCGCTGCCGATTCCAGGAGGATCGTCACATCGAGCGGCAAGGAGCCGCCTGAGGTCATCACCCGTCCTTCCACGACGACGGGATTGTCGTCGGAGCGGCCAGTGGCGGCAAGGATCTTATGGCCGGTCGAAAGCAGGTTTTCGATAACAGCACCAAAAACCTGGGCGATCATGCGCAGGCTCAGCGCGTCCTGCACGTGGGTGGCGACCGGCCATTCCCATTCGTCTGAGGCGTTGCAAAGCCAGGCGCCGATCAGCGCCTCCCGCGCCGTGCCGACATGGCGCACGGCCCGCCAGGGATCGCGCGATGCGCCGAGCGCACCGGAAGCCATCATGCCGGTTGCCAGCAGCACGCGGATCGAGGCCGCAGCATTGCGTGTCGTCTCGGCTGCTGCCGCGAAGCTGACGGCATTGACGCTGAGCGAGGCGAGGCTGTCACGCGGCGCCATCTTGACCGGCGCCATGCCGGCTGCCCGGAAGGCTTCTGCCGCCTGCATGCGGTTGCCGCGATAGATCGCTTCCCCGACACCGGTCAGCACTGCGCCGATCTGGCCCATGAGGCCGATATCGGCGCAGCCGATGGAACCGGTGCGGCGCACGACCGGAATGAGGTCGGCCGAGAGCATTCGTATATAAGCTTCGATCAACTCAGGCGTGCAACCGACCTGGCCCGTCAGCGCCGTATTGACGCGCATCGCCATGGCATTGCGCACGACATTGCAGGAAAAGGGCGTGCCGGTGCCGAAGTGATGGGCGCGTACGAGCCCGAGATTGAAGGCGTCGAGATCCTCCGGTGACCATTCGACATCCTTCATGGCACCGACACCGGTGGTCGCACCATAGACCGGCATGCCGGATTCGATGGCATCTTCGACGATCGAACGCGCGATCTTCACCCGCTGCATGCCGATCGCCGATGCTGAAAGTGCAACCTTGCCGGAGCCAATCCTCATCATCTCGGCAAAGCTGAAGGGCTGGCCGCTCAGTTCGATTCCGGGGCGTTCGTGCTTCATGTTCTCATCTCCATGGAGGCGAGACTAAGCGAGCCTCACATCTGGCGGGATATCCCAAATGCCGAACACATCATGCTTTTATTGCTTCCTGTCAGCTCATTACCCAGGCAATATAGAGAAGCGTGAGCGCAATGATCCAGAGGGCTATCTTGGCGGAGCGGTTATGGCGCGCTTCCGCTTTGCCGATGGCCTCAGCCGTCTGCTCGTCGAAGCGCAGCCCGTGCTCGCTCATATGCAGAAGCTGATGGTGGAATTTCTCCGTCTGGGCGGCAATTTCAGGTGCTGCTTCGGCAAGCTTTACGGCTGCCTTCAGTCCATCCTTGAGATCGGTGACGATGCGCTTCGGGCCGAGATTGTTCTTGATCCAGTCGCCGACGACCGGCTCAGATGCCTTCCACATGTTGAAGCGCGGATTGAGCATGCGCGAGACGCCTTCGACGACAACCATCGTCTTCTGCAGCATCACGAGCTCGGGTCGCGTCTGCATGTCGAAGAGTTCGGTCACCTCGAAGAGCAGCGTTAAGAGCTTGCCCATGGAGATCGTCTCGGCCGGCTGGCCGTGGATCGGCTCGCCGATCGCCCGGATCGCCTGGGCAAAGCTCTCGATATTGTGGTGGCCGGGCACATAGCCTGCCTCGAAATGCACTTCGGCCACCCGGATGTAATCGCGGGTAATGAAGCCGTAGAGGATCTCGGCAAGGAAACGGCGCTCCTTCTTTCCGAGGCGCCCGACGATACCCATGTCGACGGCGACGATCATGCCGCCGTCATCGACGAAGAGATTGCCCGGATGCATGTCGGCATGGAAGAAGCCGTCGCGCAGCGTATGACGCAGGAAAGACTGGATCAGCGTATCGGCAAGCTCGTTGAGATCGTGGCCGGCGGCGCGCAACCCTTCGACATCGGACATCTTGACGCCGTCGATCCACTCCATGGTGATGACGTCGCGGCCCGTGCGCTCCCAGTCCACCTTCGGCACGCGGAAGCCGGGATCCTTCTCGGTATTCTCGGCAATCTCCGAAAGTGCGGCTGCTTCCAGGCGCAGGTCCATCTCCACCTTGGTGGTCTGCTCCAGCGTCTTCGTCACTTCGACCGGCCGCAGGCGCCGGCTGGCTGGCATGAAGCGTTCCTGCATATGGGCAACGAGGTACATCGCTTCGATGTCATGGGCAAACCGCGCCCTGACACCCGGCCGCACGACTTTGACGGCGACCTTTTTAGGTCCTGCCGGCGTGTTGACCTCGGCAGCATGTACCTGGGCGATAGAGGCTGCGGCAATCGGATCGCCGAAGCTCGCATAGAGATCTGTGATCGGACGTCCGAGCGAGCCCTCGATATTCGCCTTGGCGGCAGCCGCGGGGAAAAAAGCCATCCGGTCCTGCAATTGCGACAAGTCGTCGGCAAATTCGACGCCGACGACATCGGGACGCGTCGCGAGGAACTGGCCGATCTTCACATAGGACGGCCCCAGCCGTTCAACGGCTTTAGCCAGCCGGTCACTGCGCTTCTGGGATTTGCTTCGATTGCGGGCGAACATGCCGACGAAGGATTTCGCCAGGCTGATCGATGGCGGCAGACCCTCCGAAGGCAGGGCCGAGATGACGCCTTCGCGCACCAAAATCCAGCCGACCCTTGCGAGCCTGAAATATGCTCCGAAAGCACTCATGCGGATCAGAGCTTCCAGCCGGAATGCAGCGCAGCGATGCCGCCGGTATAATTGGTGTAGGTCACGCGCGAGAAGCCGGCCGTGCGGATCATCGCCGCGAAATTCTCCTGGTTCGGGAACTTGCGGATCGATTCCACAAGATACTGGTAAGGCTCGGCGTCGCCGGTGATCGCCTTGCCGAATTTCGGGATGGCGTTGAAGGACCAGGCCTCATAAACCTTGTCGAGAACCGGCAGGTCCACTTCCGAAAATTCCAGCACAAGCAGCCGTCCCCCGCGCTTCAGCACGCGATAGGCTTCCGAGAGCGCCACCTCGATCCGCGGCACGTTGCGGATGCCGAAGGCGATCGTATAGGCATCGAAGCTGTTTGCCTCGAAAGGAAGGTCCTCGGCATTGGCTTCCACGAAGGTGAGATTGTCCGAAAGCTTCTTCTTTGCCGCCCGCTCCGCACCGACGCCGAGCATCGAGCCGTTGATGTCGAGCACGGTCGCGTGCGCCTGACGGTTCGAGGCCTCGACGATGCGGAAGGCGATATCGCCGGTGCCGCCGGCAACGTCGAGCACTTTGTAACCCGGCTCCTTGCGCGGATTCAGTGCCGCAATCATCGCATCTTTCCAGACACGGTGCATGCCCATGGACATGACGTCGTTCATGATGTCGTAGCGCTTGGCGACCTTGTGGAAGACCTCGTTGACGAGGCCTTGCTTTTCACCGGTCGGCACCTCGCGGAAGCCGTAGGACGTTTCCATGCCGCCATCGGCGGAGGTCCGGCTGTCTGACATCAAGCTACTCCGTTCACATCAAGAATTCGACGCGGCGACCATAGCGAAAGCGAGGGCGCGGCGCTATCTGTGGGCCACAATCCGCCCGCGGCACGTTGGCGCTATAGCGCACATCGCGGGCGGTTGAAACACGTTAGATATAGATGGGTTAAGATGCCGGAATTGCCAGAAGTAGAAACGGTGAAGCGCGGACTGACGCCGGCAATGGAGGGCGCGCGCATTGAGAGGCTGGAATTGCGCCGCGGCGATCTGCGGTTTCCCTTTCCGCAGGGTTTTGAGCAACAGGTATCCGGCCGGAAGATCCTCGGCCTCGGACGGCGTGCCAAGTACCTGCTCATTGATCTCGACAGTGGCAAGACGATCATTTCCCATCTCGGCATGTCCGGCTCCTTCCGGATCGAGCAGGGGCCGCTGACTGCCACGCCGGGCAATTTTCAGCACGAGCGCTCCAAAGACGAGAAGCACGATCACGCCATCTTCCATCTGGACGGCGAGGGCGGCCCGCGCCGCGTTATCTACAATGACCCGCGCCGCTTCGGCTTCATGGATATTGCCAACCGTTCCGAGCTCGATGCGAATCCCTTCCTGTTCGGCCTTGGCCCGGAACCGACAGGCAACGAATTGTCAGCCGGCTACCTGGCCGAACGTTTCGAGGGCAAGGCTCAGCCGCTGAAGAGCGCACTCCTAGATCAGAAAAACATCGCCGGGCTCGGCAATATATATGTCTGCGAGGCGCTCTGGCGGTCGCATCTGTTGCCGACGCGCGCAGCCGGCACGCTGGTGAACAAGGCGGGTAAGCCGAAGGAGCCGCTGAACCTGCTGGTCAGCTCCATCCGCGATGTCATCGCCGATGCGATCGCTGCCGGCGGATCGTCTTTGCGCGACCATATCCAGACGGATGGTTCGCTCGGCTATTTCCAGCATTCCTTTTCCGTCTATGACCGCGAAGGTCTAACTTGCCGCACGCCGGGCTGTGGCGATACGGTCTCGCGCATCGTGCAGGCTGGCCGCTCCACCTTCTATTGCGCCACCTGCCAGAAATAGGAGAGCGCCATGGCCTATGAAACACTTCTTGTCGAAACCCGAGGGAATGTCGGCCTCATCACACTGAACCGGCCCAAGGCGCTGAACGCGCTGAATTCGACCGTGCTCAAGGAATTGAAGCTTGCCTATGCGGCCTTTCATGAAGACGAGGCGATCGGTGCAATCGTGCTGACCGGTTCCGAGCGCGCCTTTGCCGCCGGCGCCGACATCAAGGAAATGCAGCCGCTCGATTTTGCCGAAGTCTACAAGAGCGATTTTATCAGCGGCTGGGACGAGATCGCCAAGGCCCGCAAGCCGATCATCGCCGCTGTCAGCGGTTTTGCGCTCGGCGGCGGATGCGAACTCGCCATGCTCTGCGACTTCATCATTGCCTCGGAGACGGCGAAGTTCGGACAGCCGGAGATCACCCTCGGTGTCATTCCCGGTATCGGCGGCTCGCAGCGCCTGACGAGAGCGGTCGGCAAGGCCAAGGCGATGGACCTTATTCTGACCGGCCGGATGATGGATGCGGCGGAAGCCGAACGCTCGGGACTCGTTTCGCGTGTGGTGGCACCCGAAGGTCTGCTGGATGAGGCGTTGGAGGCTGCTGCAAGGATCGCATTGCTGTCGCGTCCCTCGGTACTGATGGCGAAGGAGGCGGTCAGCCGCGCCTTCGAAACGACGTTGGAAGAGGGCCTGCGTTTCGAGCGCCGCCTCTTCCAGAGCCTCTTTGCGACCGAGGATCAGAAAGAGGGCATGGCCGCCTTCATCGAGAAGCGCAAACCCGCCTTCAAGAACAGGTGAGCGGGCGGCGCAGGGAAACGGGCCTTTCCTTGAAAATGCGCGTTGACGTGGGTCGGCTTTAGCGTTATATGCCCGCCCACGGTTCGGAAAGCCGCTCAGGTTTTCCACTAATGCTCCCGTATTGCTGAATTTGAGTGGCCGCAGGGCCGGCGCGGCAATGGCGGAGTTTTGTTCGAATTCTTGAGAGAGGCATCCATGGCCAATACAACTTCGGCGAAAAAGGCGACCCGCAAGATCGCTCGCCGTACCGCAGTCAACAAGGCTCGCCGTTCGCGCGTTCGCACCTACGTTCGCCAGGTCGAAGAGGCACTCGCCGCTGGTGATGCCGCCAAGGCAAAGGAAGCCTTCCTCGCAGCCGAGCCCGAGCTGGCACGCGCCGCAAGCAAGGGCGTCCTGCACGCCAACACGGCTTCCCGCAAGGTCTCGCGCCTCGCTGCTCGTGTGAAGGCTCTTTCGGCTTCTGCGAACGCCTAAATATCTCATTAACGAATTGCTCGTTATGATTAGCCCGGTAATTTTACCGGGCTTTTTCGATTCCGCTGCCTGCCACGGATATGGTTAATCCGGCGACGATTTCGTGTCAGGGGCATGACAGGAAAAATCGTTTAAAAACAATAAGTTACGCAAGGATCTTTTTAAAGGTTGCGACTCTGGTCACGCAACCCGCGGCATCAAATGAGTCAAGAAGATTTTTTCTTTTTTCTTTTTATGCGTGTCCAAAATAGCCCAGTTGGGGAATCTCCTTGATTCAAAAGCGATTCTTTTTTGACGTTGGTGTGACGCCCTAAAGGGGCCGCCGGAGTCAATGGCCGCTTCTTAATTTTGCGTAAAATTCATCGTTGATCTTGCCTTTTGATCCTGCCTAAATGGCGTCCAGCAAAGGGCGCGGACATCACCTGCAGAAGTCAGTCCAAACTGCCACGTCGGCAGGACGATGGTTCTGTGTCACTTGCGGCGGAGCGTAAAGCTTCCGTTTTCTCACGCACTCGACGGCATTGTACCGTGACGTGGCTGTCACGGGACGGGGACGTTTTGTGCTCTCCGAAGCCACACGTATTACGCGAGGCCGGGAGAAGGGGCAGGGGACGGTGTAACATTGCGTTCGGGCTTGCGGGCGAAAAACGAGGATCGGCCGCCAGCCTGACATAGAGCGTTTGTGACGGTTGTCGCATGACCGCGGCCACTGAAGGGTTTCTGTGTCGGTCTCAGAAATGGGACAGTGTTTGAGTGAACCGGCATGCGGGCGGCTCATGAGGGTGTCGTCGGCTGTGTCAAAGCGGGGAATGATCGGGCGGCTGTCAACGAATGACCGCCCGAGGAAATGAAAGGCGGCATTATGCAGATGAATTCGATGACGACGGGTGCGCTGGATAACGGGGAAGCTGCACCGCAGTCTTTCGGTTCCATTCACCTGAGCGCAACGGAAGAAAAGGGTGAGATGAAGCATGGCGTTCTCTTCGAACGCGTCAGCGCGCGTCTGAAGGCACAAGTCGGTCCTGACGTCTACGCAAGTTGGTTTGCGCGGCTCAAGCTTCATTCGGTTTCCAAGAGTGTCGTCCGTCTCACCGTTCCCACGACCTTTCTGAAGTCGTGGATCAACAACCGGTATCTCGATCTCATTGTTGGTCTGTTCCAGGCTGAAGATCCCGAAATCCTGAAAGTCGAGATCCTTGTGCGCACGGCAACCCGCGCCGGTACGAAGGCGCTGGACGATGCAGTCTCCGTCGAGCCGGTCACCCAGCCCACCCAGCTTCGCCGCCCGGCTTCGGCCCAGCCGGCGGGGCAGATCGTCCAGCAGGCTGTTTCGGCCGCCGCTGCGGCGCGCCCGGCAAGTGTCGGTTCGCCTCTTTTTGGCTCGCCGCTGGATTCCCGCTTCACTTTCGACACCTTCGTCGAGGGCAGCTCCAACCGTGTGGCGCTCGCCGCCGCCAAGACTATTGCGGAAGCAGGTCAGGGCGCCGTGCGCTTCAACCCGCTCTTCGTCCATGCGACCGTCGGCCTCGGCAAGACCCATCTGCTGCAGGCGATCGCCAATGCCGCCGTGCAGAACCCGCGTGGGCTGCGCGTCGTCTATCTGACGGCCGAATACTTCATGTGGCGTTTTGCGACCGCAATCCGCGACAATGACGCGCTGACGCTGAAGGACTCGCTGCGCAACATCGACCTCCTGATCATTGATGACATGCAGTTCCTGCAGGGTAAGATGATCCAGCATGAGTTCTGCCATCTGCTGAACATGCTGCTCGACAGCGCCAAGCAGGTCGTCGTCGCAGCCGACCGCGCACCGTGGGAGCTGGAATCGCTCGACCCGCGTGTCCGTTCGCGTCTGCAGGGCGGTGTGGCGATCGAGCTCGACGCCCCGGACTACGAGATGCGTCTCGAAATCCTGAAGCGTCGTCTGACGGCGGCCCGTCTGGAAGATCCGTCACTGGAAATCCCGGCCGAACTGCTGCAGCATGTCGCCCGCAACATCACTGCGAGCGGCCGCGAACTGGAAGGCGCCTTCAACCAGTTGATCTTCCGCCGCTCCTTCGAGCCGAACCTGTCGATCGAGCGCGTGGATGAGCTGCTGGCCCATCTCGTCGGTTCTGGTGAACCGCGTCGTGTGCGTATCGAGGACATTCAGCGTATCGTCGCGCGTCACTACAACGTCTCGCGCCAGGAGCTGGTCTCGAACCGCCGCACGCGCGTCATCGTCAAGCCGCGCCAGATCGCCATGTATCTGTCGAAGACGCTGACGCCGCGCTCTTTCCCGGAAATCGGCCGCCGCTTTGGCGGACGCGACCATACGACGGTTCTGCACGCCGTGCGCAAGATCGAGGAACTGATATCGGGAGACACGAAACTTTCGCATGAGATCGAGCTTCTGAAGCGCCTCATCAACGAATAATCGGTGCATGCCACCATGAACCGGCAGCCGGGAGTGATCCCGGCTGTTTTCTTTTATAAGCGTTTTATTCTATACAGCCTCCACGTGAGAAAATTGCGTCGGTGAAGAATGTCGGCGCTCGGGAGGACATTAATGAGTTTTGAACGGATTGCCGTGATCGGCCTGGGCAAGGTCGGGCGGCTGGCGGCAACGCTTTTGCATGAGGGCGGCTTCGAGGTTATCGGCGTCGATGCGCAGCCGCCCGTGGGCGACCTGCCCTTCAAATGCCAAACCGGTGATATCACCGACGTCTCCGTCATCGGCGAGCTGCTGTCGGGCGTCGAGGCGGTCCTGTCCTGCCTGCCCTACCACCTGAATATCGAGTTGGCCCGCGCCGCTCATCTTGCCGGCATCCACCATTTCGATCTGACCGAGGATGTGCCGACCACCAATTTCATCATCGAGCTTTCCAAGACCGCTCGCGGGCTGATGGCGCCGCAATGCGGTCTGGCGCCGGGTTTCGTCGGTATCGTCGGCGCAAGCCTCGCCGATGGCTTCGACCGCTGCCGCTCGATCCGCATGCGCGTCGGCGCTCTGCCACAGAACCCGACCGGACTTCTGGGTTATGCCTTCAACTGGTCGCCGGAAGGCGTGGTCAATGAATATCTGAATGACTGCGAGGTCATCGAGGGCGGCGTGCGCAAGCTCGTCTCGCCGATGGAATGGCATGAGACGATTTATGTCGGTGGCGTCAAGCTGGAGGCTTTCACGACCTCTGGCGGTCTCGGCACCATGTGTGACACCATGCTCGGCAAGGTCGATAACCTCGATTACAAGACGATGCGTTATCCCGGCCACATGGAGCTGATGAATTTCTTCTTCCATGAGCTTCTGATGCGCGACAGGAGACAGCTCGCCGGTGAAATCCTGACCAACGCCAAGCCGCCGGTCGATGATGACGTCGTCTATGTACATGTCGCGGCCGAAGGCACGATCAATGGTGCCCTGCGTCGCAAAGAGTTCGTGCGCGCCTATTATCCGATCGAGATTGCCGGCGCGCGGCGCACCGCGATCGCCTGGACGACCTCGGCGTCGGTGGTTGCCGTCATCGAGATGGTCCGCGACGGCTTGCTGCCGGCCAGCGGCTTCCTGCATCAGGAGCATATTCCACTGGAGATGTTCCTGAAGACGCCGACGGGTAGTCTCTTCAAGGCAGGAGCTACCAGCCGGGATTAAAGCAATTCCAGTAAACCTGCGTAGCGGTCTTGCGTCCGGATTGCTCTAAGCCGTCGCTTCCGAAAGCAGCCAGCGCCGGAACGCTGCGACCGCCGGGCGCTCCAGCGCTGTGCCTGGATAGACCAGATGGTAGGCAAGCTTGCTTGTGAGCCCCAGTGGAAAGGGTGCCACAAGCCGGCCTTCGGCAAGCTCCTTCTCGATGAAGGAGCGGCGCATCAGCGCCACACCGAAACCTGACTTCATCGCTTCGAAAGCGCCATTGCCGTCGCTGAAGATCGGACCGCGGGAGGCATCGACTTTCGTTGCGCCCGCGGCCGCCAGCCAGAGCTGCCAGTCGCGGCGGTAGACGTCGTGGATGAGCTGATATCTGGCGAGATCGTCGGGCGAAGGATCTGCGCCAAGCGCTGTGGCAATTGTCGGTATACAGACCGGTACCAACTCGTCATCGACCAGCCGTTCGCTGATCAGCCCTTCGTAGCCGCCAAGTCCATGGCGGATGGCGAGATCGATTCCATCGCGTTCGAAATCGAACATGCGATGGGAGGCGCTGATGCGGACATCGATGTCCGGATGCATGTCCTCGAACCGCTGAAGCCGCGGCAGCAGCCAGTGCGTTGCAAAACCTGCCGTACAGGTGAGCGCCAGCGCATTGCCGCGCCGCCGTGCGGTCAGCGATGCCGTTGCCTCGCGCACGAGCTGGAAGGCGGTGCGCAACGTCGCGAAATAATCGCGGCCTTCCGCGGTCAGCAGAATTTGCCGGGTCCGCCGCTCGAAAAGCGAGACGCCGAGCGAAGCCTCGAGGTCGCGGATCTGCAGGCTGACAGCGCCGGGCGTGACATGCAGCTCATGTGCCGCCTGTGTCATGCTCAGGTGACGCGCCGTCGCCTCAAAGGCGCGCAGGGCCGATAGCGAGGGCAGCGGATCATTCATGGTTTAGCTCAGCTCAATCATAGAAAAAGAAATGCTCGTTTGTCAGGTGATAAGGAATACTAATAAAAACTGATATTTCTGGCAAATATGCGTGGGTGCGCCGCGAAGAACGCTTTAGCAGAATTCGATAGAGGAGATTGTCATGGCACTGCAGAAATCCATGGGCGCCGTAGAATGGGCCATGCTGATCGTCTTGTCGCTTCTCTGGGGCGGGTCCTTCTTCTTCAACGGCATTCTCGTGAAAACACTGCCGCCGTTCACGATCGTGACTGGACGTGTTCTGCTTGCCGCTATCGCGCTCAATCTGATCGTGCGTGCCATGGGCCACGCCATGCCGCGCGACAGGCAGAGCTGGATCGCTTTCTTCGGCATGGGCTCTTGAATAATATGATCCCCTTCTGCCTGATCGTCTGGGGCCAGACGCATATTGCGAGCGGCCTTGCGTCGATCCTCAACGCCACGACGCCGCTCTTCGCCGTGATCGTTGCCCATGTGCTGACGGCGGATGAAAAGTTGACGGTAAACCGTCTCTTCGGCGTGATCGTCGGATTTGCCGGCGTTGCCTACATGATCGGCTTCGACGCTTTGAAGGATCTCGGCTCGAACGTGCTTGCCCAACTCGCGGTCCTCGGTGCCGCCTTCTCCTATTCGCTGGCTGGCATCTGGGGACGGCGATTCCGCCGGATGGGCCTTGCGCCGCTCATTCCAGCCGCCGGACAGGTGACGGCTTCGACGGTATTGATGCTGCCGATCGCCCTGGTCGCCGACCAGCCTTGGACGCTCGCCATGCCCTCCGCCGAGACTTGGCTGGCGCTATCAGGCCTTGCGATCCTCTCGACTGCCGTGGCCTACGTGCTCTTCTTCCGAATCCTGGCCACGGCAGGTGCCACTAACCTGATGCTGGTGACCTTCTTGATCCCCGTCAGCGCGATTCTTCTCGGCGCGGCGGCTCTCGGCGAGCAGTTGCAGCTCAAGCATCTGATCGGCATGGCCCTGATCGCGGTCGGCCTTGCGGCGATCGATGGGAGGCTCGTCAATCTGGGGAGGAGACGCGTCGCCTGACGGTTCAGCAGGCGAGGTCCGCAACGACGGAATCAAGGATGAGCATGCCTGCCGGCGTACAGCGCAGGCGGGAATTGCCGATCCGCTCGATGAAGCCGTGCTCCAGTAAAAACTCTTCGCGTTTCGGATCGGGATCGCGGCCGGAAAGCTGCTGCCAGCGGGCAAGGTCGACGCCTTCCTTCAGACGCAGCCCCATCAGCAGCAATTCATCGGCCTGCTCATCGAAACCGAGACGCTCTTGCTCGATGATGCCGTGCCCGTCGCGTTCGACGAGCTCCAGCCAGGCTTCCGGCTTGCGTTCCGTAGCAGTCGCGATCTTTTCTGGCCCGCGTGTCAGGCGCCCATGCGCGCCGGGGCCGATGCCGGCATAGTCACCATAGCGCCAGTAGGTGAGGTTGTGGCGGCTCTCCGCGCCGGGTCGGGCGTGGTTGGACACTTCATAAGCCGGCATACCTTCGCGCTCGGTGATCTCTTGCGTGGCTTCGTAGAGCGCCGCCGACTGGTCTCCGTCAGGCACGATCAACTTTCCGGCCTTGTGGAGACCGTAGAACGGTGTGCCTTCCTCGATGGTGAGCTGATAGAGCGAGAGATGGTCGACAGCGTAGGAAATGGCTTCTTTGAGTTCCCGCTCCCATTCTTCCACCGTCTGGTTCGGGCGGGCATAGATCAGGTCGAAAGACATGCGCGGGAAGATGTCGCGCGCGAGCTTGATCGCCTTCAGCGCATCGGCGACATCATGCAGCCGACCGAGGAATTTAAGATCGCGATCGTTCAGCGCCTGCACGCCGAGCGAGACACGATTGACACCTGCGGCGCGATAGCCGCGGAAGCGTTCCGCTTCGACGCTGGAAGGATTGGCCTCCATCGTGATCTCGATACCGTCAGGAACGTGCCAATGCCGCGAGATGCCACCAAGGATCGCGTCGACCGTTTCCGGCTTCATCAGCGAGGGCGTACCGCCGCCGAGAAAGATGCTGGTCACCGTCTTCGGCCCGCTCATCTGGCGGGCCGTTGCGATCTCCTTCAGGAAGGCCGCGACGTAGCGTTCCTGATCGACTGGCTGATGCCGGACATGGCTGTTGAAATCGCAATAGGGACACTTCGCCGCGCAGAAAGGCCAATGCACATAGATCCCGAAACCGGGCTCACCGGTATCGGGCAGAAGCTTTGCATCGCGCATCAGTGCAGGCGACTCGATCATGTTCAAAGCTTGGCCTTATGCTTCCAGGCAGGTTTCGACAAAGAGCTTGAAGGCACGGGCACGGTGCGACAGAGCCTGCGGCTTGCCGATATTCCATCCGTGCTTTTCTTCCGCGCTCATCTCGCCGAAAGTGACATCATAGCCTTCCGGCTGGAAGACCGGATCATAGCCGAAACCCTGTATTCCGCGCGGCGGCCAGGCGACCGTGCCTTCCACTTCGCCGCGGAAAAGCTCGGTATGGCCATCCGGCCAGGCAAGGCAGAGCACGCTGACGAAACGGGCAGTGCGTTGCTCGGGCTTGGTGGCGCCGGCCATTTCCAGTGCTCTCTCGACCTTCTCCATGGCCATGTTGAAATCGCGGCTGCCGTTACCGGTCTCCGCCCAGTCGGCCGTGTAGACGCCGGGATCACCGCCGAGCGCATCGACTACGAGGCCTGAATCATCAGACAGGGCCGGCAGGCCGGAGGCTTGCGCCGAGGCGAGCGCCTTGATCGTCGCGTTCTCCTCGAAGGTCGTCCCGGTTTCCTTCGGTTCGATGAAATTGAGCTCGGCAGCTGATTTGGCGGTAAAGCCCAGCGGCCCGATCAGATCCTGGATCTCGCGGATCTTGCCCTGGTTATGGCTGGCAACAACAATGGTCTTGGTTTCGAGCTTACGCATAAAATATCCTTATTCCATGCCCCAGATTTTCGCTTCCGCGCATTCCAGGCTGTTGCCGCTGGGATCGCGGAAATAAATGGATCGGCCGCCCTGCGGCCAGTGAACCTCGGATTCGATAGCGGTGCCGGCAGCCTTCAGCTTCCTGGCCATCGCATCGAGATCATCTCCCGAAACCCTGAAGCAGGCATGGCCCTTTCCGGTCGTGCCATGCGGCGGAACCTGCAGGCTGTCAGGCGCCGGCGGCTTCACCGTTTCCTCCGGGTTGAAGATCAGAAGCACGCCCGGCCCGCAGCGGAAGAACACATGGCGGTTGCCCGAACGTGTAATCTTCTCAAGGCCCAGCACATTCCCGTAAAAAGCTTCGGCCGCATCGAGATCGGTCGCGTAAAGCGCAGTTTCGAGAATGCCTTCGATGGGTTGTGCCATTGCCCGCCCCTTGTCCGACCTCGCCCCCGGAAGCAGGGACAAGGAAATTCACTGGCGAGGCTTGAATGGAAGCCTCAGGCGATCGCCTGCTTTTGCAAGTCGACCAGTTCGGTAATGCCTGCCTTGGCAAGGCCCATCAGCGAAGAGAATTCCTCCTCGGTGAAAGGCGTGCCTTCTGCCGTGCCCTGGATCTCGACGATGCCGCCGGCTCCCGTCATGACGAAATTGGCATCGGTCTCGGCTGAGGAATCTTCGAGATAGTCGAGGTCGATGACTGGCTGGTTGGCGAAGATGCCACAGGAAATCGCCGCGACATGATCCTTCAGCACGCGGTCGGCCTTGATCATGTTGCGGGTTTCCATCCAGCGCAGGCAGTCGTAAAGCGCAATCCAGCCACCGGTGATCGAGGCCGTGCGCGTGCCGCCATCTGCCTGGATGACATCGCAGTCGAGCGTGATCTGGCGTTCGCCGAGCGCAGTCAGATCGACCACGGCGCGCAGCGAGCGGCCGATGAGGCGCTGGATTTCCTGCGTGCGGCCGCCCTGCTTGCCGGCAGCGGCTTCGCGCTTCATGCGTTCGCCGGTTGCGCGCGGCAGCATGCCGTATTCGGCCGTGACCCAGCCCTTTCCGGTGTTGCGCAGCCACGGCGGCGTCTTGTCTTCCAGGCTTGCGGTGCAGAGCACATGCGTATCGCCGAACTTCACCAGGCAGGATCCCTCGGCATGCTTGGAAAAATTGCGCTCGAAGGAGACCTTGCGCATCTGGTCGGTTTTTCTGCCTGAAGGCCGCATTCTCTTCTCCTGAAACAGGATGCCGAAAAGCGGAAGCGCTTCCCGGCAATTCCATGCATGCATTGTATCGTCGCCCGCTTCTACGATTGGCTGCGCGCATTTGCAAATTCCCTTTTGCCACGGGGGGCAGATTGGCTATATTTCCCTGATATCATTCAGTGCGGGTGCGAAAAGTTCATGAGCTACAGGTCGACATCAATTTCGGATGCCGTGGCCGCGCTGGATGAACGATCCAAGGAAATCTTCCGGCGCATCGTCGAAGGCTATCTCGAGCATGGCGAGCCCCTCGGTTCCCGCAACCTCTCGCGTCTTCTGCCCATGTCACTGTCGCCCGCCTCCGTGCGCAACGTCATGAGCGACCTGGAGGAATTGGGGCTCATCTATTCGCCGCATGTCAGCGCCGGCCGCCTGCCCACGCAGGTGGGCTTACGTTTCTTTGTCGACGCCTTCATGCAGGTTGGCGATCTCTCGGCGGAGGAACGGGCCAGTATCGACCGACAGGTGCGGGCTGGAAACCGCGACAATCCTGTGGAATCGATGATGAACGAGGCAAGCCGCATGCTCTCGGGCATTTCGCGCGGCGCCGGTCTCGTCATTACCTCCAAGAGCGATTCGGTGCTGAAACATGTCGAGTTCATCCGCCTGGAGCCCACCAAGGCACTGGCGGTGCTTGTCGGCGATCACGATCAGGTGGAAAACCGCATCATCGAGCTGCCCGCAGGCGTCACCTCTTCGCAGCTCACCGAAGCCGCCAATTTCCTCAATGCGCACATGACCGGCCAGACGCTGCCGGAATTGCGCCTGCAATTGAGCCGGCTGAAAGATGAAGTTCGCCTCGAGCTCGATGCACTGTCGCAGGATCTCGTGGAGCGCGGTATCGCCGTCTGGGCCGGCAGTTCGGACGAGTCCAAGCCGGCACAGCTGATCATTCGCGGCCGCGCAAACCTGCTGGAAGGTGTCGGCGGCACGGAAGATCTCGACCGGCTGCGCCTGCTTTTCGACGATCTCGAGAAGAAGGATAGCTTGATCGAGCTCCTGAATCTCGCCGAAAGCGGACCCGGTGTGCGTATCTTCATCGGTTCGGAGAATAAGCTCTTCTCGCTTTCCGGCTCCTCGCTCATCGTTGCTCCCTACCGCGACGACGATGACCGCATCGTCGGCGCGGTAGGCGTGATCGGCCCCACACGGCTCAATTACTCCCGCATCGTGCCGATGGTGGATTATACGGCTCAGCTCGTGTCGCGCCTTTCGCGCGGTTCTCTCTGATCGCTCGTGCGGAACCGGCGGAATTTCAGCTTCTTCGTCACGCAGACTTGATTTTTTCCGGCCAAACATCGATATCGGGCGCATCTGAGAAGACACCAACCGGAGACCGTCATGACCGATGAAACGACGCAGAACGGACCTGACGCAGCTGCAGCGGAAGCCGCAGCCGAAGCTGCCGCAAACGTCGAGAATGAAGCCGTGAAGGAAGCTGTTGCGAGCGAACCCGATCCGCTTGAGCTTCTGAAGGCTGAAAATGCTGAACTGCGCGACCGCTATCTGCGGCTCGCTGCCGAAATGGACAATCTGCGCCGCCGCACGGAGCGCGAGGTCAAGGACGCCAAGTCCTATTCTGTCGCAGGCTTCGCCCGTGACATGCTGGCC
Organism: Rhizobium sp. BK275; assembly: GCF_014193555.1. Classification (NCBI taxonomy): domain Bacteria; kingdom Pseudomonadati; phylum Pseudomonadota; class Alphaproteobacteria; order Hyphomicrobiales; family Rhizobiaceae; genus Rhizobium; species Rhizobium sp. BK275. The sequence goes on from NZ_JACHZL010000002.1 coordinate 316,646, forward strand.
GTTTCGGACAACCTGCGTCGCGCGCTCGATGCTATTCCGCCGGAAGCCAAGGCTACTGGCGATGCCGGCCTGACAACGCTGATTGAAGGCGTGGATATGACCGAGCGTTCCATGCTCTCGGCACTCGAGCGCCACGGCGTTCGCAAGCTGGAGCCGGTCGGCCAGAAGTTCGACCCGAACTTCCATCAGGCGATGTTCGAAGTGCCGAATACCGAAGTGCCGAACAATACGGTCGTGCAGGTGGTGCAGGCCGGTTTTTCCATCGGCGAGCGCGTGCTGCGCCCGGCGATGGTCGGCGTCGCCAAGGGCGGTCCGAAACTCGTGGAAGCCGAGGCCAACTCGGTGCTGGACGAGAAGGACGCCTGAGGCGACAGGAATCCTGACAATGAAGAAAGGCCGCGCGAGCGGCCTTTCTTGTTCCTGTAGCCTTGCTGGATCATATCCGCGCGAAGCGCTCGATCAGCAGATCGAAAAAGCCGTCGGCATCCACGTGGCGCATGACCTTCGCATTGCGCTTGCGGTCGGTCACATGCCACCAGTCGACGACCGTCATGCCGACAGTCAGTTCCGACGTCACTTCGATCTCGACATTGCAGTCCCGGCCCTTGAAGAGTTCGGGTTTCAGCAGATAGGCGACCGTTGTCGGGTCGTGCAGCGGGCCGCCGTCCGAGCCGTATTTTTCTATGTCGAAGCGCTCGAAGAATTCCAACATCTCCACCATCGCCTTGGCCGGCGGAGTTCCGATCTCGGCCATGCGCTTCACGCGGTCCTTGCGGGTCAGAAGCTGGTGTGTCACGTCGAGCGGCATCATGACGACAGGCACGCCCGAGCGGAACACGATATCGGCGGCTTCCGGATCGACGTAGATGTTGAATTCGGCGGCCGGCGTGATGTTGCCGCCTTCAAAGAAACCGCCGCCCATCATCACCAGTTCCCGGGTACGCGTGATGATATCAGGCGCCTTCTGGAAGGCCATGCCGATATTCGTCAACGGTCCGAGCGTACAGAGCGTGACGGTGCCTTCCGGTTCGCGTCGCAGCGTTTCGATGATGAAGTCGACGGAATGCTGCGCCTGCAGCGGCATCGTCGGTTCGGGAAGTGTCGGGCCATCGAGCCCTGTCTTGCCATGCACGTGCTCGGCAGTGACCAGTTTGCGCGCGATCGGCCGGTCGGCGCCGGCAAAGACCTTGATGTCGATCCGCTTGCAAAGTTCGCAGATGATGCGCGCGTTGCGGCTTGTCAGAGACAGCGGCACGTTGCCGGCGACGGTGGTGATGCCCAGCACGTCGAGCTCTTCCGGGCTGCCGAAGGCCAGCATGATCGCGGCGGCATCGTCCTGGCCGGGGTCGGTGTCGATAATGATCTTTCTCGGTTCTGCCATCCGGGTAGTTCCATCCTGTGGTGCGCGTCGCTCTAGCATGCACCTTCTCATTGTCTTCATGCTCCCGTCGCAAATCAGCACATCGCGCCGGGGCATGTTTTGATGGGGGGCGCTACGTCCTTTGTCAAGGAAACGGTCTCATGAGGCTTTACCTTAAAATGCGAGAGGCCTGACCGACGGCTATCACGCCTTGCAGCGGGCAACCGTCGTTCCCATATTAACGGGTACCCGGATGCTGCATGTGAGGTCCGGAGAGGTCGCTTGCATCAAGGACTTTGGAAGATGAGCCGCATCACCCCTTTCGCCAGCCCGCTGCTTCTGGGCTTCGATGCCATGGAAAAGACGCTTGAGCGTATTTCCAAGGCGAGCGACGGATATCCACCCTACAACATAGAGCGTATCGCCGCAGGTGACGACGCGCCCGAACGTCTGCGAATTACGCTTGCCGTCGCCGGTTTCAGCGAAGAAGAGCTTGATGTGTCCACTGAGGAGAACCAGCTTCTGATCCGTGGCCGTCAGCTCGATCAGGGCGAGCGCGATTACCTCTACCGCGGTATTGCGGCGAGACAGTTCCAGCGCACCTTCGTTCTCGCCGATGGCATGCAGGTTTTAGGCGCAAGCCTGAAGAACGGTCTGCTCTCTGTCGATCTAATTCGACCGGAACCGGCGCGCATGGTCAAGAAAATTAACATTTCGGTTTCACAGTAGCACAACGGTTTGTTGAACCGTTGGTCCCTTCTCCCGGAGGAACAGGAATGTTGATGAAAGAAGCCACGTCGCGTCTGACCAAATCCGAACTTGCCGGCATCGGCAATGGCGAGGTCGCCTATATCCGCAAAATACGTACCGAAGAGGTTGCCAAGTGCTTCCCCGAGGCGCCGGATATCGATCCGAACGTTGATCTCTGGGCATTGTTCGGCGCCGATGGTACACCGATCCTGCTGACGGACAACCGCTCGAGCACCTTCTTCAAGGCTGCCGAAGACGAGCTGAAGACGGTCAGCCTGCATTGATCACGACCGGTCTGCCGCAGGGGCTGGCCGTCGGAATGCATGTGTGAAGAATGGTAATGGGCGATGCGAGGGACCCATGCTGGTCCCTTGCCCATGCGTATAGCCGCCTTCCAGCGTTTTCCCATTTTTGACGACGCGGAGGCCGCGGCCGATGTGATATTGAGCGATTTGCTCTGGGCCGACGCACATGGCGTCGATCTCGCCCTCTTTTCCGAATCCTATCTCCAGGGACATAGCTACCGGCAGAGCCTGATTGAGCGCCGTGCGGTATCGCTCGACAGCCCGGTCTTCCTTTCGATCCTTGAAAAGCTCGCACCGACAAGGGCAACTGCCGTCATCGGCTGAAGGCGTCGAGGATGTCGTGATGGCCGATTTGCCCTGAAAGCTCACATTTAAGTAGGTTCAGACGCGCCTGAAGGTGAGATAGGCCGAGGAGCGGCCTTCACGGCGGGCCTTGGCTTCATAGCGGGTGCTCGGCCAGCCTTCATAGGGCGTCAGCCAGTCGGCGGCATTCTGCGCCATCCATTCGAAGCCGCCATGGTCGCGGCATTTCAACAGCGTCCAGTTCACATAGGTGTCGATATCGGAGGCGAAGCAGAAGTGCCCGCCCGGCTTCAGCACGCGGTGAAAACGATCGAGATTGGTCTTCGAGACGAAGCGCCGCTTCCAGTGCTTTCGCTTCGGCCAGGGATCGGGATAGAGCAGGTCGATCTGATCGAGGCAGTTATCGGGAAGCCAGTCGAGAAGTTGCGTCGCATCGTCATTGTAGACGCGCACGTTGCGCGCACCTGTTTCATCGACACGCGCCAGCAGCTTCTGCATGGAGTTGATGAAGGGCTCGACGCCGATAAAGCCCGTTGAAGGCGTTTCCAGCGCGCGGTGGATGAGATGCTCCCCGCCGCCGAAGCCGATCTCCAGCCGCATCTTTTCGACCGCGACGGGGAAAAGCTTCTTCAGCGGCTCTGGGGGAGCCGCTGAGAGATCGACAATGAATGCCGGGAGTAGGGTAGCGAGCCTTTCGGCCTGCTGTTCACGCAGAGCCTTCCCCTTGCGGCGACCGAAGAAGGCTTCGGTCGCCCGGCCCCGGCGCTCCATGTCCGTCATGCAGCAGCCTTGGTCCTGACGGCATCCTTGAGCGCCTTCACGAGGTCCGTGCGCTCCCAGGAGAACGAGCCGTCTCGGCCGGCCTTGCGGCCGAAATGGCCGTAAGCCGAGGTCTTGGCATAGATCGGCTTATTGAGGTCGAGGTGACGACGGATGCCCGACGGCGACAGGTCCATGTTCTGACGGATCGCGGCTTCGACCTGATCTTCGGAAACACCCTTGCCGGTGCCGTGCAGGTCGACATAGATCGACAGCGGCTGCGCGACGCCGATGGCGTAGGAGAGCTGGATCGTGCAACGGTCGGAAAGGCCGGCAGCGACGACGTTCTTGGCGAGGTAGCGCGCAGCATAGGCGGCAGAACGGTCGACCTTGGTCGTGTCCTTGCCGGAGAATGCGCCGCCGCCATGCGGAGCAGCACCGCCGTAGGTGTCGACGATGATCTTGCGGCCGGTGAGGCCGGCATCACCATCCGGGCCGCCGATGACGAACTTGCCGGTGGGGTTGATGTACCACTTGCAATCGTCGGCGATCTTCAGGTCGCCGAGGGCTTCGCGGATATAGGGCTCGACGACGCTGCGAACCTTCTTCGAATCCCAGCTTTCGTCGAGATGCTGGGTGGAAAGAACGATCGAGGTGGCTTCCGCCGGCTTGCCATCGACATAGCGTACGGTCACCTGGCTCTTGGCGTCGGGGCCGAGCTTTGCGACTTCGCCTTCGCCCTTCTTGCGGGCAGTGGCGAGCAGCTGCAGGATCTTGTGGGAATAGTAGATCGGCGCCGGCATGAGGTCAGGGGTTTCCTTGCAGGCGTAGCCGAACATGATGCCCTGGTCGCCGGCACCTTCGTCGCCCTGCTGGTCGGCGGCGCTGTCTACGCCCTGGGCGATGTCGGCCGACTGCGAGTGCAAGAGCACGTCGATCTTGGCCTTCTTCCAGTGGAAGCCGTCCTGCTCGTAGCCGATGTCCTTGATGGCGCGACGGGCCGCAGCCTTGAACTTCGACGGGTTGATGACGTCCTTGCCGTCCTTGTCCTTCTTCATCAGGCTCGGCGGCAGGCGAACTTCGCCGGCGATGACGACGCGGTTGGTCGTTGCGAGAGTTTCGCAGGCAATGCGCACGCCCCACGGATTGACGCCCGTCTTTGCCGCTTCGCGGTAGACCAGATCGACGATCTCGTCGGAGATGCGGTCACACACCTTGTCCGGGTGACCTTCGGCAACAGATTCGCTGGTAAAGAGATAGTTCGCGCGCATTCCGGGATTCCCCTCAAAGAATAAAAGCAGCCTAGTAGGTACTCAGTTCGTGCCTGAATGACAAGCACAGAAGGACATAAATATATCTTTATATCTGCGGCGAAATGACAAATTTTGCCCCAAAAACGCAAAAAGGCGGCCTTTTGGGCCGCCTTGAGTTTTTCCGAGCTTTGGGGACGCTCAGTCGGAGTCGGCTTCCGCCGCCAGTGCTTTCACCAGCTCGACGACCTTGCGACGAACCTTGGGATCGGTGATCTTCACAAATGCACGGTTGAGCTGGAGTCCCTCCGAAGAGGAGAGGAAATCGACGACGTAGTTCGAGCTCGAGGCTTCCGACATGCCGGTCACGGCACCGGAATGTTCTCCGGGAGCGTCTTCGAAAAAGAAGGAAACGGGAACGTTGAGGATGCTCGAAATATTCTGGAGGCGGCTGGCGCCAACGCGGTTGGTGCCCTTTTCGTATTTCTGGATTTGCTGAAAGGTGATGCCGAGGCTTTCCCCGAGCTTTTCCTGACTCATCCCCAACATGGTACGGCGAAGTCGAATGCGGCTACCGACATGGATATCGATAGGATTCGGCTTCTTCTTATTTTCAATCATGGTCGTGCCCTAGCAAAGAAAAATTCAACCTTGTTCTAACCGGCATGCCCTGACCTCATTCCGTAACGCCACGTTGCAAGTCGCGATAACCCACCCTGAAGCATACGTTACTAACGCCGATTGCTGCCACTATGCAATTTTAGGGGTTTTTGGTCAATTCAACCTGAAAATAAAACCCCTGCGTGAAATTAGCGCAATGCCTATCAGTAACGTTTCAGTCAACCAGAAGTACGCTTGGCGGGGATAGGGGCTTCCTTTGTTTTTTTCAAATCCATCGAGAGTTGCATCAATAAAGCCGATTTCGTCCAATTTAAGACCTGAAACGATTTCGCCACGCGCGTCTACAACCGCCGAAATTCCGTTATTCGCATCGCGAATCAGCGGCAAACCGGTTTCGACCGCCCGTACGCGTGCCTGCTGGAAATGCTGGTAGGGACCCGGTGTTGAGCCGAACCAGCTATCATTCGTGATGTTGAGAATGGCGTTCGCTTGGCCGATGTCGCCGGTCATTTCGTCCGGGAAGATGATTTCGTAGCAGACGAGCGGATAGAGTTTCAGTCCGCTCGGAAGCTCGAGCAGATGCCGGCTGGCGGCCGCCGAAAAACCGCCCGGCATCTCCACCACATTCTGGATACCGAGTTCGTTGAGCATGTCCTCGAAGGGAAGATATTCGCCGAAGGGAACGAGATGCACCTTGTCGGAGGCGGCGACGATCTGCCCCCGGCCGTCGATCACATAGATCGAATTGTAGTAGCGGGTGGGATAGCCGGGGCCGAGCTCTTCGGCGCGCACGGCGCCCGCAATCAGGATCTGGTCGTCGTCGAGCGTATCGGCAATCCGCGTCAACGCATCCTTGTTATCGGTGAGGATGAAGGGAATCGAGGTTTCCGGCCAGACGATGATGTCGGGCTTCCTGCCGCCTTCCTTGGGAGCTTCCGTCGAAAGCTTGAGATGTGTCTCGAAGATCGCCTCGCGATCCGCATCATTGTCCATCTTGACCGATTGATCGATTGCCGGCTGGACCAGGCGAACGACAGGCCGCTTGTCCTCGGGTAACGCCTCGGGCTTCGGGGTGAGATAAAGGATATAGGCGCCGTAACCGAGATGCGCTGCAAAGAGGATTGCCGCGAGACTGACGCCGAGTTTCGCTCCCTGCCGGGTTCCGATGAGGGCAGGAGCGGCAAAGACGAAGACCGAGAGAGCCGTCACCCCCATGGTGCCGATCACATGCGCGGACTGCATCATGAGAGGCATGGGCATCATGCCATAGCCGATGGCGTTCCACGGAAAACCGGTGAAGATGAAACTGCGTACCCACTCAAGCAGGCCGAAGCTGGCAGCAAGTGCTGCAATCCGCCCCATGCCGTCGGACCAGAAGATACGCGCAAGTGCTGCAGCCAACCCATAAAAGATGGCAAGGCAGGATGGAAGCCCGAGGACTGCGAGCGGCAAGGCCCAGGCAAACTCGTCTGAATCGATCAGCAGTGCATGCCCAAGCCACCAAAGTCCGGCGACGAAATAGCCGAAGCCGAACAGCCAGCCCGTGGCAAAGGCCGGCCAGAGCCTGCCGAGAAGGCTGCTTTCCGGTGAGGCGGCCGCTCCGTCGATCAGCCAGACGAGCAGCGTGAAGGAAACGAACATCGCGGCGAAGAAGCCGACGGGAGGCAGTGCCAGGACGCCAAAGGCGCCTGCTGCGATCGCAAGCGTTGACCGTTTGAAACCCCAGACGAGGATAGTCCTGTCCGCAAGCCGCTCCATGCGCACTCCCATCAAAGCCGCGAATCAATCCAGTCGCAGTCTTTCAAAAAAGCGCGCGCTTGTCGTGTTACGGAACGGTCAGTTTGCGGTCGATTCCGCCGGCCGGTCGTCATTTCCGTCGCCAATGGGCGGCCCGTCACCATCCGCCTTGACGCGGCGGCGGATTGCCTGGCGCTTGCGTGTGATGCGCACCCGCTTGATGCGGCGCGGATCGGCATCGAGGATGTGGAACTCGAAGTCGGGCAGGGCCTGGACGACTTCGCCGCGCACCGGGATGCGCCCCAGTGCCGAGAAGATCAGACCGCCCAGCGTATCAACCTCGTCGATCTGTTCGCTGATGTCGAAATCCGGGCCGATGGCTTCGGCAATGTCCTCGAGTTCGACACGGGCGTCGGCAACGAAGACATCTTCAGAAACGCGCTTGAACATGACTTCTTCATCATCATGTTCGTCGTCGATATCGCCGATCACCATCTCCACGATGTCTTCGTGCGAGGCAAGGCCATCGGTACCGCCATATTCGTCGATGACCAGCGCCATCTGCGTGCGGTTTACCTGCATGCGACGCAGCAGATCGGAGGCCAGCATCGAGGGCGGCACGAAGAGGATCTGCCTGATAATGCCGGTTTCGGCGAGCGTCTTCTGCAGGTCCACGCGTCCGAGGTCGAAGTTCGGCTTGGCCGAGCGCGGCGCCTTCTGGATGTTTTCCGGAGAGACCTCGATCGCCGGCGCGCCTGCCGCCGGCTTCGTGCCGCTGCGGCGCTTGTTGCGCGCCTGCTTGGCGATATAGGAAAGAAGGTCGCGGATATGCACCATGCCGCGCGGATCGTCGAGCGTTTCGGCATAGACCGGCATGCGCGAGCGGCCGCTTTCCTCGAAGAGGATCATCAATTCGCCGATGGTGATGGTCTGGTCGACCGCCTCGATATCGGCACGCGGCACCATGACGTCGGCGACGCGCACTTCGCGGAAGCGCAGGATATTATGGAGCATCGCCCGCTCATCGGGCGAAAAGGCATCGGCCGCTGCCGGGTCGGTCATCAGCGCATCGGCGATATCTTCGCGCAGGCGCGAACCCTGTTGTGGTCTTAAGATGCGCGCAGCGCGCGACCAGAAGGATTGCGGTCGGTGTCGACTACTGCCACCCTCGTCGGAAGAGGAGGATTGGTCCGAGTCCTTGGCGTCTGACGCCGGCTTCGTTGAAAAGTCGCTCATGGTTCCATTTTAAGGTCTTGACCCTCGTAGGGGTCAGATAGGCCGAGTACTGCCAAAATGCGAGTCTCCAGCCCCTCCATAATTTCGGCTTCGTCATTATTCATATGGTCGTAGCCGAGCAGATGCAAGAAACCATGCACCATAAGATGAGTGAGATGATCGTCAAAGCTCTTTTCGAGCTCTCGCGCCTCGCGCTCTACTGTTTCTAGGGCGATGATGATATCGCCGAGCATCGGGCCGGGCATTTTGCCGGGTTTGACCGGGAAGGCCGGAAATGACAGCACGTTGGTCGGCTTGTCCTTGCCGCGCCATTCCGCATTGATGTCCTGGATGGAGGCATCGTCGGTAAAGACGAGCGAAACTTCCGGCGGCATCTTCGGGAAGGGCTGCTTTTCCTCTTCCCGCAAATAAGTGGCCGCCGCACCCAGTACGCGTTCGCCAAGGGCATGCAACACGTCTTCGGCGGGCCAGCCCATGTCCTCGATGCTGATCTGTATGTCGAGCTCGGCCATCAGTCCTGCCGGCTGGCCTCTTCGTTTGCCGCTATATAGGTTGCGTCATAGGCCTTGACGATACGACCGACCAGCGGATGGCGCACGACGTCGACATCCTTGAAGCGCACCATCGAAATGCCCTCGACATCGTTCAGCAGATGCAGCGCTTCCACGAGGCCGGATTTGACGCCGCGCGGCAGGTCGATCTGGCTCGGGTCGCCGGTGATGATCATCCGCGAATTCTCGCCAAGACGCGTCAGGAACATCTTCATCTGCATCGCAGTGGTGTTCTGCGCCTCATCGAGGATGATTGCAGCGTTGGCGAGCGTGCGTCCGCGCATAAAGGCGAGCGGCGCAATTTCGATGACGCCGGCGGTGATCGCCCGCTCGACCTTGTCGCTCGGGATCATGTCGTAAAGCGCGTCGTAGAGCGGGCGCAGATAAGGATCGACCTTCTCTTTCATGTCGCCCGGCAGGAAGCCCAGGCGCTCGCCGGCTTCGACCGCCGGTCGCGACAGGATGATCTTCTCGACGGCGCCGCGCTCAAGAAGCTGGGCCGCATGGGCGACGGCAAGATAGGTCTTGCCCGTACCGGCAGGGCCGACGCCGAACACCATCTCCGAGCGCTCCAGCGCCCGCATATAGGCATCCTGTGTCGGCGTGCGTGCAATAATGGTCTTTTTGCGCGTCGAAATCTGCGCCATCGTCAATTTGGCTTTTTTCTCCATCGTCGGCAGCGTGAGCTGGTCGTCGGCGGCAACCGCCATGCGAATTGCGCCTTCCACATCTGAATGCTCCACACTGCCGCCTTTCTGGAGTTTTTCATAGAGGTAATCCAGTGTGCGCCGCGCCTGATTGGTCGCCAGCACATCGCCAGTAATGACAACGGAATTACCGCGCGCCCGCGCATCGATATTGAGCCGCTGTTCCAAGAGCTTCAGATTCTGGTCGAACTGTCCGAAAAGTTCGCTGGCGAACCGGTTGTTCTCGAACGTCAGGACGAAGTGATTGGCGTCGCTCGCAATGCGTGGGTGGCGCGGTGAAGTAGAAACCAATTCCTGTCCGTTCAAGCGGTCGAGCTCCCTGGGTTAAACCTCAGCCTCTGCGCGTTCGGCAAACAGGCTGTTGGTTCCGGTTCCTGTGATTCGCACTTTAATAATGTCACCGATTTGCGATGCTTTTGCATCAACATTCACGGACTGCAGCCACGGTGAGCGTCCGATGAGCTGTCCAGGCATGCGGCCCGGCTTTTCGAGGAGAAGATCGATTTCCTTGCCGATGCAGGACTCGTTGAATTCCTGCGTCTGCTTGAGAAGCAGCGCCTGCAGGCGTTCTAGCCGTTCTGCCTTGATATCTTCCGGCACTTGGTCCTTCAATTCCGCCCCGGGGGTACCCGGCCGCGTCGAATATTTGAACGAGAAGGCCTGCGCGTAACGCACCTTCTCAACGAGTTTTAGTGTATCCTCAAATTCCGCATCTGTCTCCCCCGGAAAGCCGGTAATGAAGTCGCCGGAGAGGGCTATGTCGGGACGCGCCTTGCGGATGCGCTCGATGAGGGAGAGGTATTCTGCTGCCGTGTGCCGGCGGTTCATGGCTTTGAGAATACGGTCAGAACCCGCCTGAACCGGCAGGTGCAGATAAGGCATCAGCGTGCGAAGGTCGCGATGCGCCTCGATCAGCCGATCATCCATGTCGCGTGGATGGCTGGTCGTGTAGCGAAGCCGCGCAAGGCCGGGGATATCGGCAAGCCGGTAGAGCAGGTCGCCAAGGCTCCACTCCTCGCCCTTCGGGCCGAGGCCATGCCAGGCATTGACGTTCTGTCCAAGAAGGGTGATTTCGCGCACGCCGCCATCGACGAGCCGCATTGCCTCTTCGACGATCTGAGAGACCGGTCGCGAGACCTCGGAACCGCGCGTATAGGGCACGACGCAGAAGGTGCAGAATTTGTCGCAGCCTTCCTGCACGGTCAGGAAGGAAGTCACGCCGCGGGCACGGATCTTCGGCGCCTCGGCAATCGGCAGGTGCTCGAACTTGTCCTCGATCGCATATTCCGTATCGACGACGCGATGGCCTTCCTTGGCGCGGCGCAGGGCTTCGGGCAGGCGGTGATAGGTCTGCGGGCCGATAACGACATCGACAGCCGGTGCGCGACGCAGGATTTCTTCGCCTTCAGCCTGAGCGACGCATCCAGTGACACCGATCATCATCTCGCGGCCGTCGGCAGCCTTGCGTTTCTTCATCTCGCGCAGGCGCCCGAGCGCGGAATAGACCTTCTCGGCGGCCTTCTCGCGGATATGACAGGTATTGAGCAGAACGAGGTCGGCCTCTTCCATGTCCTCGGTCGGCTCATAGCCGTCGCGCGCAAGAGCATCGCTCATGCGCGTCGAGTCATAGACGTTCATCTGGCAGCCATAGGTCTTGATGAAAACCTTGCGGCTGTTGGAGCCATCGCGGAGAGAAGTCTCCGGGGCAAGAAGAAGGGCGCTGTCCTGGGTCATGGCGCGCTATTTAGTGGTTTTTGACGCGCGAGAAAAGGGACTCTCGCCTCAGGCGATGTCGCGGCCGCGCAGACTGCTGTTCAACAGGTTGCGGATGCGGGCGGAGATCGTCGTGCTGACCGCCTTCCGATTGGTCTTCTCGCCATATTCGACCGCCTCGCCAAAGGAAACTTCGACGTCGATCGCCCCGCATTTCAGGATGTCGCTGAGATGTGGCAGAAGCTCGATATCGCCGGGCCAGGCCGCAAGCGGACGATGGTAGCGGCCCATGGCGATACCATGGACCTGCGTATAGGCGATCGACACTGGCTGGACCATAACCATGCCGGTGGGGGAGTGGGGCACCGCCATGGCAGCCGCGCCGAAGAGCGACGATTTGACCTCCAGCAGGCGATTGCCGTCGGAGGTCGTTCCCTCGGGAAACAGCACGACGATTTCGCCGTCTGCCATGCGGCCGGCGATCTCGCTCGCCTGATCGCCGGTGCGGCGTTTTTCCTCTCGCACCACGAAGACGCTCTTCTGCAGCTTGGCGAGGGTGCCGAAGATCGGCCAGTCGCGCACCTCGATCTTGGCGATGAAGGCGACGTCGGCAATGGCCGACATGACCATGATGTCCATCCACGAGGAGTGGTTCGAGCAGAGCATCAGCGGACGGCGGCTCTCAAGCGTGCCGCGCACGCGAATCCGGATGCCGAGACAATAGCAGACGATGCGATGCCAGCGCCGGGGCAGTGTGCGGCGCAGCTTCCAGTCAAAATAAAGCGCCAGGACCTGCAGCGGCATGAGCAGAATGCTCGCGACAATGATGACGGTAAGCGCGAAGGTAATGCGCAGCCAGACGATCAAATGCGGCGCTCCCGGACTGCCATCCTATCAGATTTCGTCTTTCTTCAGCGGGATGCCGTACAGTTCCAGCCGATGATCCACGAGCTTGAAGCCGTGTTCGCGGGCGATGCGTTCCTGCAATGCCTCGATTTCCGGTGAGCGGAATTCGATGACGACGCCGGTCTTCAGGTCGATCAGGTGATCGTGATGTTCTTCGGGAACCGTCTCGTAGCGGGAGCGGCCGTCACGGAAATCATGCCGGGCGATGATGCCGGCATCTTCGAACAGCTTCACCGTACGATAAACCGTCGAGATCGAAATCTTGGCGTCGACCTTCACGGACCGGCGGTAAAGCTCTTCGACGTCAGGATGATCTTCGGAGTCCTCGAGAATGCGCGCGATCACGCGGCGCTGCTCCGTCATGCGCATGCCGCGTTCAGCGCAAAGCTCCTCAAGGGTCTTGGCTTCGTCAGTCATGGCTGCCTTCTCGTTATTCCTGTCGAGAAGGGAACTACCGAAGAACGCGCTTCATGACAAGCGCCGTGGAGGTAGCCCCATTGGCGTCCTTATAATAGCCCTTGCGTTCGCCCGCCTGCTCGAAGCCGAGCTTGCGATAGAGGCCAAGGGCGGCGGTATTGCCGTTGTCGACTTCCAGGAACATGTTCTCGCCGCCACGAAGACGCGCCTCGCGCATGGCGGCCTGCATCAGCCGCCAGCCGAGGCCGCAGCGAGCAACCTTTGCCTGCACGGCAACGGTCAGGATTTCGGCCTCGCCCGCCACCTGGCGCGCAAGGACGAAGCCCGGCAGAGTCTTTTTCAAAATGGCATTGGTCTGGCGGGCGACGAAGCCGAAGACGGTGTTCTGCGAAAGTAGGCTGTGGAATTCGCCGTCACCCCAAGGGCGCGCGAAGCGCTCACCATGCAGCACGGAAACATCGAGGCAATCCTCCGGCTCCATGGCGACGATTTCGAATTCCGGCTTCAGCGTCAGGTAGGCTTCCAGCATTGTCATACTCTTGCAATCGCATATCCGGCCTGTGGTTTGGCATCGGGTCCGCGCAGATAAAGGGGTTTCGGCTTTCCGGAATTCGGGCTCGCGGCCGCACCGAGGCGTGCCACGATGGAGATCGGGAAGGAGTTGACCTGCTCGCCTGCCACATCGGGCTTCAGGAGTGGTGTCGCCGAACCGGTGATCTCACCGTCGAAGCCGGCGGCAAAGGCCTTGGCCTCCGATACGCTCACCGCACGCGCCTCGTCGAGCGGCGTGCCGTCGGCTGCGAAGGACTGGAGATAGATTTCATCCCGCTTGGCATCGATTGCCGCAAGCACGGGCCGGCCCGGCATCTTTTCGCGCTGGGCAGCCGCCATGACTTCGAGTGTCGTGATACCGACGGCTGGCACATTGAGGGAAAGTGCAAAACCGCGGGCTGCAGCAACGCCGACGCGGATACCGGTGAAGGAACCGGGTCCTATGGTGACGGCGAGGCGGTCGACATCCGAGAGCGTGACGCCCGCCTGATCCAGCGCGCGGTCGACGATACCCATCAGATGTTCAGCATGCCCCTTGCCGATCATGTCCGATGCCTCCCCCAGCACCGTATTCCTGCCGCTGTCATAAATAGCGGCAGCGCAATCTACACCTGCCGTGTCGAGCGCCAGAACGATCATGCCATCAATTTCCGAATAAACTATTGTCGCCTATCCATAAATCCGTCTGGCCGAACCGGATATGAACAGCCGGACGCACCAGAGATTTTTAAGCGGCAATCACTTCCTGCACTTCCGGAACGAAATGGCGCAGCAGGTTCTGGACGCCATGTTTCAGCGTTGCCGTCGAAGACGGGCAGCCGGAGCAGGAGCCCTTCATGTTCAGATAGACCTTGCCGTCCTTGAAGCCACGGAAGGTGATGTCACCGCCATCCTGGGCAACGGCCGGACGCACTCGGGTCTCCAGCAGTTCCTTGATGGTAAGCACGATCGATTCATCGCCTTCGTCGAAGAATTCATCGCCCGCATCGACATCTTCCGAAAGGATGGAAGCGTCGCCCATGACCGGTTTGCCGGACATGAAATGCTCCATGATCGAGCCGAGAATAGCCGGCTTCAGGTGCTGCCACTCGGCATTGTCCTTGGAGACGGAGATGAAATCATAGCCGAAATAGACGCCGATCACGCCCGGAATTTCGAAGAGACGGGCAGCGAGCGGTGAAGCTTGCGCCTCATCGGCATTGCGGAATTCGGCCGTGCCGTTTTCCATCACGACCTTGCCGGGAAGGAACTTCTGCGTGGCTGGGTTCGGCGTGGCTTCGGTCTGAATGAACATTTCGCTCTCCATACGGCGGGCCGTGACCTCTGCCGTCTTTAGAATTCTTCAAAAGAAAATAAGCCTATTGTCCGGCCGATTCAAGAGACTGATACTCAAGAAATGGCTTAACAGAGAGCGTCGATTTCCTCGTTGGTCAGCGTATCGGGAAGCACGGTGACCGGAATGGGAAAGGCCGCTCCACGCCCCGCGACGGACGAAACCAGCGGTCCCGGTCCTTCCTTGGCGGAGCCCGCGGCAAGCACGAGGATGGCGACGTCCCGGTCTTCCTCGATGACAGCATTGATCTGCTCGGCCGAATTGCCCTCGCGGATCACGATCTCAGGCTCGATGCCGATCGTCTCGCGCACGATCTGTGCGATCTTTGCGACGGTGGCTTCCGCCTCGTCGCGGGCTTCCGCCCGCATGATCTCCTCGACGCCGAGCCATTGCTGGAAATCGCCTTCCGGGATCACGTAGAGAAGGACGAGGCCGCCATTGGAATTCTTGGCGCGCCGCCCGGCATAATGGACGGCGCGTTGGCATTCGGGTGTCCCATCGATCACCGCCATGAATTTGCGGCGATGACCTTCGAGCCGTGAGAGTCGCTTTGATACCATGGTGCCGACTCTGACACCTGTGACCGAAAATTTGCAAGCCCCCGTTTTGCACGGGAGCTCTGCATGTCGATGGGATTAGTAGAGGAAGCCGACGATTTCGCGAAGTTCGCGCATCGTCACGTCGGCGCGTGCTCGCGCGCGTTCATTGCCGTTGCGCAGAATCGCATCGATATGGCTCGTATCGCTCATCAGGCGGCGCATTTCGCCCGTTATCGGCGACAGCACCTGGACAGCGAGATCGATCAGCGCCGGCTTGAAGACGGAGAACTGCTGGCCGCCAAATTCGGCGAGGACCTGTTCCCTCGTCTTGTCGGCGAGTGCGGCATAGATCGAAACGAGGTTTTCAGCCTCCGGCCGGTTTTCGAGACCGGCCACTTCGCTCGGCAAGCCATCCGGGTCGGTCTTGGCCTTGCGGATCTTCCTGGAGATCGCATCCTCGTCGTCCATCAGGTTGATGCGCGAAAGGTCCGACGGATCGGACTTCGACATCTTCTTCGTACCATCACGCAGCGACATGACGCGCGGCGCCGGCCCGCCGATCAGCGGTTCGACCATCGGGAAATAAGCATGCACCGGCTCATCGCCGACGGTGATGTCGATCCCGTAATTCGTCTTGCGGATATGCGAAGCGTAATCGAGATTGAACTTCATCGCGATGTCGCGCGTCAGCTCGAGGTGCTGCTTCTGGTCCTCGCCGACGGGCACATGCGTGGCGCGGTAGACGAGAATGTCGGCGGCCATCAGGCTCGGATAGGCGTAGAGGCCGAGCGAAGCCTGCTCACGGTCCTTGCCGGCCTTGTCCTTGAACTGCGTCATGCGGTTCATCCAGCCGAGGCGAGCGACACAATTGAAAATCCAGGCGAGTTCGGCGTGCTGCGGTACGGCGGACTGATTGAAGACGATATGCTTTTCAGCGTCGATGCCGGAAGCGATGAAGGCGGCTGCGATCGAGCGCGTCTGCGACAGCATGTCATCATGGACGAGCTGTGCGGTCAGCGCATGCAGGTCGACAACGCAGTAGATGCAGTCGTTGCCGTCCTGGAGCTGCACGAAGCGGCGGATCGCGCCGAGATAGTTGCCGAGATGCAGATTGCCCGTCGGCTGAACGCCGGAGAATACGAGCTTCTTGAATTCACCCATGATGCTGTCCTCGATTAGGCTGGTGGAGGGCCTCAGGGCCAAAGGCCCATGTTGCTAACGCGGGCGCTTATGCACGGGCGCCCGGCCGCAATCAAGAGGCCGCGGGCGCGGCCTGTTGAATGAGATCGAAGGTGTTGCCGTAAGGATCCGAAAAGACGGCCACGGTACCGTAAACCTCATGTCGCGGCTCCTCCAGAAAGCGCACGCCGGCATCAAGCATCGCTGCGTGATCGCGCGCAAAATCGTCGGTCTTGAGGAAGAAGCCGACACGCCCGCCGGTTTGATTTCCGACGGCGGCTTGCTGTGCTTCATTTGCCGCCTGCGCCAGCAGAAAGGCGGCGCCATCCCCGCCCTTTGGCTTGACGACGACCCAGCGCTTGCCTTCCGGCTGTACTTCATCCTGAAGGCATTCGAAGCCGAGAGCCTCACAATAGAAGGCTTTGGCACGGTCATAATCGTCGACGACGAGGGTGACGAGGAACAGAGATTGGATCATGGGATCTCCAGATTCGGAAGTTTATTCCATTTGTTTGCAGAAAAATGCCCAGTTTTACGCCAAATTGATCAGTATGTTTAGCTAGAATTGAGTATAAAATTTCACAGAAAAGCTTTCTTTGAACTGAAAATCCTCTCGCCGGGCTGGCGGCCCAAGGGGCCGTCGGGATAACCGATCGGAGGGACCATGCAGAACGCCAGTTTGCTCGCCATGGCAGGCCTTTTCGCCCTACAATCAGCAACCACAGCCGTCGGTCAAGACAATCGACGGCAGACCAGCCAACTTCCCAAACACGAGACGCGCATTGCTTACACGGTGCAGACCGTCAGTGTTCGCGCCAGCTGTTTTCCGGCGCGATTGCGGGCGGTTTTGTCGCATATCGCGGCAAAGACCGGACGCCGCCCGATGATAACGTCGGGCTTCCGGCCGCATCCCCGCCGCCACGGCTCCCTGCATGGAAAGTGCATGGCAGCCGATATCAGGATTCCCGGACTGTCGGAGCGAACGATCATCGCGGCCGCAAAAACCGCGCCCGGGATAGGTGGGATCGGCAGCTACTGCAACGGCATCATCCATGTCGATGTCGGGCCGCAGCGACGCTGGGTCGATTGCTAGAACCAGGAAAGGCTGCAGACCTTAGGCGTCCTTCGCCGATGCCGGTTTGCGATTGAGGTTGCGCCGGATCATGCCGAGGTCTGCTCCGCCGATCAGGAAGGCGGTCGCGAAATAGACGACCATGGAAATCGCGATCAGCAGGCCAAGCGTGCCGACCTTGGTCAGAAGCGGCGCCCCCGAGGCAAGCCAGGGCGCCCAGTACTGCTTGAGATAGATGATGACGGCGCCCATGACGGCAGCGGCGACGACCAGCAGCGCTGCGCGTTTGGCCAGTGCCCATTCCCATGTCAGATGACCGCGGCGCAGAAGCGTGGTGAAGAGCAGCACGGTGCTGATCCAGCCGGCCGTGGCTTCGGCGACTGCGATGCCCGGCGCGCCCATGTAGGGGAACAGCGTCAGCGCCGTGGCGCAGTTGGTCGCCACCGCGATTGCTGAAAAACGCATCGGCGTCTTGGTGTCTTCGCGGGCATAAAAGCCCGGCTGCAGCGCCTTGATCAGCACGAAAGCCGGCAAGCCGATGCCGTAGATCGCCAGGATCGAGCCGACGATCAGGGTGTTTTCCTGATCGAAGGCCCCGCGCTCATAGAGGACGCGAATAATCTCGTCGGAGAGGATCCACAGCGCGAATGCAGCTGGGATCGTCAGGAACAGCACGAATTCGATCGAGCGGTTCTGCAAAAAGGCAGCCTCGCGCAACGCGCCGCCCTTAAGCGCGCGGGCAAGCTCCGGCAGCAGTACCACACCGACGGCGATGCCGACGACGCCGAGCGGAAGCTGGTAGATGCGATCGGCATATTGCAGGGCGGCAATCGCGCCTTCGCGGGAGGAGGCGATTGCCTGTCCGATGAGCTGGTTGATCTGCGTGATGCCGCCGGTCACGGCCGCCGGAACCGCAAGGATCAGCAGCCGCTTGACGTTCGGCGTCATCTTTGGGAAGCGAAAGCCGATGCTCATGCCGGCATGCAGCACGCCGACATAGACGACGACAAGCTGCAGGACACCGGCGACCAGTACGCCCCAGGAGAGATACCAGGCAGTCGCCAACGGTTCGGCGCCGGTATAAAGCGCATAAAAGAGCGCACCGATCATCACGACGTTGAGGAAGATAGGCGCGACGGCAGCGGCGAAGAAGTGATGCAGCGAATTCAGCATGCCGCTCATCATCGCCGTCAGCGACATGCACATGAGATAGGGAAACATCACCGCGGCCATGCGAATGGTGATACCGAACTTCTCGGGATCATCAGCAAAGCCCGGCGCGATGACGAAGCGCACCAGCAGCGGCATGGAAAGCTCCATCACGATGGTGATGAGCAGCAGCACGGAAAAGAGAACGCCGAAGACTTCTTCCGAAAAGCGCTTGGCACCATCAGTGCCGTTCGCCTCGATCTCCTTGGCAAAGAGCGGCACGAAGGCGGCGTTGAAGGCGCCTTCGGCAAACAGCCGGCGGAAGAGATTCGGGAAACGGAAGGCGGCATAGAAGACGTCGGCCATCGGCCCGGTGCCAAGGGCTGCGGCCATCAGCGTTTCGCGGGCAAAACCAAAGATACGGCTGCCGAGTGTGGCGCCGCCGACCGTGGCGAATTTCTTGACGAGGCTCATGCGGGGGGACCGGCTTTCTTTTCGGCTGATGTAGCGGGAGGCGCGATGATGCCGGAGGGCATACGCTCGCGCAGTTCGTCCTGCTCCTCGGCCATGACCGCTTTCATACGGGCAGTGATATTCGCGCGCTTGCTGTCGCCGGAAATCTTCTGACCGACGAGATCGGTAACGTAGAATGTATCGATGACCTTTTCACCGAAAGTGGTGATGCGCGCGGATTGGATATCGAGCGATAGATCGGATAGCACCGCTGTCATTTCCGAGAGCAGGCCCGGCCGGTCGAGGCATTCCACCTCGATGACCGTGAACTTGTTCGACAGGCTGTTAGTGATCGTCACCGACGGCGGAATGATGAAGGCCTTGCTCTTCTTGCGGTTCTTCGCGCGGGTCGCGATCACTTCGGGCAGGCGCTTGCGGCCGGAAAGCACGTCTTCGATCATCCTGCCGATCGTGGCGGCACGACGAAGCTCGTCCTCGTCGTTCGGAAACTCGCGACTGACATGGATTGTATCGAGAGCGCGGCCATCCGAAGTCGTGAAGATCTGCGCGTCGACGATGTTGGCGCCGGCTGCCGCGCAAGCACCGGCAATGACGGCAAGCAGGCGGGGATGGTCGGGCGAAAGAACGGTGATTTCGGTAATGGCATGGAAACTGTCGGTGCGCACCGAGGTCGCCAGCGCCTGACCGGCCTTGTCCGCCTGGCGGATGAAATGCGCATGGCGGATCTGGTCTTCCAGCGGTACGGAGAGCAGGTAGGGCTGGTAGTGCAGTTTGGCGTAGGTGCGGCGGTCCTTCTGGCTCCAGTCGGACAGCGCCGCATAGAGCGCCTCGGCCGCAGCCTGGGCACGCTCCTTGCGCGACACCTCGGAGAAACCGCCGGCAAGCAGCAGTTCAGTTTCGTAATAGAGCGTGCGCAGCAACTGGCCCTTCCAGCCGTTCCAGACGCCCGGACCGACGGCGCGGATGTCGCAGATCGTCAGGATCATCAGCATCTTCAGCCGATCCAAGGACTGAACGCGATCGGCGAAGTCGGTGATCGTCTTGCGGTCCGTCAGGTCGCGCGTCTGGGCGACCATCGACATGGTCAGATGTTCCTCGATCAGCCAGACGACGATCTCGGTCTGCTTCTGCGACAGGCCGAAACGGGCGCAAAGCTTGCGGGCGACGCGGGCGCCGGCAATCGAATGGTCCTCCTGCCGGCCCTTGGCGATATCGTGCAGCAAGACCGCGACATAGAGCGCCTCGCGGTCCTCGATATGCGGCATGAGCTTGTTGGCGAGCGGATGCAGTTCCTCCGCCTTGCCCTTGTCGATCTCCGACAGCACATCGATCGCGCGGATCAGGTGCTCGTCGACAGTATAGTGGTGATACATATTGAACTGCATCATCGCGACGATCTTGCCGAATTCGGGAATGAAGCGGCCAAGCACGCCGGCCTCGTTCATGCGCCGCAGGATCAGCGCCGGATCGTGCTTGGAAGTCAGGATCGACAGGAACAGCCGGTTGGCTTCGTCGTTCTCGCGCAGATCGTTGTTGACGAGGCCGAGCGAACGAGTGACGCGTTTCAGCGCATCGGGATGGAATTCGAGCCCATTGATATCGGCGACATGGAACAGCCTGATAATGCTGACCGGATCGCGCTTGAAGACATCGGGATTGGCAAGCGCGATACGGCCGCGATCTTCCACGAACTCGACGCTGCCGGGGATCTTGCGGTTGCGGTGGGTAAAGCGGCTGATGACACCGGTCAGGCCGGGGATCGACTTCGCCTGCTGGTCTTCAAGTGCTGCGCAAAGGATGCGTGTCAGATCGCCCACGTCTTTGGCGACCAGGAAATAGTGCTTCATGAAGCGCTCGACGGCCGAGAGGCCGGGGCGCGAATGATAGCCGAGAGCCTCGGCGATCTCGCGCTGGATGTCGAAGGATAGACGCTCCTCGGCCTTTCCGGTGAGGAAGTGCATGTGGCAGCGCACGGCCCAGAGAAAATCGTCGGCCTTTTCCAGCAGCCGGTATTCCTGTTTCGACAGCACGCCGAGCGGCACCAGATCGGCAGGGTCGCGGACGTGATAGTAATATTTCGAAATCCAGAAGAGCGTGTGCAGGTCGCGAAGGCCGCCTTTGCCCTCCTTGACGTTCGGCTCGACGAGGTATCGCGTGTCGCCCGCTTTGCGATGGCGCTCGTCGCGTTCGGCGAGCTTGGCGGCAATGAATTCCGGTCCGGTGCCGGTGACGATTTCCTTGTCGAAGCGGGCTTCCAGTTCGGTCTCCAGCGACTTCAGCCCGCAGATGTAGCGCATTTCCAGAATGGCGGTGCGGATCGTCATGTCGGATTTGGAAAGCGCGATGCATTCCTCGACGGTGCGGGTCGCATGCCCGACCTTGAAGCCCATGTCCCACAGCATATAGAGCATGAACTCGACGGCCTTGTGCGTCTCTTCCGCCGGCTTCGGCAGGAAGAGGAAGAGCAGGTCGATATCGGAGCCCGGCGCCAGCGTGTCGCGCCCATAGCCGCCGACAGCGGTCACCGCAAACTTGTCCTTCTGCTTCGGGAAGACATGCTCGGTGGCGAAATTGTAGAGAATGGCGATGATCTGGTCCTGCAGCCAGGAAATGCGGTGGGCGCAATCAAGCCCGCCGCCCTGGGCGTCGAGCAGGTCACGCACCTTCTGGCGCCCTTCTACGCTCGCCTTCTTCAAAACGGCAAGAAGATCGTTGCGCAGTACGTCGGGACGGTTGCGGTTGGCTTCGGCAATGGCGTCGCATTGCCCCTGCAGCAGTTCCACATCGAGGATTTCTGAGAAATCGATGTCGTGCATCCCTATCGGCCGAGCGGTTGCCTCTTCGGTCCGGGCCGCTTGCTCGTGGCGTGCCTCTGATTTCGTCTGCATGCGCTATTGCCTCTTTGCCCGCCTGATGACACAGGCGTTCATATTGCATGAACCCTTAAATTTGGCGAAATGGTGTTGGCAAGCCGTCGGCGAGGGACGCTTTGCCGCAAGTTCTCAGGCTGAGCCCTGTGCCAGCAGCGTATTGAGAACTTGCCGGGTCTCGCTCATGATGCCGTTAAGCGTCGCCTTGTCACATTCGCGGTATCCAGCGTCAATGATTGCACCGCTGAGTTCGCCGATTACAAGGCACGAGCCGGTAATCTTCGCCATGCCGATCGGCGTGTTCCAGCCGCGCGCCTCAAGATTACCATCCGATTGCTTCATGATTTCGAGCATCGAGACGATGACGGAGAGGCGCTGCGTTTCCTGAAGCAGTTTTTCCATGAACACGGGGGCTGCTCCTACTTCATCTTCTTTTTAAGGTCGTAAAGCGCATCGAGCGCCTCGCGCGGTGTCATGTCGTCGAGGCTCATCGTCTTCAGCGCTTCCTCCACCTTGGAAGGCCCGCGGGATGTCTCTTCGCGGCGCACGGCCACCTGGAAGAGCGGCAGGTCATCGATCAACTGGCTCGTCGGATTCTTGCGATCGGCATCTTCAAGGCGCGTCAATACATCGCGTGCTCTGGCCACGACCGAAGCCGGCAGGCCGGCAAGCCGCGCGACCTGAATGCCGTAGGACCGGTCGGCCGCACCTGGACCGACTTCATGCAGGAAGATGACGTCGCCGTCCCATTCCTTCACCCGCATTGTTGCGTTCGATAGCCGGGCAAGTTTTTCAGAGAGCACCGTCAGCTCGTGGAAATGCGTGGCAAAGAGCCCACGGCAGCGGTTGGCCTCGTGCAGATGCT
The DNA here is from genome assembly GCF_014193555.1 of Rhizobium sp. BK275. NCBI lineage: Bacteria > Pseudomonadati > Pseudomonadota > Alphaproteobacteria > Hyphomicrobiales > Rhizobiaceae > Rhizobium > Rhizobium sp. BK275. The sequence goes on from NZ_JACHZL010000002.1 coordinate 339,294, forward strand.
CGACGGCGGCCCAGGCGATGGAAAGGCCGTCGAAGGTCGCAGTACCGCGGCCGATCTCGTCGAGAATGACCAGGGAACGATCGGTTGCCTGGTTGAGGATTGCAGCCGTCTCGACCATTTCCACCATGAAGGTGGAACGCCCGCGCGCCAGATCGTCGGATGCACCGACGCGCGAAAACAGCCGGTCGACGATGCCGATATGCGCTGACGTTGCCGGCACGAAGGAACCCATCTGGGCGAGAATCGAGATCAGCGCGTTCTGCCGCAGGAAGGTGGACTTACCGCCCATATTCGGGCCGGTCAGCAGCCAGATGGCGCCATCCTTGCCGTCGGAGACAGGCGACAGATCGCAGTTATTGGCGACGAAAGGGCCGATGGACTGACGCCGCAGGGCCTGTTCGACAACAGGGTGGCGCCCGCCCTCGATGGCAAACATCTTCGATCCGTCGACCAGTGGCCGGCAATAGGCCTGCTCTTCGGCAAGCAATGCCAGACCTGCCGCAACATCGATAACGGCCAGCGCCCGGGCACCGACTTTGATCGCTTCCGCTTCGGCGACAGTCGCTTCGGTCATCCGATCGAAGGCTTCAAGCTCGATCTGCAGTGCGCGGTCGGCGGCATTGGCGATGCGGCTCTCGAGATCGGCCAGCTCCGTCGTCGTGAAGCGCATGGCATTCGCCATCGTCTGACGATGGATGAAGCGGGCCTTCGCCTCTGATGTATCTGTCATCGGTCCGGCATTGCCGGCAGTGACCTCGATGAAGTAACCGAGGATATTGTTGTGCTTGATCTTCAGCGACTTGATGCCGGTCTCGTCGGCATATTGCAGCTGCAGGCCGGCAATGACCCGGCGCGACTGGTCGCGCAGCGCCCGAACCTCGTCGAGGTCGGCATTCGCGCCGTCGCGCAGGAAGCCGCCATCGCGTTTCAGGAGCGGCAGTTCCTCGGCGAGGTTTTCCGCGAGCAAGGTTTCGAGGCCTGATGGCAGTGCCTGCAGCCCCTTGCGCGCCCGCTCCAATTCTTCCGGCAGCATCGCGCTTCCCAGTAAACCGGCGATATGCGCGGCAGCGCCGAGCCCCTGACGAATGGCCCAGAGATCGCGGGGGCCGCCGCGGTCGAGTGCCAGGCGGGAGAGCGCTCGCGGCATATCGGGCACATGTTTCAGCGCATCGCGCAGCTCGCCGCAGAGCGACGGTTCCTGCATCAGGAAGCCGATCGAATCAAGCCGCTCATTGACGCGGATGGGATCTGTCAGCGGCGACATCAGCCGTTCGGCCAGCAGCCGCGCTCCGCCGCCGGTGGTCGTCCGGTCGATCGCCTTGAGCAGCGCGCCGTTGCGATCGCCGGACAGCGTGCGCACAAGCTCGAGATTGGCGCGCGTGGCCGGATCGATGAACAGCGTCGAAGCGCCGCTCTCCCGTTCCGGCCGTCCGAGCGGCGGCCGCTCGGCGATCTGCGTCTTCTCGACATACGCGACGGCAGCTGCGGCTGCGGCAAGCTCGGCGCGCGAAAAACTGCCGAAGCCATCAAGCGTCGAAACATCGAAATAGCGCGCTATGCGGGTCTCCGCCGTCGCGCTGTCGAAAAGCACAGCCGGCTGTGGAACGGCCGTGCGGCCGAGCACGTCGAAGACCGATTTCAGCTCGCCGTCATAAAAGATCGTATCCGGCACGATGAGTTCGCGCGGATCGATACGCAGGATATCGGCAAGCAGCCGCGAAGCATCCGTCTCCGCCACCCGGAAAACGCCGGTGGAAATATCGATCCAGGCGAGCGCCAGCACAGGCTCGGAAGAGCCGCGAATGCGCGACAGCGTCATCAGATAATTCGATTCCGAGGGAGAAAGCAGCTTCTCCTCGGTAATGGTGCCTGGTGTGACCAAGCGAATGACGTCGCGCTTGACGACCGATTTCGAGCCGCGCTTCTTGGCTTCCGCCGGGTCTTCCACCTGCTCGCAGACAGCAACGCGAAAGCCGAGCGCGATCAGTTTCTGCAGGTAATCGTCGGCCGCATGCACAGGCACGCCGCACATCGCAATGTCCTGCCCCATATGCTGGCCGCGCTTGGTCAGCGTGATTCCGAGCGCGCGCGAAGCCTCGAGCGCATCCTCGAAGAACAGCTCGTAAAAATCGCCCATGCGATAGAAGAGCAGCGAATCCGGATTATTCGCCTTGATCTCTATATACTGTTCCATCATCGGCGTCGCCGAGGCGCGGCTTTCCTCAGTCGCAAGCTCGGCTGCCGAGAAGGCTTCGTTTCTGCTGTCTATTCGTGCGTTCACGGAGGTGCAGTTTTTCCCAAAAAAACAGGTGCCAACCCTATCCGCGCGCCGCTATAGATGACAACAGCAATTGGGAAAGAGGAAAACGTCACCCACAGACGTTTGGAGGAGGTATGTCCCAGATGAAGAAGAAAGAACGGCCGGTGACCTCTGTTACCGACACGGAAGCGCTTGAGTTTCATGCGATGGGTCGGCCAGGCAAGCTGGAGATCAACCCGACCAAGCCGATGGCGACGCAGCGCGACCTCTCGCTGGCCTATTCACCTGGTGTCGCAGTGCCGGTCAAGGCGATCGCCACCGATCCGGCCACTGCCTATGACTACACGACCCGCGGCAATATGGTTGCCGTCATTTCCAACGGCACGGCCATTCTCGGCCTCGGCAATCTGGGGGCGCTTGCCTCCAAGCCGGTCATGGAAGGCAAGTCCGTCCTCTTCAAGCGTTTCGCCGATGTCGATTCGATCGACCTTGAAGTCGACACGGAAAATGTCGACGAGTTCATCAACTGCGTGCGCTTCCTCGGCCCGTCCTTCGGCGGCATCAATCTGGAGGACATCAAGGCGCCGGACTGTTTCGTCATCGAAAGCCGCCTGCGCGAGCTGATGGATATTCCCGTATTCCATGACGACCAGCACGGCACGGCAATCATTGCCGCTGCCGGCCTCATCAATGCGCTGGAGCTGACAGGCCGCGATCTCAAGACCACCAAGCTCGTCTGCAACGGCGCCGGTGCTGCCGCCATCGCCTGCGTCGAGCTCATCAAGTCGATGGGTTTTGCGCCTGAGAACATCATCCTTTGCGATACCAAGGGTGTCATCTATCAGGGCCGCACCGAAGGCATGAACCAGTGGAAATCGGCCCATGCGGCAAAGACCGATACCCGCACGCTTGAAGAGGCCATGAAGGGTGCGGACGTCGTTCTTGGCCTGTCACAGAAGGGGGCCTTCTCCGAGGAAATGATCCGCTCCATGGCCGACCGGCCGATCATCTTCGCCATGGCCAATCCCGATCCGGAAATCACGCCAGAGGAAGTTTCCCGCATTCGTGACGATGCCATTATGGCGACCGGTCGTTCGGACTACCCGAACCAGGTCAACAACGTGCTGGGCTTTCCGTATATCTTCCGCGGCGCCCTCGACGTCCGCGCCACGACCATCAATGACGCGATGAAGATCGCTGCCGTGAAGGCGCTCGCAAGCCTCGCCCGTGAGGACGTGCCCGATGATGTCGCGGCCGCCTATCAGGGCAACCGTCCGCGCTTCGGCGCTCAATATATCATCCCGGTTCCCTTCGATCCGCGCTTGATCTCCGCCATTCCGGCGGCCGTTGCCGAAGCGGCGATCGAAAGTGGCGTCGCCCGCAAGATCATCAGCGATATGGCCGGCTACAAGCGAGAGCTGTCGGCCCGCCGTGATCCGATCGCCTCCACGCTCGCCAGCCTCTATGAGCGCGTCCGCCGTCATCCGAAACGTGTGGTCTTCGCCGAGGCCGAAGAGGAACAGGTGCTGCGCGCCGCCCTGTCCTACGCCAACCAGCAGCTCGGCACCGCCATTCTGCTCGGCCGTGAGGATTTGATCCGGGCGACTGCCGAGCGTGCCGGCATCGATCTCAATCGTCCGGGCCTTGAGATCGTCAACGCCCGTATCTCGACACGGGTCGACGCCTATATCGACTATCTCTATGCCCGCCTGCAGCGCAAAGGCTATCTGCACCGCGACGTGCAGCGCCTCATCCATAATGACCGCAACCATTTTGCGGCGACCATGGTGGCGCTTGGCGATGCCGACGGCATGGTGACGGGTATTACCCGCAATTATTCGACCGCGCTTGAGGACGTGCGCCGCTGCATCGACCAGAAGCCCGGCCATCGTGTGATCGGCGTGTCGATCGCGCTTTGCCGCGGCCGTACGGTCTTCGTTGCCGACACCGCGGTTCACGATATGCCGACGGCTGAGGAACTGGCCGATATTGCCGAGGAGGCCGCCGGCCTCGCGCGCCGCATGGGCTACCAGCCGCGCATCGCAATGCTTGCCTATTCCACCTTCGGCCATCCCTCGGGCGAACGTTCCGAGCGTGTCCGCGAGGCCGTGAAGATCCTAGACAAGCGCCGCGTCGATTTCGAATATGATGGTGAAATGTCTGCTGACGTGGCTCTGAACCGTAAGGCGATGGAGCAATATCCCTTCTGCCGTCTTTCCGGCCCGGCCAACGTCCTCGTCATGCCGGCATTCCACTCGGCATCGATTTCGACGAAGATGCTGCAGGAACTCGGCGGCTCGACGGTCATCGGCCCCATCCTCGTCGGCCTCGACAAGGCAGTGCAGATCACCTCGATGGGTGCCAAGGACAGCGATATCGTCAACATGGCTGCGATCGCGGCCTATGGCGCCGGTTCCTGATTGACGGAGAGGGCGGAGCGCGCATCCGGTTCGCCCTCGAATGCTCTAGCCCGCAAAGGCAATCAGGTTCTCATCCGGATCGCGGACGATGAAGGTTCTGGCACCCCAGGGCTCTAGTCTCAATGGCTGATGAAACGGAACATTCTTTGCTGTGTATTCGAGAAACAACGTCTTTACATCATCAAGCGTTATCGTCGCTGAAAGGATATCCTTCTCCCGTTGACGAAGCTCCGGATGGAAAGCCGGCAGTTCGACGCGGCGAAGGTTCAGCCTCGCTGCGCCGCGAGCGACTTGCGCATAGAAGGGCGGTTCGCCGTAGATGAAGGCGATGTCGAAGCCGAGCTTTTGTGAGTAGAAATCGCAGGCGGCCTGGATATTGCTCACGAAAAGCTGCGGCTGCGCGTCGATGAGCGTCGGTTCGGAGGCGAGTTTCTGTTCCGCTGTTGTACTCATATCGGTGAGTCCTTTTTTCAGCGCCGGCCAGCTTTCAAATCCCTCTTGCGCCGCCACGAGTTCCTGTGCATCCGCAAGCTTGAACTCAAGCGCGAGGATTTGCTGGTCACTGAGATGACTGTAGCGGGTAAGCCAATAGCGGATCTCGGCGGCGACAGGATAGTAGCGATCCTGATGCCACCGCTTGAACTGCTTGGCTTTCTTCTTGAGGTTTTCCAGATTCGGCATGGCGCAAGGTTTTGATCTTGTAGGCGGGCATAGCCCAGCCGGCACCATTGCCGATGCGCCCTACTGAAAACGCCATAAGAGAATGAATGGATCGCTGTTGGCCGTCAAGCGACGGCTATGCTGCGATTAGCTGGCGAAACGGCCCGCGTCTGCGCCGTAATAGTTCAAATAGCGATCGGAAATGCTGGATATCGGCAGCACGATCAGCACGTCGGTCGTGTTGAAGGCCTGGTCGACCACTGCGCTGGAACCAACCATGGCGCCGAGGCGCAGGTAACCCTTGATCAGCGGCGGCAGCGCCATCAATGCCCTTTTCGGATTGACGCCTTCAGCCGGCATCAGGTCCATATCGCGTGCCAGATGCGGCAGTGCGCCAACGGCCCATTCATCCTTGGCAAGCACATTGTGATAAAGGAACGAAAGAGCCAGCGCGTGGCTTTCCGGGTGAACCCCCGGGAAGGAGGCGCAGCCGAACATGGCGCTCATGCCATGCTTCAGCGCATAAGCCCAGTTGCCCTGCCAGAGCAGTTCGACCGTGCGTTTGGTGCGGTATTCCGGCAGCACGCAGGAGCGCCCGAGTTCCATGAAGCGCTTGTCGGGATGACGGGCAATCAGTTCGTCGATCGCAAATTCGGAAGCCGAGTAAAAACCGCCATTGGCCATGGCGATTTCCTGCCTGAGCAGGCGGTAGGTACCGACGATCTGGTCTTCGGCATCGCCATCGATCGAGCGGTCGAGAACCAGAAGATGGTCGCAGAAAGCGTCATAGGCATCGAAGTCGCGCTCGCGGCGCATGGCGTCCGCCGGCAACTGAGCTTTCATCTCCTCGACGAAAACGCGGTAGCGCACGGCCTGTGCGGCATCGATTTCGCGTGCACTGCGGGCAAGGCGGGTCTCGAGGTTGCCGATGCGGCCGAGAACATCGTGTTCCTTCGGGGCGGCAGCCGTCGACGGCCGGGAGGCCTCGGCGGTAGCGTCACAATTGAGGATGTCAACAGACATGGCGATTCTCCCGTTGCCGGCTTATCACACGCCATAAAACACTTATATGCGACAGGAAAGTGACATACCGAATTTTGTGCACGCAAGAAACGTGCCGGTTTCTCCAGCTTCAGCGCGCCTCAGCGCGGCGGGCTGAAAGAGCAACGACCGCCTGTACCTCGGTGAGCAGCCTGACCGGATCTACCGGTTTTACCATGACGCGATTGGCGCCGTTGAGCAAGACCTGTCGCCGCGATTCGTCGCTCTTATCCGCAGTCAGAACGATGACCGGAACCGGCTGAAGATCGAGCCGCCGTTCGTGTCCGCGAAGGCGTCCGAGCATGTCGATACCGTTGCCGCCGGGCATGGAAAGATCGCTGATGATGATGTCGGGTCGATCGTCACCGAGCGCGCTGTCCAGCAGAGATTCGAAATCCTCGACATGCCGGACCGAATGGCCGCCCTTTTCCAGCATGACACGCACCAGCATGGCGTTGATCGGGTCGTCCTCGCCGAGCAGGATGGAGAGTCCGTCGCCGGTCGCCGTGCGCTCTGCGACCGAGAGGCCGATGCCCGGTTGGTTGTCGTTCAGCGCGTCGCGCTTTTCCATGCCGCGCATGCGCCCGCGCAGGACGTCGATCAGCGACTGTTCGCGCAGCGGTCGGATCAGCCACGCATCGAAGAGGTCGAGCGAATGCGAGTTGCGCTCTTCCGGATTGACGAGCAGCACCTTGCGCAGGCCGAGCGCTGCAATCTCCGTGCGATCGGCGATATGCAGCGAAAACTCCTCGGACATGCGGTGGTCGACGATGATATCGGTCGGCCGGTCGCCGCTACGGGCAAGCGACAGCAGGCTTTCGCGCGCCGCCTCGCCGCCGGCGACCAGATGGCAGCGCCCCCCGAGCGTCGTGATCGTCTCGGCGATCGCCGTGCGAGCCGCACCCGCCGGGGCAAGCAGCACGATACTATTTCCTGCCAGCAATGTATTCCGGCTCGTGGTATCTTCCTCGGAGAGCTCGGCCGGGAAGCGGATGGTGAACTGGCTGCCCTTGCCCCTTTCGCTTGCAACTGCCAGCGAACCGCCGAACTCGCGTAGGATGCGGGCGGAGATCGCAAGGCCGAGGCCCGTGCCATTGCTCTTCTGGACAAGGCTGCCGCCCTGCTCGAATTCACCGAATATGCGCGCCTGCTCCTCCGCGGTCATACCGGGTCCGGTATCGGTCACCGATATCAGCAATTCGTTGGCCGCTCTTGAGACACGGATGAAGACGCCGCCGGCCTGCGTGAACTTCACCGCATTGCCGATGACGTTGAAAAGCACCTGCCGCAGGCGCGCCGGATCGAAGCTCATCAGCTCCGGCACGTCGGAAGAGACGGTCGCACCGATTTCGATGCCTTTCTCATGAGCGCGATGAGCCAGCATCTCCACAACGCTCTCGACGAGTTTACGCAAGGATTCCGATCGTGGGCGGAGTTGGAAACGGCCGACCTCAATGGTCGAGAAGTCGAGCAGATCCTCGACGAGCTGGGTCAACGCATGGCCGGACTGACGGATACTGGTGAGATAATTCTGCTGTTCCTGCGTCAGCTTCGTTTCGGAAATCAGATGTGCCATGCCGAGAATGCCTGATAGAGGCGTGCGGATTTCATGGCTGACGGTGGCGAGCAGCCGCGATTTGGCGGCGCTGTTATATTCGGCCTTCTGCCGGGCTTCCTCGCGGCCTTCGGCGGCAAGCCGCTCTTCGGTCACATCGCGCGCGATGCTCTGCAGAAGCAGGCGCCCGTTTGCCGGGTCGCGGGTCACGACATCGCGCCAGAGAAAGATGCGCTGGCCGGCCGGAGTGGAAATCTCCACGTCGTAACGATGCGGCAGCGGGCCGGGGCGGAAGGCAAGGCCGATCTCTTCGCAGGTCTGGCCTTCGGGTTTTGCGCGCCCCGTGAGGCGGCGGAACGTCTCGTTGGCGCCAATGATGCGCCGGTCCATCATGCGGGTGACGACGATATCGTCGAGCACGTCATGGACCGTGCCGAGCAGGCCGGTCGCATCGACGTGTTCCGGCGTCTCCGGGCCGCGGCCGCCGGACCTGTTTCCGGTCCTGAAAAGAAGAGCAAGATAACCTGCAATGGCAGCAATCAGGATGAGGCCGAGGCCAGCCATGAGCGGACCGCCCCAGTGGGAAAGCAGCAGCAGCAGGATCGCCGAAAGAAGACCCGATCCGCCGAGCCAGTGGAAGATCAATGGATGCCGGGAGCGAAGAAGAGCCGGCGACAATTCACCCGCCGTGCGGCCCTGATAGGCCCTATCGGCGGCTCCGCCGAATGTGGCGGACAATCGTTCCTGTAGCTGCGCCATACTCTGCATGCAATACAGCTAACATATCGCCCGTTCCGAATGTTTTCAGGAATCCGCTAAAAATTTAGCGATCCGCCTTTTTCGGCTTTTGCAGCATCTCGTCGAGGATGACGCAGCCGGCGCCGACGGTGATGAAGCTGTCGGCCAGATTGAAGACGGCGAAGGACCAGGTTTCCGTATGGAAGAGAATGTAGTCGATCACATGCCCATAGGCGAAACGGTCGATGAGATTGCCGATCGCCCCCGCGATGATGAGCGCATAGCCAAGATGCGCCAGCCAGCGATCCTTGGACGTGCGATGCCAGAGATAAAGCACGAAGGCGACGATGATCAGGCGCATGCCGACGATGAACCAGCCATCCATGCCCGACAGCATCGAGAAGGCGACGCCGAGATTGTAGGTGCGGTAGAGCGCCAGCATCGGAATGACGGGCACGGCTTCCTGCAGCGGCAGGTAGAGGTCGACGGCAATCTTGATGATCTGGTCGAGGAGAACGGCGACCAAGATGAAGATCAGGATTGGCAGGGGTCGCGAGAAGAGCGCCGGGCGCACGGTCGTCTGGTCGGTCATTTGCCCTCGGACAGTGAGAGGAGATGGCGGCGTGCCTCGAAAAGCATGACGGCGGTGGCAACGGCCAGATTGAGGGAATCGGCGCGGCCCTGCTGCGGAATGCGGGCAAGCGCATCCGCCTCCTTGGCGAGCTGATCCGGCAGGCCGGATTGTTCGTTGCCCATCAGCAGTACGACCGGCTTCTTCGTGTAATCAATCGTGCGGTAGTCGACCGAGCCGGCAAGGTGGGTCGCAACGACCGAGACGCCGGCCTGTCTCTTCCAGGCGATGAATTCCTCTGCGGTCGCGTGAGCGACCGGAACGGCGAAAACCGAGCCCATCGTGGCGCGCACCGTTTCCAGAGAGAAAGGATCGGTCGTCTCGCCGACAAGGATGACGCCGGACGCACCGGCCGCATCGGCGGTGCGGATGATCGTTCCGAGATTGCCGGGATCGCGCACGCGGTCGAGAGCCACCCAGGTCTCGCCTTCCTTCGGCCGGATATGCTTCAGCGCCTTCCAGCGGTTTTCGAAGATACCGACCACCATCTGCGGATTGTCGCGCCGGGTGATCGAGGAGAGCACCTTTTCGCTGACTTCGAGCACGAGGCCGCCGGAAGCCACCGTCTTTGCCGCCATCTGCTCGACCAGCGGCTTGCCCTTGGCAGCCTTCGCATAGACGAGCGTGCGGATGGTCCAGCCAAGCTCGATCGCATCGATGACAAGCTTCAGGCCTTCGGCCATGAAGGTGCCGCTCTCCTCGCGCGACTTCTTGTTGGTCAGCGCCTTGATATCCTTGATAACAGGATTGGCAAGCGAGGTGACTTCCTTCACTTGCCCGACCTTGCGGGGGCCGCGATCGTGGAATTCGTTCATTTCGGCACCCAGCGGGAAAAGAGAGAGGTGGAAAGCGCGCGACCCGGCGTCTTGCCGTCGAGGCCCGCCTCGCGGATGACGAGTTCGCCGGATTCGACCACCCCGCCGGCGCCGCGCATCGTCTCGCGCATCAACTCGTGGATGGAATAGAAGCTCGCTCGGATCGAGTAGGCCGTCAGCACCAGCCCGAGCGCTTTCGGCGACAGGATTTCACGGCAGATATCCAGCATCAGCGGCAGATGTTCGAACAGATGCCAGACCTCGCCGTTCGGCCCGCGGCCGAATTTCGGCGGGTCGGTGAGGATGATGTCGTACTGGCTGCCGCGGCGCTCCTCGCGCAGGATGAACTTCATCGCATCCTCGCAGATCCAGCGGATCGGCAGCTTCTCCATGCGCCCCAGCGCCTGGTTTTCGCGCGCCCAGCCGATCGCCTTCTTCGAGGCATCGACATGGGTGACCTCTGCACCGGCCGCTGCGGCAACCAGCGAGGCGACGCCCGTATAACCGAAGAGGTTCAATACCTTCAGCGGACGGCCGGCGCTCTCCACTTGGTTCTTCATCCAGCTCCAGTGAACGATCTGCTCGGGAAAGACGCCGACGTGACGGAAAGAGGTGAAGCGGCCGAAGAAATCGACACCGAGCAGATTGAGCGGCCAGGTTTCGCCAAGCGCTTCCTTCGGAAAACGCCAGCGTCCCGTGCCCTCTTCATCCGTATCTCCGGTGAAGACGGCATCGACCTTTTCCCAGACATGAGCGGGCAGCGACGGCTGCCACAGCGCCTGACCTTCGGGCCGGACGATCCGGTAGGGGCCGTATTGCTCGAGCTTCTGGCCGTTGCCGCTGTCGATCAGATGGAAATCGCCCGCACCCATCGTCTCCAAGATGACAGGCACGCGCTCGGCCGGCCGGTCGCCAGTACGGACCGTCAACGGACGTTCGATTGCGGCCGGAACCGCTGCCGGTGGACGCTGATTCCGCGCAGGGGCGGCCTTTGCCGTCGGCTTTTCCGATCTTGCCGGCCGCGCATCGGCGCGGCGTCCGCCGGAAGGGCCTGCCGCCGTCTTCGCGCCGGGCCGGCGTTCTCTTTGTTTCAACGTGGTCTTCCGCGTCTTAAATTCGATTGAGCCAGTGCAAATAGCATCCTGTCTGACCTTGGCAAAGCGCTTTCCCATCATGATATGGTCCAGCTATGGAAATGGGGAATTGCTGATGGACCTGATCGGGGAGGAACGCATCGCCGCGTCGCGGGATGTCGTGTGGGCGGCCATGAACGATCCCGATATCATCAGGCAATGCATCCCCGGCTGCCAGAGTGTGGAAAAACTGTCGCCGACGCAATTCCTGGCAACTGTCAAAGTCGGCTTCGGCCTGTTTTCAGTGACCTTCAACGGCGAGATCAGACTTTCGAATGTCGACGCGCCGCGCAGTTACACCATCGCCGCGGAAGGGCGGGGCGGCATTGCCGGCTTCGCCAAAGGAGAGGCCGATGTTACCTTGGTCGATGAGGGGCTGCATACTCTTCTGCGCTATGAAGCCGACGGCGATACCGGAGGCCGGATTGCCGAGATCGGCAGCCGGTTGATCCGTGCCACGCTGGAAAAGCTCGCTCGTCGCTTCTGGGGAAATTTCAATGCTGCCGTTGTCGAAAAGGCTGCAGGCTAGAGCGCCGTGCGTCCATTCGGACGCACAAAGGACGCTCTACCTCTTTGAATCTACGCATCAGGCTTTCCGAAAATCGATTCCGATTTTCGGGCCGATGCTGTAGCTCGAAGACTTGGCATCCCTGATAATCCCTTTTACGCAAGACCGATGAGCTGGAAAATCCGACCAAACCGCCCCGAAGATGTGATGCAGCTTGCTGACATCTACCTGTCCGTCCGGCGCCAGACCTTTACCTGGGTCGATCCCGGCAATTTTTATCAGGAAGATTTTGCCGCCCATACGAATGGCGAGATCGTTTCCGTCTGCGAGGGAGAAGATGGGAGAATAGCCGGTTTCATCTCGATCTGGGCGGCGGATGATTTCATCCACATGCTCTACATTCTGCCCGAGTTTCAGGGCAAAGGCGCGGGAACCGCCTTGCTGCAATCGCTTCCCGCCTGGCCAAAGCACCCGTATCGGCTGAAATGCCTCGTCAACAACCGCCACGCCAAGGCCTTCTATCTGGCACATGGCTTTCAGGTCACCGGCAGGGGCGCCTCGACCGAAGGCGACTATGAAGAACTGAGTTTCGTTCCGGCATCAGGGGAATAGAAGCAATCACCGCGAGGGCAACTGCCCGGCAATCTCTTCCGCACGCGTCCTGTGGCGGTCTGCTTCGCCCTGCCAGCGGATCGCTTCCTTGGCCTCGAGGCGGGCGCGCTTGCGGTGTTTGCTCTGGTTGAACCAGGTCGTAGCCGAACCCACCAGCATGCCGAGGATAAAGGCAATCAGCAGAAAAACGAAGAAGGGCGCGGCGAGAGAAAGAACCTGATCTTCCGGCCGGAACGGATTGAAGGCGAGCGTCACACTCTGCCGGTTGGCAACGCAGAAAATGATCAGGATGACGCCAAGCGGCAGTAAAATCAAAAGGTTGACAATCTTCTTGGTCATGTCGTTCTCCGCGCCGGTTTGGCGAAGGCAAGCTTCATGGGCGCCAGAATAGACGTGCGGCGACGAAGTTCAAGTGCGGCTTGATGCCCGTCTCCGAGGATCAATCCTCTTCGTCGGCCTGGCCAGGGTTCAGGCGCTCGCGCAGTTCCTTGCCGGTCTTGAAGAAGGGAACCCACTTCTCCTCGACGAAGACAGTATCGCCGGTGCGCGGGTTACGGCCGGAGCGGGAAGGGCGGTTCTTGACCGAAAACGCGCCGAAGCCGCGCAGTTCGACGCGGTTGCCGGCAGCAAGCGCATCAGTGATCTCGTCGAGGACCGCATTGACGATATTTTCCACATCACGATGGTAGAGGTGCGGATTGCGTGCCGCAACAATCTGCACCAATTCGGACTTGATCACGGTCGCCCCCTTAAATTATTGATTTCTTATTCAATCCTGGCCAACCTGCCAAACTGAAAGCAGCCCGTCAAGGAGCAACTTTGGGGGCAGGATGCCGTTGAGATCCTGGCCTTTGACAAGATCACCATAACCAAGGATCGTAATCAACCGCGAAACAGCCCCTGCGAGCAGGAAGGGCGTGCTGCTCTTCTTGTCCCAGTCAACGACCGGCAGTTTGTCGCTGACGTTCCGGGAGGTCAGATAGGCGCGGATTTCGGGCTCCCCACCGACCGCATCGATGAGTTTCACCTTCAGCGCCTGCCGGCCCGTATAGATCGTGCCGTCTGCAAGCTTCAGCACTTCCTCGTGCGGCAATTTGCGCCTGTTGGCAACGAGATTGACGAACCAGTCGTAGCTGTCGAGAACCATGTTGCGGATCATGGTCTTGGCTTCCTCGCTGGTGTCGTGGAACGGCGAGGGCTCGGCCTTGAGCGGGGAGGATTTGATCTCCTGCAGCGAGACGCCGAGCTTGTCGAGCAGCGGTCGAACCTGCGGATACTGGAAAATGACGCCGATCGAGCCGGTGATCGAGCTTTCGCCGGCAATGATCGTATCGCCAGCCGTCGCGATCATGTACCCCGCAGAGGCTGCAAGCGTCCTGACGTCCGAGACGACGGGCTTTTTCTCCGCAATCGCCCGGATCGCCTTGAATATCTTCTCACCGCCATAGGTCGTTCCGCCGGGCGAAGAGATCGAGATCACGACTGCTTTGGCCTGATCGTTGTCCTTGATCTTTTCCAGCCGCTCGAGCAGCTCGTCGTCATCGGTGATCAGGCCGGAGATTGTCACATGGGCGATATGGGGCCGCGCGGTGCTGCTTTCGCCGAAGGCAAAACTGTAAAGCGCAAAGCCGAGCGCAACGAGCAGCACGACCGCGACAAGGCGCCAGAAGCCAAGCCTGCGGCGCAGCAGCCGGCGGTCTGCGATGATCGAGCTGTCCATTCCAACCTCCAGAGACGAAACCCAACGGCGGTATTCCGCCGCTGGGGAGATAAGGCGCAAGCTTCCCCGGGAAAATGCCTGGAAACCTGCTATTTTCGGTTTAGTTGCTTGTTGCAGAAAAAAATCCATATTGGCAAGCCAATGTAATAATGCGAAACGAACTGTGATTGGCGCCCGGCATTGCTATATAAGCGGCACGATCATCACAAACGGACCAGGCATATGCTCGATACCCTCAGGAACAACGGGAAGCCCGCATACGCAGGGCCAAAGGACAGCGCCTATGGCCTTGCCCGGTTCCATTCCGCGCGTGTCCGCCGCCTCAAGTTTTTGCTGCCCGTCGCAGCCCTCATCATTTCCCTCATCTTCGTCGCCGTCTCGGTGATCCGCACTTACCTGCCGGAAACCATCAAGATCGAGGGTGCCAAGATCGAGAATGGCAAGGTCGTGATGGAAAAGCCGGCCATTGCCGGCCGCAACTCCGATGGCATTAATTATTCGATGCTCGCCGAACGCGCGCTGCAGGATATCCGCAATCCAGACCTCATCACGCTGGAGACGATCAAGGCTGCGGTGCCGATGAATGACGGCCTGATGGCCCGTGTCACGGCGACGACTGCGGATTTCAACCGCGCCACCGACAACCTGCACATGACGGCGCCGTTCACGCTCGTTTTGAGCAGCGGTCTCGTTGCGAATTTCCGATCCGCACACCTTGATATCAAGGGCGGAAACATGTCGACGGACGAACCCGTCAGAATTACCAAGGACAATGCTTCGATTGTTGCGCGGTCGATGAATATAACCGATAAGGGGCGCGTGATCACATTCGAGGGGAATGTTCGCATGAATGTTGAATCATCCACCATCCACAAACAGGGCACCTAAAGAGCCGGGTCAAATGACAAAAGATTGTCGCATTTCAACTCGTAAGACTGGCGTAGCTTTCATCACCGGCGCACTTGCCTTCGTCCTTTCGGTCGCGGGGGCGGCCGCTCAGTCGACGACGATGCCTGGGATGAAACTTTCCAGCGACCAGCCGATCCAGATTGAAAGCAACAAGCTGGAAATCCATGATCAGGAACACACGGCGCTCTTCACCGGCGACGTCAAGGTCGTTCAGGGGACGACGACCCTGCAGGCCGGCAAGATGACGGTCTACTACAAGGACAAGTCGAAGCAGCCGGCAGCGGGTGATGCTGCCGCCACGCCGGCACCTGCTGCGGAGACGGCTCCGGCCGCGGCGGGACAATCGAACTCGCTTGCCTCTGGTAGTGCCGATATCGACAAGATCCTGGTGACCGATAAGGTTTACCTGACCTCGGGCACGCAGACGGCAACCGCCGATGACGGCAATTTCGATATGACCTCGCAGGTCTTCATCCTTACGGGTAAGAAAGTCGTTCTGACCGATGGCCCGAACGTCTTTACCGGCTGCCAGCTCACCGTTCACATGGCGACCGGTCAGGCGGAGCTTGAAAGCTGCGGTGGTCGCGTTCAGATTCAGCTCGATCCAAAATCGCAGCCGAGTCAGCAGCCAAAGCAGAATTGAGAAGTCGGCCTTTCACGTGAAGTTATTCTCGTTATCCACCAAGTCCGGTAGCGCCGCGTCGGAAGCCGCGACCGCTCCTGTCGATAAGGCCCGTTATCAGGGCACGCTGATCGCGCGCGGTCTGACCAAGACCTACGCGACGAGGCGCGTCGTCAATGGCGTTTCACTCGTGGTGCGACGTGGTGAGGCGGTCGGTCTCTTGGGGCCGAACGGCGCCGGCAAGACGACCTGTTTCTACATGATCACCGGCCTCGTGCCGGTCGATGAGGGAACGATCGAAATCGACGGCAACGATGTGACGACGATGCCGATGTATCGCCGCTCACGCCTCGGCGTCGGCTACCTGCCGCAGGAAGCCTCGATCTTCCGTGGGCTCACAGTGGAGGAGAATATCCGCGCCGTCCTCGAGGTCCATGAAAAGGACAAGGCGGCGCGCGAGCGCAAGCTGGACGAATTGCTTGAGGAGTTTCACATCGCCAAGCTCCGCAAGAGTGCGGCCGTGGCTCTCTCGGGCGGTGAGCGCCGACGCCTGGAAATTGCTCGTGCGCTTGCGACCGACCCGACTTTCATGCTGCTCGACGAACCCTTTGCCGGTGTCGACCCGATCTCGGTTGCCGATATTCAGAACCTCGTGCATCATTTGACGGCACGCGGTATCGGTGTTTTGATCACCGACCACAATGTGCGTGAGACGCTGGGACTGATCGACCGGGCCTATATCATTCATGCCGGCGAAGTGCTGACGCATGGGCGTGCGAACGACATCGTCAACAATCCGGAAGTGCGGCGGCTTTATCTGGGCGACAATTTCAGTCTCTGAACCAATCCGGGGCGACAGAAAATTACGGCTGCGGTATAGGTTCCGCTTGACCAAATAGGATAAAAAAGCAATTTTTGGGCCAACTTGGATTTCCGTGGCCTGAAAACTTGATCGGGCGCGGTTTCCTGGAGGAGTCGAGGGAGTTTCGCGTCCGCCATGGCCCTGTCTGCCAATCTTTTTCTGCGACAGAACCAGTCCCTGGTGATGACACCGCAACTGATGCAGTCCATCCAGTTGCTGCAGATGACGCATGTCGAACTCACGCAATTTATCGCCCAGGAAGTGGAGAAGAATCCGCTCCTTGAATTCCCGTCGGGCGAAGGTGAGTCCGGCGAACGTGGCGAAGCCGCCGACGAACCCCACCCCCCGCAATCGGAGGATGCGGGCGACGGCGATTATGAAGGCCGCGACGAAACGCTTTCCGCCGACTGGTACGACAATGGCAGCCCGAGCCGGCTGAGCGATGAGCTGGACGCCAATTACACCAATGTCTTCCCGGATGACGGGGCGCCGCAGCGGCTTGATGCCCCGGAACTCGTCAGCCAGTGGAAGTCGATGCCAGGCAGCGCCGAAGGTGCTGACAATTACGATCTTGATGATTTTGTCGCCGGCCAAGTGTCCCTGCGCGATCATCTTGCCCAGCAGATACCCTTTGTGTTGCCCGATATGGCTGATCGCCTCGTCGCCCAGAATTTGGTCGATCAGCTTGACGATGCGGGCTATCTGCAGGCAGATGTCGCCGAAGCCGGCGAGCGTCTCGGTACTGATGCAGAAGATATCGAGCGTGTGCTCTCGGCACTGCAGACGCTCGATCCGCCAGGCGTCTTTGCCCGCAATCTCGCCGAATGCCTGGCGATTCAGCTCCGCCAGAAGGATCGTTACGATCCCGCCATGCAGGCGCTGGTCGAAAATCTCGAATTGCTGGCACGGCGTGACTTCGCCACGCTGAAGCGCCTCTGTGGCGTCGATGAGGAAGACCTGCTCGACATGCTCGCAGAAATCCGCCAGCTCAATCCGAAGCCCGGCAGCGGTTTCGAGGCCGGCGTTTCAGAGGCGATCATGCCCGATGTTGTGGTCCGCCCCTCCTCGGATGGTGGCTGGCTGGTCGAGCTCAATCCGGATACGCTGCCACGGGTCCTCGTCAACCAGTCCTATTTTTCGCACGTAGCGAAGAACGGCGAGGATCATGCCTTCCTCTCCGAATGCCTGCAGAGCGCCAACTGGCTGACGCGCAGCCTCGACCAGCGCGCCAAGACCATCATGAAGGTGGCGAGCGAGATCGTGCGCCAGCAGGATGCCTTCCTGTTGCACGGCGTCGATCATCTGCGGCCGCTGAACCTGAAGACAGTGGCCGAGGCGATCAAGATGCATGAATCGACGGTCAGCCGCGTCACCTCGAATAAGTACATGCTGACGCCGCGCGGGCTCTTCGAGCTCAAATATTTCTTCACGGTTTCGATCAGCGCCGTCGAGGGCGGTGACAGCCATTCGGCTGAAGCAGTCCGCCACAAGATTCGCACGCTGATCCTGCAGGAAAACCCCGATGCGGTGCTTTCCGACGACGACATCGTCGATATGCTCAAGAAGGGTGGGATCGATCTTGCCCGCCGTACGGTCGCCAAATACCGCGAGGCGATGAACATCGCCTCTTCTGTCCAACGCCGTAGGGAAAAGCGAGCGCTGGCCAAGGTCGCCGGTTTCTGATTTGCAATGCTTGGGCGAGTCATTGATCGCCGCTTGGAGCCGCTGATGGCGGAGGCGTCCCCATTTTATGGGATTTTCACTGCACGTTTTCCGCGTATACTAGACATCGCTTTGGCGGGCTATTGACTTTCCGGGAGGCCGTCGCTAGAAGCCCGCCGCAATCGGAGCAGCGAAGGGCATCCGGGCATTATCCCCATCATCCTCAAGGCACCAGGGACACGCAGACTTGAGCTCATCTTGCTTGAGATTGCGCGAAGTGCTTGGATGAGGTTGAGGCTTGGCGTAAACTGATACTCGCAAACGACCATAAGAAGGGAAACTCCATGAGTGTGCGTGTATCCGGTAAACATATGGAAATTGGTGACTCCTTCCGTCAAAAGATCGAGGACCAAATTGGTTTGGCCGTCACGAAATACTTCGACGGGGGATATTCCGGTCAGGTGATCGTGGAAAAGTCGAATTCTCGTTTTTCCGCTGATTGCAAGCTTCATCTCGATAGCGGCGTCGTGCTGCATGCAGCAGGCGAGGCCATGGATCCGCAGATTGCCTTTGATGCGGCATCCGAGCGTATCGAGAAGCGCCTGCGCCGCTACAAGCGGAAGCTCAAGGATCACCACTCCGGAAATCATCTGAACGGCAGCGGCTTTGCAGAAGTCGCCTACACGGTCATGGACGCGGTTCCCGATCATGAAGACGAGGTCCCGGACGATTTCGCTCCGGCTATCGTCGCCGAAAGTACGAAGCAGCTGAAGACGATGTCCGTCGCAACCGCCGTCATGGCGCTCGACATGACCGACGAGCCGCTTCTCCTGTTCCGCAGCCCCGGCAAAGAACAGCTCAACATCGTTTACCGTCGTCACGACGGAAATATTGGCTGGATCGATTCGGCCAATATCAAAGGCTGAGATCAGGGCGAGGGAGTGGCGCAGGGCGCGGCTCCCTCGGAAGCTTGGTCTTGGCGACAGAAGGAAAAAGAAATGGCATTGGCAGATTTGCTGCACCAGGATGCGATCATTCCCGCCCTCAGGGTAAATTCCAAGAAACAGTTGCTTCAGGAATTGGCAGCAAAAGCCTCCAGGACTACCGGGCTTTCCGAACGGGAAATCTTCGATGTGATCCTGCAGCGCGAACGCCTGGGCTCGACCGGCGTCGGCAACGGCATCGCCATTCCCCACGGCAAGCTCGTCAATATTCACTCCATCGTCGGTATTTTCGCCCGGCTTGAACAGCCGGTCGATTTCGAAGCGCTGGACGACCAGCCGGTCGATCTGGTGTTCCTGCTGCTGGCGCCGGAAGGCGCCGGCGCCGATCACCTGAAGGCGCTTTCGCGCATCGCGCGCGTGCTGCGCGATCATGATCTGGTCGCCAAGCTGCGCGCGACCGACTCCGCCTCGGCGATTTATGCCTTCCTCAACGAAGAGCAGACGTCGAACGCTGCCTGAAGCTGGCGATCTATCCGGAATGCAAAAGGCGCCCGAGTGATCAGGCGCCTTTTTCTTGTTATGCGACCAGCAATCAGAACTCTTCCCAATTGTCCTGGGCCACAGCGGCCGAGCCGCGGGACTGGGCAACGGCCCGGCGCGGTGCCGGAGCAGCGGCGCGTGGTGTCGGCGCAGCCGGTGCGCGCATCTGCTGTGCGGTGGAGCGCAGTGCTGCCGCGGCATTGCCCTGGCTGGAGACACGGAAACGGGTGACCAGTGTTTTCAGCGTCTGAGCCTCGTCGTTCAGTGTCACGCTGGCTGCGGTGGTTTCTTCCACCATCGCGGCGTTCTGCTGCGTGACCTGATCCATCTGGTTCACGGCTTGGTTGATCTCCTTCAGGCCGACGGCCTGTTCGCTGGCCGAAGCTGAGATCTGGCGGATGAGACCGTTGATGCCCATCACCTGCTCGGCAATCTTGTGTAGCGTCTCGCCGGCGCGCCCGACGAGATCGACGCCTTCCTTGACCTGGACGGCTGAGGTGTTGATCAGCGTCTTGATCTCCTTGGCGGCATTCGCCGAACGCTGGGCGAGTTCCCGGACTTCCTGCGCGACGACTGCAAAGCCCTTGCCGGCTTCACCGGCGCGCGCAGCCTCGACACCAGCGTTCAGAGCCAAGAGGTTCGTCTGGAAGGCGATTTCGTCGATGACGCCGATGATGCGCGAAACTTCCGTCGACGACTGTTCGATACCGTGCATGGAGGCAATCGCCTTCTGCACCACTTCACCTGATTTCTCGGCGTCTTCGCAGGCGAGATTGACGTTGTCAGCGGCCGTCCGGGCGTTCTCGGCGCTGGAATTGACCTGGGCGGTCAGCTCGTTGAGCGCTGCCGCCGTCTCTTCCAGGCTTGCCGCCTGCTGCTCGGTGCGCTTGGCAAGGTCGGAGGCGCTATTGCTGATTTCGCCCGTACCGGAGCCGATATTGACGACGCTGAGGCTCATCGTATTGATGGTTTCCTCGAGGCTTGCCAGAGCGGCATTGAAGTCTTGCTTCAGCTTGCCGTATTCGCCGGGGAATTCCTCTGTAATGCGGTGGCCGAGATTACCCTGTGACAGTTCGGAAAGGCCTGCACCGACGATCGAGACGATGTGACGCTGCAGGTTGACCGATTGTTGGCGTTCCGATTCCGAGCGACCGCGTTCGGTTTCGGCCGCGAGGCGCTGATTGTCGGCCTCGGCTTCGAGACGCCGCGTATCGGCAAGCGCGAAGCGGAAGCCTTCGAGAGCCTTGGCGACCGAGCCGATTTCATCGGCACGGTTCTGGCCGGCAACCGTTTCGTCGTATTTTCCGTCGCTCAGCGCCTTGACGCTGGAAACGAGGCCAGCGAGCGGACGCTGAACCAGCGAGCGGACGGCGAAGTAAAGGGCGAGCAGCACGGCGCCGAGCACGATGATGCCGTTGATGACCATCATGAAGGTCTGGTCCTGAACCGGCGCATTCATCGCCGTGTGCGGGACGTCGACCAGCACGACCCAGTTGGCGTTCAGGCCGGGAACGGCGAAGGGATAGACGACACGGTCGAAGGGATCGAGGCCATCGAAGCTGAGGTTCTTGACGAGGCCGACCTTCATGGAGGAAAGCGCAGCCTTCACGTCAGCCGAGCCAGGATTGTCGCCATAAGGCTTCGACATCAGGTCGGGGGTCGGAGCGACGATCCAATTGCCGTTCTGGGCGATCAGCGTCACACGGCCGGAGCCGAAGGGGCGCAGCGCCTGCACCTTATCGGTGAGCGACTTCAGCGAAATATCGACGCCTTCCACGCCGATCATCTTGCCGCCGGACATGACCGGATAGGCAATCGAGGTCAGCAGCGTGGGAACGTCGGTGCCTTCGGCGAGGTAGGGCGCGGTGATCGCGCCCTTGCCGCTATCGGCAGCAAGCTTCCACCATTCGGCGGTGTAATCGTTGTCGAAGGTCGAGAACTGGATGTCGCCGGTCCTGGTCTTCGACCAGTAGGGCGTAAAGGCGCCGACCTTGTTGGTGCCTTCGTCGTTGTTGTTGGCGATTTCCGTGGTCTTGCCGTCGAAGGCGCCAAGCTGCTCGCAGAACCAGCTGCCGAAGGCGAAAGCGTTCTGTTCGAGATTGGCCTTCAAAATGCTGATGATGCCCTTGCGGTCGAGGATCTTGCCTTCATGCCCGCGTCCGACGACGCCCGACATGGTGCGGGCAGCGCTCGCGAGCTCCCCGACATTGGCTGCAATCTCATTGGCGATCGATTTGGCTTCCGAGTTAGCCTGATCCAGCGTCAGGGTCTGGACGCGGTTACGGGTCTGGTCGATGAGGAAGAGGTTCGAAACGACAAGCACCAGTGCAATGGCGGCGCCGGTAATGACGATGAGCTTCGCCGCAAGCGATTTCATTCTGAAAATGAACATAGGTTCCTCGGGGCAAGGACGCACCGAAGGGCCATTCTCCGGCGCAGCGGGTAAGGCACGCTCTATCATGGAGCTGCCATTGGGGGTGACCGCCTCGACGATGAGCGAGGCGGTGATCGCCCGAAGGATCGCCGGAAACCTCTTAAATTTGAATGAAATTCTATATGTCTCGGCAGCAAATCCTGCACACCACCCCAAAACTAGGGGCCGTGTTTCATAACCAGTTCGCGGCTGGACTGGACTATATTCTGTCTGCGACCTCGGCTGCGAGCGGAATGGAGGGCTGAGCGCCCGGCTTCAGGCAAGCGAGCGAACCGGCGACCGCTGCGCGGCGCAGCGCCGAGTCGAAATCCAGCCCCTCATCGAGGCTTGCGGCGAAGTAGCCGCAGAACGTATCGCCTGCTCCGACAGTGTCGACAGGTTCGATGATCAGGCCTTGCGCGCGAGAAATCTTGCCACCCCGGATCGCGATGACCCCATCGCCGCCGAGCGTGACGATCAAGGTCTGGCCGGTTTCCGCATGCAGGCGCTCCAATGCCGCCTCGCGATCGTCGGCAGTCATGTTTTCCTGTCCCGCCAGCCGCTCGAATTCGGTCTCGTTGGCAATGACGATGTCGGCCAGCCGGCCGAGACGCGGCGCATCCGGAATGAGCGGCGCGAGATTGAGAATGCTGGTAATGCCCTTGGCGCGAGAGGCAGCAAGCGCACGTTCGACCGCCTCGACCGGAATTTCGAGCTGCAGCATGAGTATATCGCCCTCGTTCATGGCGTTGACGGCAGCCTCGGCATTGTCGCCGCTCACCTTGCCGTTCGCGCCGGGAATGACCGCGATCATGTTCTCGCCGTCGCCACCGACGAGAATGAGGGCTATGCCGGTCGGTCCCTCGACATGGCTGACGAGGGAAAGATCAGTGCCGGCGCCATCGAGCAGGTCAAGGGCGTCCTCGGCAAAGGCATCCTTGCCGACAGCGCCTGCCATATGGACATAGCGGCCCGCGCGTCGGGCAGCGAGCGCCTGATTGGCGCCCTTGCCGCCGGCTGCCGTCGCAAAGCTGTTGCCGGCAACCGTTTCGCCGGGCTTCGGCAGGCGCTCGGTGGTGGCGATGAGGTCCATGTTGATGGAGCCGAATACTGTGATCATGGAATGTCCGTCCCTTGCTTCGGGCGCGACACTGCCGAAGGGATCACTCCTCGTCAACCACCCTGAGCTTAAGCAGTCCGGTCCTGCTTTCGACAGATTTCGCCGGCGGCTCACTCACCTGCGCCTGTTTGCCGTCACCACTCGCTTCAAATTCCAGCGCCTCGATCTTCGCGCCGCGCTTGGTGAGCTTGTCCGCCGAGGTAATGATCTGGTCCACGTCGCGCTGCGTCTGGGAAAAATGTCCTTGCAGCTTGCGCACGCGTTCGTCGAGCCGGCCGAGATCGTCCATGAGGAGGGCGACTTCGCCCTGGATGACGTGCGCCTGTGCCCGCATGCGCTGGTCTTTCAGAACGGCCTGGATGACCTGGATTGACAGCATCAAGAGCGAAGGCGAGACGATGACGACACGTGCGCGGTGAGCCTTCTGCACGATCGCCTCGAAATTCTCGTGAATTTCAGCGAAGATCGATTCCGAGGGAACGAAGAGGAAAGCCGTGTCCTGCGTCTCTCCCTGGATCAGATATTTCTCGGAAATATCCTTGATATGGACTTCCATGTCTCGGCGAAACTGCTGGGCGGCAAGCTTGCCCGCATCCGGTCCGCCTGCATCGCGGATCGCGTTCCACGCTTCGAGCGGAAATTTGGCATCGATGACGAGCGGCGGTGCTCCGTTCGGCATTCGGATCGTGCAGTCCGGTCGCGAGCCGTTGGAAAGCGTCTGCTGGAAGGCATAGGCGCCCATAGGCAGGCCATCGGCGACGATCGTTTCCATGCGGGACTGGCCGAAGGCTCCGCGCGTCTGCTTGTTGGAAAGAATGGCCTGCAGCCCGACGACATCCTTGGCGAGCGTCTGGATATTGTTCTGGGCGACATCGATCACCGCCAGGCGCTCCTGCAGCTTCTGCAGGTTGTCATGCGTCGATTTGGTCTGCTCGGTCAGCGTCGAGTTCATGCGTTGCGACATGCCGTCGAGCCGCTGATTGATCGCCTGATTGAGCTCGGCCTGCCGTGCACCAAAGACTTCCGTCATGGTCGAGATGCGCCCCTGCATCTCGGCCTGAATTTTCAGAAGTTCGGCCATGCGCGCTTCGCTTTCTGCAGCGCGAAGATTGGCCTCTTCTGCCTCTTCGCGACGAATGCCGGCGCTGCGCAGCGCAAACACGATCGTCACGAGAATGATGACGGCGAGCGCACCGCCAGCGAGCGCAAGCACGCCAGGGCTCAGTATGGGCAGGGAAATGGTGAGTGAGTCGGGTGTCATGGTCATACCACACCATAACAAAATGGCCGGCGATATCCAGATCAAAACGTGAACAGTCCACGCTGGCCTTTTCAGTGCTATCCAGCTACTTCGCTGTAACAGAAGAAAAATTAGCGATGCGTTTAACGATTGCTCAACCATATTCGCCAAATCTGGCGTCGTTATCCCCTCCGCATTCGCGCCAGATAGAGATCGTCCATGACTCCCCAGCAGACCGACAATGCCCTCAGGCAGCGCCTTGACTTCATTGAGCTTGACGATGAGGCGCGCAAGAACCTGCGGGAGCTGCGGCCGGCGATCTCGGAGCTTCTCGGCGGCGCACTAGACAAATTTTACGGCAAGCTTGCAAAGACCCCGGCTGTCGCAGGCTTTTTCTCCGACAGGGCTCATATGGGCCACGCCAAGAAGCGTCAGCAGGAGCATTGGGGCAATCTTTCTGGCGGCAATTTCGACGAGCGCTATGTGAGCGGCGTCACGGCCGTCGGCCGCACCCATGCCCGCATCGGCCTGGAGCCGCGCTGGTATATCGGCGGTTATGCGCTTGTCATGTCGGAGCTCGTCCGCGGCCTGATGGAAAAGCAGTGGCCATCGCTCTTTGCCCGCCAGCAGGGAAAGGCGCTCGCCGAAAAGCTGACTGCCGTCATCAAGGCGGCGATGCTCGACATGGATTATTCCATCTCCGTCTATCTCCAGGCGCTCGAGGAAAAACGCCACGCGCTGGAACAAGAACGTGCCCGCTCCGAAGCCGATCAGGCGCTGGCGCTGGAACATCTGCGCTGCGGCCTCGAAGCGCTGTCGCGCGGCGATCTCGAAGCAACGCTTCCCTCGGATCTGCCCGGTAATTTTCGTGAGATGGCAGAGGATTATAACAGGGCTGTCAGCGCCCTTCGTGATTCTTTCACTTCCGTCCGCGCGACCTCCAGCTACATTCTCGAAGGTGCCGATGTGATGTCCAAGGCGACGGACGATCTCGCCTTGCGCACCGCGCAGCAGGCAGCCGGCGTCGAAGAAAGCTCGGCCGCGCTGCAGCAGCTCTCCGTCAGCGTCAGCCAGACCGCCGCCAATGCCGAGAAGGCGTCTGGCGCCGTGCGCGAAACGCAGGAGAAAGCCAAGAATTCCGGCGAACTCGTCACCAGCGCCGTTTCGGCCATGGCCGGCATCGAGAAGTCTTCCACCGAGATCGCCAAGATCATCGGCGTCATCGATGAGATCGCTTTCCAGACCAACCTGCTGGCGCTGAACGCCGGCGTCGAAGCCGCCCGTGCCGGTGATGCAGGCAAGGGCTTCGCCGTCGTCGCGCAGGAGGTTCGTCAGCTTGCCCAGCGCACGGCCGATGCCGCCAAGGAGATCAAGAACCTGATCTCTGAAAGCTCCACGCAGGTGAACGAGGGCGTCAACATCGTCAGCAGCACCGGTGAGGCGCTGAGCGACATGATCAGCCGCATCGACATCATCAACAGCTTCGTTGCAGATATCGCCGCCGCTGCGCGCGATCAGGCGACCGGCGTCAACGAGGTGAGCGTGGCGATCCGCAATATGGACACCATCACCCAGCAGAATTCTGGCATGGTCGAGCGTACGTCCGCCGAAACCCGCAGGCTGAAGGATGAGGTCGAAAACCTCATTGAGCTGCTGCAGCGTTTCCGCGCACGCGCCGAAGGCCGTCAGGTTGCGGGTGCCGCTCGCCGCGCAGCCTGACAATCCGGACAAAAACCGGGCAGCCGCTGCAAAAAACCGCAATCCCTGCCCAGCGGATGATTCCCTAGTGTGAAAAGATGGGTTATGGGAACGCCATGACCATCAAGCCACTCATCATTCTTCCCGATCCGGTTCTCCGTCAGGTTTCCAAGCCGATCGAGCGGGTCGACGCCGATCTCCAGCGGCTCTCCGACGACATGCTGGAAACCATGTACGACGCACCGGGCATCGGCCTTGCCGCGATCCAGATTGGCATTGCGCGCCGCATGCTCGTCATCGATCTGTCGAAGGAAGGCGAGGATAAGCAGCCGCTCGTCTTCATCAATCCGGAGATTGTCAGCTCCTCGGACGACCGGTCCGTCTATGAGGAAGGCTGCCTTTCCATTCCCGACTACTACGCGGAGGTCGAACGCCCCGCGAAAGTCACGGTCAAATATCTGGATCGCGAAGGCAAGGAACAGAGTGTAGAGGCCGATGGGCTTCTGGCGACCTGCCTCCAGCACGAGATCGATCACCTGAACGGCGTGCTCTTCATCGATCATATCTCGCGGCTGAAGCGCGAAATGGTGATCAAGAAGTTTACCAAGGCTTCCAAGTCCAAGGCACTCTAAGCGGGCTGGCAGCGGCATGTACGAAAGACTTCGAGCGGGCTTTATTATGAGCCGGCAAACCCGTTTGGAGACGGTGATCCTCAATTGGTGAGATAGAATGTCTCTTCGTATCGTTTTTATGGGAACGCCCGAGTTTTCCGTCCCGACGCTGCGCCTGCTTGTGGAGGCCGGCCACCAGATCGTTGCCGTCTATACCCAGCCGCCGCGGCCCGGTGGACGACGCGGGCTCGATCTCCAGAAATCGCCGGTACACCAGGCGGCTGAGCTGTTCGGCCTGCCGGTCTTTACGCCGGTCAATTTCAAAGACCCCGAAGAGCGTGAACGTTTCCGCGCGCTCGGCGCCGATGTCGGCGTCGTCGTCGCTTACGGCCTGCTGCTGCCGGAAGCAATCCTGACCGGCACGCGTTACGGCTGCTATAACGGCCACGCTTCGCTGCTGCCGCGCTGGCGCGGTGCTGCGCCCATCCAGCGGGCGATCATGGCCGGCGATGAAAAGACCGGCATGATGGTCATGAAGATGGACAAGGGTCTCGATACCGGCGACGTCGCGCTCACCCGCGAAGTTGAGATCGGCCCGAACATGACAGCGGGCGAACTGCACGACAGACTGATGCATGTTGGCGCAAAGGCGATGGCCGAGGCCATGGTCAAGCTGGAGATGGACGATCTGCCGCTCACCCCCCAGCCGGCCGAAGGCGTGCTCTACGCCGCCAAGATCGACAAGGCAGAAACACGCATCGATTTCAGCCGCGACGCCAAAGACGTTCACAATCATATCCGAGGCCTCGCGCTCTTCCCGGGCGCCTGGTTCGAACTCGAGATCAACGGTAAAGCTGAGCGCGTGAAGGTGCTCGGTTCCGAACTTACGGCGGGTGAGGGTACGGCCGGTACACTTCTGACCGACGATCTCGTGGTTGCCTGCGGAGCGGGCGCTGTCCGCCTTACAAAGCTGCAGAAGGCCGGTGGCAAACCGCTCGCCGCCGGCGACTTCCTTCATGGTACGCCGCTTGCCGCGGGCACGAGGCTCGCCTGATGCCGCGATACCGCATGATCGTCGAATATGACGGCGGCCCTTATGTCGGCTGGCAGCGGCAGGACAACGGGCCGTCGGTGCAGGGCGCGATCGAAAAGGCCATCTTTTCGGCAAGTGGCGATACCGTTTCTATTCGTGGTGCGGGGCGCACCGATTCAGGCGTGCATGGCATGGGGCAAGTCATCCATGCCGATCTTTCGAAGGACTGGTCGCCTTTCAAGCTTCAGAATGCGCTGAATGCCCATCTGAAGCTTGCTCGCGAGAAGGTGGCGATCCTCAGTGTCGAGGTGACGAGCGAATTCTTCGATGCCCGCTTTTCCGCACTCCGCCGGCACTATCTCTATCGCATCATCAGCCGACGCGCGCCGCTGGCGCTGGAAGCGGGCAAGGCATGGTGGGTGCCGAAGGTGCTGGATCACGAGGTCATGCATGCCGCAGCCCAGACGCTCGTCGGCAAGCACGATTTCTCGACGTTCCGTTCAGCCCACTGCCAGGCAAACAGTCCGGTGCGCACGCTCGACCGGCTGGACGTGACCCGCAATGGCGAACTGATCGAGATCCGCGCCACCGCCCAGAGCTTCCTGCACAATCAGATCCGCTCCTTCGCCGGAACGCTGAAGCTGGCGGGTGAAGGCAAGTGGACGTCAGATGATGTGCGCGCGGCACTGGACGCTCGTGATCGCAAAGCCTGCGGTCCCGTGGCGCCGCCGGACGGGCTCTATTTCATGCAGGTGGATTATCCCGAGGTGATCACCGATCGCCGCAAACCGATGGATGAAAACGATGACGGTGACGATCTGTCGTAATCCGGCCTGCGGCACGTCGCGCAACACGCTGGCCGTGATCTGCTTGCCCGGCGAAGAAACCGCGAAGTGATCGAATATCTGAAGACGCTGCCGACGCGATGCCAAGGGCGTCAATCCTCGCTGATCAAGCCGGATAGACGCCGAGGAAGTTCTGCAGATATTCCGACAGCATCATCGATGGCACCAGCAGCACCAGCGTGAGCGCTCCGACCATCAGGGCATGGCCATGGCAGATCATTCTGAGGATACGCGCCAGCACGAAGACCTGCGCCAGCATGAAGACGAGCAGCAGCAGCGACACGATACCAACCGAGTCCGGCAGGAAGAACACGAACGCCAGCAGCAGCCCGTTGATATAGGCGAGCGGCACGTTGAGCCAGTTGACGCCGACGACGACAGGCGCGAAACGCTCGCCCATACGCACGGCAAGCAGCAGCAGGCCGGCAAAGACCAGCGGCACGAACCAGTTCGCAAGTTCTACGAGCCCAAGCCGGAAGTAGAAGGGAAATCCGACATCGGTTTCCGGCGGCATGGAGCGGAGATAGGCATTGCGCCACCAGAGCCATGAAATGCCCGTTGGCGGCAGGCACCAGATGATCGCCCAGAAGGAACGGTTGACGCCGCGATCCGATATGTCGAGGAAGCGGAAACCGCGCGGATCGAGCTTGATCAGCAGCCAGATGCCGGCGAGATAATATTGAACCTCTCTAAAGCCCGGCATTCTCAAACCCCGGCATTCTCAAACCAAAGTTCGATGAAGGTCTCGTAGATTGCCGTCAGCGTCTCCAGATCCGCAACGGCGACCCGCTCGTCGACCATATGCATGGTCTGGCCGACGAGGCCGAATTCCACGACCGGGCAATAATCCTTGATGAAGCGCGCATCGGACGTACCGCCCGTCGTCGACAGCGCCGGCGATGCACCTGTGACGCTTTCCACAGCCGAGGACAATGAGGCGATCAGCGCATTGTTGCGCGTCAGGAAGACGTGGCTCGGTCGATCGGCCCAGATGATCTCGTATTTCACCGGCTCGCGGCCCGGCCGCAATACACCGTCTGCGGCTGCCGCATCGAGGCGCCTGATGATCTCCGCCCGCAGCGTATCTGCCGTCCAGGTGTCGTTGAAGCGGATATTGAAGCTCGCGGAAGCCTTGGCCGGAATGACGTTGGTCGCCGGATTGCCGACATCGATGGTCGTCACTTCGAGATTGGACGGCTGGAAATTGTCCGTGCCGGCGTCGAAGGGCGGATCCATGAGTGCTTGGGTGAGTTGCAGCATGCCGCGCACCGGATTGTCGGCAAGGTGCGGATAGGCGGCATGGCCCTGCACGCCATGCACGACAATCTTGCCGGAGAGCGAGCCGCGCCGGCCGATCTTGATCATGTCGCCGAGCTTGTTCGGATTGGTCGGCTCACCGACGACACAGGCATCCCACGTCTCGCCGCGTTCGGCGGCCCATTGCAGAACCTTGATCGTACCGTTGATCGACGGGCCTTCCTCGTCACCCGTGATCAGGAAGGAAATCGAGCCCTTCGGTGCGCCATGCTTCTCGACATGCCGGGCAACGGCTGCTGCAAAGCAGGCAATGCCGCCTTTCATATCGACCGCGCCACGGCCGAAAAGCTCGCCACCGGCGATCTCGGCGGCAAATGGCGGATGCGTCCAGGCGCCTTCGTCGCCGACAGGCACGACATCGGTATGCCCTGCAAACATCAGATGCGGTCCCTCGGTGCCGAGGCGGGCATAGAGGTTTTCGACGTCAGGCATGCCGGCCTCTTGCGCAACCATTCGGTCGATCTTGAAACCGAGCGGCGAAAGCATCGCTTCCAGCGCCGAAAGTGCTCCGCCTTCTGCCGGCGTCACGGACGGGCAGCGGATCAACGTCTGAAGATTGGCAACGGGATTCGTGGCGGTCATGGCGGTCGAATTATCCGGTGGGAATGGCAAAGGCGTGGCAAGGCGCAGACCACCTTGCCCAAAAAGACGCCGACTGTTTACCGGATCAATTCCGGGCTGTCATCAATCCCTGAGCAGTTCGTTGATGCCCGTCTTGGAACGGGTCTGCTCGTCGACGCGCTTGACGATCACAGCGCAATAGAGGTTCGGCGCCTGCTGACCGTTTGCCATCGTCTTGTCTGACGGCAGTGAGCCGGCGACGACAACGGAATAGGGCGGCACTTCGCCATAGGTGATTTCGCCGGTGGCGCGGTCGACGATCTTGGTCGACTTGCCGATGAAGACGCCCATGCCGAGCACGGAACCTTCACGCACGATGCAGCCCTCGACGACTTCCGACCGGGCGCCGATGAAGCAATTGTCCTCAATAATCGTCGGGCCGGCCTGCATCGGCTCCAGAACGCCGCCGATGCCGACGCCGCCGGAAAGATGCACATGCTTGCCGATCTGCGCGCACGAGCCGACGGTCGCCCAGGTATCGACCATCGTGCCTTCGCCGACATAGGCGCCAAGGTTGACGAAGGAGGGCATCAGGATCGCGTTCGGGGCGATATAGGCCGAGCGACGCACGACGGCGTTCGGCACGGCGCGGAAGCCGGCGGCGCGGAACTGGTTCTCGCCCCAGCCTTCGAACTTCGAGGGAACCTTGTCCCACCAGGTCGACTGGCCGGGACCGCCCTTGACGACCTCCATGTCGTTGAGGCGGAAGGAGAGCAGCACGGCCTTCTTCAGCCACTGATTGACTTTCCAGGCACCATCGGCGCCGCGTTCGGCCACGCGTGCCTTGCCTTCATCGAGCAGATTGAGAGCCGCCTCGACTGCATCGCGCACTTCACCCTTCGTCGACGTGTTCACATTGTCGCGATTGTCGAAGGCGGTTTCGATGGTCTTTTCGAGGGATGCGAGGTCGGTGGCGCTCATGAGAATTCCTTAAACTTCGATCTTTATCGTGGAGACGATGGAGTCTCCGGAATTGCGGTTGGCGGGTTGTCACCCGATCTACAGCATGCGCCCGTAAAATGGAATGATTTTTCGGACAAGATCATATCTGGATTCAAGGCGTTATAGCGACATATCCGATCACTTGTGACCGGTAATACTGAAAGGCATTTCGATATGGCAAAGGCAAGAAACGGCGGCGGACGGCGCAGGGACGGCGTCTGGGATCCGTTGAAGAGCAGTTCGAGCGACAGGCAGCGCGCGGAAGCGGTTCCGAAGACGCCGCAGACGCTCTCACCGGCTTACCGCCTTGCCTATGTGGACGAGGATTTCCTCTGCCGCGAGGAGCTGCGCCCGATCCGCCTGCAGCTCGAACTCCTGAAAGTCGAGATGATGATGGCCGAGCGCGGCATCACGTCAACCGTCGTCATGTTCGGCGGAGCCCGCATTCCGGCCCCCGGCCAGAGCGCCTGGGCAGCCCGCAACGAGACCCAGCGTGCAAATCTCGAAGCTGCATCGGTTTACTACGATGAGGCCCGCAAATTCGCCCGTCTGTGCTCACGTTACTCGGCCGGCTCCGATTTCCGCGAATATGTCGTCGTCACCGGCGGCGGCCCCGGCGTCATGGAAGCTGGTAACCGCGGTGCGGCTGATGAAGGCGCGCCCTCTATCGGCCTCAATATCGTGCTGCCGCATGAGCAGGCGCCGAATGCCTATGTGACGCCCGAGCTCAGCTTCAATTTCCACTATTTCGCGATCCGTAAGATGCATTTCATGCTGCGCGCCAAGGCCGTCGCGGTCTTCCCCGGCGGCTTCGGCACGCTGGACGAATTCTTCGAATGCCTGACGCTGATCCAGACCGGCCGCATGGAGCGCATCCCGCTACTGCTCTTCGGCTCGAAATTCTGGCAGAGCATCATCAACTTCGAGGCGCTTGCCGAATTCGGGACGATCGCGCCTGAGGACGTGAACCTGATCAGCTTCGTCGATACCGCCGATGAGGCCTGGAAGATCGTGCAGGACTTTTACGAGCATCCCGAATAAGGCAACTTCAGTGCGGCAACGAAAACCCTCTCCCCGCAAGCGGGAAGAGGGTGGGGCTCTGGGCGAGAGGCAAACCCCTCGCGATATCCAGGGAAAGACCGGTCGGCCTTTAAAGGAAAGGCCGGTCCGGCATGTCGTCGATCGAGATCACGCCGTCCTTGTTGCGGTCCATGCGATCGAAGAACTTGTTGAAGGCGGTTTCAGCCTCCTGCTTGCTGATCTGGCCGTTCTGATCGGTGTCGATGCGATGCATCATCAGTGAGGCGCCCATGATGTGGGCGCGCATCCCGTGACGACCGTCGCGGTCGGAACGGCGATGATCATTGTTTTCAGCCATGTCAGGCGCGGCATTGTCATCCGCGTCGTCTCGCTTGGCCGAGGCGGCTTCACGGCGGGCCTTGAACTGTGCCTCACGGTATTCGCGGATTTCACCCGGAGTGAGAGACCCGTCATGGTTGGTGTCGATGGCGGCAAAGATCTTCTCCATACCGTCGGTTGCCTCCTGCTTCGAAACCTTTCCGTCCTTATTGGCGTCGAACTGCTTCAGCATGCGTACAAAGGCGATTTCGCGGAAGGCGGCGCCGCGCGGTCCGCCCATCATGCCATGCTCCATCTTCCCATGGTGAGGCGGACGATTAGACTGGTCGCCCGGCGCTGCGAAGCTGGCCCCGGCGGCACCGCCGAGCAGAAGAACAGAAGAAAGCGCCGTCAGGATAAGCTTGTTGCGGTACATATCAGTGCGTCCTTTCGTAGGATGTCCCTCGATACGAAAGGTAGGACCGAACCGCGCCGCGGCCCAATTAAACATCTGTAAGATAGATGAAATTTTGGTAAGTTAGGTGGTGATCTTCTTAAGGAAATCAGCGAGATCGTCGGTGACGAAATCGATGTGATCGTCCTCGCCGCTGGTCCTCTCCCACCATTCGACAACGGTCTCTTCCAGATTGCGCGGCACGAGCAGAACGGTCTGCATGCCGAGCGCCTTCGGCACCGTCAGATTGCGCGGCAGATCTTCGAACATGGCTGCCTTGCCGGTCTCGACCTTCTTCAGCGCCGTGAACTTGTCATAGGTCGCCTGCGCCGGCTTCGGCAGGTAGTCGGCCGCCACGATATCGAAGATGTCGTCGAAATGGTCGAGGATGCCGAGCGCACCAGCTGTCGCCTGCGCATGCTGGACGCTGCCATTGGTGAAGATGAACTTGCGCCCCGGCAAGGATTTGATGGCTTCGGCGAGCTCCGGCTGCGGGGTCAGTGCCGAATAGTCGATCGCATGCGCCTTTTCGAGAAAGTCGTTGGGATCGACGCCGTGGTGGATCATCAGGCCCTGCAGCGTCGTACCGTGATCATAATAGTACTGTTTCTGCAGCTTGCGGGCTTCTTCCTGCTCCATCTGCAGGAGAGCCGAGACATAGGCCGTCATGTTCTTGTCGATCTGGGCGAAGAGATTGACGTGATGCGGATAGAGCGTGTTGTCGAGGTCGAAGACCCATTCGGTCACATGCTCGAAATCGTGTCTGCTGGGCGTACGGTCGATCTTTGTCATAGCCGCCCTTATGGCACGGCCGCGGCGCCAAGAAAATCACGAAGAGAAAATAGACGCCCGATTTTCGGCGGACGGGGCGGGCGCGGGATGGTAGAAAGCGCATATGCTTTTCGAACGCCCCGATGACGATACGCTTTATGATGCCCTGATCGCCCGCAGCGCCGATTACGAGGGCCAGGTCTATGTCTGTGTGAAAACGACAGGCATCTTCTGTCGTCTGACCTGCCCGGCGCGCAAGCCGAAACGGGAAAACACCATCTTCTTCGATACGATCGCCGCCTGCATGCATTCAGGCTTCCGCCCGTGCCTACGCTGCAGGCCGCTGGAACAGCCCGGCCGCGAACCGATTGTTGATGAACTGCTGGCACAGCTCGACAACGAGCCGGAGGTACGCTGGACCGAGGATGAGCTTGTGCGCCGGGGCCACGATCCCTCGACCGTGCGTCGCGCCTTCAAACGGGCGCTCGGCATGACTTTCCACGATATTGTCCGCTATCGCCGGCTCGGCGAGGCGGCCCGGCAACTGGCCGATGGTGCACGTGTCATCGATGCGCAGATCGACGCGGGATATGAATCTCCGAGCGGTTTTCGGGCGGCCTTCCAGCGCCTTGTCGGCAAGGCGCCGGCGCTCTCGCAGAACCGGGAACTGCTGTTTGCCGACTGGTTCGACACGCCGCTCGGACCGATGGTCGCCGTCGCTGACAAGACCCATCTGCATCTTCTCGAATTTCACGACCGCAAGGCATTGCCGACCGAACTCGAAGCCCTGCAGAAGCGTGTTCGTTCCTCGGTCGCGATTGGCCGCACGCCGGCAATCGACCAGATCGAAGCGGAAATCAGAGACTATTTCGAAGGGCGGCTGACCACCTTCAAGACGCCGCTGGCGCTTGGCGGCACGCCTTTCGAAAAACATGTCTGGGCGAAGCTCGTTGACATTCCGATTGGCCACACGCGCTCTTACGGCGATCTGGCAAGGGAGATGGAACGCCCCGAAGTCGTGCGCGCCGTCGGCCGCGCCAATGGCTCGAACCAGCTCGCCATTATCGTTCCCTGCCATCGGATCCTCGGTGCAGACGGATCGCTGACGGGTTACGGCGGGGGGCTCTGGCGCAAGCAATGGCTGCTGCGGCACGAGGAGAAGATCGGTGTACATAAGATGGAGAGGACAGCATGAACCAGACTGAGAAGGCCGAGCTTTTCGGCACGCTGCATCGCAAGGGTAACCCTGTCATTCTGTACAACATCTGGGATGCCGGAACGGCCAAGGCCGTGACGGAGGCCGGTGCGAAGGCGCTTGCGACCGGAAGCTGGTCTGTGGCTGCCGCCAATGGTTTTGGCGATGGCCAGAAGCTGCCGATGGAGGTGCTGATCGAGACCGCCCGCTCGATCACGGCCGTCAACGATCTGCCGCTCTCGGTCGATTTCGAAGGCGGCTATTCGACAGAGCCTGCCGGTGCCGCGGCCAATGTCGCAAAGCTGATCGACGCCGGTGCCGTCGGTATCAATTTTGAAGATCAAAAGGTAGGCGGGACCGGCCTTCACCCTGTTGAAGCGCAGGCGGCCCGCATCCGTACCATCAGGGAAATGGCTGAGGGAAGGGGCATCGACTTCTTCATCAATGCCCGCACCGATCTCTTCCTTCAGGAGGGCGATGGGTCCAGACATGCAGGTCTGGTCGACGCAGCGATCGAGCGCGGCAAGGCCTATGCGGCTGCGGGAGCCAGCGGCTTCTTCGTGCCCGGCCTCATCGAGCCGGCTTTGATTGAGGCGGTCTGCGCGGCTTCCACGCTGCCGGTCAATATCATGATGAAGGCAGGCGCGCCTGATCCGGCTGATCTCGCAAGACTTGGCGTTTCGCGTATCAGTTATGGTCCGGGGCCGTACCGGACCATGATGGCGAAGCTGAAGGAAGCGGCAGCAGCGATCTACACTGCCGCTGGATAGATCAGGGAACGATCAACGTGCCAACGCCGTGCTCGGTGAAGATTTCGAGCAGCACGGAATGGGCCGTCTTACCGTTCAGGATGACGACGCCCTGCACGCCCGCCCGGATGGCGTCGATGCAGGTCTCGACCTTCGGGATCATGCCGCCGGAAATCGTGCCGTCGGCGATCAGCGCATGCGCTTCGGCGACGGAAAGCTCCTTGATGAGCTTGCCCTGCTTGTCGAGCACGCCGGGCACATCCGTC
This sequence comes from Rhizobium sp. BK275, assembly GCF_014193555.1. Lineage (NCBI taxonomy): Bacteria > Pseudomonadati > Pseudomonadota > Alphaproteobacteria > Hyphomicrobiales > Rhizobiaceae > Rhizobium > Rhizobium sp. BK275. The sequence continues at coordinate 375,539 of NZ_JACHZL010000002.1, forward strand.
AGGAACAAGAGGCGGGTGGCGTTCAGCGCACCGGCGATCGCGCCAGCGAAAGTGTCGGCGTTGATGTTGTAGGTCGCGCCATCGCGGCCCGGAGCAACCGGAGCGATAACCGGAATCATCTCGGAGCGAGCGAGAAGGTCGAGCAGCGTACGGTCGACCTCGACGACTTCGCCGACAAAGCCGAGATCGAGCACGCGCTCGATGTTGGAATCGGGGTCCTTGACGGTCTTGCGGGCCTTTTCGGCAAAGACCATGTTGCCGTCCTTGCCGCAAAGGCCGATCGCCCATTCGCCGGTCTGGTTGATCAGCGCGACGATTTCCTTGTTGATCGAGCCGGCGAGAACCATTTCGACGATCTCGACCGTCTTCTGGTCGGTAACGCGCAATCCGCCTTCGAATTTGGATTCGATACCCATCTTCGTCAGCATCGCGCCGATCTGCGGGCCGCCGCCATGCACGACGATCGGGTTGACGCCGGACTGCTTCAAAAGTGCGATATCGCTGGCGAAGGCCTTGCCGAGTTCGGGATTACCCATGGCATGGCCGCCGTACTTCACGACGATCGTCTTGTTTTCGTAGCGCTGCATGAAGGGCAGCGCCTGTGCGAGAAGACGTGCCTGGATTTCGCTTTCGGACTCGTTCATGGGGGACCCCGCGGAATTGATCGCGGCCTTTTATCTCAAGTTTTTGACAGATGGAATAATCCGGCACGCAATAGTTTTTCGTATCTAAGGCCGACCTGGAAGCCTGCCAGCTCATATTGAAACTATCGAACCGGAAATCGTTCATTCGAGGGCGACATGACTGGGGATTTTGCAGATTTAATCGGCCGCGTAGCGCTGGGTGACCGCAAGGCCTTTGCGGCGCTCTACCATCAGACCAGCCCGAAACTTCTGGCGATCTGCCTTCGTATCCTTGGGAACAGGAACGAGGCCGAAGAGGTGTTGCAGGAGGTCTACATCAAGATATGGCAGCGTGCCGGTGCCTTTACGGCGGGCTCCTCCACATCAGCCGCGTGGATTGCGGCGATTGCACGCAATCAGTCGATCGATGCGTTGAGGGCGCGCAGGCCGGTAGCCGACGAAATCGACAATGTGCCTGATCTCGCCGATGCCGGTCTCGATCCGGAAGCACAAGTCGTGATTAAGGATGAAGGAAGGCGGATTGACACCTGCATGGAAGAGTTGGAAGCTGATCGTGCGGTCGCCGTGAAACGGGCTTATGTCGAAGGGCTGAGCTATCAGGAACTGGCCGATCAGTTTGGTGTCCCGCTGAACACGGTGCGGACATGGCTAAGACGCAGCCTGCTGAAACTGAGAGAGTGCATGGAACGATGACATCGCCCGACAAAAGCAAGGGAGACCGCTCCCGGGATGAGGTTCTCGCCGGCGAATATGTGCTGGGTGTCCTCTCCCTTCAGGATCGCAGGATCGTTGAGGAGCGCATGCGCCGCGACCGGCAGTTTGCTGCCATCGTCAGCCGCTGGGAGGTCAATCTTTCCAGTTTCAATGATGAATACGGCACGGCCGCGCCAAGCCATGAAACCTTCAAGCAGATCGAGGCACGCCTATTTGCCGATGCAGAAAGCACGCCGCGCTTTTCGCACGGCCTCTGGAATTCGGCCGGTTTCTGGCGCTCGCTGACTTTTGCCTCGCTTGCAGTCACCTTGGGCGTCATCGCCTTTGCCTCGGGCCTCGTGCCCCAGCCTCCGGCATCGCCGCCGCTGGTGGCCGAGCTCTCGGGACAGAACAACCAGGTCAATCTGACAGCCTCCTACGATATCCAGAGTGGCCGGCTGAAGATCGTGCCGGTTGCGGCCGGCAAGCCGGAGGAGAAATCTCTCGAACTCTGGCTCGTGCCGGGTAGTGGGACGCCCCGTTCCCTCGGCGTTTTCCAACGGGGTATGAACGGCGAATTGCTGATCCCGACGGATATGCGCGGCCAGATTTCCGATGGCGCGACGCTGGCCGTCAGCCTGGAGCCATTCGGCGGCTCGCCCACACACCAGCCGTCAGGCCCCGTCATCGCCAGCGGTTCGATCCACAGGCCGTGAAAACAAGATCATTTTCCTGAAACTCTTCTGCAGCACCTTTCGTAGTTGCTGATATCCGGGCGGCGCAGGGCATAAAGCCTGCTGCTGCGACCGGGTGCAGAGGAGAAAATCATGTTCAAGTCCGCCTTGCGCGCAACCGCTCTCGCCGCCGCCTTTTCCGCAATTGCATTTGCCGCTGAGGCAAAGAACCCGATGGTCGGCGGTGCCGCGATGTATGCGACCAAGAATATCGTCGAGAACGCCGTCAATTCCAAGGATCACACGACCCTCGTGGCAGCCGTGAAGGCTGCCGGGCTCGTCGGCACGCTGGAGGGCAAAGGTCCCTTCACCGTCTTCGCACCGACCAACGAAGCTTTCGCAGCCTTGCCGACGGGCACCGTCGATACGCTGCTGAAACCTGAAAACAAAAACAAGCTCGTCAAGATCCTGACCTGCCACGTCGTTGCCGCCGATGCCATGTCGAAGACCGTCGCCAAGATGATCAAGGACGATGGCGGCGAGCACGACATCAAGACCGTCGGCGGTTGCGTGCTCAAGGCAAAGGAAAGCATGGGCAAGATCACGCTGACGGATGAAAATGGCGGTGTCGCCCACGTCACCATCGCCGACGTCAAACAGTCGAACGGCGTCATCCACGTCGTCGACGAGGTGCTGCTGCCGAAGATGTAAATTCAAGTATCGGCAGAGGCAGGGGCGTCTTTCGGGGCGCCTCTTTTATTTCCAGTTGGCTATGCCGACCGTTTCGGCGATCGCCTGCCGCAGCTCGTCCAATCCTTCGTTCTTTTCCGAGGAAGTGGAAAGCACAGCCGGATAGGCGGCGGGACGCTTGCGGATCCTCTCCGATGTTTCGGCAAGCAGCTTTGGCACGGCAGGCGCTTTGATCTTGTCCGTCTTGGTCAACACGATCTGGTAGGAGACGGCCGCCTTGTCGAGCAACGTCAGGACGTCATCGTCGTTCTTCTTGATGCCGTGGCGGCTGTCGATCAGCACATAGACGCGCTTCAGCGTCGAACGGCCGCGCAAATAGTCGAAGACGAGTCTTGTCCAGTTATCCACCTGCTCCTTCGGCGCCTGTGCATAGCCATAGCCCGGCATGTCGACCAGCGCCATCGGCGGCAGGTCGCTGCCCTCGCCGGAATAGCCGTCCGGAACGAAGTAGTTGAGCTCCTGCGTACGGCCCGGCGTATTGGAGGTGCGCGCCAGACCTTTCTGACCGACCAGCGCGTTGATCAGCGACGATTTGCCGACATTCGACCGGCCGGCGAAAGCGACTTCCAGCGGCCCTTCCGGCGGTAGGAATTTCATGGAAGGCACGCCGCGGATGAAGATCCAGGGGTGGCCGAAGAGCGGCTTTGCGATTTCAGTCATATGAATTCTGCAATCTCCGGGTTCGGTAATGAAACCGGCTTCATGTTTTTAAGACCTATTGTCAAGGTTCGCCTACTGCATAATTCCTTAAATCGGAATCGATTTAAGGATGAAATTATGCAGCAATTTAAAGTGCTACAGCGTCCTTTGCGCGTCTGAAAAGACGCGCGGCGCTGTAGTTGAGTGCTTCGGCGGCTCGAAACAAAAAGCCCCGCCGAAGCAGGGCTTTTCGACTATTTCGATGGCGCCGGTTTTCGCTTGAACAGGCCCTTCAGATTGTCGAAGAGCTCGATCTTCACTCCGTGACGTTTCATGATCACCGACTGCTGCAGTACCGAGAGCGTGTTATTCCAGGCCCAGTAAATCACGAGGCCTGCCGGGAAGCTTGCCAGCATGAAGGTGAAGACCAGCGGCATCCAGTTGAAGATCATCGCCTGCGTCGGATCCGGCGGGGTCGGATTCATACGCATCTGCACGAACATGGTGACACCCATGATCAGCGGCCAGACGCCGAGATGCAGCAAGGCCGGCGCTTCGAAGGGCAGCAGGCCGAAGAGGTTGACGATCGTCGTCGGATCGGGTGCCGAAAGGTCCTTGATCCAGCCGAAGAACGGCGCGTGGCGCATCTCGATAGTGATGTAGATCACCTTATAGAGCGAGAAAAAGATCGGGATCTGCAGCGCCACCGGCCAGCAGCCGGCAATCGGGTTGATCTTCTCTTCCTTGTAAAGCTGCATCATCGCCTGCTGCAGGCCCATCCGGTCGTCGCCGAACTTGGCCTTCAGCTCCTCCATCTTCGGCTGCACGCGCTTCATGTTCGCCATCGAAGCATACTGCTTGCTGGCGAGCGGGAAGAACAGTGCCTTGACGACGATGGTCGTGCACAGAATCGCCACGCCGAAATTGCCGAAGTAGCGGAAGAAGAAGTCCATCAGCTTGAACATCGGCTTGGTGATGAAATAGAACCAACCCCAGTCGATCAGGCGGTCGAAGCGCGGGATGTCGTAGCTCGCTTCGTAACCGTCGATGACGGGAACTTCCTTGGCACCGGCAAATACCAGGTTCTTGATTTCGATCGACTGACCCGGCGCGATCGTGAAAGCATCACCCTTGTAGTCTGCCTGAAAACGTGGCTGACCGTCCGTGAAATGCGAGAAGCGGGCGTCATAGGCTGTCTGCTGCGGCGGGATGATCGTGGCCGCCCAGTATTTGTCGGTGATGCCGAACCAGCCGCCGGTAGATTTTGCCGGGGCGACGGCTTCCTTCTCGACCGCCGTATACTTGCTCTCGATCAAGCCGTCGTCGCCGATGACACCAATGAAGCCCTCATGAAGAACGTATACAGATGGCGTTGTCGGCTTGTTGTAGCGTGTTACGCGGCCATAGGAGGAGAGGGAAATAGGCGTCTCGCCGGTATTCTGGATCTTGTCCGTCACCGTGAACATATAGCGTTCGTCGACGGAGATCGTGCGAGCGAAGGTGATGCCTCTGTCATTTGTATAAGTTAGCGTCACCGGTGTTTTTTCGGTGAGCTTTGCGCCATCGGGCGCGGTCCAGACGGTAGATGGGCCGGGAACGCTGCCAATCGCATCGCCGCCGATGTAACCGAGTTCGGTGAAATAGCCGTCCTTGGTTTCGGCCGGCGAGAAGAGCGTGATGATCGGGCTCGAGTCGTCGACGGTCTCGTGATAGGCCTTGAGCCTCAGGTCATCGAGGCGAGCGCCGACGAGGTTGATGGAGCCGGAAAGGGCTGCGGTGTCGATGGTAACGCGCGGAGCCTTTGCAAGTGCTTCTTCGCGGGTCGCAGTCGCGGCGGCCTGACCCGTCGGGGCGGCGCCATTCGGCTGGGCGGCCTGGCTGTTGGCTGCCGGCTGCTGCGTCTGCTCGGTCTGCTGCTGTGCCTTCTGGGCCTCCTGAACCTTGCGCTGAGCTTCGATGCGCGGGTTCATATAGAGGAACTGCCAGCCAAGGACGATCAGCACCGAGAGAGCGATCGCAATGAAGTAATTGCGGTTGTTTTGCATCATACGTTCCTGGGGCGCTCGTCTTTCGAGCGCCGGTGTTTCGGCCTGGTTTCCACGCGGACTTTCAGTTCCGCGGCCAGTTCATGAAAGGACGCCGTCAACACGTCCCTGCGGGCGACAACCACATAGTCGTGTCCGGGCTGCATTGCAAACCCTGCATGAAGCCGCACCGCCTCTTTCAGGCGTCGCCGCATGCGGTTTCTTTCAACCGCGTTGCCATGTTTTTTGGTGACTGTGAAGCCGACGCGGGCTTCGCCCTCTTCCTTACGGTCCAGAACCTCGAGAAGGAAGAGACTGCCGCGGCGCTTTTCGCCTTCGCGGACTGCAAGAAACTGCGGGCGGCTTTTGAGCCGCCCGGCAATCATTTTGTCTTCTTTGGTCTTCGAACCGCCCGTCATTTTCTATCGGGCACTTCCGGCCTTAGGCCGAAAGACGCTTGCGGCCGCGAGCGCGGCGAGCAACGATGACCTTGCGGCCGCCCTTAGTGGCCATACGCGCACGGAAACCGTGGCGGCGCTTGCGAACAAGCTTCGAGGGCTGATATGTACGCTTCATTTATTTAAACACCGCGGAGTGCGGCCCTTCTTGAATTTGCACGATGCAAGGAGCGTTATTTTTCGAACGGACGAGGTCGCGAAAGACCTTGAATGACCGGACGTGCGGCGGCTTATACGGATGAAGCCTGCCAAAGTCAATTATGACAGGCAGTTTCCCCGGATGCGCCAGGCAAACGGCAAGATTTCGCACTCAGGTGTTAACGAATGCAACTTATCACCATTCGGTTGTATATTTCAACATAAAGCTTTCGCGGGCTTTCAATCGCAGCTTTTATTCCTTGATGGTGCTCGGCTTTAGGCGAAGCATACTGCGGGCTGCAGTAAGTATGGGTAATTTCTTGTAGCTGATATTGTTAATATTCGAAATACAACATTAACGAATTTACCCGATCTTCAAGTGCATCGGCTGGGAATTTGTTTTCCAGGCATTGTGTGAAGTGAGGAGTGTTCGTTGAAAATCCGCGGCAAAATCAACCTTCTTGTCTCCGTCATGGGCGGCGTAGCGCTTTTGATCGGTGCCACTGCGCTCTCGGCGATGCGCGAATACAACGAAAACCTGACGGCTTACGAGCATGCCGCAGCCCGCGCTTATGCCGGAGAACGCCTCAACCGCTTCGTCACCGCCGTCGTCATGGAATCGCGCGGCATCTATGCCGCAAAGAGCCTCGAACAGACGCCGGCCTTCGGTAAGGGCCTGATGGCCGATCTGGACGAAATCGACAAGGTCATTGCCGGCTGGGCGCCGCTCGTGCCGGACAGCCAGAAGGCTTCCTTCACCAAGCTTGTCGACCGCGCCAAGGAATTTCGCACCTTCCGTACTGAGACGGCGCGCCTCGGCACGGAGGTCAGCCCGCAGGCGGCCAATGAGCAGGGTAACAACGACGCCAACCGCGCCAACCGCAAGGCCTTCCAGGCCGAGATCGACGCGATCGTCAACACCGACAAGGCCGAACTGACGGCCGTGCGCGATCAGATCGAAGATTTCCGCAGCTGGATCCTGACTCTGGTGCTCAGCATCACCGGCATCGGCATCGCAGTCGGCGTCGGCATGGGTTTCTATATCGGCACCAGCCACCTGAGCCGGCCGATCAAGAAGGTGACGGATGCGATCAAGGAAGTTGCCGACGGCAACTTCCAGGCCGAGGTGCCCTTTGCCGGCCGCAAGGATGAAATCGGCGAAATGGCCGCCGCCGTTGCCGTCTTCAAGGAAAACGGCCTCGCCATCCAGCGCATGAACGCCCAGGAGGCGGCGATGCGGGCAAAAAGCGACGACCTGCAGTCCAGCATGTCCGTCGTCGTGGCGGCCGCTGCCGCCGGCGATTTCAGCCACCGCATCAACAAGGATTATGAAGACGAGAGCCTCAACCAGTTCGCCGGCAATATCAACACGCTGCTGTCGAGCGTCGATACCGGCGTCAACGAAACCCGCCGGGTCATTGCAAGCCTTGCTGAAGGCGACCTGACGCAGACCATGCGCGGTCAATTCCAGGGCGTCTTTGCCGAGCTGCAGAAAAACGTCAACAATACGTTTGTGACGCTGCAGACGACGATGCGCGAGGTGCGCGAGACGACTGAAGCAATCAACGGCAATACCAACGAGTTGCGCAACGCCAGTGACGATCTGTCCAAGCGCACTGAACAGCAGGCTGCAGCACTTGAGGAAACCTCCGCGGCTCTCGATGAGATCACGGCCGTCGTGCAGAACTCCACCGAACGCGCCCAGGAGGCCACCGTCATGGTCTCTGAGGCAAAAGACAATGCCGGCCGCTCCGGCGTCGTGGTCCGCAATGCAGTCGACGCCATGGGCCGCATCGAGCAGGCCTCCCGCGAGATCAGCCAGATCATCAATGTCATCGACGAGATCGCCTTCCAGACCAACCTGCTGGCGCTGAATGCCGGCGTCGAGGCGGCACGTGCCGGTGAGGCCGGCAAGGGCTTTGCGGTCGTCGCACAGGAAGTGCGTGAACTGGCCCAGCGCTCGGCGACTGCCGCCAAGGATATCAAGGCACTCATCACCAAGTCGGGCGACGAAGTGCAGGTCGGCGTCAAGCTGGTTCAGGCGACGGGCGAGGCGCTGTCCGAGATCGAGACACGGGTCATCGCCATCAACGACCATATTCATTCGATCGCAACGGCGGCCAAGGAACAGTCGACTGGCCTCAAGGAAGTCAACACCGCCGTCAACCAGATGGACCAGGTTACCCAGCAGAACGCCGCGATGGTCGAAGAAACCTCGGCTGCGACCCACAAACTGTCAGCCGAAGCCGATGGCCTCGTGCGCCTCATCTCCCGTTTCAAGGTCTCGAACGACGCACAGGCGGCGGTGGTCGTTGCCCGCCAACAGCATCACCAGCCGGTCGCCTCTCCAGCGCGCCGCGCGATCGGCCGCGTTGCCCGCGCCTTCGGCGGCAATGCCGCCGCGGCAGAGCAGAGCTGGGAAGAGTTCTGACAGCGTTCACAAACGGTACCGGAGCGCCGCCTGCGGGCGGCGCTTTCGTTTGTGACGACTTGCCGCTGCTCGCAAAGATTTGAAAGCGGACCATTCTCGTCTAATATAAAAGCTCACGCTGATGGCGGCCTTTCGCCGCACGGACAAGACGAGATGCCGGTTCAGGACCAGGGCGAGACCTCCCAGACGGAAAACACCGCGGCCGGTGAGGCTGCCAGGGGCTCGTATCCGCGTGCCGGCAAGTTCGGCGGCCTTTCGGGCAAGCTGCTCTGGCTCACCGTCTTCTTCATCATGCTGGCGGAAATCCTGATCTTCTTTCCTTCGATTGCAAGCATGCGCATTCGCTGGCTCGAGGATCGGCTGAATACGGCTGCTGCGGCCGCAATCGTCATCGATGGCCTGCAGCCGGTGGAACTGCCGCGCGCGTTGCAGAAGGAAACGCTGGAAGCGACGGGTACCAAAGCGATCGTGCTGCGCAAGGACGGCACCTCCCGGCTACTTGCCATGAGCGGGATGCCGACCTCGGTCGATGAATCCTATGATCTCACGGACATCCCGCCATTGACCGCGATGCGCGACGCGCTGGACACGATGATCTTCGGCGGCAACCGGATGATCCGCGTCTATGGCGCGGTCGGCGAGACCGATACCGGCGTTGAGGTCGTCATGAAAGACAGGCCGCTGCGCAAGGCCATGTTCGGCTATGCCCGCAACGTGCTGCTTCTGTCGATCCTGATTTCGTTCTTTACCGCGACGCTGATCTTCTTTGCGATCAACCGCATCCTCATTCGCCCGATCCGCAGGCTGACGGGCAGCATGCAGCAATTTGCCTCCGATCCCGAAAATCCGCAGCATGTCTACGTCGGCGACGGCGGTCGCGACGAGCTGGCCGTTGCGGGGCGCAACCTGACCTCGATGCAGCTCGAACTGCAGAAGACTCTGAAGCAGCAGAAAAATCTCGCAGCCCTCGGCCTCGCTGTCTCGAAGATCAATCACGACATGCGCAACATCCTGGCATCCGCGCAGCTCATGTCGGACCGCCTTGTCGATGTCGACGATCCCATGGTGAAAAGTTTCGCGCCGAAGCTGCTGCGCACCATCGATCGGGCCGTCGGCTACACGACCGAAGTCCTCTCTTATGGCAAGGCAACCGAATCGGCGCCGCGCCGCCGCCGCATCCGCCTTTATGAGCTGGTGCAGGAGGTGAAGGATATCCTGGCGATCGATCCGCAGAGCGGCGTCGAGTTCATCGAGCAGATGGGGCCGGATCTGGAAGTGGATGCCGACAGCGAGCAATTGTTCCGCATCATTCACAATCTCTGCCGAAACGCCCTGCAGGCGCTTACCTCGCCGGGCGAGGAGAGGGCCGGGATCGTCAGGCGCATCACGGTCGCCGCCCAGCGCGTCGGCAGCGTCGTCAGCATTACGGTGGACGATACAGGCCCGGGTATGCCGCTGAAGGCGCGGCAGAACCTCTTTGCCGCCTTCCGCGGTTCGGCGCGTTCGGGCGGCACGGGTCTTGGCCTCACTATCGCCCGGGAACTGGTGCTGGCGCATGGCGGCACCATCGCCCTTGTGGAAAAGCCCTCGGTCGGCACGCAGTTCCGCATCGAAATTCCGGATCGCCCGGTTTCGCTGGAAGATTACCGCAGCCGGTCCCACGCCGAAAAGTGATGCAATTTCCGCAAGTGAGCTTTGCGGAATCAAAGTCGCGATTTTTTTCGAATTGCTATTGCATTGCCCGAAAAGACCCTTTAGAGAACCGCCCACGCAAGCGGCTCGGCCGCCTCTGCAAGCGCACCCGTAGCTCAGCTGGATAGAGCACCAGACTACGAATCTGGGGGTCAGGAGTTCGAATCTCTTCGGGTGCGCCATTATCCTCCTAATGAATTGAATCTGAAAAACATCTAGGGTTTCAGAGTCTTAGCGAGAGCCGCCTAGTACACAACGGTATCGCACAAGGGTGGGATACTCGATGGCAGGGCTCAGCAACCGGCCACCTTCATCACCCTGCTTCCGAATGAACGCCTTCTGTGCGTCCGAAAACTGCGATGCCTTCATCGTCTTCCGTTCCTTTCCCAGCCAGGAAAATGCAGCGGAAAACTCTAACCAAAACTGGTCCAGTTTGAAGGGGTCAGATCAGATCATTCAGATCAATGTCCTGAGCCGGAGGGCTCCACCTCCCATGTTTACATGCGACAAATTTAGGGATATTTTATATCCATAATATGTGCTGATTTTCTCCACGCCGGAACGCATCAATGATTTTAAAGAGCCAAGTCGAGTGGGTGCTGCATTGCTGCGCCATTCTCGCTGGCCTGCCCGATGGGCGCTATCTGTCGACCAAGGCGCTGGCAGAATTGCACGGGCTTCCGAAGGAATACCTATCCAAGGCACTGCAGAGCCTGTCTCAGGCAGGGCTCGTTCATTCGACCCTCGGCCCATCCGGTGGCTATCGCCTCGCAAGACCGCCGGCGGAATTGACCTTTCTCGATATCGCGGAGGCGGTGGAAGGCAAAGCGCGGACCTTTGTCTGCGCCAACATCCGCGCCAACAACCCCTGCCGCCCGAAGGGCTATTGCGACAGCAGCCCCTGCGCCGTGGCTCGCATCATGTGGGAAGCCGACGAAGCATGGCGCCAGAAACTGCGCAGCGTCACGCTGGCGGATCTTGGAGAGATACTGTCGCAAGAAACGCCTCCAGCCATCTGGAACGATACTTTCGAGTGGGTTCTAAAGCGCGCTGGATGAGCGCCCTCCAGTACTCGGAGCGAAAGACCCGCCGCTGGTTGTTGCTCGCACATACACGAGGCTTTCGGCAGGCACAGCCAGCGAAAGACCGCTTGCTCCGCATTGATCATGGATGAGGTCGATGATCTCGTTCCTGGCTGAGATTCCTATGGCGAGACTGGGGACTCGGAACTGCAACTCCACTTCGATCGCAATCGCGTCGATGGTCTTCAGGGCGACGGCCGGTGGCGGATCCTTGACAATACGGCTGCTGCCTTGCAGCACGGACCGCATGGCTTCCTCGACAAAGCTTGGCCTTTGCCCAGCGGCAAAGCGCACGGTTAACACGATCTGATGCGTCTCGTCGGGGCGGCTGAGGCTGGTCAGGCCTTGCCTCGCCAGCATACTGTTTGGCAGCACGACGATGTTGTTGGCGCCGGTCAGCAGGTTGGTTGAGCGCCAGTTGGTCTCGGTGACACGACCCGCGGTGCCGTCGTTCAATTGGACCCAGTCGCCAATGGCATAGGCCTTGCCGAGCGTCAGTGCGATGCCGGAAAAGACGTCGCCGAGTGTGTTCTGTAAAGCCAGACCCAGGATGACGGCAACGATGCCGGAGGTCGTCACCAATGTGGCGATCGGCATACCGAAAACGAAGCCGGTGACCGACAGCGCCATGCCGACATAGACGACGGCTACAGCCATATCCAGGATGAGGTGGGCTTCCCGCGGCTTACGGTTGAGTCGGACATAGATATGGAGGAAGCCGATGATCGTCCAAGCGAGATGGGTCCACCAGAGAATTCTGGCCGACTTGGAGAGCAGCGCGACAAAACCCTGCGTGTAGACGTCATCGGGCTGATGCGGAGCGATGCCCCCCATGTAGAGCACAAGGCTCATGCCGGTGAAGAACAGGATCTGGGCGATCAGGCGTCCCGTCGGACGGTTCCTGCCTTGAACGTGCCATACGACGATACCGGCAATCCCCAGGATGTTGATCAGCAGGAACGGCAAGAAGTGGTCATCGCCAAACATGGTTAGGAATCACCGATAACGGTTGATCGCGTCGAAGAACGGCCGTGCACCGGATCGGGCGCCCGGCCTGTTCATCTATTTCTTGATCGGAAATGTCAGTTCCTGCTGGGCAGTATCGACCACGAAGACCGCGAGCAGCTTCGCGGGCTCGGTCTTACTTGCATTCTCACTGACGCCGTGGCGATCGCCCGGCAGTTCCGAAAAGCTCTCGCCGGCCTTGTAGACCTTCACAGGACCATCGTTGACCCGACTGCGTATCGCTCCTTCGAGGACTGTCGCGTAGATGAAGGCGGATGATGGGTGTGTGTGGCCGTCGGAGAAACCGCCCGGACCGTATTCGACCAAAACACCTTTCATGCTTTTGCCGGGAACGTTCGGCAACTCGTGCTCGTAGACAAGAGTGACCTTGGCATCTTTTTCGCCGGCATCATTGGCAGCGGCCGTTGCGGACAAGAGAGCAGTCATGGCAAGGGCGAGAATTGGCTTGATCATTTCGAAATTCCTTTTCTTGAGGGTGGGACAGTGCGGAGCATGTGGCGGCGCACCGATATCCGATCATCTGCGGGCAGAGGTTGCGAACCACTGCTCGAAAGTGATGTGGCCGAGGCGCGGATCGTTGTCGGAAACGAGTGAGCCATCCTCCAGCCGGGCGCCGAAATATCGCGCCTCCGTATCCGCCTCGACTTCGCGCCCATCACCCATAGCCTTCAGATAACGGGCAACGAGTTCGTTGAGCCGGACACGTTCCGGACCGGAGATCTCGATGACGCCGTTGATCGGCGCCGCAGTCGCAGCGGCGGCCACGTTGTCGGCGACATCGTCAGAGGCGATCGGCTGCACATAGGCCGGCGATAGACGCACGGTGTTTCCGATCGTGCCCGACTGGGCGATACCACCGAGGAATTCCATGAACTGCGTCGAGTGGACGATCGTATAGGGAATACCGGCCCCCCGAATGATCTTTTCCTGGGCGACCTTGGCGCGCATGTAGCCGCTCTCGGGCAGGCGATCGACGCCGATGATGGAAAGGGCGATATGATGTTTCACGGCGGCCGCCTTTTCCGCCGCCATCAGATTACGACCCGATATCTCGAAAAAATCGAGCACGGCCTTGTCCTCGAAGGAGGGTGAGTTTGCGAGGTCGATGACGACGGAGGCACCGGTAAGCGCCTCGGCGAGACCCTCGCCGGTGATCGTGTTGACGCCGGTGTTCGGGGCGGCGGCAATGACTTCATGGCCTTGCCTGCGAAGGCGCTCGGCCGTCTTTGAACCGATAAGGCCGGTTCCGCCGATGATGACAATTTTCATGAATTTCTCCATTTGCGGCTGCTTCGCGCACCGCGTTGTTCATTCGTTGCTGAATGGTTGGTCGAGTGTCGGGCCGGCCGAGCCGGCGCGTGGCCCCGAAGGCTGTGACCCGCTCGCCTCTGGCCATCAGGCGGTTAGTAGTCCCAGAAGACCGGCACCCAACGGAAGTGGTCGCCGTCGGCTGCCACGTGGCCAACCGAGGGGAACGGCATATGAGTGGCCACCAAAAGTTCGCCGGTCTCCGCCAACTCCCGCAAAAGACGAACGCGGACGCGGGCAGCCTCTTCCGGGTCGTGCTCGAAGCCGTTGAACCAGTCGGGGTGATCGAAGCCGACCGCGAACACCGCATCGCCAGCGAACATCAGCCGGTCTTTGCCTGATGCCACGCGGACCACGCTGTGCCCGGGGGTGTGGCCGCCGGTTCGGGAGACGACCACCCCCGGTGCCACCTCGTACTCTTCATCGAACAGTTGCAGCTGACTGTCGTATACTTTTCTGAACTGCTTGGCGGCCGCTCGAAGCGCGTTCGGGAAGCCGGGCGGCATGGACACGTGAGAGAAATCGGGCGTCTCCCAGAATTTGACCTCGGCTGCGGCCACATGGATCCGCAGGTCTGGACGCAACCGCTCCTTCACCCCGTCGACGAGCAGCCCGCCAACGTGGTCCATATGCATGTGGGTAAGTACCACGTCGGTTACGGATCCAAGATCGATGCCGGCCGCCTCCAGTCGCTTGATCAATTGCCCGGCCCGCGGCAAGTTCAACTCCGGGTCCAATCCAAGGCCGGCGTCGATGAGGATGGTCTGCTCGCCGCTACGCACCACGACCACGTTCAGCGCCCAGTCGAAAGCGTCCGGCGGCAGGAACATGTCGTTCAGCCATGCCGCGCGCTGAGTCGGGTCGGCATTGTGCCCCAACATCTTGGTTGGGAGCGGTAGCACGCCATCGCTGATTACCAGCACATCGATCTCGCCCACCCGCACCGCATAGCGCGAGGGAACCAACTCTTCGGAGCGTGACCCGCCGGGGGCCAGGGTGTTGTTCAGGTTCATATCTGTCTCCTGTTTCAAAAGATGCATTCATTCGCGTCCGCCTTTGCGGCGTGCGTCGTCCGATGGTCCGTCAGGGGAAGAGCCTAGTTGAGACCGGCCTTGTCGAGGCCGTAGAGCTTGTCGGCCGAGCCAGGCACGGTCTTGAAGGCGATGCTGGCGCGGTTCCAGGCGTTGATGACCATGATCGAAAAGGTCAGGTCTGAGATTTCCTTCTCGGAAAACTGGCCGCGCACACGCTCGTAGAGCTCATCCGGAATGCCGCCTTCCGGCAGTTTCGTCACAGCTTCGGTCCAGGCGAGGGCCGCGCGTTCACGTGGGATGAAAAGGTTCGATTCACGCCAGATGGCAACGTGATAGAGCCTGAGTTCGGTCTCGCCATGGATCTTGGCTTCCTTGACATGCATGTCTAGGCAGAAGGCGCAGCCGTTCATCTGCGACGCGCGGATTTGCACGAGATCTTCGATCTTCTGCTCAATGGCGCTGTCCTTCAGGGCCATGCTGAGGTCCGAAAGCTTCTTCAGCAGCTCAGGCGATTTCTGGGCGTAGTTCAGGCGCAGGGTCATGGTTCTCTCCAATTAAGGATATTTGACATCCTTAAGGATAAATAATATCTGTAATGCATCGGGCGTAAAGACCTTTCGACCCAAGTGGCGGACATAAGGCTTATGTCGAGAACGAAGGGGACGGTTAT
This sequence comes from Rhizobium sp. BK275, assembly GCF_014193555.1. Classification (NCBI taxonomy): domain Bacteria; kingdom Pseudomonadati; phylum Pseudomonadota; class Alphaproteobacteria; order Hyphomicrobiales; family Rhizobiaceae; genus Rhizobium; species Rhizobium sp. BK275. The sequence continues at coordinate 390,802 of NZ_JACHZL010000002.1, forward strand.
GGACATCGTTTGCGCGTTACGGACATTCCTGCGGGTTGCCGAGGCGGGCTCGTTTTCAGCTGCCGCCATCGATCTCAAGTTGACGCAGCCTGCGGTTTCCCGGCAGGTTTCGGCGCTGGAGGCCCAGCTCGACACACGTCTTCTGCATCGCTCGACCACAGCATTGGCACTCACGTCCGAAGGCGAACGGATGATCCCGATGGCGCTCAGGGTTATCGAAGCGGTGGAAGCACTCGGCGAGTCTGCCGGTCCGGAGGGAACCGCATCTGGCAAGGTACGGCTCTCCCTGCCTGCACCGTTGGGGCTTTACATGAGCGACCGGTTCGCAACTCTTCTCGACCGCCACCCGGAACTTTTCGTTGAACTGTTGTTTCGCGAAGAGCCATCCGATCTGATTGAAGAAGGCATCGACCTCGAAGTGCGCCTCGGCGCTGTTGCCGATTCCAGCCTGATATGCCGCAGGATCGGCTGGACGACGGCCTTTCTCGTCGCATCCCCAAGCTATCTGGAAAAACGAAGCATGCCGAGAAACTTCGAGGATCTGAGCCGCCATGACTGTATCTGCTATAGCCGCGGCGGCAGCGGTCGTTCCTGGCAGTTTTCCAACGGGGCCGATGAAGTCGCGGTGCGGATCGCGCCGCGTCTCGTCTTGGATAATGCCGTTGCCGTGCACCGCGCCGTGCTTGCCGGAGCCGGCATCGCGATCCTCACCCACATCCTGGCGACACCCGATATCGGCGCCGGGCGATTGGTCAATCTAGTGCCCGACTTCCCGCCGGCCCGCCTGCCGATCAACCTGGTCTACTCCTCGCGGCGCAACATGCCGCTTCGCGTAAGAACCATTATCGAATATCTCGTTGCGGCGATGCAGGAAGATCCGTTTATGGCTTCATCATCCGGAGGGCCTTGGAGAGCCATGGAGGAGACATAGTTCCCATCTTCACCTGAGACGGTGCGCCATTATTCTCCCAATGAATTGAATCCGAAAAGGGTCTAGGCTTCGGAACCTTGGCGAGAGCCGCTTGGCACGCAACGGTATCGCACGAGGGTGGAGTAGTTTATGGCAGGCTCAGCTATGCAGAGTCGCGCCTCAGGCATTATGAGCTTCTCAAACGGCTTCCTTTGGAGCTTGCCGGAAAGTCAGCGCCGGCTTACAGCCGCTCGCGCTTCAGCCGGGCGGCCAGCTCATTCACGAACAGGCGCGTTTTGGCGAGCGGTATCTTGCCGGATGGCCACACTGCGTAAATTGGAATCTTGCTGTCCTCGAAGTCTTCGAGAACCACTTCCACCGTACCCTCATCAACGAGGCTGCGGATCTGCCATAGCGGCGTGAGCCCGATGCCGAGCCCGCTTGCCACGGCGGCATGTGTTGCAGCCGCACTGTCGCTGCCGAAGCGACCATGCACCCGCACGGCTTTCCGCCGTCCACCGATCCGGAACGTCCATGTCTCGCCGGACCCTTCGGCATGGCGCAGAACGCATTGATGTCGTATCAGGTCGTCAGGATGTTCGGGGCGGCCATATGTGGCAAAGTAGGCAGGAGATCCGAAGACCACGGCGCGAAGATCGCCGAGACGCCGTGCCTTGAGGCTGGAATCGGCCATATCCCTGATCCGCACCGCCAGCTGCCGATGCACGCAGCGAACCGACCGGCCCGACGCCGACGTTCTGCTCCAGTGCCGCAAGCGAGCGGTTGATGGACTGCAGCGACCGGCGCAGGTGGCGCGCCGCTGCGGTTTGGCTGCCTTTCTCGGCGATGGCCAGGAAGGCCTCGAGGTCATCGAGTCGCTCCATATGCATTCTCTCGTTTTCCGGAAGAGTATATCGCATTTGCCGCCAATTGTCGCATCGCAGGATCCTCTCCATCTATGGGTGACGCGCCGGCCCGAATGCTGTGTCCGTGCCCGCGTCAAAGAGTTGGAAACCCTTGATCACCACATCCTGCAGCCTTTCGCCTGTGTGAAGGATCACAGCGACCATCGGCGAGAAGGGTTAAGTCCGAGACAGACGACGGGAGAAAATGAGGTCTTAGAAAGTCTCACTGGTTTTCCGGACGAACTGCTTAGGTTGAAGGGGGTGCAGGGGCACTTGCCCAAGGTTTCTAGAAAATGTCATTTTTGCACTGTTATACATGTGACTGACATTTCCGTGCGTCGGTAGAGACAATCCTAAGCATCCTAGCAACCTATGCGCCGGATGACTGCACAACGCCGAAGCTCATGTGCCGGAGGTGGGTAGTTGACTGAATACGGTTACGGAGCATCGGCGGCACGCAATGAAACAATGGCTGGACATTGCAAAACAATGGGCGCGGACCATCAAGCGCGACGTTGTTGCACTTTGGTTGGCTGGACGTGACGAGCAAACGCCTCTGGCGGCAAAGCTTGTCGCCGGCATGGTCGCCGCTTACGCGCTCTCACCGATCGATCTCATCCCCGATTTTATCCCAATTCTCGGATACTTCGACGATCTGATTATCGTGCCGCTCGGGGTGCTGTGGGCAGTCCGGCTTATTCCGCCACCGTTGATGTCGGAGTTCAGGACGCTGGCTGCCAGCCGGCAACAGCGGCCCGTCACCCGGGCGGGATTGATAGCGATCATGGCAATATGGCTGGGGGTTGCGCTGCTTTTGGGTGCCTACGCGTTCAAATACCTTAATCGCGTCGGATAGCTCTCATCCGCGCTCTTTGCCGACATTCAACCATAAAGGTTTGAAATGTTACTTATGAGGGGAGAAAGTCCCGTTTTCGTTGCTCCTCAACATGGTGCGAAGCATTTCCCCTACCGGGCCGATATTGATGGGCTACGGGCGATCGCCATCCTGCCGGTCATCCTTTTTCATGCCGGCGTGGCTGGCGTCGGTGGCGGTTTTGTCGGCGTCGATGTGTTCTTCGTCATTTCCGGCTATCTGATGTGCAGCCTGATTGCGGGCGAGATGGCACAAGGCGAGTTCAGTCTTCTCGGCTTCTATCAGCGACGCGTCCGCCGGATCTTCCCCGCCCTCTTTGCGATGATGCTGACTTGCGCTGTCGTTGCATGGTTCGCCTTCATGCCACAGGAACTTCTCTATTTCGCCCGCAGCATGAGCGCCGCGTCCCTCTTCACGTCGAACATCCAGTTTGCCAAGGAGGCAGGTTACTTCGACATCGGCGCACAGATGAAGCCGCTGCTGCATACTTGGTCGCTTGCCGTCGAAGAGCAGTTTTACATCGGCTTTCCCCTCGTCATGATCCTGCTGCAGAGGATCGCGCCGCGACAGGTCATCGCTTTGGTACTTGTCATCCTGGCGGCATCCTTCGCCGCCGGCATCGGCGCGTTGAACCGCGATGCGACGGCAGCCTTTTATCTGTCGCAATATCGCGTCTGGGAGCTTCTGATCGGCGTCGTGCTAGGTTTGGGGGCCATTCCGGAACTGCGCAGCAAAATGGGCCGGCAGGTTCTGGCGGCAACCGGCCTCCTCCTAATCGGAATCGCGGTCTTCACCTTCACCGAAAAAACGACCTTTCCGGGCTTTGCCGCATTGCTGCCCTGCCTCGGTGCAGCCTGCATCATCCATGCGCGCGCCGGCAATGGTGTCGTCGGCCGGCTTTTGACGCTGCGGCCGCTCGTCTTCGTCGGGCTGATTTCCTATTCGCTCTATCTCTGGCATTGGCCCATCATCGTTTTCACGCGCTATTTCACGGGCCACGAGCTGACTCCCGCGCTGCGTCTGACTGTCATTTTGGCATCGATCCTTGTTGCGATCGCCTCGTGGCGCTTCATCGAAAAGCCGTTCCGCGGCAGCCTGGCTTTGTTCAAGGGCAGGCTTCTGCCGGCGATAGCGGTTCTGCTCGTCGGGGTCACGTCCGGCGCTGGGACACTGGTGGTCATGAGTGGCGGCGCACCAGGCCGCTTGCCTGCCGATGTTCGCGCCATCTATGCGGCAACCTACGACCGGAGCCATTTCTATCAGGATGGCTGCTTCAGCGAGTCCGACCACAAGGGGCCGTCGAATGCCGATATCGAAAGCGGCAAGGTCTGCGCTCTGGGCGATCTGGACGACACCGGTCCGGACTTCCTTGTCTGGGGTGACTCACACGCCGCAGCAATGGCGCCGGCGATCGATACGGCCGCAGCTGCCAGAGGGTTCGGCGGCATGTTCGCCGCCCATGCCACCTGCCCACCGCTCAATGATGTGCCGCTTACGACCAAGGGCGACACAAGACGATGCACGGCTTTCAACAACTCGGTGCGCGACCTGATTAGGGAAAAGCATATTCCGCTCGTGTTCATGCTGGCCTATTGGCCGAAATATGTTCACCAGTCCGAATTGCCGAACCAGGGGGATTATTTCGATGCCTCCATTCCCCCCAGCGTGGCGGATTACTCGACGCCCGTTGCAACAGCGCTTGATAACACCCTGGCTCAATTGAAACAGGAGGGCGTCAAGGTTGTCCTCGTCATGGACGTGCCGGAAATGGGTCACTTCGTGCCCGAGGCTCTGGCCAAGGCCAAGCTTGCGGGCACTTCGACAGATATTGCGCCGCCCTGGCCCTATATCGCCGAGAGGCAGGCACTCGCCCGCTCCATGCTGAAGAAATATGCCGCCAAATACGATGCGGCGATCGTCGATCCGCTGGCCGCCTTCTGTGACAACGACCATTGCCTCGCATCGCGAAACGGTGTGCCGCTTTACATGGACGCCGACCACATCACCGCCTCCGCGGCCAAGAGCCTCGGCTATCTTTTCGTGTCCGCGTTCAATGGGGCGGCAAACATCTGAGCGTTGAACGGGGCTGCTTCGCTCTGGCACGCACTGCCGTCGATTTGCCAGAGAACCGCGTTGACGCGGTTTTTTCCTGCGTTGACGATGGTCTGTCCGTTGACGATTCGCCCGCAGTTCTTCCGCAGGAACCCGCTGAAACGCGTGGTGTTGAGCCGGCCGCGTTCGATAAACTCCGAGAGCGCGTCTATCAGAGCTTCATGGCGACGGTTGCCGACGGGATCGAAGGCCCCTTCCTCTATTATTTTAGCAATTTCAGATGCAGCCCAGGGCTTGCCCGTCGGCAGCGCCGAGACAATGGCCGAGGTGCGTTCCTTTTCCGGGTCGTTCTCCCTGATCTTAGCCGAATTACCCAATGGATCAGGCGAGCCCATCCAAACGAGCGCGGAGCGCACGAGATCCGACCTCCTCATGCCTAGTTTCGCGCAACCTTCGGCGTCTATCTGCGGAAGCGATGGATTGTGTAGGCGAGCGACCGGAGGTCGGATGAAGACGAGAATTATGGGTGTGGTCGGTCTCGTTGTCATGATGGGCGCCCTTGCCGGCTGTGTTGACCGTGCCAATGCGCCGGTGCTCATACCGGTCGCTTCCCCCGTCAATCCGCCTGGTGTCACTCACAGCCTCTGTGTGTCCGATGCCAACGCAATGTATGACGAGGCGAATAAGCAGTACGACCTGCGTGCGCAGATGACCGGCCACCGCGATGCCGTGGAGCGGGAAACCAATGCAAGTGGCGCCGCCCATCGGCAATACCTCTCCTGCGTCGCAAGCCAGGGCTACCGTCCTTTGTACGCCAACTGAGAACGGTGAATTCACACAGCTAGTGAATTGTCGCAGGCGCCACTCTCGCGGCTTTTGCAAAATCGCAAATTTTGATTTTTTGTGTCTTTCAGTCGCGGCAGATCGCCTGCAATCACAAGTGCAGGAAGCCGCGTGTGATGATGGAACTTCGCGCGCATAGAACGCATTTTTCTTAGGTAAATCCAGTAAGGAGGGTTTATCATGAAAATGCTTAATCTAGCCCCGTCCGCCTTTGCGTTCAGCGCTCTTCTCGCCCTCTCGTCTACCGTTCCCGCGCTGGCGGCGCCCGTTCAGCAGGCCCGGATCCCGGTCCCGTCGAATGTGGAAATGGTGCAATATAAAGCACATGCCGGCTATTGGCATGGCTTTCATGGATTCCGCACGGAACGCCCCGGTACCCGCCGTCACTCCGACGGCTACTGGTATCCGCTTGCCGCGTTCGGCGTTGAAGCCGGCACCACGGGCTCGATTGTCCGCCAACCCGAAAATCGCCCTGCACCCAAAACTATGTGCAACCCCACGTTTACCGGCACGATCGGACCCGGCAGCATGCCGTGCGACAACGGCTACTGAGCCGGCAAAGAAAAAGGCGGCCAAAAGCCGCCTTTTTCGTGTCCGCAATCGGAACTCACGTATCCGTGATCACTGTTGCGGCACAGTAGAATATGACAAATCCGGTTCCTAGCTCCTTGGCGTAAATTCCCAACCATTCCTCCCAAGGAGACAAGAAGTGATCAACCTAGTGAAGAATGGCCTCGTGGCCGCAGCCCTTGGCGCAATCATCAGCGTTTCTGCCTTCGCATCTGCCAACGCAGCCCCGGCTCAACAGCCGCAGCATCAGATCACCAAGCAGCAGAAGAACACCAAGACTCGCCAGGAGCCCCGCACGACCGGTTCGGTCAACGGTGCATCCAGCAGCTCCATGCCTTATCAGTACAGCCCGAAGAAGCCGCTCAACATGGCCTGCGGTCTCCGCTTCAACCCGACCAGCAGCTCGGGCTGCAACTATTAAAAGCAGTTTGATGGCATAAGGCGAGAGGAAAGGGGGCTGGAGTCTCTACCTCGAAAGAGGGCAGCCTGCACGGCTGCCTTTTTCGTTCCAAGGGTGCTTTGGTCACGCTGTCGAGGGAAGGCCGGCCCATTTGGTCCGGCACGCCCCTCCCGCCCAGCCAGTCATGGAAGCTCCCATTGTGGAGTTGACGGTTCGGGCCGATTGCGGATCCATATAATACATTGCATTAAATGCAAAAATGCAATAGATACAAAAATACACAAAATGTTGAGGAGAAAGACCTGCGAAGAAACGATGGATTGACGGGCCTGCCTTGGAATTGCCATGCTGCGGGAGATCGTCGCATCAACCGTCAATCAGGTTTCAGTCAGGTGGGATAATCATGATCGCAAAGAGCGCTTACTCCGATTTCCTGCATTTTTTCCGTTCCTGGTTGAACAACCCGTTGAGGGTTGCCGCGATTGCGCCCTCCGGCGACTCGCTCGCCCGGATCATGACAAGCGAGATCGCTGCGCTGGACGGCCCGATTATCGAGCTCGGGCCAGGCACCGGCGTCTTCACCCGCGCGCTGCTTGCGCGTGGCATCAGCGAGTGCGACCTGACGCTCATCGAATATGGTCCTGAATTCATAGGATCGCTCCAGAAGCGTTTCCCCGATGCGCGTATCCTGCAGATGGACGCAGCCCATCTGGCGCAGGCTGATATTTTCGAGGGCGAACCCGTCGGCGCTGTCGTCAGCGGCCTGCCACTGCTTTCCATGTCGCCGCGCAAGATCGCCTCGATCCTTGCAGGGGCTTTTGTCTATATGCGGGCCGGCGGCGCTTTCTATCAGTTCACCTACGGGCCGCGCTGTCCCGTGCCGCGCCCGATCCTCGACCGCCTGGGCCTGAAAGCGACACGCATCGGCGGTACGGTCCGCAACCTGCCGCCAGCGTCCGTCTACCGGATTTCGCGCCGCAAGCCGCTTGAGCTCTCCCGTGAGCGTTTCAAATATCGTACCAGCGGAGTGGATATGGAGATCGCCGCTTTCTCCGAAGCGGATGACTGAATGACACCTGATGGAAATGACCGAGAAGAAACAGCCTGAAGCCGTCGAGGGCCGGCGCGAGCGCAAGCGGCGCCAGACCCGCGAGCGCATCGAGCAGGCAGCGATGAGCCTCTTTCTGGAGCGCGGGTTTGACGCCACCACCATTGAGGAGATCACTGAAGCTGCCGATGTTTCGAAGCGCAGCTTCTTTGATTATTTCCCGTCAAAGGAAGAGGTCGTCTTCGCCTGGCAGGATTCCTTCGCCGACCGCCTGATGGCGGCGATTGCCGAGCGGCCAGCCAGTGAATCCTCCGTCAAGGCGGTCGAGGAAGCCCTGATCGTCACCGTCACCGCTTCGATTGACGAGCGTGCCATGGCGCTTGGCGAACTCATCCATTGCACGCCGACCCTCAAGGCACGCGATCAGCTCAAATATGCCAAGCTGGAGCAGAAGCTGACCGAGGCGCTGATTGCCCGCAAGGGCGGCGATCGGGACGTGCGGACGCATATGCATTTGCTTTCGACGATCGTCATCGGCGCGCTGCGCGTCGGCAGTGAGGTCTGGCGCGCGCGCGCCCAGGATGCTTTGATGGAAGGCGCTTCAATGGAAGCCTTCGCACGCGAGATCTTTGGCGAACTCTGGAAGATGCTGGCCGAATTCGGCGAAGAGACGAAAACCCGCCTCCAAAGCAATTCCATACGCCAGAGCAATTCCAGCAAAAGTGCGTAGCGGTTTTGCGTCCGGAATTGCGTGAAAACAAAGAGATAGAGCATTTCCGTGATTCGGAGATAAACGGAAATGCTCTAGATAATCACGCTTTCCGTTGCCGGCGGCGCTTCGGATCGATGCTTTCTCAGGAAATCGATGAGCGCGCGCAGCTTGGCAGGCACCCGCCGGCGATCCGGATAATAGAGCGTCAGGCCTGACAGCGGTGGGCTCCAGTCGGCAAGGATCCGCACGAGCCGACCGTCTTCGAGAAAGCGCTCGATATAGCCGTTGATCATGTAGGAAATGCCGATCCCATCGAGGGCTGCCTGTGTGAGTGCTGCGGAATCGTTGAGGATCAGCCGCGGATGGAGCGTAATATCGATGCGCTCGCCATCCTTCTCGAATTCCCAGCGCTCGACCTGGCCGCTGGTGACGAAGCGGAAGCCGATGCAATCATGCTGCAGCAGGTCGCGCGGATGTTTCGGCATGCCGCGCCGGCCGAGATATTCCGGCGAGGCGATCACATGGGCACGGATCGGCGGGCCGATCGGAATGGCCACCATGTCCTTGGCCACCGTCTCGCCGAAGCGGATGCCGGCATCGAAGCCTTCGGCGACAATGTCGCTCATCGAGGCTTCCATCTTCACCTCGACCTGAATGTCGGGATAGGCCTCCAGGAAATCGCCAAGCAGCGGCTGGATGGCGATCATATAGCCGGCGCGCAGCACATTCAGCCGCAGAAGACCGGCCGGCCGGCCGACATCTGCGTCAAGATCCTTGCTGGCGGCGGCAAGCTCACCCAAAGCGGGAAGTATCCGCTCCAGATAGCGGTTGCCTGCTTCCGTCAAACTCACGCTGCGAGTGGTCCGGTTGAAGAGCGGCTGCCGCAGACGGCTCTCCAGCTTGCTGATCGTCTGGCTGATGGCGGACGGCGACACACCAAGCCGGACGGCAGCGGCTGAAAAGCTCTTTTCCTCGGCGACGACGACAAAAGTCACCATGCCGTCAAGCATGTCCTGGCGCATTCGGATCTCCGTTTTCAAGTCCGAGATTAATAAGTTTCTCTAAAAAGGCTATCGTCATTTAATGAGGTTATCGAAATTATCGGATGAGCCTACCTTCGCCTCCATCAAACAGCCCACGGAGTGAAGGCCATGACATCGAAGTCCAAAATCCTTTTCGTAACAGGCGTTTCGACCGGCTTCGGCCGCGCCCTTGCAGAAGCCGCTCTCGCTGAAGGTCACAAGGTGGTCGGCACCCTTCGCAATGAAGAAGCCCTCAAGGAGTTCGAGGCGCTGAAGCCCGGTTCTGCCTTCGGTAAGCTTCTCGACGTCACCGATACCGCAGCGATTGCGCCTGTTGTCGCCGAGATCGAAAAAGAGATCGGTCCGATCGATGTTCTCGTCAACAATGCCGGCTACGGCCATGAAGGTCTCGTCGAGGAATCGACGATGGACGAGCTGCGCCGCCAGTTCGAGGTCAATGTTTTCGCGCCGGTGGCTGTCATGCAGGCGGTGCTGCCCTATATGCGCAAGCGCCGTAGCGGCCACATTCTCAATGTCACCTCGATGGGCGGGATCATCACCATGCCGGGCATCGCATTCTATCACGGCAGCAAGTTCGCCCTCGAGGGTATTTCCGAAAGCCTCGGCAAGGAGGTCAAGAGCTTCGGCATCCACGTGACCGCCGTTGAGCCCGGCGGCTTCCGCACAGATTGGGCCGGCCGCTCGATGGTGCGGGCAGAGCGTTCGATCGCAGATTATGATGAGGTCTTCGAGCCCCTGCGCCAGCGCCGCCTCGAACGCAATGGCAACCAGCCGGGCGACCCGAAAAAGGCAGCGGCTGCAATGCTGAAGCTCATTGCATCCGACAATCCGCCGGCCCATCTCTTGCTCGGGCGTGATGCGATCAGCCTCGTTCGCGAGAAGCTTGGGTCTCTCAAGACCGAATTCGACGCCTGGGAGCAGCTTTCCAGCTCCACCGATTTTGAGTGATTTTATTGACCAAGAGAGGAAAAGACGATGAGCGATTACAATGCAGCGAAATCCGGCACCTTCAAGGTCGGCGGCGACATGGAGGTCAACCGTCTCGGCTTCGGCGCCATGCGCATCACCGGCGACGGTATCTGGGGCAATCCAGCCGATCACGATGAATCGATCCGCACGCTGAAGCGGCTGCCGGAACTCGGCGTCAACTTCATCGATACGGCCGATTCCTACGGTCCTGACATTTCCGAATGGCTGATCAAGGAAGCGCTTCACCCCTATAAAAAGGGTCTGGTCGTCGCCACCAAGGGCGGCCTCACGCGCCATGGCCCGAATATCTGGCTGCCGCTCGGCCGTCCGGAATATCTGATCCAGCAGGTGCACAAGAGCCTGCGCAATCTCGGCGTCGAACAGATCGATCTCTGGCAGCTGCACCGCATCGATCCGAAGGTTCCGGCCAAGGAGCAGTTCGACACCATCAAGTCGCTGCTCGATTCCGGCTTGATCCGTCATGCGGGCCTCAGCGAAGTCTCGGTGGCCGATATCGAAGCAGCTTCCAAGGTCTTCAAGGTCGCGACCGTCCAGAACCGCTACAACCTCGTCGACCGCACCAGCGAAGATGTGCTCGACTATTGCGCCAAGCACAATATCGGTTTCATCCCCTGGTATCCGCTGGCTGCCGGTGATCTCGCCAAGCCCGGCTCGCTGCTCGATACGATCGCCAGGAAGCACAATGCCGCTCCGAGTCAGATCGCGCTGGACTGGGTGCTGAAGCGCAGCCCCGTCATGCTGCCGATCCCCGGCACGTCGAAGGTCAAGCATCTCGAAGAAAACGTTGCAGCCGTTGATATCACGCTGTCGGACGAGGAGTTCACCGCCCTCGACGCCGAAGGCAAGAAGCTCTTCAAGGCTGCCTGATCGTCATAAGACAGAACACAAAACGGCCGCGGTTTCAGCCGCGGCCGTTCTCCTTTCGCGCTCGCGTCATCTCGCGCGCAACATCCAGGAAGGCGCGTAATGTCGCCGGCACATGCCGGTGGCCGGAATAGTAGAGGCAGAGGCCGGGGAAGGGCGGCGTCCAGTCTTCGAGCACTGTAGTCAGCCGGCCAGCCGCAAGATCGGCCTCCACATTCTGCTGGGTCATATAGGCAAGCCCCGCGCCGCCGACGGCTGCTTCCAGCATCAGATCCATGCTCTGCAGCGTCATCGGCCCCTTCACATCGAGCCGGATTTCCTCACCGTGCCGCTCGAACTCCCAGCGATAGACCGCACCGCTCGGCAGCCTCAACCGCAGGCAGGCATGGCGCAGAAGGTCGTTCGGCGTCTGCGGCCTTCCATGTTTTTCGAAATAGGAGGGAGCGCCGACAACGAAGAAACGCTCTTCGGCCTTCAGCGGCACGGCGATCATGTCCTGCGGCACGGTTTCGATGAGGCGTATGCCGACATCGAAACTGTCGGCGACGATATCGATCATGCGCCCGTCGCTGACGATATCGACATGCACATCGGGAAAGCGCCTGACATATTCAAGCACGATCGGTATCAGGATCCGCCGCGCGCCGCCCTCCGATGTATTGATGCGCAGCGTTCCTGCCGGCGTGGCGCGCGCCTGCGTCGCCGCCTCCATCGCAGCCGAAATGTCTTTCAGCGCGGGGCCGATCTTGCCGAGAAACTGCTCTCCCGCTTCGGTCAGCGAAACGCTGCGGGTCGTGCGGTTGAACAGCCTGACGCCGATCCGGTTCTCCAATGCCGCCACCGCATGGCTGAGCGCGGAGGTCGACATGCCGAGTTCGGCGGCGGCCGCGCGGAAGTTTCGCGCCGCCGCGACGGCAACGACCGCATTGAGTTCAATCAGTCCGGTCTTCTGCATTGTCCCAAATCCCGCAAGAGCTCATCCTTGAATATGTGGATTATAAGGACAATGGGCCGCAACTATCTAGCCTCCGGGATCAAACTCAAAACCCGTGAGGCAGATTATGAAAAAGACAGTTCTCATCACCGGCGCGTCCTCCGGCATTGGCAAGGCGGCAGGCAGGCTCTTTCATGCCAATGGCTGGAATGTCATCGCCACCATGCGCAGCCCTGAAAAGGAAAGCGAGCTGACCGAACTTGCCGATATCCTCGTTGTCAGGCTCGACGTTCAGGATCGCGGCAGCATCGATACCGCCATCAAGGCCGGCATCGAACAGTTCGGACGCATCGACGTGCTCGTCAACAATGCCGGTTACGGCCAGAACGGCATCTTCGAGGCAACCTCGCGCGAAAAGATCCAGCAGCAGTTCGACGTGAATGTCTTCGGCGTCATGGATGTGACCAGGGCGATCCTGCCGCATTTCCGGGCAAACAAGGCCGGCACGATCATCAATGTCAGCTCGGGCGCCGGCCTCTTCACCCTGCCGACCCTGTCGATCTATTGTGCTTCGAAATTCGCGCTCGAAGGCTTCACAGAGGCACTGTCCTACGAACTTCTGGGACTCGGCGTCGGCGTGAAGTCGGTGATTCCGCACGGCGGTGTGGCGGAGACCAGTTTCCAGGAGCGCGCCGGCGCCGATTTTGCCATCGATCCCTCGGGCCTGCCTGATTATAATGAATTCCTGCAGCGTGCTCAGCGGGCCTTTGCAGCGATGGTCGCCGCGAAAATGATGACGTCTTCGGATGTTGCCAGGGTAGTCTATGAAGCTGCGACCGACGGCAAAGACCAGCTGCGTTATCTCGTCGGTGATGATGCGCGCGGATTCGTGAAAGCGCGCCGGAGCATGGACGATCAGGCCTATATGGACTTCATGCGGGCGCAATTTGTCGAATAATTTTGATCATCTGGTCAAAGGTGCTGCAAAATGAGGCGCCCGCGTGACGCCTATGAGGCAAGCATTGCGCCGAATGCATTGCTGCATTGCGGTAATTTCGCTATTCTCCATCAAATGAATTGGGTATTAATAATCCCGAAGGCAGCGCACTCCTCCTCCCAGCGCTTCCTTTCATCGGACTGACAACACTCCTCCTCCCAGTTGTCAGTCAGGATCAAGAGCCCGACGCACCTCCTCCCGCGTCGGGCTCTTTTCTTTTCCGGACCATATCCCTCCTGAAACCTTCGTGAAATTGACTTGGCTCACGGGCTCGGACTAACTGGAAGCGCGCGTCAAGCGCATGTCGGTGGCTTGGCGCGATGACGCCTGAACCTGCGGAGATGTCATGATCGGCGGATGCGGCGTTTCTCGCAAAGCCCTTGCAGCCCTGCTCGTCCTCTGCGTCGGCCTCGCTTCCTGCGGGCGGCCGATCGGCGTGATGCAGGCGGCCGGCACGGTTCCGCCGGGGACCTCGCGCGTCGACCTGCTGGTGGCGACGACGCGGGCTGCTGACGAAAATCCGGCCGTGCTCTTCTCCGGCGAGCGTGGCACCGGGCTGATGGTCGATGCCGTCGATGTCTCCATTCCGCCGGAAGCCAACCGCAAGGCAGGGCAGGTGCAATGGCCTCGCCGTCTGCCCGCCGACCCCCTCAAGGACTTCGTCACCGTCGCGGTCGATCCGCTGGATGGGGAGAAGGCGGGAGAGAACTGGCTGAGGACGCATATGCCGAAGAGCAAGCGCGTGCTCATCTTCGTGCATGGTTTCAACAATCGCTACGAGGATGCGGTCTATCGTTTTGCGCAGATCGTCCATGATTCGCATGCCGATGTCGCGCCCGTCGTGTTCACCTGGCCATCCCGCGCCAGCATCTTCGACTACAACTACGACAAGGAAAGCACCAACTATTCGCGCGATGCACTCGAAGAGCTGTTGCGGCGCACGGCCAACAATCCAGCCGTCGGCGACATCACCGTCATGGCTCACTCCATGGGCACGTGGCTGACAGTCGAGGCTCTGCGCCAGATGGCGATCCGCGACGGCCACGTTGCCTCTAAGATCAACAATGTCATCCTTGCCTCGCCTGATCTCGATGTCGACGTGTTCGGCCGTCAATTTCAGAGCCTCGGCAAGGACAAACCGCACTTCACCATCTTCGTATCCCAGGATGATCGCGCGCTCGCACTCTCGCGACGCATCTCTGGCAATGTCGATCGCCTCGGCCAGATCGACCCTTCCGCCGAGCCTTATCGCAGCAAGTTGGAAGCGGCCGGTATCACCGTGCTCGATCTGACCAAGCTGAAGACCGGCGACCGCCTGAACCATGGCAAATTTGCTGAGAGCCCCGAAGTGGTAAAGCTTATTGGCGACCGGTTGATTGCCGGCCAGACTATCACCGATTCCGAAGTCGGGCTCGGCGAAGCGGTCGGTGCGGTTGCCATCGGTGCAGCCCAGACGGCCGGCAGCGCGGTCAGCCTTGCAGTCAGCACGCCGATCGCCATCTTCGATCCCCGCACTCGCCGCAACTACGATGCTCAGGTGCGCCGTCTCGGTCAGTCGATGAACAATACGGTCGGGTCCGTGGGTGACAGCGTCGGCGCCGGGCTGCCGGAAGAGGCGCAGTAAAAAATCATAGGCATTCGCCTTGTTGTGATATATCACACCTTGAACGGCAATCGACTCTGCCGTGCGGTGGACAAGACATGGCGAATGAAACGAATAAGACGGTGGCCGTTGTCGGCGCCGGTGTGGTCGGCGCTTCAATTGCTTTCGAGCTGCAGCGGCGCGGCTTTCACGTAACATTGATCGACAAGGGCGAGCCGGGCAGGGGAACCTCCTACGGCAATATGGCGAGCATCGCGCTCGACTTTGCAGCCGGCTCCGGTCCCGCGACCTGGAAGAAGCTGCCGCGCTGGCTGATCGATCCGGAAGGCCCGGTCTGGCTGCGGCCGTCCTATGCGCCGAAAATCCTGCCCTGGTTCCTGCGCTTCCTCGCCGCCGGCCGTCCCTCGCGCCTGCGGGAGATCGAGGATGCCGGCATGAGCCTCTCCAAAATTGCTCTCGGCGATATCAGCGCCATGCTCAATGCCATTGGCGCTCCCGAGCTGATGACCGCGGAAGGATGCCTGGCGATTTACGAGACCGAGGCCGAGTTCGATACGGATCGCAGCCATCTCGAACTGATGCGCCGCCATGGCATGGAATTCGAAGTGCTGAGCAATGGCGCGATCCAATATTACGAGCCGACCCTTTCGCCGAAAATCGCCAAGGCGGTGCTGCTGCCGGACAACAAGTCGATCCGCGATCCCTACAAGCTTGTCGTAAAGCTCGCCGATGCCGCAAAGGCCGCCGGTGCCAGCTTCGTTTCCGGCGAGGTAAAGAACGTGGAGCGCAGGGCTGACGGCAAAACCGCCGTCCTTCTCGAAAACGGCAACCGTATCGAGGCCGATAACGTCATTCTCGCGGCCGGCGTTCATACCCGTTTCCTCGCCGAAGCGCTCGGCGAGCCGATCCCGCTCGAAACCGAGCGCGGCTACCATACGCAGATCATGCAGCCTGGTATTTCCATGCGCTATTCGGTGATCTGGCCGCATCGTGCCTTCATGATTACGCCGACCGCAGACGGCATCCGCGTCGGCGGCAATGTCGAGTTGGCTGGGCTCACGGCCGCGCCTGATTTCCGTCGGCCGCGTGTGCTCGTGCGCCATGCGCAACGCATCCTGCCCGACCTGAAGGTTCAGGACACCAGCGAATGGATGGGCCACCGCCCGGCGCTGCCCGATACGATCCCGATCATTTCGCCCTCCTCGAAAATATCAGGCGTCTTCTACGCCACCGGTCACGGCCATCTCGGCCTGACCTATTCGGCAACGACAGCGCGGTTGATCGCGGATATGGTGACGGGCGCCAAAACGCCTGTCGATATCAAGCCATTCCGTATCGATAGATACTAGCAGAGTATCGGCGGCTCCGTCGCCGGCCAGAATATCCGCGTTGATGACGGCATCACGCGTTAAGTCTGATTGGAGTTTGAAAGATGAGATGGAAGCGCACGATCCAGCTTCTGGATGTTCACGCCGAAGGTGAAATCGGCAAGGTCGCGATTGGCGGCGTGCCGAAGATTCCGGGCGAGACGGTTGCCGCCCAGCTTCACTGGCTGAACACCGATCCGAAGGGCCAGGAGCTTCGCCGCTTCCTCTGCCTCGAGCCGCGCGGCGCGCCGATCGGCTCGGTTAACCTGCTCCTGCCGCCAAAGCATCCGGATGCCGATGCGGCCTTCATCATCCTGCAGCCGGATCAGGCGCATGCGAGCTCCGGCTCGAACTCCATTTGTGTCACGACCGCCCTGCTGGAATCCGGCATCGTCGAAATGAAGGAGCCGGAAACCATCGTCACGCTGGAAACCGCAGCCGGTCTCGTGAAGGCGACGGCGACCTGCCGCGACGGCCGCTGCGAGAAGGTGAAGCTCACCATGGTGCCGTCCTTCGTCCATGAGCTGGATGTCGAGATCGACACGCCGCATTGGGGAAAGATCAAGGCCGACATCTGCTATGGCGGCATCTTCTATGCGCTGGTCGATGTCGGCCAGATCAATCTGACGATCGAGAAGGCCAATGCCGCAACACTGGTGCAGGCCGGCATGATCCTCAAGGACCTGATCAACCGCAATATGCACGTCGAGCATCCGGAAATCCCGGCAATCTCGGGTGTGGCCTATGTCATGTTCCGAGATCTGGAAGCTGACGGCACGGTCCGCACCTGCACGACCATGTGGCCGGGACGGGCCGATCGCTCACCCTGCGGCACCGGCAATTCGGCCAACCTTGCGACCCTCTATGCGCGCGGAAAGGCGAAGGTCGGCGATATCTTCAAGTCGAAGTCGATCATCGGCTCGGAATTCGAAGTCGGCCTGCAGGCGGTGACGGAAGTTGCCGGAAAACCGGCCGTTATCCCGACGATCACGGGCCGCGGCTTTACCTTCGGCCTGTCGCAGGTGGCACTCGATCCCTTCGACCCCCATCCCCTCGGCTTTGCCCTGACGGACGTCTGGGGACCATCGGCCGGCGAAATCTGAAAACCGATATTAATAGACGAAGGGATCGACCTCGGCCTTGGCAGGTTCGTCACTGGCCGAGGGATAGATCACTCCCTTGCGCAGGATGATATTGGCATAAAGCCGCGGCTCGCTGGTCTGGATGACAGCATGGGCCGCGCGCACCCGGCCATAGAAATCCTGTCCGACGAGCGGAACGACCTCTCGCTCCGGCTCGTGTCTGGCGCAACAGGCGATCATTTCCTCATGCACCGGGTCGAGCTTGTCGCGTTCGGCTTTGACGGTTGAACGGAAGATGGCTTCGGGCACGAAATCGTCGATCGGCAGGACGCTGAGCACGGCATCGAGAACCGGAATGAGATGGTGCCCATCGAGCCGGATCAGCCGTCGCGCATGTTCGATGCCCGGATAGTTGCCGTCGACGATGGCAATTTCGTCCCCGTGGCCCATGCCGCGCAATGTCGCGAGCAGGTCCGGGCTCAGCAGCGGGTCAAGCCCTTTCAGCATTGTCGATCTCCTTGAAAAGCACATTCTGGTCGGTGAGATAGCGCGCGAAGATCGGCAGGCTGGCGCCGCCGATGGCACGCGCCTGTGCGCCGACCACGCCTTCGACGATGTCGGGCATGACGACGCCCTGCAGGTCGAGCTTTTCAGCTTCATGGATCGTCGCCTGCACGATGCGCCGGCGTACCCAGTCGGGAAAGCCGCCATCAATGACGGCGGCGCTGAAGTCGATGATCGAGGCGGCGGCCACGATCGCCTGCGCCAATGCCTTGGCCGTATCCTGGATCCAGGCTTCCATCGGCTCGCCGAAATCAACCCAATCGTCGGCCGAATACCAGAGCGGTTGCGGATCTATGCCGCGCTCGCGCAGCATGTTTTCCAGCACGAAGATCGAAGCGATCTCCAGAAGCTGCATTGTCTCGCCATTTTTGCCGCGCACCGGCAGCGGACCGATCGCGCCCGCCGTGCCCGTCTTGCCGGAAAAGATCGCCGAGTTCAGCACGATCCCGCCGCCGATGAAGGAGCCAATGAAGAAATAGACGAAATCCGGATAGGAGGGACCGATGCCGAACACCAGTTCCGCGCCGCAGGCACTGGTGGCATCGTTCTGCAGGAAGACCTGATAAGAGACTTGGTCGGCGATTTCGGCCTGCAGATCGAAATCGCGCCAGACTTCCATGGCTCCTTCGGGCGCGCCCACTTCGTCTGCCCAGTTCCAGAGTTCGAAAGGGGCCGCAATACCAAGTCCGGCGATGCGGCTGCGCTCGCGCTCATCGAGCTTTCCTTCCAGCTCTTTGATCCCCTGCGTCACAAAGGACAGGATCTCGTGGGGCAGGGGATAGGCATAGATCCTGTGCAACTGCAGCCGGATCCTGCCGACGAAATCCATCAATACGAGGTCCGCGCTGCGCCGGCCGATCTTAACGCCGAAGGAATAGACGGCATCCGGATTGAGCCGCATCGGGATGGATGGCTGGCCGACACGGCCGCGAATGGGCTCGCCGCGCGACAGCAGCCCTTCCTTCTCCAGTACCCGCATGATGACGGAGACGGTCTGGGCCGAAAGCCCGCTGCGGCGTGCGATATCAGCCTTCGACAGCGCGCCGTAGAGGCGCACCAGCGACAGCACGAGCCGTTCGTTATAGGCGCGCACCCTGATCTGGTTCGCACCTCCCGACGGATTCAGAATTGGCGGTGGGACCGGCATCGAATCCGGACCATCCAAGGACGACATTGGCCACTCCTCCCAATTAACGGCCTATGCCCTAATTTTCCTCAGCATGCCACATCGAATTAATAATTCAATTGGATTTATTTATTGACAAGCCGTTTTCTTTCGCTCTTAATTGCCATTGTCAACGGCACGGGACGGCTTTGGGAGGGGGCTCATGTCACATCCGCAAGTCTCGCCGTGCATGAATTCCGGCACCGCCTTGGGGGCGGGTCGGCTAATCTCTGGGAGGAGCTCATGAAGAAATCAGTTCTCGCTTTCGGCGCTCTCGCGCTCGGTGTCGCCTTTTCCGCTCCGGCGATGGCGGCAGATGTTTCCGCCTGCCTGATCACCAAGACCGACACCAACCCCTTCTTCGTCAAGATGAAGGAAGGTGCGACCGCCAAGGCCAAGGAACTCGGCGTTTCGCTGAAGTCCTATGCCGGCAAGATCGACGGCGACAGCGAAAGCCAGGTCGCGGCGATCGAAAGCTGCATTGCCGACGGCGCAAAGGGCATCCTGCTCACCGCTTCCGACACCAAGGGCATCGTCTCTTCGGTTAAGAAGGCGCGTGATGCCGGTCTGCTGGTCATTGCGCTCGACACGCCGCTCGAGCCGGCCGATGCCGCCGACGCCACCTTCGCCACCGACAACCTGCTCGCCGGCAAGCTGATCGGCCAGTGGGCCAAAGAAACGCTCGGCGACAAGGCCAAGGACGCCAAGGTCGGCTTCCTCGACCTGACCCCGTCGCAGCCGACGGTCGACGTTCTGCGCGACCAGGGCTTCATGATCGGCTTCGGCATCGACCCGAAGAACCCGAACAAGATCGGCGACGAAGATGACAAGCGCATCGTCGGCCATGACGTGACGAACGGCAACGAGGAAGGCGGCCGCAAGGCCATGGAAAACCTTCTCCAGAAGGACCCGAGCATCAACGTTATCCACACGATCAACGAACCGGCTGCAGTCGGTGCCTATCAGGCGCTGAAGGCCGTCGGTATGGAAAAGAACGTGCTGATCGTATCGGTCGACGGCGGTTGCCCGGGCGTCAAGTCGGTCAAGGAAGGCGTCATCGGTGCCACCTCGCAGCAATATCCGCTGCTGATGGCGTCGCTCGGTATCGAGGCGATCAAGAAATTCGCCGACAGTGGTGAAAAGCCGAAGCCGACCGAAGGCAAGTCCTTCTTCGATACGGGCGTCTCGCTCGTCACCGACAAGCCTGTCTCCGGCGTCAAGTCGATCGATACGAAGGAAGGCACGGACAAGTGCTGGGGCTGAGCCCTGCCTGATTGACACATCAGAAAGGCCGGGGCTTGATCCCCGGCCATTTTGGGCGGACGATACGCCGTCGCCCGACAAACCGGCTGATTAAGACCGGAAGTATATCGGTCGCGGCTTCCGCGTGGGGTCGGCGCGGATGTGAAGGAGGAACAATGACCGGAGCACAGGAATTTGAACGTGTCCTCGACGACAGCGACAAGAGTGTTGCCTCGTTCGAACACGAGACCGTCTCGCTGATCAAGCGCGTCCAGCATTTTCTGCACTCGACACCGGCCGCGGTGCCGCTGATCGTGCTGGTGCTGGCGATCATCGTCTTCGGGATAACGATTGGCGGACGGTTCTTCTCGTCCTACACCCTGACACTGATCCTGCAGCAGATCGCCATCGTCGGCATTCTGGGCGCGGCCCAGACGCTGGTCATCCTGACCGCCGGCATCGATCTTTCGATCGGCGTCATCATGGTGATCTCGGCCGTCATCATGGGCAATGTCGCCATAACCTACGGCATACCGACACCGATCGCGGTCGCAGCCGGTCTGCTCGTCGGCGGCCTGTGCGGATTGCTGAACGGCTTTCTCGTCGCCTTCATGAAGCTGCCGCCCTTCATCGTGACACTTGGCACCTGGAATATCGTCATGGCGACGAATTTCATCTATTCCGCCAATGAGACGATCCGCGACACCGACGTCGACGAACAAGCGCCGCTGCTGCATCTTTTCGCCGCGAGCTTCAAGCTCGGCAGCGCCGTGCTGACGCTCGGCGTCGTCGCCATGGTCCTGCTCGTCCTGCTCCTGTGGTATGTGCTCAATCACACCGCCTGGGGCCGGCATGTCTATGCGGTCGGCGACGATCCGGAAGCAGCCAAGCTTTCCGGCATTCAGGCCAAGAAGGTATTGTTGACCGTCTACACCATATCCGGCGTCATCGCCGCCTTCGCGGCCTGGGTTTCGATCGGCCGCAACGGCTCGATCTCGCCGTCCTCGGCGGTCACCGATTACAATCTCCAGGCGATCACCGCGACCGTGATTGGCGGCATCTCGCTGTTCGGCGGCCGCGGCTCCATTCTCGGCACGCTCTTCGGCGCCATGATCGTCGGCGTCGTGTCGATGGGGCTCAACATGCTCGGCGCCGACCCGCAATGGAAAGTCCTGCTGACCGGCGTGCTCATCATCGCCGCCGTCGCCATCGACCAATGGATCAGAAAGGTTTCGGTGTAATCATGGCTGTCGAACCCATTCTCACCGCCCGCGGCCTCGTCAAGCGTTACGGACGCGTCACCGCACTCGACAATGCCGATTTCGACCTCTATCCGGGTGAAATCCTTGCGGTCATCGGCGATAACGGCGCCGGCAAATCCTCGCTGATCAAGGCGATTTCAGGTGCGGTCACTCCCGACGAGGGCGTGATCACACTGGAAGGCCGGCAGGTGCATTTCAGATCGCCGATGGAAGCGCGCGATGCGGGCATCGAGACCGTCTACCAGAACCTCGCCCTTTCGCCGGCACTGTCGATCGCCGACAACATGTTCCTCGGCCGCGAAATCCGCAAACCAGGTCCGCTCGGCTCCTGGTTCCGCATGCTCGACCGGCCGACGATGGAAAAGCAGGCGCGCAACAAGCTTTCCGAACTCGGCCTGATGACCATCCAGAATATCAATCAGGCGGTGGAAACGCTCTCCGGCGGCCAGCGCCAGGGCGTCGCCGTTGCCCGAGCTGCCGCCTTCGGCTCCAAGGTCATCATCATGGATGAACCGACCGCTGCCCTCGGCGTCAAGGAAAGCCGGCGCGTGCTGGAGCTCATTCTCGACGTACGCGCCCGCGGCATTCCGATCGTGCTCATCTCGCACAACATGCCGCATGTCTTCGAGGTGGCGGACCGCATCCATATCCATCGCCTGGGGCGCCGCTTGACGGTCATCAACCCCAAGGAATACACGATGTCCGACGCCGTCGCCTTCATGACCGGCGCCAAGGCGGTCCCTGCGGAGCCCGTCGCTGCATGAATGCAAGAATAGACGACATTGTCGGCGAGGTCTTGAACCGCGCCGGCAACTCCAGGCGCTTCCTGATCGCGATCGCCGGCCCGCCCGGTGCCGGCAAATCCACCATGGCCGACAAAGTCGCCAGCGGCCTTAAAGCGAAGGGCGAGAGCGCTGCGGTGCTGCCCATGGACGGCTTCCACATGGACAATGCGGTCCTTATCGAACGCGGACTGCTGGCCCGTAAGGGCATTCCGGAAACCTTCGACGTGCGCGGCTTCCTCGACATCGTCAGAGCCGTACGTCCCGCCGATCAGGAAGTTCTCGTTCCCGTCTTCGACCGTTCGCGTGAGCTTGCCATCGCCTCTGCCCGGCCGATTGATCCCAAGGACCGCTTCATCATCATCGAGGGCAACTATCTGCTCTTCACGCAAGGCAAATGGGCCGAACTCGACGGCATCTTCGATTACACGATCATGCTCGCCCCGCCGATGGAGGTTCTGGAAGAGCGCCTCTGGGATCGCTGGCGCGGCTATAAGCTGACCGAGGAAGAAGCAAGCGCCAAAGTCTATGGCAACGACCTGCCGAACGGCCGCCTCATCCTCGAAAATCGCCGGCCTGCCGACATCACATTGGAAATCGCGCTGGCCTGAACAGTTGTTTCCACACCGCTGTTGATGCTATCGAGGCGCAACCCGCATCGCTTCGGAGGCTCCCATGCAATCGATCACCATCCGCCGTCCTGACGACTGGCATCTGCATCTGCGCGATGGCGCCATGCTGGAAGGTGTGATCGGCGATACGAGCCGCACCTTCGCGCGCGCTATCATCATGCCAAACCTGGTGCCACCCGTCGTCACGACTGCCGATGCGGCCGCCTATCGCGAGCGCATCCTGAGGGCGCTTCCTGTTGGCCACCGCTTCCAGCCGCTGATGACGCTCTATCTGACCGAGGATACGAGCCCCGACGACGTGGAAGAGGGCAAGAAGAGTGGCCTCATCACCGCCGTCAAACTCTATCCGGCCGGCGCCACGACGAATTCGCACGGTGGCGTGCGCGACATGGAAAAGGCCATGCCGGTGCTGGAGCGCATGGCGAAGATCGGCCTGCCGCTCTGCGTCCATGGCGAGGTGACGACGCCTGACGTTGATATCTTTGATCGTGAGGCCGTCTTCATCGAGACGGTGCTCGACCCGCTGCGCAAGCGCCTGCCGGAATTGAAGGTGACGATGGAACATGTCACGACATCAGATGGCATCGACTACATCAAGTCGGCCAAGGCCAATCTCGCCGGTTCCATCACCACTCATCACCTGATCATCAACCGCAACGCCATCCTCGTCGGCGGCATTCGCCCCCATTATTACTGCCTGCCGGTCGCAAAACGCGAAAACCACAGGCTGGCGCTCCGGGCCGCGGCGACGAGCGGCGATAGCAGGTTCTTCCTCGGCACGGATTCCGCGCCCCATGTCGAC
Source organism: Rhizobium sp. BK275 (assembly GCF_014193555.1). Taxonomy (NCBI): domain Bacteria; kingdom Pseudomonadati; phylum Pseudomonadota; class Alphaproteobacteria; order Hyphomicrobiales; family Rhizobiaceae; genus Rhizobium; species Rhizobium sp. BK275. The sequence continues at coordinate 414,445 of NZ_JACHZL010000002.1, forward strand.
CCGCTCAAGGAATGCGCCTGCGGCTGCGCGGGGATTTATACCTCGATCAACACGATGAGCTGCCTTGCCCATGTGTTCGAGCAGGATGGTGCGCTCGACAAGCTGGAGGCCTTTGCCTCCCTGAATGGCCCCGGCTGGTATGGGCTGGCGCCCAACGAGGAACGCATCACGCTGGAGCGTCAGGCCGAACCGGTGGTCTTCCCCGCCAGGATTGAGACCGGCGCCGGTCCAGTTACCGTCTTCGATCCGATGTTTGCGCTGCATTGGCAGATTAAAGCCTGAGAAAAGACGTTGCAGGCTTAAATATTATTCTTCTTATAGTTGCTGCCGAATGTGGAATTTGTAACGCGCGGCTGCGAAATCCATGTTTTTTAATGGAATGCGTAAGACATTCGTCAGCAATGACGAGATAGATTTTCAGAACGTTATCGGCGCGGCAGGAGTCGCGGAGATTTAAAGCATGATGCTTGACTATAATTCATTGCTGCTGGCGCTCGGCGTTTCAGCAACCTGCCTTGCCGTGACGCTCATGGGAAGTTGGCTCGTGCGCCGGGCCGAAACCTTTCTTCTCACCGGCGCATTCGGCCTCGTTCTCGTCGTCGCCGGCATTTTCGCCTATGCCATCTATGTGGAGCAGCCCGAGCGCATGCTTGGTGCGGGCAGCTTCGTGCTGTTCCATGCCGGCTTCGCCACCATCTGGGGCGCTGGCTATGAGTTCCGCACCGGCCGGCTCCCGATATCAGGCATCGTTGTCCGTGCACTTGTCGCCATGGCCACATCCATTCCGCCGATGATCGCCGGGCTGGACGGTCTGGCCTTCATGGCGGATAATCTCGCCATCGCCTTCCTGCTCTTCGCGACCGCCCGGCAATATTGGCTCGATCGCGCCGAAGCACCTGCGCCGATATCAGGCATTACCGCCCTCTATACATTGACGGCGATTTCCTTCGTCCTCTGCGCCGCCGTGCTGATCTGGGACGGCAAACTGGTGCTGGGCGCCGCACCCAGCAATTGGGCGGAAGACCTTAGCATCGCCGTGTGCATTGCCGGCATGACCGGCATCGGCGCCCTGTCGTTGGCGCTGCATCAATGGCGGCTCGCCGCCCGTCACCGCATCGAGGCGATCACCGATCCGCTGACCGGCTTGCTGAACCGCCGCGCCCTGTTCGACCAATATGGCACCCGCGCCATGGGCGTTTCGACCGCCGTCATCGTCTTCGACATCGATCATTTTAAATCGGTCAACGACCGCTACGGCCATGCAGCCGGTGATCACGTCCTGAAGGTCTTTGCCGGCGAACTCTCGGCCAATTGCCGTAGCGGCGATACGGCCGCCCGCCTCGGCGGTGAGGAATTCGCGCTCGTGCTGAAGGAAATCATGCCCGGCCGCGCCGAGCTTGCCGCCGAGCGCATCCGCAAGGCCTTCGAGGAGCGCGACATCTATATCGAGGACGAAGTGCTGAAATGCACCGTCAGCGTCGGCGTCGCCCCCGGCCGCTCCAAGCCGCTGGATTTCGATGCCATGCTGGGAGAGGCGGACAAGGCGCTCTATGTCGCAAAACGCGCCGGCCGCAACCGTGTCGAACTCGCCAGCCACCTTCATTCGGTGCCGGCAGGGGATGCGCGCTCGGCCTCTTGATCCCTCTCCCGACCTTTCGTAAGCTGACATCGGCCGGATGCAGCCAGTCGCCCCGCGATGCGCAAGCATTATGGTGAATGCATCCAAATCCACCTTCACATCCTTGTCTCCCAGGCAATCGATGGCGAACGGGTCAGCAGACGCGGGCACTGATCTTCCTGTTTGCCGCCAACGGAGAAGGATGAACCATGCGCGATTTTCGCGATGCCAAGCTTATGGCAAAAACCCTGCGGCAGGCGCTTGCCGACCGCGATATTTCCCTCACCCATAGCGAAACCCTGGAGATTGTCGCCAGACAATTCGGCTTCGACCAGTGGAATATTCTCTCGGGAAAGCTGGATGACGCCGAAGGCGTAAGATCGCCGATCGGCATTGAGCCGCCGGTGCCGATCTTCCGCATCTTCTCGGTCGAGAAAGCCATGGAATTCTATTGCGGTTTCCTGGGCTTCACGCTGGATTGGGAGCACCGTTTCGGCGAGAACTTTCCGCTTTATTGCCAGGTCTCGCGTGAAAATATGCAATTACATCTGAGCGAACATTCCGGCGATGCCAGCCCCGGCGCCCGCGCCTTCGTGCGGGTGAAGGATATCAGGGCCTATCAGGCAGAACTCGCCGCCAGGAACTACCGCTACATGAAACCTAGCATCGAGGAAGCGCCCTGGGGCCTCGAAATGGGCGTCATCGACCCCTTCAACAACCGCATCACCTTTTGCCAGCAGAACTGATCGTAGAAGGGGCGGAGGGGTATTCTCTCCGCCCTTTTCAAATGATCATGAGTGCCCGCACGAAAGCGACCGAGGCCAGCAGCGAGGCGATGGTGCGGACATGGTTCCACCACGTCCAGTCCTTGAGATAGGTCGTCCAGAGCTGCACAGCCTCCGGCCCGTTGCCACTGACCTTTTCCAACGCATCATTCATCGGCACGTGGAAGACGATAGTGGAGAGGAAGGATGCGACGATGTAGAGCGCCGTGCCGGCCAGCATCAGCGAGGAAGCGCCGCCGCGCCAGTTCATGAACGCCAGCACTGCGATCACGACGCAGAGGATCGCCGTCGGCACGAAAAGCAGCATGAAGGGCGAGCGGACGATGGTCACGTTGATGGAATTCATCGCAGCAATGCCCTGCTCGGCCGGGATGCGCGAAAAAGCAGTCATGATGAAGGTGGAGAAGGCAAAGAAGATGCCGGCGACAAGGCCGCTGCCGATCGCCGCGGCAATAAGGGAAATGACGAGAACGATCTGCATGGTCAGGCGCTCCATAATCCGGTTGCCGCGGTCTCCCGTGCATATTGGCTGAAATCCCTTGCCGGGCGGCCGAGTATCTCTGTCACACCACCCATCACCGCGGAATTGCGCCCATCGAGCACCTGTCCGAAGAGTTCTTCCAGAAGTGCCACGATCGGCGCCGGCATTCCCACAGCGGCAAGCCCGTCCTTGAAATCCGCCATCGGTACCTGTGCATATTCGATCGGACGGTCCGCGGCTGCGGCAATCTCGGCAACGGCTTCGCGGAAAGTCAGGGCGCGAGGGCCGGTCAGCTCGTAGATCTTGTTGCGATGCCTGATATCGGTGAGTGCCGCCACTGCCGTATCGGCAATGTCATCGGCATCGATGAAGGGCTCCTTGATATCGCCAGCCGGCAACTCCAGCCTGCCGGCAATGAGCGACTCCACGAAAGCGCCCTCGCTGAAATTCTGGCAGAACCAGGAGGCGCGCAGGATCGTGTAGTCGATCCCGGTTGCCCGCAGCGCTTCCTCGCTCCGTTGCGCCCCTTCTTCGCCACGGCCGGACAACAGCACGATATGCTGCAGCCCGCACTCCCTCGCGAGCTTTGAAAGCGCTTCGATGGCTTCTGCCGCCCAGGAGACGGAAAGGTCCGGCTGGAAGGCGATATAGGCGCTCGTTGCACCCGTGAGCGCACTGCGCCAGGTCGCGCGATCCCCCCAATCGAAGGCCGGTATCGTGGAGCGGGACGCCTTGCGCACGTTAAGTCCCAGCTCTTCCAGCCTGTCGGCAATGCGGCCTCCGGTTTTTCCCGATCCGCCGATCAGAACGATTTCGGAATTCTGCATATCGAAACTCCTCCTCGGTTAAAATAAGAGAAACTCTCTTATTTGCAAAATGAGATAAACTCTCTTATTTTCTTTGTCAACAGTCGAAGGAAGCGGAAGATGGCAGAAGAAGTGATTGCACGGCGCAGGCGCCAGCAAGAGTCGACCGGCCAACCACGCCGCATCCCGAGCCAGCAGCGCGGCCGCGAGCGCTTCGAAAAAATCCTGGCGGTCGCCTCCGATCTCATCGAAAAGAATGGCAGCGATGCCCTGAAGATGAGCGAGATCGTTGAAAAGGCTGAGCTTTCCTTCGGTGCCCTCTACCAGTATTTCCCTGACAAGACCTCGATCATCCGTACGCTGGCCGAGCGCTTCAACGAGGAGGGCCGTCAATGCGTGGCCGACGAACTGGCCAAGGTGACGGACGCAGACAATCTGCGCACGGCGCTCTGCGTCATCGCCGATGAATATTATGCCTTCTTTCGCCGCGAGCCCGTCATGCGCGATATCTGGCACGCGACCCATACGGACAAGCTTCTTCAAGAGGTCGACGCCGAGGATATGGAATTCCATGCCCAGGCCCTGCTTTCGGTGTTAAAACAACTATGGCCGGAGCGGAGCGAAGCCGAGCTTCTGGCCATCGCCCGGCTGACGATGCAACTCCTCGCTGCCGCCGTGCGTTATGCTGTTTCGCTGGATGCGAAGGAGGGCGCGCAGGCAATCGCGCTCTTCAAGAAGATGCAGATTGCGGATATCGGCCGCCTGCTTGGCTGACGGTCTTCTTCCGTCTGGAAACCGGCCGCTCTTGCTGCTATTGCCGCTGGAACGTCAGCCGAAGGAGAGAGCCGCATGATCCAGACCACATTTCCCGACCGCGCCGTGATGGCAGAGCTGCTGGCCAAGATGCTCTGGGAGATCAAGGCGGTGCATTTCAACGCCGAGACGCCCTATAAATATGCCTCGGGCATCATGAGCCCCGTCTATATCGATTGCCGCAAGCTCCTGTCCTTCCCGCGCGTGCGCTCGACCGTCATGGATTTTGCCGCCAGCACCTTGCTGCGCGACGCCGGTTTCGAGCAGTTCGATTGCATCGCCGGCGGCGAGACCGCAGGCATCCCCTTTGCCGCACTGCTTGCCGATCGCCTCGGCCTGCCGATGATCTACGTCCGCAAGAAGCCGAAGGGCCATGGCCGCAATGCGCAGATCGAGGGTGACATGAAGGACGGCGCTCGCGTGCTCGTCATCGAAGACCTGACCACGGCCGGCGGCAGCATGTTCACTTTCATCGATGCCATCAGAGCCGCCGGCGGTGTCGTCGATCACGGCATAGCGCTCTTCTCCTATGGCATTTTCCCGGAAGCTCAACAGCGCTTTGCCAATGGCAAGGTCCAGTTCCACCACATCGCCACCTGGCGCGAGGTACTGGCGGTTGCCAGGCAGCAGAAGCTCTTCGACGACAGGACGCTGCAGGAAGTCGAGGCCTTCCTCGATGCGCCGCTTGCTTGGTCGGCGAGAAATGGTGGCGTGAGTGAGCTTTCGCTCTAGCCTTTTGACAAAAGCTCGCTTAATCGATTGAAGAACGCGCAAGTCCTTTGGGAGGAATTCGATGATTTTGTGCTGCGGCGAAGCCCTGATTGACATGCTGCCGAGGGAAACGACATCAGGCGAAAAGGGCTTTGCGCCCTATGCCGGCGGCGCGATCTTCAATACGGCGATTGCGCTTGGCCGCCTGGGTGTCCCGACGGCCTTCTTCACCGGCATCGCCAATGACATGATGGGCGAAATCCTGCTTGATACGCTGAAGGCGAGCAATGTCGACTACAGCCTGTGCGCCATCACGCCGCGCCCCTCGACGATCGCCTTCGTGAAGCTCGTCAACGGTCAGGCGACTTACGCCTTCTATGACGAGGGCACGGCCGGCCGGATGATCACGACAGACGACCTGCCGACCCTTGGCGCTGACTGCGAAGCCTTGCATTTCGGCGCAATCAGCCTGATCCCAAGCCCCTGCGGCGAAACCTACGAAGCGCTGCTCGACCGCGAAGCGGCCACGCGCGTCATCTCGCTCGATCCGAACATCCGCCCCGGCTTCATCAAGGACAAGCCGGCGCATATGGCCCGCATCAAGCGCATGGCCGCCAAATCCGATATCGTGAAATTCTCCGACGAGGATCTCGAATGGTTCGGCCTGGAAGGCGATCACGATACGCTGGCCGCCCACTGGCTGAACCACGGCGCCAAGCTCGTCGTCATCACCAAGGGTGCAGAAGGCGCCACCGGCTACACTAATGCGCGCAAGGTCACCGTGCCGAGCGAGCGCGTCACGGTCGTCGATACGGTCGGCGCCGGCGACACTTTCGATGCCGGCGTCCTCGCCTCGCTGAAGATGGATAACCTGCTGACCAAGTCGCAGGTCGCCAATCTCGATGAGCAGGCCCTGCGCAATGCTTTGGCTCTTGGCGCCAAGGCTGCCGCGGTGACCGTCTCGCGCGCCGGTGCAAATCCGCCCTGGGCACGCGAAATCGGGCTCTAAAGCCGGAGCCGCAGTCTTTCGATTCCCTTCTCCCGGAAGAGAAGGGGATAAGCCACAACGTATCGACGCCCTGTTTCTCGCGCCACGCGAGCGCAGGATCTGTCCGGTGCTCAAGGCAATTCTTTCGCGCGTGCGCGCGTCTGGCTTTCCTTCTTGATCGGCCGACCGACCGGGCAGACCTCCTGCACGAAGCCGTTGAGCGTGTTGACGAGATTGTTCTCGATCAGGGAATAGTGGACGAACTGCCCCTGTTTCTCTCGCCGGATCAGCCCCGCCGTCTCAAGGACGGAAAGATGTTGCGAGACGGCTGGCTTGGACATGCTGAACCGGTCGGCGATCTCGCCAGCCGTAAGGCTAGATGCAGAGAGATAGGCCAGGATCTTCCGGCGCGGCGCACTGGAAAGCGCGTGAAATATCCGCTGGGCGGCGCTGACGGATCCGTCTTCTGCAGCGTCATCGAAAGTTTCTTCTTCCAAGTCTGATCTCCGTGCCTGCGGCATAGTTGCATCGATCCGTTAAACAATTAAGCAATTAACGCATTGCTTAATTGTTTCTCTTCGTGCAAAGTAATTAGATAATTCCTTAAATAATGAATTGGTGGGCGATGTTCAAGCGTTGAATGCGCCCGGAAGGAGTTTGCCATGAGCAGTATTTCCACCGGACGCATGATCGATGACAACAGCGATCCAGTGAAGGGCAGGGTGGTCTGGATACCCGCAAAGTCGATCTGGATCACCGCCATGACCTCGATTGCCGTAATTGGCGGGCCGCTGACCTTTACGTGGAGCACCTTTGCCGTCTTCATCCTGTTGACCGCCGTCACGATCTGCCTCGGTCATTCGGTCGGCATGCACCGGCTGCTGATCCACCGGTCATTCAGCACGCATATCTGGATGGAGCACTTTCTCGTCTATCTCGGTACATTGGTCGGCATGGCCGGCCCCTTTGGCATGATCTACGCACATGACATTCGTGATTGGGCGCAACGGCAGCGAGACTGCCATGATCTCTTTGCCCATCGGCGGCCTTTCTTCATCGATGCCTTCTGGCAGATGCATTGCACGGTGGCGCTGGACCACCCGCCGCGCTTCGTCCTTGGCGAGCGAGAACGGCGCGATCGCTTCTATCGCTTCCTGGAGGCAACATGGATGGCGCAGCAGCTTCCCCTGGCGCTCGTGCTCTTCACGCTGGGCGGATTGCCGTGGGTGGTTTGGGGTATTGCCGTGCGGATATCGGTGTCGCTGACCGGACACTGGCTGGTCGGCCACTTTGCCCATCGCGACGGCCATCAGGGCTGGAGTGTCGATGATGTAGCGGTGCAGGGTTATAACCTGCCGCGTTTCGGGCTGGTGACCTTTGGCGAGAGTTTCCACGGCAACCATCATGCCTTTCCAGAATCCGCCCGGCTCGGCATCGAGCCGGGGCAGCCGGATCTCGGTTGGTATTTCATCCGGCTGCTGGCAAGTCTCCGCCTGGCTTCGGCAATCAAGCTCCCACACACGATTGCGCCAAGACGAGGTTTGAAACGCGTCAACGCATCCGAAACGCCTGATGATCGCGCCAACCCGCCCTGGGCTCGAGAAATCGGCCTCTGAGGCTCATTCGATCCGGTCGAGAAAGGCGCGGACCTCGCGATTGAAGAGGTCCGGCTGCTGCAACGGCGCGAAATGGCTGACACCGGGCATGAGCACGAATTCCGCATCCGGGATCGTCCTTGCCAGATAGTCGGCGTGCTCAGGCTTGATGAACTCGTCATGCTCGCCGAGCACGATGGAAACCGGCACCTTGATGCCGGCCAGCTGCTCCGCCGAGTAGTTGGGCTCCGTCGCCATCATTTTCGAGACATCGCCAACGAAAGCCTCGAACTGATCAGGCGTCGCCGATAGTGCCTGATAATCCTTCCTGTGGCGGCTGAAACAGCGGTCGATGACGGGAGTCGCCTTGAATTCCTTGGTGCCGCTGGGGTCCATGTTGCAGGCGAAGAAGAAGACACCGCAGACGCGGTCCGGGTGCTGGTCGGCCAGGATCAGCGATGTACAGGCGCCATCGCTCCAGCCGACGAAAGCCGCCTCCTCGATCCCGGCATGATCCATGACGGCCAGCACATCGGAAGCCATCAGGTGATAGGTGTAGGGGCGGTGGTCACGTGTGCTGCGGCCATGACCGCGGCTATCGATCACCACGACGCGATGACCGGCCTCGACAAGATCGGGAACCTGATAACCCCAGTTGCCACTATTGCCGAGCCCGCCATGCAGCAGGATGACGGCTGGACCGGCGCCGTAACTAGCATACCAGATGCGCGCGCCCTTGTTCTCGACGAAGCCCTGTTCATCCGAGGGCGGCAATGGCAGCGCACCCTTTGCCTCGAAGTTCACCAGCTCATCATCCGTTGCAGTCATCGGCTCCTCCTCCGTCACTCTCTTTATAGACGACGAGATGTTCTGCAATTCGACAGGGTCAAATAAAAAAGCCCACCCGCGTGACGGATGGGCTTCGATAGCAGCGCGATCGCGAATTACTTGGCGAGTTTTGCCAGTGCCGCGACCAACCCTTGAGTCGAGGAATCGTGGCCGGCGGCACTCTCCTTGCCTTCGACGACCGGGAGCAGGCCAGTCGCCAGCTCCTTGCCGAGCTCCACGCCCCACTGGTCGAACGAATTGATGCGGAAGAGCACGCCTTCGACGAAGACGCGGTGTTCGTAGAGCGCGATCAGGCGGCCAAGCGCATAGGGCGTCAGCTTGTCATAGACGAAGGTGATCGACGGGCGGTTGCCGGTGAAGACGCGGTGCGGGGCGATGAAATCGGCCTTCTTGTCGTCCATGCCCTTGTCGGTCAGCTGCTTCTTGGCTTCCGCGAAAGTGCGGCCCTTCATCAGCGCTTCCGACTGGGCGAGAACGTTCGACATCAGAAGCTGGTGCTGATGGCGCAGTTCCGGCTCGAAACCGTTGGCGGCGATCATGAATTCGGCCGGGATGATGCTCGTGCCCTGATGGATGAGCTGGTAGAAGGCGTGCTGGCCGTTGGTGCCGGGTTCGCCCCAGACAACAGGGCCGGAATTGCCTTCGACCGGCGTGCCGTCGATGGTGACTCCCTTGCCGTTCGATTCCATGTCGAGCTGCTGCAGATAGGCCGGGAAGCGCGACAGGCGCTGGTCGTAGGGCAGGATGGCGCGTGTCGGGTAACCCAGCACGTTGCGGTGATAGAAGCCGATGAGGCCGAGCAGCATCGGCAGGTTTTCGGTAATCGGCGCCTTACGGAAATGATTGTCGACGGCATGAGCGCCATCGAGGAACTTGCCGAAATTCTCCGGGCCGACAGCGATCATCAGCGGCAGGCCGATGGCCGACCAGATCGAGTAGCGGCCGCCGACCCAGTCCCAGAAGCCGAAGACACGTTCGCTTTCGATGCCGAAGGCCGCGACCTTGTCGAGCGCCGTCGAAACTGCGGCAAAGTGGTGCTGAACGGCAGCTTCACCAAGCGCGCTGGCGATGAACTTGCGCGCCGTCTGCGCATTGGTCATCGTCTCGACCGTGGTGAAGGTCTTGGAGGCGACGATGAAGAGCGTCGTTTCCGGCTCCACCAGCTTCAGGACGTCGGCGATGTGGGCGCCGTCGATATTGGAGACGAAATGGGCGCGCGGGCCGTCATGGAAGGGGGCGAGCGCCAGCGTCGCCATGACAGGGCCGAGATCCGATCCGCCGATGCCGATATTGATGACATCGGTGATTTTCTTGCCGGTCGCGCCCTTCAGCGCGCCGGAACGCACGCCGTCGGCAAACTTGCCCATGGCTGTCAGTACGGCGTTGACGTCAGGCATGACATCCTTGCCGTCGACCAGAACGGGCGTGTTGGAGCGGTTGCGCAGCGCGGTGTGTAGCACGGCGCGGTCCTCGGTGAAGTTGATCGCCTTGCCGGAGAACATCTCCTCACGCTTCGTCTCGACGCCGCCTTCTTCGGCGAGCTTCACCAGAAGCTTCAGGATCTCGTCGTTCACGGCCGTCTTGGAATAATCCATCAGCAAGTCGTCAAGCGATACGGAAAAGTGCTGGAAGCGCTGCGGATCGGCTGCAAATGCGGCGCGCAGATCGGTGGCCTTGGTGGCGGCCGCAGTGCTCTTCAGTTGTTCGACGATGGCATTCATGGGAGGCTCCTTTGGAGGCGGAGAGGGTCGCGGAAACTATTCTCTTTCCCGCAGCCAAATCAAGTTCAGCCATCTGACCAAATATGAAAAAAGCCACCCGCGACAAGCGGATGGCCCTCAATTTCACGAGACCGTCAAATTCAGCCGCGCAGGTCCTTGCGCAGGATCTTGCCGACGGGGCTCTTCGGCAGTTCGGTGCGGAATTCGATGAAACGCGGCCGCTTGTAGTTGGTGAGATTGGCTACGCAATGGGCCTTCACTTCGGCTTCGGTGAGATCAGGGTCCTTGCGCACGATGAAGAGCTTTACCGCCTCGCCGGAATGCCCGTCCGGAACGCCGATCGCGGCTGCCTCCAGGATGCCGGGATGCATGGCCGCCACTTCCTCGATCTCGTTCGGATAGACGTTGAAACCGGAGACGAGGATCATGTCCTTCTTGCGGTCGACGATCTTGGTGTAACCGCGCTCGTCCATGAAACCCATGTCGCCGCTGCGGAAATAGCCGTCAGGCGTCATCACCTTCGCCGTTTCCTCCGGCTTGTTCCAGTAGCCGGCCATCACTTGCGGGCCGCGGATACAGATCTCGCCGATCTCGCCAAGCGGCAGCGAATTGCCGTCTTCGTCTCTGATGTCGAGTTCCGTCGAGGGTATGGGAAGGCCGATCGAGCCCGTGAACTCGGGTGAATCGAAGCGGTTGGCCGTCGCCACCGGTGACGTCTCGGAGAGACCGTAGCCCTCGGTGACATGCGAGCCGGTGACCTTCAGCCAGCGTTCCGCCACAGGCCGCTGCACGGCCATGCCGCCGCCGAGCGACATGACGAGCGAGGAGAAGTCGAGCTTGGCAAAGTCGGCATTGTTGAGCAGCGCGTTGAACAGCGTATTGAGGCCGGGGAAGATGTGGATGTTCGACTTCTGGAATTCCTTCACCAGCCCCGGAATGTCGCGCGGATTGGCGATCAGCACGTTATGAGCGCCAAGCGACATGCCCATCAGCGAATTCACCGTCAGCGCGAAGATATGGTAGAGCGGCAGCGCGCAAAGGAAGTTCAGGACGTCAGGCTGCTTCTTCTTGTCGAAGGCGGATTTCAGCCAGAGCTGCAGCTGCATCTTGTTGGCAAGCAGGTTCTGGTGCGTCAGCACTGCACCCTTGGCAATGCCGGTCGTCCCACCCGTATATTGCAGGAATGCGATGTCGCTGCCGGTGAGGCTGACAGGCGCAAGCGTCTTCTTCGCGCCTTCCGCAAGCACCTGCCCGAAGCTCTTGTGCTGCGGGATGGACCAGGATGGCACCAGCTTCTTTACCCGGCGAACGACGAAATTGATGATATGCCCCTTGGGGCCGAGCATTTCGCCGAGAGAGGTGACGACGACATGGCGCAGGTCGGTCTTGTTGATGACCTGCTCGACGGTGCGCGCGAAGTTTTCGAGAACGAAGATCGCCTTGGCGCCGGAATCGTTGAGTTGGTGCTCGAGTTCGCGCGGCGTATAGAGCGGGTTGACGTTGACCACGACCAGACCGGCGCGCAGGATGCCATAGACGGCGACGGGATTCTGCAGCACGTTCGGCATCATCACGGCGACGCGATCGCCCTTCTGCAGACCGACGCTCTGCAGCCAGGCGGCCACCTTGCGGGTCTGCGCTTCGAGCTCGCGATAGGTCATCACCTTGCCCATGCTGGAAAAGGCTTTCCGATCGGCAAAACGCGCGCAGCTCTTTTCCAGGAGATCCGGCAGCGATGCGAATTCCAGTGGAGGAATCTGGGCCGGAACGACGTCCGGATAGGTGGCAAGCCATGGTTTTTCCGGTTTCGCACCGCTTGGGTGGACGGAAATGCTGTTCATTTTCTCTCTCCCATTCGGCCGCCGAAACCGGGTTTGCACCGGCATCGATCGGAAGATTCCTCCATCTTCCGTCAAGGCAGCTTATGCCATTGCTTGAACGGTTCAAGCGGATTGAAGCTACAATAACCTTGACGTAAACGTCAATATCTCGCCGGTGCATACGAACATCATGCGTGAGGGAACTTTGAAGCACAGGGTACGTTTTTGGGGTGTGGGATGAACCACGAGGAAACGACAAAGGAGGTGCACATGCTCAATCAGGATGCCGACGCCACTCGCCGTGACCCGAATGTGAAGGATACGCCGACGCTGATCGCCAGCGACCGCGTCGAAGGCACCCGCGTCTATGGCGCCGATGGCAAACACATCGGTTCCATCGAACGTCTCATCCTCGGGAAGCAGGACGGTCGCGTCGCTTACGCTGTTCTGAGTTTCGGCGGCTTCCTCGGCATCGGCAATGATCACTATCCGCTGCCGTGGGAAAAGCTGACCTACGATACCCAGCTGGACGGCTACCGCATCGATCTCACCAAGGACCAGATCGAAGGCGCGCCGAGCTACGCGGATGACGATGACACCTGGTACAACGATAATGGCCGCCGCGTGTATGATTATTATGGCGTGCCGCCCTACTGGATGTAACGTCGCCCGCGAGGACGAGCCGGCAGAGGCCCCGCGAGAGCGGGGCCTTTCATTTTGCGGTCACGAGGTCGTTGGCTGAGCGCAGCACCGTGCCAACTACGATATCCTCGACCGAGAGCTGCTTGTCGGTTGCCACGCGGAAGACATGGCTTTCGCCGGGCAGAAGAGTTACCAGCATCGAATCCACCACGGCCGCGGGATCAAGCCGGTCCGCCATCAGACAGAGATCCTTAAGGAAGCTCTTCGCCGCTACGGTAACCTCATAGCCGTCAACCGACCTTGCCAGCGAAATACCAAGCTCCGGTGCGGGAAGCTTCAAATCGACATCCTCGACAAAATAATGGAAGGCGCGCTTGTCCAGCATCTGGACGACGATGACTTCCTCATTCGCCAAGCCGGCTGTTGCGATATCCTCAGGCAGAGCAAATTCCTTCGCTTCGAAACGATCGCAGAGCAGCCGCCAGAATTCGAACTCCGCCAGCACCGTGCCATCCAGCCGCATGCGCTTGCCGCTGATCTTCGAGCGCCAGAACAGGGTCTGTTCGTTGACGGCGACGGCCGAAAGGCCTTTACCGCGCGGCTGGATCGTCAGCAGGCGAGGGTGGAAGGCCTGCTGCATCGCATACCAGAGCGGCTTGCGCCGCCCGACGGAATCGAGCGCTGCCCATGACGTGACCGGCCAGCAGTCATTGAACTGCCAGACGACCGCGCCCTTGCAGATATCGCGATGCGAGCGCATGTGCTCGATCGCGAAGCGGATGGCGCGGGCCTGATTGAGCTGTGTTGCAAAATGCCAGTCATCCATCGTCTGCGGCACGGGCAGGTGTCCTGCAAGCCCCTTGATGAGCTTGTCATTGCCCTGCGTCGCCTTCTGGTGATGGAAGACGCCGCGCGATTCCGGCGTCAGCGGTTCGTCATGCACACTTTCCTGCAGCGTCGCCCATGCCGGCGGCGCCTGCCAGCCGAATTCGGAGCAGAAGCGCGGAATGTAATTGCGGTAGACTTCGTAACCGACGTCGTTCCACACATCCCAGATATGCTTGCAGCCATGCTGGTCGTCATTCGGCTCGATATCCATGGAGCCGGAATAGGGGCTGCCGGGATAGTAGGGCCTGTCGGGATCGAGTTCAGCGCAAAGCTTCGGCAGGACATCGAGATAATAGCCGAGCCCCCAGCTGACACCGTCCTTGATGATCGGTCGCCAGCCCCACTCGTCAAAGCCCCAGATATTCTCGTTATTGCCGTTCCAGATGATCAGCGATGCATGCGGCATCAGCCGCACGACATTGTCGCGCACCTCGGCGATGATTTCACCCCGTAGCGGCTCCTCTTCCGGATAGGAGGCGCAGGCAAAAAGAAAATCCTGCCAGACGAGCATACCGGCCCGGTCGCAGGCCTCGTAGAACTCATCCCGCTCGAAGATGCCGCCGCCCCAGACCCGCAGCAGGTTGATGTTGGCGGCCTTCGCCTCGTCGATCCGCGCTGCATAACGCTCCGCCGTCACGCGTGAAGGGAAACAATCATCCGGTATCCAGTTGGCGCCGCAGGCAAAGATCGGCACGTCGTTGATAATAAAGGTGAAGGCCGAGCCGTGGGCATCCGGTGCGGTATCGAGCCGCAGCGAACGGAAGCCGATCTCTTTGGAATAGAGGTCAAGTAAATTGCCGCTGAGGTCCAGCAGCCGGATGTCGAGCGGATAAAGTGGCTGCGCGCCGAGATGATGCGGCCACCAGAGCTGCGGCGAGGGCACACGGATGTCGAAGGATACTTCGTCCGTACCGGCATCGATCGCAACAGTCTGCGTCACGCCGCCAATCTCCGCAGTCAAAGTCGCCGGCACAGCCTCGCCATGTCTCGCCACTCGTGCATGCACCCTGACCAGTCCATCACCGCCTGCAAGCGTGGCAGAAACTCTGACATCGGCAAGCCGCGCCCGATCCCAGGTCTCCAGCCGCACCGGCTTCCAGAGCCCGGCCGTGACCAGCGTCGGACCCCAGTCCCAGCCGAAATTGCAGGCCATCTTCCGCATCAGATTGCCCGGTCCCGGATAATTGTTGGGGCGGTAGCCGTAATGCTTCTCCATCTCCGCACCATAGGCATAGGCGGAATGGAAGGTGACGCTGAGTTCGTTTTCACCATGCCGGAGCAGCGACGAAACGTCGAAGCGATAGGTGCGGTGCATGTTGAAGGTGCGGCCGATCTCCTCGCCATTCACTTGGATGGTCGCAATCGTATCGATACCGTCGAAGACCAGTTCCTGCACTTGGGTCCCATCAGGCTCGGCCTCGAAACCCAGCCGGTAGACCCATTCCGTCTTGCCGATCCAGTCATTGGTGATTTCGTTGATATCGAGATAGGGATCGGGGATCAGCCGGTTTGCGAGCAGGTCGAGATGCACGCAGCCAGGCACCGCCGCCGGAATCGAAGCGGGCAGGCCGGTCCTTACTGTATCGTTACAGGAAAGCGTCCAGCCTCTATGAAGGTCTCTCCTCCCAATCATGTCAGCCTCTTATCCTATTGAAAACGGCCGTAGCGCTGCAGCACTTCGATCTTGTAGCCGTCAGGATCGGTGATGAAGAAGAACAGCCCGAACAGCTTGCCGTCGCGGTTGAGTTCCACGAGCTTGCCGGGATTGAGGCCGAGATCCGTCAACCGCTTGTGCTCGACCTGCACTTCCTGAACGGAAACAGCCAGATGCCCATAGGCATCGCCGAGATTATAGGGCTCGATACGGCCCTTGTTGACCGTCAGTTCCAGCTCGAAGCCGGTCTCTTCATTGCTCATATAGATCAGCGTAAAGGTCTCGAAATCGACACGGTCGGCAACCTTGAGCCCGAAGACTTTGCTGTAGAATTCGACCGAGCGCACCTCGTCCAACACGCGGATCATGGAATGGATCATTTTGGCCAAAGCGGGTCTCCCATTACTACTGTCTCCGCTGCCTTGGTAGCCGCCCTTTCAAGCTGGACGCAAGCCCATTCTGCGCGTGATTGCGCCTTCCAGCATGCCGACGACATCATAGATCAGCACCGCCATCAGGCCGACGATCAACCCACCCTGCAGGATGAAGGCCGTATTGTCGGAGATCAGGCCGGCAATGATGACCTCGCCGAGACCCTTTGCCGCAACCGTCGAGCCGATCGTCGCCGTGCCGATATTGATGACGGTTGCAACCTTCAGCCCTTCGAGGATCAGCGGCAAGGCCAGCGGCAACTCGACCTGGAAGAGACGCTGCGTGCCGTTCATGCCCATGCCGTCGGCGGCATCCAGCACCTGCGGCGAGACCTGCTTGAGGCCCGCGACCGTATTCTCGAAGATTGGCAGCAGGCCGTAGAGAAAGAGCGCAATCAGCGTCGGTGCGGCACCGAAGCCGGTGGCGGGAACGGCAAGCGCCAGCACGGCGACCGGCGGAAAGGTCTGGCCGGCATTGGCAATGGCGCGCGACAGCGGCAGGAAGTCGGCGCCGCTCGGGCGGGTGACGAAAATGCCGCCGAGCACGGCAAGCACAGCGCTGCCGATGATGGAGACGAAAACCAGTTCCAGATGTCCGAGCGCCAGAGAAGCGAGGCTGTTCTGCGTATAGACTGGCGGCGCATTGTTGTTGGTCAGCGGCACCAGCATGAAGGACAGCCACTCCGTCCTGAAGATCAGGATGAGCAGTATCACCAGCGCCAGCGCGCGAAACAGATTGGCGACGAGAAACTTCATGCCTTGCGGCCCAGTTCGAGCAGCCGCTCCATGGAGATCGAACCCACAGGCGCCTTGTTCGCATCCTGCACGGCCGCCTCGTCGACGCCCTGCCAGATCATTTCGGCAAGCGCATCGCGCAGGTTCAGCGACTGCGCCAGCGAATAGGGCAAGCCGGGCTTGGCAGGCTGCATGCTGTCCTTCAGCGGCGTCAGCGACATCAGCTTCAGCGCCCGGTCGGACGTGCCGGTCAGTTGCTGCACGAAGGGATCGGCAGGCTCCGTCAGGATCTTCTCCGGCGTCGAGCATTGCAGAAGCTTGCCGCCGCTCATCACGGCGATCTGGTTGCCGAGATGGAAGGCCTCGTCCATGTCATGCGTGACGAGCACAACTGTCGTGCCGAACTGCTTCTGGATCGCCAGCAGGTCGTCCTGTGCCTTGCCGCGGATGACGGGATCGAGCGCGCCGAAGGGCTCGTCCATCAGCAGCAGTTCCGGCTCGGCCGCCAGCGCCCGGGCAACGCCGACGCGCTGCTGCTGGCCACCCGACAATTGATGCGGATATTTTTCCGCGAAACTTGCCGGGTCGAGATTGAAGAGGCCAAGCAGCTCCTTCACACGCCTGTCGGTGCGATCGGCATCCCAGCCGAGAAGTTCCGGCACGGTGGCGATATTCTGTGCGACCGTCCGGTGCGGAAAGAGGCCATGCCCCTGGATCGCATAACCGATCTTGCGGCGAAGCTCGGTTGCCGGCACGTCCATTATGTTCTGCCCGCCGACGAAGATCTGGCCTTCGGTGATCGGCACCAGCCGGTTGATCATCCGCATCAGCGTCGATTTGCCGGAACCCGACGTGCCGACGATGACGGTGATCGAACCTTTCTCGACATCAATGGAGACATTGTCGACGACGGTTGCCGAGCCGTAGCGCTTGGTGACGTTCCTGATCTCGATCATGCTCATGCGGCTGGCCCCTGGATGCTTTCGATGACCGCATCGAGGATGACGGCCGAGGAGAAGGCGAAGAAAACGGTCGGCACGGCGCCGAGCAGGACGAGGTCCATGGCCGTCTGGCCAAGCCCCTGGAAGATGAAGATGCCGAAGCCGCCGCCGCCGATCAGCGCGGCGATCGTCACCATACCGATCGCCTGCACGAGAACGATGCGGATGCCGGTGAGGATCACCGGAAAGGCGAGCGGCAGGTCGATTCCAGTGAGGATCTGCCCGCGTGTCAGCCCCATGCCGGCCGCAGCATCGCGCACGGAAGGGTCGACGCCTTCGAGGCCGACCACGGTATTGGCAACGATCGGCAGCAGCGAGTAGAGCACGAGCGCGATCAGCGCGGGCGCGGTGCCGATGCCGCGAATGCCGATATCGGCCGCAAGCGGCACGTTCGCGGCGAGATAGCCGAGCGGCAACATCAGAATACCGAAGAGCGCAAGGCTCGGGATGGTCTGGATCAGGCTCAGCGTCTGCAGCACGATGGCGCGCAGCTTCGGTACCCAGAAACAGAGGATGCCGAGCGGCAACCCGAGAACGATGGCAATGGCAAGCGAGCCGAAGGCGAGAAGCAGATGGGAATAAGCTTCGGTCCAGAACTGCGCTGAACGCGTAGAGAATTCCCTGAGGATCGACAGGCTGTCGAGCAGGCCGGAGGAGAGGCAGATGCCGAGCAGAGCCGTATAGGCGACAAGTGCTGCAACCCGCATCCACGGCGTCAGCCGGATCTTCACCAGCGCGTCGGAGATGATGAGGCCGATGACCCCGAACAGCACCCAGAAACTCCCGCCGGGCGTCATGCGTGCCACGGTGCTGCCGGGCGGTGTCGCAGCCGTCGCCGTCAGCCCGATGGCGGCGATCAGCCCCGCAAGGCAAAGCGTGCCGAGGGCGAGCCGGATGAAAGCGTTGCGCAGGAAGAGCGTTGCCAAGGCTGTGGCAACCAGCAGAGCCAACAGGATGACGACGGAAGTCTGGGGAAGAAGCTGCGTCAGCAGCATCGGCTTGCCGGCGGCGATACGGTTTGCCTTCACATAGATGAAAGGCAGAAGCGCCGTCGCCACAATGCCGCCTGCCACCAGTACCACGCCGAGCCGATCCAGCTTGCGGACCGCTAAGGTTTCTTCCATCGATCCAACCCTGTCCGGAAAGTGCCCCGCCCGATCGTCAGGCGGGGCATCAGGCAATTACTTCAGGAAGCCTTTTTCCTTCAGATAGGCTTCGGCAACGGACTTGGCCGGCTCGCCATCGACCTGGATCTTGGCGTTGAGCTTGCGCAGCTCGTCTGCCGTCAGGCTCTGGAAGATCGGAGCCAGGATTTCCTGGATCTTCGGGTTTGCCTGCAGCACCGCTTCGCGGATGATCGGGGTCGGGGCATAGACCTGCTGCACGCTCTTGTCGTCTTCGAGAACCGTCAGCTCGGCCGCTTCGATAGCGCCATCCGTGCCGTAGACCATGGCGGTGTTGACGCCGTTGGTCTGGTCGGCCGCAGCCTTGATGGTTGCAGCCGTGTCACCGCCCGAAAGCACGACTTCCTGGTCCGGCTTCAGCGTGAAGCCATAGGTGGTCTGGAAGGCGGGCAGGGCGCCGGCCGAGTTCACGAATTCGGCAGAAGCCGCAAGCTTGGCGGCACCGCCGCCCGAAACCCACTTGCCGAAGTCGGACATGGTCTTGAGGTTGTTCGGGCCGGCAACGTCGTTGCGCACGGCGAGCGCCCAGGTGTTGTTGGCCGGCGAAGGCGTCAGCCAGACGATCTTGTTGGCGTCGTAGTCGAGCTTCTTGGCTTCCTGGTAACCCTGCTCGAGGTTCTTCCACGCGGCGTCATCGGCCTTGTTGAAGAAGAAGCCGGCATTGCCCGTATATTCCGGGTAGATGTCGATTTCGCCAGCGGTGATCGCCTTGCGTACGACAGGCGTTGCGCCGAGCGCGATGCGGTCCTGCGTCTTGATGCCGTTGGCTTCCAGCGCGAGCGCGATGACGTTGCCGAGCAGCGTGCCTTCGGTATCGATCTTCGATGAAACGACGACGTCTGCGGCGTGCGCCGCGCCGGCCGCAAAGACGGAAAGCGAAACGGCAAGTGCGATTTTCGTAAGCATGATTATCCCCTTGGTTGAACACCGATAAACGGCGCGAAAACCCCGAACGTGAAGCCTGCGCGCACCAATTCCTGCCGGCAGGCAAGCCAGAGGCCATCATGCCGGAAATACGTGCGTCATGGAAATAGTGTGCATCACCGAAAAATCGATGCAATCCCCCTCCAGTATTCGCTCTCGCGGCGCGATTATGGCTGTCAATGCAGGTCCGCGCGCGGAATTGCATTCCCTTTTCCAGGGTCGGCGCGATTTGTTTTTGTCCCCTTGCGTGTTTCCACGGTGTTCCGGTGCTTCTGATCGGTTCTGTCGCCGCCCGGATTTCTTGATTGAGTGAACGATAGCCTGCACCTCCATGGGCAGGGATATCTTTTTTCACGAACACGTCATATCCTCCGCCTTTTCAGTAGTTTCCGGAGAAAGCCTTGCATCTCGGCGCCCTCTTCATCGCAAGCCAGGTCCTGTCCTCAGGCTCGATGCGCGAGACTGCGCGTCGCTTCAACATCTCCGTCTCGACCGTATCGGCAGCGATCGATAATCTGGAGACGGAGCTGGCCCTGAAGCTCGCCGAGCGTTCCTCGGGCGAACTGGTCATTCTGCTTGCCGGAGGCAGAGTGCTGGAGGGATTGGCGCCGATCCTTGCTGCAACAGGCCAGCTTGGCGACAAGCTTGGTCATCGTGAACCGCAAGCTTACGGACAATGGGCCGCCCGCATCCCCGTCAAGCTCGTCACCATGGAACGTTACCTCGAGGTTGCCGATCAGGGGAGCATCAATCGCGCGGCCCGCCGCCTTCGCCTTGGTCAGCCGCAGCTTTCATTGCAGATTGCCAATCTTGAGAAATTCTTCGGAGGCAGGCTCTTCGAGCGTCAGGCGCAAGGCTCGGCGCTGACGGAGGAAGGCCGCTTCGCCTATACGGTCTTTTCGACCATCAGCCTCGCCTGGAACGAACTGAAATCCACAGCAGACGAACGCTACCAGCGCACCGCTCGTTCACTGCGCATCGGCGCCATCATCCCCACGGGCTCGGAAAGCTGGGTCGCGCGCTGCCTGGGTAGCCTCGTTGCCGAGTGGAATGCCGGCCGCAACAAGAATGCTTTATCGCTCGTTTCGATGACCGCCGACGATCTGCGCGAAGCGCTCAAATCCGGGCGTATCGACGTCGCGATCCTCGATTCCGTTTTCGGCCTTGAGAGTTTCCGCCATCGCGAATTGCTGCGCACCGAAATGGTGGCGATCGCCCCGCCTGACAGTATGGAAGCAACCGCCGCCGAGCTTGTCGCCAGCCATCCCATCTGCACGCCGAGCCCGCGCACCGGTATCGGCCATGCCGCCATGACCTTCGGCTATGACCGCACCCTGCATCGCCGCCTTCGCGACCGCGACATCACCGCGGCGGATTCGCTGCCCGTCATCGTCGATCTCGTCGCCAATCACGGCTATGTCTCCTTCCTCGGCCGCGTCAGCGCCATGCCGATTGCCGATCGGGTGCGCATCGTCGAACTCGCCGAGCCGATGCTGATGTCCTACCACGTGGCCTTCAATCATCGGAAAGCCGCGGCTGACGCTTGTGACTTGCTGATCGCGACCGCGGCAAAAATTATCCCGGCGCCTGTCGCGCAAAATCTCGCCGTCGCTTAAACAGACTACGCAGAGCGAAAAGGATTCGAGATATGACGGTTTTGCTGGAAGTATGCGTCGATAGCGCTCAGGGCCTCGCGGCTGCGATCGAGGGCGGCGCCGGCCGTATCGAGCTCTGCTCGGCGCTCGAGCTTGGCGGGCTGACGCCGCTCCCGAGCCTGATGCGGATTGCGGCCGAAGCCCCGATTCCCGTCTATGCAATGATCCGCCCGCATGCCGGCCCTTTCATCTTCGACGCGACGGATGAGAAGGCGATGCTTTCCGATATCGATGCTGTCAGGGTTGCAGGCCTCGCCGGCGTCGTCATCGGCGCCAACCGACCGGACGGCACGCTCGATATGCCGCTCATTCACCGCCTGAAGGCGCATGCCGAGGGCCTTGGCTCGACGCTGCATCGCGCTTTCGACCTCGTGCCGGATCCGGATGCGGCACTGGAGCAGGCGGTCGAACTCGGCTGCGAGCGCATCCTCACCTCGGGCTGTGTGCCGAAGGCAATGGATGGGCTCGAAACGCTGAAGCGCATCTCCGCCAAGGCTGCCGGCCGCATCTCCATCATGCCGGGCAGCGGCGTGCGCCCGGCCAATGTCGTCGAGATCCTGCGGGCAACGGGCGCGCACGAAGTTCACGGCTCCTGCAGCTCGGCCGTTGCCAGCGCCGATCCGCGCGCCGTCTCCTTCGGCTTCGATGTGCCGACCTCAAACCGGACGGACGTCGATGTCGTCCGCCAGATGCGCGCCGCAATCGAGACCGTTTAAGCCGCGACCTTGATGACGGCCTTGATCAGGCCGCTCTTCTCATGCGCCCAGCGCGCAAGGTCGCGCGGCGCATCGGCAAGCGTCGTGCGGTGGGTGATGAGCTTGTCGACCGGGACCAGGCCCTTGGCGATCGAATCTGCAACATGCTCGAAATCGATACGCGTCGCGTTGCGGCTGCCGATGACCATCATCTCCCGCTTGTGGAATTCCGGATCGGAAAAGCGGATATCGTCCTTCACGACGCTGACGAGCACCAGTGCGCCGCCATGGGCCACAAAGCTGAAGGCTTTTTCCATCGACGGCCCATAGCCCGTCGCGTCGAACACTACATCGAAGCCATCACCATCCGTTTTCGCCTTCACGGCATCGGCTGTCCCATCATTGGCGACGATCCCTGACGCGAACCCGAAGCGTTCCGACGCCATCTGCAGCCGTTCCGCACTCGTATCCAGCAGCGTCACATCATGACCGGCAATGCGTGAGAAGATTGCCGCGCCGAGGCCGATCGGACCTGCGCCGATAACGAGCGAGCGCGAACCGGCTGATGCCATGGAGCGACGCACGGCATGCGCTCCGATCGCCAGGAATTCGGTGGTCGCGGCCGCCTCCAGGCTCAGTCCCTTGGCGGCATAGAGATTGCTGGCCGGCACCACGATCTCCTCGCAGAAAGCACCGTCCGTATGAACCCCGAGAACCTTGATATTGGTGCAGCAGTTCGGCTTGCCCTGGCGGCACGCGACGCAGCTCCCGCAAGAGAGGTAAGGGTTGACGATCACGGGTGTACCAATGGCCATCGCCACCCCGTCACCGGCTTCCAGCACGGTCGCCGAGATCTCATGGCCCATGACGCGCGGATACTCGAGGAACGGGTGCTTGCCCTCGAAGATGTGGTAATCCGTGCCGCAGATGCCGACATGGCTGACGGCAAGCCGTACCCAACCGGCAACAGGTTTTTCGGGAGAGGGGCGCTCGACGAGATCGAGGACGCCGGGTTCGCGGCAAAGGACTGCTTTCATGGTGGTTCTCGCATTGCTGAAATGAAGAAAGCCGGCCCTCTGGGCCGGCTTCGTTTTGTATCTCGCTCAGCCCGCCCGGCGCCGGCGAAGCTGGTCGAAATAGACGATCACGATGATCAGCAGGCCGGTAATGATGCGCTGCCAGAACGAGTTGACGTTCAGGAGGTTTGCGCCGTTGTTGATGGTCGCCAGAATGAAGGCGCCGATCAGCGGACCATGCACGGAGCCGACGGCTCCGAAGAGCGACGTGCCGCCGATGACGGAGGAAGCGATCGCCTGCAGTTCCCAGCCGTCGGCCTGTGTCGCGTTGCCGATTGCGATACGCGAGGCGAGCAGCACGCCGACGAAGGCGGCGAACGAGGCCGACAGGATATAGGCGAGATAGATCATCCCCTTGACGTTGACGCCGGAAAGACGCGCGGCTTCCGCATTCGAACCGACCGCGAAGAGATAGCGGCCCCAGCGGCTCAGATGCAGGAAGACGAAGGAGGGGATCGCTATCAGGATCACCATCCAGAACAGGCTGGGGATACCGAGGAAATCAGCTCGTGCGAAATTGCTGAAGCCCTCGTCGGTGATGCTGATGGTCGAGCCGTTGGTGATCAGTAGGCCGATGCCACGCAGCGATGTCAGCGTCGCCAGCGTGATGATGAAGGGCGGCAGGCCCATATGCACGATGCCGAAGCCATGGAAGGCGCCGATCGCGACACCGATTGCGAGCGTCAGCACGATCGCCCCCCAGAGCGGGACGCCGGCCTGCAGCAGCCAGGCGATGATGACGGTGCAGAAGCCGACGATTGCGCCGACAGAAAGGTCGATGCCGGCGGTGATGATGACGAAGGTCTGGCCGAGCGCCAGGATCGCCGTCATCGCGCCTTGGCGCAGCAGGTTGGAGATGTTGAGCGGCGTCCAGAAACTGGCTGTCGCGAAGCCGAGCACGATCCAGAGGAAGATCAGCAAGCCGATCAGCGTCAGGCCGAACAGGATGTTCATCTTCCGACGCGGCGGCGGCGCAACGATTTCGGTGGGGGTGACAGTCATGAGTTTTCTCCCTCTTATTCTTTTGGCTCAGACGCCGATTGCTTCACTGAGCACTTCTTCATGCGTCGCCGCGTGGAAATCATGGCTTGCAACGAGCTTGCCGCTGCGGAAGACGTGCAGCCGGTCGGCCAGTTCGTAGACCTCGGGCAGGTAGGAAGAGATCAGGATAATGCCGGCCCCCTCCTTCAGCAGCTTGGCGAACAGCCGGTAGATTTCCGCCTTGGTGCCGACATCGACGCCGACGGTCGGCTCGTCGAAAATGAACAGCCGGGCGCCGTGGCTCAGCCACTTGCCGATGACGATCTTCTGCTGGTTGCCGCCCGACATGCTGGAGGCCGGAACGCGCCGGCTCGGCGTCTTGATGCTGAGATCGCGGATCTGCTTGTCGGCATTGGCCGATTCGCGCGCGTGATTGATGACCGGACCGTGGCTGAGGCGTCCGAACACCGGCAGGTTGATGTTGAGGCCGATCGGCAGGTTGAGGCAGAGCCCCTGGTCGCGCCGGCTCTCGGGCGCCAGCGCAATGCCGAGCTCCATGGCGGTGCGTTCGTTCCTGATATCGACGCGCTTGCCCATCCAGTGGATCTCGCCCGCACTTGTCGGCTGGCGCCCGTAGAGCCCGAGCGCAAATTCGCTGCGCCCGGCGCCGATCAGGCCATAGAGCCCGACGATCTGTCCTGCCTTGACGCTCAGCGACACGTCTTCGAAGCCCGGGCCGGTAAGACCCCTGACGTCGAGGATCGTCTCGCCGATCGGAATGTCTTCCTTGTGGTAGATCTGCTCGATCGAGCGGTTGATCATGAGCGCAATCAGCTCGGCGTCATTGGTTTCGCCGATGAGGCGCGTGCCGACATGCGTGCCGTCACGCAGCACCGAGACGCGGTCGGCAAGCTCGAAGACTTCCTCCATGCGGTGGCTGATATAGACGATGGTGACGCCCTCGCCCTGCAGGCGGCGGATCAGCTTGAAGAGCTGTGCGGATTCCTGCCGGGTGAGATAGGCGGTCGGCTCGTCGAAGATCAGGAACTGCGTGCCGCGCATGGCCGCGCGCGCGGTGGCAACGAGCTGCTGCTGACCGATCGTCAGTGAACTCAGAAGCGCACCGGCCGGCAGGCCGAAGCCGAGATCGTCGAGAACGGCCTGCGCCATCTTCTCCATCTGCTTCTTGCGCATGATACCGAAGCGGTTGACTTCGTCGCCGAGGAAGAGATTGGCGGCCACGGTCAGATGCCGGCAGAGCACGACCTCCTGGTGGACGGCGTTGATGCCGCGGGCGATTGCCTCGTTTGGCGTCGACAGCCCCACCGGATGGCCGCACCACAGCACTTCGCCGGCCGTGCGGGTGATGACGCCGGTGAGCAATTTGATGAGGGTGGATTTGCCGGCGCCGTTTTCACCGACGATGGCGTGGATTTCGCCGGCAAGGAAGGTCATGGTCGCGGGCTTCAGCGCCTGCACGTGGCCGTAATTCTTCTGCAGGCCTTTCAGTTCGAGGATGGGCGATCCGGTGGGAATTCGATTGGCTTCTTTCAGCGTCGCGCTGTCATCGTGGCGATGACTGACCTCTTCCAGTCCGACCATGGACCTCTCCTCCTCTTCTCGCTTCTGCTCCATCCCTAGTGAACCATACCATGGATGAAAAAAGCCGCGCCGGTTTTTGAAGCCGGCGCGGCCCGCCTGTCGTTTTACTTGATCTTCGGATTCAGCAGCGCGTCGATCTTCGGATCGGCCATATTCGCCTTGGTGACGAGGTTTGCGCCGGTATCGACATTTTCCGGAACCTTCTCGCCCTTGGACACGGCAAGAGCGGTCTTCACGCCGTCATAACCCATGCGATAGGGGTCCTGGACGACGAGGCCGGCAATCGCGCCATCCTTGAGGAAGCCGACTGTCTTGTCGTCGCTGTCGAAGCCGATGACCTTGATCTTGTCGCCGAGCTTGTTTTCGGCGATCGCCTGGCCGACACCCTGCGCCATGATGAGGTTCGAGGCGAAGACGCCGACGAGGTTCGGGTTTGCCGTGATCAGGTCGGTCATCATGTTGAGGCCGGTCGTTGCCTGGCCGTCGCCGTACTTGTCGGCAATAACCTTGAGGCCCGGATGCTTGGTCTTGACCTGATCCAGGAAGCCTTCGCGGCGCTGTTCCAGCGAGCCGACGCCGGGAAGGTTGGTCAGGATGACGACTTCGCCCTCTTCCTTGCCGGTCGCTTCCTTGATGGCGGCGGCAAGACCGTCGGCAGCGATGCGCCCGCCCTGGACGTTGTCGGTCGTCAGGAACGACTTGAATGCCTTGGAGTCGGCGCCGGAGTCGATGCCGATGATCGGAACGGATTTGGCGGCTTCATCGATCGGCTTGCCGAGTGCCTTGAACTCGGTGGGGGAGATGACGATGGCGGCCGGCTTGCCGGCAACGGCGTTCTCAAGAATGCTGATCTGGCCGTTGATGTCGGATTCGGCCTGGGCGCCGAGTTCCGGCACGTTGACGCCGAGATCCTTGCCGGCCTGGCGAGCGCCGGCCAGAACGATCTGCCAGTAGAAGGACGTCGTGTCCTTGACGATGATCGGGATCGTTACCTCGGCGGCAAAGGACGCGGCCGGCATTGCCGTGGCGATGACGGCAGCGCCTGCAAGTGCCGTAAAGGCGCGGCGAGACAGAATGGATTTCACGATACTCATAAGGGTTCTCCTCTCAGGGTGCGTTCTCCTCCAATGAAACCGGACCGCTGAACGCAGGCGGACGATTTTTATCGATAAAAAACATTTACGATGGGAAGCTAGCCGAGGCGCAGGCAAATTGCAAGTGTGCGATTTCACCTTTTTGAGCCGCTGAATTCTCTCCCAACCACTTGTTTTCGTTTCCAATACATAAAGACCTAAAATACGGTCCTCAGTCGAATTGCACCTCGTGC
Organism: Rhizobium sp. BK275; assembly: GCF_014193555.1. Lineage (NCBI taxonomy): Bacteria > Pseudomonadati > Pseudomonadota > Alphaproteobacteria > Hyphomicrobiales > Rhizobiaceae > Rhizobium > Rhizobium sp. BK275. The sequence continues at coordinate 441,427 of NZ_JACHZL010000002.1, forward strand.
GGGTGCACCACGCCTTTCTTCAAAATCAGGTTGCCATAGAGCCGGAACTCGGTGGTCGCAACGATATAGGCGGCCTTCCGTGCCATCTCGTAGAAGGCGAAGCGTTCCACCGATGCGATGGAAAAATCGCCCGCGCGCCGGCTGACGATTTCCTGGAATTCGGCGCAAACCTCCGGCACGGCCTTGGGATCGCCGACCACTTCCATCCGCCATGCCGATTGCGGCACGAACGTATCGAGCGGCATATGCGTGAGGATCGCCTCGGCCATGGCAGTGGCGCTGACGCCATCGGCCCGGATGACATCAGGCCCCATGCTGCTGGCAGGGAAATTGGCATCGGCAATGACGATATCGTCGCCATGCCCCATGCTCTTCAGCGCATAGAGCAGATCGGGGCCGAGAAGCGGATGAATACCTTTAAGCATAGTGTCTCCTTAGACCCGCACGGCTTCTTCGCCGAGCGGCGCGGCGACCAGTGTATAGGGTTCGAATTCGGGATAGATGTCGGCGGGAAGCTGCGGCTCGAAATTTTCCATGTTGCGCGTAAGGCTCGAAGGCTTCGCCGTGCCGATCAGCACCGAGGAGACGACCGGGTCGCGCAGCGGAAACTGCAGGGCAGGGGCGGCAAGCGGCACGCCGTGACGCTTGGCCACCTCTTCCATTGCGCCGACCTTGGCGAGTACTTCCTCGGTTGCCGGCATATAATCGAAATGCGAGCCCGGCACCGGGCCGGTTGCGAGAATGCCGGAATTGAACACGCCGCCGACGACGAGTGAGGTACCCTTCTCCCGGCAGAGCGGAATGAGTTCGGCAACGGCCGACCGGTCGAGCAGGGTATAGCGACCGGCCATCAGGATCGTGTCGATGTCGGCATTGCGCATCACGTCGAGGCAGACAGGCACCTCGTTGACGCCGAGGCCGAAAGCCTTGATCGCGCCCGAGGATTTCAGCTGTTCCAGCGCCTTGACGCCGCTATCGAGGAAATTCTTCAGATGCACGGCATTCTTGGCCGCACCATGCGTATAGGCGCCGATGTCATGAACGAAGAGGATATCGATGCGGTTCAAGCCAAGGCGTGCATAGCTGAATTCCACCGATCGCATGATGCCGTCATAGGAATAGTCGTAATCGGCATCGAAGGAGAGCGGATCGACATAGCTGTAGTCGGGAACGGTGCCAGTCGGCACCGGGCGCAATAGGCGGCCGACCTTGGTGGACAGCACATAATCGTTTTCCGGCTTGTCACGCAGGAAATCGCCGACGCGCCGTTCGGCAAGTCCGAGGCCATACCACGGCGCCACATCAAAATAGCGGATGCCGTGGTCCCACGCCGTTTCCAGCGTTTCCATCGCCTGCTCGCGCGGGCAGGCGCGGTAAAGGCCGCCGAGCGCTGCCGCACCGAAACTGATTTCGGTCACCTCCAGCGCCGTCTTGCCAATTCTCCTCGTCTTCATCATTCCTCCTCGTGAAGACCTGAAACTCAGTATGTTTTATTTAGAGCGTGGCGCCGAGATGCCACGGAACGAATTCGTTATCGCCGTAACCGAAAATTTCGCTTTTGGTCTTCTTGCCGGAGGCCGTATCGACGATCAGATCGAAGATCTCGCGGCCCTTGCCGCTGATCGTCGCGTCACCTGTAACGATCGTGCCGCAATCGATGTCCATATCCTCTTCCATCGAGGTATAAAGCGCCGAATTGCTGGCGAGCTTCAGCGAGGGGGCGGGCCGACAGCCGAAGCAGCTGCCGCGGCCAGTCGTGAACGCGATCATGTTCGCGCCGCCTGCTACCTGGCCGGTTGCGGAAACCGGATCGTATCCGGGCGTATCCATGAAGACGAGGCCGGGGGCCGTGACCCGCTCGGCATAACCATAGACGGCGGTCAGCGGCGAGCGGCCGCCCTTGGCAACGGCGCCGAGCGACTTTTCGAGAATGGTCGTCAGGCCGCCGCGCTTGTTGCCCGGAGACGGATTGTTGTCGAGCGAAGCGCCATGCAGGGCGACATAGTCTTCCCACCAGGCGATCTTCTCATCGAGCTTCCTGGCGACCTCTTCGCTGACCGCGCGGCTGCGCAGCAGATGCTCGGCACCATAGATCTCGGAGGTTTCCGAAAGGATCGCCGTACCGCCGGCAGCCGCCAGCAGGTCGGCCGCGACACCGAGCGCCGGATTGGCGGTAATGCCCGAAAAACCGTCGGAGCCGCCGCACTGCAGCCCGATGATGATCTCGCCGATCGACATCGGCACGCGCTTTTCGCGGCCGACATCGGCGGCGATTTCGCGCAGCACGCCCATGGCGCGCTCGACCGCCCGGCGGGACCCGCCCGCGTCCTGAATGTTGAAATGCCGCTTGGAAGCGCCCGCACCGCTCTGGCCGTAAAGGGTGAGCTGATTAACCTCGCAGCCGAGCCCGATCATCAGCACGCCGCCGAAATTCACATGGCGCGTGTAGCCGGCAAGTGTGCGGTGCAGCACGTTCATGCCGTCACCCGTCGAGCTCATGCCGCAGCCCTGGTCGTGCACGATCGGCACGAAGCCGTCGATCCCGTCATAATGCGGCAGGATGGTGCGGTTGGCCTCGTCGGCGATCGCCCGACACACCGTGGTCGAACAGTTCACGCTGGCGATGATGCCGATATAGTTGCGTGTCGCAGCCCGCCCGTCGGCGCGGCGATAACCCATGAAGGTCCGCGCTCTGTCCTCAGCGCTCGCTTCTTCGGGAGCCGAGTTGGCGGTTGCAGCAAGGCGATCGTTTTCGAAATGCAGATTATGGCTGTGAACGTGGTCGCCGGCCTTCACATCATCAGTCGTGCGGCCGATCGCCTGGCCGTATTTCACGACCGGCATGCCCTGCGGAATATCGGTAAGGGCGATCTTGTGGCCGGGGTCGATCTTCTGCCGTGTCGTCACACCCGCAACATCAGATCCTTCAGCAATCGGCGCCGTCGCGACCGCGACATTGTCTCCGGCCGACAGGATGATCCAATTCTGTCTGTCCAATTTCATCTCCCTGACGAAACGTTCGCTTCTGCGCCCGTTACATCGACGAATGCGCATTGATTTTGTTTTTTATCTACAATAAACATTTTCAAGTCAACGGGAATATTGATCCTGTGGACGAGGGAGGCAAACGGCCGCAGGCGACCGAAAATAAGATAAAGGTCGCCTGAAGAGGCTCCTGGTCCGGCTGTACCCGTTGTTGGCAGCGGGGATCATCGCCGTATCGCTTGGGCGGAAAGCAGGGTCTGATGGCAAGGCAGAATACGGTCTTCAAGGAAGCCTATAATCGATATGCGGCAGCGTTGCGCACCGATACCGCGCTGCCCTCCGAGCCGGAGATTGCCGCCCAGCTCGGCGTCAGCCGCAGCACGGCACGCGCCATCCTGACCCGGCTCAGCGATGAGGGCATCATCCGCTGGAACAAGCGCCAGAAGATCGTGCTGCGCCAGCCGATCGACCGCGACTTTTTTCCCTCGGAGGAGACGGATTCACTGCACGACATCATCGAGCGCAGCTTCATGCAGCGCATCCTCTCTGATGAAGCAGCCCCCGGCATGCAGATCAACGAGCTGGAGCTTGCCCGCGAGATCGGCACGGGTACCACGAGCGTGCGTGAATTCCTGATTCGCTTCTCCCGCTTCGGGCTGATCGAAAAACGGCCGAACAGCCATTGGACATTGAAGGGTTTTACCCGCGAATTCGCCTTGGAACTCGCCGATGTGCGCGAAATGTTCGAACTGCATTCGGCCGCCGAATTCGGCAAGCTTCCTGCGGGAAATCAAGCCTGGGCCGATCTTGCTGTTATCAAGGAAGATCACCTCTCCATGCTTTCCGATATCAATAACCGCTTCAAGGAATTCTCGGTCCTCGACGAGCGCTTTCACCTCTTGATCCATCGCGCCTCGAAGAACCGTTTCATTGCCGATTTCTACGACGCGATCGCCATCATCTTCCACTATCACTATCAGTGGAACAAGACGGCCGCCCGCGAACGCAACGAGCGCGCGATCCACGAACATCTCGATTATATCGCAGCGCTGGAAGCCCGCGATCAGGAGAGGATCGAGGCCGCCTGTCGCGTCCACCTCCGCTCGGCCCGCCAGACGTTGTTGCAATCGCTGCCGCAGACGGAAAGCGCCTGAGCGCGGACGTCGGCGCCCGGAAAGATGGTCGTGAAGGGTGTACCGTGTGGCCCCCTCATCTGCCCTACGGGCATCTTCTCCCCGTGGGGGAGAAGAGGGAATCGAGACGCTGCGGCAAAACCCCTTCTACCCATCGGGGGTCCGAAGGACGGGTCGAGACCCGTGGCTCGACCCCGGTCAGGTGCCCGAAGGGCGGATGAGGGGGGCACCCGCTCCGACGCCAGCCGCAATCAGCCCACTCTAACGCGACGCCGCCTCGCTCGCCGCACTACCAGCCCCACCCGTCCTCACGCCACGGCCGATCGGAATGAGCCAGGTCGTCGCAAACGTAAGCACCGCCACGACCACGACACCCCAAAAGCTCCAATGCAGTGCCGCATCGAAGATGCCGCGCACCGTCGCATCGCCCGCGAGCTCCGAAAGGCCGGTCGGCTCGTTCAGGACATGATGCAGGCGGTTTGCCACATCCCCCGTCGCATAGTGACTGATCCCGGCATTGAGGATCGCGCCGAGCACGGTGGCACCCAGCGTATTGCCGAGGCTGCGGGCAAAGATGATCGAGGCCGTGGCGCTGCCGCGCATCGACCATTCGACGCTGTCCTGCACCAGCGCGATGCTGGTGAGGTTGATGAGCCCCATGCCGAAGCCCATGAAGAAGGAGCCGGCGCCGGCGACCGCCGGATGGCTTTCCGGCGTGAGGAACAGCAGGAAAAAGGCGCCGAAGGGAAACATGAAGCTGCCGACCCGCAGCGTATTGCGGATGCCGAATGCCCTGAAGAAGCGGCTGGAGAGCATCACCGACAGCGGCCAGCCGACCACCAGCATGGTCAGCGTGAAACCGGCGACGATAGGCGAGCGGCCGAGCACGCCCTGTACATACATCGGCAGGATCGTCGAGAGCCCGATCAGCGCCATGCCGGCAAGCAGCATGCAGGCATTGCTGGTCGCCACAAGCCGCCGGCTCCAGAGTGCGATGGAAATGATCGGCTCCGGCGTACGCTTCTCCTGCAGCACGAAGAGAATACCGGTGACCACGAAGACGGCGGCAAGCGATAGGAGAACCCAGGCCGGCGCATCCGTTTCCGTCAGGATCGTCAAGAGCGCGATGATGGAAATCGAAAATAGGATGGCGCCGAGATAATCGATCTTGGCTTGCCTGTGCGCCACGTCCTCCTTCAGGAGGAACAGAAAGGCGATGATCGAGAAGATGCCGATCGGCAGGTTGATCCAGAAGATCCAGGCCCAGGAGATCGTATCGACGATGATGCCGCCGGCAAGCGGCCCGACGACCGCAGACGTCGCCCAGACCGTCGCCATCACGCCCTGCACCTTGCCGCGTTCCTCCAGCTTGAACAGGTCGCCGATGATGGTCATCGTCACCGGCTGGATCGCGCCGGCGCCAAGGCCCTGCACCAGGCGGAAGACGATGAGCGAGGCCATCGACCAGGCAAGCCCGCAGAAGAGCGAGCCGACGAGGAAAACGAGGATGCCGCCGATCAGCACCGGCTTGCGGCCGAAAATATCCGAAAGCTTGCCGTAGATGACCGTGGTCGTCGACTGCGCCAGCAGGAAGGCGGAAAAGACCCAGCTGTAATAGGTGAAGCCGCCGAGCTGACCGACGATCCGCGGCATGGCGGTCGCCACGATCGTGGCCTCGATCGCCACCATGAAGGTCGCGAGCATGATCGTGGCAACGACGAGCGTGCGGTTCGATTGCTTCGATGGTGCGGACATGATGAACCTCTCGGGGCCTTCTCCGTGAAACGGGAAAACCGCTGTCGGCTACACTCTGGTGGGGCAGGTGCAACGTGCGTGATGTCGGCAGTCTTTTATGCTCCTGCAGATAGCAGGTAAAGCGCAGGTGATATGTTTTCTTTTGTGTCGACGCTTCAGACCGCTTCCGGCCCTGGCGAATTTAAAATACAAGGCATTTCGCGAAGGAAGTTTCGCTGGGTGCCGGCCGGAAAAAAGAGATCCGGCAGGCCAGGGCTCCCGGATGTCAGGATTGCATTTCCGCCAGCTTATTCCCAACTGAAAATCTGATGCAGGCCTGTGAACCGCTCCATCGCGGATGCGAGGGTTCCGGATCCGGGCACGGAAATGGCGAGCTATGATGACGCATGTTTTGGCTGCGACCGGCGGGGTTAAACAGGTAATCTGCATCAATTGGGGTACACGATACGGGCCGACCTTCATCAATCGGCTCTATGCGATGGTGAAGCGCAACATCACGCCGCCCTTTACCTTCACCTGTTTCACCGATTGCCGGGACGACCTGCATTCCGACATCCTGTGCGAGGACCTGCCGCCTCTGGATGTCGAAATGCCCGTCAACACGAGGGGCATCTGGCCGAAGGCGAGGCTTTGGGGACCGAAGCTCGGAAGTCTGCGCGGGCCGGTCCTCTATCTGGACCTCGACCTTGTTATCGTTGCCTCCCTCGATGACTTTTTCGAAGTCGGAGGGCCTGACGACGTCGTCATGGCCCGCAACCAGACGACGCCTTTCGAAAGGCTCGGCCAGAGCTCGCTCTTTCGATTTCCGGTCGGCAAGCTCCTGCCGCTGCAGGAAGAGTTCAGGGCCGACCCGCAGAAAGTGGCCGATGAGTATCAGTACGAGCAGCGCTTCGTCACCCGCAATGCGCCCGGAGGCGTGAAATTCTACCCGCGCAACTGGGTTCTGCATTTCCGGCAGGACTGCCACTGGGCTTTCCCGCTGAACTATTTTTTCGCCCCGCGCCTGCCGTCCAGCGCCCGCGTCGTCCTCTTCCCGCGCGGCTTCCACCCGCAGAACGCCATCGAAGGGAAATTCGGCCCGAAAGGCCGGGCCGAAACGAGGCTCGATCATATCAAGGGCGTCTTCGATGTCAGCAAACGTGGCGGCAAGCAGCCCTTCCGCTACCTGCGCCATTATATTCTCCCCACGCCGTGGGTAGCGGATCACTGGCATGAGTAAGAACGCAAGTTCGCCAGCAGAACGGAACAATTTCCCCGTTTGAATGTTTTCAGCCCAGGAAAAACTTGGGTGCTCTCATGCGTCCTCGTCTGTTCGCAACATTGCTCTCGCTTTCATGTCTGTCTGCCAACGCGAATGCGGCCGACGCGGACTTTCTGAACTCGCTTGCAGGCGACTGGGATGGAGGCGGAATGGTCCTGACCAAGATCGGCGGCAAGAAGGTCAATGTGTCGTGCAATCTGAAATCCAGCGCGAGTGCTTCCTCAGTTTCGATGAATGGCAGCTGTAGCGCTCTCGCCGTCCTCACAAGAAGCTTCTCGGCCTATGTAAAGGCGGCCGGTCAACGCTATACCGGCAACTACACGGGACCATCGGGCCAGCCTTCCAGGCTTGTCGGCAGCAGGAAAGGCGACGCTCTCAACTTCAATGTCACCTGGGCTCGCGTCACCAATGGCGACCGAAATGCAATCATGATGATCGAGAAGGTGGGGCAGAACGGGCTTCGCCTGCAGACCGTTGATCGCGACCCCGCCTCGGGCCGATCCGTGGTGACGAGCCGCATCGATCTGCAGCGGCAGTAATCCGTGTCTCGGATTTTGCGATGCGCCCGGCTCGTCGGGGCTTACGACCGCTTCCTTATGGTGGCGTAGATGATGTTGCGGTTGGCACCGAACCAGACCGTCTTATCGGTGTCGTCCGTCGCGCTGCGATGGGAAATACGCCACATGTCGGCTTCGGAACGCTGGAGGAGCTCCCAGTTCATGTAGGATTCCATGTACCCGTCATCGGCCATCTCGTCGGAAAAGTTGGCAAATAGAAAGACGCCGCCTGGCTTCAGCATGTCCATGCAGATCTGCGTGAGCCGGATTGCCACTTTATCGGTGAGATAATCGTACAATCCTGCTGCATAGATGAGATCGAAAGTGCCGATCTGATGCTTTCGTGCGAGCAAGCCGCGCACGGATCCATTGATAGGCTCGACGGACGTTCCATGGAATTGGCTCGAGATCGAGCCGATACTTTCCGGATCCTGATCAAGAGCGACCCAGCGTTTGAGGCGGCCTTCCGCAAGTGCCTTCGATGCCTCCGCTTCGCGCAGGTGACCGGCAGCGATGGCCAGGACCTCGGTATCCGGACCCGTTCGCGCAGCGGTCTCGTCGACGTAGCGGGTCAGGATGTCGCGACGTTCTCTTACTGCAACCGGGCCGGGAGCGTTTATCGTGTAGTCGAAGATGTCAAGGCCGAGACGGGTGGATCTGGCCACTTCTTCGGCCACCGCCGGATGCCCGTAAATGAAGTCGATAAGACTGGCATCACCGGAATAGCCGCGAGGTTTGTCAAAGGACCAACGGGTGAACGGGCACTGCTGGAGGATCTTTGCCGAGGGATGGGCCTGAATGATCGGGATGAGCTTCTGCCACACGGCAGCACCGAATTTGTGACGAACGTCATGAAGCTGGCCGATCAGCCACCTGACGGCATCAGGCAGGTTCGTGCCCGCAGAGAACCGTTGTATCGCGATGTTGATGACGATCGCAAACTCAGCCTCCGCGGTTCGCAGGAGGTCTGTTTCGTCATCTCGGTTCGGTGAGGGAAGCTTATTGCTGAAGGACTGCGGCGTGATCAGGCTTTGGCCATCAAGAGAAAAGAGCGGCTGAGCCACTGAAACCTCACTGGTGAATAAGAACTTAAAACATTGCGTAAAATCCTCATCATTTTCACGCAAGTCAAGCGTTAAGGTTGGGCATCGTAGGCAATGCACGTGTTAGCTTTAGAAAATATTAGGGAACCCGAAAGATAGACCGCCCGCTTTGGGGCCATTCGAGCGTTATCGGTTGATGTGGAGTCTGGGTGCGGCTATCCAGCTTCAGTTGGCAGTCTGCGGAGGGCAGCTGCTGCAAGATGTTGGGTGGCAGGGGCATGATGCACGTGTTAGCCGAGACCGCAGCTGCTACCGTGCTGCCGACGCTGTCGCCAGAAGAGTTGCGTTGCCTTTATGAGGAGAAGAGCGAGAGCGGCCGAATGAGCGCGACTCGCAAAGGCCTCTGGACAGCGGTCGCTGTTTACCTTGCATATTCCTTCACGGACTATCTCTTTATCGGCGATGTCGTCCGGTACACGGTCGCCGGCCGGCTGGCGGTTGGCGTCAGCGCGTTATGCGTGCTGGAATTCCTGCTCTGCCGCAAGGCAAAAGCCGATACGGTCGACATGGCCGCGGCGGTGTCCGTGCTCGCAGCCTATCTTGTCTGGCTTCTCACCGCCCAAATGACCGCGGCTGGGGATGCGTTCTCATATTATATGGTGTTTGGCGCGATCTTCATGATGAGCGTCAACCTGTTCTTCAGTTTCCGGTTTCCGGTTGCTCTTGCGGCCTCCGCAACGAACGTGCTCATCTTTATCGGCGCGCTCTTTCTGTTCGCGCCCATGTTGCTTCTCCACAAGCTGATCCTCGGCGCGTTCTGTATTTCCTGCTTTGTTTTCACGTCTTACGTGAACCTTCAGCTCAACAGGGAGCGCTACAAAGTCTTCCTCAATGCATTTGAAGCCAGTTTGCAGCAAGCTGCCGCCGACGAAAGAGGCAGGGCTCTTTTGCACCTCTCGAACACGGACTCGTTGACCGGCCTCGAAAATCGCCGGGCGATCGATCAACGCCTGCGTGATTGCTGGCAACGCTGGCAGGACGACAGGGTGCCCTTTGCCGTCCTGCTTGTCGATGTGGATTATTTCAAACGCTATAACGACTGCTACGGTCATCAGGAAGGCGACCGCTGTCTTATAGCCGTCTCCGAGCTTCTTCAAAGCGTGGCCGAGTCATGGGGCTCGGTCATCGGGCGATACGGCGGTGAGGAATTCATCGTCATCACACCGATGCCGAATTTAGAACGCGCGGTCGAGCTTGCAGAAGCCATGTGTGCTGCCATCAGGGGCTTGGCTTGGCCACACGAACACAGGCGAGACGGGACCACTGTCATCACCGTGAGCGTCGGCGTGTCCCATACGCGGGACGAGAGCAGGCAGGTCGAGAAGGTCATTCATGAAGCTGATCGCGCGCTTTACGCCGCCAAGGCTGCGGGCCGCAACACCCTCGTGGTCTTCGATCCGGACGATCCAGAGAGCAGCGATGACAGCGAGGACATTGCCGCGACCCTGAAGATCGCGCTTGAACACCGCCTCGTCTCCCTCGTCTATCAGCCGATCCGCAACGTCCAGACCGGCAAGACGGACGCTGTCGAAGCTTTGATGCGTCTCAGCATGCTGGATGGAACGCCCATATCGCCTGATAAATTCATCCCGGTTGCGGAAAGGACGGGCTCGATCGTCGAACTCGGCCGGTGGGCAATCCGCACTGTTTGCCGGGACTTGTTGGCGACCGACTTCGTGCAGGTTGCCAGCGTCAACGTTTCCCCGATTGAACTCAAGATGCCGGGTTTCGCCACCTATGTGGCGGCAACACTGGCGGAATTCGGCGTGACCGGCGCCCGGCTTGCTTTCGAGATCACCGAAGGCGTGGAGCTGGAAATCGACCAGGATGTGGTTCGGTGCATCAGCGACCTGAGAAAGCTCGGCGCTCAGGTCTGGCTCGACGACTTCGGCACAGGCTTCGCAGGTCTCTCCTGGCTCCGTCTCATAGAGTTCGACACCGTCAAGATCGACCGCTCCTTCCTCCATGACTGCAACACGGAGAGGGGCAAGAGGATGTTGCTCGACATCATCAGCCTGCTGCGCAATCGCGGCGTGAGGATCCTCATCGAAGGCGTCGAGACCATCGAACATCAGCGGCTGATGCAGCAGTACGGGATCAACCAGATCCAGGGATATTTCATTGCAAGGCCCGCGCCGGCAGCCCAGCTTGAAGCCGACAACGTGCTGCCGTTCAGCATGGTCAGGAACCTTGATTCAAAACGCCTGTTCCGGAATGGGCCATAGGTTCAGCCCGCTTCAGGACCTTCACGAACAACGGCTGCCGGGTCGGGCCGACAATGTCCTTGGCGTGTCAACCTTTCCCTGTGCTCGCAAACGTCGCATTCAGGATTTAGCACGCGGAATAAGCGTTTTGTTAACGCGCAAAATTCAAAGTTGTGGCAGCTAATGCTCAGGCATGATGCCGCAAGCTCTTCCGTGCCGCGAATTCCGATGGAGGAAATTCCGGTACCAGAGGAACGAAAATGACCGCGATCTCTTCAGCGAATAATGCGGCACTGCTCATCCTGCAGCAGACGAACGCATTCTTGCTTCCCAACAAACAGCAAGCCGGGAAATCGGCTGCCGACACTATCGCAGCCATCGCCAACGGCGTTTCCAGTCAAACGAGCGCCGTAAAGACCCAGGCCTCATCGACAATCAACAGCGCGCTGCTCGACGTCAAGGAGAGCAACGACGGGATTGTCTCGAGCGCACTCGATTTCCTGGATTCGGACAACTTCAAAACCAGCGATGCCGGTGTTACCGACGTCATCAAGAAGCTGATCAATGACGATGGGGACAAATTTGCCTCGCTGGTCAAAGCCGAAAAGGCCAAGAATCCCAGCATCAGTGGTGACAATGCGATGGCCAACGCCATTCAGCGCCTGATCCGGGACAACAGATCCAAGTTCGGTGACGGCGAATTTGTGATCGGCTTCAAGCTTAGAAGCGGTGGCGGGATCATCTCGAACATCGAAGACAAAAATGGAAACAGCACCAGTAATACCCTTACGGCAGCATTGCAGGCGGCCCATTCCTCGTTCATCGAGGCAGCGAAGATCATCAATAGCTCCGATGGAAGCAATACCGAGTCCTTGAAAACGGCATCCGCAATGCTGACCAGCAGCAATTTTGGCAAAGCCACGAAGGACGTGGGGGCTTGGATCGACAAGTGGCTGAATGCGTTTGGCTTTCGAGGCTGATTATAATCCTGATATTTATGAAAAGGCCCAGATCGAATATCGATCTGGGCCGATTTCGTTCAAAGCTGACGAGCCGCATCGATCTGCAGCGGCGGTGGACGCCGCCTGGGCTCGGCCTGTATCCTATTGAACTGCATTGCATTTATTACGAACAACCATCGTCGCGCATGCTGCCTCCAATCCGAGGGATAGAGGAATGAGCATGACTGGCAAGACAATCCCCTACACACTTTTAAGTACCAGCGACGTTCAGAAGATTGCTCCGGTTTCGAACGTGACGCTCTGGCGCTGGGTGAGGGACGGCAGGTTTCCCGCGCCCATACAGGTCGCGAAAAACAATTTCTGGAGGTCTGACGAAGTCGGTGCCTGGATGGATGAAATGTCCTTGAGGCGCGTTGCGTCAAATCCGAAAGCCCCTTCTCAGGAACGCGAATAAGCGTCGGCCCCCAGTTTCATCGGAAAATCCATGGATAGAATCTCGCAATACGCGCCATCGCCGGGGGCGGGCGTCTCTGGCTGTGTCGAGCGGCTGCGCCGCGACGTGTCCCTGTCTTCGACAGCGGCGCAATATGGCTGCAAACTCATCCGCAGCGGGCAGGAATTTTCCGCCTGCTGCCCCTTCCACGCTGAAGACACCCCTTCATTCACGATCTTCGCCGGCCAGGATGGCATCGAGCGTTTCCATTGCTTCGGCTGCGGCAGAAAAGGCGATGTCCTCGACTTCATGCAGGAGTTTAGAGGCGTCGATCTTCCCGAAGCGATCCGCATTCTCGGCGGCCGCGGCGACATCAGGCCAAACGTCCCTCCTCGGCATGTCCAGGCAGGGAACATCTATGAGGGAATAGTGCCCCTTCCGCCGCCGGTCGGTCTGCTTCAGGCCGGCCGGCGCATCACGCTCTATAATCCGAAACGCCGGGGGACGCCCTCGGAGTGGGGCACCTTCGCCCCATCGATGGTGTTTCCCTATCGGAATGCCGATGGCTCGCTGTCAGGTTATGTCCTGCGCCGCGATCTGCCCGACGGCGGCAAGGAAACGCCGATGGTCATGTTCGTTCGCCTCGCCGATGGCAAAGAGACATGGTCGCGTTTCCCCTTCCCGAAGCCGCGGCCGCTCTACGGCCTGGAAACGATCGGTGACGGCAAGCAGGTGGTGATCGTCGAGGGCGAGAAGTGCCGCGACCGGCTCAGCCAGGCAGCCAAGCGAACCGTCGTCTCCTGGCCGGGCGGAGCCCAAGGCGCAAAGCACACGGACTGGTCGCCGCTCTCGGGTCGGCACGTGCTGATCTGGCCGGATTTCGACGGCCCGGGCCTGACGGCTGCCGATGATATCGCCGCCCGCCTGACCGCGCTCGGCGCGCGTGTCCAATGCGTCGGCTTCACGGATGCGGCGCACGCATCCGATATCGAGCGCTACAGCTTCGCAGACTGCCAGTCAGGCCTTTTTCCACGCCGCGGCTGGGACAGCGCCGATGCCGTCGATGCCGGATGGACGCAAAGCCAGCTCGACGCCTTCATGAGCGCCACGCTTCGCGACTGGAGGCCGGAGCCCGTTGCTGAGATGCCCGCTGCTGAGATGCCCGCTGCTGAGATGGAAGAGGCGCGCGTCGTGCAGTTCAAGCGGGCAGTTTCCGTGCAAGCCTCCACAAGCGCACGTCCCGCACCGGTGCCAGATGCGTTGGTCCAAGGAGATGAGCCGACGCGGGCGATCACGCCGGCCGCGGATGCGCCCCGCCATTTCGGTCGCCTGATGGGCATCGCGCGCTTCGATATCGAACTCGAACAATGGTTGGTCGATCGCCAATGGTTCATCAAGCTCAACCTGCTTTCGGGCGAGCTGGAGATCCATCGTGACAGCGGCATCGTTGCCATGAGCGACGCGCGGCTGGCGGAAATTCGCTTCGAGCTCGCCCGCGCGGCCCAGGGCAGGGAGCCGTCCAAGGACAACATCGTCGATGGCCTGGTGCTGATCGGCGAGCGGCGAGCCTATCATCCGGTGCATGACTATCTCGCCCGTCTTCAATGGGATGGAAAGCCGCGCATCGACACCTGGCTCGTCGATTATTTCGGCGCCGAGGACACGCCGCTCAACCGCGCCTTCGGCCGCAAGATCCTCTGCGCCGCCGTTCGCCGCGTCAGGCATCCGGGCTGCAAATTCGATCACATGCTCGTCGTGGAAGGCCCCCAGGGCATCGGCAAATCCTCGGCCATCCTGGCGCTCTGCCATGACAGAGACTGGTTCACCGACCAGCTCGAGATCGGCGCCGACGCCAAAGTGACTATCGAAAAAACCGCCGGCCGCTGGATCCTGGAAATGCCCGAACTCGACGGCCTGAGCCGCCGCGACACCAACCGTGTCAAATCCTTCATCCCCACGCAGGAAGATAGCGCCAGGCTCTCCTACGGCCGCTTTAGGAGCGACCGCCCCCGGCAATTCATCCTCTTCGGCACCACCAACGAAAGCCGCTACCTGACCGACACCACCGGCAACCGCCGCTTCTGGATCGTCCGCGCCACGGCTGCCGATCCCGCCGGCATTGCGGCGGCGCGAGACCAGCTATGGGCAGAGGCTGCGGAGAGGGAGGCGGGTGAGAACCTGTGTCTGGATAATCAGGCATTGCGGAATGCAGCGGCTGGCGTTGCCCATGAATCGTCGGATTTCGGGCCGTGGCTGGAGATCCTTGGCGAGCGCATTCCGGAAGGTCCGCTGAAGATCAAGGCCACTGACGTCTGGAAGCTGGTCGGCTTCGACGGGCCGGAGACCATCAATAAGCTGACGAAGGCTCATCACGCCCATATGCGCGCGGCGATGATCGGCCTCGGGTTTGAGAAGAAGGACAACGGCCTTCGTTTTCGCGACGGCGACAAAAAGGCCGCTTACCTTCGCGGCGATGCGGAGGAGGCGAAGGAATGGAGCCCCGACAGGCGTGAGCCGCCATATGATTACGGTTCGGTTTTCTGACGCGCACCGACACCCTGACAACCCGGCCACCGAGCCGGGTTTTTTATTTCCTGAGGGATGACGAACCCCCTCCACCGAACCCCGTCCGGGCCTGGAACCCCGTCCATCAACGGCAGATTCTGGACGGGGTTCACAGAGGTGGAGGGTGTATGGACGGGGTAACGCCATCCGGATTAAGAAATTGATTTAGAATGGTTTTCCTGCGCTGGATGGGGTGGACGGGGTTGTTTGCTGAAAGGTGTCGGAAACAGGTTATGCCGGCTTATATACCGCTGCAGACAGGGTGTTTCCGGCTGCTTTTGGAAAATGCGTTTTAACCCCGTCCACCGCCTCCACTCCAAATATCGGGAAACAGAGTCGATGCTCCGGAGGCTATCCTGCAGCCATCAGCTAGGCGCCGGCCAGAATTGGCGGTCGAGATCGCCAAGCTGTTTGCCGCATTCAATCTACACTGGAGACGCTGCCAAGTCGGCTGCACAGGTCGAGGTATGGGGGGAGCAACTGGGTGAATTTCCGCTGTTTGCCATTCGAAAGGCCTATGGTGGGCTGTGAGGGGTGAGGGCAAGATGCCGTCTTTGGCATCGTTCATAGCGGACATCAGGATTGCGCAAGGTACGCGCGTAGGTAATAGAAAGCTAATGCTGGAACGCTGGATGCGCGGTGCCTGATGCGGGAGATTTGATGGAAAAATATAGATGGAAGTCACAATATTCGATCCTTCCGTCATTGCCTTGTCCGCGCTGCAAGGGAACCGTCAGTCTCGACAAGAATAGCCTTAGTGTTCGTGAACCGCAGTATTCGCACTCAGCGCGGAATAGGGAAGATTGGCACTATTACGATGTCGATCAACGGTTCATCTGCTTTCTGGTGTGTGACCAGAGGTTCTGCGGCGAAATCGTCGCTGTTTCGGGAGTTGTTGGCCACGACGTAGAGATAGTTGACGGGGAAGATGGTCCAGAGACCGAGTATCCCAGCTTCTATTACCCTAAATCGATGGTGCCAGCGCCAAGGCCATTCGTTGTCTCTCAAAAGCTGAGCGACAAATGCAAGGAGGACCTTCACAACGCTTTCAGGCTTATCTGGGCCGATACGGCCGCATGTGCCAATCGGCTGAGGTCTTTTGTTGAGCATCTGCTCGATCAGCTCGGGGTTACACGGAAGGTGCCGAAAACTCGGTCTACCCTCGATGATCGTATCAAGCTGTTTGGTCAGCAGAATCCCGACCATCTCGAAATCTTGCAGGCGCTCAGGGAAGTCGGTAACGCCGGGAGTCACGGAGGCCGATCTGCATTCGAAGACATCGTTGAATGCTTTGTACTTGCGGAGTGGCTTATCAAGACCCTAATCGAACGGGAAATCGATGAGATCACAGCGATCGCGAGGAAGCTCAGTCAAAAACACGGACGGCGCGTCGTTGACAAAAAGGAACAAAAATAGAACATAGGCGCCATGAACAGGCGCAAAGGCGAACTCATCCGGCAGCCATTGATCGCGGATGGCCCTTTCAGGTTGCTCTGCCGCAGGAGCTATCTTCCGGCAAGCTTTATGCCGAGCAGATGGAATTCTGCGAGAAGCAGAAGCTTATGCGGTGCGCTCGCGCGGCCACTCGCTTTTCCATGAGGACATGCATTACAACGTGCACTGCTTTGCCACGAGGGCAGGCCCAAGCCTTTCTCGACCGATACGGCGGGGAGTGGTTCGGCTCCGAAGGAACGGGGAAAGGGCCTAACTGGAATAAGTGGCTTAAGGGCGTCAAATCTTCCTCGTGGAAGGCTTGAATCCGGCAAAAGCCCACCCGATTAAGCCGCCAATGATGAGGAGGACAAGGGGCGGACCGAACGCCACAGCAGCAACGATCTTTGTGTGCTCATAGCGGTCACCGTCAAAGACCGGCTCCCAGCCGATACGGTCATATAGTTTCTTTGAGATCTCCTCCCGCGATTGATCCTTGTACTCCGGGAAAAGCGCTCGGAATTTTTCGATCGTGAAGTAGCAGGCGGTCGAGGGGTTCCGGTACTGGTTCCAAGGCTCGAATGCGTCTAGCTTTTCGTAATCAACATTGATGGTCCCGCGCGCATCCTCGCACCGTACAGGAAGGAAAGAGGGCTCGGCCTTCTCCCACCATTCGTCACCCTTCCACCATTTATCGCTTTTGATCGAGCCGGAACCGACGACGCCCGCGCCGATAACCCAAAACAGGCTCAAAACAAGCCACAGCCGGAAAAGCCCGCGTTTGATGTTCATGAATTATTCCCCACCACCGGCTGCATTATGCATGGGAACGGAATCTCGTCCAGATTGCAGGGGGAGGGCGAAGTCAATCCGCCTGCATCTTTGCTTCAAATTCCTCGACGAAGCTTGAGTGCTCGGCACGGAGGTTTCCTATCTCCCGCAGGGCTTTCGTTTTGAAGTAGGTGTGAACGATATGCGTGGTGTCGGATACGGCAGAAAGATAACCGCTCAGGGTGCCGTTCAGACTATCCACCGATGGCTCCGCGAACATCACAAGCTGCGGGTTTTCGTCCGCGTCAAAACGGAAGTGCCGGAGGGTTAGCGCTCTGATATTGTTATGGGACTCGTTGCACAGGCTGTTGTAGATGGACTGGTAGATTTGCTCGAACCCCGCGAGCCTGAATTTCTCGTAGATGCTCATCGGCTTCACGCCCAATGCAGCAAGGTCGGCTTGGTGCTCAGCAAGTCTCTGCGCGGCATCGGCGCTGTTCTCGAATTTGATGAGGAACGGATTGCCTCCGCGCACACCGTGTTGGGCCAGCTTAATCCACTGGTCATGGAACGACGCCTGCATCTGCTTCAGGTATTCGGGATCGTTGCAAAGATTGATCAGATCCACATACGCTTCGAGCGTTGATCTGAAGATGATGTCCAGCGTGGCATGCTGATCTGCGCGCAATAGAACCAGGGCGTTGTAGGTCTGTTCCATGATGCTGACGTAGAGCGACATGATGGTGCGATGAAGCGGGCTCCCCTGGTTGAAGACAATTGCTTTGAGATGCTTGTACGACTGCCCATAGATGTATTCGAGAAAGTCCAGCATGTTACGCCTCTGCATCCTGACGCTGCAAAGCGTATCAGATTCGTGGCGCTTTAGCCTTGCGCTCGGCGCGCCACTCGTGCTGCTGGTACTTGTTCTTCGCCCAGCGCTGGTCCACGCTCGTAGTCCAGATCAACCATACCTGAAAATGCTGCGATCTCCGGTCTAATAATCGATGCACCTCAATAGCGGCAGCGTTCAATCTCGGTGAGCGGTTTGAAACCTCGTATGAGTTCCATAGGGGATGCTTTTATTGTTGGGTTTTCGGGAGGCGTTCGCCATACATGGCGTAGCGTAAGTCGTCGGGCGATGAAGCTGTGTCGGAAAGCGAAGCAAAATCAAAGGTGGCTGGTGCCGCTTACGTGACTCGAACACGTGACCCCATCATTACGAATGATGTGCTCTACCGACTGAGCTAAAGCGGCAATCCGGCGGGCGAAGCGTGCGGCCCGCGATTTGCATGGGGCTGATACAGGCATTGTCAGGAGATTTCAAGCACCCTCTTATGCCTCCGGGCAAAAAAGCTGACGCCTGTGGAAAGGCCCGCCTTCACAGCGCCAGCCGGGTGCGGGCGGCGTGATATTCCGCTTCCAGCCGGTCGACCAGCTTTGCGACCGGTTCCACGGCCTTGATCGCGCCGATGCCCTGGCCGCTGCCCCAGATATCCTTCCAGGCCTTTGCGCCGCCGGTTGCCTGTTCGAAATCCATCTTCGAAGGGTCGGCGTCGGGCAGGTTGTCCGGGTCGAGGCCGGCTGCGCGGATGGAGGGTTTCAGGTAGTTGCCGTGCACGCCGGTGAAATAGTTCGAGTAGACGATATCGGCAGCCGCACCCTCGACGATCGCCTGCTTGTAGGCATCGGCGGCGCGCGCCTCCTCGGTCGCGATGAAGGGGGTGCCGATATAGGCCATGTCGGCGCCCATCGCCTGTGCAGCCAGAATGGCGCCGCCGGTCGCAATCGAGCCGGCGAGCAGCAGCGGACCGTCGAACCAGGAGCGGATCTCCTGCACCAGTGCGAAAGGGGAAAGCGTGCCCGCATGTCCGCCCGCACCCGCCGCAACCGCGATCAGTCCGTCCGCCCCCTTGCGGATTGCCGAATTGGCATGGCGGTTGTTGATGATGTCGTGCAGCACGATGCCGCCATAGGAATGCACCGCCGCATTCACTTCCGGCACGGCGCCGAGCGAGGAAATGACGATGGGCACCTTATATTTCACGCAGAGCATCAGATCGTGCTCCAGCCGCTTGTTCGACATATGGACGATCTGGTTGACTGCGAAGGGGGCGGCCGGGCGCTCCGGATGCCTGGCATTATGATCGGCAAGATCTTCTGACATCATCGCCAGCCACTCGTCGAGCTGGCTTTCCGGCCGCGCGTTGAGTGCCGGAAAGGCGCCGATCACGCCGGCCTTGCATTGCGCCAGCGTCAGCGCCGGATGGGAGACGATGAAAAGCGGCGAGCCGATGACCGGCAGTCTCAGATTATCCTTGAGGATCGGGGGCAGGGCCATGCTTTCACCGCTTCTTTGACGTTTACGAAAACGTCAATTGATTAGCAGAGCCGGCGCCTCAGGAAAAGAGCGAGAACGGAAGAAGCTCGCACTCTTTCCGTAATCCTGTCCACTTTCGGAATATCTAATGCATGTCACGCAGAACTGTGCGGGCGGACGACATGCGAAAACAGCGCTTCGGAGCGCTGGGCATTATCGCTTATCCCGCCGCCGATGCGCTCCGGAAGGGCTGCAAGGCTTGCGGTTTGCCGCACTTGCCGTTACCGAACTTTGACAGGCATTCAATTTTTTGGTGTTGATGCCGGCACGAAACGTGAAGGGCCTGATGTGAGCGGACTAGAAACGGCTATCAGAACTGCGCTGGAGAATTCCGACCGCAACAGTGCGGAAGTTCGTGCACGCATCTATCAGTCCGCGCGTCAGGCGCTGGAAGCCGGTCTGCGCAAGCAGGATATCACCGATGCCGATGTGGTGGCCCATCACCGCCATCGTCTGGAAACCACGATCCACACGATCGAGAGCGAAGAGCGTACCCGCCTTCATCCGCGGCAAGGGCCTCCGGAAGTTCCGGTCCCGCCCGTTGTCGAGATGCCCGAACCCACGCATCATGTAGAAGAGCCCGCGCATCACGTGGAAGAGCCTGCCTATCGTGCGCAAGAGCCCGTCTATCGCGCGCATGAGGATGACAACCTGGCCGTAACAGGTGAAACGCGCGGCTATAACGCCGCTGGGCGTACGGACGATGCAAGCCTGGATGATATCAGGGCCAGCAACTACGATCAGCTGGGGGCGGCACCCGATAGAGAGATGCGGGCAGAGGCGCGCGCGACGCCGGACAGGCGCGGCGGCATGGATTTCCGCCCCGAACGGGCCGCCGTCCGCCGCAAGCCGCGCAAGTTCTTCTCGCGCCTGCTCGTCTGGTGCGTGGCTCTCGCCTTCATCGGCACGGGCGGCTGGTGGGTCTATACATCAGGCCTGCTGATGACGGCGGCCGAGCGCGACACCAGCGTCGCCAATCCGCCCGCGAGCACCCAGCCGGAAGATTTCAACGGCGAAGCCGCAGCCGGCAACGGTGCTTCCTCGCATAGCGATGAACCGGTCACCATCGACCCGCAAAACAGCTTCTCGGCAGACTGGATCGAGATCTTCAAGCCCTCGGATGCCGACAAGATCCAGGCTGGTGCGCGTGCGCGCACGGAAAATGTCACCGAAACCGAAGGTCCGGCCGTCCGCCTGACCTCCGAGAGCGCCAACACGGATGGCAATGTCTCCATCAGCGTTCCCGCCAATGTCCTGCAGCAGCTCGCCGGCAAGTCCTCGACCATCGCGCTGACCCTGCAGTCCACCACCGACGAGCCCACGCAGATCACCGTCGAGTGCGATTTCCAGTCGCTCGGCAATTGCGCCCGCCATCGTTTCAACGTCACGCGTGAAAAATCGGACGCGCTGCTGCAGCTGCGCTTCGACCGCTCGCTGGCGCCGAATTCGCCCGGTCGGCTGATGATCAACAGCGATGTCGACGGCAAGGCCCGCGGCATCAATCTCTTTGCGGTGCGGATCCTGCCGGGCCAATAACCTGCCGGGAGAGTAAGTGGCCCGGTTATTTCGGGAAATTTATTTCAGGAAGCCGGGACCGGAACCGATGATCTTGTCGTCCAAGGAGCCGATTGCGTTCTTGTCCTTGCCGTCATAATCCATGGTCTTCAGCATGTGGCGGATGAGGTTGAGCCTCGCCCGGCGCTTGTCATTGGCGCGGATCACGGTCCAGGGCGCGAACTGCGTGTGGGTCTCCTTCAGCATGCGGTCGCGCTTTTCGCTGTAGTCGCCCCATTTGGTCAATGCGGCTATATCCATCGAGGAGAGCTTCCAGACGGCGAGCGGATCGTGCCGCCGGTCATGGAACCGCTTGATCTGCATTTCCCGGCCGATATCGAGATAGAACTTGAAGAAGAATATGCCTTCGTGAGCGATGATCTTTTCGAGCTGCGGCGCCTGGTGCAGAAAATCCTCATATTGCTTCGGCGTGCAGAAGCCCATGACCGGCTCGACCCCGGCGCGGTTATACCAGGAGCGGTCGAACAGCACGAATTCGCCCGAGGTCGGAAACTGCGCGATGTAACGCTGGAAATACCATTGGCCCTGTTCCCGCTCGGTCGGCTTGGCGAGCGCCACCACGCGGGCAAGGCGCGGGTTCATGTGAGCCGAGGAGGCCTGGATCGCGCCGCCCTTGCCGGCCGCGTCGCGCCCTTCGAAGAGCGCCATCACCCGCTTGCCCGTCGCCTGCAGCCAGAACTGCACCTTCACGAGCTCGGCCTGCAACTTCCGGAGCTCTCCAAGATACTCGTCTTCCTTCAGCTTCTTCTTATAGGGGTAATCGCCGGATTCAAGCGCATGTTCATCCACCCAGTCGGGCAGGGCGGGATCGTCGATATCGAAGACGTGCTTCTTGCCCCTGATCTCCAGTTCCAAGGCTCTGCTTTCGACGTCTTTGGCCATCGTCCTCTCCTGCGCACAATGATTTCGTTTTTCAGCAGGCGAACATATTTATCATTGAAAATCAAATCCGCTGCGTAAGCAAAGCGTAATGCGGTGCCGCGCGGCTGCGGCTTTTCGCGCAAGTTTCTCAAACGGAAAACTTCTGTCATGAAAGCCGGCTATCAGGCAGAGTTTGAATATAAAGAAAACGAATCGATGCCGTGAGGGGCGCTTTGGAAGACGAAACGTCATGGACGACAAGCCTGTTGGCGCGCATCCGGCGCGAACGCCCGGTTTTGCTGGCAACGCTGCTGAGCGCGCTGGTGGCGCTTGCCGCGGGCATGAACAAATGGATCGTGCTCGCCCTGCTGCTCATGATGGTCGTCACCGCGCTTTTCCACGAGGCGCCGGTCATCAAGCCTGATGTCGTCGAGCCGGTCGAACCCGAGCCTGAAGTGCCTCAGAGCCGCCTGCCGGAGGTCTCCGCTACGCTCGCCGGCCTCGATATCCCGGTCATGGTGCTCTCGCAGGATGCCTCGGTGCTGTTTCAGAACCGCGCGGCTGAAAAGGCCTTCGGCGAGGTGGCGCTCGGCTCCCATATATCGGCGAGGCTGCGGTCTCCCGGCGTGCTGGACATGGTGCGCGAAACCATCGCCACCAACGCGCCGAACCAGATCGAACATTCCGAGCGCCTGCCTTCGGAGCGCGTCTATATCGTTCGCAGCGCTCCGGTCGAATTCAAGGATGATGACGGCCGCGACGAGCGCTATTACATCCTCTCCTTCCGCGATATTTCCGAAGTGCGCCGCATCGACCGCATGCGCTCGGATTTCGTCGCCAATGCCAGCCATGAGCTGCGCACGCCGCTTGCCTCGCTGCGCGGCTTCATCGAAACCATCCAGGGGCCGGCAAAAAACGATCCGAAGGCGCAGGCGCGCTTCCTCGGCATCATGCTCGACCAGGCAACCCGCATGAGCAGGCTTGTCGACGATCTCCTGTCTCTATCAAGGCTCGAGCTCAAGTCGCATATCGCCCCTGATGAAAAGGTGGATTTGGTGCCGCTTCTCGGCCATGTCAGGGATTCGCTCGTGCCGCTCGCAAGGGATGTCGGCGTTTCGATCAACCTGCACCTGCCGGAGGGCAGGGTCGAGGTGCTGGGAGATCGTGACGAACTCGTCCAGGTCTTCGAAAACCTGATGGAGAACGCCTGCAAATACGGCCAGGAAGGCGAAGTCGTCGATGTCTGGCTGAAGAACGGGTCGGGCCAGCCGGTGGAGGTCAGCGTCGTCGACAGAGGCCCCGGCATTCCGGCCGAACATGTGCCGCGCCTGACGGAGCGTTTTTATCGCGTCAGCATCGAAGACAGCCGTTCCAAGAAGGGCACGGGCCTCGGGCTTGCCATCGTCAAGCATATTCTGACGCGCCATCGTGCACGGCTGATCGTCAAATCCGAGGTGGGCAAGGGAACGGAGTTTACCGTCCGTTTCTGACGCAATATGTCGCAAGCAATTTAATGCGGCTATATTTTACATTTAAAATCAACAGCTTATCTTGTCATAAATGTTTCATCGATCTGACATAAAAGGAGGGCGCTTAAGGCGCTAAGAGAGTCCTGCCGATGAAAAAAGGCAATGCGAGGGCCTCTTCGAGGCCGCACTCACACAAGCCCAAATGCCGGGAGATTCAAATGAACACCTTTAAACTTACTGTTGCCGCGCTCGCTGCAACCGCCGCTTTTGCTGGCGTTGCCGTTGCCCGCGACCAGATTCAGGTTGCTGGTTCCTCCACCGTCCTGCCCTACGCAAAGATCGTCGCCGAGTCCTTCGGCGAAACCTTCACCAACTTCAAGACGCCGGTCGTCGAATCCGGCGGCACGGGCGCTGGTCTGAAGGAATTCTGCAAGGGCGTCGGTGAAGACACGATCGACATTGCCAACGCTTCGCGCCCGATCAACAAGAACGAAGCGGAAGCCTGCAAGGCCGCCGGCGTAACGGACATCCAGGAAGTCAAGATCGGTTATGACGGCATCGTCTTCGCAACCGACTCGTCCAACCCTGATGTTGCCTACGTTCCGGCCGACATCTACAAGGCCCTCGCTGCCCAGGTTGTCGTTGACGGCAAGCTCGTCGCCAACCCCTACAAGAAGTGGTCTGAAGTCAACCCGAAGCTTCCGGCTGTTGATATCGCTGCCTACATCCCGGGCGAAAAGCACGGCACCCGCGAAGTCTTCGAACAGAACGTTCTCGCTGCCGGCTGCAAGGCTTCCGGCGCTCTTGACGTCATCGCCAAGGAAATCACCGACAAGGCAGCCCAGACCAAGGCTTGCGTCGCAGTTCGCAAGGACGGCGCTGCTGTTGACATCGACGGCGACTATCCGGAAACGCTGGCACGCATCGCTGCCAACAAGACCGGCGTTGGCGTATTCGGCCTCTCCTTCTACGAAAACAACGCCGACAAGCTCAAGGTTGCGACCATGAGCGGCATCGTTCCCTCGACGGAAACCATCGCTAACGGCACCTACCCGGTTTCCCGCCCGCTGTTCTTCTACGTCAAGAAGGCGCACCTCGGCGCCGTTCCGGGCCTGAAGGAATATGTCAACTTCTTCGTATCCGACCAGATGATCGGCCCTGATGGCCCGCTCGTCGAATACGGTCTCGTTGCCGCTCCGGATGCAGAGCGCGAAGCGATCCGTAAGGCCGTAGAGGCTGGCAAGGCCATGTAATGACTTTGCCGGCGCGACGCTTGGGGTGTCGCGCCGGCATCGCCTTATCTGCCCGGCATCGCCAGGTGCCGTGCGGATGAACTTCTTCTCCATGATATTGAAGCCGATGGCATGCTCCTGGAGCTGCCGGGCTCTTTGGGGGCTGTGGGCCTGGGGACGTAACGAATGAGCACATCCATCATACTCTTGTGCCTGGTGGTGATCGGCGCCGTTGCCTATGTGGCCGCGCGCAGCCGCGCCAACGCGCTTTCCGGAGGCAGGTCTGCTGCCCTGCATTCGCGGCCGGCCTATTATGGCTCCTATGCCGCGATCTGGGCTGTTCTGCCTTCCCTGATCGTCCTCTGTGCCTGGCTGGCTGTCAGCCCCGGCATCATATCCTCCTCCGTTCGCGGCACCTTTCCCGATGACGTGAAGGCGCAACCGGCCGTCCAGCAGGACCTCGCCTACAGCATGGTCGCCACGGTTGCCCGCGGCATGAACCTGCTGACGTCGGATGAGGTTTCCTCCCTGTCGAGCAATCCCGCCGGTCTGCAGGCAAAGCTCAGCGAGAAGGGCGTACCGCTCGCCGGCGAGCCGCAGCCCTATATGATCGCCGCTGCAAAGACCCTGAACGCGGAGAGCATGACGAGCCGCCTCATCATGACGGCGATCGTGCTGCTGATCTCCGTTGCGGGCGCTTTCTACGCGCTGCGCTCCGTTGCTCCGCGCTTCCGCGCCCGCAACCGTGTCGAGCGCGTCATGCTCTGGGCGCTGCTCGTCGCCTCCTCCATCGCCATTCTGACGACGATCGGCATCGTGCTCTCGATGCTGTCGGAAGCGACCCGCTTCTTCGCGGTCATTCCCTTCGCCGACTTCTTCTTCGGAACGGTTTGGGATCCGCGCTTTGCCGGTGCAGGCAGCTCCTCCTTCGGTCAGTTCGGCCTCATCCCGCTGCTGCTCGGTACGCTCTATATCGGCTTCGTCGCCATGCTCGTTGCCGTGCCGGTCGGTCTCTTTGCCGCCATCTACATGGCCGAGTATGCCTCCCCGAGGGTGCGTTCGCTTGCCAAGCCGCTTCTCGAAGTGCTGGCCGGCATTCCGACCATCGTCTACGGCTTCTTTGCCCTCGTCACCGTCGGCCCGTTCCTGCGTGATTTCTCGGCGCAGATCAGCGGTCTCCTGACCGGCAACTATGCGAACTTCATCCAGGCGCAGAGCGTCATCACCGCAGGCATCGTCATGGGCATCATGCTGATCCCTTACGTTTCCTCGCTGTCGGACGATATCATCACCGCAGTTCCGCGGGCGCTCCGCGACGGCTCGCTCGGTCTCGGCGCCACCCGCTCCGAAACCATCAAGAAGGTCGTCCTGCCGGCAGCACTTCCGGGCATCGTCGGTGCTTTGCTGATGACCGCTTCGCGCGCCATCGGCGAAACCATGATCGTCGTGCTGGCCGCCGGTGTCGCCGCCCGTATCCAGATCAATCCCTTCGAGCCGATGACGACCGTGACCGTCAAGATCGTCAACCAGCTGACCGGCGACCTTGAGTTCACCTCGCCGCAGACGCTGGTTGCCTTCGCCCTTGGCATCACGCTGTTCTGCATCACGCTTTGCCTCAACATTTACGCGCTCTACATCGTGCGCAAATACCGGGAGCAGTACGAATGACGAATATTGTTTCCCCCGTCGCCGGCGTCAGCGTTTCCACGGCGCCCGCGCGTCGCGATATCGGCATCAAGCGCCGCTACGCTGCCGAGCGCCGGTTCCAGGCCTATGGCATCGCAGCCATAGCATTCGGCCTCGTCTTCCTCTTCATTCTGCTTTGGACGGTTATCAGCAACGGCTATACCGCCTTCCAGCAGACCGCGATCACGCTGCCGATCGAGTTCACAGAGAAGACGATCGACCCCGATAACAAGCGCGCGACCGATCCTTCGGTTCTGATCGCCGCCAACTATCCGGTTCTGCTGCGTGATGCGATCGTCAAGCAGCTCGGCATCAATGCCTCGAGCCGTCCTGACGTGCGCGATGCCTCCGCCATGCTGTCCAAGGGTGCGCCCATTCAGCTGCGCGATATGGTCGTCGCCGACCCCCAGATCATCGGCAAGACCGTCAATGTGACGGTGCTGGCCGACGCCAATATCGACAGCGCCAACAAGGGCCAGATCGACCTTACGGTCGATGAGAAGAACCGCAAGGTCAACGACAAGCAGGTTGCCTGGATGAACGAGCTGAAGGCGAGCGGCGCTCTCCACAAGCAGTTCAACACAGGCCTCTTCGTCAACGGCAATTCCAGCCGTCCGGAAGCTGCAGGTCTCGGCGTCGCTCTCATCGGCTCGCTCTACCTGATGCTGATCGTTCTCGTCCTTTCGCTGCCGATCGGTGTCGCCGCTTCGATCTACCTCGAGGAATTTGCGCCGAAGAACAAGCTGACGGACCTGATCGAGGTCAACATCAACAACCTCGCAGCCGTTCCGTCGATCGTCTACGGTCTGCTCGGCCTGTCGGTCTTCATCAACTTTGCCGGCCTGCCGCGTTCGGCATCGCTGGTCGGCGGCCTGGTGCTGACCCTGATGACGCTGCCGACGATCATCATCGCCACCCGCGCGGCTCTGCGCGCCGTGCCGCCGTCGATCCGCGCGGCCGCACTCGGCCTCGGTGCCTCGAAGATGCAGATGGTGTTCCACCATGTGCTGCCGCTCGCAATGCCCGGCATCCTGACCGGAACGATCATCGGCCTTGCCCACGCACTCGGTGAAACCGCGCCGCTGCTCTTGATCGGCATGGTCGCCTTCGTCGCCCAGGCGCCGACCACGCCGCTCGATCCTTCCACCGCACTTCCGGTGCAGGTCTACATGTGGGCCAACGAAGCCGAGCGCGCCTTCGTGGAAAGAACCTCGGGTGCCATCATCGTCCTGCTCCTGTTCCTGATCGTCATGAACCTCGGAGCTATCCTCTTGCGTCGTCGCTTTGAGCGCCGCTGGTAAACGGAGTAAAGATCATGAACATGTTGACGGAAGCCGCAGTCGAGAAGGCGCTGGACCAGAAAATGAACAACGTCCCGTATAAGATGATCGGTCAGGATGTCTCCGTTTATTACGGAGAGAAGCGCGCGCTTTTCGATGTCAATCTGAACATCCGCGAAAACACGGTGACCGCCCTGATCGGCCCGTCGGGCTGCGGCAAGTCCACCTTCCTGCGTTCGCTGAACCGCATGAACGACACGATCGACGGCTGCCGCGTCACCGGCAAGATCACGCTCGACAGCGATGACATCTACGATCCCGATATCGACGTCGTCGAACTCCGCGCCCGCGTCGGCATGGTGTTCCAGAAGCCGAACCCGTTCCCGAAGTCGATCTATGAGAACGTCTCCTACGGCCCGCGCATCCACGGCCTCGCCAAGTCCAAGGCAGACCTCGACCAGATCGTCGAGACGAGCCTGCAGCGCGCCGGCCTCTGGAACGAAGTCAAGGACCGCGTGCATGAATCGGGTACCGGCCTTTCCGGCGGTCAGCAACAGCGTCTGTGTATCGCACGCGCTGTCGCCGTCAGCCCGGAGGTCATCCTGATGGACGAGCCCTGCTCGGCGCTCGACCCGATCGCGACTGCAAAGGTCGAAGAGCTGATCCACGAGCTGCGTGAAAACTACACCATCGTCATCGTGACGCATTCCATGCAGCAGGCCGCCCGCGTATCGCAGCGTACGGCCATGTTCCACCTCGGCAACCTGGTCGAGGAAAACGATACCGACAAGATGTTCACCAATCCGGACGATCCGCGCACCCAGGACTATATCATGGGCCGGTTCGGCTGATTTTGGCGATGTGAAGCCTTCCCGATTTTCGAGGACAACGCCCCATGGCATCGACACATATTTTTTCCGCCTATGACGACGATCTGAAATTCCTGTCCCGGCGCATTTCCGAGATGGGGGGCCTTGCCGAACAGATGGTCGGCGAGGCCGTTCGCGCCCTGGTCAACGGCGATACCGCCTTGGCTCAGAAGGTCATTTCCGACGACGTGATCCTTGATCACGCCGAGCGTGAGATCAACGACAAGGCGATCGTCACGATCGCCCGTCGCCAGCCGATGGCCTCCGACCTTCGCGAGATCATGGGTTCGATCCGCATCGCCGCCGACCTCGAGCGCGTCGGCGACCTCGGCAAGAACACCGCAAAGCGCGTCATCGCCGTCCAAAGCACCGGCGTTCCGCGCAAGCTCGCCCGCGGTCTCGAGCATCTCTCCGAACTGGCGCTCGTCCAGCTCAAGGAAGTGCTCGACGTCTACACGACGCGGTCCGCTGACAAGGCCAAGTCCATCCGCGAACGCGACGACGAGATCGACGCGATGTACACCTCGCTGTTCCGCGAACTCCTGACCTACATGATGGAAGATCCGCGCAACATCACGAGCTGCACGCATCTTCTCTTCTGCGCCAAGAACATCGAACGCATCGGCGACCATGCGACCAACATCGCCGAGACGATCTACTACATGGCGACCGGCGCCCAGCCGGAGGGCGAGCGTCCGAAGGACGACAGCTCCAATACCGTCGGTGCGGTAACGGAGTAATCCTGATCCGCCGATTGCATGCGCGTCCCATGCGGGGCGCGCCAAAGCATGTCGCGCAAAAGTGTGCAGCGGTTTTGCGATAACGACATGCGAAAAAAGCTTAAAGCGCGGCAGCGAATCCGAATGATCGCGACACGCTTTAAGTGCAGCCAATTCCGAGTTCCTGCATGATCCCTTGCTTAAATCACCCCCGGTTTAAGGATCATGCATTAGGAGACTGACACGCATGATCCCAAGAGTTGCAGTTGTTGAAGATGAAGAGGCGCTGAGCGTGCTTCTCCGCTACAACCTCGAAGCGGAAGGTTTCGAGGTGGATACGATCCTTCGTGGCGACGAGGCCGAAATCCGGCTTCAGGAGCGCACGCCGGACCTGCTCATCCTTGACTGGATGCTGCCGGGTGTTTCCGGTATCGAGCTCTGCCGCCGGCTGCGCATGCGGCCGGAGACCGAACGTCTGCCGATTATCATGCTGACGGCGCGCGGCGAAGAGAGCGAACGCGTTCGCGGTCTCTCGACTGGCGCGGACGACTATGTCGTCAAGCCCTTCTCCACGCCGGAACTCGTTGCCCGCGTCAAGGCGATGCTGCGTCGTGCTCGTCCGGAGGTTCTTTCCAGCGTTCTGAAGTGCGGGGATATCGAGCTCGATCGCGAAACCCATCGCGTTCATCGCAAGAGCCGCGAAGTCCGCCTCGGCCCGACCGAATTCCGCCTGCTCGAATTCCTGATGTCGTCGCCGGGCAGGGTCTTCTCCCGCTCGCAGCTTCTGGATGGCGTCTGGGGCCACGATATCTATGTGGACGAGCGCACGGTCGACGTCCATGTCGGCCGCCTGCGCAAGGCGCTGAACTTCTCCAACATGCAGGATGTCATCCGCACCGTTCGTGGCGCGGGATATTCCATGGAAGCCTGATCCGAGTGATCGGAGGTCCAGACGGGTCGCTCGCTTGCCGGGCGGCCCGTTTGTCTATTCGGCACCCCCAGCTTCTTGTGAAAGCCGACACCAGGCGCCGAAAGCCAACCTCGAGAGGATCTGCCTTCTACAGACGGATGCGCACAAGAATTCGATCAAGAGCCTTTTGCAGAGCCGCCGCGCCGCCAAACGCGCGAAAGTCTTCGAGCACCTGTTCATTCAATCCGCCCTTGGTCGAATGCTCGTCGATGAGTTCATCGAAACTCGCGACAGGTTTTGAACGGGCAGCATGGGCGAGGCCGGAAAACAATTGACGGAGGTAGGCGTCGCCAGCCGTTCCCGAGAGCCCCTTGCTCTGTAGCCAGGTCGACGTCGCGTCCAGGATGCCGAAATAGGTGGCCATCAGGCAGCTCGCCACCGCGAGAAGTTCGAACTCCTGCTTGTCTTCAACCTGGATCGCCGTTCCGAGCGCCGAAAAGAGGGTGTGGGAAACCTCGTCGGGCGGGTAGATCGCGGTCGCCCCCTGGAGATCTGCGACGAACGGAAGTGGAATTGCCAGGCTCAGGCGAACCGGCTGATCGATCCACGCCAGCAATTGATCCATGGGCGTGGCCGCGACAAAGCTGATGACATGGTGGCCCGGCCGAAATCGGAGCGAGCGGATGACCTCCTCGGCAATTTGCGGCCTCACTGCCAAAAATACGAGATCGGAGCGGTCGAGAACATCCTGGTTGCCCACAGCGATCGTTACATTCCGGTTTGCCGCCGCAAGGCGGGCGGCGACGCCTGCGCTGCGCGGTGACAGCACGATCGGTGTGTCGCGAAACGCTGTCTTGCCCAATCCGGTGACGACGGCCTCGGTAATCGTGCCCGTCCCGACGAACCCCATTGTCATCTGCTTTGGATCGATCTCCATTGGCACCCCTAAGCGACTGTTTTCGCCGCGCTGCTCGACGAGAATACCGCATCTGTATCAGAAAATTGCGTTACAGCGCCATGACCGCCTTCCATGCCTGTTGAGGGCTGAAACGCCTTGATGGCGTTGGCTGCATGGTGAACGGTCGGCAAGGATCAGTCTCCGGCAGATAGTCGTGGCCACGAGCCGTTTTCCAGCCCTGCTATCCCAGAAAAAAATTACCCCTCCGCGCATCGGCGAGGAGGGGTGACGGTACGTTGCGTCTGTTGGAAAATCGCAGATCAGCCGACCCGGACTGCCTTGCGGCGCTCGCTCACCGGCTGGTAGGCCATGCGCTGATGATAGTTGCAATAGGGCGATGAATCCGGGGAGTCACAGCCGCAGAAGTAGAAGTCGTCCTTCATCGGATCGCCGACCGGCCACTTGCAGGTGCGCTCCGTCAGTTCCGTCAGGCCGAGGCGGCGGGAGATCGGCACGACCACGTTCTTGGCCGGCACATATTCCATTTCCTCGACCGTTTCGATCTCGATCTCTTCCTTCAGGACAGTTGCGCCCTGCTGGCGGGTAACGGTGCGGGTGGTGATGCGAGACGCATAGTTCGGGGCGCGGGGAGCCGAGGTATTGCGCTTCGGTGCACGCGCAGCGGTTGCCGTGCCGCCGGCCTTGGCGCGGCCGGGAAGACTGAGCCGGTGAACCTTGCCGATGACAGCGTTTCTACTGACGCCGCCAAGCTGCGCAGCGATCTGGCTGGCGCTCAGCCCTTCCGACCAAAGCTTCTTGAGCTTCTCGACACGCTCGTCTGTCCAGTTCATTGCCCTGTCTCCGCCTTTCGCGTTGGTGACGGCAGAATCCCTCACCGTTGCCCCGGAAGCCTCCGAAGCAAGAAACGCCTGATCAATTTTGGTGACTAGTTCCGCCGCATGCAGTCTAGTAATTGAACTTTAACCTAGTGTGAGCCTGACTCTGTGACAAGAGTCGCAGGAATCCGATGAATCCGAATTCGTAGTTTTCCCCAACTTGCTTCCCGGGAGAGTCATTTCTGCAACATTAGCTGTTGATAGACCTGTAAAGCCGAATACGGGCTTGACGCATGCGCTAAATCCTCAGTTTTGTTGACATTGCAGTGCGAAAAGTAAATAGTGGTTCAGGCCGCCGAAAGGCGGCATTTTTAATTTTTCGGACCTGGTTTTCTTAGCCGGAGTCCGGTGCCCCGGAACCTGATCAGGAGATCGCGCCATGGCTGAAGCCTCGCCGCTTTATGACACCTATTCTCGTGCCCCGTTGCGGTTCGAGCGAGGTGAAGGCGTCTGGCTGATCACCGAAACCGGCGAGCGATATCTGGATTTCGGAGCAGGCGTTGCCGTCACATCAGTGGGGCATGGCAATCCGCATGTCGTGGCCGCGCTCAAGGATCAGGCTGACAAGGTCTGGCACCTTTCGAACGTCTATGAGATCCCCGGCCAGGAGAAGCTTGCCAGGCGGCTGACGGATGCCACCTTCGCTGACAAGGTGTTCTTCACCAATTCCGGCGCCGAGGCTCTGGAATGCGCGATCAAGACGGCGCGCCGATACCAGTTCTCCAAGGGCCATCCCGAGCGCTTCCATATCATTACCTTCGAAGGCGCTTTCCACGGCCGGACGCTGGCGACCATCGCCGCTGGTGGCCAGGAGAAATATCTCGAAGGTTTCGGCCCGAAGACCCCCGGTTTCGACCAGGTGCCCTTCGGCGATATCGAGGCTGTCCGCGCCGCGATCACTGAAAACACGGCCGCCATCCTCATCGAGCCCGTGCAGGGCGAGGGCGGTGTCCGCCCGGCGACGTCAGAATTCATGAAAGCGCTCCGCCAGCTCTGTGACGAGCACGGCCTGCTGCTGATCCTCGATGAGGTCCAGACAGGTGTCGGCCGCACCGGCAAGCTTTTCGCCCATGAGTGGTCGGGTATCACGCCTGATATCATGGCCATCGCCAAGGGTATCGGCGGCGGCTTCCCGCTCGGCGCCTGCCTTGCAACGGCAGAGGCTGCTTCGGGCATGAAGGCCGGCACGCATGGCTCAACCTATGGCGGCAACCCGCTTGCCATGGCTGTCGGCAGCGCGGTGCTGGATATCATCCTGGCCGACGGCTTTCTGCAGCATGTGCGTGATGTTACCCTCATCTTCCGTCAGGGCCTTGCCTCGCTCAAGGATCGTTATCCTGACGTAATCGAGGATGTCAGGGGCGAAGGTCTGCTGCTCGGCATCAAGGCCGCTGTTCCCTCGGCTGAGCTGTTACAGGCGATCCGCGCAGCACATCTTCTGGCAATCCCAGCGGGCGACAACGTCATCCGTCTGCTTCCGCCGCTGGTCGTAACCGCAGAGGAGGCGCGCGAAGGGATTTCCCGCATCGAGCATGCCGCCGAAAGCATCCGCGCCGCCAAGGTCAAGAAGACCGCTTGAAAGGACAATGCCCCGCCCGCTGGCGGGCGTAGCAGGTAACGAACGATGGCTTCCCCCAAACACTTCCTCGATCTCTCCGCAGTCACCACATCCGACCTCAGAACCATCATGGATGACGCCAAGCTGCGAAAGCAGGCATTCAAGGCCGGTACGGCTGACAAGCCGCTCGCCGGCAAGATGCTGGCCATGATTTTCGAGAAGCCGTCGACCCGAACCCGCGTCTCCTTCGATGTCGGCATGCGCCAGCTCGGCGGCGAAACGCTGTTCCTGTCGGGTACCGAAATGCAGCTCGGCCGCGCCGAGACGATCGGCGACACCGCCAAGGTTCTGTCGCGCTATGTCGATGCGATCATGATCCGCACGACCGAGCACAGCCGTATGCTGGAGCTCGCCGAGCATGCCACGGTGCCCGTCATCAACGCGCTGACGGACGATACCCATCCCTGCCAGATCATGGCCGATGTCATGACCTTCGAAGAGCATCGCGGCCCGATCAAGGGCAAGACGATCGCCTGGACGGGCGACGGCAACAACGTGCTGCATTCCCTGGTGGAAGGAGCCGCCCGTTTCGGCTACCGCATGAACATGGCCGTACCCCTTGGTTCCGAGCCGAAGGATCACTATCTGAATTGGGCCCGCAATGAGGGCGCCGAAATCATGCTTTACCATGATGCTGACCGTGCGGTCGCCGGCGTCGATTGCGTGGTGACCGATACCTGGGTCTCAATGAATCAGGAACATCGGGCTCGCGGTCACAATGTCTTCCAGCCTTATCAGGTCAACGCGCATTTGATGGCGCAGGCCGGCAAAGACGCATTGTTCATGCATTGCCTTCCCGCTCACCGCGGTGAGGAGGTGACGGACGAGGTGATCGACGGCCCGCAATCCGTGGTCTTCGATGAAGCGGAAAACCGTCTTCATGCGCAGAAGTCGATTCTTGCTTGGTGCCTGGGCGCGATCTGAACCATAATCGGATGTCGCGAGTCCAAAACTCGCGGCTGCGCAAGCAGCCGGCGCGCTAGCCGGCTGCTCTGACAAAACAGGAGTGAAAGCCATGGCAGAAGCTGCCGCCGCCCTCGGCGAGTTCGATTTCGCCGGCGATGACCATGTCGTCCCTTTCCAAGTCGAAGGGCTTGATGTGCGCGGTCGCGCCGTCCAGCTCGGTCCGATGCTGGATTCGATCCTCGAACGCCATCACTATCCGACGCCCGTCGCCCGCCTTCTGGCGGAAGTGGTGGTGCTCACGGTGTTGCTCGGCACATCGCTGAAGTTCGACGGCAAATTTACCGTCCAGACCAAGAGCGACGGCCCTGTCGATCTGCTCGTCGCCGATTTCTCGACGCCGGAAAACGTCCGGGCCTATGCCCGCTTCGATCAGGCCCTGCTCGACAAGGCGATTGCGGCAGGTGAAACCGAGCCGGAACAGCTTCTGGGCAAGGGCGTGCTCGCCTTCACCATCGACCAGGGCAAGTTCAGCCAGCCCTATCAGGGCATCGTGGCACTTGACGGTACCTCGCTGGAAGACATTGCCGGCGTCTATTTCCGCCAATCGGAGCAGATCCCGACGCGTGTGCGCCTTGCCGCCGCCGAGCTCTTCGATCGTGACGATCATGGCAAGCCGCGTCACCGCTGGCGGGCAGGGGGCCTCGTTGCCCAGTTTCTGCCGGAAGCGCCGGAGCGTATGCGTCAGGCCGATCTTCACGGCGGCGATGGCGATACGGGCGAACGCGCTCATCTCGAGGACGATGCCTGGGCGGAAGCCCGCTCGCTCGTCGAAACCGTGGATGCCGATGAACTGACCGATCCGCTGGTCGGCACTGAACGCCTGCTGTTCCGCCTTTTCCACGAACGCGGCGTGCGCGTCTACGACCCGCGCGCGGTCTTCGACCGTTGCAGCTGTTCGCGGGAAAAGATCGGCAACGTGCTGAAGGGTTTCAGTGCCGAGGAAGTAGAGGAAAGCCAGGAAAACGGCGAGATTGCCGTGACCTGCGAATTCTGCTCGACCACCTATCGCTTCCCGGTGAACGAGGTTGCACCGGCGGAGTGATCAGTTGAGTACCCGCAGCAGGCCGGGTGAATCCAAGGAGAAGGCGGGTATGTCGACATCGAACAACTCGCCTTCGTCTGTCTCCATCTGATAGTGGCCGAACATCAGGCCGGATGGCGTATCCAGCGGACAGCCGGATGAATATTCATAGGTATCGCCCGGCTGCAGCCGCGGCTGCTCGCCGACGACGCCGGGGCCGCTGACCTCGTCGATCTGCCCGTTCTGGTCGGTGATATTCCAGTAGCGGTTGACGAGACGCACGGCTATGTCGGAGTTGTTGGCGATCACGACGCGGTAACCCCAGACATAACGATCGTCGTCCGGATCGGATTGCTCCTCCAGATAAAAGGGTTCGACAACCACTTCGATGTCTCGTGTGAGGGCGCGATACATGCCTTACACCTTAGTCAAGATATGTTACCCGTATCTTATAAGAGGCCCCATCCGTCAAGAAACGGGACAGTGATCGCGGCCCCGCCACCCCGGTTAGGCGGTCTTTCGTTCATTAAGCCTAACTCTCAGTGTTAATTTCAAGGCAAATGCCACGGCCGGGGTGCTTTCCGCGGCCGTGGTTTGATGATCAGGCCGAAACTTTGGCGAGCGCGCGGGCGAAATCCTCAAGGAGATCATCCGTGTCTTCGATGCCGGCCGAGAGGCGCACCGTGCCCGGCGAAATGCCGAGTTCGGCGCGGGCCTCGTCCGTCAGGTTCTTGTGCGTCGTCGTGGCCGGATGAGTGATCAGGCTCTTGGAGTCGCCGAGATTGTTGGAGATCTTCACGATCTCAAGCGCGTTCTGCAGCGCAAAGGCCGCTTCCTTGCCGCCCTTCAGCTCGAAGCAGACGAGCGTCGAGCCGCCCGACATCTGCTTGGCGATGATATCGGCCTGCGGATGGTCCTTGCGGCCGGGATAGATGACCTTGGCGACCTTGCCCTGATCGGCGAGGAAATCGGCGATATCAGCCGCATTCTGCGTCTGCTGCTTGACGCGCAGCGGCAGCGTTTCGATACCCTTCAGGAGTGTCCAGGCATTGAAGGGCGACATGGCCGGGCCGGTGTGGCGGAAATAGTCGTGCAGGTTCTCGTCGATCCATTCCTTGTCGGAGAGAACCACGCCGCCGAGGCAGCGGCCCTGGCCGTCGATGTGCTTGGTCGCGGAATAGACGACGATATGCGCGCCGAGTTCCAGCGGCTTCTGGAAGAGCGGCGTTGCAAAGACGTTGTCGACGACGACCTTGGCGCCGATCTGGTTGGCGAGCTTGGCGACACCGGCAATATCGACTACTTCCAGCGTCGGGTTGGTCGGGCTTTCCAGGAAGAACACCTTGGTCTTCGGCGTAATCGCCTTTTCCCAGTTTTCGAGGTAGCGGCCGTCGACCAGCGTGCAGTCGATGCCGTATTTCGGCGCCAGCGTCTCGACCACCCAGCGGCAGGAGCCGAAGAGGGCACGCGCTGCAACGATGTGATCGCCGGCCTTCAGCTGGCAGAGAATGGCGGCGGTGACGGCGGCCATGCCGGAAGCCGTGGCGCGGGCATCTTCAGCGCCTTCGAGCGCGCACATGCGCTTTTCGAACATGTCATTGGTGGGGCTGCCATAGCGCGCGTAGATGAAACCTTCGGTCTCGCCCTTGAAGCGCGCTTCGGCCGCTTCGGACGTATCGTAGACGAAACCCTGCGTGAGATAGATTGCCTCTGAAGTCTCGCCGTACTGCGAGCGCAGCGTTCCGCCGTGGACGAGTTGGGTTGCCGGGCGCCAGGTCTTGCTCATGCCATCACCACTTTCAAACAACAAAAAAACCGGCCGCAAATGCAGACCGGTTTTCAACCCGGTCTTTTTAGCCACTTATTTAACGTGGCTGCAAGCCGACCGGCCAAATCACCACGGGATAAATTTGCAATACTGCCGTTCTGCGCTTGCGTCAATTCCCCGACTTTGGTTTTGTCGGCGGCAAATTAGGATGGAGCATGATGGCTCGCGATACTGGAATTCTGGCCGACCGCGCGATTTCCGCGCTGTTTGAAACGGGGCGTCTTCAAAGCGAGCGCGAGCTGGATCGTGACCAGATCCAGCCCGCAAGCCTGGATCTGCGGCTGGGCGCCAAGGCTTTCCGGGTCCGCGCCAGCTTCATGCCCGGCCCGTCCCATCTCGTCTCCGACAAGCTCGACCGGCTGAGCCTGCATGTCATCGACCTCAGCGAAGGCGCGGTGCTGGAAACCGGCTGCGTCTACATCGTGCCGCTGATGGAGCGCCTCGATCTGCCGGCCGACATGTCGGCTTCGGCCAATCCCAAAAGCTCGACCGGCCGGCTCGATATCTTCACCCGCGTCATCACCGATTACGCGCAGGAGTTCGACAAAATCCCGGCCGGCTATTCCGGCCCGCTCTATCTCGAAATCAGCCCGCGCACTTTTCCCATCGTCGTGCGCCGCGGCTCGCGCCTGTCGCAGATCCGCTTCCGTGTTGGCCACTCGGTTCTCGGCGAGCCCGAGCTTCTGAAGTTGCACGCAACGGAAACGCTCGTCGCCGCCAAGCAGCCGAACGTCTCCGGCGGCGGTATCGCGCTGTCGATCGATCTGACGGGCGACGATGAAGGCCTGATCGGTTATCGCGGCAAACACCACACGGCC
Source organism: Rhizobium sp. BK275 (assembly GCF_014193555.1). NCBI lineage: Bacteria > Pseudomonadati > Pseudomonadota > Alphaproteobacteria > Hyphomicrobiales > Rhizobiaceae > Rhizobium > Rhizobium sp. BK275. The sequence continues at coordinate 479,610 of NZ_JACHZL010000002.1, forward strand.
GTCGTCGATGTCGACAAGAAGGCTCAGCACGATATCTTCGATTTCTGGGAGCCGCTCTATAGCCGCGGCCGTAACGAGCTGATCCTCGATCCGGATGAATTCTACATTCTCGTCTCGCGTGAGGCCGTGCATGTTCCCCCGCAATATGCGGCGGAAATGACGCCCTTCGATCCGCTCGTCGGCGAATTCCGCGTCCACTATGCCGGCTTCTTCGATCCCGGCTTCGGCCATGCGCCCGCCGGCGGGCGCGGCAGCCGCGCCGTGCTGGAAGTGCGCAGCCACGAAGTACCCTTCATCCTCGAAGACGGCCAGATCGTCGGCCGCCTGATCTATGAGCATATGCAGGAACAGCCGTCGAGCCTCTATGGTTCGGGTCTCGGCTCCAACTATCAGGCGCAGGGCCTCAAGCTTTCGAAGCATTTCCGCATTTGACGTGCGGTAATGCCGCGACTTGACAGCGGCGGCCATCTGTTGGAAGTCTCAAGCGGTTGGCGGGTGTAGCTCAATGGTAGAGCAGCAGCTTCCCAAGCTGAATACGAGGGTTCGATTCCCTTCACCCGCTCCAGCAACTTCAATAACTTAAGTATATCGGCGTTTCACTTGCGTGACTCGGCGCGGGCCTCGGCAATTTTGCGATTTTGCTCAAGTCCGTCGCCGCGGCTGTACTTTTTCGTCATCTTGACGGTCGTGTGAGTGGCCAGATTGCTGGCCATTTCCAGCGACCCCGTTGCCTCGACGGTCTCCGAAACGGCGCCTGCGCGCGTATCCATAGACCAGACATTGTTGGGTACGCCGGCAGCGTCGGTGCAATTCGCGATCTGTTCCGAAGTCTTATGCCGTTTTGCGCTGATTGGCCAGACTATAACCAACAGATTTCTGTCTGATTTTATTGATGAAAACTGGTGCTGCCGAGTGGGATTGAACCACCGACCTCACCCTTACCAAGGGTGTGCTCACCAGTTTAGATTGGCGAGTTGGGAATTTTGAAAATTGCATCCGGCGTGAGTTGACGATGCGGTAATGTTTTTTCAGCAATAACTCTAAGTTGCCTCGTTCCGTATTTCCAACCGACTGAGTTCCAAAAATGAAGATCAAAACCTTCAGCTTCTCCGGCCATCCCGGAATCGGAGACCTCCAACTAGACTTTACTGATCAGAACGGAGTGCCGTTTAACACTATCGTGCTTGCTGGGGGGAACGGATCGGGCAAGACCGCTATCCTTGAAGCCTTATACCTCTGCTTTCAGGGAAGCTATAACAGGAATCTAGGTGACGTTGAGCTTCGAATAATCCTGGAGGACAGCGAAGCGTCAAAGTTAGCGGGCCTTTTTCAAGGATTTCCAATCGGTGCAAGAGAGCTTTTGCTGCTGTGGCGCTCGACGGAGCCGGACCTCAACAAGGCTTATTTCTTCACGGTCTACCACCCAGATGGTCGCCCCATAACCCACAATAGGTGGTTGGATAATGCTCAGTTCAGGGGGCTTCTTAAGACGTTTTACAGCCCGGCCGAGACGTCATTTCAAGGTGGGAGCCCCGATGCCGTTACGGCGTTGTCCATCGACACAGAAGTCAGGGTGTCAAGGGCTGGCGGCGGAGCAGAAATTGCGCAGCTCCTAGTCGATATCAGGGCAGCTGACGCTGAAGACGTCGCGCAGTGGGTCGGAGACAACCCGGGCCAAGCACCAGCTCGTGAAACGCTAGAACCCCGTTTTGCACGGTTTCGCCGAGCGTTCGAATATATGTTTCCGACCAAGCGATTTAGAGGCGTCCGCCGCCATGAGCAAAAGTTGATAATCGAGTTTGAAGAGTTTGGTCGGACGACGCCAATCGACAATCTTAGCACGGGAGAAAAGCAGATCGTTTTTCGGGCCGGATTTTTGCTCAGAGACTTGGCAGCCACAGACAACGCTATCGTTCTAATCGATGAGCCAGAACTTAGCCTGCATCCAGAATGGCAGGCTCGCATTCTTGGTTTTTATGAGACTCTGTTGACCAAAAGCGATGGGACGCGTCCACAGATTTTGATCGCGACTCATTCCCCTTTCATTGTTCACGGAGCAGCAAATGCCAAAACCGTAATTCTACAGAAGAATTTTGCCGACGGAACAGTCTCGGAGATGGAGGCGCCTGTTTACCCCGGGATACAGCGCTCCCAAGCGGTTGCTGCGTTTAATATCGACGGGTTCCTGGCCGCAGCGACTAAGCCAATGCTGGTGCTAACTGAAGGCGAAAGTGACGCTAGTATCCTCTATACCGCATGGGAAAAACTCTATCCTGGCAAAACGCGGCCTTTCGAAGCGCGAGCGGCACTTGGCGTAAAAAACCTAAATACGACGCTTGCCGATGATCAGCTGAGTACGAAGCTGAAAGGCCGAATTGTTGTGGGCCTTTTTGATTTTGATACAGCGTATGATCAATGGAAAGGTCTTTGGAAAAGAGCGTCTACCACGCTACAGGACGCTGGATCGGGACTTCTAAAGCGACACGCAAATGGCGCTAGCTGGGCAATGCTGTTACCCGTTCCATCCTTCCGCAAGGACTATGCATCAGTAGATCTCGGGGGACGTTCCATCCTTTCGATAGAGTTTCTTTTCGATCCCTTGCGGATACCGACCCATATGCTTGGAGCCACTGGTTTGGCGCTTGGTCAAGAGACCCCATTCTTCAAAGACGGATACAAAAACGAATTCGCGGAATTAGTACACGGCTTCCCGTCTGAGGATTTCGCGGCATTCAAGCTAATTTTCGATGCTTGGGGAAAGATACTCGAAAGCCGATTTGATTGAGTATCCCGTTTTCTCCGCGTTTCAAACCCTCGCCGAGTTTACCCGGCGAGGGGCAGCTTTAGTGAAACGCCGCCTTGATTTTGCTCGAAGCTTCCCAAGCTGAATACGAGGGTTCGATTCCCTTCGCCCGCTCCAGCTTCCCTCCTCAATCGCGTCCGAAAATATTGATCGGTCGGTACTGGCGGTGCGCGATCGCCAGCGAACGGTCCGGACGGATGATATAGGTTTCCTCGACCTGCCGGCCGTACTGGTCGATGAAATTGTGCGGGAAGGTCGATCCAATCGGCGACTTTGTCAGTTTCGTGCGCGGCTGGCCGTTATAGGTGATGCTGCCCGGAATGGGCTCGATGCCGGGGCCGGTATAGTCGACGGTGGTGCAGCCGGCGAGCGCCAGCGCGCCGATGAGGCTAAATGCGATCAGTTTCATATCCGGAGCCTTTCTGTCCGCGGCACGGTGTCATTGTACCGCAAATCGCGGAAAGCTCATGACACAAACGGCACGCATGTCTTCAACCCTTCGAGAAGAGCTTTAGTAACGGTCGCCATCGGTCTGACTTCGCTCCTCTGAAGCCCCTCGACCGACCTTATTGCCGCTTTCGGCTCGATCTGCTAAAGCGGCAATGTCGAAAAAGGCAGGACCGGATAAGGTAAGCCCGGTCCCTCCCATCATGGGAAGCTCTGCTCCGTGTTTCACACGAGAACCCGCGACGTGGCCTGCATGCGAATGCGGGGTCCCGGCGGCATGCGGAGCGTTAGACGACGTACTCCTCCGGGATTTTATTCTCAAAGGAGACAGTCATGCGTTTGAACCATCTTGATTTCTACGTGCCCGATATCGCCGCTACGGCGGATTTCTTCCTGCGTTATTTCGGTCTGGAATTGCGGGAGATGAGCGAACGGGTCGGCCGGGCGATCCTCTACGATGACCAAGGCACGGAGGTCGTTCTCAGTCGCCCGTTGTCAAAATTCGCCGGCGCCGATCAGGTCGAACTCGAGTGGCAAACCTATCATCTCGGTTTTATCCTTGCTGAAAGGTCCGATGTCGACCGGCTTCATGGCCGCCTGGCAGCGGACGGCGCCACTGTTTCAGGACCGCCTTCCGCTATTCGCGGCGGCTGGCTCTTCTATTGCGCCGCGCCCGGCAACATTCTTGTCGAAGTCGGCTGGCGTCCACCACTCTGAACAGAGACCTGAAACGAAAATGGGCGGCCGGAGCCGCCCATTCTCATTCGATCAATCTCTTGCTCAGAATTCCGTCCAGTCGGCTTCCTGGTTGCTGGCAGGGGCGGCGGCATTGCTCACGCCGAAGGCACTGGCGAGCTTCTGGCCCAGCGCGCGGGCTGGCGAAGCCTTCGGGCGTGCCGTGCTTTCGGCAACACGCACCGGGGCTCTGGCGGCCGGCCGTGCGGCAGCACGCGATGCGGTCGATGTCGTCTGGATCGGCGCGCTTGCAACGAAGCCGCCGGTGCCCGTCAGGCGGAACTGGCCGAGCAGGTTGTTGAGCGCTGTCGCTTCCGTTGCAAGGCTGTGGCTTGCCGCGGTGGATTCCTCGACCATCGCCGCATTCTGCTGCGTGCTCTGATCCATGCTGTTGACGGCGGTATTGATCTCCTGCAGTCCGATCGACTGCTCGCGGGCAGCTTCGGCAATCGCGTGGACGTGCTGGTTGATTTCCTGCACCTCGTGGACGATCGCATCAAGCGCCTTGCCCGTTTCGCCGACGAGCGAGACGCCAGTCTGCACATGCGTGCCTGACGTGGTGATCAGCGCCTTGATTTCCTTGGCGGCGTTTGCGGAGCGCTGGGCAAGTTCGCGGACTTCCTGGGCGACGACCGCAAAACCCTTGCCGGCTTCACCGGCGCGCGCAGCTTCGACACCGGCGTTGAGCGCCAAGAGGTTCGTCTGGAAGGCGATATCGTCGATAACGCCGATGATATTGCTGATCTCGACGGAGGACTGCTCGATCTGATGCATCGCAGCGACAGCCTTACGGACGACGTCGCCGGATTTCTCGGCACCAAGGCGAGTACGGGCGACGAGTTGGCTTGCCTCTTCGGCCCGCTTTGCCGCGTCCTTTACCGTCGTCGTGATTTCTTCAAGGGCTGCTGCCGTTTCTTCGACGGAAGCGGCCTGCTGCTCGGTGCGCTTCGAAAGCTCGTCGGCGGACGACCGGATCTCATTGGCGCCGGCGCTGATGGCGCGGGCATTGGAGCCGACCGTGTTCATGGTCTCGTTGAGCTTTTCGACCGAGTTGTTGAAGTCCTGGCGCAGCGCGTCGAGATGCGCGACGAAAGGTGTTTCGATATGCGAGACGAGGTCGCCCGCCGAAAACCGGCGCAGCCCGTCGCCGAGTGCATTGACCGCGCGTTCCAGATCGGCTGCTTCCGCGGCTTTCTGTGCTTCGCGTTCGCGGCGCTCGCTGTCGCTGAGGCTGCGATCGGCTTCGGCGCGGGCTTCGAGTTGTATGCGTTCGATCGCATTGTCGCGGAAGACCGAGACGGCCTCCGCCATTTTGCCGATTTCGTCGCGACGGTCGAGGCCGGCGATTTCGCTGTCCGTGTCACCCTCTGCCAGGCCGGTCATGCGCTCGCGCAGCTTTGCCATAGGGGTCGTGATGCCAATCTGGGCGACGACGATGCTGAGACCGATGGCACTGACGACGGCTAGGCCGATCAAGGCAAAGCAGAGGTTGATGCGATCGTTGACGGAAGCCGAGAGCGCGTCGCCGCCGTCATTGAGCATCGCCATCATCGCATCGTTGTTGGCGATCATCTTCGGCGTCAGCGCGTTGAGCTTGGCATTGATCAGAGCGACGTTCGCCAGCGCGCCGGCGCTGTCTTTGGCCTTGCTCTGCTCGACGATCTTGTTCGCCAGAGTTTCGATTTCATCGATGCCGGCCTGGATTTCATCGATCGCGGCCTTGCGGCTGGGCACAAGCGTCAGCGCCTGATTCATGCGATCGCGTGCCTGCGGCAGCTTGCTCGGTGTAGCGAGTGCCGTTTGGAATGCCGGCGTATCGGGCTTCATGTTGGCAAGCAGGCTCACCTGCAGCACCGAGGCGACGGCCGACGCGCTGGCGCGCGCGCTCTGCATCGAGGCCAGCGCCTCATGATCGATGAAGGCGCTGTAGGCCGCGTCCGCTCGGCGGAACTCGGAGATGACATAGATCAGTCCGGCTATCGTGATGAGCCCTAGGAGCGCCACGACCGATATGATTTTTGTGCGGATTTTCAGATGTTTCAGCATGGAGTTACCCGATTGGCCGAGCGTGTTGCGGACCCGGTGCTTTTGAAATCATTTATTGTAGAACGATTCTTCGGTATTGCGCTGGGGGATACCTTAAGAGGTTCGACATGTGCATCATGCGGTCGGCCGGAGGGGTCGATGTCGTCGCGACAAATAAGATGGGATATTGCTTAATTCCAAGCTAACGGGGGCGTGCGATTCCTATTAATTTCAGGGGCTCGGTTGTTATCCCCGTATAGATTGCAAAAATACAGTCTATGCTGAATGTCCGGGCGGCTTGTATAGGGGCTTGCTCTTGAAGAGGCCGCTTTGAGGACCGGGGCCTTTTCGTTTCGCTGCTTGCGACGCGGCTCGGCCATATTCCCCGATGGGGTTGATTCTGTTACATCTCGGCCGAGCGGCAGGCTCGCGTGTAATCTCTAGGCAGGTCATAATGGTGCAGTCTAAACCGGCGTTTCTGGCTTCCGGAGGAATTTTAATCCTTTGCCTGGTCTCGATTGTATTGCTTTCGGCTTTTTCTGTTTTTGCGCAGCAATCCGGCTCGTCCGTGCCGCTGCTCTTCGATTCCCGTGAACGCCTGGCCAAGCCCGACCTCTCCTCGCTCGTGCGCCTGCGTTTCCTGACCTCGGTGGACTTTCCGCCCTTCAATTTTACGGACCAGAACGGCAAGCTCTCCGGCTTCAACGTCGATCTCGCCCGCGAGATCTGTTCCGAGCTGGAGATTGCGGACAAGTGCCAGATCCAGGCGCTGCCCTTCGCCGACCTGCAGAAGGCGCTTGCCGGCTCGCAGGGCGATGCCGTCATCGCAGGCCTTGCCGTCACGCCGGAGCTGCGCCGCGAGTTCCTCTTCTCCCGTCCCTATCTGATGCTGCCGGCCCGCTTCGTGCGCAACACGGCGGCCGCCGTGACCGGAACGACGGCTGCCGGCCTCGCCGGCCATTCCGTTGGCATCGTCAAGGGCACCGTTCACGAGGCGATGCTCGCGGCCTTTTTCCCGGCCATCAAGGCTCAGCCTTTTGACAACAAGGAAGCGCTGTTGACGGCCTTGAAGGAGCGGAAGGTCGATGCTGCCTTTGCCGATGCGCTGCAGCTTTCCTTCTGGGTGGCGTCGCCCGCTTCGGACAAATGCTGTGCCCTGTTCGACGGTCCCTATATGTCGGAGCATTTCCTGGGCGAGGGAATGACGATCATGCTGCGCCAGAACGACAGTGTGCTGACGGCAGCAATCGACCATGCGCTGGCAACGCTCTCGCGCAATGGCCGCCTGCAGGAGATTTATCTGCGTTATTTCCCTTACGGTCTCTACTAAAGCGCGTCGCGATCTCCAAGATTCGCTTGTCGCGCTTTAGGTTCTTGTTTTCGCATGTCGTTATCGCAAAACCGCTGCACACTTTTGCGCGACATGCTTTAACCCTTGCGGAAACGGGCGATTGCGCTGCGCTCGATGGCAGCACAGGTCAGCTTGTCGAGGCCGAGACGGTCGCGCAGCAGGCTGAGCAGCCGCAATTCTTCGGCCTTGACGGAAAGGTCGGCGGAGGCGACTTCGACTGCCAGCGCATAGGCGGTGTCGTAGAGACGGGCAGGCAGCGTGTCGCGAACGGTCTCCAGCACCACATCCAGCCCTTCCGGACCGGCCAGCAGCGAGGCGCAGTCACGGGCGATGGAAATCAGATTGTCGTCGTCGAAATCGCGGAACACCGGCAGGAAGCCGATGAGCTGGCCGATCCTCTCCATTTCCCGGTCGTTCATAGTGCTGTCGACGGCGGATGCCATCACCATCACATAGATCAGCGCGTCATGGGCGGAAAGCGGCTTGTTCATGTCTGATTCCCTCTTCGATGAGCGGAGATTAGGAATTGGCGGTCTCTATTACAAGGGAGCGGCGGTTTCGGGTCTAGGCACCGCCGCCGGCCTGCGGCGCGGATCCTCGCCGTGAATGCCTTCCTTCGCTTGCTTTGCCTTTTCACCGGCGGCGGCAAGCGGCGAGCCCGGCTGTGCTTCCGCCCAGCCATTTTCCACCAGCCATGTGCCGATATCCTGCTGCCCCAGGCGGCAGGCGGCGCTTGCCATGTCTTTCCATGCATCGGAAGGCAGGTCGCAATCGATCGCGCGATTGCGCAGGAAAAGCCGCAGCGCCGTCTTCGCCATCATGCCGCACGGCCACTGCTTGCCCTCGGAGCCGCAACTCTTGTCGGCGGGCGTCGCAATGATGCCGGTAATCTGCAGCCGGCGTTTGCCGAAGGAAAGGAGGCCGGCGTTTTCCACCGTCGGCCGTAACAGCTCAACACTATCTTTTCCAGCAGCTGTGGCCGGCGACGTCTCGGCGGGTGCCGCTTCGCTCTGCGCCGTTTCGTTCGCTGTCGCATTTCCGGAGGGAGGCGGGGAGGGGGCCGCGCCCGGCTCGGCTGCCGCAGGCTCTGTTGCCCGGGCAATCAACGCCGCATCCTCGTCCGTGAGCGATGCAGGCGGTTTCATCCTATCGGTATCCGCATCGGGCAACTCGGCGGTCACGCTTCCGGCATCTGCGTCAGGTGCCGCTCCGTCACCGCTGTTGAGCCGCGCTTGCCCGGCCAGCAGCAGGCCGGTCACGATCGCCATCCCCGCGATACCTGTGATGAAGGCTGCAGGGCGCATGGATTATTTTCCTATTGGCTGGCCCAGATGATGCGGGCAATCCATTCGACGTCGGAAAGCTCGATCGTCCGGTTGGGATGTTCGGGATTGAGCGACAACAGCTCGATGGAGCGCGGGCTCTGGCGCAACAGCACCTTGGCCATGACTTCGCCCTCGCGTGTCTTGACGACGACACGGTCGTTGCGGCGCACCTGCGCGCCGGGCTCCACGATCAGCACATCGCCGTCGCGATAGAGCGGCATCATGCTCTCGCCCTGCACTTCCAGCGCATAGACGCCAGCCTTCTGCGAGGGACCAGCCGGAAATTCCACCACGTCCCAGCCCTGACCTGCCGGAAAGCCACCATCGTCGAAAAAGCCGCCAGCGCCCGCCTGCGCAAAGCCGAGCAGGGGAATGGAGCTTCCCCGCGACGCAAAAATACCGTCCGGCAAGCTGGCGGCGGCGGCACCCGCCGGCCGCATGAAGCCCATGAATTGCTCCATGCTCGCCCCCGTCGCCTCCAGCACCTTGGCGATGGATTCCGTCGAAGGCCAGCGCAGGCGTCCATCCGCCGAAAGTCGCTTGGATTTATTGAAGGAGGTCGGATCGAGTCCCGCCCGCCGCGCAAGACCCGACGGCGTCAGGTCATGCCGTTCGGCAAGCCCGTCGATCGCTCCCCAGATCTGGTCATGTGACAGCATATGCGTCCGGTTCCGCGGTCCATCCGGCCGCTTTCTATCGCCGGCAGATTAACCGAGGCATCTCCCCGAGTAAAGTGGAAATGAGGAATAAAATCCTGTCTGGCGGATGCCTGAACTCAGGCGACCATCGCCATGTTGATCTTGCCGAGCTGGATCACCGCCTGCGTGCGGCTGTCGACGTTGAGCTTCAGGAGGATCGCCGAGACATGCGCCTTGATCGTGGCTTCGGAAACCCCGAGCTCATAGGCGATCTGTTTGTTCAGCAGTCCTTCGCCGAGCATGGTCAGCACCCGGCTCTGCTGCGGTGTCAGCGTGTGCAGGCGATGGATGAGGTCGGCGACATCGGGATCCTGCTCCTGTCCGTCGCGATAGCTCTCCGGCGTGGCGATATCGCCCGCCAGCACCGTCTGAATGCCACGACGGATATCCTCGATACCTGAGGATTTCGAAATGAAGCCGGAAGCGCCGAGCTCCAGCGCCCGACGGATCGTCGTGGTGTCATCGGTCGCCGAGATGATGACGATCGGCAGGCTGACGAATTCGGAGCGCAGCGCCATCAGGCCGGAAAAACCGCTGACTCCAGGCATGGCGAGATCGAGCAGCATCAGGTCCGCATCCGGATGCGCCGTCGCCGCCCTCCTTGCTGCGGCAAAATCCCCGGCCTCGACGATTGTCTGCCGGCCTTCCATACCGATCACCGCCTGCCGCAGCGCGTCGCGGAACAGCGGATGGTCGTCAGCGATGATGATGGTCTGTTCCTGCATCGAAAACTCCCTCCCAAGAGCTCGATCTCCTCAGTCCTGTCCGGCTCCCCCGCACGAACATGACACTCTACTTATATGAATATAACCAGATCAACTCCGCTGCGGAAGGGGATTGGCCTCGTCTTCCGCCTGGAATTCCCGAACTATACCCATGAAACTGCGCATCATCCGCTCCATGATGCCGATCGAGCGGTCGACTTCCGCATCCGTCGGCAAGGCGGGCCGGGCGGTTGTACTCTTCTCAAGCGCGCTCACTCGGTCGGCAAGCCGGTCGAGTTCGTCCTCATAGGCAGCGCGTTCATCGGCCGCCATGCGGCAGACCAACGCCCCGTCCTTCTCGGTGCAGAGCGACATGGCCCCCGTTTGCCGGTCGAGGCGCACGAAATGGTCGCCGCTGCGCTCAAGCTGGAAGCGCGTCGCATCGGGCTCCGCTGCCATTGCCGCAAGCGGCAGAAGACCGGCGGCAAGCGTGATTGCAAATGCCTTCATCGTCTCATCCTCCGCAAAGCATGGTGCCTGTCCGTTTTTGCGCCCGCAGGCGTGGACATCGCCGTCTCTTTGGGGCAAAGCCCTCATCAGGAAGGTCAGCCCCCTTCTCAACAAGGCCACTAACGGGATCATCATGACCGCGACACCGACCCTTTACAAGATCGTGCCGGAGGCGCTCTGGCAGGAAGCCAGACAAACCGGCGTTTTTCATGGCGCGGGCATCGATCAGAAGGACGGCTTCATCCATTTCTCGACGGCAGATCAGGTCAAGCAGACCGCAGCCCTGCATTTTGCCGGTCAGACCGATCTTGTCCTCGTCGCCGTCGATATCAGCAATTTCGGCGACAAACTGCTTTTCGAACCCTCGCGCGGCGGCGCGCTCTTCCCGCATCTTTATGCCGATCTGCCGCTTTCGGCCGTGCTTTGGGAGGCGGCCTTGCCGCTCGATGATGCAGGCGCCCACATCTTTCCGGAGCTCGTACCGTGATCGATCCTTTCAAGCGCATCGCCCGTCGCGGTCTCTTTCTCTTTGATCCCGAAACCGCGCATGGCATGTCGATTGCGGCGCTGAAATCGGGCGTCGTGCCTGCCTGCCGCATCGCGCCGGACCCGCGCCTGCGCCAGACCGTTGCCAATATCGATTTTCCCAACCCGCTCGGCATGGCTGCGGGCTATGACAAGAATGCCGAAGTGCCGGAAGCGCTGCTGAAGCTCGGCTTCGGTTTCACCGAGATCGGCACCGTCACGCCGAAGCCGCAGTCCGGCAATCCGCGCCCACGCATCTTCCGCCTTGTGGAAGATGAAGGCGTCATCAACCGCCTCGGCTTCAACAATGAAGGCCACGAAGCAGCCTTCCGCCGTCTGTCGCAGATCGGCCGCGCCGGCATTGTCGGCGTCAATATCGGTGCCAACAAGGACAGCGAAGACCGGATCGCCGATTATGTCGCCGGTATCCGTCGCTTCTATTCCGTCGCCCGCTATTTCACCGCCAATATTTCCTCGCCCAACACGCCAGGCCTGCGCGATCTGCAGGCGCGTGAAAGCCTCGCCGCTCTCCTGTCGGCCGTGCTGGCGGCACGCGACGAGGAAGCTGAAAAGGCCGGCCGAAAAATCCCGGTCTTCTTGAAGATCGCCCCTGATCTTACGGAGGAGGGCATGGATGACATTGCTGCGGAGGCGTTGTCGCATGCGCTGGATGGTCTCATCGTATCCAATACGACGCTTTCGCGCGACGGCTTGAAGGATCAGCTCCAGGCGAAGGAGGCCGGTGGCCTCTCCGGCGCGCCCCTCTTCGAAAAATCGACGGTCGTACTCGCCAAGATGCGCAAGCGCGTCGGTCCGTCCCTGCCGATCATTGGTGTCGGCGGTGTTTGCTCGGCCGAAACGGCGCTGGAAAAGGTGAGAGCAGGGGCCGATCTCGTACAGCTCTATTCCTGCATGGTCTATGAAGGCCCCGGCCTTCCCGGCACGATCGTGCGCGGCCTGTCGAAACTGCTTGACCGCGAAAAACTCGCGTCGATCCGTGACCTCAGGGATATCAGCGTCGATTACTGGGCGGCGCGGAACGTCTGAGCCGCGCGCGGCTTCACCAGCATTGCCAGGAAGAAACCGCGAAACAGCAGGAAGGCGTTCATCGCCAGCCACAGGCCGTGATTGCCGAAGAGCGGCACGAAAACGGCGAGCATGGCGAGATATCCCGCAAAGGACATCAGCATGCGGTTGCGCATGTCGACGGACCATGTCGCGCCGATGAAGACGCCGTCCATCAGGAACGCGAGCGCGCCGGTCAGTCCGGTCACCGCCGCCCAGGGCATATAGGTCTCGGCGGCTGCCTGTACCTCCGGCGAACTCGTCAGCCCGGCAATGAGGGTAGGACCGGCAAAATAGAAGAAGGCGGAAATGATTGCCGCGAGCCCGAAGGACCACAACGTCGTCAGCTTCAGACCACGATCGAAGGCCGGCCTATATTGCGCGCCGATTGCCCGCCCGGTGATCTGCTCCGCGGCGTTGGCAAGACCGTCGAGATAATAACCTGACAACAGGAAGAAATTCATCAGCACTGCATTGGCCGCAAGGGTAATGGCCCCGAAGCTGGTGCCGATGCGGGTCATGATCGCGAAGGAACCGATCAGCACGAAGGTGCGGATCAGGATATCGCGGTTCAGTGCGAAAAGCTCGGCAAGCTTGGCGCGCGAAAACACCTCCGTCCGATTTGGCCGATGTGCCCGATCGAAGCTGCGCAGCACGATGAAAAGACCGGCAAGCGCGCCCGCCGTCTCGCCCGCCATCGTGCCCCAGGCGACACCGGAAACACCCCAGTCGAGCGACAGGCCGAGATAGATGGAAAGCAGGATGTTGATGCCGTTGATCAGCGCCTGCAGCAGAAGCCCGGTTCGGCCCTGTCCGCGGCCGAGCACGAAGCCGAGCAGCGCGTAATTGGCAAGTGCTGCCGGTGCGGCGAGGATGCGGATCGAGAAATAGGTGCTGGTCGCCTCGGCAATCCGTCCCTCGGCCCCCATCAGCTTCAGCCCGACGAGGATCAGCAGCGGCGAAAGGATGAGCAGCGCCAGACCGGAGCCGAGCGCCGAGACGATCGCCCGCCAGAAGACAGCCTGCTGCTCATGCGCGTCCCGCCGCCCGAGTGCCTGCGCCGTCAGCCCGGTCGTGGACGCCCGCAGGAAATTGAAGCTGCCCATGATGAGGTCGAACAGCATGGCGCCGATAGCGAGCCCCGCCAGCGCTTCCGGATCGCCCATATGGCCGACGACGGCAGTATTGGTGATGCCGAGTAGCGGCGTGGTCATGAAACCGAGCGTCATCGGAATGGCGATCGACAGCACCAGCCGGTGCGTCACGTCGAATGCCAATGCGTTTCTGGGTCTGCCGGTATCCATATTCGCCTCTTGGGGAGAGAGGCGGAATCGCCTCAGCTGGAAAGCACCATGGCCCAATAGGGCAGGTTCCTGGAAGACGTATTATGTGCAACGGCAACGCCGAGACCGCTATAGCGCCCGAGCATGTTTTCCAGATGGTGGGGAGAGTTGATCCAGGCGGTGACGACCGCATCGACGCTCTGCTGGCCAGAAGCGATATTTTCGGCGGCCGGCAGGGCAACGCCGCTCGCCTTCACGCGGACGCCGAAACTGTCCGTCATGCCCATCAGATGCTTCATCCTGCCCGCACTTGCCATGCGCTTGGCCTGGAAGATCGCGGCGGCACTTGCATGCGGATCGACGCTGAGCGGCGGCAGGCCGTTCCTGGCGCGAAGCTGGTTGACGAGCGGCAATGCGGAAGCGGTCTCGTCTGCGGCATTGGAAGGCGTGGTCGCAAATTTCGGGGTCGTCGTGCAGCCGGCAATGCCAGCCACCAGTGCAAGACCTGAAAGCTGCAGCAAGCCGCGGCGTGAAAGGATGATTGAGCTCATGTTATTTTCGATAGCTGAAGAGACGGATGATGATGAAGATCGGGATGACGATGGTGGCGCCGAGGATCAAATAGTCGCCGACGCGGCCAAGCGCGGAGAAGCCCTGCCGCCATAGATGGATCACGAAATCACGAAAGTTGTAGATAAGTTCCCACGGGGTCAGCCCGAAGATGGCCATGACGAAGCCGACGATCAGCGAAACCACCAAGAGCTTGATGATCGTGCGGCCAATGGAATCGCCGAGGAACCTGTTCACCTGATCGGACATGCGCCATCTCCTGTTTGCCTTGAGATACGGTCGCGGCGATTCGCCCGCAAGCCTTTTCCGCCAAGACAGCACCGCCTCTGAAATAGGACTTGAGTTTTTTTGTGGCCGAAGCCAAATGCCGCCAGCCAAAGGGTCCAATCATGCAGCCAAGCCAGCTTTCCTCCGGCGACGTCATCGCCGACCGCCGCGCCGATTACGCCAAGATGCTGGATGAGGGCGGCGAGCCGGATGCTGCCGCCGAACTGATGGAGCAGGCACTGGAGCTGACGCCGGCCTGGGCAGCGGGCTGGTATCGCCTCGCCACATACCGCGAAAAGGCAGGCAAGGCGGACGCTGCCGTCGAAGCCTACCGCCGCACGCTGGAACTCGACCCTGAGGATATTTTCGGCGCTGGCTTGAAGCTCGCCTTGCTCGGCGACACTGAGACGCCAGCCCAGCCGTCGAGCCGCTATGTCGAGCGCCTCTTCGATGATTATGCCGACCGTTTCGAGACATCCCTCGTGGAGAAGCTGGATTATTCCGTCCCGCAGAAGCTCGCAGCACTCGTCGCGTCCACCGGCCGGCAATATCAATACGCTGTCGATCTCGGCTGCGGCACGGGCCTGCTCGGCCCTGAAATCCGTACCCGGGTCGCACAGCTCGAAGGCTTCGACCTCTCGCAGAACATGCTGGTGAAGGCTGCCGAAAAGCGCGTCTACGATCATCTCGCGCAGGCGGACCTGTCGCTGTCGCCCGAAACCTCCGGCCTCTTTGCGGATGGCGCCCGGCATCGCGCCGACCTCGTAACCGCCGCCGATGTGCTGATGTATCTCGGCAATCTGGAAAGTGTCTTCGCGATCCTCGACGAGCTCCTGGCTCCTGGTGCCGACTTCGCCTTTTCCGTGGAGGACGGTGGCGAAGGAAATGGTTTTCATCTGGCGCCGTCGCTGCGCTACGCCCACTCCGAGACCTATGTCGAAGGGCTTGCCGTGGCCCATCGGCTCCAAATCCTCAAGACGGTCAAAACCACCATTCGCAAAGATGGCGGCAAACCGGTTCTCGGTATTCTGTTCCTTACGCGCAAGACCGCCTGAGCGCATATTTCTTGCGATTTTGAAATAGGTCAGCATTACTTACGTATTTCGCTTGCGCACAACCTTGGAAGGCCTGATAATACGGCCATTCAGCGAAAGGCGACGCGCTCCCCGGAGCGTAACACGCGCCGCATCCACCCAGACATTCCCTTCTCCTCCGGTCGGCCCGGAGCAGCCGCTATCGGAGATCGCGACATGAGCCAGCTCATCAATGCCCTCGGGTTCTGGAACACCACCGCGACACGTCACACGCCGGTCGAGGATGTGCAAGGTGTGTTCTCCGGCAGCCTCGTTTCCGCGCTCGGTCTTTACATTCTTGCCAGCGCCGGCCTTCTCACCGGCAGCACCGCCGGAATTGCCTTCCTGCTGCATTATGCCTTTGGCGTGAACTTCGGCCTCGCCTTCTTCCTGCTCAACCTGCCCTTCTTCTATCTCTCGTGGAAGCGTCTCGGCACGGCCTTCACGATCAAGACTTTCGTTGCTATCGGCCTGACCTCGGCTCTGACCAGCCTGCAGCCGAAGGTCATGGAAATCGCCGCCATTCATCCGGCCTGGGCGGCTCTCCTTGGCGGCCTGTTGCTGGGTTACGGCCTTCTCGCGCTCTATCGCCATCGCGCCAGCCTCGGCGGCGTCGGCATTCTCGGCATCTATATGCAGGAGCGTTTCGGTATCCGCGCCGGCCTCGTGCAGCTTGTCATCGACATGTGCGTTCTGGCAGCCGCCTTCTTCGTCACCACGCCGCCGGTCGTCTTCTATTCCGTGCTCGGTGCCGTGGTCCTCAATCTCTTCGTCGCGATCAATCACAGGGCCGACCGCTACATTGCGCTCTAGGCAGCTCTAACCTTACAAATCGGTAAGCCATTATAAACAAAACGTAACTTGCCTGTGATCGACCCCGGCGCGACACTTCTCCTCGCGCCGGATATGATGAGGTAAGCTATGTCAGATCTGGAAAAGCTTGTCAGACGCCGCATGCAGGAAGAATACGCCAAAGGCTCTTCCGCAAAGGAAATCGCCAAGGTCGTTCGCGACATATTCAATAGTATCGATCTTTCGGGCAAATTGCCTGAAGCTGTTGCCATGAGATCCGATACGCACCACGGACGATGAAATATTCAACCGACCCGATCTCTCGGGTCGGTCACCGGACAAAGCTCCTTATCAGCAAAGAGGTCTCAGGCAGCCTTCTGCGGCGCATCGATCGGATGTTGGCTGCGGAAGCCGACGGCAAGCCGGTTCCAGATATTGATCGTGCCGATCGCAACCGTGATCTTGGTCATTTCCGCTTCCGAGAAATGCGCCTTCAGCACTTCATAATCGGCATCCGGTGCACCGGTCTCCGCAATCCTCGTCACCGCATCGACCCAGCCGAGCAGGGCACGTTCGCGGGCGTCATAGACAGGCGATTCCCGCCATACGCACATCAGGTTGATCCACTGTTCGGAAAGCCCGTGATGGCGTGCTTCCTTCGAATGCATGTCGACGCAATAGGCGCAGCCGTTGATTTGCGAAGCGCGGAGCTTGATCAGGTGAATGAAGCGCTTATCGAGTCCGGATTCCTGCACATACTGCTCCAGTGCGACGACGGCCTTGTAGGCATCCGGAGCGGCTTTGCCGAAGTTGAAACGTGCTTGCATGACATATCTCCTTGGGTTGGGGTTTGTGTTGGGGCTCAGCGAGCCGCTTTTCTCTCGTGTATTTCCATGAAGGCGCAGCCTCTGGCGGCGATCCCGCCGTCATCATCTGCGGAAAGTTCGGCCAGGATGTCGGCGATGCTGGTGTTTGCGAGTTCGGCGCGGTAGGCGCGCTCGGCCCTCAGCATTGCCGCCGTGATCTGGCAGGGTTTGGTGAAATAGCGCTGCGGCAGCGGGTTCGGTCCGCGCTGGCGGATCTCCGAACAGCGGAAGGCTGGTGCCGGTCCCTCGACCGCGAGCACGATATCGAGCAGCGAAATATCCTCCGGCTTCTTCGCCAGCCGGTAACCGCCCTTCGGCCCCGGCACCGTCTCCAGAATTCCGGCTCCCGAAAGCGCCTGCAGGTGCTTCAAGAGATAGCTCGTCGACACGCCGTGATATTCGGCAAGCGCAGCAGCCGAAAGCACGCCGCCAGTCGAAAGCCCTGATAGGACCGCCGTGCAATGAATGCTCTGTTCGACGCCGTCACCAAGTTTCACAGCCGATCTCCTTTAATCATGGATATTATTTATCTATGATTATCGCGAGGAGTCAATAGCGCTTCTATTCGTCGGCGTTTGAACTACATTTGCTCCGTGGATCAGATTGAAACCGACCTCAGCCTTGCCTTGCCCGCTCCCTTCCTCCGCTGGTTTGCGGAAAAGGGCTGGCGTCCCCGCGCCCACCAGCTCGAGCTCCTGTCTCGTGCCGAAGCTGGCGAGAGCACGCTGCTCATTGCCCCGACCGGCGCCGGCAAGACACTTGCCGGTTTCCTGCCGTCGCTGACCGACCTCACGCGACGCGGCAAGATCCCGCCAGGCTCGGCCTTTACCGGCATCCATACGCTTTATGTCTCGCCGCTGAAGGCGCTGGCTGTCGATATCGAGCGCAACCTCACGAAGCCCGTCACCGAGATGGGCTTGCCGATATCGATCGAGAACCGCACGGGCGATACGCCGAGCGCCAAGCGTCAGCGCCAGAAGCTCAACCCGCCCGATATATTGCTGACGACCCCGGAGCAGGTGGCGTTGCTCCTGGCAAACCGGGAGGCCGAACGTTTCTTCAGGGATCTGAAATACGTCGTCTTCGACGAGCTGCACTCGCTGGTCACGTCCAAGCGCGGCCACATGCTCTCGCTCGGCCTCGGCCGGTTGCGCCGGCTGGCGCCCGATCTGAAAACGATCGGCCTCTCGGCCACCGTCGCCGATCCGCTGGATCTGCAGAAATGGCTGGTGGCACAGGAGGAGGGCAGGGATAATCATGCCGGTCTCGTCCTCGTCGAAGGCGGCGCCAAGCCCGATATCTCCATCCTCGACACCGAAGAGCACATTCCCTGGTCCGGCCATTCCGCCAAATACGCAATCCCGGATGTCTATCGGCAGCTGATCGACCACAGGACGACGCTGCTCTTCGTCAATACCCGCTCGCAGGCCGAAATGCTCTTTCAGGAGCTCTGGACGGTCAACGAGGAGAATCTGCCGATCGCGCTCCACCACGGCTCGCTCGATGTCGCCCAGCGTCGCAAGGTCGAGGCTGCGATGGCCGCCAACCGGCTGCGGGCCGTTGTCGCCACCTCGACGCTCGATCTCGGCATCGACTGGGGCGATGTCGATCTCGTCATTCATGTCGGCGCGCCGAAGGGAGCCTCGCGCCTTGCCCAGCGCATCGGCCGCGCCAACCACCGCATGGACGAACCATCGAAGGCAATCCTCGTGCCCTCCAACCGCTTCGAGGTCATGGAATGCCAGGCAGCGCTCGACGCGAACTATATCGGCGCGCAGGACACGCCGCCCGTCGGCCGCGGTGGGCTCGATGTGCTCGCCCAGCACGTGCTCGGCATGGCCTGCGCCGAACCCTTCGACATGCTGGAACTCTATGACGAGATCACCAGCGCCTCGCCCTATGCCGACCTTTCGTGGGAAACATTCGAGCGCGTCGTCGATTTTGTCGCGACCGGCGGTTATGCGCTCCGCACCTACGAGCGGTATGCCCGCATCCGCAAGACCAAGGAAGGCCGCTGGCGCGTCTCCAATCCGCAGGTCGCCCAGCAATATCGCCTGAACCTCGGCACTATCGTCGAGGATCCGATGCTGAATATCCGCATGGCCAAACGCGACGAGGGCGGCAGGCTCGGTCGCCCCGGCGCCGTGCTTGGAAAAGTCGAGGAGTATTTCCTCGAACAGCTCGCTCCCGGCGACACGTTCATCTTCTCCGGCAAGGTTTTACGCTTTGAGGGCATCAGGGAGAATGAGGCGTTGGTCAGCCAGGCCTATTCCTCCGATCCGAAAATCCCTTCCTATGCCGGCGGCAAATTCCCGCTCTCGACCTATCTTGCAGATCAGGTCCGCTCGATGCTGGACAATCCCGACCGCTGGCACCGCCTGCCGGATCAGGTGCGCGACTGGCTTTCCCTGCAGAAGGAAAAATCCTTGCTGCCGAAGCGCGACGAGCTCTTGATCGAGACTTTTCCGCGCGGCAGCCGCGGTTATATGGTCATTTACCCCTTCGAAGGGCGGCTGGCGCACCAGACACTCGGCATGTTGCTCACCCGCCGGCTGGACAGGGCAGGAGCAAATCCTCTCGGCTTCGTTGCGACGGACTATTCCCTCGCCATATGGGGGCTGGAGGATCTTGGACTGAGGATCGCAAATGGCCGTCTCAGCCTCTCCGATCTCTTCGATGAAGACATGCTCGGCGATGACCTGGAATCCTGGCTGAACGAATCCTTCCTTTTGAAGCGCACCTTCCGCAATTGCGCCGTGATTGCAGGCTTGATCGAGCGGCGCCATCCGGGAAAGGAAAAGACCGGCCGGCAGATCAGCGTCTCCGCCGACTTGATCTACGATGTGCTCCGAAGTCACGAGCCCGATCACATTCTGCTGCAGGCAACCCGGCACGATGCCTCGACCGGTCTTTTGGATATTTCCCGCCTTGGCGATATGCTGAAGCGAATCAGGGGCCATATCACCCACCGGGCGCTGGACCATATTTCGCCGCTTGCCATACCGGTCATGCTGGAAATCGGCAAGGAATCAGTGCCGGGTCAGGCTCATGACGCGCTGCTTGCCGAAGCCGCCGACGATCTGATCGCCGAGGCGATGGCCTGAGAACTGGAATGACGAGAGTGATGAACCGCCTTGCGCTCGCGCGCGACATGACTGGCCTTGCCGCGATACCGGGCGTCGAAACCGCCATTCACGGTGTTGCCGCCGTCTGCGATCCGCTCGGCGCGCTCTATCTGCCGGATGCCGGCATTCTCGTCGTTTCCGACCTGCATCTGGAAAAAAGCGCCGCTTTTGCCCGCCGCGGCATGATGCTGCCGCCCTATGATACGCTGGCGACACTGACAGTGCTTGCCGCCGTCGTCTCCCGCTACGACCCTCAGATCGTCATTTCGCTCGGCGACAATTTCCATGATCGCGTCGGCTCCGAACATCTCCCGGATGCCTTCCGCACGCTGATCGTCGAAATGGCCCGTGGCCGCGAATGGATCTGGATCAACGGCAACCATGATCCCGATGGCACCGTCGACCTGCCCGGCACCTGTTCGGACGAGCTCTACTATGCCGGCCTGACCTTCCGCCATGAGCCGCGTGACGGCCTGCAAAAAGGCGAGATCGCGGGCCATCTGCATCCTGCTGCTACCGTCCGCCGCCGCGAGAAATCCGTCCGCCGTCCGTGCTTCGCGACTGATGGCGACCGCCTGCTGATGCCCGCCTTCGGCGTCATGAGCGGGGGCCTCGATCTCGGCCACAAGGCCATGACAGGCCTTTTCGACAAGACCTCGCTGATCGCCCACCTGCTCGGTCGTGATCGGATCTACTCGGTCCGCTATGGCAATTTGCGCGGCTGACACGCGCTCCCTTCTCACTTGGGGAGAAGGGAAGAGGCTCAATTGCATCCCTGCAATTGCTGCTGATAGGTCCCGGCCATCCTTGCGAATTTCTGTGCTGTCTGCTGCAGTTGACCATTGTTGCGCCAATCGCCGCGTTTGTAGCCGGTCGGGCCGGAATAATAGGCGAGGTAGAGGCTATAGGCGTCGTTGAGCTGAATGCCCGTCGCTTGGGCGTTGCTGTAGTGGTACCAGCCGATGAAATCGATCGCGTCGGCAAAGTTCGTGCGCCGCGCCGCCCAGTTGCCGGTTTCGGACTGGTAGTGGTCCCATGTCCCGTTCAACGCCTGCGAATAGCCATAGGCGGTCGAGGGCCGCGTCCAGGGAATGAAGCCGAAGAGCTTCGTGCGCGGCGGCCGCGCATAGGGCTGGAAGCCGGATTCGACATACATGGTCGCCATCAGGATCGGCACCGGCACGCCGTATTTCTTCTCGGCACGCTCCGCAGCCCCCTGCCAGCTGGTGAAGAGGCCATCCTTCTGATCGAAAACAGCACAGATATTACGCGTCTGGCGCGGTGCCGTCGCACAGCCGGCAAGCAAAGCCAGCCCGACGACCGCAAGCACGGTGGGAGTACGCATGATACAAACCTCTCATTTCCGAGAGATTACTAACTCGTAAACGTTAAAGAGCGGTTTTTATGCGAATACGAGATGTTCCGGTGGTCTTTTACCAGGCCAGGGATTGGTCCCGTCCCGCAGCCAGAGCAGGGTATCGAGCCAGAAACCGGCGGCGTGGCGAGCATGAAAGAGATCGAAATGCCCGATCCTCGGAAATCCGAGATCTTCCGGCCTCAGCAGCACCTCCTCCACTTGGGCATTGCGATAATGGGAAAACCCGCGGCGAATGGCCTGAACGGTGGCGATCTCGTCGTCCGAAACGGCGAGGCTCAAGACCGGCGCGCGAAAGTTCTCGAAATGCCTTAAAACGTCCGCCTGTTCTGTCGTGGCTAGGTCTTTCCAACCCCGCTGAAAAGCCCAGTCGAGCGCGACGTCCTTTGGCAGATCTTCAAGCCAGCCAAAGCGCCGTCCGGGAAAGTAACCGAAGAGCAATGTGGTTGCCGGCATGACGACGTGCCATTTCAAAAAGAGCCGCCATCGCCGTGTCGCCGCGTAGTCCTGCCAATGCCCATACTGCGCGCCGACGGCAAGCACACGGGTGATGAGTTCAGTACTGACCGAGAAGCCGGGCAAAAAGCCCCCGATGCTGTGGCCGACGACCAGCAATTGCTGGCCGGAGCGTTTGTTTTCCATGAAGAGACGCGCCGCATCGAAATCCAGTTCGCCCCAGTCCTGCCAGCGATAGCCCGATCCCTTTAATCGCCTCGGACGGGACAGGCCGATACCGCGATAGTCATAGGTCAGGACATCAAAACCATGTTCGGCGAGAAAGCGTGCATAATAGTGATAGTAGCGCGCCGCAACGCCGGTCGCCGGATTGATGATGACGCTGCCATTGCCGCCACTACGGGCGCCGTTCCAGATATGACCGTGGAGTTCAACTCCGTCGCGGCAGTGGATCGAGACGGCTTCCGCTTCTCGCGCAGGCTCGCTCTGGCTCCATTTGCTCTCCGGCATGCGTCATCTCCTCTGCGGATATTTCGGCAGGGACAATAGGCAGATGTGTGCGTTGATGACACTCACTAGTCGGTATACATTGGCTGAATGGCAAGATCAGGAACCAACACGCGCGAACGCATTATCGCGGCCGCTGCAAAACTCTTCTATAACGAGGGTGTCAGGGCGGTCAGCGTCGATGCCGTGGCCGAGAAGGCTAATGTCACGAAGCGCACGCTCTACTATCATTTCGACAGCAAGGACGAACTGATCGCCGCCTATCTCGAAACCCGCGACCAGCCCAACCTTGCTGTCTATCGGCGGTGGTTTGCGGAGACGGACGGAAATCTGCCAGCGAAGATAAAGGGCATTTTCGACAATCTGGCCCGCTCGGCCCGGCATCCGAAATGGAAGGGCTGCGGTTATCTCAGAACATCGGCCGAGCTTGCAAACATGCCTGGCCATCCCGCCATCAAGGTGGGTGCCGCACACAAGAAAAATGTCGAGCAATGGCTGACGGCTCTCTTCGAGGAACAGCATCTCGCCGCGCCGCCAGAGCTTGCCCGCCAGATCGTTCTGCTGCTTGACGGCTCCTTTGCCGCCGTGCTCCTGCATCGCGATCCGACCTACATGGAAACCGCAGGCGACGCTGCCGCAGCCCTGGTGGCTGCGGCAGCGCGGGCAGATGATCAGGCTGCCTCGACAGGCTCGTAGCGCAGGATCACCGCGCCGCTGGTCGTCACCGAGGAGTCGAGCAGTTTCAGGGGTTGCTGTGTATCTGCCGGCTTGAAGTGCGGATTGCCGCTGCCGAGAATAACGGGAACGAGGCAGATGCGGATTTCATCCACCAGCCCCGCCTTCAGCAGGGTATCGGCAAGCTCGGCGCTGCCGAAGATGAAGATCGTCTTGCCGTCCTGCTCCTTCAGTCCCTTGAGTTCGGACACCGGATCGTTGACGACGCGCGTATTGTTCCAGTCCGCCTTTTCCATGCTCCGCGAGACGGCGATCTTGGCGATACCGTTCATATAGGCCTTGATCTTGTCTTCACTCTCGGCGCTCGGCCAATAGGCCGCCATGCCCTCATAGGTCTTGCGGCCGAAGACCAGCAGATCGCCTTCTTCGCCGAACTGCTCGGCATATTTTTCGAGTTCCGGCCCCCAGGCCAGATTGTGGAATTCGATGTCCCACGGCTTCGTCCCTTCGAAATAGCCGTCCAGTGTCATCAGGTTCCAGACAACAAGCTTCCTCATCTCATCCTCCTTCCAGGCCGTGCCTTCTTCAAAACCAGTTGCTATCAGAAACTGGTTTTGAAGCTAACTCGACTGATGGTGAAATGCAAGCGGTATCGGAGAAGGAAGGTGGAAAAGCCTTACGTCGAGCTGCACCAGAGTATCTGGACAAGCTTCTGCCGCCGGGCAGGCCATTCGTGCTCGGATGTTTGATTGAAGCCTGTCTGAAATCGTCGCCGGACGACGGAAACCCGCCCGATCAATCCTTGCGGAAGATCAGGCTGGCGCCCCATCCCGTCAGCACGGCCAGCAGCACCGCAAAGCAGCCATAAAAGATTGGCTGCTCATGTGCCGCATCGGTGATCGTCTGCTCGATACCCGTCTTGATGACGCGCAATGGCTGCGACTTCTGCGTCACGAACTTCCCGCTCTTGAACAGATAGGCGCGTACGGTGTGCACGCCGTTCGGAATGTTCGCCGGCAACCGCAGGCTTGCCTTGAAGAGATTGGAGGAGACGAAGCGAACGCCGCTCGGGTCACGCTCGTAAAGCCCGCCTACCTGCTGCAGGCGCCGGAAGGCAGTGCGGAATTCGTTGAGACTGTTGAAGTTGCCGGCAAAATCGATCGGCCGCAGCGGAATATGGTCGATGCCGATACCCTCTCCGGTCAGGTCGAGCGGCGTCGTGATATCGTCGATGGAGCGCGAACTCGACATTGAATAGGAATGCGGCACGTCGGC
Source organism: Rhizobium sp. BK275 (assembly GCF_014193555.1). NCBI lineage: Bacteria > Pseudomonadati > Pseudomonadota > Alphaproteobacteria > Hyphomicrobiales > Rhizobiaceae > Rhizobium > Rhizobium sp. BK275. Next base: position 504,062 of record NZ_JACHZL010000002.1, read on the forward strand.
GAAGGTCATCGACGAGGCATTGATCCAGATGCCGAAAACCCGCTCTTTCCTGCGCACAGTGGCGTCTTCGCGTGGACCTTCCAGAACCACGACAACGTCATACTGGCCGATAGCGAGCAGCAGGTCGTCTGTGTTCGTCACAGCGCCGAAAATCGTCAGATCCGCACCGCGGAAATCGGAGGTGATGGCGATTTCGCTGGTAGAGGTGCCGATTTCCAGCCCCTCGCGCTCGGCCTGCGTCCCCTGTCCAGGCAGCATCTGCGCCGCCGCCAGCGATGGCAGCAGAAGCGCAAGCAGGAGGGGCACAACACGCCAGGGCATCAGTTCCCCACTCCCATGACCACCGAATAGATATCTTCAGGCGTCACGACCAGCGCGACGGCAAGACGTAAGCCCACCGCGAGAACCAGGAGACCGAGCAGCGCGCGCAGCTGTTCGCCGCGCAGCCGCTGTCCGACGCGCACGCCATATTGCGCGCCGATGACACCGGCGAGCATCAGGAAGAAGGCGAGCACGATATCGACCGAATAGTTCGTCGCCGCCTGCACGATCGTCGTATAGGCGGTCACGAAGATGATCTGGAAGAGCGAGGTTCCGACGACCACATTGGTCGGGATGCGCAGCAGGTAGATCATCGCCGGCACCATGATGAAGCCGCCGCCGACACCCATGACCGAGGTGAGGATGCCGATCGCAAATCCGAGCGTCACGATCGGGATGACCGACAGAAAGATCTTCGATTTCTTGAAGCGCACCTTGAGCGGCAGCTTGTGCACCCAGTGCTGATGGCCGGGCCGGCGCGGAACCGGTGGCTCGTTGCGGGCGGCGCGGCGCATGGCGTTGACGCTCTCCCACAGCATCAGCCCGCCAACCGTGCCGAGGAAGACGACGTAGAGAAGCGAGATGAAGAGGTCGAGCTGGCCGATTGCACGCAGCAGCGAGAAAATCCAGATGCCGACTGTCGCCCCCGACAGACCGCCGACGAGAAGCACCGAGCCGAGCTTCATGTCCAGCGTCCCGCGCCGGAAATGCGTGATCGCCCCCGATATCGAGGAAGCCACCACCTGGTTGGCGCCTGTCGCGACGGCGACGACCGGCGGAATATTGTAGAAGATCAGGAGAGGGGTGATCAGAAAGCCGCCGCCGACGCCGAACATGCCGGACAGGAAGCCGACGGCAGCCCCCATGCCGAGAATGATGAAGATGTTCACCGACAATTCTGCGATGGGCAGATAGATTGTCAAAGCCGACCCCGATTATCGCCGCGCCCGCCGCGGCGGCCTGTATCACGTTCCCGTTCGAATGGCGCATCCTACTGTGAAATCGTTGCCAGAGGCTTTCGAAGGAAAAAAGCGCGACCAGCCGGATGCAGGCCCCGATATGTCCCGCATAATCCGGCTTTTTTCAGGTTTTGTGACAGCCGGCTCCAAAAGCCGGAAGCCCTGTGGCGGGGTGTCGCCAGGGTGTCTTAGATGGCCTTGGCGCCCGGTTTGTTGCGTTCCAGAAGCGCCTTCACGGTATCGTCGTTGACCTTGCCGGTCGGTTCCTGGCCGATCGACTTCTGGAAGTTCTTGATGGCGGTCACCGTCTTGGCGCCCATCTCGCCGTCGGGCGGGCCGGCGTCGAAGCCGTTATTGTTGAGGATCGCCTGGATGTTGCGGATCGCCTTCTTCATGTCGACGGTCGCCGTCTTCGGTGCAGCGCCGCTTGCCCATGTGTCGGGGATCTCGATGCCGTTCGCCCTGTTATCGAGCGGCTGCGGCTTCCAAAGGTCGGCCTTGGCGCGAGCGCGTTCGAGCTGGTCCGGCTTCATGGCATTGGCCACTTCGTCGCGCTTCTGGGCGGCGTCCTTATCGCCGGCTTTGGCAGCGATCGCGAACCATTTGTAGGATTCTTCCAGATCAGCCGGAACGCCATTGCCGCGGGCGCAGAGGATGGCGAGGTTGAACTGGCTGTCGGTGATGCCGAGATCGGCCGCCTTCTGGAACCAGGGGGCCGCCGTCGCATAGTCCTGCTGGCCAAGCGCGCCGGAGGCGTAGAGCACGGCAAGATTGTGCATGGCGCCGGCATTGCCCTGGCTTGCGGCCTGCTCGTAGAGAGCCTTGGCCTTCTGCACGTCGCGATCAACGCCGTTGCCCTTCTCATACAGGCTGCCGAGGCGGTATTGCGCCGGGGCAAAGCCCTTGTCGGCCGAAAGCTGATACCAGCTCGCTGCCTGCTTCTGATCGGCGGCGAGGCCGTTGCGGCCCTCCGTATAACGCGCGCCGATCTCGAAGAGCGCCAGTGCATCGCCGTTGCGTGCCGCATCGGCAAGCGGCTGCGGCTGGATCGTGTCGGGAACGATGATCGAGGCAGCTGCAGGAGCGGTCGGCGTCGCTGCTGGTGCGGCAGGCGTATTCGGAACGAAGCCGGAGGCATCCTGTGCCGGTGCCTGGTCGAATCCTTCCGCACCTTCGCCGTCGAGCGGCGCGGTGTCGGTCAGGTGATCGGGCGCTGCGGGAGCAGTCGCCTCGGGAGGAATTGTCTCCGGTGCGATTGCCGGCGGCTGGGCGGCCATTTCCGGTGCCGATGCTTCCGGCGCAACCGGCATTGGGGCTGCCATATTGGCCTGCGGTGTTTCGGTGGCGCCGGTCAGGGCCGAGACTTCAGCCGGCGGCGGGGCCTTTTCGCCTGTCGTCAGCGTGCGGGCGAGCGGGAAAGCCATGATGGCGAGCAGCACGGCGCCGACTGCCAGCAGGATCGGCCGGCGGAAGCGCGCAAAGGCGCCGCCCTTGCCGGCTTTTTCCGGCTTTGCGGCGCGGCGTTCGGCGCGCGTCACCGGCTTTGCGTTGCTGTCGATTTCCATGGCGGCGGCCTGCGCGGCGCGGCGCGCGGCGGCGATATAGTCCGCACGATCGTTCTCGGTGGCCGGCTTGCCGCGCTGGGCATTCTGACTGGCGCGTACGCGCTCCAGGATCTTCTTCACGTCGGGAGCGCCGGAGCCAGGTTCCAGCAGCTCGTTTGCCGCTTCGGCCGGCACCACATCGACGGGATCGATCGATGGAGCCGGATCGATAACCGTGCGCTCGGCAGCCTTTGTTTCTGTTTTGCGGGCAGGCATCAGCTTGCGGCCGAGGCTTGCGAGCAGGCTGCCTTTGGCGGGAACGGCCGGCTTTTCCGGCTGGATGATGGCTTCGATGGCGATCGCGCTGGTGCTGTCGGCCAATGCCGCTTCCGATATGCGGCCTGTCGGCTCTTCGGCGATATCAGCCGTATGCAACACCGGCGAAGCCTTCGGCGCCTGCATCACCGGAGCTATGGCCGGCTCCCTGCCGGCATCGACCAGCGCGTCGGGATCGAAATCGAAATCGACATCGGCAGCCGGCATCCTGGCGGCAGGGCGCACCCGCTCTTCCATCGTGTCCAGCCGGTCGGCAATATGCACCAGTGTCTCGTGCAGGGCCTGGAAGGTCTTGTGGGTGCGCTCCTCGCCGTCCCGGCTCAAGTCTTCGAGATGCCGCAGATCTTCGGCGAGCGCGGCCAGCGCCGACATATCGGCTGCCGCCGGAGCGGTGCCCTGTACCCCGCCGTTGCGCGAATAGGCGTCGACCACGGCCTCCGCCGCCTGTCGCGCGGCTTCGATGATATATTCGTCGTTCGTCGCGATATAGTCTTCGATCGCGCCCATGCGGCGGTCGAGATTCGATACCTCGGCGTTTTCGCGCGGCGTGCTCAAGAGCTCGGAGAGATTGGCAATCTGGTCCTCGAGGTTCTTCAGCGCGCGCGCGTCGGTTGGCGCAGCCGCCGTGCTTTCCTCCAGCCGAGCGGCGATGTCGCTCAGCCGACCTTCGAGACGGCGGAAGGCGCTGTCGTCGATTTCCACTGCAGGGGTAGGGCGGATTTCCATCTCGTCGATGCGCCGTGCGAGATAATCGAGCCGCTTGGCGAGCGCATCGTTGACCGAGCCGCTTTCCAGCGCGTCGATCTTGCGGGAGATGTCGGAGAGAGCGCCGGTCAGGTCCTGTTGCGGCGCAGCCTTCTGCGTACGCTCGAGCAGGTAGGAAAGATGCTCCAGCCGCTCATCGAGACGCGAAGTCGCCTCGGTCTTGGCAAGGTCTTCGACACGCGCCGTCAGCGCCTCCAGCCGGCTCGCCATCTCATCGGCGGGGTTGGGGCGGCTCATGGCGGCCCGGCCCATCAGCTCGATCTGTTCGCCGAGTGCGGAGAGACGATTTTCCAGCCGCTGCATCAGCGCCGGGTCGGTGCCGGCGGAAACACGCCCGCTGGCGGCGATCGCGCGGCTGATCTCGTCGAGCCTCGTGTCCATGGCCGCGAATTGTTCGGACATTATCCGGTCGTGTGGCTGGATCATGTTGCCGAACTGCTCGACGGCAGAGGCAATCGTGATGAGCTTGTCTTCCAGCGCCCGCACCGCCGGGCTTTCGCCCATGCCGCCGAGATGGCGCTTGATGTCATCAAGCCGGTAGGCGAGCGAAACCAGCTCTTCCTGGAGCCCGACCGTATCGAGCTCTGCCAGGCGGCCTTCCACATTGTCCCAGCGCCGTTCAATGTGGCGCAGCGAATCCTCGCGCGCCAGCCCGTCCATCAGCGAACGCAGTTCTTCGAATTCGTTGCGCAGGCCAGCGGCTTCAGGCCCGACCGAGCGGCTGGTGAGCTGTGCGATGCTTTGCGACAAGCGGCCCATGTCGGCGCGGATGTCGTCGGCGAAATGCCGGTCCTGTGCGCTGGTCTTGATCTCGCGCAGCTCGCTGCGCAGCGCGTTCATTTCGCGCGTCACGCCTTCGGAAATGTCGCGCTTCAGGTCCTGCCGCAGGTTGACGAGCGCCTGCGCGATTTCCGTCATCGTGTCGTCGGATGCGCGGTAGGGCGGTGTTACCGGCTGCGGCGCCGAAGCGCGCTGCGGGGCAGGGACCGATTCACGCAGTAGGGTCGGCGCTGGTTCGCGCGCGTAGGCCCGCTCGCGGTTTTCTCTAGTGGCGTCGAGCGCGCGCTGGCGCTGGCGGATTTCCGCAAGTGGATCGGCTGCGCGCGGCGCGGAGGAACTGGCATAGAGATCGCGTTCGGGCGTTGTGCTGCGCGTCCGCTGTTCGCGTCCGCTGCCCATCAGGCCTTCGATCCGCGCTTCGAGCCCCTCGATGGTGCGGTTCAACGCGTCGAGCGAGGTCCTGTCGGAATGCCGGGAAGAATGTGATCGCGATCCGTTCATGTTCTTGCTCGCTTCGATTGCCCGGTCAGGGCTCGATCATTGCCTTTTCCGAAGCGTACCCGGGCACACGTCGGGAGAGCGCCATCCGTAAGGAAATAGTCAATTAGACTTTCCTCAAGCTGGATAGTTTTTTGGCGGCACTCCTGAAACGCGAGACAAAGAAAAGGAGTGCAGATCGCCAATGCTCACCGCGCACCTTTTACGAAACGTGGTAAAGAACTCGTTAACCGGAATGAGAATTTTTTAACTTTTGCCTTTTCGGGCCTGTTCCGGGCGTCGAAACCTTCAGAGCGGCCGCTTGTACTGCAACTCGATCTTCACGCCCTCAGGCCCGTAGATGAAGACCTGTCCGAGATCGGTATCCGGAATATCGCGATACTCGTAGCGATAGCCGCCGGCTTTGATGCGAGCGAGCGCCGGTTCGAATTCGAAGAGGCTGAAGGCCACATGATTGAAGATGCCAGGTGGAAAATCACCTGCCCGCTCCGTCAGGCTCAGATGGATCACCGGCTTGTCGTCGAGATAAAGCCAATGGCCGCGCGAGGGAAAGGGTGGCCGATAGCCTTCCTTCACGCCAAGAATGTTCTCGAAAAAAGCGATCATGGCAGGCGCATCGCGTGTATCGATCGTCACATGGTCCAGACGCAGCATCGTTCCCTCCCAGGCTGTCGAAGCCGCTCTGATCCTACCGGTTTCGACGCGTTCGGGAAAGCATGCTCTATCGAGACCGGCTGAATCAGAAGTTCTCCGTCCACGGCCGCAACTCCACTTCCTGCGACCAGGCGCTTCGGTGCTGCAGCAGCACGTCGATATAGGACTGTGCGATCGCATCGGGCGAAAGCGTACCGTCGGGCTTGTCTTCCCTATCCGGCCTTGTGGCGGAGCGCACGGCACCGTCAATGATGAAATGCGCCACATGGATCCCGAGCGGCCCGAGTTCGCGGGCAGCACTTTGTGCCAAACCCCGCAGAGCGAATTTTCCCATGGCAAAGGGCGCCGATTGCGCATAGCCCTTGATGCTGGCCGTCGCCCCTGTCAGCAGGATCGCGCCGCGCCCCTGCGGGATCATGCGTTTTGCCGCCTGTTGCGTGACGAGGAAGCCGCCGAAGGCACTCGTCGCAATCGCCTGTTCCACGTCGGCAGGATCCAGATCGGCAATCGGCCCGCGCACGCGGCCGCTGGCATTATAGATCACGATATCGGGCTCGCCGATCTCGGCATCGACACGTTCGAATAGCGCCGAAACTGCCGCCGGCTGCGCGGCATCGGTCACAAAGGCCTTGGCTCCTGTTTCATCGAGCAACGGCCCGAGCTTGCCGATATTGCGTGCCGCAAGGCCGACCTTCACACCGCGTTCTGAAAGCTCGCGGGCGAGCGAACCGCTGATGCCGGAACCGGCGCCGACAATCAGCGCGCTGCGATAGGGAAACTCGGCCATGAGATCTTCTCCTTCGGATGAACCTTTCGGAGAGGTAGGCAGTCCCGGCCTTCCAAAAAACAGCCGGCCTGAAATATTTCATTCCTTGGGGGCGTCGATCGAAAGCCCGCAAATGCGCGAGAGATAGGTGAGCGGCAGTTCCGTTTCTTGAGCCCACCGGTTGAAGGTCTGCTGGATCAGCTGCTGGTCCTTCTTGCTGGTTCCGGATGCCGAAAGCGGCACGCCCGCGTCCCGCAGGCAGGCCAGAACATCTGATGTCATGATGAAGCTGTCGCGACCGATGCCGCGCAGGAAATATTGACCGGTGGCCCCGCCCAGCCGGTTGCCGCGTTTGCTGAGTGCCTCGAGCAGGCCGATATGATCCTCGCGCGGCCAGTCGGCGAAGAAGGCGCCGGCACTGCCCGCCTCATTCGCCAGCGCGCGCACGAAGGCCGCATTGGCACGTACCGACATGATCTTCGCGCCATTCTTGACGATGCGGTCATCAACAGTCAGATCATGCCAATATTCGTCGGGAGCGATGTTGAGCGCGGCGGGATCGAAGCCATCGAAGGCCTCTTCGAAGCCAGGCCATTTATTGTCGATCACCTTGTGCACGAAGCCGCTGTAGAAAATGCGCCTGGTCATCTGCGACAGTATGCGGTCGTCAGGCAGGGCGCGCAACGCCTCGTTGTCCGGCATTGCCGGCAGCATCGCTTTCAGCGCATCGGCGCCGCCTTTTCTCTGCTCGGCGCGCTGACGGATGATATCGAAATCGCTCAAGGCTCGGCTCCCGGAATAGAGGTTGCTGGCGCAAACCTATTCCGGGAACTGCCTTTTCTTCAAGATCAATGCTCAGGCGGCGACGGGTTCGCGCACGTCGTCGAGCAGGAAATGCACGACCAGATAATCGGTCCTGTAGTGGCGACCGCTGTCGCCGACCTTCTCTTCTGAGCCGCCATCGGCGGGGTGCCAGGGGTGATAGTGCGGATTGGTGGCGATCAGCGTTATCGCCTTGCCGGCATAGGGGCCTTCGGCCGGCCGGAAGCGCATTTCGGCGAGCGGCCAGATGCGCTCATAGGTTTCCATGGGAATGCGCACTCTCAGTGCCTTGCGCGGAGCCGGCGGCTCATCATGCGCAACCAACCTTTCGCCATTGACCGGCTCGACCACCACGGGTTCGATCGTCACTTCCTCCGCCGCATCGAAAATGGAATTGAACTCCGCAGGCCACATTCTTCTCATGAAATAGCTCCTCCCAAGCTGTTTCTGCAGGTCTGGATGAATGTAGCGCGCTTAGCCGGAGAAGAAAACGGGGGCAACTAGCATTCTGTTTGACGCGCCTGCTTTCATCCACTTCACAAAATTGCGCGCACCGAAAATTTGACGTTTACGCAAACGTCAATATTTTGTAAGAGAGTCTCAAGGCCGGAGCGATCCGGTTGCCGAATTGGAGGAATTCGAACCATGCCAGTCTACAAGGCCCCGGTGAACGACACGCTCTTCGTGCTGAACGACGTACTGGGTCTCGAGCGCTACAACAATCTCCCGGGTTTTGCCGATGCCACGCCTGATATGGTGGAGGCTATTCTGGGCGAGGCGGCGAAGTTGGCCGAGGAAGTTGTGTTCCCCGTGAATTATTCCGGAGATCAGGAAGGCTGTACGCGCCACGACAACGGCACGGTGTCGACGCCGAAAGGCTTCAGAGAAGCCTATCAGGCCTATCGGGAAGGTGGCTGGATCGGGCTTGCCGTGCCGGAAGAGTTCGGCGGTCAGGGCCTGCCCTATACGCTGCATACCGCGGTCGGCGAATATACGTCGGCCGCCAATATGTCGCTGATGATGTATCCGGGGCTGACGCAGGGTGCCATCGCCGCGATCGTCGTCCACGGCACCGATGAACAGAAGAATACCTATCTGCCGAAGATGGTGGATGGCACGTGGTCCGGTACCATGAACCTCACCGAGCCGCATTGCGGCACCGATCTCGGCATGCTGCGCACCAAGGCGGTGCCGCAGGGCGACGGCAGCTACAGGATTTCCGGCCAGAAGATCTTCATCTCCGCCGGCGAGCACGACCTGACCGAGAACATCGTCCACTTGGTCCTCGCTCGCATCGAAGGTGCGCCTGAGGGCACCAAGGGCATCTCGCTCTTCATCGTCCCGAAATTCCTCGTCGGCAAGGACGGTGCGCTCGGCGCCCGCAACGGCGTTTCCTGCGGCGCCATCGAACACAAGATGGGTATCCACGGCAACGCCACCTGCGTCATGAACTACGACGAGGCGACGGGCTTCCTGATCGGCGCAGAGAATCGCGGTCTCAACGCCATGTTCGTAATGATGAACGAAGCCCGTCTGATGGTCGGCCTGCAGGGCATCGCTATTTCCGAAATCGCCTATCAGAACGCCGCCAGCTACGCCCGCGATCGCATCCAGGGCCGCTCGCTGTCAGGTGTGAAGGCGCCGGACAAGAAGGCCGATCCGATCATCGTCCATCCGGATATCCGCCGCGCGCTGATGACCATCCGCGCCTTCAACGAGGCCGGCCGTGCCTTCCTGCTTTGGACCGCGCTGAAATCCGATATTGCGCATCGCGCCACCGACGAGAAGGAGCGTCAGACGGCAGATGACATTCTCGGCCTTGTCACGCCGATCCTCAAGGGCGTGATGACCGACAAGGGTTTCGATCACGCCGTCATGGCCCAGCAGGTCTTCGGCGGTCATGGCTATATCGAAGAGCATGGCATGAGCCAGTATGTGCGCGATGCCCGTATCGCCATGATCTATGAAGGGGCGAACGGCATCCAGGCGCTCGATCTCGTCGGCCGCAAGCTGGCGCTGAACGGCGGCCGCGCCGCCATGGCGCTCTTCAAGGAAATCGGCGATTTCTGCGAGGAAAACCGCAATGACGAGCAGCTGAGCTTCTTCACCAAGCACCTGAAAAAGGGCTTGAACGACGTACAGGGTGCGACCATGTGGTTCATGCAGAATGCCATGGCCAAGCCCGACAATGCCGGCGCCGGCTCGACCGATTACATGCACCTCTTCGGCCTCGTCATCATCGGCTATATGTGGGCGCGCATGGCCAAAGCCGCCAACGAACGCCTTGCCGCCGGCGATATCAGAGAGGATTATCTGAAGAACAAGCTGGTTACGGCGAAATTCTTCATGGAGCGCATCATGCCCGAAACCGCGTTGCGCAAGGCCCGCATCGAAACCGGCGCCGACACGATGATGGAACTGGCCGCCGAAGCGTTTTGATTGCGACCCCTTCTCCCCAAGGGGAGAAGGTGGCCCGAAGGGCCGGATGAGGGGGCCGCAGACGCAGGTTTCTCCGCTTCGGCCTTGCCGGAAGAACGAAATTCACCGGCGCCCATGCGCCGCCAGGGAGATGAGACAATGACCGAGGTTTTCATTTACGACCACGTCCGCACGCCCCGCGGCCGCGGCAAGAAGGATGGTTCACTCCACGAAGTGCCCTCCGTACGTCTCGCGGCAAAGACGCTGGAGGCGATCCGCGACCGCAACGGACTGAATACGGAAACGGTCGACGATATCATCATGGGCTGTGTCGATCCGGTCATGGATGCCGGTGCCGTCATCCCCAAGGCCGCTGCCTTCGAAGCCGGCTACTCGACAAAGGCGCCCGGCATGCAGATCTCCCGCTTCTGCGCCTCAGGCCTCGACGCCGTGAATTTCGGTGCCGGCAAGATTGCGCAGGGCGCCGATGACATCGTCATCGCCGGCGGCGTCGAAAGCATGTCCCGTGTCGGCCTCGGCATGTCCGGCGGCGCCTGGTTCATGGACCCTTCGGTAAATTTCCCGGCCTATTTCATGCCCCAGGGTGTCTCGGCTGACCTCATCGCCACCAAATATGGCTTCTCGCGTGACGACGTTGATGCCTATGCCGTCGAAAGCCAGAAGCGTGCAGCGAACGCCTGGGAAAAGGGCTGGTTCAAGAACTCGGTCATCCCGGTCAAGGACCAGAACGGCCTGACCATCCTTGCCCATGACGAACATATGCGACCCGGCACCGACATGCAGGCACTCGCCTCCCTCAATCCGTCCTTTCAGATGCCCGGCGAAATGGGCGGCTTCGAAGCCGTCGCCATCCAGGCCCATCCGGAAGTCGAGCGTGTCAATTATGTCCATCATGCCGGCAATTCCTCAGGCATCGTCGATGGAGCCGCTGCTGTCCTGCTCGGCTCGAAGGCCGGGGGCGCAAGCATGGGCCTGAAGCCGCGCGCCCGCATCAAGGCCTTCGCCAATATCGGCTCCGACCCGGCCCTGATGCTGACCGGCCCCGTTGACGTCACGGAAAAGCTCCTGAAGCGCACGGGGATGACGCTTGCCGATATCGACCTTTTCGAGCTGAACGAGGCTTTCGCCGCCGTCGTCCTGCGCTACATGCAGGCTTTCGATATCGATCACGACCGGATCAACGCCAATGGCGGCGCGATCGCCATGGGCCACCCGCTCGGTGCCACCGGCGCCATGATCCTCGGCACTGTGCTGGACGAGCTGGAGCGCCGTGATCTGAACACCGCGCTGGTCACCCTCTGCATCGGCGCCGGCATGGGCACGGCAACCGTCATCGAACGCGTCTAAGGGAGAGAGACGATGAGCTACACCAACTTCACCGTCGAGACCGATGCGGATGGTATTGCCCTGGTCACCTGGGACATGCCCGGCAAGTCGATGAACGTCTTCACCGAAGAGGTGATGAACGAACTCGATGCGATCATCGATGCCACTGTCGCCGACAGCGCCGTCAAAGGCGTCGTCATCACCTCGGGCAAGTCCTCCTTTTCCGGCGGCGCTGATCTGTCGATGATCAAATCCATGTTCACCCTCTACCAGCAGGAGAAGTCGGCAAATCCGGAGGGGGCCGCGCAAAAACTCTTCGATCTCGTCGGCCGCATGACCGGCCTTTTCCGCAAGCTCGAAACCTGCGGAAAGCCCTGGGTCTCGGCCATCAACGGCACCTGCATGGGCGGCGCGCTGGAAATGTCGCTCGCCTGCCACGGCCGCGTCGCCTCCAATGCCAAGAGCGTCAAGATCGCTCTTCCGGAAGTCAAGGTCGGCATCTTTCCCGGTGCCGGTGGCACGCAGCGCATCTCGCGCCTGACGGATGCCCAGTCCGCTTTGCAGATGATGACGACAGGCCAGTCGCTGAACGCTTCGCGCGCCAAGGCGATGAATCTAGTCCATCAGGTGGTCGAGCCGGATCAACTGATCCCGGTTGCCAAACAGATGATCAAGGATGGACTGAAGCCTGTCGCCCCCTGGGACGAAAAGGGCTTCAAGGTTCCCGGCGGCGGCATCTGGACGCCTGCTGCCGCCCAGCTCTGGCCGGCGGCTCCAGCGATCCTGCGGCGTGAAACATCAGGCAATTATCCGGGCGCGCTCGCCATCCTGAAATGCGTCTATGAAGGCCTGCAGGTGCCCTTCGATACGGCGCTCAAGATCGAGCAGCGCTATTTCACGCAGGTGCTGCAGACCACCGAAGCCTTCTCGATGATCCGCTCGCTCTTCATCTCCATGCAGGAACTCAACAAGGGCGCCCGTCGCCCGGCAGGTGTGCCGAAGACGGAGCTGAAAAAGGTTGGCGTCGTCGGCGCCGGCTTCATGGGCGCATCGATCGCCTATGTCACGGCCGCTGCCGGTTTCGAGGTTGTGCTGATCGACCGCGATATGGAGGCTGCCACCAAGGGGAGGGGCGTTGGGGAAGGTCTCGTCAAGGATTCCATCGGTAAGGGGCGTCTTACGCAAGATGAGGGTACCGCGCTGCTTTCCCGCATCATACCGTCGGCGGACTACACCGATCTTGGCAATGCCGATCTCGTTATTGAAGCGGTCTTCGAAGACCGCGCCGTCAAGAAAGCGGTCATCGAACAGGTCGAGGCCGTCATCCCGGAAACCACCATCTTTGCCTCCAACACTTCGACCCTGCCGATCACGGGCCTTGCCGAAAATTCCAAGCGCCCGGAGCAGTTTATCGGCGTGCATTTCTTCTCGCCGGTTGAAAAGATGATGCTGACCGAGGTCATCCTTGGCAAAAACACCGGCGACCGGGCGCTCGCTGTGGCGCTGGATTATGTCGCCGCCATCAAGAAAACCCCGATCGTTGTCAACGATGTCAGGGGCTTCTTCGTCAACCGCTGCGTCTTCCGTTACATCCACGAAGCCTATGACATGCTGATCGAAGGCGTGCCGGCGACGATGATTGAGAATGCTGCCAAGATGGCCGGCATGCCGGTCGGCCCGCTGTCGCTGAATGACGAAGTGGCAATCGATCTATCGCAGAAGATCCTCAAGGCCACGGTCGCAGATCTCGGACCCAAAGCGGTTGACGAGCGCCACCTTGCCCTCATCAACAAGCTGGTCGACGAACTCGATCGCCGCGGCCGCAAGAACGGCAAGGGCTTCTACGAATACCCGGCCAAGCCCGCCAAGAAGTTCCTCTGGCCTGAGCTGAAAACGCTCTATCCACAGAAGCCGGCCGACGAGATCGACGTCAACACCCTGAAGCAGCGCTTCCTGGTGACGATCGCGCTCGAAGCGGCCCGCACCATGGAAGAAGGCATCGTCACCGATCCGCGTGAGGCCGACGTCGGCTCCATCCTCGGCTTCGGCTTTGCGCCCTATACCGGCGGTGCGCTGAGCTATATCGACGGCATGGGCGTCAAGGCCTTCGTCGAACTGGCGGAACAGCTGGCCTCCGCCTATGGCGATCACTTCAGGCCGACACCGCTGCTGAAGGACATGGCCGCCGAGGCCGAAACCTTCTACGGCCGTTTCGATCCCTATCCGGCGGCCGACAAGGCTGCATAAGCAACGAGGCGGCAAGGCTCGCTGTAGCCTTAGCCGCCCTCCCGTTCTCGTTAAATCCAGCCCCTGTGTGCGATGGGGGTGCCTCACGCCAGCGGCAGCGCAAAACACTTAGCTCTTGCGCTAACTATCTCGTCGTGATACTTAGCCTTATGGATTACTATTCACATCAACTCGACAGCATCTTTCTAGCGCTCGCCGACCCCACGCGCCGCGCCGTCATCGGCCGTCTCGGCACTGGCCCGGCCAGCATCAGCGACCTCGCAAAGCCCTTCGACATGGCCTTGCCGTCCTTCATGAAGCACATCCGCCTACTTGAAGAAACAGGCCTCATCGAAACGAAAAAGCAGGGCCGCGTGCGCACCTGCACGCTGGAGAAGCCGCGTTTCGCCATGGTCGAAGGCTGGCTTTCTGCTCAGCGCGCCATCTGGGAAGCCCGCACGGACAGGCTCGAAGCTTTCGTCACGGCCACGCAATCGAAGGAGGAGAAACCTCAATGAACATCAATGTGAATCCCGATCTCGATCTCACCATTTCGCGCATCATCAAGGCCCCGCCATCCGCCGTATGGAGCGCCTGGACCGACCCGGCAAAATTCGAAAGATGGTGGATACCCGCACCGGCGCTTTGCCGCGTCGCCACCATGGAAGTCAAACCCGGCGGCGCCCTCGTAACCGAGATGAGCGAAGACGGCCGCCCCTTCCAGCCGCATCTCAGCGCCTGCTACCTGGATGTTCGGGACGGCCGCCGCATCGTTTTCACCAACGCGCTTCTCGGCGGCTGGCGCCCTGCGCCGACTCCCTTCATGACTGCCATCATCACCTTCGCCGACCACCCGGAAGGTACCGATTACAACGCCCTCGTCATGCACAAGGACAAGGAGACTCGCGCCACGCATGAGGAATTGGGCTTCTATGACGGCTGGGGCACGGTTGCCGAGCAACTGGCGAAGTTCGTGGAAGCATAGCAGGAAAAGCAGGCGCCAGCCGCAGGATGGGCAAAGACAATGCCGGTGGTGGCAAGGACGAGAGAGGCCGCAAAGCCCGATACAATTGTCATGCTCGATTCCTCCCCCTTAAGATCGACAGGCGGGGAATCGGAAATCACCATTTCCGTAACATGTTCACACGACAGGCAAGGTGTAGGCGGGTAATGTGATCTACGCAGATTAGCACGAAGGCTTATAGGATCACTGAAAATTCCGCCCAAAGTCGTTAAACGGCGAGGCGAAAATCTTCCGCCTGACCTTCGTCAAACATCTGGCGCAGCATCTCCAGGATCACATGGACCTTGTCGGATTTGACCGAGTAGTAGATCGTCTGCGCATCACGCCGCGTCTTGACGAGGTCCTTGCTGCGGAGCTTGGCAAGGTGCTGGGAGAGGGCGGATTGGCTGATGCCGATTATATCGGCAAGATTGTTGACCGTGACCTCGCGCTCCGCCAGGGTCTGCAGCATCCTGAGCCGATGGGCATTCGCCATGACCAGCAACAGCTCGGCCTTCTTTTCAAAGCTATCCGTATTCATGATTTCTGCCCTCACGATTTAGAGAATGTAATTTCATATGACTAATAAAGAATTATCTTGATAGTGGGATAAATGACAAATTGTCATCTCTTGATTTTGGCGGCTCCCTGGATTGACCACAGGGACATTCGGGGTGTGAGTTTCATTTGATCCAGCCGGATAGGGCTCACAAATCGCGCGCGCAACGCCTATATGACCATCCGGAATCATGCCAAGAAGCGTGGTGGCAAATTACAAGTTTAAGCGATGGAATCATGAAGAAGATCGGTTTTCTCTCTTTCGGGCATTGGACGCCCTCGCCGCAATCTCAGACGCGCTCGGCAGGTGATACGCTGCTGCAGTCGATCGACCTCGCCGTCGCCGCCGAGGAATTGGGCGCGGATGGCGCCTATTTCCGCGTTCACCACTTCGCCCGCCAGCTTGCCTCGCCATATCCGCTGCTTGCGGCTGTCGGCGCAAGGACGAGCCGCATAGAGATCGGCACGGCTGTTATCGATATGCGCTACGAAAACCCGCTCTACATGGCGGAGGATGCCGGCGCGGCCGATCTGATTTCGCGCGGGCGCCTGCAGCTCGGCATCAGCCGAGGCTCGCCCGAGCAGGTCATCGATGGCTGGCGCTATTTCGGCTACAATCCGCCGGATGGACAGAGCGATGCCGATATGGGCCGCCGCCATGCCGAGGTCTTCCTGGAAGTGCTGCGGGGCGAAGGCTTTGCCGAGCCCAATCCGCGGCCGATGTTCCCCAATCCGCCCGGCCTGTTACGCCTCGAGCCGCATTCCGAAGGCTTACGTGACCGCATCTGGTGGGGTGCGGGCTCGAACGCAACGGCGGTCTGGGCTGCCAAGCTCGGCATGAATCTCCAGAGCTCCACCCTGAAGGACGATGAGACGGGCGAAGCCTTCCATATCCAGCAGGCCAAGCAGATCCGTGCCTATCGCGAGGCCTGGAAGGACGCCGGCCATGCCCGCGAACCGCGCGTTTCCGTCAGCCGAAGCATCTTCGCGCTGGTGAACGATCGCGACCGCTCCTATTTCGGCTACGGCAATGAAGGGCAGGACAAGATCGGCTTCATCGACGACAATACCAGGGCGATCTTTGGCCGCTCCTATGCCGCCGAGCCTGATGCTCTCATCGAGGAGCTGAAGAAGGACGAGGCGATTGCCGAGGCCGACACGCTGCTGCTCACCGTGCCCAACCAGCTCGGCGTGGAATATAATGCCCACGTCATCGAATCGATCCTGAAATATGTCGCCCCGGCGCTTGGCTGGCGCTGATGACACCGCGCGACGGCGTCATGCCGCCGCCGTTTCTCTACAGCATCGGCCCGAAAATCGGAATCGATTTTCGGAAGCCTGATGCGTAGACTCAAAGAGTTAGAGCGTCCTTTGTGCGTCCGAATGGACGCACGGCGCTCTAGTGTTCCGTACCGCCATCAGCCCGGCAAGGCTGATGAGGACGATGGCTGTGGCGTAGATATCCGTCGTTGCTCCATAGCCGATCGACCTGACGAGGAAGCCGGCAAGGATCGCCGGCAGGCTGAAGGCGAGATAGCTCTGGATGTAGAAGGCTGACAACAGGCCGGCCCGCTCTTCCGGCTTGGCTAGCGGCATGATCGTCCCGATAGAGCCGAGAAAGTTTGTGCCGAAGCCGGCACCGGTCAAAAGCGTGCCGATCAGCAACAGCGGCACGTTGGCGAGATGCACACCCGCCACGACTGTCAGAATGCCGAGCGTCTGTGCGCTCACGCCGAAGGCGAGATTGGCCTTCGGGCTGCGGCTGCGACGCAGGAACACGGAGACAGCGCCTGACAGCATCAGTGCAGCAACGACCGCCCCGCCCGTCAGTGGTGCATGGCTGCCTGTGGTGGAGGCGACCAGGGAAGGTACGAGCGACAGGTAAAAACCACCGAGCGTCCAGTTGGCAATATTGATCGGCGTCACCAGCGACAGCGGCCGCTTCACCGGTTGCGGAATGGAAATGGCCGGCTTCAACGATCCGAAGACGCCAGGCCGCGTGCCGCCCGTCTCCCGCGTCAGCCACAGCGCAACGGCTTGCACCGCAAAGGCGGCAAGCAGCAAGGCATAGACGAGATGCAGCGGCTCCGGTCCGTATTGGATCAGCGCGCTGGTGCCGATCGCTCCGATCGCCATGCCGGAAAGCGGCGCGATCGAATTGACGATCTGCCCTCTGGCCCGGTCGATATCGACAAGAGCAGCGCCGAGGGAGGCGCCGGCGATACCGGTGGCGATACCCTGCACGATGCGTGCGGCGATCAGCCATTCCGGACCGCTGGCGATGGAAAACAGCGCCATGGCAATGATTTCGAGGATCAGTGCGCCGAAGATCACCGGTCGCCGCCCGAGATGATCGGAGATCGAGCCGGCAATCAGCAATGCTCCAAGCAGCGCGAAAGCGTATACTGCAAAGATGACGGTGATGAGGATGGGGGAAACGGCAAAGCTTTCCTGGTAGATGCGATAGAGCGGCGTCGGGGCCGCCGACGCGCCGAAGAAGACGGCAAGCGTCAGAGCGTGGAAGCCCATGGGCGACGAATTCTTGATGGATTCGGGAGCGGCGACCATATATAAGCTCCTTAAAGCTAAGTCGTTGCGTTAGCTCTATCTAGGCAAGGCAAAGGATAAAAGCAAATAATTTGCGTTAATGGATATATGAAAGTTTCTGAACTGTCGGTGCTAGGGCAATTCCAGCAAAAGTGTGTAGCGGTTTTGCGTCCGGAATTGCGTGAAAGCAAAGAGAGCATGTCGCGCAACGACAGGCGTAAAAAACCTGGAGCGTGCTAGGCGAATCTGAAAGATCGCAGCAGGCTTTAGGGGAGAAGGTTGGGTTCGAAATGGCAGTGAAAGAGAATATCCGTCCCGGTGGCAGAAGTGCGCGTGTCCAGGCTTCGGTGCATGCGGCAGTCCGCGAACTCCTGGCGGAAATGAGCCGAGCGGAGATCACTGTTCCGCTGATTGCGACACGCGCAGGCGTGACCCCGTCCACCATCTACCGCCGCTGGGGTGACCTGCAGGAATTGCTTGCCGATGTCGCCGTCGAGCGTCTGCGCCCGGACATGGAGCCGGTCGATACCGGCAATGGCGCCGGTGATCTGGAAGCCTGGGCCGAGCAATATGCGGAGGAAATGTCCTCCGGCCCCGGCCGTGAATATGTCCGGGACGTGCTCTCCGCCCAGACAGGCGACAACGCCAATAAATGCTGCAACTTCACCCGCCAGCAGATCGAGACGATTGCCGGTCGAGCGAAGGAGAGGGGTGAGACTTTTCCCGATGTCGATGCGGTGATGGATCGCGTAGTCGCCCCCATCATGTACCGCATCCTGTTCGGCGATGTTCCGACCGCCACCCGTGTGCAGGAGCTTGTCGGCCACGTCTTCGGCCGGCGTAAGGCCGCCTGATCTTCACTCGGCGGCGGTGCGCTTCAAGCCGGAAATCTGCGTGATGTAGGCGCGCAATGCGGCCGGGCGCACCGGCTTGTGCTGTACCGCGATGCCGTGCTTTTCCGCCTCGGCCCGCACTTCCGGTGTCCGGTCGGCGGTAACGAGCAGGGCTGGAATATCGATGCCGAAATGCTGCCGCAGGTGCCGGATCGCTTCGACCCCGGTTCCGTCAGCGAGATGGTAATCGGCAATGACGAGATCCGGCGGCTGCCGCATCGAAAGCATCCGGACAGCGGAAAGCGAATCCACCGCCTGCGTTTCACAGCCCCATCCGTCGATCAGCAGCCGCATGCCTTCGAGGATCTTCGGTTCGTTGTCGATGCAGAGGATGCGCAGATCCTGCAGCGGCTGCGCCGTCCGGTCGATGGGAAGCATGGCTGCAGTGGTTTCTGCGCTCTTTGAGATATCGAGCGGAATGAGGATTCGGAATTCCGTACCCTTGCCATGCGTCGAATAAAGCTCGACCTTATGGCTGAGCACGCGGGCGATGCGGTCGACGATGGAGAGCCCGAGCCCCAGGCCCGATGCGGTCTTGGCGCCCTCATCCAGCCGCGCGAATTCCTTGAACACCGTCCGGAATTTAGAGGGCGGAATGCCGATGCCGGAATCCATCACCTGGATCACCACTTGATTGCCACGTCGCCTTACCCCGACCAGCACCTTGCCGCTGACAGTATATTTGATGGCGTTGGAGACGAGGTTCTGCACCAGTCGCCGCAGCAGGTTCGGGTCGGAGCGCACGCGCAGGGACGTCGGCATCACTTTGAGCTTCAGCTTCTTCTCGCGGGCGATTGGCGCAAAGTCGGTCTCGATGCGTTCCAGCAGGTCGGACAGCGGCACGGATGCCAGCCGCGGCCGCATGGCGCCGGTATCGAGGCGGGAAATATCGAGCACGGCGCCGAGAATGCTCTCAACCGATTCCAGCGCAGAATCGATATTGCGCACGATCGGGCTGTTTTCCGATTGCGCCATGCGTTCGACGAGTGCGGAGGAGTAGAGCCGGGCCGCATTGAGTGGCTGCAGAATATCGTGGCCGGCGGCGGCAAAGAAGCGGGTCTTGCCTATATTGGCCTCCTCGGCCGCTGCACGCGCCTCAGCGAGCTCCTTGTTGACGCGGGTCAGTTCCGCCGTGCGCTCGACAACACGCTGCTCCAGCGTTTCGTTGGCCTGTTTCAGTGCCCGGTCGGCGGCCACACGCTGGGTGATGTCGGTGAAGGTCGCGACGATACCCTTGTCCGGCATGGCATTGGAACGCACTTCGATGATGCGCTCGCCGCCTCCGAGCACCAGCGGGAAGGGCTTGTCGAGCGTCAGGAAGTGCCGCACGGCCTGTGACTGGTCGCCGGGTGTGATATCGCCGCGTTGGCTCAGGATATTGACAATCTCCGAGAGCGGAAAGCCGACCTGGCCGGCATTTTCCGGGAGGTCCAGCAATTGCCGGAAACGCCGGTTCCAGATCGTCAGCCGGTTGGAACTGTCGAAGACGGCGATGCCCTGGTCCATCTGCGAAAGCGCGGTCTGCAGCATGTCCTGATTGTACTGCAGCGCTTCGCTCGCCTGATCGAGCAGCCATGCCGTGTCGGACGAGGCATCCTCGATCTTCTGCAGGATCAGGGACAGCACCAGCCGCGCCGAGGAGGAGCCGATGGCGCTGCCGAGAAGCTGCTCGGTGAAATGGATGAGCGCCATATCGGCCGGCTGGTCGTCCTCCAGTTTGCGCCCGGACGTCTGCTCGTAGGTCGCAAGCGAGCGCTCCATGCGCTCTTCGCCGAGATAGCGGGCGATCGCCGTCTTGAGATCGCCGACGCTGATGCGGGTCTTCCAGCCGCGCGTGGCAAATTGCGAGCGCGAATGCCGCTTGACGAAAATGCCGGCCTGGATGCGTTCCAGTGGCTTGGCGTTGCGTGTCAGCGAGCCGACGATGAAGGCGGCGGTGTTGACGAGCAGGCTCATCGCCGTCGCATTGACAAGCGGATCGGTATCCGGGCCGGTAAAGAGCGTCGCGCCGGGAAAGATGAAGCCGAGGAAGGTGCTTGCCACATAGGAATAATCCGGGCCTCCGAGGGACGGCAGGAACAGCAGATAGACCCAGATGATGAAGCCGGACGATAGGCCGAGGACGGCGCCGCGGGCATTCGCCCGCCGCCAGATCATGCCGCCGAAGAGGGCGGGTGCAATCTGCGCGATGGCGGCAAAGGAGAGCAGGCCGATCGAGGCGAGCCCTGCCGTGCTGTCCGTCGAGCGATAATAGGCATAGCCCAGCAGCAGCACGGCGAAGATGGCGCTGCGACGGATATTGAGCAGGCTCTTTGCGAAGTCGTCACGCTGGCTCGCAAGCCTCGCGAATTTCCGGCGCAGGAAGAACGGCATGACGATGTCGTTCGACACCATGATGGAAAGCGCCACGGAATCGACGATCACCATGGCGGTCGCCGCCGAAAAGCCGCCGATGAAGGTGATAAGCGAGACTACAGGCATTTGCCCTGCAAGTGGCAGGGTAAGAACATAAAGATCGGCATTGCCGTTGCCGCCGAAGATGAGCAGTCCGCCGATGGCGACCGGCAGCACGAAGAGATTGATGGCGATCAGATAAAGCGGAAAGAGAATACCCGCGAGCCGGAGCTGCTTTGCCGTGCGGTTTTCGACGACCGTGACATGGAACTGGCGCGGCAGCATGATAATGGCGAAAGCCGAGAGCAGCGTCAGCGTGATCCATCGGCTGAGCGGGGTCTGATAGTCGAGTGCGGCCGTGACCAGGGTGTTCTCCGATCCCTTCTGCCACAGGTCGCTTGGCCCGTCGAACAGGAACCAGATGACGCAGACGCCTGCCGTCAGGAAGGCAACGAGCTTCACCATCGATTCCATCGATACCGCGAGGATGAGCCCGTCCTGATGTTCGGTCGCATCGGTGTGGCGGGTGCCGAACATGATGGCGAAGCAGGCAAGCACCAGCGTGACGATCAGCGGAAGGTCGAGGAAATAGAGGTTGCCACTGCCGATGCCATAGTCGGACGGATTGACCATGGCCGTGACCGTCGCTGAAATGGATTTCAGCTGCAGCGCGATATAAGGAATGGTGCCGATCAGGCAGATCAGCGCCACGATCGTGGCAACCGTGGAGTTCTTACCATAGCGGGCGGCAATGAAATCGGCGACGGATGTCAGTTTCTCGGCCTTGGCGAGTTCGATGATGCGCTTCAAAAGCGGCATGCCGAGTGTGAAGACGAGGATCGGCCCGATATAGATGCCGGCAAATTCCAACCCGTGATGGGCAGCTAAGCCGACGCCGCCGAAATAGGTCCAGGACGTGCAGTAGATCGCCAGACTGAGCGCATAGACCGCCGGTCGGCCGCCTTCCGGCACACCGAATTTCCGGCTTCGGCGGTCGCCGTAGCTAGCTACTGCGAAAAGCAGCAGAAGATAACCCAAGGCAAACGCAAATATGACCCAGCCTGGAAGCATTGACCCTCCGCCGGCGGACAATCCGCCGTCCTCCGGAACACATTGGAGATTAGGGCAATTCAGCAAGTTTGAAAATTCCCAGGGTCTTCGTCTTAAGTTCTACGTCGAAGGGACAGTCTCCGAATATTTCCAATTGCCGATTGATTAATTGAGATGAAGGTGTAGCTAATGAAAACAACGGCATGTCTTTGAAAATGCATCGAGGGGAGACGCATCTGATGCTCAATGAGTTCAAAGCTTTCATCGCCCGCGGCAATGTCATGGATCTTGCAGTCGGCGTCATCATCGGCGGCGCCTTCGGGGGCATCGTCAAATCTCTGGTCGACGATATCATCATGCCGATCGTCGGCGCGATCTTCGGCGGTTTCGACTTCTCCAACTACTTCATTCCGCTGTCATCCAAGGTCACTGAGACGAGCCTTGCCGGCGCCCGCGCTCAGGGCGCCGTTTTCGCCTATGGCAGCTTCATCACCGTCCTCATCAATTTCCTGATCCTCGCGTGGATCATCTTCCTGATGATCAAGGCTGTGAATATTCTGCGCGAGCAGGTCGAGCGCAAGGAAAAGCAAGCGCCGGCAGAGGTTCCGCCGCCGCCGGCGGATGTCGCGCTGCTGACGGAAATCCGCGACCTTCTCGCCAAACGCCCCGCCGTCTGATCCGGTCCCGAGCCCGTCCCCCGGGCCGGGCTCAATCATCACGAAAATCGATATGTCATCACGCATTGTCATGGGATTTGCGCCTGCAAATCCGCTATGAAGGCGTGAACTGGAGATATGCATGTCGATTGTAAGCAGCCTCAGCCCGCGCGCCATCGCAGCGCCAGAAAGCGGGATCGTAGAAGTCGTCAACTATGCCCGCGGCCGTGAAGGCCTTCTGCCGCTCTGGGTCGGCGAGGGTGATCTTCCTACCCCCGATTTCATCAATCAGGCCGCCATGCAGGCGCTCGCCGCCGGCGAGACCTTCTACACTTGGCAGCGCGGCACCCCCGAGTTGCGCCAGGCGCTGTCGGATTATTATTTCAGGCATTTTGGCATCCGCCTTCCGGTCGAGCATTTTTATGTGACCGGTTCGGGCATGCAGGCGATCCAGATTGCCGTTCAGGCAATCACCTCGCCCGGCGATGAATTTGTCTATCTCACCCCGGCTTGGCCGAACATTGCCGCTGCACTCGAAATCGCCGGCGCCCGCTCGGTTGGCGTCGAACTGCAGTTCGAAGGCGGTACTTGGACTGTCGACCTCAACCGCATCGAAGCGGCGATCACGCCGAAGACCCGCGGTCTCTTCATCAACACGCCGTCGAACCCGACCGGCTGGACCGCGACGAAGAAGGATCTGGCCGACATCCTGGCACTGGCCCGCAAGCATGATCTCTGGATCATGGCCGATGAGATCTATGCCCGTTATTTCTACGCTGGTGGCCGGGCGCCCTCTTTCCTCGATGTGATGGAACCGGGCGACAAGGTGATGTTCGTCAACTCCTTCTCCAAGAACTGGTCGATGACCGGCTGGCGCGTCGGCTGGATCGTTGCTCCGCCGGAAACCGGGCAGGTGCTGGAAAACCTGATCCAATATTCCACTTCGGGCGTTGCTCAATTCATGCAGAAGGGCGCTGTCGCAGCGCTCAACGAAGGTGATGCCTTCGTGCAGTCGAACATCGATAAGGCAACGCGCTCCCGCGATATCCTCTGCGATGCGCTGATTGCCACCAACCGCGTCCAGACGCTGAAGCCGGACGGTGCGCTATACGCCTTCCTGAAGATCGACGGCGTCACCGACAGCCGCAAGGCCGCGATCGACATCGTCGACAAGACCGGTGTCGGCCTTGCTCCCGGCACGGCCTTCGGACCCGGCGGCGAGCTTTTCCTGCGCGCCTGCTTCCTGCGCGATCCAGCGCAAGTGACAGTCGCGGCCGAGCGGCTCTGCGATTACATCCTGAAGCTTTAGGCGGAGCGGCGCATCGCTTCCGGCAGCACCGGAAGCAGCGTCACATTCCGCCCCTCGACAATGATGACTTCGCCGTCTCGAAGCGGCTGGAAGGGCATACTCGCTTCCTCAAGGAAGCCGACGGTCTTTTCGGCTGCTTCGGCCTCATCATGGTCAGAGCGATAATGCGGAACGATGGAGAAATCGACAAGGCCAAGCCCATCCCAAAGAATGCCCTCGTCATAGCCCGGCACGAGTTGGCGTGGGTCATCCATGATGTCGATGCCGTCAAGTGAGGGCGTCGCCACGACCGCCCCGGCGCTGAAGCCGCCATAGACGAGCGCATCCTTGCGCAGCAATTCCCCGATGATGCGATCAAAGCCGCTCTGGCGCATGGCTCGCCGCAGAAGAAATGCATTGCCGCCGACGGCCCAGACGAAGTCGATGCCGGCGAGTGCTTCTTTCAGCGCGTGCGGTTGTCCGAAATAGTCTCGCAGATCCAGCTCTTCCGCCCCGATCCCCCAATCGGCAAGTTCTTCTTTGGGGTCGTAGATATTGGTCTCATAGGCGCGACGCGCCTCGGCCGGAATGAAGTCCAGCGCATTCTGGATGACGGCGGCGCGTCGCCCGCCGTTGAGAAGTTTCTTGAGCCGGAAAGCGCTGGCACCGAGCCGGTAGGATGACAGATAGAGCCTCATTGTTGCTGCTCCCGGTTTTGAAGGGGCAGGTCACGAACCGGCATTGAGAGAAGATCTTGTGCCACGAGAAGTCCTTTGTATGGGGCGGACATCGGGGCAGAAATAAAAACCCCGCGCGTGTCCGGCGGGGTTGGATCGGGTGAAGTGAACAGTTTCAGGTCACAAGCCGACGCCCCCACCGCAAAGGGTGGTCGTCATGCCCATCGTCATAGCCTGAAACGCGTAGTTGTTCATACACCTACCTTGACTTGCCGTGGACGCCTTGTCAACGCGCTCGGAAAGGGGTGGCAAAAGACGTTTTTGTCCCGAAACCGGCTGTTCGATAAAATTGTAGAAATACCTGAAATCCGCCTCTAACCACATCTCCAAACATACCGGCCGCAAAGGCTTTCCGAGGCCGTTTGATAACAAAATCGGAAAGGAAAAAGCCGTTCTGATGCTCCCGAAAAAACATAAAACAGGGAATGCAGACATGGCGGTTCTGGTGACGGGTGGGGCTGGGTATATCGGCAGCCACATGGTTTGGACGCTGCTAGATGCCGGGGAAGATGTGGTCGTACTCGACCGGCTCTCCACCGGCTTTCGCTGGGCCGTGGCGCCGGCGGCGCGCTTCTATCTCGGCGATGTCGCCGACCCGGACGTTCTGAAGAAGATCTTCATCGAGAACGATATCGAGGCGATCATCCATTTCGCCGGCTCCGCCGTCGTTCCTGTGTCGGTTACCGATCCGCTCTCCTATTACGACAATAACTCGGGCAAAACACGCGTGCTGCTGAGCGCCGCCATCAAGGCCGGCATCCGCAACTTCGTCTTCTCCTCGACCGCTGCCGTCTACGGCCAGCAGAAGAGCTCCGCTCCGGTGAAGGAAACGGCGCCGCTCAACCCGGAAAATCCTTACGGTCAGTCCAAGCTGATGACCGAAATGATGCTGCGCGATGCCGCCGCCGCCTACGATTTCGATTATGTGGCGCTGCGCTATTTCAACGTTGCCGGCGCCGATCCGCATCTGCGCACCGGCCAGTCGACCTCCGGCGCAACCCATCTCATCAAGGTCGCCTGCGAGGCCGCCCTCGGAAAGCGCGACAGCATCGCCGTCTACGGCTTCGATTACCCGACCCATGACGGCACCGGTGTGCGCGACTACATCCATGTCAGCGATTTGACGGCGGCGCATTTGAAAGCGCTCCAGCATCTGCGCCAGGGTAGGGGGCCACTGGTCGCCAATTGCGGTTATGGCAGCGGCTATTCCGTGCTCGATGTCTTGAACATGGTCACCCGCCTGAACGGCCACTCCTTCAAGATCAATATGGCACCGCGTCGGCCGGGCGACGCGGCAAGCGTCGTCGCCGATGCGACGCTTGCCCGCCGCGTGCTGGACTGGACGCCGAAACACGACTCGCTGGAAACCATCGTCCGCAGCTCGCTCGATTGGGAACTCTTCCTGATGAACAAGAGCGTCGACGATCTGCACAGCATTCATCGTGCGCTGGCTGCGGCCTCCTTCTGAACTTGCAACCGAGCATTTACCATCCTCGCGCAGATGCGAGGGCCTGACGTTACGTGAATAAGGAATAATCAAGCTTTCTCTGGCTCGCTTCAGCCAAGGGAAAAGGGATCATGAAGAACTTCATAGCATCATTGCGGCTGCAAAAAGATAATCCGAAGTTTCTGGTGGCGCAGTTCAAAGCTTTGTCATCACAGATTCCGATTTTGTACGTTCTTCTTGTCATCAATGCCCTGGCCGTGGCCATTACGCACATCAAGTCGGCGCCTCTTTGGCTTTCGCTCTACATTCCCGTCGGTCTCAGCATCGTCTGCGTCTTCCGCCTCTGCTGGTGGGAGATAACAGGCAAGGAAAATGTCACGCCGGAGCGTGCGCTGCGGCTGATGAAGGTGACGCTGGTCGGCGCCGTTATCCTCACGATCGGCTTCGGCGGCTGGGCTGTTGCGCTCTATCAATATGGCGACGCCTCGCAGCAGGGCCAGATCGCTTATTTCCTCGTCGTAACCGGCATTTCCTGCGTCTTCTGCCTGATGCACCTGCCGCTCGCAGCGGCAATCACCACGGTCATCACGTTCACAGCGATGATCGTGACCTTCCTTTTTTCCGGCAACCCGGTTTTCGTCGCAACGGCAGTCAGCGGCCTTTTCCTCGTTCTGCCCTTCCTGCGCGTCATCAACAGCTATTTCCAGAATTTCGCCCATCTGGTCTGGCTTGCCGAGGAACTCAAGCAGAAGCAGGCGGAAGCCGAGGAGCTGAACCTCGTCAATAGCCGCAATGCCATGCAGGACCAACTGACCGGTCTTGCCAACCGCCGCAGCTTCTTCCTCTCGCTTGAAAAGATGCTACAGAAGAATCCGGCCTCGCCGCCCGTCATCGGCATCCTCGATCTCGACGGCTTCAAGCCGGTCAACGATGTCTTCGGCCACGCGGCCGGCGACCTCGTGTTGAAGGAGACGGCGCACCGCTTCGTCTCGCTGGTCGGCGATCAGGGTATCGTCTCACGCCTCGGCGGCGATGAATTCGGCATCATTTTCCCGTCGGATATGACGTTGAGGGGCGTCTCCGACCTCGGTCTGGCGCTATGTGCCGCCGTGCGTGATCCCTATGAAATTCCTGACGGTTCAGTGCGCGTCTCCGGCTCCTGCGGCATCGTTTATCCTGATGCGGGCGAATACAGCGCCGAAGATCTCTACGAAAAGGCGGACTTCGCGCTCTATCAGGTCAAGAGCAAGCGCACTGGTGGTGTCGAACTCTTCTCGCCGGAGCACGAAAAAATCCTGACGCAGCGCTATCTGATCGAGCTGGAGTTGCAGGCGGAGAATTTTGCCAAGGAGTTGAAGCTCGAATATCAGCCGATCGTCGAACTGCGCGACGGACGTGTCGTGGGTTTTGAGGCGCTTGCGCGTTGGGACAGCGCGCGCTTCGGCCGTATCAGCCCGGATGCCTTCATCCCGGCTGCCGAGCGCACCGCCGTGATCGGCCGCGTGACGCGTATTCTCTTCGGCCAGGCGCTCGACGCCCTGAAGATCATGCCGTCGCATCTGCGCGTTTCCTTCAACCTCTCGGCCCGCGATATCTGCGACCACGAAACATCGATGGCCCTGCTCGCCATGATCACGCGCTCCGGCGTCGATCCCAAACGCATCGAATTCGAGATCACAGAGACGGCGCTGCTGTCGGACTTCGACACCGCCGATCAGGTGATCGGCGTGTTGCGCGCTGCCGGCATCTCGATTGCGCTTGACGATTTCGGTACGGGTTACTCCAGCTTGAGCCACATCCACCGCCTGGCCTTCGACAAACTGAAGATCGACAAGGCCTTCGTGATGAATTTCGATCGCGATGCGCGCTGCATGAACATCACCCGCTCCGTCGCCAATCTCTGCCAGAACCTTGGCATTGCCTCGGTGGCCGAAGGGGTCGAAAGTGAGGACGTGGCAGAGTCGCTGAAAGGCATCGGCGTGCGCCTGGCGCAAGGCTATTATTTCTCTCGGCCGTTGCCGCTGGAGTTGGCAATCGACTACGCGGTCAGGCGCGATGTCAGCGTTTCGCAGTCTCTCTCGGCCTGATTGATCAGCCAGCCACTGGAACCTCGGCCCAACCCCGTTTATTCCTAGGGCAGGAGTGAGGTGGACCATGGACAACAGCAATCAGAGCGAAGTCATAGTTGAACGACGTGGTACGGCGGGTCTTGTCCGGCTGAATCGCCCAAAGGCGCTGAACAGCCTGACCATCCCGATGGTGCGCGCAATTGCCGCTGCACTTGACGATTTCGCCGGCGACCAATCTGTGGCGAGCGTCGTCGTGATGGGCGAGGGCGAGCGCGGCTTCTGCGCCGGCGGCGATATCCGTGCCATTCACCTGAGCGGGCGTGCCGGCGACGGCTTGGCTGAAACCTTCTGGCGCGAGGAATTTCGCCTCAATCACCGTATCGCCAATTATCCGAAGCCCTATGTGGCGTTGATGGACGGCATCACCATGGGCGGCGGTGTCGGGCTTTCCAGCCACGGTCGCCACCGTATCGTCACCGAACGCACCCGCCTTGCCATGCCGGAAACCGGCATCGGTTATTTCCCTGATGTCGGCGCCACGTGGCTGCTGCCGCACATGCCAGGCGAAAGCGGCACATGGATGGCTCTGACGGGGCTGGATATCAATGCCGCCGATGCGATCCATGCCGGACTTGCCGATTTCTATATGCCCTTCTCGCGTCTCGAAGAGGCAGTCCAGCGTCTCTCGGATCTGCCTGTGGGAAGCTCGTCAGACGATGTCGACGCGGCGCTGCGCAATCTGTCGGATCAACCGGGCGAAGGCAGACTGCAGGCCAATGCGGCGATGATCGACCGCGCCTTCCACTTCAACAGCGTTGAGGCGATCGTTGCGGCGCTCGCGAGGGAAGAAGGTGAATTTGCCGCCGAAACCCGCCGCGTCATTCTCAACCGCTCACCGACAAGCCTGAAGCTTGCGCTCCGTTTGCTGCGTGCCGGACGCCAGAGCCGTACACTTGCCGAATGCCTCGCCCGTGAGCTTGGCGCCTGCATGCAAATCCTGCATGGCCACGATTTCTACGAGGGCGTACGCGCGGCCGTGGTCGACAAGGACCGCAACCCGAAATGGTCACCGCCGACGATCGCCTTGGTCAACGACGAGATGATCGCCCGGTTTTTCGAACCACCCAAGCCGCCGCTCGCGCTTTAGCGCCATCTGGTCAGGAGAGGCCCTATCTCTTTGTTTTTACGCAATTCCGGACGCAAAACCGCTGCGCACTTTTGCTGGAATTGCTCTAACGCCACATGCCGCGCATGCGCGCGCCGACATCGATGCGCACCTGCCGCGCTTGCTGGGCTGCTGCCGTATCGGCCTTCACCTGCGGCCAGCCGCAGACCTCGAAGAATTGCAGCAGCGTGGCGGGAATGAAGCGGCTGCGCGACGCATAGACATGCCGGTCGCCCTGCGAATTCTGCCCATAGGTGAAGAAACGCTGCGGCACCACGAGATCGAGGCTATCCTTGGCGCGTGTCATCGCCACATAGAGCAGCCGTCGCTCCTCCTCTATTTCGGCCGTCGTGCCGACCGCAAGATCGGAGGGAATACAGCCGTCGATGACGTTCAGCATGAAGACCTTGGTCCATTCCTGTCCCTTGGCCGAATGGATGGTCGAAAGGATGAGATAATCTTCATCGAGCAGCGGCACACCCGCCTGATCCGAGGTGGCGTCGGGCGGATCGAGCGTCAGTTCCGTCAGGAAGCGTTCGCGGGAGGCGTAGCCGCCGGCGATCTGCTCGAGCTGTATGAGATCGGCAAGCCGGGCGCTTGCATCCTCATGCAGCCTTTCCAGATGCGGCTCATACCATTTCCGCACCAGTTCGATCTCGGCAGGCCAGCCGGCCTTGCCGGTTTTCAGTTCCTGCATGGTGGAAACGAACGAAGTCCAGTCATCGCCCGAGCGTGGCGGCGCAGGCATGGCGGCAAGCGCCGTCACCGGGCTCGCGTCTTCGGCCATATGGTCCAGCACCTTTTGTGCCGTGGAAGGGCCAATACCCGGCAAGATCTGCATCAGCCGGAAACCTGCCACCCGGTCGCGCGGATTCTGGGCAAAGCGCAATGCCGCCAGCATGTCTTTCACATGCGCACTGTCGAGAAACTTCAGTCCGCCGAATTTCACGAAGGGAATGTTGCGGCGGGTTAGCTCCACTTCCAGCGGGCCGCTGTGATGCGAGGCGCGGAAGAGCACGGCCTGGCTTTTCAGCTTCACGCCCTCTTCGCGATTGTCGAGAACCTTATCGGCCACATAGCGGGCTTGATCATTCTCGTCGCGCACCGTGACCAACCTCGGCCGCTCCGGCGACTCCCGCTCCGTCCAGAGGTTTTTGGTAAAACGCTCCGAAGCAAGGTCGATCACCGCATTGGCGGCGGCAAGGATCGGCTGCGTCGAGCGATAGTTGCGGTCGAGCGTGACGATGTTGGCGGCCGGGCTGAAGGAGGCCGGAAAATCGAGAATGTTGCGCACCGTCGCGGCTCGGAAGGAATAGATCGACTGTGCATCGTCGCCAACGACGGTCAATCCGTGCCCGGTGGGCTTGAGGGCAAGCAGGATCGAAGATTGAAGCCTGTTGGTGTCCTGATATTCGTCGACGAGCACATGATCGAAGCGGCTGCCGATATCCTCGGCGATCATCGGCTCGGCCACCATCTGCGCCCAGTAGAGCAGCAGGTCGTCGTAATCGAGCACATTCTGGCTCTGTTTCGACTCGACATAACAGGCAAAAAGCTCGCGAAGCTGCTTTTCCCAGGTGGTGCACCAGGGAAAGGCGTCGCGCAGCACCAGCGGCAGTTCCGTTTCGGAATTCACCGCACGCGAATAGATCGCCAGACAGGTACCCTTCGTCGGAAACCGGCTTTCGGTCTTGGAGAAGCCGAGATCGTGGCGCACGAGGTTCATCAGGTCGGCGCTGTCTTCCCGGTCATGGATGGAGAAGGCCGGGTCGATGCCGATCTGTTCGGCATAATCACGCAGCAGTCGCGCGCCGATACCATGAAACGTGCCGCTCCAGGCAAGCGCATCCGCCATGATGCCGGAATTCTTGCCGAGAACCTCGCCGCAGATGCGTTCGACGCGCCGGCCCATTTCGGCAGCTGCCCGGCGCGAAAAGGTCATCAGCAGGATACGGCGCGGATCGGCACCCTTGAGGATGAGATGGGCAACGCGATGGGCAAGCGTATTCGTCTTGCCGGAACCGGCACCAGCAATGATCAGCATCGGCCCGGCCACATGGCTGCCGTCTGTGAGTGTGCCGTGCTCCACGGCCATGCGCTGCTGGGGATTGAGTCTTTCGAGATACATCCAGCCGTCCGGTTGGGCTTCGCGGGAGAATCAGCGCCTGCGAATAAAATCAGATGTTCCTTGGATGTTCTCGATTGGCGTCGCTGTCAAGCAGGTGCGGACTGCCATGCACTGCAGCATCGGCGCGCAAATCGACCGATTTTCGGAAAGCCTGATGCGCCAGCTCATAGCTTCTACTACGGAAAGTCCGGCACGATCTGGCGCCGCGTCAACTTCAGGCTGCGGTCGGGCTGGAGAATATAGGTTTCGTAGACGTGCTCGCCATGCTGGTTGTAAAAGTCGTTATAGACCGCGCTGCCGATCGGCGACTTCGTCAGCTTCGTGCGCGGTTGCCCGCCATAGGTGATGCTGCCGGGAATAGGCTCCAGCGCAGGTGTGTCCGCGGCCGAGCAGCCGGCCAGCAAAGGTGCGGCCAGAAGGGTCGTGGCAAGAAGGGCAGGCACCAGCGCGTTCATCATCGTTTCCTTCGGCTGCAATTGCTTGCGGCGGCTCCTGACGCCTCCTGGCAAGGGCAGGCGTATCGGAGCACCACCACGGCGACTATGCCTCCAGCCGGCAGCACGTGGCAACAAAACGTCGTGTTCATGCGTTAAATCCCTATTAGCCAACGTCAGGAACGGTCATGGTGCTGCCGTTTCACAACTCGCCACCCCACGAGGAGGCCTGGATGAAGGACCACAACGCGGTCGCCTTACGCGCGTCCGTGGAAAGCGCCCTGCATGCCGCAGCCGATCTCGACGCGACTGACATCATCGTCATCAGCGTTGGTTCCAGCGTTATTCTCGAAGGTTTCGTTCGGCAATGGGGCGATAGCGTGCGAGCGCTGGCAATTGCCGAGGAGATCGTCGGAAGCGGTTATGTGCATTGCCGCTTGCTGGTGAGATAAATCCTGGTTCCCTTCAGGAGTTTCCGAGGAACCAACTCCCGTCTCGCGTGTTGAAAAGCTGATTTCAATGCTGGAGACAATAATGCAAACGCTTATGCGCCCGTGGGCTGCGGCCCTTCTTCTGGGGTGCGGCGCCTTTGCCGGCTCCGCCTATGCCTCACTCGAAACCGATATGAATTATTCGGCTCTGCCGAAGGACGAGATCGCGTTGAACGAATATATCAGCGCCGCCGTCTGCAAAACCGCCGAACCGCATTTCCTGCCGTCCTTCATCCGCGCCGCGGATGGCACAATCATCGGTGTAGGATATATTCAGATGAAGGATGGGAATACTTCGAATTGCTGATGGAATATTCGAAGTTTCTTTCGGACGAGGCTCGTCTGCAGTCTCCCATAGAGGGTGACGAGCCTCTAACCATCATCATGATGGCTGGCGTCGTTCTATGGATGAACAGATGAGCGGCGCAATCTCTTTCGAGACAAAGCCCTGCGTGAGCTCTGCGCAGGGTTAAGTGAAAATTAAGTATTGCTCCGTTTCGGAACGGATCGGACTTTTATTGTCCGATATCGCCGCCGAAAGCTCAATGCACTTTAAGTTTCGCTTCTTCGGCCGCCGCCATGAACTCCGCGCGGGCCTCTTCGACACTCTTTCGGCCATCGAGTGCGGCGCGGCAGGCGCTGCGTGCCTTCAGATATTTCAGTCCGCGCACAGCAGGCCAGTGATCGGCAAGGCATGCCAAGGCATCGAACGGTCCGTTAACCGTGCGCGCTCCCGCCTCTTCGAAACCGACCTTGATCGGACCATTCCATCGTTCAGTCGCCATCGATGCTCCTCCAGCATGTCTCGATAGAAACATTGACGAAGCCTCGGAGTTCCCTCCGCGAAGGCTTCAGAATGCTAATATTCTAGCGAGATTTTTGCCGGCAGCAATGGCGCCGATTGGTGCAGTGGATAATGCTAAGGGAGAAAACTGGTGCTGCCGAGTGGGATTGAACCACCGACCTCACCCTTACCAAGGGTGTGCTCTACCACTGAGCTACGGCAGCAGGACCAGACGCGTGAAGCGGAAACGCTCAATTCGCGTGAACGGGGCGCCTATTGCCACAGCTTCGGCAGGAGCGCAAGCAGCAAATTCCAACTTCTCTGGGAATAACGGCTGGCCCACTTTTGGAACGGCGCGAATTCGGTTAATTCTGGTGCATGAACGAAGAGACTGAAAAGGGCCGGCAGAGCCGGAAAGAGGCCATAGAGGCCCAGGCGGCATTGCGCCGCGAACGGGCGGCCGAAAAGCTGAGAGAAAATCTTTCGAAACGCAAACAGCAGGTGCGCGCCCGCCGGTCCGGCCAGGCGGACGAGACGGATGGCCTGCCCGCCGCAAAACCAGCCGCCGCAAAAATGGACGAATCGTAATGTTCGGTCCGCGACGAATTGAAGCGTCGGGGGATTTGCTCTAAACACCCCCACTTCTTGCCTTGCCCCCACAGGCAAAACTTTTTCAGGAAAGGCGGGCCTCGCCCGTAAGTGCACATGGATCGTATCAGAATTGTCGGCGGTAATGAGCTCAATGGCATCATTCCGATTTCCGGCGCCAAGAATGCCGCGCTGCCGCTGATGATCGCCTCGCTTTTGACGAGCGATACGCTGACGCTGGAAAACGTGCCCCACCTCGCCGATGTCGAATTGCTAATGCGCATCCTCGGCAATCACGGCGTCGACGTTGCGGTCAACGGCCGCCGCGAGCGCCAGGAAGATTCTTACGCCCGCACGATCCATTTCACCTGCCGCACCATCGTCGATACGACCGCGCCCTACGAGTTGGTCTCGAAGATGCGCGCCTCCTTCTGGGTCATCGGACCGCTTCTGGCCCGCGAAGGCCATTGCCGTGTTTCGCTGCCGGGCGGCTGCGCCATCGGCACGCGTCCGGTCGATCTCTTCATCGAGGGCCTGACCGCACTCGGCGCAACGATGGAAATCGACGGTGGTTACATCAATGCTCGCGCGCCGCAGGGCGGCCTGATCGGCACGCGCTATACTTTCCCGAAAGTGTCCGTCGGCGCAACGCATGTGCTGATGATGGCGGCAACACTTGCCCGCGGCACGACCGTGATCGGCAATGCCGCACGCGAACCCGAGGTCGTCGACCTCGCCAACTGCCTGAACGCCATGGGCGCCAAGGTTTCCGGCGCCGGCACCTCGACCATCACCATCGAGGGCGTCACCTCGCTGTCCGGCGCGCGCCATCGCGTCCTGCCTGACCGTATCGAGACCGGCACCTATGCCATGGCCGTTGCCATGGCCGGCGGCGACGTCGTGCTCGAAAACACCGATATTGCCCTCTTGGAAACGGCGCTGGAAACATTGCGCCGCGCCGGCGCGGAGATCTCGTCGACCAACAATGGCATGCGCATCAAGCGCAATGGCGCCGGCATCCAGCCGGTGGATATCGTCACCGATCCTTTCCCGGGTTTCCCGACCGACCTGCAGGCGCAGTTCATGGCGCTGATGACCCGCTCGTCCGGTATTTCGCATGTCACGGAAACCATCTTCGAAAACCGCTTCATGCATGTGCAGGAGCTCGCCCGCCTCGGCGCGAAGATCTCGCTGTCGGGCCAGACGGCAAAGATCGAGGGTGTACAGCGGCTGAAGGGTGCCCCTGTCATGGCGACCGATCTTCGCGCTTCCGTTTCCCTCGTCATTGCCGGCCTTGCCGCCGAAGGCGAAACCACGGTTTCCCGCGTGTATCACCTCGATCGCGGCTTCGAGCGGCTGGAAGAGAAGCTGACACGCTGCGGCGCCATCGTCGAACGCGTCAGCGAGTAAGAAAAGGGCGCTTATGCGCCCTTTATCCCGGTTGCGTATTTGGCCGCCGCGCCTTATTTCCGTTGTCTGACAGATCGCCGCAGCTGCGGCCGAAAGACATGGGATAGAGGCTGGATGACCGACCTGAAGCTCGTTGCGCTCGATAGTGAAGACCTTGCGGTCATTTCCGCGCATATGCAGGACAGCGTCTTCAAGGTCGCCGATATCGACTGGTCGTCGCGCGACAAACAGTTCGCGATTGCCGCCAACCGTTTCGTCTGGGAAGAGGCAGCCCGCAAGCGCAAGGGTTTCGAACGCCGCCGCGCGGTCCTCGTTTTTAAGCGCGTGCTTTCCGTCCGCTCGATTGGCATCGATCGTTCGCGGCGCGACGATGTGTTGTCGCTGCTCGCTTTGCGTTTCGAGCAGAAGGGCGAAGGGCCGGAAGGCGCGCTCGAGCTCTCGCTCTCAGGCACGGCCTCGATCGTCCTCGATGTCGAATGCATCGAGGTGCAGCTTGCCGATATCGGCGGCGCCTGGGAGGCGGGCTCCAAGCCGCGTCATCCCGGCACCTGAGCGCAACAGTTTCGAGTAGAGAAGGAACATCCCTTGGCAATCTGGCTCAATCAGGCATCCGACGGTTTCGAGCAGCGTTTTGCGGCCTTTCTGACCACCAAGCGTGAGGTCTCCGAAGACGTCAACGCCGTCGTGCGCGCCATCATCGATGACGTGCGCGTCCGCGGCGATGTGGCGCTTGCCGAATATTCAAAGAAGTTCGACAGCATCGACTACGCCACCGTACCGATGCGTGTCACCGAGGCAGAAATCGAAAACGCCGTCGAGGTCGTTCCCTCGGAAGTGCTCGGCGCCCTGAAGGTCGCCGCACTCCGCATCGAATCCCATCATCGCCGCCAGCTTCCGAAGGACGATATCTACGAGGACGACATGGGCGTCGGTCTCGGTTCACGCTGGACCGCGATCGAAGCTGTTGGTCTCTACGTACCGGGCGGCACGGCGAGCTATCCGAGCTCGGTATTGATGAATGCCGTGCCGGCAAAGGTCGCAGGCGTCGACCGCATCGTCATCGCCGTGCCGGCGACGGGCGGTTCGGTCAATCCGGCGGTGCTGGCCGCCGCCAAACTCGCCGGCGTGAGTGAAATCTACCGCGTCGGCGGCGCGCAGGCGATTGCCGCTCTGGCCTATGGCACGGAGACGATCGCTCCGGTTGCCAAGATTACTGGCCCAGGCAATGCCTATGTCGCCGCCGCCAAGCGCCAGGTCTTCGGCACTGTGGGTATCGACATGATCGCCGGCCCGTCAGAAGTGCTCGTCATTGCTGACAAGGACAACAATCCCGATTGGGTTGCCGCTGATCTGCTGGCGCAGGCCGAGCATGACGAGAGCTCCCAGGCCATCCTGATCACCGACGACGAGGAATTCGGCAAGGCGGTCGAAGCGGCCGTCGAACGGCAGCTGAAGACGCTGAACCGTGCAGAGACTGCTGCGGCCAGCTGGCGCGATTTTGGTGCAATCATCCTTGTCTCCGATCTCAAGGATGCCATTCCGCTCGCAAACCGCATCGCCGCCGAACATCTGGAACTCGCCGTTGCCGATCCCGATGCCTTCGTGGACAAGATCCGCAACGCCGGCGCGATCTTCATCGGCGCGCATACGCCCGAAGTGATCGGCGATTATGTCGGTGGCTCCAACCACGTGCTGCCGACGGCGCGTTCGGCGCGCTTTTCCTCCGGTCTTTCGGTTCTCGATTTCGTCAAGCGCACCTCGATCCTGCGGCTTGGCCCCCAGCAGCTTCGCGATCTCGGCCCGGCGGCGATTGCGCTTGCCGTTTCCGAAGGCCTCGACGCCCATGCGCGATCGGTCGCGATCCGCCTGAACCTCGAAAGGTGAGGGAATGGCGAAGGGCGACTTCCGGCTCTGCGACGTTGTCCTTGACGATACGATCGGCCGTTCGACACCTGACGTCGAACACGAGCGGGCGGTGGCGATCTTCGATCTGATCGAGGAGAATTCCTTTAAGCCGTCAGGCCATGCCGGCGGTCCCTATCGGCTGAATATCTCACTGGTCGATTCCAAGCTCGTCTTTTCCATCACCACGGAAAAGGGCGAGGATGTCGCAACCCACATTCTCTCGCTGACGCCCTTCCGGCGGATCGTGAAGGATTATTTCATGATCTGTGAGAGCTACTATGAGGCGATCCGCTCTGCCTCGCCAAGCCGCATCGAGGCGATCGACATGGGGCGGCGCGGTATTCATAACGAGGGGTCGCAGACCCTCAAGGACCGGCTTTCCGGCAAGATCGACGTCGATTTCGATACGGCGCGGCGCCTCTTCACGCTGGTCTGCGTGCTCTACTGGCGCGGATGACCGCGATGGAGCCGGGCGTCAAAACAGAGGATGGAAAGCGGCCGGGCGCCATCCTCTTCATGTGCGGGCTGAACGTCATCCGCTCGCCCATGGCGGAAGTGATCGCCCGTAGCATTCTGCCTGCCAATACCTATATACGGTCTGCTGGCGTTCGCGCCGGCGAACGCGATCCTTTCGTCGATGTCGTACTGGAAGAAATAGGCCTGTCGCTTGGCCGCCGCCTGCCACAGACGCTGGAGGAACTTGAGGACGACTATTTCGACCTCATCATCACGCTCTCACCGCCGGCCCATCACGCAGCGCTCGAGTTGACACGCTCCAACGCCGTCGATGTCGTCTACTGGCCGACCATGGATCCCACGGTCGCAACCGGAACGCGCGAGCAGATATTGGACAGTTATCGCGAGGTTCGCGATCACCTAGCCGGCCTCATCGAAAGCCGGCTGCTCAAGAGAAATGGCATTGCCGCGCAATCGGCGTGAAACAAAAGTCAGAAAGCCCGATCTACGAGGTTCACAAATCCCCGTTGATTGTGTAGTTTCCGCGCAAATTTTTGGGCGCCTTGCGCCGCTTTATCCAACACACAGGAAGAAAACCCTTATATGCCGAAAGAAGAAGTCCTCGAATTCCCGGGTATCGTGACCGAACTTCTGCCGAATGCGACGTTCCGCGTGAAGCTCGAAAACGAGCATGAGATCATCGCTCACACCGCCGGCCGCATGCGCAAGAACCGCATCCGCGTTCTCGCCGGCGACAAGGTTCTGGTTGAAATGACGCCCTACGACCTGACGAAGGGCCGCATCACCTACCGCTTCAAGTAAGCTTGGTCTGCGAAACTCCCACGAGCTTCCGCTCCCGCCTGCCGATGGTCGAGGTTCCATGGCGCTGAAATACAAGCTCATTCTGGCCTCGGGCTCGCCCCGCCGCGTCGATCTGCTCAATCAGGCCGGCATCGAGCCTTCGCGCCTGATGCCGATGGATATCGACGAGGCGCCGAAGAAGTCGGAGCACCCGCGCTCGCTCGCCCGCCGTCTCTCGGGCGAAAAGGCGGAAGCCGCACTGGCCGCCATCAAGGGCGACATCACCTGGAAGGGCAGCTATATCCTGTCCGCCGATACGGTTGTCGCCGTTGGCCGCCGCATTCTCGGCAAGGCGGAATTCGCCGATGAGGCATCGAATTCCCTGCATTTGCTCTCCGGCCGCAACCACGTGGTCTATACGGGCATCTGCCTGATCACGCCTGATCGCAAGGTGCGCCAGAAAATCGTCGAGACGAAGGTGCGCTTCAAGCGCCTGTCGAGTTTCGAGATTGAAAACTACATTGCCTCGGGCCAATGGCGCGGCAAGGCCGGCGCTTACGGCGTCCAGGGCCTGGCAGGCACCTTCGTGCAGAAAATGGTGGGTTCCTACACCAATGTCGTAGGGCTGCCGCTTTATGAAACCATCCTGCTTCTGACCGGCGAGGGCTTCGACGTCCACAGCCGTTGGCCCGAGGGCTGATCTCCTGCTAGAGCGCCGTGCGTCCATTCGGACGCACAAAGGACGCTCTACCTTGTTGAATCTACGCATCAGGCTTTCCGAAAATCGGAAGGATTTTCGGGCCGATGCGGTAGGAGGAAACCATGTCTGATGAAATGAAGACCGGCGGCAAGGTCGCGCCGTTGCGCAAGACGCGCCCTTGCCCGGAATGCGGCAAACCGTCGAACCGCGAGCACTATCCCTTCTGCTCCAACCGCTGCCGCGAAGTGGACCTGTCGCGCTGGCTGACGGGCTCCTACGCCATTCCTGTCGCCGACGATGAGACGAAGGCAGATTACCCTGACGAGGAAAACTAGGTTTTCCACCGCGAAGCCCTTATTTTTCCTCGCAAATCGCCAAAGTCAGCAAGACCGTCAAAAAACTATCATTTGATGCTTGCCATGGGCGAACAAGATGCTATAACCCCGCTCGCTTCCGGGGCGAACCAAGGCCCTGACATTCCAATCGGAATGTTTTCCACGAAGCATGGCTAGCCCAGGTAGCTCAGTTGGTAGAGCAGCGGATTGAAAATCCGCGTGTCACTGGTTCGATTCCGGTCCTGGGCACCATTCCTAATATAGCCATATCAGAACATTTTGTTTCCTCACCGCGCTGACGTCTTCGCCTGTCTGGTGACCGTGTTCCGCTTTTCCGGTCTGCATCATTCAGACGGGAATGTCGTGCGGTCTGTCAACTGGCGGAAATTCCGGTGGGTGAGGGAATGGCGGAGGTCCGAGGTCGAAGCTTGAGAACCAGCCTGGTGGTCCGTATTTGCTCTCCTCGTGCAGATCCGGTGGCGGAAATAGTCCGGTGAACTTTGCGTAGGATATGATCACGCCAAAGAACAGCGTGATGATAAGAGCGAGTTTTTTCGCGCGCGATACATCTTCTTTTAGCATCTGATTGCCTGATAACTGCGACATCGAACCAGTTGGTACGAAATCATGTCAGTAAGTTGTCGAAACGGATATCCGCTTGCCTTCGGTGGCGTCTAGCCATCACATCCCGTTGAAAATCTGCGTGTCGGGCTTGGATTCCGCTCAGGCGAGCGTCACCGAGCGGAACCTCCCGCCTCAATCGCCGTTTATGGCGCATGGCCCGACAAGCGTTCTGGAAAGGTTACCTGAAGCTCTCGCTTGTCACTGCGTCCGTTTCACTGACGCCGGCGACGACGGAGTCGAGCAAGGTGCGGTTTCATGTGCTGAACCGCGCAACGAAAAACCGTGTCGAAAGCCGGTATGTCGATAGCGTCACGCATAAACCGGTTTCCGAGAGGGATCAGGTGAAGGGTTATCCGCGTGGCGAAGATGACTATGTTCTGCTCGAGGATGAGGAGATCGAGGAGGTGGGATTGGAGAGCACCCGCACGATCGATATCGACAGTTTCGTGCCAAGCGGATCGATCGATTGGATCTGGTATGACAAGCCGCATTTTCTGGCGCCGGAAGACAAGGTTGGAATGGAAGCTTTCTGCGTGATCCGCGAGGCCATGAGGGCCAACAATGTCGTCGGCATCGCCCGGTTGGTGCTCTACCGGCGCGAGCGCGCCGTACTCCTGGAGCCGCAGGGCAAGGGCATCATTCTGTGGACGCTGCGCTATGGTGACGAGGTGCGCGACCCGGCAGCCGAACTCGACATGAAGGCAAAGGTCGATAGCGAGTTGCTGGCCTTGATGAAGAAGCTGGTCAAGGAAGAGACGAAGGAGTGGAGCCCTTCGATGGTGCAGGATCCGGTTCAGAAACGGTTGAAAGCGCTGATCCGCGGCA
The DNA here is from genome assembly GCF_014193555.1 of Rhizobium sp. BK275. Lineage (NCBI taxonomy): Bacteria > Pseudomonadati > Pseudomonadota > Alphaproteobacteria > Hyphomicrobiales > Rhizobiaceae > Rhizobium > Rhizobium sp. BK275. The sequence goes on from NZ_JACHZL010000002.1 coordinate 544,786, forward strand.
AGGAGAAGAGCCTCAAGAAGGCCGCCCCCGCCCGTAAACCCGAGTCGGTCAGATCAACAGGTAATGTCATAAACATCATGGATGCGCTGAAGAAGAGCCTGGCGGCGGAAAGCGGGCGCGGCAAGCCGCGTTGATCTCCGGCAAGCAGCGCACCAATCATCACGACTTCGACTTGCGCTTCTGCAACGGCTTGGCCGCTGCGAAGAACCCATCCCACGGATCCTTGTTAAGCGCGTCGAGCCGCGCCGGCGTGTTATCGACGGTAAAATAGGCGGGGCCGATCTCGGTCGTCAGCTCATTCCATTCCAGCGGCATGGAGACGGCCGCACCCGGACGAGCGCGCGTGGAATAGGCAGCGACAGCGGTATTGCCGCGGCCGTTCCGGAGGTAATCGATGAAAATCTTGCCCTCCCGCTTCGCCTTGGTCGCGGTCGCGAGGTAGCGGTCGGGATCATCCTTCGACATGCTGTCTGCAAGCCATTTTGAGAAGGCTTTCACGTCGTCCCAGCCGGCTTTCGGCTCCAGCGGCGTCACCACATGCAGGCCCTTGCCGCCTGAGGTCTTGACGAAAGCCGCAAGGCCTTCGCCTTCTATGCGCTCCTTCAGCTCGTAAGCCGCGGCTATCACATTCTCCCATGGCACATCCTCGCCGGGGTCGAGGTCCATGGTGATCATGTCGGGCTTTTCCCAATTGTCCGTCGTTGTGCCCCAGGGATGGATCTCCAGTACGGCGGATTGCACCAGCGCAACGACACCGTCGAAATCGGTAACACGCAGCAGTTTCTCGCCGCCCTTGTCCTTGGGGTCGGTGATTTCCTCGATATGGTCGTTCATGCCTTTCCAGGCGTGTTTCTGGAAAAAGCGCTGATGGCCGGAAATACCGTCGGGCAGGCGCAGCAGGGCAAGCGGCCGGTTGACCACATAGGGGGCCATGAAGCGCCAGACCTGCGCATAATAATTGGCGAGGCCTTCCTTGGTGACGCCTTCGTCCGGCCAATAGATGCGGTCGGGATGCGTCAGCGTCACAGCCGATTTCGGCAGGTTTTTCGCGGTCGTCTTTTCCATCTCGCGCACAACCTCCCTTGCCGGCTTGTCCTCCCGCAATCCGCGGAAGGCCGCATGGCGCAGATTACCATCGGCAGACCATGCGCGGAACTCCACTTCGGCAACGAGTTGCGGCTTGACGTAATGCAGGCCGCGCCGCTCCTCGGCGGTCAGCTTGTCGTCGAAGGAATTCTGCTTCATCTCCATCGCCGACAGCCGCTCGTAAAGCATCTGCGCGGTCGCCACCGTATAGCCGGTGCCGACACGGCCGACATGCTTCAGCGCGCCATCCTCGTAGTAGCCCATGGCGAGCGAGCCGACGGCATTCTTCATGGCGGTCGAGGGCACGTAGCCGCCGATGACGAATTCCTGCCGCTGCGAACATTTGGATTTGATCCATTCACCCTTACGGCCGGAGACATATTTGCTGTCACGCTGCTTGGAGACGACGCCTTCGAGACTGAGCCTGCAGGCATGGTTCAGCACGAGGCCGCCATTTTCATTGAAATGCGCGCTGTAGCGCAGCTTGGCGCTATCTTTGGGAAGCAGCTTCTCCAGCAGGTGTTTGCGTTCGACAAGGCTTACATTGAGCAGACTGTATCCATCGAGATAGAGCAGGTCGAAAGCATAGAAGACAAAGCGGTCGTAGCGGCCTTGGCTGAGATCGTGCTGCAGGGCGGAGAAATCTGATGCGCCGGTATCGCGCTCCACCACGAGCTCACCATCGATGATGGCCGTCTCGGTCGGCAAGGATGCGAAGGCATCGACAATGTTCCGGCCGAATTTTTCCGTCCAGTCGAGGCCGCCGCGTGTGTACATCGTCACCCGCCCGTCCTTGATCTTCACCTGCAGCCGATAACCGTCGAACTTGATCTCGTGGATCCAGCGCTCGCCGGCCGGTGGCTTAGGCTTCAGCTTGGCGAGCGCCAGCTCGATGAAGTCGGGCATATCAGTTTTTTTCGCGCCGTCAGGCCAATCCTGCTCTTGCGGGGCTGAAGACTTTGCTCTTCTGGGCTGCGCCTTGGCCTTTGTGGCGATAGCCTTGCCGCCTTCCGGTCTGGAGTGCCAGGTAGCGTCGGGATTCTCCGCCACTTCTTCGATTTGCCGACCGGTTTTGGCGGATTCGGAGCGCTCTTCGAGAATATCGGCACCGCCCTCATGGCGGGCTTCTGCGTCGTCGCCCTTGATGAGCAACCAGTTCTCGCGCTTCTCGCCGGGCTTTCCATGCATGCGCACCAGATGCCAGCGCCCCTTCAGCTTCTCGCCGTCGAGCTCGAATTCCATATGCCCCTTGCGGTAGGCCTTGTGCGGATCGCCGAGCGGCGTCCATGTGCCGCGATCCCAGACGATAACCGTACCGCCGCCATACTGGCCCTTTGGGATGATGCCCTCGAAATCGCCATAGGCGAGGGGATGATCCTCGACATGAACCGCAAGGCGCTTGTCCTCCGGATTAAGGCTTGGACCTTTCGTCACGGCCCAGCTCTTCAGCACACCGTCCATCTCAAGGCGGAAGTCATAATGCAGGCGTGTGGCGTCGTGCTTCTGGATCACGAAGCTGTTGCCCTTCGCGCGGCTCCTTTTTCCGCGTGGCTCCGGCGTGATCTTGAAATCGCGTTTGGTCTGATAGGTCTCAAGCGCCATGATCAGCTCGCCTTCCTGCTGTTTTTATCGGAGGTCTTGCGTGCGGCAGGTTTTTTCGCGGGTGCCTTGCCGCCTATTTTCGCACTTTGGCGCAGCGCCTCCATGAGATCGACCACCTTGCGCTCGGGCTCGCGCTTGCGTTTCGGCGGTGCGCGACCTTCGATCTTGGCTTTCACCAGTTCGACGAGCGCGGCTTCGTAGCGGTCGTGATATTCGCTTGGGTCGAAACGGCCCTCTTTGGTCGCGATGATATGGCCGGCGAGATCCAGCATCTCCTTGTCGAACTTGATATCGGGAATGTCCTTGAAGACTGAATCTGCCGAGCGCACCTCATAGTCGAAGTTCAGCATGGTCGCGATGATGTGGTCGTCATGCGCGCGGATGAGCAGCGTGCGGTTGCGGCGGAAGAGCACGGCTTCGGCAAGGGCTGCCACCTTGCCGTCAAGCATGCCTCTGGCAATCAACGCGAGGGCTTCCGCATCATGCTCGTCGACTGGTGCCAGATAGTAAGGACGGTCGAAATATAGCTTGTCGATCCCATCGCAGGGAATGAAGCCTTGAACATTCAGCACCTTGTCGCTTTCGGGCATGATCTCGGCAATCTCATCGCTTTCGATGAGGATGTAGTCGCCGCTTTCCATCCTGTAGCCCTTAACCTGGTCGTCGCGTTCCACCGGCTTGCCGGTTTCGCTGTCGACGAACTGCCGCTCGACGCGATGGCCGGTCCTGCGGTTGACGATGTTGAAAGAGACGCGGTCGGAAGAGGAAACGGCCGTATAGAGGCCAACGGCGCAAGCAAGGTCGCCGACCTTCAGATGGCCCTTCCAGCTCGCGCGTGCTGCCATCGTCTTCTCCGTTCAGAGCCTGCTGTTGCTTTTGTCGGTTTCGATCGGCTGGAATTTCCAGCCGCTTCCATCCGGCGCCGGATAGGCGAGCAGCGCATCGCCGCCGCCGATCTTCTGGCGCGCGGCTGCGTTTCTTGCGCGATCCATTGCCTGTTCTGCCGTGGCGTAGGGTTCGGACAATGTATCGCCGAGCTTGTAGGCCCAGCCATTGTCATGTCGGACGATCTGATAGGTGATGCCGGCCATGTGCTTTCCTCCTTGTCAGCCGTTCTGGTCATTCATTGCGGGGGCGAACGGCTGCGATGCTCGTCACGCGCGATGATCTTTTCAAGCGATGCGATATCCTCGCTCGTGACGACGGGAACCGGGTCGGCGACGATCGCCTCGAGGACGTCCTTGGATACCGCACCGTTGCGGATTGCCCATTCCAGCGTCTCGCGTGTCTCCCGCTCGGCCTTGAGCTGCGCATAGAGCGCGACGATCAGCCGGTCGCGGGCATCCATACTTTTGTGCTTGCGGTCGATGTGGCGGACATTGGGCATGGGAAAAACGTGCCTCTTCATGAGGTTGCTCACGAAAAAACCGCTGAAGGGTAGAAAGGTTCCGTTCGGCAGCGCTCGGCGAAAATCAAATCATCGCATTGCGGCTTTGAGCCGAAAACACTATCTGAAAGCTATATTCGATAGAGGATTTCAAAATGGCCGATCTCAAGGCTCGTCCCCGTCCCACAGGTGCAAATGCCGTTCTCGGGCGCACTGGTTTCCCGCACGTCACCTCGGTCACCGGCGGCGAGATCGATATCGTCACCAGCCCATCACAGCCGGGCTTCAACCCGCTCGATCTGCTCTATTCCTCGCTTTCGGCCTGTCTCGTGCTGAGCGCCCGCATGGCGGCAAGCCAACTCGGCATTCTCGACAAGATCACCGAGATCACCGCTGATGTGACTGGCGAGAAGGCGGCGGAAGGGCTGTCGCGTGTCGCGAAATTCAACATCGCTTTCTCCATCAAGGGCGATATCGACGAGGAAACGCGCCGCAAGATCGCGCATATGGCCGAAGACGAGATCTGCACGGTCAGCAACACCATTAGAGGCACGCCGGAATTCGCAACCACGATCTCCGGTTGATCGGGTCGCTGTAGGTTTCTGCATAAAAATTATAGACTATTGTGCCGGAGCATTGCATGGCCTTCATGCTCCACCTATGCTCCGGCATCGATTGAAATAACGCCGGCTGAGATGCAGTCCCAGATACAAACTCCGACCGAACAGAAATCCCAGCGGCCGCTCGTTGCCATCATCGGCGGCGGCGTTTCCGGGGCGGGTGTCGCCTATCATCTGCTGAAGCTTGCTGGCGAGGATGCACCCGATATCGTGGTCTTTGAGCCGCGTCCCATGCTGGGCCGCGGCCTTGCCTACGACACTGCCGATCCGGCGCACCGCATCAATGTGCCGGCCGCCAAGATGAGTCTGCAGCCCGATGATGTGGAAGAATTCCAGCGCTGGATCGAGGCGAACAATGCCGTGCGCGACGATCCCGAAGCCGCACGCGAGAACGGCCAGCTCTTCCCGCGCCGACGCGTATTCGGCGATTACGTCGGCTCGCTTCTCCAGCCCTTCCTGAAGTCGGGTGCCATTGGCCATCGCCGGGCGACCGTGACCGGCATCCACCGCCGAGGTAATGGCTGGGCGATCCTCGATGACAAGGGTGGGCTGACGGAGGCCGATATCGTCGCCATCGCCACCAGCCATCCGCCGCCGGTGGCGCCGGGCAGGCTGGCGGCCATTCTTGGAGAACACCCGCGCTTCATTGCCGACACCACGAAATCTGGTGCGCTCGAAGTCGTGCGGCCGCATGACAGGGTTCTCGTCATCGGCAACGGGTTGACGGCGGCAGACGTGATCGCCTCTCTTGCACGAAACGGCCACGAAGGCCCGGTTACGGCAATTTCCCGCCGCGGCCTTCGTTCGCGCGGCCATGCTGCCGTCCCGCAGGAAGCGTTCGGTGATTTTATCTCCGAGCCGGCATTGTCAGCCATTGCGCTGTTGCGCCTTATCCGGCAGACGATCCGCCAGGCGACCGAACAGGGCCAGAGTTGGCATGCCGTGATCGATCAGGTGCGCGGCCAGGGCCACGATCTCTGGCGTAGTTTGCCGGTTGTCGAGCGGCGGCGGATCGTTCGGCATCTGCGGCCTTATTGGGATGTTCACCGCTTCCGCATCGCGCCGCAGGTGGAGGAAGTGCTCGATGCTGCAATCGAAGCCGGCAGGCTGGAAATCCTTGCGGCATCCGTCGCCGATGCGAAGGCAGAGGGTGAGGCGATCCACATCACGCTCCAGCCGCGCCACGCACGTGAAAAATTGGAGAGGACGTTCGATGCCGTCCTCGTCACGACCGGTCCGGCGCATGGCGGCATTTTGCAGACGCAGCCCTGGCTCGGCGAACTCGCGCGAGAGGGCTATCTCGCCCTCGACCCGACCGGCCTCGGGCTTGCTTGCAGCGAGCGCTCCGAGGCTCTGGGACCGGAAGGCACGGTGATCTCGTCGCTGCTCATTTCAGGGCCGCTTGCACGCGGCACGTTCGGGGAACTGATGGGCTTGCCGCAGATAACGGAACATACAGTCTTCGTCGCACGCGAGATCGCTGAGAAGCTGAAAGCCGTATCCGCGGGATAATTCGCGAACAATTTCTGATCGATCTGTCGTTCTCTGACTGTCATCGGCGCGCGACTCCTGATAGTCGCAGCGTAGCGGCCTGACCGAAAGGTCGCGCAGAAAGCATCGAGATCATGTCGCAGGCCGCTTCCGCCGTTTCCGAAACTCCCTCTTCCAGCCGTCTCCCGCTTGTCGCCCTCATTATCGGCGGCGCGGCGATCGGCGGATCGCCGATCTTCGTGCGGCTTTCCGAAGTCGGGCCGATGGCGACGGCCTTCTGGCGTGTGGCGCTGGCGCTGATCCCGATCTTCATCTTTTCGCTTTTGCGCAAGGATACCGGCCCTAAACCCAAGAGCCTTGCCGATTACGGTCTGCTCATCCTGCCTGGCGCCGTGCTGGCGCTCGATCTGTCGGCCTGGCATCTGTCGATCACCATGACCTCGGTTGCTAACGCGACATTGCTCGCAAACCTTGCGCCCGTCTTCGTCACCGCCATCGGCTCTCTGTTCTTCGGGGCCAAAGTTACCCGCGTCTTCGTGCTCGGCCTCATCTTGGCATTGGCCGGCGTGGTCGTGCTGAAGGGCGGACCTGCCGCATTCGGCAATGGCGACCTGCGCGGCGATGGTGTCGCCATGATCGCCGCCTTCTTCTACGCCTGCTACATCCTGGCGATCGGCGCGCTGCGCAGCCGTTTCGATACGATCCGCATCATGCTGTGGAGCACCGCCTCTGCCGCAGTCGGCGTCTTCCCGCTCGCTTTCTTCTTCGAAGGCCACATGCTGCCGGCAAGCCTTTACGGCTGGTCGGTGGTATCAGGCCTGGCTTTTGTCAGCCATGCTGGCGGACAAGTGGCGATTACCTATGCGCTTGCCTATCTGCCAGCGGCCTTCTCCTCGCTGACATTGCTTCTCCAGCCGGTCGTGGCGGCCATTCTCGCCTGGGCTCTGCTCAACGAGCACATCACGGTAATGCAAGCCCTGGGCGGCTTGATCGTTCTCGCCGGCATCATGATCGCAAGGCGAGGGTGATCCCGCTTAAAGGAAGCTTGACCATTGGCTGTTAGACCTGTCCCGGAGTTCGGACAGGATTGGCTATGGCGAACCTTGATCAGATATTTTCAGTGGAGGTCCATAGGGCGGAAAAGCCGCAGGACGTCGCTGTCCGGCAGGCGTCGACGGCGCCTTTGGTCTTCTTCATGGTCCTTGTCGCCATCCTTGTCAGCCTCTTCAAATTTCCGCCACTGCTCGACTATGCGAACCATTATGCCCGCATGTGGTTGCTTGCTGGCGGCATAAAGGAAGCACCATTTCCCGAAATCTACACGATCGAGTGGAACCGCACCTTCACCAATGTCGGCATCGACCTGCTCGCCCGCTTCATCGGTCCCGTTATCGGCGTTGCGCTGCTCGCCCGCGCCCTGCTGTTCCTGGCGATTGTCCTGCCTCCATCAGGCGCCATCGTGCTGCATCGTCGCCTGTTTGGCGGCAGCCACTATTGGCAGATCGGCATGCTCTACCTCGCCTGGTGCGCCACGCTGATCGGCGGTTTCATCAATTTCCAGATCGGCCTCGGCCTCGCATTGCTGTTTGCAACGGTGGATCACCGACTGCTGCCCGGTTCTGCGGCCAGGCTCTTCCTGTGGCGGGTGGCGGTTTCACTGCTGCTCACCCTCGTCCACTTATTTTCCGCGGGCTTCTTTCTTGCGATTATCTGCGGGCTGGAATTTTCCTGGCGCTTCGATGTGCTGAATTCACGCCAGGCCATGCTGCGCCTTATCGGCAAGCTCGCGGCGGCGATAATAGCCTGCTTGCTGTCACCAGCGGCGCTGGCGCTGACCGCTGCCGATCTTCCCGGAAGCCAGGCCGGTGATATCATGGCGACCTGGAACGACAGCCCGATACTGCTGATTTCCAATCTGCTCTCGGCCATCTGGACCTATGTTGCATTCGTCGACGCGATTTTTCTCGTGCCGATCCTGCTCGTTTGCAGCAGAGCGCTTACCGGGAAAAGCCTGCGCGTCCACGCAGGTCTTGTGGTCACGGCTGCAGGCCTGCTTGCCCTGTCCATCCTTTCGCCGCTTCATGCCTTCGGCACGGGATGGATAAGCTGGCGCTTTCCCATCATGGCCGCTCTTGTCGGCATGGTGATGATCTGCCCCTTTCAAAAGATCGGCCGGCGGCGGGCCGTGATCCTGTTCCTTGTGCTGAATGTCGCTGTCTTCGGCCGGACCCTCTGGATCGGCTATAACTGGTGGCGAGGCCAGGCCGATGTTGCAAGCGTCGAGAAAGTACTGGAAGCCGTTCCCTCGGGCGCTGCGATCCTGCCGCTGCAGCACGAGTCTGCTCCTGGCGACATAAAGCCGGATCAGCGGCACTATGCATTCAGCCAGGATACGTTCCGGCATCTGCCGACATTGGCCGTTCCACTGGCGCATGCTTTTGTCCCGACGCTCTTCAGCGCGCAGGGTAAGCAGCCTCTTGCCGTCCGTCCATCCTGGTCGGATCGCTCGGTACCGGAAGGAAATCTCTTTTCGACCGGCGTGCTGTCCTGTCCAGGTCTGATGGCGGAAGCCGCCAGCTTCACGCCCTATCTGGTCGACTGGCGCAGCAAGTTCGATTTCATTCTGGTCGTCAACGCCGATGCCGTCGATCAGAATGTCGGCGACGTCATGCCAGCGGGTATCCGTCTTCTAAAAGACGCCGGTTTTGCAAGGCTTTACGGGATCGATCGTAACGCAACGCCGATATTGGATGCCGTTCCGGCATCATGCCCAGATAGCTTCCACTGGTAGGCTATTGGGTTTCCTGCAGTTTGTTTTTCTGCAGCAGCCATTTTTGAATGATCGGCACGTCGGCATCGCCCAGATCGTGACCGCCTGGGATGATGTCGGAATCGACGGTCGCGCCCGACGTCTTCAGCCGCTCTTGCAGCTCGTTCGCATATTTGCCGTAAGCGTCCATCTTGCCGCTGATGACGAGCAGGTCCGTGCCTTTCAGGTCGGCATGCGGATAGGCGGTGAGCACCGGCATGGAACGTAGCAGCACGGCCTTGTGCACCAGGTTGGGGTGCAGGTAGAGCAGCGAATTCAGAAGATTCGCGCCGTTCGAGTAGCCGACATAGACGACCTTCTTCGGATCGAGACCATAGGATTTGACGGCGCCTTCGATGAAAGCGGCGAAAGCCTCGGCCTCGTTCTTGATGTCGTCCTGGTCGAAGGAGAAAGGCGTGATGCGCTTGTACCAGCGCGGGAACCCTTCCTCGGTCGCGCGGCCGCGCACACCGAGAAGGGTGGCGCGTGGAGCAACCTTGTTCAGCAGCGGCATCAGTGTCGTCTCGTTGCCGCCGGAGCCGTGCAGCAGCACGAAGACGCTGCCGTCCGGATCGGGCGGGGTATAGAAACGATGGACGAAGGGCAGATCGCGATAATTGATGCGCGGTTTGCCGGGCATGGAAAACTGCGGCAGCACGACCTTCAGATCACTGAGATTGGTGATCGAATCCTTCGGCGGGACGAAGAGCTTGGTTCCGAGTGTGGCCTTCGGCTCATCCACCATCATGCCCGGCTGGTTGGTGGCAAGCTCTATAAGCGTGCCGCCGGGCTCACGGGCATAGAGCGAGCGAAAGTATTTGCGATCGTGCAGATTGGTCGCCGAGGCGTTTTCGTTTTCAAGCGCCTTTTGAACGGCGAGCACGGCTTCGTCGTCATCTGCGCGGAAAGCCACGTGGTCGACCGTCCCGGTACCCGGCGCGCCGGACCAGAAGCCGCGCGCATCGCGCACGTCGATGACGTCTCCCGACTGCGAGACGAGGCGGTCGATCGTGCCGCGATTTGCCTGGAACCTGTAGCCGAAATGGCTTTCGATGAAATGACGGCTCTCGGCTGGCCTTTCGGTCAGCAGGGTCGCGCCGCGCACGCGCTGCGCGGCATGCTCGACCGGCACATCGCCGCCATCCCAGGCAGCCGGCGATTTCAGATCCTTGGCGCCGGCAAGCTTGACGATGACATTGTCAGGATCCTTCAGCCGCAGCACCGGCTCGCCGAACTCGTCCGCAGGGCCTTCCGAGCGGAAGCCGAAGCGCATGGCACGCGTCAGCCAGTAACCGATACTGGTCGGATCGATCGCCAGCGACACCTCGTTGATCTGGCCGTAGCCGGCGCGGCCTGGTGCGCCGTCCTCCCAGACGAGAAAGGTGACGAGTGAGCCCGGAGTGCCCTCGGCATCGCCATAGAAGAGATGAAGCTGTGTGGCGTCTTCGAAACCGGCCGTTTGTTTGACGAGCCGCATGCCGAGGAATCCGGCGTAGAAATCCACATTCGCCTGCACCTTGCGGGTGATCAGCGTGATATGGTGTATGCCTGAAGCCATGGATGAAAGCCCGAATTGAAAAGAGGCCAGGAGCGAGAGTATGAGGGTCGTTGCTAGCGTCATGCCGTTGCCAATGGCCTTTTCCCTAATTTTGTTCCGCAAAAAGCACAAGTGCATCACCGCGCGGCAGGAGCTCCAGCGTGTCGACCTCCTCCAATGCTTCTTCGAGTTGCTGCACCGTCGGCGGCTTGATCATATAGGCGAGCGCGCCAAGCTCTTTTGCCCGTTGCATGTCGCCTTCGTCGCTTGACGTGCTGAGCACGCAGACCGGAATCCGGCTCAGCCGCTGATCGGCTGAGAGCGCGTTCAGCACTTCGAAACCATCCATGATCGGCATGTTGATGTCGAGCAGCATCAGGTCGATCTGCGGCTCGTCGGGAACGCTGGCGCGCCGCTCCAGAAGCTGCATCGCCTCTCGGCCATTGGTTGCCACATGCAGGTTGAAACTCACCTTCTCGCGCCGCATCAGCTTGATCTTCAGAAGCTGGATATCGGCCGGGCTGTCTTCCACCAGCAGCACTTCGGCGAGCCGGCCGCTTCCTTCGCCCGTATGGCCGGATGTTTTTACCGCCTGCGGCTGTTCACTGGCGACCGGCTGTTTGCCTGATATCTCCGCGAGCGGTACTTCGAGCAGGAAGGTGGCACCTCTGCCGGTCTTAGCCTCGCACCAGATGGAGCCGCCGTGCAGCTGTGCGATGCGCCGGCAGATCGCAAGCCCGAGCCCCGTGCCTTCGATGCCGCGGCCGACGAGACGCTTGAACGGTTGGAAGATCAGCTCACGATGATCGGGGGCGATGCCCGGTCCATTGTCGCCGACAGTCAGGCGGCATGTCCCCCTGTCTGCCATGGCCGAAATGCGCACTTCCGGAACCGTATCCCCACAATAGCGGATCGCGTTGGACACGAGGTTTTGCAAAAGCTGGATGAGCAGCGTCGCATCGCCCATCACCTCCGGCAATCGGCCGCGGATAATGATCGCCTGTCGGCTTTCGATCTGTTGATGCAGATTGTGCTCCACCTGATCGAGCACGGCCGACAGCGAAACCGGCTTGAGCTCGAGCTCGCTCGAAACCTCCAGCCTCGTGAAGCCCGATACCTTGACGATAAGGTCTTCCATATGATCGGCGGCGCTCAGGATATAATCGAGCAGCTCGCGGTCTTCGCTCGGCAGTTCGGCTGAGCCATGCAGGATGCGGCTGAAGGATTTGATCGTTCGCAGCGGCTCCTTGAGATCATGTGCCATCGCGCGGGTGAAGATCTCCAGCGATTGCCGTTTCTGCTCCAGTTTTGCCTCCAGCGCGCCATGCATGAGGGCGTTCTGGATGCAGCGATGCAGCGTCTCGGGTGACAACGAATCCTTGGTGAGGTAGTCACGCGCGCCGCCCTTCATAACCTCGACTGCGACAGTCTCGTTGCCCTGGCCGGTCAGCATTACGACATTGGTGGCGGCATCTTGGGCGAGGATCTCAGAGAGCACGCCAAGGCCGTCGCGGCCGGGAAGCGAATAGTCGAGCAAGATACAGTGAGGGCGCCTCTGGCTGTTGAGGGTGAGACCTTCATCACCACTCTCGGCCTCGATGACGGTATAGTTCGTGCCGGAAACGCGCCCCAGCATGCGGCGATAGGCTTCCCGGTCGTCTATGCTGTCATCGATGATCAGAACGCTGCAGTCTTCCGCCAAACGTCAGTCCTCTAAAGGCAGGATCGCGATTTCGAACCAGTATTCCTTGAGCCGCTGGATGGCGGCAAACAGCCCGTCGAGATCGACCGGCTTCTGTACATATGTATTGGCGCCGAGCGCATAGCAGCCTTCGACGTCGCGCTCGTCGTCCGATGTCGTGAGGATCACGACCGGGATTTTGCGCCAATGCGCGTTGGACTTGATCGCCTCCAGCGTCTTGCGCCCGTCGAGGCCCGGCATGTTGAGGTCGAGCAGGATGAGGCCGGGTTTCGGCGCCATGGTTGCGAGTATATTGAGGGCTTCCTGGCCGGAAGCGGCCCGGCGGATGGGGTTGCGCAGATTGGTGCGCTTGAAGGCGCGCATCGTCGCTTCGAAATCGTCCTCGCTGTCCTCGACGATGAGGATCGGTTGCGTGTCACGCTGCTGCATTCTGCCCCTCGCGCTTCCTTCCCAGAGTGAAATAGAATGTCGTGCCGGTGCCGACTTCGGATTCCAGCCATATCTCGCCATTGTGACGCCCGATGATCTTGCGCACGAAAGTAAGCCCGGCGCCGGTGCCGTCGTCGGAATCCTGCGATTTTTCGAGCCGTTTGAAAATGCGGAAAATATCATCGTAGAACTGTTGGGGTATGCCTTTGCCATTGTCTTTCACATAGAAGACGTTGCGTGCCGTCGTTCCATCTTTGCCGGCATAATGTTCCAGATAGCCGATGCTGACGAGCGGCAGGGGCTTGTCGTTATATTTGACGGCATTTGTGATGAGGTTGCGAAACACCTCGGTCACACGAGGGGCATCGCAGATGACCTCTGGCAACACGCCGTCGATGACGACTTTCGCATGCCGCTCCTCCAGAAGAAGCTCCATGGTGGACACGACATCGCGGACGATCGAGCCGATATCGGTTCGCTTGACGGCGAGTTGCTGGCGGCCGATTCGCGAAAAATAGAGAAGATCGTTGACGAGCTTTTCCATGCGCTGGCTGAGGCGAACCAGCCGATTGAGCCGGCGCACGCCGTCTTCGTCGAGCTTGTCTTCATAATCTTCCAGCAAGAAACGGGAATGATTGTGCAGGCCGCGCAGCGGCTCCTTGAGATCGTGCGAGGCAATATAAGCAAACTCGTCGAGATCGTGATTGGAGCGTTCGAGATCGGCCGTGTATTCCTCGAGCTGTGCAAGTGTCGTCTTCATCCGCTCTTCCTGCCGCACGCGCTCGCTGATGTCGCGCACGATGCCGACGAAGGTCTTGCCTGAGCCGGCAACGACGGCGCTGACCGAGAGGTCGATAGGGAAGACCACACCGTTCTTGCGCCGGCCGGAGACCATGCGCGTCGTGCCGATGATGCGTTCCTCGCCAGTGCGCCGATAATTGCCGAGATAGGCGTCATGTTCGGAATGATAGGGTTCCGGCATCAGCATCTTGATGTTGTTGCCGATTGCCTCCAGCGGTGTGTAGCCGAACATGGTCTCGGCGGCGGAATTGAAGCTCGTGATCCGCCCCGCCTCGTCGATGGCGATCACTGCATCAGGCGTATTGCGTACCAGCGCGCTGAAGCGGATGCGCTCGGTCTCAAGATGCTGGCTATTGCGCATGAAATAGAAAACGAAAATGGCAACCAGCCAGAGCGTCGCTGACGTGATCGAGCGGTTGGTGGCCTCCCGCCAATATTCGTCCTGTGAATGGTTGACGGCAAAGAAGCCGAGCAGGATCAGGACAGTGCAGACGAAAGCGAAGAAGATCGGGGCGTTGCGATTGCCAAACCAGAGCGCTGTCAGTACGAGCGGGACATAGAGAATGCCGTTTGCCACGCCGAGCGGCGTATAGAGATCGACGATGAGGCCGGTAAAACAGATCGTTGCCGGTATCCACAGGGGGATTTGCGCCCTGTTGGTCGGCAACATCCACCAGGATCTGGCCAGAAGCCCGCAGCCGAAAGCCACCAGGCCGATAGCCGTATGCAGCGCCATCGCGGCATAGGGACCCCAGCGATACCCCTGTTCGGCATCGGTGATGTATCCGGCAAGCGCGATCATGCCGAGCGTGATCGCGATATAGCTGGTGAGTTCCTGTACGAGCTGACCGCGCGACTCCCTCTCATAGAGAGCAAAAAGAATGGAGAGATTTGATATCAGGAAGATCAACGCCGTGTTCGGCCCCATGCCGCCGCCGATTTGTTCGACGAAGCTTGGAGAGATGAGAAACTGCGTCAGGAACACATCGACATTGTGAATCGTGCGGCCGAGCGTGATGATCTCCGTCAGGCGCACCGCGGGAAGAAGAGCCGCAAGGCTGCAGGCAATGACGGGCACGAAGCGGTAGCGCTTGCCTGTCCCCATCGACGTGGCAAGCCCGATACCCGACAGCACGAAACAGATGGCGGTATTGAACGCCATGGACGGAAAGCCCGGCATGATCGAGATGATGATCTCGGCCTCCAGCAGCCACCCGGTCAGCGCGGTCAGACCGAGCAGGACCAGCAGGCAGCCGATGACGAGCGCGACCATGCGGTAACGTCCGCTTTCGGTCCCGTCCCATCCTGATATAGCGGTATCCCGCACGTGCACCACCTCCTTGTCATGTCCTTCCTGGCAAGCCATCTTTTCCGAAATAGCCGAATACTCAATAGGCAGATTGTTGCGCGAAACGCGCTTATTCGACAGCAAATCCCTGAAGGCCGATATCGAATTTTAGTGAAGTGGCGTTAATGTCCCAACGAAGGACAGTGCAGGACGAGCGAAACAATATCCGGATTGTGGTGTCAGATGCCGACCTTGTTTTACGTTGACGATAGCAGGGATGACCTCTTCTATCTCGACTATATCCGAAAGAAACAGCAAGTGGATGTTGATCTATTCTGCTTTTCCACCGCGCAGGCTGCATTCGAGGCGCTTGAGGGGCGTCTGGAAGCAGGTGAAGGCGTGCCGGATATACTGGTCGCCGATCTCTACATGCCGCTCGACAGCGGCAGCGGACTGATCGCGCGACTGCGGCGGGACGGCCGCTTTTCAGCCATGCAGCTCGGCATCTGCAGCGGTTCGGATGCGGTGGAGGACCGTGAACGGGCGCTTGCTGCCGGTGCCGATTTCTATCTTGAGAAGCCACTGGATCTTGTCGGAATTGTCAGCAATCTATGATTGCGGCAAGGGTGCCTTGACTGCATGCACGGCGCGTCATGTGAATGCAAGAAAGCGCAATTGACAAGCCTGACAGTGCATTTCAAGATGCAACCGAAGAGAAGAAAACCAAAAAGCGCTAAGAGAGCCGCCCGATCCGTGTTCGCCGCCACGAACGTCAGCCAACCCCTTAGCTGAATGGGCCGACCGGCTCTCCGCGCTTACTTCTGGCACTGTCTTCCGCATCCATGGATGTTGAATACGGAAAGATTAGGACCCCTAGGTAAGAGCACTATTCGCGTAAACTGTCCTGTGCATCACCTGTAGTTGAGATGTTTCCGCCTGACATATCGAAAAGCCCCTGTTTTCGTCGTCGGTCATCAACTGTCTCGCAATTTTTGTAACCGTTCGCGTTTAGGACGTATATCCCAAGATTTCGGGACCGGCGGACTGATAATTGGGGGAAGGAGGAAGAGTGGGAATGACCAGTGCTGCCGCAGTTCCTTTTCATGCTGGTCCGGAACTTAGCCGGGCCATCAATCGCACGGATTTTTTTCGCCTGCTGAAGGCGGCCGCACAGCATTACAATTTCGATAATTTTACCCTGGCGCGCATCTCGGAAGCTGCAGCTCCCTTCGGAGCGCGCGAGGTTGTGATTACCAATGTCGCCGAACGGCGCATGAGCCTCTTTGTCAAGACCCTCAAGGAAGCGCTCGGAACTGCCAAGGCGCGGACGGCTCAGTTTTTGACGACGCCGGTTCACGGGAAAAGTGCTGTAATAGAAGGCTATCCGTCGGACCTCGTCTTAAATGAATTCAGCGGCAGCACATTCCTTTTCATCCCGCTGTTCACGCCAGAGGGGCGTCGTTACTGTCTGGTGCTCAGTGGCCAGTGCCAGGAGCCAGACCAGGGCGAGGTGGCGGATGTCCTGCTCGACGCCATGCGCATCTTCGATAAGCTGTATGAGGAAATCCTGACGCAGGAAATGTCCGGTCGGCTCACGCAGCGCGAAACCGAAATCGTCAAATGGACGAGCGAGGGCAAGACCTCCGCGGAGATCGCCATCATCCTCGGCCTTTCGGAACATACGGTCAATTCGCATATCACCGCTGCAGTCCGGAAACTTGGGGCCGTCAACCGCGTTCATATGGTGGCGATTGCGCTGCGAAACGGTCTGGTTTCATGAGCCGGTTTCATGTCGGGGAAAGATGAAGCGATGAGTGCGGAAGCAACGCGCAGGAATGCAGTGAAGGTATTGTTCGTCGATGACGAGTTCATCGAATTCCGTTCGCTCAAGAAAAAGATCGCAGATCTCTCCGAACCGCGTGTCGATGTCGAATATTCCCAATCGATCGGCGATGCGCTCGACAAGGTGAAGGCCAGCCGCTTCGACCTCATCCTTCTCGACAACCGTCTGCTGCCGAATGCAGACTTTCGCGAGACCGTGCCCGAGCTCAGGGGCATCGGCTATACCGGTCCGATCGGTGTCATCTCGACCGATATATCAGGCAATTATTTCCAGGAATTCCCAGATTACGGCGTCGACTTCCGCATCGGCAAGGATGAGATCGACGTGCAGACCCTGCAGCACATCATCCGCGAATACGTGACCTATGACGTGCCGGATTTCTGGAAGGACGATTACAGCGCCTGACGCGCGTCCCGCAAAAGTGTGCAGCGGTTTTGCGATCACGACATGCGTAAGACCAAGAGTTAAAGCGTGGTACGCGAACCTGAAAGATTGCGGCACGCTTTATCCTCAGGTCGGCAGACGGATCGCAAAGCGGCTGCCGCTCTCATCGGAATGATCTAGCCTGATATCACCGCCGAGCGCGCCGAGCAGTTCGCGGGTGGTCGTCAGACCCAGCCCCGCTCCGGGTACGCTGCCGGCCTTCGGCAGCTTCCAGAACGCATCGAAGATCTTCTCCTGATAGGCCGGCTCGATGCCGCAGCCGTTATCGGAAATGATGATACGCCAGTCCGCACTTTCCCGTGCTGCCGTCACGGTGACATGCGGCGCTGTGGCGCCCTGATAAGTCAGGGCATTGGAGAAGAGGTGCTTCAGAACAATGGTCAGAAGTGCGGCATCGCTGCGGATAACGGGTAGATTGTCCGCAGCAAGTGTCGCGCCGTTGGCGGGAAATTCCTCGAGCACCTGCTTCCAGGCATCCCGCGCAATATCGGTGAGGTGGACGTCGCCGATAGCGATCTGCGGACCCGTTCCCGCCAGGCTCATCAATGCCTTGGTGAGCCGCTGTGCCGTCTGGGCCTTATCGATGATCGCCCTGAGGCTCTGCAGCTGTTCGCTGTCCAGCATCGGTTCCAGATCGTCGAGCAGCATTTCCGCATACATGGCGATATGGCGGAGCGGCGATTGCAGGTCGTGCGAGGCAGTCGCGAGGAAGCGCTTGATACGCTCCTCCGGATTCACGGTGGAACCGGTTTCCGGCTTTTTCGCCGTCGGCTTGGAAGACATTTGGCGGTGCTCCCGATCTCTTTGAACCAAACATAGAAAGAGGGCGCCGGCTGTGCAACCGGCGCCCTCTCCAAGTCCACGTATGTCGACCTTTTAGCCTGCCGTCTTGCGCGGCTGGCCTGCGTCCGGCGGAATGATTTCGACGGCTGCGTCGTTGGAAGCCGCAACCGCCTTGGCATGGCGGCGGCGCCAGTCGCCGAGGAAGAGCAGGATCGGCGCCGCAATGAAGACCGAGGATGCAGCGGCGACGAGAATGCCGAAGACCATCGGTATCGCGAAGCTTTCAACCGCGCTGCCGCCCCAGATCGCCATCGGCAACAGGGCAAGGAAGGCCGTCGCGTTGGTGTAGAGGCTTCGTGCCAACGTCTCGTTGATCGATTTGTCGATGATCTCACGCAGCGGCATCGACTTGTAGAGGCGCATGTTCTCACGCATGCGGTCGTAAACGACCACCTTGTCGTTCACCGAGTAGCCGACCAGCGTCAGGATCGCCGCGATTGCCGTCAGGTTGAAGTCCAGCCCCGTCAGCGCGAAGAAGCCGATCGCCTTGGTCACATCGAGTATGAGGGTGACGATGGCGCCGACTGCGAACGGCCATTCGAAGCGGTACCAGATGTAGAACAGCATCGCCAGGCTGGCGATGACGACCGACAGGATGCCGGCCCAGGCAAGCTCGCCACTGACCTTCGGGCCGATGACGTCGGTGCCGGTGACGGTCGCTGACGGGTCGATCTTGACGATCTCAGCCTTGAGCTTGGTGACGGCTGCCGTCTGGGCTTCTTCGCCACCGTCCTGGCGCTGCGCGCGCACCAGCATGGTGTTGTTGTCGCCGAAGGACTGCAGCGCCACTTCGCCGAGGCCGAGGCCATTCAGACCCTCGCGGAAGCGGCCGAGATCGGCAGCGTCCTGTGTCTTCACCGACATCTGGATACCACCGCGGAAGTCGACGCCGTAGTTGAGGCCCGGATAAATGAAGAGGGCGATCGAAGCGATCGACAGCAGCGCGGAAACGGTAACGCCGAAGAACCGCGCCTTCATGAACTCGATATGCTTGTCGTAGGGGCTGAAGAAGGGGAACAGCGGCTTGATGTTGATCGTCTTCAGCTTACGGCGGCGGGTGATCTCGATCATCGTGACGCGCACGAAGGCGACCGAGGTGAACATCGAGATGATCAGGCCGAGCGCCATGGTCACCGCAAAGCCGCGAACCGGGCCGGAGCCGAACCAGAACAGGATGGCCGCAGCGATCAGCGCCGTCATGTTGCCGTCGATGATAGTCGAGTAGGCGCGGCGGAAGCCGGTGTCGATGGCCGCAAAGGCGCTCTTGCCCTTGCGCGTCTCTTCACGGATGCGTTCGTTGATCAGGACGTTCGCGTCGACCGCGAGGCCGATGCCGAGCACGACGCCGGCGATGCCGGGCAGGGTCAATGTCGCGCCGACAAGCGTCAGCGCCGAGAAGGTCAGGATCGTGTGGATGAGAAGCGCAGTGTTCGCGAGGATGCCCCATGCACCGTAGAGCACGAAGATGAAGCCGGCGACGAGCACGAAGCCGACGATACCGGCATAGAGGCCCATGCGGATCGCATCCGCTCCGAGGTCGGCGCCGACGGTGCGCTCTTCGATCACGGTCAGCTTGGCGGGCAGGGCGCCGGCACGCAGCATGGCCGCCAGCGTGTTGGCGCTGTCGGTGGTGAAGTTGCCGGAGATCTGGCCCGAACCACCGGTGATCGGCTCGCGGATGACAGGTGCGCTCAGCACTTTGTCGTCAAGCACGATCGCGAAGGGATTGCCGACGTTCTGGCGGGTGATATCAGCAAAGCGGGTCGCACCGGCGCTGTCGAAGCGGAAGGTGACGACCGGCTGCTGGCTTTGGTCGAAGCTGACGCGGGCATCCGAGAGGCGGTCGCCGGAAATCTCGACGCGATCGAGAACCGGATAGGAGTTGCCTTCGTCATCCTTCATGATCGTCACACCCGGACCGGCCTGGCCGTTCGGGGCGAGCATGTGGAAGGACATTTTGGCAGTAGAGCCGAGAAGTTCGCGAAGGCGGGACGGATCCTGGGCGCCCGGAAGCTGCACGAGAATGCGGTTGGCGCCGATGCGCTGGATCGTCGGCTCGGCAACGCCGACCTGGTCGACGCGCTGGCGGATGACTTCAAGGCTCTGCGCGACCGCATTGTCGACATTGGTTGCAATACCGGCCGGCGAGAAGCCGATAGTGATATTGCCGCCGTCGGCCGTGACCGCAAGGTCGGATTGGCCGGCACTGATGCCGCTGGAGATCACGTTGCCAAGGGTGCGAAGCTGGGTGACGGCCGCATCGCTCTGCGACGGGTCGGCGAGCGAGACAACGATGTTGTTGTTGTTGCGGACGACAGATTTCGGCTGGATATTCTTTTCACGCAATACGCGGCGTGCGTCCTGCAGGAGCGAATTCAGGCGCTCCTTGGTGAGGTCGGCTTCGTCCACCTCAAGCACGAGATGCGAGCCGCCACGAAGGTCGAGGCCAAGGGAGACCTGGCTGTGCGGCAGCCAGGAGGGGATACGCTGCAGCACGCTCTGCGGCAGCGCGTTCGGCAGGGCGATCAACAGGCCGAGCACGATGATCACCGTATAGGTGAACACCAGCCATGGTGAATTGCGCATGTTTTAAGTCCTTGGATAATGCTTGGGCCGGCGCAACCGCGCTGCGGCATGTCTACATGTCTATTGGATCAGAAGCGCCCGAAGGCGACGTGATTCAGGCAACCTGCGGCGGTGCTCGGGGCTGGTGAGCCCCGGCCACGACAGGGCGCAGCGGGGCCTCGAATTCAGGGGCCGGAGCGGCTCGGCGCCAGTTGGCGAATTGCAGTGCGGGTGCGGCATTCAGCGATGCCGGGCCGGCATCGTGGAGCTGCTGCTTCGGCGCCACCTTGCGGTCGCTGATCAGCAGGCCGCGAATGGCATCGCGCGCAGTCACCTGCGTCTGCTGCGAATCCCGGCTGGAGGAAGACAGGCTGTTCGGCGCCGATGAAGGGCCGATGACGATATTGCCACCGAAGAGCAGGCCAAGATAGGCGACGATCGCAACGACGACGGAAGCGGCAATACGGCTTGCCAGACGGCGCTCTTCCAGCACCGTCTCCCCTGTCTCTGCGATTTCACTCCCAAATCGGCTCAAAGGCGCGGCAATCTCTCATTCTCTTTCAGGCGGAGGCTCCACCGACGGCACGATTGTACCAGCCGAAGGTCCGTCTTCATAGGGTCCACTGTCATGATGCACTTGAGCGAGCCGGTCAACCATGCCAAGCGCAATTTCCCGCTCGCCCATGATCACAGTGTCGGCGCCGTATTGCCGCAGTTCG
This sequence comes from Rhizobium sp. BK275, assembly GCF_014193555.1. NCBI lineage: Bacteria > Pseudomonadati > Pseudomonadota > Alphaproteobacteria > Hyphomicrobiales > Rhizobiaceae > Rhizobium > Rhizobium sp. BK275. The sequence goes on from NZ_JACHZL010000002.1 coordinate 565,952, forward strand.
TCCACCTCAGCGTCGGAATGGGCACGTGCGACGATCAGGATCGATGGATTGATGGTGCGGCCCTGCTCGGCGATGCGACAGGCTTCGAAAGCGTTCGGAATGGCGATGACGAGGCTGCGCGCGCCGGCGAGATTGGCGAGGTCGAGCGTTTCGCGGACGACAGCATTGCCCGAGAGCACTTCGGTACCCTGGCTCCGCAGTTCGGTAATGCGCTTGTCGGAATCCTCGATGACGAGGAAAGGCGTGCCCGATGACTTGAGATTCTGGCCGACAATGCTACCGACGCGGCCATAACCGACGAGGATCGCATGGCCGCTGAGAGCGGTCGGATGGACGTGGTCCGTATCGGCCTGTTCCTCTGTATGCGTGAGCCCGGTATCGGCTGCCGGAGCAACTGCTTCCGGCGCCGGCTCTTCGTGCTTGGATCGTTCCAGCAATGGCCGCATACGGTCGCACACGAAGAAGAGCAGCGGGTTGAGAATGATCGAGATGATTGCGCCGGCAAGGATCAGGTCGCGCCCTTCCGCCGGCAACAGACCGAGTTCGACGCCGAGCGCGGCAAGGATGAAGGAGAATTCACCGATCTGCCCGAGACTCGCCGAAATCGTCAGCGCCGTGCTGACCGGCTTTTTGAAAAGAAGGACGATCAGGAAGGCGGCGACCGATTTGCCGATAATGATGATGAAGATGGTCGCCAGAACCGGCAGAGGCCGTTCGATCAGGATATTCGGATCGAAGAGCATGCCGACGGAAACGAAGAAGAGTACGGCGAAAGCATCGCGAAGCGGCAGGCTTTCCTGGGCGGCGCGGTGGCTGAGTTCGCTTTCGGAGAGAACCATGCCGGCAAAGAAGGCACCGAGCGCCAGCGACACGCCGAAAAGCTTGGACGCTCCGAAGGCGACGCCGAGCGCGATTGCCAGCACGCCGAGACGGAAGAGTTCGCGCGAACCGGTATGAGCGATGCGGTGCATGGTCCAGGGGATGAGCTTGCGGCCGAAGACCAGCATCAGGGCGACGAACAGAGCCACTTTGACCAGTGTCATGGCGATAATGCCGCCGACGCCGAGATCGAGGCCGAAAAGCCGGTTGAGGCCCGCGGAGAGAGGCTCGACCGGGCCATGACCATCGCCGGTGATGCTGGCGGCTGCCGGGATGAGAACCAGCGCGAGCACCATGGCAAGGTCTTCGACGATCAGCCATCCGACGGCGATACGCCCACGCTCTGTCTCGATGAGACGCCGCTCCTGCAGGGCTTTCAGGAGCACGACCGTCGAGGCGACTGAAAGCGCTAGGCCGAACACGAGGCTGCCGCCCGTCGGCCACCCCATGAAAGCGCCAAGACCCCAGCCGAGCAGTGTGGCAAAGCCGATCTGCACAACCGCACCCGGCACCGCGATGCCGCGCACGGAAAGCAGGTCCTTGAGGGAGAAATGCAGGCCGACGCCGAACATAAGCAGGATGACGCCGATTTCCGCAAGCTCAGGCGCAAGGCTCTGATCTGCAACGAAACCCGGCGTATGCGGACCAACGAGAACGCCTGCGACGAGATATCCGACGAGAGGAGGCAGGCGCAGGCGATTGGCGATCGCGCCCAGGATAAATGCCAGCACGAGGCCGCCGACGATCGTCGAAATCAAAGGCGTATCGTGGGGCATCGCTCTCTCCCGGTCTGGAAATCCTGTTCAAAACATGACATATATGATCTATATTGACCAATATGGGTGGTTTGAAATTATGGGTCAAGGCGCAAAAGAAACAATTCTGACGCCCGCTTTGTGCCGCGCGGCTCGTGGTCTGCTTGATTGGACGCAAGCGGATCTCGCCGAGAAGGCTGCCGTCTCCCGTAGCACGATACGCGACTATGAAGGCCGTCACCACGAAATCCATCGTGCGACGGACGCGCAGCTACGCCGTGCCTTCGAGGAGGGCGGCGTAAAATTTATCGAAATAGAAGGCGGCGGAACCGGCCTCTGCCTCCCCGGTCCCGTGAATTAAGCCGCCTTAGGGCTGCATCAGGCAGGCCGTACCGACCTTATAGACATAGATCGTATCGCCCCTATAGTTGCCTTTTTCCGGCTGCCAGGTTTTCAGCATTTCCGGCGTTTCGTTCGCGCAACTCAGCGGCTTGGAGGTCAGGAACAGAACCTGCCCCGCGGTATCGGCCGGGAGCGCAAATTCCTGTTCGTAATAGCTGTCCGGCAGGCCGGCCGGCGGGCGGGCATAGATCTTGTAGGGTGCGGCTCTCAGCGTGTGGAAGAGATCGGCGACCATGTCCCTGTTGTCGGTGACGATGATGCCGGCTCCGGCCTGTGCGGCAAGATCGGCAGCCGCACGGCTTACCTCGGCACGGCCGAGATAGCGCTCCATCACCTCTTTGCCGTTCGGCAGCACCAGCTGGTGCGAGAAAATCGTCGCGAAGGGGAAGAGCAGGCAGGCGACACCATTGATCCAGAGCGAGGTTCTGAGACCCTTCGGCCACAGGCGGTCAAGCAGCCAGACAGCCAGCACGATGCCCGCCACATAGGCCGTGACGGCCCAATTGGCATAGGCCTTGGCAACGGTCGCCTGCAGGGTAATGAGCAACACGACCGGAATCGACAGCCAGACGAGTATCTTCTCGCGTGGCTCGCTCCGGCCGCGGATCATGTTCCAGACGGCCCAGAGCATGGCGAAGAAGACGATCGGGCCGACGACGCCGAACTGCGCGGAAAAGAATTCCAGGCCACCGCGAAGATCGATGCCGAGATCGCTCCAGTGGGCGATATCCTGCGTGTGGCGCACCGTCGTATTATTGTTCTGAAGGTTCCACCAGAGGTTCGGGAAGGCGACAATCGCCGAAGTAACAACCGCGATGATGAAATCGCGCACGGAAATCCGCGCCGCCGGAATGAGCAGCATCGCGATCGCACCGCCCGGCACGAGGAAGAGCACGGCATATTTCGTGAGGAAAGCCAGCCCGACGCCGAGACCCATCAGAAGAGCCAGTCCGATCGAGCGGCGCTGCGTCAGTTCGAAATAGACAGCGAGCGCAACGGCGATGAAGAAGAGCAGAATGACGTCGGTGGAGAAGAACACCGAAGAAAGCGCAACCGCCGGCAGCGTGATATAGGTCGCGCCGACCCAGCCTTCGATCTCAGGTCCGATGAAGCGCTTCGCCATCTTCATCAGCACCAGTGCGGTCGCCATGTGGAAGAGGGGACCGGGAAGCCGCAGCCAGTAGATGTCGCTGGAGCCGGCAAGCTCGGTGAAAATCCTGAGCACCCACGCGATCATCGGCGGCTTGGAATAATAGCCGAAATCGAGATTCTGCGACCAGAACCAGTATTGCGCCTCATCGACGAACAGGTCCGTCGTATCGAAATGCAGCGTCACGATGCGGAAGATCGTAAACGCCATGATGATGATGAGGCCGGTCCGAGCTGACATAAATTGCTGACTTCCGCTGACACAGGAGCGCGTGTCGATACACCAACGGTACCGGACTGCCAACGGGAAAGGTAAACGGAGGCTTGAGGCGCGGTGGCCTCTCAGAAGACGCGAAGCGTGCGGTTGTCGCGATGTGCAGAGATCACATCGAGGAGGGCAACGGCTGCGGCGATCGTGATGGCGATCAGGCAGGAACCCATTCCGAGAACTATCATTTCTCTTTCCTTGTTGACGTCATGTCAGGCTCTATAAAACGGGTCTATAACATAGAGCTTGCGCGTGCCTTGTAGCAGCGATGCAACTCCCCGCCAGTATTTACTATGTGAAGTCTGCCTAATTGTTTCAAAACCTATCGGCAGGAATGGGTTATTAACCTTCAAGCAAGGAATTAACCATAAACATTGGGTTACACGTCGGAATGGGAAGATGCACTCGTTCCCACCAGGCATGACGCCGTCCCGCCGTACCGGTTGATCCGGTATCCATCTCTTCAGGCCGCTCCGAAACAGAATTGCTGATCAGGAGGCTTTAGCCCATCGGTCGTGACCGATGGCGAAGACCGTCCCTGCGTCTTGCATTCTTCGGAAGCGTCAAAAGTTTTTGGCCGGGCTTCGCCCGGAAAGTGGTTGGGGACAGGCGTTGAGGCAGGATATGCCATCAGATCAGGCTCGGGGGACACAGGCAGGCAGCCTGCGCGACCGCCTGCGTTTTGCCGGCCTCGATCCAGACCAGTGCGAGATGGTCCGCCGCAACCGGCCGGCTCTCGAAGCCTATCTGAAGGCGGGCCTGCGCGATCTTTTCCATCGTTTCCAGTCCTTTCCGGATGCCGCCCGTAATTTCGAAAGCGAACGCCAGATTGAGCGGCTGCACGACCTGCAATCCTCGCACTGGGATGTGCTGACGGATGCGCGTTTCGACAGCCTCTATGCGGAGCGGGTCAAGGTTCTCTCCGACACCGAAAGCAAGATCGGCCTTGACCCCCGCTGGCACGTGGCCGGACACGGGGTCATGCTGGAACACGTGATTTCAGGTCTGGCCGATGAGCTGGCCGGCCGCCCGGTACTGCCGTCGGCCAAGCGGCGTGCTCGCGAGATCACCGACCTGATGACCTCAATCATCCGCATCGTCATGGTCGACGTGGAAATCGCCGTCTCGCTGCGCTTTAATGCGCTGCGTTCCACGCAGCAGCGCGCACTCGCCGATCAGCGTGCCGAAGGCGAGGTTGAAGTCGCCCGCATCTTCAGCGATGTCATCGAAGGCCTGTCGGCCCGCGACTTGACGCCGCGCGCACCGGTCGATGGCGCTCACACCGAAATCGCCGCCGCGCTGAACGCAGCGCTCGACAATCTTCAGACGGAATTTGCCGCGATTGCCGAACGCAATGCGAAGGCAGAGGCCGCAACGCAATCGCTCGCCGGCGCATCCCGCAGCTTCGCCGGCAATGCTTCCGGTCAGGCCCGGCGCCTGCAGCTTTCCGCCGCCACCCTTGCCGGCATCGCCGAGCGGGTCCGCGAGGGTGCAGCCGGCAGCCGTGCTGCCGAACAGGCCGCGGCCGCCACGCGTGCGGCCGTCGAGGAAAGCGGCGAGGTCGTCGGCCGCGCCATCAGCGCCATGGCTGATATCGAACAGTCTGCGGAGAAGATCGGCCAGATCATCGGCGCGATCGACGAGATTGCCTTCCAGACGAACCTGCTTGCTTTGAACGCTGGCATCGAAGCCGCCCGCGCCGGCGAATCCGGTCGCGGCTTCGCCGTCGTGGCCCAGGAAGTGCGGGCGCTCGCCCAGCGCTCCGCCGAAGCCGCCCGTGAAATCAAGACGCTGGTGACCACCACTAAGACGCAGGTGGATGCCGGCGTACAGATGGTCGGCCGTACGCAGGATTCGATTGCCAGCATCGTCCGCCAGGTAACCGACATCAACGCCGCAATCGCGGGCATCGCGGGCGAGACGGGCGAACACGCCGCCGGTCTCGAAGCCGTGACCGCAGACGTTAAGGGCCTTGGCAGCGAAGTGGCCGACAACGCCGGATTTGCGGAGTGTTCGGCTGAGGGCGCCGATCATCTCCATACGGTCATTCTGGAACTCGGCCAGACGATCCGCGAATTCCGCATCGCGCGGGAAAATGCCTACGCAACCTGGCCTCAGCAGGTGCGTGTTTCCGCCTCCCGGACGGTTGCAATCGCAACTCGTCCGGAAGCGGTCGAAGACGACTACGAAAATGACGATTTCAGCATGCCTCAGCCTCTCGCAAGTGCCGGAGGTGGGCGGAATGTTTACTAACCTATCGGATTATGACGTCGGCTCGCTTTCGCGGGTCGGGGATAAGGGGACAAGGAAAAGCTGATGGCAGCAAAGAAGAGTGCCAAGATGCTGGAGTTGCCAGCGGTTCTTGATCTCAATGAGGCTTCCGCATTGCGCGACAAGCTTCTCTCGATGCGAGGAAACCCTCTGGCGATCGATGCTTCAGCAGTCGAACGCGTCGGCGCTCTTTGCGCCCAGGTTCTGATGGCCGCCGAGAAGACCTGGGACCAGGACAAGCAGTCGATCACCTTCTCGAAAGTGTCCGACGCATTTCAAAAAACCATGCAGCTGGTTGGCGTCGATATCGACCATCTGCTTGCCAAGGAGATCCGGCAATGAAGAAAAAAGTACTGACGGTGGACGATTCCCGCACCATCCGAAACATGCTTCTCGTAACGCTGAACAATGCGGGTTTCGAGACGATCCAGGCTGAAGACGGTGTTGAAGGCCTCGAGGTTCTCGAGGAATCCAATCCCGACGTCATCGTCACCGACATCAACATGCCGCGCCTCGACGGTTTCGGCTTCATCGAAGGTGTGCGCCGCAACGAGAAGTACCGTGCGATTCCGATCCTGGTGCTGACGACCGAAAGCGATGCGGAAAAGAAGAACCGCGCCCGCCAGGCCGGTGCCACCGGCTGGATCGTCAAGCCCTTCGACCCCGCCAAGCTGATCGATGCCATCGAGCGTGTAACCGCTTAAAGCCCAGGATTTGCTCCTATGGATATGAACGAAATCAAAGAGATCTTTTTCCAGGAGTGCGAGGAACAGCTCGCTGAGCTGGAATCCGGTCTCCTGAAAATGAATGATGGCGATCGCGATCCGGAAACCGTCAATGCGGTATTCCGCGCGGTGCATTCGATCAAGGGCGGTGCCGGCGCCTTTGGCTTGGATGACCTCGTCGCCTTCGCCCACGTCTTTGAGACCACACTTGATTGCGTTCGTTCCAACAAGCTAGAGCCTACCCAGGACGTCCTGAAGGTCATGCTGAAGTCGGCTGACGTGCTCGCCGACCTGACCAATGCTGCCCGCGACGGCGGCAGTGTCGACGAAAGCAGAAGCCGCGGCCTCGTCAAGGAACTGGAAGCGCTCGCCAATGGTGAGCTGCCGTCTCCCTCTGCAATCTCCGAGGCGCCCGCGCCGAAGCCGGCACCGAAGGCCGCTCCCGCTGCGGTTGCCGCAGCCCCGGCTCCCAAGCCGACCGACGACAGCGGCTTCCAACCGATCCCCTTCTCCTTCGATGATTTCGGCGGCGAAGAGAAGCCGGTCGATCTGCCGGCTTACGAGATCACTTTCAAGCCGCGCTTCGAGCTCTATTCGAAGGGCAACGACGCCACTCTCCTGCTGCGCGATCTCTCCCGCCTCGGTGAGATGAGCATTTATTGCAACACCGACGCCCTGCCGGGCCTCGACGAGCTCGATCCGGAAGGCGCCTATTTCTTCTGGAACATCACGATCAAGACGGACAAGGGCGAAGACGCCATCCGCTCGGTCTTCGAATTCGCCGAATGGGATTGCGATCTGACCGTGAAGCCGGCAGAGGACAGCAAGCCGGGCGAGACCAATGAAGAACTGCCGATGATCCCGGTTCCGTTCGATCTCTCGATCCTGGACGATGGCGGTGCCGCCGAAGTGCCTGCCGCTGCCGAGACCAAGGCTGGCGACACAGCTGCTGCCGTTGCCGCCGCTGAAACGGCGACCAATGTCACGCAGATGGCTGCTGCCGCTGCCCGCGTCGAAAAGAAGGAATCGGCCGCCGCCGCTGCCGCTGCAGCGGCAAGTGCCGCAGCCCAGAACAATGCTGCCAGCGCCGGCCAGACGATCCGCGTCGATCTCGATCGCGTCGACCGCCTGATCAACCTCGTCGGCGAGCTTGTCATCAACCAGGCGATGCTCTCCCAGAGCGTCATCGAAAATGATACGACCGGCACCTCGTCGATCAATATGGGTCTCGAAGAGCTGCAGCAGCTCACCCGCGAGATCCAGGACTCGGTTATGGCGATCCGTGCCCAGCCCGTGAAGCCGGTCTTCCAGCGCATGTCGCGTATCGTTCGCGAAATCGCTGACATGACCGGCAAGTCGATCCGCCTGATCACCGAAGGTGAAAACACCGAAGTGGACAAGACGGTCATCGACAAGCTGGCCGAACCGCTGACCCACATGATCCGCAACGCCGTCGACCACGGTATCGAAACGCCTGAAAAGCGTGCCGCCGCCGGCAAGAACACCGAAGGTACGGTCCGCCTCACGGCTAAACATCGTTCGGGTCGCATCCTGATCGAGCTTGCCGACGATGGCGCCGGCATCAACCGCGAGAAGGTCCGCCAGAAGGCGATCCAGAATGACCTCATCCCGGCCGACGCCAATCTCTCGGACGAGGAAATCGACAACCTGATCTTCCTTCCGGGCTTCTCCACGGCAGACAAGATCTCCGACATCTCCGGCCGTGGTGTCGGCATGGACGTCGTCAAGCGCTCTATCCAGGCGCTCGGCGGCCGCATCAACATCACGTCGAGGCCGGGCCAGGGCTCGGTCTTCACGATGAGCCTGCCGCTGACGCTCGCCGTTCTCGATGGCATGGTGGTCACGGTCGCCGGCCAGACGCTGGTCGTGCCGCTGACGGCCATCGTCGAAACGCTGCAGCCGGAAGCCGCCGCGATCCACTCCTTCGGTGCGAACCATCGCCTGATCTCGATCCGCAACAGCTTCTGCCCGCTGGTCGATGTCGGTCGCATCCTGAACTTCCGTGCCACCCAGGCCAATCCGGTCGAAGGTGTCGCACTTCTCGTCGAATCCGAAGGCGGCGGTCAGCGTGCGCTCATGGTCGATGCGATCCAGGGCCAGCGTCAGGTCGTCATCAAGAGCCTCGAGGCGAACTACACCCACGTTCCGGGTATCGCCGCAGCGACCATCCTCGGCGACGGCCGCGTGGCGCTCATCCTTGACGTGGACGCGGTCGTCGGCGCCTCGCGCGGTCAGTCCCTCAAGGCGGAAATGTCTTTGGCGGCAGCAGGGTAAAGGGCAATGTCGTACACGGCAAAAAATCTGACCCTGGGCGGAAGCGAACTCATCGCATTTCGTGTTGGCGATCAGGAATTCTGCGTGAACATCATGTCGGTTCGCGAGATCCGGGGCTGGACCCCGGCAACCGCGATGCCGCATTCGCCATCCCATATGATAGGCGTGATCAACCTGCGTGGTGCGGTGTTGCCGATCGTCGATCTGTCGGGCCGACTTGGCATGAAGCCGACCGATCCGAGTGCCCGCCACGTCATCATCGTCGCCCAGGTCCGTCGCAAGGTGGTGGGTCTCCTGGTCGACGCGGTGTCCGACATTCTGACCGTCACCGATGACGATATCCAGCCGACGCCCGAGGTCTCCTCCGACCTCGAGCGCCAGTTCGCTCGGGGAATTCTCGCCATCGATAAGCGAATGATCTGCCTGATCGAACTCGAAGCCCTATTCCCCGAGACCGAAAGCGAAGCCGCATGAATGTACTGGGCGTAAAAGATCAGAGGCAGTCGACCGATGAGGTGCTGGCGAGCGGGGAATACCCGCTGACACGCCGCGACCTCTCGGAAATCGCCGCCATGATCTATGCGGATGCCGGAATCTATCTCAACGAGACGAAAGCCTCGCTGGTCTATTCGCGTCTGTCGAAGCACATCCGCAACCTTGGCCTTTCAGGGTTTCGCGAATATTGCGAGCTTGTCGCCTCGCCGGCAGGTGCTGCCGCCCGGCGCGAGATGCTGTCGCACCTGACGACGAACTTCACGCGCTTCTTCCGCGAAAACCATCATTTCGAGCACTTGCGCGACCATGTGCTGCCCGATCTTCTGAACCGGGCGCGCGCCGGCGGCCGTGTCCGGATCTGGTCGGCTGCGTCCTCGGATGGGCAGGAGCCCTATTCGATCGCATTGACCGTTCTGTCAATGATGCCGAACGTTGCCGACTACGACTTCAAGATTCTCGCGACCGATATCGATCCGAAGATCCTCGCAATCGCCCGGGCCGGCGCTTACGACGAGAACGCGCTGGAAACCGTCTCGCCTGCCATGCGTAAGCAATGGTTTACCGAGGTCGAGATTCAGGGACGCCGCAAGTTCCAGGTCGACGACCGCGTGAAGCGCATCATCACTTACAACGAGCTGAACCTGATGGCCCAATGGCCATTCAAGGGCAAGTTCGACGTCATCTTCTGTCGCAATGTCGTCATCTACTTCGACGAGCCGACGCAGATCAAGATCTGGCAGCGCTTCGCCGGCCTGCTGCCGGAGGGCGGCCATCTCTATATCGGCCACTCCGAGCGCGTCTCGGGCGAGGCCAAGCACGTCTTCGACAATATCGGTATCACCACCTACCGCTATACGACCAAAGGTCTCGGGAGGAAGGCATGAGCGCTCCGGCAAGAGTACTCGTTGTTGACGACTCGCCGACCATGCGCGGCCTGATTGCGGCCGTCCTGAGTTCGGATCCCGAAGTCAACGTCATAGGCCAGGCCGGCGACGCCCTGGAGGCGCGCGAGGCGATCAAGCGGCTGAACCCCGATGTCCTCACCCTGGATATCGAGATGCCGAACATGAACGGCCTCGACTTCCTCGAAAAGATCATGCGCCTGCGGCCCATGCCGGTGATCATGGTCTCGACCATGACGCATCGCGGCGCGGAGGCGACACTTGCAGCTCTCGAAATCGGTGCCTTCGATTGCGTCGGCAAGCCGCAGCCGGGCGAGCCGCGCCCCTTCGGCGATCTTGCCGAGAAGGTAAAGGCTGCCGCCCGCACGCAGCGCAACTTCGCCCAACCGGCCAAGCCCGCTGCCGTCACGCCGCCACCCGCAGTCGCCGACTTCCGCGTCGGCCGCAAGATCGTGGCGATCGGTTCTTCGACCGGTGGCGTGGAAGCCCTGATCGCCGTGCTGCAGAAATTCCCGGCGAATTGCCCGCCGACCGTCATTACCCAGCATATGCCGCCGACCTTCACCAGGAGCTTTGCCGAACGGCTGAACCGGCTCTGTGCGCCGGTCGTGGAGGAAGCGACCGACGGCGCCCGTCTGGAAATCGGCAAGGTCTACCTCGCGCCCGGTGGTGAGCGCCATCTGCAGGTTTCGAATACATCGGCGCCCTGCTGCCGATTGGTCGAGCGGGGGCCGGTCAATGGCCATCGCCCGTCGGTCGATGTGCTCTTCGATTCGGTTGCCGAACTCGCCGGGCGCAATGCCGTCGGTGTGATCCTCACCGGCATGGGTCGCGATGGGGCTGCCGGGTTGTTGAAAATGCGACACGCAGGGGCAAGAACGCTCGGTCAGAACGAAAAAACCTGCGTTGTTTACGGAATGCCAAGAGTTGCCTACGAACTTGGCGCAGTTGAGCAGCAGCTTCCGCTGGCTGCCATCGGCGAGGAAATATTGAAAATGACAGCCGCCCGAAAGGAAGGGACCGAATAATGTCGATCGCGGAGAAAATCAAAGTTCTGATCGTTGACGATCAGGTGACCAGCCGCCTGCTGCTCAGCGACGCACTGACGCAGCTCGGCTTCAAGCAGATCACCGCTGCCGGTGACGGCGAGCAGGGTATGAAGATCATGACGGAGCAGCCCCACCACCTCGTGATCTCGGATTTCAATATGCCGAAGATGGACGGCATCGGCTTCCTGCAGGCCGTGCGCAGCAATCCGAACACCAAAAAGGCGGCCTTCATCATCCTCACCGCACAGGGCGACCGTGCGCTGGTGACGAAAGCTGCCCAGCTCGGCGCAAACAACGTTCTGGCGAAGCCCTTCACCATCGAAAAGATGAAAGCGGCTATCGAAGCCGTGTTTGGAGCCCTGAAATGATCACTGAGGGTGCGGCCCGCCGCGTGCACATCATTCAGGGTGAATACAAGGTCTTGAGCGACCCGGATGCGGTGCTTTCGACCATCCTTGGTTCGTGCGTGGCAGCCTGCCTCAGAGATCCCGTCGCAGGTGTCGGCGGCATGAACCACTTCCTGCTGCCGGGGACAGGCAACACCCCGATGACCGGCGGCGATGCCACGCGCTACGGCGTGCATCTCATGGAACTGCTGATCAACGGCCTCCTGAAAAAGGGCGCGCGGCGCGACCGGCTGGAGGCCAAGATATTCGGAGGAGCGAAGACGATCTCGACATTCTCGAATGTCGGCGAGCAGAACGCAGCCTTCGCCATGCAGTTCCTTCGGGATGAAGGCATTCCGGTGGTCAGCTCCAGCACAGGCGGTGAGCATGGACGAAAGATCGAATATTGGCCGGTGTCCGGCCGTGCCCGGCAATACCCCCTGACCGGTGCCGAAACCCAGAGAACTGTCGCTCTCGAGCAGCGTCCCGCCGCTCCGCAGAAGCCCGCCGAGACCAGTATCGAATTCTTTTAATGGCGAGGATTTTATATGACTTTTACACCGATAATCGAGCCGCCATCGCCGGTAGAGGCGCTAAGCGACGTATTGATGCGCATTGTCTCCGAGCTTCACGACGTGGCCTACCTGATGGAGCGGATCGAACCCCAGCTGATCGAACTGGGCGGCTCGGAAATCCTGAATTCCCCTGACAGCATGAAGGTGATGCAGGGCATCGATCTCGCCGTACAGAAATCGCGGGGTCTCGCTGAATTCATCGACACCATCACCGGTGAAATTCCGCAGAACTGGTCGATCGATGTCGCCACCGCACTCAGCCTCGTCAAGCTTGCCGAAATGCAGAAAGCTCTCGGTGGCGGTACCCGTCACGGCCACTCCCAGCCGCTCAGCAAGGCGGCCGGCGACTTCGATTTCTTCTAGCATCGCAATTCATTCCCGCATGCGCCGAACGAAACGCTCGCACAAGTTTCGGCGTCTATTCGTCAAATGAGGCAATAAGCCTGCTTTGTCTTTGACGGATCGTGCGAGAACAGAATGAATCTGTTAAATCAATTAGTTCAGATTATTAAGAACTTTGGTTCGCTTGGGCGGACGCGTTTGATGATCCTTGGTGGGGTCGGCGCCGCTTCCATCGCAATCATCCTGGCGGCGGCCATTTTCGTCAACAAACCGGCCCAGGAAACGCTTTATGTCGGCCTGGAGACGCCCGATCTCAACCAGATCAGCATGGCGCTCGCCGAAAGCAACATCGATTTTCAGGTCGGAACAGACGGTTCAAGCATCACCGTACCGGCCGGCATGACGGGCAAGGCCCGCCTGTTGCTTGCCGAACGCGGCCTGCCGAACAGCGCTAACGCCGGTTACGAGCTCTTCGACAATGTCGGTTCGCTCGGCCTCACCTCCTTCATGCAGGAAGTGACCCGCGTCCGTGCTCTCGAAGGTGAAGTCGGCCGCACCATTCAGTCGATCTCCGGCATCACCGCCGCACGTGTCCACATCGTCATGCCCGAGGTCGGCAATTTCCGTAAGGCCGAACAAAAGCCGACGGCATCCGTCATGATTCGCGCCAGTGCCGCGACGGGGCGAAACGCCGCCACCTCGATCCGTCACCTCGTCGCCTCGGCCGTGCCGGGGCTTGATGTCGATGACGTGACGATCCTCGATTCCGCCGGCCAGCTTCTTGCTTCCGGCGACGAAGCCAGCAACAGTATGCTGAACCGCTCGCTCAGTATCGTCCAGAACGTCCAGCAGGAAGTCGAATCGAATATCGACAAGGCGCTCGCACCCTTCCTCGGCATGGATAACTTCCGCTCCAGCGTAACGGCCAACCTCAACACAGACGCCCAGCAGATCCAGGAAACTACCTACGATCCGGAATCCAAAGTCGAGCGCTCGGTCCGCTCCACGAAGGAAAACGCCCAGTCCCAGCAGCGTCAGTCTGACAATGCGACGACGGTCGAGCAGAACATTCCACAAGCAGCACCTGATGCCGGTGGCGCCAATGGTCCGCAGTCTGAGGACAAGTCCGACAAGCGCGAAGAGCAGACCAACTACGAAATCAACAGCAAGACCACGGCCACGACGCGCAGCGCATACCGGGTCGAAAAGCTCTCGGTCGCCGTCGTCGTCAACAAGGGCCGCATCGCCAAGATGGTCGGCGAACCGGCTGACCAGGCCAAGATCGACGCCTACCTCGCTGAAATGCAGAAGATCGTTACTTCGGCCGCTGGTCTCGACACGAATCGCGGCGATGTGGTTACCGTCACGGCGATGGACTTCCTTGAGAACCAGCTTCTCGACGATGCGAATGGCGGCGTCCATGTCATGGATATTCTGAGCCGCAACCTCGCCGGTATCATCAACTCGTTGGCCTTCGTTGCAGTTGCCTTCGTGGTGGTCTGGCTGGGCGTGCGCCCCCTCATCCGCACCGTCAACGGCTCGGGCTCCTCCTCCGCAGTGCTCGGCGACGCCACTCCCGAATCGGCTGGTTTGGAACTGCCGGACTTCGCGCCGGCGGGCGCTTCTTCGGGCGGCGCGCTCATGGATGGCTTCGGCTCCGACTTCGGCTTCGACAGCACCGAGGATCTGCTCAGCCTCGGCGACGATGACGGCAACTTCAACCGCCGGGTCAAGGAAGGTCCGGAACGCAAGCTTGCTCGCATGGTGGAGATCAACGAGGAGCGCGCCGCGAAGATCCTCAGGAAATGGGCGATCGACGAAGCAGCATGATGAAAAGGCCGGGAAACCGGCCTTTTCTTTTCTTAGCTGTGGATACATCAATCGGTAACAAGAACGTGACCCATGATCGCAGCCGGCTCTTAAAGAGTCGGTTTCTCTATGACAGAGAATTCGGATGTAGAGATCGCCGGGCAGCGGGATGGCGTCGTTCGCATGAGGCTCAAGCCTTGCATAGGGTGGGCGACATGAGTATTTCTACAGTAGAACAATAGTTCGTTGCTTTTGTGCGTTTGAGATTTGCTTTCGCCGGGCATTCGATTGCGGCACGCCCCCGGTCGGAACTGTGACAATTACGTCATTCAGATCGATAATTCCGCTCAGCGTCACTCGCGCATAAGGCGAGGAACGTTGCGGCCAATGCCAGAATCATCCTAGTTTATATATCTTCGCGAGAGTGGAGTGGTGATCGAATCACTGCATGGAAAGTCGCAAAAGTAAATCCCCAGAAGTCGGAGATGGTGATTTACGATGGTTGGCTTACCCTCAAGTGATTCGAAGTGGGATTCGTGTGGGGCATGTGTTTGAATCCCTTTCACAAAAACAGAACTTCTTTGCGAGAACCGACAGTTTCTCAGCCGCAGGTCACTGCCAATGGATATGGACATATTTCAGGCGAATAAAGGCGAGAAGCAGATGGCGAACTTCCTAGGCGCCAATGTGCCGGATCTTCAGCCGCGCGACGAACTGATCGATCGCCTGCGCGTCATTGCTGAGACCGGCAAGCTGCAGGCCGGCCTGCGGGCGCTGACCGACTATGTCGGTGCCATGCATTATCTGATGGCGCGCTGCGACCTCATCCAGGAAAGCGGTCTGGACTTTATCGTTTCGTCTGACTGGCCCTTCGATCTGGTGAAGGATGTCGCCAATGACCTGGTTGCCGGTTATGCGCGCTCGACGGAGTTCGAGAAGTGCATGCAGGTATTGCAACCGGGCTTTGCGCTTCTGCCGGAGAGCGCCGACGTGCCGCATGGCGCCAGCCGGCAATATTGCTCTCTGACCCTCAATGTCGGCCGCTCTCGGTTGGTGCTGATGTTCCTGTTCAGGGAAGGCGTCGTTCTGTCGCCGGAACGTCTTCGGGACGTAGGCCTCCTGGCGGGCTATTTCGCAAGCTTCCTTCGGTGCGGGGGCACGAAGGTCGATCGCGATTTCGAACTGACGGACCGAGAGTTGGAATGCCTCTTCTGGATTGCGGAAGGCAAGACGAGCGACGAGATCGCCATGATCCTCGGCATCTCCCGGAATACCATCAATAATTACATCACCAGTGTGATGCGGAAGACTGCAACGAAGACTCGTTCCGAGGCGATAGCCTTCGCCGTTCGCAACAATCTCGTTTGAGGGGAATTATGGGGCATCAACCAGGCAGGGTGATAAGCAATACGGACCAGATGCGCATGGTACGTGTGAACAGGATTTCCAGCCGGTCTGACCTTTTCCCGCGCCTGATTGCCATGCAGAAGCTCGCGGATACGCAGGGTTTCGCCGTCTTTCGTGTCAGCGGCTCCGGTGTGCCGGCAAAGCAGCGACTGATCTGCGAGCTGGAGAACTGGGGTCCCTCGAATGCCGGCTTCGGCAAGGCCTTCATCGATGCCTATGGCGAGGCGCTGCTCGACCATATCGATCGTTCGCTGTTGCCGTTGTTCTGGGCCGGGAGCCACGACAGCGCGGCTCCAGGCCCTGCCGACTTCTCACCTTTCATGGTGAGGCTGAAAGATGGCATGGTGCCTTTCTCCGGTCTTGCTTTTCCGGTGCGCCTCGGCGCCATCGGCAACGGCTTCGTGCTCTTCACCGGCGATGAAATCGATCCTCAGAGCGATACGATCATCGAGCTGCACGGCCGGTGCTGCAATGTCATGATGGATCTGCTGTCCCTCGATGAGCGGCGTGCGGCGGCGAGCGAAGCACTGAGTGAGCGCGAGATCGCCTGCCTTCAGCTCGCTGGTGATGGTCGTATCAGCGAAGAAATCGCCGACAAGCTCGGCCTGTCCGTCCATACGGTGAACGCCTATCTCGGCTCGGCAACCATCAAGCTCGATTCGGTCAACCGCATCCAGGCGATCGCCAAGGCGATACGTTTGGGTTACATTAGCTGACACAGCAAGGCCCGGTGCCTTGCGGACCGGGCCTGATATTCCCAGGCGGAAAAAGTGCTTTAGCCGGCGAGCGCCTGCGGCTTCGCCACGATATAGCGCGCTTCGTGCAGGCTCCTTTGGAGAAAAGCCGTGTTTGCGTCCGGATCGCTGGAAGCGTTCTGGAAGGAAATATGATTGATCTCGATGCCGGCGTGGTCTTCTGCCAGCGTCAGTTGCGCATAGACGGTCACGCCGCGCGGCTTGATTTCGAGATCCAGCACAACTTCGGGCTTGCCACCCCATTCCAGCGTATAATTTCCACCCAGGCCGAAGTTGACAGTGCCAGGATGGAAAAACAGTTCCGCCGCGGAAGCGACGAGGTCGGCGAGATTGCCGTAATACTCGAAACGCAGCAGAGAAATGAGATCGGATGCATCCAGAAGCCTGAGCTCGGTTGCGACCGGGCTGATCGCTTCTGCAAGGATTTTTTCACGCTGGGCAGAGTAGGGGCATTTTTTCATTCGACTTATCTTACCCGTTTGTTCTTGGCCTCCGCGGCGTAAACCCGATGAATGAGTTCCGCGACGGCCTTATAGAAGACTGACGGTATGACACTATCCACCGAGACTTGCGCAAACATGGAGCGTGCGAGAGGTGGATCCTCGAACACGGGGATGTTGTTCTCTTCGGCGATCTCCCTGATTTTCAACGCAATAAGGTCCTGGCCCTTGGCAAGGACGACCGGCGCATCGTTTTCCTCGCGTACGTAACGCAGCGCCACGGCATAGTGGGTCGGGTTGGCGATGACGAGGGTGGCGCGCTGGACGCTGGAGATCATGCGCCGGCGGGCGCGGTCACGCATGACGGAGCGCTGCCTGCTCTTGACGAAGGGGTCGCCCTGCGACTGCTTGTTTTCTTCCTTCACCTCGTGCTTCGTCATCTTCAGCTCGGTGAACCAATGATACCGCGTCCAGAAGACGTCGGCGATGGCGACGATAGCGGTGGCGACCAGCATGACGATGATGATCTTGCGCATCGCCGTCATCATGCGAACCATGATCGTCTGCGGATCCGAGAACATCGCATCGATCGAGCCGAAATATTCGCTTCTGAGGACGAAGAAGAGAATCACCCCGACGACGACCACCTTGAAGAGCGATTTACCAAATTCGACGAGGCCCTGGAGGCTGAAGAGCCGCGACCATCCCTTGATCGCTGAAATACGCGAGGCCTGTGGACGAATGCGTTCGAGAACCGGCGTCGGCAGATTCTGAAAGACGGACGAGGCGATACCGAACACCATGAACATGATGAAGGCAGGGGCCAGAAACGCAGCCACGGCCCAGCCGAGCTTCGCAAAGAGCGAGAGGACGTCAGGCCCGGTTTCGATCTTCCACTGGTCCGGCTGCTCAAAGATGTCGCGCAGGGTTTCGGCCATGTGTGACGTTGCGTTTGGAAGGAAGAAGACGAGATAGATGAAGGTCGCCAGAATCGTCGCGAAGATCGAGATTTCACGCGAGTGGGGGGTATTACCTTTTTCGGCGGCATCCGACCGCTTTTTCGCGGTCGGGGCTTCTGTTTTGCTGTCCTTGTCTTCATCGGCCAAATGCGCGGCCCTCCGTCAAAGAAAAAGGCCGCTGCTGGAGTGCGGCCTGTTTCCATGAAGGGTAGTCTTGTGCCTGCTGCCGATCAACCGCTGCCTTGCCGGCGAACGGTCTTGTCAACAACTGCGACGGCTTTAGGCGGCCGCCGGACCGCCTTCCTTTTCCTTGAGTTCGATCTGGCCGGCATTGGCCAGACGAATCGCTTCCTGCGCGACAGCGCGCCGGGCAATCGCGATTTCGCGCGGATTGACGCCGGCCATGCCGCTTTGCAGATCCGATTCGATCATGCGGCGCTGGCGCGGACTGATGGCTGACAGGACCGATTCGCGGATTTCGGCCGATGCGCCGCGCAGCGCGACGGTGAGAACGTCGGACGAGATATCGTTGAGCAGCATGACGCGGCTGCGCTGCGGCATGAACATGAGGTCTTCGAAGAGGAAGATCTTCGGACGGACCTTGTTGACCGCTTCGCGGCTGATCGATTCGAGCGAGGTGAGCAGCGTGTCGACCTGCGGCTTGTCCATTTCGTTCATCAGGTCGGCGACCTTGGTCGAGCCGGATGCGTTGCGTTCCGCGTCGACCTCGGCAAGCAGCGTCATCACCTGGTTTTCAATGATCTGCGCGGCCTTCGGGCTGACGCTCTTCATGTTGACCGTGCGGTTCATGATGTCTGCGCGGCGGTTGTCGGGAAGCTGTAGCAGCACCTTCGCGCCGAAGGACGAGGGCATCATGGACAGAATATAAGCAACGGTCTGCGGATGCTCGCGCAACAGGAACTGGGCGACGAAGGCAGGTTCCGCCTCGGCGAGACGGTCCCAGATGGAGGTCTCATAGGCCTGGAAGGCGGTGCGGCGGCCGAGCAGGCTGTCGACTTCGTCCGGCGTCAGGCCTTCCTCGAGGATGGCTTCGATCGCCTTGGCGTTGTCCATCAGACCGGCGCCTTCGGTGAAGAGATCTTCGAATTCGCCGACGAGCTGAAGAAGCTCGTCCGGCGGGATGGCGCGAAGCGCCTGGGCAGATCCGATGATGGTCTGCAACTCGGCCTGCGTGAAATATTTCAGCAGCCGGCCGGCGACCCCCTTCCCCATAGCGAGAAGAACTGCCGCCGCCTTTTCAGCCTGGGTCAACGGTTTCCCGGCAAGTGCGCCGCCGAAATCGTCAAAGTCCATCATGGTCTAACCTCTCCGTCCCGCACAGGGATCAGGCTTTTTTCGTGCTCAAAACTTCTATCAGTTTTACACCGAACCGCGTGTCGTCGTTATCAAGGACCGTAATCTCGCCGCGCGCAATCCTGCGGCCGTTCACCATTATTTCGACCGGCTCGCCGATCTTCTTGTCGAGCGCGATGGTGGCACCCTCAGTGAGGTTCATCAGGCCGGAAACCTGCATGCGGCTCGTCCCGAGCACGATCTGGACATCGATAGGAATATCCATGATCAGGTCGAAATTCGAGTTCAGCGCGCTGCCGAGCGGTGCCGGAGCGGACTGGAAGGAATTGCCGCCGAAGCTTGGCGCAGCCTCGAGGCCGGGAAAGCCTGCTGCACCCGTGCCGCCAGCATCGTCACCCCCGAAATCGCTTCCTGCGAAGTCGGCACCGCCGAAGGGTGTTTCGCCGGCATCACCGCCGAATGGCGAGAGGTCCGTTCCAGCTGCGAAAGCATCATTCTGCAGGTCGTCGCCGAACTGCGGAAGGTCGCCATCCGAATCTTTCTTCAGCACGCCGCGCAGGTCGTCGATAGCCTGATCCAGATCGGCTTCATTGCCCGGCATGTCCAGGGAGAGGTCACTGTTCTGCTGTGTCTTCTTCGTAGCCATGAAATCACTATTCCAGTTGAAACTTGCCTCAAACTGCCTTTGTGGCGCTGAGAGCGAGAGAACCGATTAATTCATTAAGTGCCGGATCAGCTCGTCATCCGAATTCATGGTGTCTTTCACGCGCACCATGTAGTTGTCGCCTGAACGCCCGAACTCGCACACATACAATTCCCGGCTGTTGGCGCTGACTTCGACGCGCACGTCGCCGCTGTCGCGGAAAGGAATGACATCGCCAGCCATCAGCTTGGAAATCGTTCGCAATGTCAGGTCCTGCAGATGGATCTTCGCTTCGAGGGTTACGTGCGAGCGGCGAACCTGGTCGCCGATCTGCTCGGTGAACTCGGGCGATTTGCTGGGCTGCTTCTTCGGCTTCGGGGCCGAAACCGTCGTCTTGAGCAGCGCCGTCTGCGGCACGATCAGGCTGAATTCGGAAACGATGCCGGCAAGCGTGATCGACATGTTGATCGCAGCAGCAAATTCGTCGGTGCGATCTTCCGGCGGACGCACACGGGTCTCATGTGCGAAGGGAGCGGAGAGGCTGGGCTCGAATCCGCCCGGCGCATTCACGGCCGAGCGCAGCACCTTGGAGATCTTGTCGAACACCATGCCGGCGAGATCGAGTTCGATAACAGAGAGAAGCCGGTCGGCCGGCTCCTCGATCGTTTCGGCAGTGGCGCCAAGCAGGTGCTCCATCAGGGTGATGATGAAACCATTGCCACAGCCGATGGTGATGTTTTGGGACCAATTGCGCAGCGTCGCATCGACGAGCGTCATGTTGGTGCTGAGATCGTCGATCAGGTGATTCTTGTAGCCGATCTCGCAGCCGAGATAGCCGACTGTCACATCGAGGCCGGTTTCGCTTTTCAGGACATCGGGAAAGAACTCGCTGTAGATGTCGCCGAAGGAACTGCAGAGCTTGGCAACCCTGCCCTTGTCGCCAAGACCGCCGGTCAATTTGGCAAGGAGGGCAGGATCCATTGTCTGGTTGTCATGCGAAGCATTGCTCATAGTCATTTAAGCTGCCTTGTTTTCGCCACCTGGGTTCATCATTTCCTGCTCCACTGCGTCGATCGACGGGCGTTCATACGCCGAGATCGTCTTGCGGCCGTATTCGAGGGCGACCTGCGGCACCGAGCCGTTCATGTAGGCAAGCAGGGTCTGCTTGACGACAACGTAAAGGCGGTGCTGCTTGGAGCGGACGACCTTGATCTGCGAGACCAGGGGGGAGCAGACGCAGTAGGAAAGCAGAATGCCGAGGAATGTGCCGACGAGTGCCGAACCGATGAGGTGACCGAGCACTTCCGGCGAGTCGTTGATGTGCGCCATGGCCTTGATGACGCCGAGAACCGCCGCAACGATACCGATGGCAGGGAACGAATCGCCCATGATCTGGATCGCATGGTAGGGCTTCATCTTGTCATGAAGGATGGTGTTGATTTCTTCGTCCATCAGCGCCTCGATCTCGTGGGAGCGGGCGTTGCCGATGATGATCAGGCGCACGTAGTCGCAGATGAAGGCCGTCAGTTCCTTGTTCTTCAGAACCGTCGGGGCCGACTGGAAGATCGTCGAATCGGCCGGGTTGTCGATATGCGCTTCGATTTCGTTGCGCGACTTCGTGCGCAGGTCGCGCATCAGCGAATAGAGCACGCCGAGCGTATCGAGATAGTTGCGCTCCTTGGGGACGGCGTGCTTGAAGGCCTCGCCGAGCGCCTTGCCGGAGTCCTTCACAACCTTCATGGGGTTCGCCATGATGAAGCTGCCAAGACCGGCGCCGCCGATGATCAGAAATTCGAAGGGCTGAAAAAGAGCATCGACTTCGCCGCCCATGGCCATGAAGCTACCGACGATACAGCCGCAGACAACTACAAATCCGATAATAATATTCATCGTCAGCCCAATCTGAACGTTGCTTTTCTTTGCGACGGATAGGGTTTGTGCCTTGCGTGAGGCTGATGAAAGCGGCTTTTGCGCATTCGTTTGCGCTGCCAGCTTCGCGCAAGGATTTGCCTTCATATTGAACGTGACGAGTGGGCCTATGCGCGCCCATGTCTGAGATGCCGCTCAGCGGAACCCGTGGCCGAACGAAAAGGAGCCCGGTGTTTCGTCCCGTTTATCGCCAATGTGGAGCTTACCGACATGCAATCCGGTCTTTACGTTTCCCTGTCGTCGCAGATGGCCCTCGAAAAACGCCTGACGACGATCGCCGACAACATGGCCAACGTGAACACGACCGGGTTTCGCGGCACCGAGGTAAAGTTCGATGAAATGATGGCGAACAACCAGAACAAGACGAACACCAAGGTCGCCTTCGTCTCCCAGGGCAACGACTACCTGGACACCACCCATGGCGAAATGCAGCACACCGGCAACATGCTCGACTTCGCCATCAAAGGCGATGCCTGGTTCTCTCTGGACACGCCGGCCGGCCGCGTTCTGACGAGGGATGGCCGCTTCACGATACGCGATACCGGCGAACTGGTTTCCACCCGCGGCTATCCGGTTCTCGATGCAGGCGGTGCGCCGATCGTACTCAACGCCGCCGGTGGCGAACCGAAGGTCGGTACGGACGGGATCATCTATCAGAATGACCGCCAGGTCGCTTCACTCGGCCTCTTCGAAGCCGATATCGACAAGGGTTACCTCCGCTATGAAAACAGCGGCATCATGACGACCGAACCGCCGCGCGCCGTCGTCGACCGTTTCAATGTTGGCGTCGAGCAGGGCTATCTCGAAAATTCCAACGTCAATGCGATGCATGAGATGACACAGCTTATCGAGGTCAACAGGGCCTTCGAAAGCGTATCGTCGCTGATGCGCGATAGCGAAGACTCCTTCAAGGAAGCAGTACAGACGCTGGGCGGCAGCCGCTAAGGCAGGGTGTGAAGCATGAACACCACCCTGTTGACCGAGGACGCACTCTCGCCGAAGCTCACACATCTCGGCGACCTGGCAAAACGCTATGCCTCGCCAGAATTCTCGGTGACGCATGGCGGTCGCGTACACACGATCGCCGCCGGCCACTATACCGTGCGCGGCCTTTCCCGGCATGTGCGCCTCGGCGAGTTCGTCGCGCATAAATCCGCGACGGGCGTCCATCTCGGCGAAGTGGTCAGGGTGGAGCCGGATTTGGTTTATGTCTGCCCTATCGAACCGGGCGAACCGATCGGCATCCATGACGTCGTCATCCGCAAGGGTGCCTTCCGTATCTCTCCGTCGGACAGCTGGTGCGGCCGCACCATCAATTCCCTCTGCGAGCCGATCGACGGTCTCGGCCCGATCGCCGAAGGCCTGGATCGCCGTTCGATCTCAAACGCTGCGCCGCCTTCGATGACGCGTCAGCGCGTCGAAAACGGATTCAAGACCGGCGTACGCGCGATCGATATTTTCTCTCCGCTCTGCCTCGGCCAGCGTCTCGGCATTTTCGCGGGCTCGGGTGTCGGCAAGTCGACGCTGCTGTCGATGCTGGCCCGCGCCGACGCTTTCGACAAGGTGGTGATTGCGCTCGTCGGCGAACGCGGCCGTGAAGTCCGTGAATTCATCGAGGATACGCTCGGCAGCAACATGAAGAAGGCGATTGCGATCGTCGCTACCAGCGACGAGAGCCCGATGTTGCGCAAGATGGCGCCGCTGACGGCAATCACGATCGCCGAGCATTTCCGCGATAAGGGCGAAAACGTTCTTTTCATCGTCGATAGCGTGACGCGTTTCGCCCATGCGATTCGTGAAGTGGCGACCGCGGCAGGCGAGCCGCCGATCGCCCGCGGTTATCCGGCCTCCGTCTTTACCGAGCTGCCGCGTCTCCTTGAGCGCGCCGGTCCCGGTGCGGAAGGGACTGGCACAATTACCGCGATCATCTCCATCCTCGTCGATGGCGACAATCATAACGATCCGATCGCCGACTCCACCCGCGGTATTCTGGATGGCCATATCGTTCTCCAGCGCAGCCTGGCGGAGGAGGGGCGCTACCCGCCGATCGATCCGCTCGCATCCATCTCGCGTCTTGCCCGCAAGGCCTGGACTCCGGATCAGGAGAAGCTGGTTTCCCGCCTTAAGGTACTGATCCACCGCTTCGAGGAAACGCGCGATCTGCGTCTCATCGGCGGCTACCGTCCGGGCGCCGATCCCGATCTCGACATGGCGGTCAAGCAGGTGCCGATCATCTATGACGTCCTGAAACAATCTCCGGGAGATCGCGAATCGCTTGATGCCTTCGCCGATCTTGCCGGTGCTCTCAAGGCCGCCGCCGGCGTACCCACTCCGAGTGCGCCTATTCAAAGGAGGGCCTGATCATGGCCGATTTCGAAGACGAACGGATCGCCGCGCTGAAAGAGCGCAACAAAGGACTGCTGCTCGACCGCGCGCTGACCTTTTTGGGCCTGGCACTTGCCGGTGCCTCCGCCTTCTTCCCCTGGTACGTCTTCTTCAACGAGGACAAGTTCGGCATCAGCGTCGCCGATAGCAATACCTCCCGTGAATTGCCGGACTGGCCGGCGCGCAACGTCTTCAGCGTCTCACCACTCGCCATGGTCAACAAGAAGGATGAAGGCAAGAAAGTTCCACCGATCGACAACATGACGACGGCGACCGTTTCCGAGCTCGGCAAGGAGCGCAACGGCCACGCCTCGATGGAGGATCAGCCTTTCCCCGGCAAAGGCTCTTTCCGCCTGCTGCATGTGGCCAACGGCCGGGCACTCATCGAAGATCCCTCGGGCATGTATGTCGTGCGCGTCGGCTCGATCCTGCCTGACGAAAGCCGCCTTGCCACATTGGAACAGCGCGACGGCAAATGGGTGATCGTCACCTCCAAGGGTGAGGTCTACCAGAACAACTAGTTCAGGCAAAAGCGAAGCGCTGCGAGGCCCTGTCGGAGAAACGGTCGGGCGGCGGCGGTTGGTGCCTGCAAGCAATCTCGAAGAATGGCTTGTAAAGCCTGCATTTACCGTAAGTCCCACGCAAGATTACCGCCCTAGGTTCGGCCTAGTAAAAACGGAGAGTTCTCATGCAACCGATTCAACTTTTCGACTTGGCTTCGAAGCAGGCGGAATGGCTGACGATTCGTCAGGAGGTTGTTGCCGGCAACATCGCGAATGCAAACACGCCGAAGTTCCGTGCGAAGGACGTGACGCCTTTTCAGGCGGTGCTCGACCAGTCGGACGTCACCATGGCGCGCACCAATCCGATGCATCTGAGCGGCAACGATTTCAGCACGAGCGGTGACATCGACGTGAAGGATGCCGCGCTCGACCAGGAAATCGGCGTGCAGGAATCCGGCAACACTGTCGGTGTGGCCGAAGAACTTTCCAAGTCCGGCGAGATCAAGCGTCAATACGACCTGAACACCTCGCTGGTCAGTTCCTTTCATCGAATGATGTTGATGACGGTAAGGAAGTAGGCTCATGGATCCGCTTTCAGCAGCAATGAAAATCGCAGGTTCCGGGCTCGAGTCGCAGTCGACACGTCTGCGTATCGTCTCGGAAAACATCGCCAACGCCCGTTCGACCGGCGATACGCCCGGTGCCGATCCCTATCGCCGCAAGACGATCACCTTCGGCCAGCAGCTTGATCGCACCAGCGGCGTCGAAACCGTCAACGTCAAGAAGATCGGCGTTGATGAAGGCGACTTCACTAAGGAATACGACCCGAGCAATCCTGCTGCGGACGAGAAGGGCATCGTCAAGATGCCGAACGTCAACATCCTGATCGAGATGGCCGACATGCGCGAAGCCAACCGCTCGTATGACGCCAATCTGCAGACGATCAAGCAGACTCGCGACCTCATTTCCTCGACGATCGATCTCCTGAAGAGCGGACAATAATGATCAGCAGCATACAGAATGTCAGCAATCTCTCGATGACCCGCGCGCTCGGCGCCATCGATACCGAAAATTCTGCCTCTTCCTCGACCGCGACGTCGTCTGCCGCAGCAGGCGCATCCGGCGGCCTGAGCTTCGCCTCCGTCATGGGCAACATGGCGAGCGAAGCCGTCAGCAGCCTGAAGGGCGCGGAAAACATGTCTTTCGCCGGCATCAAGGGCACGGCTTCCACACGCGAAGTCGTCGATTCGATGTTGCAGGCCGAGCAGACCCTTCAGACTGCCATCGCCATTCGCGACAAGGTCGTCTCGGCCTTCCTCGAAGTCACCAAGATGCAGATGTAACTGATTTGAGGACGAACACATGAGAGCGCTCGCCATCGCAGCAACGGGCATGGATGCCCAGCAGACCAACCTGGAAGTCATCGCGAACAACATCGCGAACATCAACACGACCGGTTTCAAGCGCGCCCGCGCCGAGTTCACCGACCTTCTCTACCAGACCGAACGTGCCAAGGGTGTCGCCAACCGCGCCAACCAGGCTGTCGTTCCGGAAGGCGCCAATATCGGTCTTGGCGTCCAGACTTCGGCTGTGCGCAATCTGCATCTGCAGGGTGAATTGACCCAGACCGGTAACGACCTCGACGTCGCAATTGTCGGCAAGGGTTTCTTCCAGATCCAGTCGACCGATGGCACGACGCTCTATAGCCGAGCCGGTGCGCTCAACAAGAACGACCAGGGCCAGCTCGTCAACATCGACGGCTATGAAGTCATCCCCGGTATCACTATCCCGCAGGGTTCCACCGAGCTGACGATCAGCCGCTCCGGCCAAATCACCGCCAAGCTGCCCGGCCAGACCACTCCGAGCACTCTCGGCCAGCTTACGCTCGCCGATTTCGTCAACGAAGCTGGCCTGCAGCCGATTGGCGACAACCTCTTTCAGGAAACGCCCGCATCCGGCGAAGCGGTCATCAGCAATCCTGACCAAGACAATATGGGCTATCTCAAGCAGGGCTATCTGGAATCCTCGAACGTCGATCCGGTTAAGGAAATCACCGAGCTGATCTCGGCACAGCGCGCTTATGAAATGAATTCCAAGGTGATCACGACAGCTGATGAAATGGCATCCATCGTCAGCAAGAACCTGAAGTAAGAGGGAAGGGCCGAACATGACGTTTCGCCGGGCAGGACACATCCAAGGATGGGTGGCTGCGGCCACGATCGCAATCGCCGGTATGGTCGTGCCGGCAGCAGCGGATGCCGGCATGGGTTATGCCGTCGTCCCGACAACGATCATCTACCCCGGCGACACGATTTCGAGCGCCCAGCTTCAGGAAGTCGAGGTCACCAACCCCAACCTCGCCGGAGATTACGCAAAGTCGGTCTCCCAGGTCGAAGGGCTGGTTTCCAAGCGCACGCTCCTGCCGGGCCGGACGATTTCGGTTTCCGCCCTGCGCGAGCCCTACACGGTCACACGCGGTTCCAATATCCGCCTGGTCTTCCAGCTTGGCCAGATGACCATTTCCGCTGCCGGCTCGCCTCTCGAAGATGGTGCGACCGGCCAGATGATCCGTGCACGCAATATGGATTCCGGCGTTATCGTCAGCGGCACCGTGCTCGCCGACGGTACGGTCCATGTGAGGGCAAAATGAAGTTCTTCTTTCGCACCCTGAGCTTGGTTGCGGTTTTAGCGATGAGCCTGACCGATGTCGGGCCTGCATGGGCGCTGACGTCCCGCATCAAGGACATTGCCTCGCTGCAGGCCGGCCGCGACAACCAGCTCATCGGCTACGGCCTCATCGTCGGCCTGCAGGGAACCGGTGACGGTTTCCGTGCTTCACCCTTCACCGAGCAGTCCATGCGCGCGATGCTGCAGAACCTCGGCATCTCCACGCAGGGCAGCCAGTCGAACGCCAAGAATACGGCGGCCGTCATGGTCACCGCCAACCTGCCACCCTTTGCAAGCCCCGGCAGCCGCATCGATGTAACGGTCAGTTCGCTCGGCGATGCGACCTCGCTGCGTGGCGGTACGCTCATCATGACCTCGCTGTCCGGCGCCGACGGCCAGATCTATGCCGTTGCCCAGGGCGCCGCGATTGTCACCGGCTTTCAGGCCCAGGGACAGGCGGCGACCTTAACCGAAGGTGTGACGACAGCCGGTCGCGTGCCGGGCGGTGCGATCATCGAGCGCGAATTGCCGTCCCGCTTCAAGGATTCGGTCAACCTCGTCCTGCAGCTCCGCAACCCCGATTTCTCTACGGCGATCCGCATCGCAGATATCGTCAACGGCTACGCCAAGGCACGCTTTGGCGGTCCGGTTGCGGAAGCCAAGGATTCGCAGGAGGTCATCATCGAGAAGCCGCGCGAGGCCGATCTGACGCGTCTGATGGCCGATATCGAAAATCTCGTGGTCGAGACCGATACACCGGCCAAGGTCGTCATTAACGAACGCACCGGCACGATCGTCATCGGCTCGGATGTTCGCGTCTCGCCGGTCGCCGTCAGCTACGGTACATTGACCGTGCAGGTCACCGAAACGCCGCAGATCATCCAGCCCGAGCCCTTCTCGCGCGGTGAGACCGCTGTCCAGCCGCAGACGGATATCCAGGCGCAGAAAACCGGCGGACGGGTTGCGATCATCGACGGTCCTGACCTGCGCACTCTCGTTGCCGGTCTCAACAATATCGGTGTCAAACCGGATGGCATCATCGCCATTCTCCAGGGCATTAAATCTGCGGGCGCCCTGCAAGCGGAGCTTGTGCTGCAATGAGCAAGATCACGAACCCGATCGTCGAACTGTTGCGCCGGATGGCATTGCCGGCCGCAGGCCTCATGCTGCTTTCCATTCCCGGCGCTTTCGCCCAGGAAGTGGCGCCGGCGGGCGACATCACCTCAACGGACGAGGTCAAGCAGTTCTGCACGAATATCGCCGATCCGGCGCGCGATCAGCGCTATCTTCTGCAAAAACAGGAACTCGAGAAGCTGCGCGCAGATATCGACAGCCGCATTGCCGAGATGGATAAGCGCAAGGCTGAATATCAGGACTGGCTGAAGCGGCGTGACGATTTCCTCAAGCAGGCCGAGGCCGGCCTGACGGATATCTACAAGAAGATGAAGCCGGATGCGGCGGCACTGCAGCTGCAAGACGTCAGGCCCGAACTGGCCGCCGCCGTCATCATGCGGCTCGGGCCGCGCCAGTCCAGCCTGATCCTGAATGAGATGGATTCCACCAAGGCTGCCAACATCGCCGGCATCATCGCAAGTGCGTCTGATCCCAATACCTCGAAGGATCCTTCATGAATAAGCGTTTACCGGCTGTGATCGCCGCGGTCGCCCTCCTTGCAGGCTGCCAGTCCACGGCAGTCAACGAGATCGGCCGCGCGCCTGCCATGAGCCCGATCGGCAGCGGTCTCGCCTACGGCCAAACGCCGCAGATGGGGCTCTATCCGAAGCAGCCGCGCGCGGTGGCCCAGGGCTATTCGCTGTGGAGCGATTCGCAGGCCGCGCTCTTCAAGGATGCGCGCGCGCTCAACGTCGGCGATATCCTGACGGTCGACATCCAGATCAATGACAAGGGATCCTTCGACAACGAGACCAATCGCAGCCGCAAGAATTCGAGTGGCATGGCCTGGGATGTCAACGCCCAGATCTTCGGTTGGACGCCACAATCCAAGACGGATTTGACCTACGGTTCCGACACGAGCACGGACGGCAAGGGCAAGATCGAGCGTACCGACAAGCTCAACCTTCTGGTTGCCGCCGTTGTCACCGGCATTCTCGAAAACGGCAATCTGGTTATCAGCGGTTCGCAGGAAGTTCGCCTGAACCAGGAACTGCGTATCCTCAACGTCGCCGGCATCGTACGTCCCCAGGACGTCAATTCCGACAACCAGATCTCCTACGACAAGATCGCCGAGGCCCGTATTTCCTACGGTGGCCGCGGCCGCCTGATGGAAGTGCAGCAGCCGCCGCGCGGCCAGCAGGCCATCGATCTCTTCTCGCCGCTTTGAGGCTGAACCAAGATGGCAGACAACGAAACAGGCGAAGACAAAAAGAAATCGGGCGGCATGGTGATGACGATCATCGGCCTTGCCGTGCTGACGCTCGTCGGTGCCGGTGGCGGCTGGGCGGTCGGCAACATGGTGGCCCCGAATATCCGCAGTGCCGCGGAGGCTGAACAGGCGAAGGAGGCCGAGGCCAAGAAGAAGGCCGAGGGCGGTCTTCCGAAGATCGCCAACGAAGCCAACAACATCGTGCTGCTCGACCCGGTCACCTCGAACCTCGCTTACCCCTCGGAAAACTGGATCCGACTCGAGGTGGCGCTGATGTTCAACGGGCCGCCGGACGTCAAGGTCGCCGAGGATATTCACCAGGATATTCTCGCTTATGTCAGGACCATTTCCCTTCAGCAGATCGAAGGGCCGCGCGGCTTTCAATATCTCAAGGATGACATCCAGGAACGTGTTGACCTTCGCTCTCAAGGGCGCGTATCGAAGGTCATGTTCAGGACCTTTGTCATCGAATGATTCGACTCATAGCCTTCCTTGCTGCCATGATGGCGGTGCCGGAACTGGCGGTAGCCCAGCAGCTGCCGACTGACCTATTGAATATTCCGGTCGACGGATCCGTCGCCGCCTGGATCATCAGGACATTCGGCCTCCTGACCGTGCTTTCGGTCGCGCCGGGCATCCTCATCATGGTGACGAGCTTCCCGCGCTTCATCATTGCCTTTTCGATCCTGCGTTCGGGCATGGGTCTCTCTTCGACCCCCTCGAACATGATCCTTCTCTCGCTCTCGCTGTTCATGACCTTCTACGTCATGTCGCCGACCTTTGACCGGGCCTGGCAGGACGGCGTTCAGCCGCTGCTTGCCAACCAGATCGACGAGGCAACGGCAGTTCAGCGCATCGCCGAGCCGTTCCGCACGTTCATGTCGGCCAATACGCGCGACAAGGACCTCGCGCTCTTCGCCGACCTTGCCCGCGAGCGTGGCCAGAATATCCAGACGACCGAGCCGATCGACTATCGCATCCTGCTGCCCGCCTTCATGATCTCGGAGATCCGGCGCGGTTTCGAAATCGGCTTCCTTATCGTCCTGCCCTTCCTCGTCATCGATCTGATCGTTGCGACGATCACCATGGCCATGGGTATGATGATGTTGCCGCCGACCTCGATCTCGCTGCCATTCAAGATCCTCTTCTTCGTGCTGATCGACGGCTGGAACCTTCTGGTCGGCAGTCTCGTGCGTTCCTTCAGCTGACGGGTAGAAGCCAGGCCGCCGTCTCGCAGATTTTCCCCCTCACAAACACATAGCCCGCCGGATCGCTCCGGTGGGCTTCGTGTTTGTGGATGTGCCTGACTTAGCTATTCGAACCGAAGGGCTCGGTGCGCGGCGGCAGCGCCGGAACGTCGATATGATCGGGGCCGAGGCCCTGCTTGGCCCGCTCAGCCATCAGCTCGTAGGCACGTTCGAGGTGGTGGCAGAAGCGCTCGGCATCGAAGAGCGGAGCGATGTAACGCTTCTCCTCCAGATGCTTCTTGTAGCCGGCGACGCGTTCTGGGTTGAGCGCCAGCTCGACGGCGAGATCCTCATAGGCCTGGAGATCGGCGGCAACGAGTTCCGGCAGATCGATGGCCCTGAGCAGGCTTTCGCTGACGCGCGAGGCGAAGTTGGTGCCCTTCATCGTCAGCACTGGCAGGCCGCCCCAGAGCTGTTCCGAGGTGGTGGTGTGGCCGTTGACGGGGAACGTGTCGATACCGAGGTCGGCGGCCTGCTGACGGCTGATATGCTGCTCGTAGGGCGCACGCGGGCAGAAGATGATCCGTTTCGGCGGGACGCCGTTCGCCTGGAAGCGTTCCAGCATGTTCTGCTGGTTGCGGAGCGTATTGGCCATCAGCCAGAGGACGCTGTTAGGCGCGCGCTTCAGGATCCGCGACCAGCTGTCGACCACCTCAGGGGTGATCTTACGGTTACCGTTGAAGGATGCGAAGATGAAGGCATCCTCCGGCAGGCCGACCTGTTCGCGGGTGACCGGCTGCGGCTGTGGGCGGTTCGCCGGGTCGTTCGGCTGGTAGCTCTCCGGCATGCGTAGGAATTTTTCGTGGTAGAAGGGCTTGGCCACATCAGGCAGCACCGAGTGATCGCCGATGACATAGTCTAAGTCGACATTGAGCGTGCTGCCCGGGAAGCCCAGCCAGGCGACCTGGATCGGCGCCAGCGGCAGGTTGAAGGCGGAGGCACGGCTTCCCGACGTATGGCCCTTGAGGTCGACCATGATGTCGATGTTCTCGGTGCGGACAGCCCTCATGATCGCTTCGTCGGACAAGCCGTAGACGTCGATGATCTTGCCCCATCGGCTGCGGTCGGTCTTGTTGTTTTTCTCGAGGTATTCGGGCAGTGTGTGATCGAAGAGCGTGATTTCGAAGCGGTTACGATCGTGAAGCTCGAGAACGCGCTGCAGCAGCTTCATCGTGGCATGGCTGTCCCAGAAGTCCGAGGACATGTAGCCGATACGGATCTTGTCGGACCATGTGTGCGGCAGGCCACGGCGGAAAGCCACGCGGGCCGGTTCGAGCGGCTTCGTGCCGATCGTCGCATGGCGATTGTAATCTTCGTTACCGCACCAGTGCAGGTGATAGAAGGGGTTGTCCTTTCTCAGCAGGTCGATGTCGTTCTTGGCGAGTGCCGCGTCGATAAATGCCTGATGCTTGGTTATCTCGTCGAATTCGTTGAATTCGCGCACGCAGACAAGATAGAGGAACCGGAAGGCAAGATTGTTCGGATAGCGCCGGAAGAGGTTGCGGGCGAGTGTCTGATTCGTCTCGTCCATCAGATCGTCGCTAAGCAGTAGCGCGGCGAGGCGCGAATGTTCAGGATTCTGGCTCTCGGACAAGACCTTCTTGAAGGGGCGCAGCAGATCGCGCCGCTGCCGGCGTAGATAGATCGACGCGATAATGAAAGCGAGTTCCGAATCTTCCTGCGCCTTGCTGAGATTGCGCATCGCGATCAGAAGGGCTTCGTCCTCGTTGCCGGCCTCAAGGTGGATCTTGGCGGCAGTCTTCAGGAATTCGAACCCGCCTTGCCCGGCGCAATCGGCCGCCAGCCCATAGGCCTTGGCAGCATCGGTCTTGAAGCCCAGCTGCAGCAGGTTCTTGGCCAAAAGAGAGTAGGTCTTGGCGTCCTTTTGGGTATCGATGAGCTGGTTGAGCGTCGCCAGGGACTGTGTATAGCGACCCGCCTGATAATCCCGGGATGCCGCCGAGAACGAAACTTTGCTGTTCAAAACCTAACTCCGTGAGGAAATGTTCCGGCATGAAATGGTGACCGACGGGACGCCCGCAATCAGGCCTTCCCGCAGAATGCAGGTTGCCCGACGATACTATCCCGGCTTCTGCCACATTGGCATTCGAAGCTTGCTTGAAACCGGTGCAGCCGAATGCCCGCTTTCCGGGAAAGCTGCGGCTTCGAAGACGGATTCAAGCAACATTAACCATGCAATTGAAGCGACTTGGCCGGGAGCCCCGCTTTTAAGAAGTTGGCAAGTATTGGCTGCGAGATTGCCCTGGACATGACGGGTTTGGGCCAAGAACAAAGGCACCGAGTGGCATGAAGCTGGTCCGTCATCGCCGGTATTTATAGTCCGGTATGTCCTCCTTTTTTGTATCTAGTTTTCTAGGGGACACACTTATGACGAGCATTAACACGAACAATTCCGCCCAGGCCGCTCTTCAGACGCTGCGTGGCATCAACCAGGGCCTCAACAGCACGCAGAACCACGTTTCCACGGGTTACCGCGTTGGCAAGGCTTCCGATAACGCTGCCTACTGGTCGATCGCAACGACCATGCGTTCGGACAACAAGGCTCTCGGCGCTGTTTCCGACGCTCTCGGCCTCGGCGCTGCCAAGGTTGACACTGCCTACACCGCCATGGACAGCGCCATCGACGTCGTCGGCGAAATCAAGGCAAAGATCGTTGCCGCGACTGAAAACGGCGTCGACAAGAAGAAGGTTCAGGAAGAAATCGACCAGCTGCAGGACCAGCTGGTGAGCATCGCTCAGTCGGCTTCCTTCTCCGGTGAAAACTGGGTTGCGGGTGTCAACGGCACGAAGAGCGTCGTTTCCTCCTTCGTTCGTGACGGTTCGAACGGCGTTTCCGTCAAAATGACCGACTACGTCCTGTCGAACACTTCTACCGGCAACGTTCTGTTCGGCATGACCACGACCGGTGCGATCGAAACCTCCACGGGTATCCTCGGCTCGAGCAACGGTACGATCGGTTCGGTCTACTCGCTCGACATCACGAACCTCACCACCGCCGACCTCGGCCTCGCTCTGACCAACGTCGAAAACGCCCTGAAGGCAATGACCTCTGCCGGCGCAAAGCTCGGTTCGATCTCCACCCGCATCACCATGCAGGACGATTTCGTTTCCGCTCTGTCCGACTCGCTCGACTCCGGTATCGGCCGCCTCGTCGACGCCAACATGGAAGAAGAGTCCTCCAAGCTCTCGGCGCTGCAGACCCAGCAGCAGCTCGCGATCCAGTCTCTCTCGATCGCCAACTCCTCTTCGCAGAACATCCTGTCGCTCTTCCGCTAAGAGCGGTCCAGCAACATCGCGAAAAACGTCGAGGCCGGGTAACTCCCGGCCTCGAATGTTTTAATATAAGGTTAATGGAAACGCTTCTAAGTATCAGATATTTTTACGAAATTTCCTTTTCGAATTTAGTTTTCCTTAACCATCTTGCTGTTTTCTAGGCCCATCGAAACGGCGAGTTAACCCTAACGAGAATGGTTAACAGGCATGATGCTGATCGCTGTGGGCCGGCCCAAATCCGGAATGTCCCTTCTTAACATCTGCCAAAAGGGGCAAGCAAACTATGACGAGCATCAACACCAATAACGCTGCAATGGCAGCTCTCCAGACGCTGCGTGGCATCAACCAGGGTCTCAACAAGACCCAGGATCATGTCTCCTCCGGTTACCGCATCGGCAAGGCTTCCGATAACGCTGCCTACTGGTCGATCGCAACGACCATGCGTTCGGACAACAAGGCCCTCTCGGCCGTCTCCGACGCTCTCGGCCTCGGCGCTGCCAAGGTTGACACTGCCTACACCGCTATGGACAGCGCCATCGACGTCGTCGGCGAAATCAAGGCAAAGATCGTTGCCGCGACTGAAAACGGCGTCGACAAGAAGAAGGTTCAGGAAGAAATCGACCAGCTGCAGGACCAGCTGGTGAGCATCGCTCAGTCGGCTTCCTTCTCCGGTGAAAACTGGGTTGCCGGTGTTAACGGCACGAAGAGCGTCGTTTCCTCCTTCGTTCGTGACGGTTCGAACGGCGTTTCCGTCAAGATGACCGACTACGTCCTGTCGAACGCTTCGGCCGGCAACGTTCTGTTCGGCATGACCACGACCGGTGCGATCGAAACCTCCACGGGTATCCTCGGCTCGAGCAACGGTACGATCGGTTCGGTCTACTCGCTCGACATCACGAACCTCACCAGCGCCGACCTCGGCCTCGCTCTGACCAACGTCGAAAACGCCCTGAAGGCAATGACCTCTGCCGGCGCAAAGCTCGGTTCGATCTCCACCCGCATCACCATGCAGGACGATTTCGTCAACTCGCTCTCCGACTCGATCGACTCCGGTATCGGCCGCCTCGTTGACGCCAACATGGAAGAAGAGTCCTCCAAGCTCTCGGCTCTGCAGACCCAGCAGCAGCTCGCGATCCAGTCTCTCTCGATCGCCAACTCCTCTTCGCAGAACATCCTGTCGCTCTTCCGCGGCTGATAGGATCGCCAAACATAACCCGCCGGCCAACTGGCGGGTCCTATCGGAATCAAGCCGCGCTTCGATGGAGCGCGGCTTTTTTGATTTCCGTTAACGATTGATTAACCATATTGCTGTTTTCTGCGTCTCAACGAGACGGCGAGTTAACCAAATTTAAGAACGGGTTAACAGGCATGAAGGCTGATCGTCGTTCCCGGTCGCTATCCGGAATGTCCCTTTATTTTAACGTCTGCCAACAAGGGGCAATCATTTCATGACAAGCATTTTGACCAACGTAGCCGCCATGGCCGCGCTGCAGACCCTCCGTGGTATCAGCAATAATCTTCAGGATACTCAAAACCGCGTATCTTCCGGCTATCGCGTTGAAAAGGCAGCAGACAACGCAGCCTATTGGTCCATCGCAACGACCATGCGTTCGGATAACAAGGCCCTTTCGGCAGTCTCCGACGCTCTCGGCCTCGGCGCCGCAAAGGTCGACACCGCCTACACGGCCATGGATAACGCCATCGACGTTGTCAGCGAAATCAAGTCCAAGATCGTCGCTGCAACTGAAAAGGGTGTCGACAAGACCAAAATCCAGGAAGAAATCAGCCAGCTCCAGGCTCAGCTCATGAGCATCTCGCAGTCGGCTTCCTTCTCCGGTGAGAACTGGGTTGCAGGCAACTCGACCAAGAGCGTCGTTTCCACCTTCGTCCGCGACGGCAACGGCAATGTCTCGGTCAAGACGACCGACTATGTCCTGAACGCGGCTTCCAACGGTAACGTCCTGTTCGGCATGACCACGACCGGCACCATCGATTCGAGCACCGGCATCATCGGCACTTCCAACGGAACGATCGGGTCGATCTACACCATGAACATCACCTCCTTTGGTCAGACGGAAATCGCTATGGCACTGACGGCAATCGAAGCGGGCCTGGAGGCGATGACGAAGGCAGCATCTCAGCTTGGCTCCATCTCCAACCGCATCGAGCTGCAGGAAAACTTCGTCGCCGCCCTTGGCGACTCGATCGACTCGGGTGTCGGCCGTCTCGTCGACGCCGACATGGAAGAGGAATCGAGCAAGCTCACGGCACTACAGACGCAGCAGCAGCTGGCGATCCAGTCGCTCTCGATTGCAAACTCCAGCGCTCAGAACGTCCTCACGCTCTTCCGCAGCTAAGCCGGCGGTTGAAGCTGGACCAAACCTTGTGCCGTCAATTTGCGGCAGCCTGGAAACCGCGTCGTTTCGGCGCGGTTTTTCTTTTATTTCAATCATTTGCAAAGGTATCGGTGGCGCAGTTTCAATCCCTGTTTCCGCTCTTGCGAAACTGGTTGATATCGGGTTAACGTTACCGCGAGTTGATTTGTTTTGCGACGCACCGGTGTGGGGGACCCGCCGGGGGCATGAGGCCAGTTCAGTCGCTGCCGGCAAAACCGGCCTGATCCCTTCATCTTTCCGAGACCATGTCGATGACCGTCAAGATTACCAACGCGGCCGCGGTGAGTGCGCTGGCAGTGCTGCGCAGCATCACTAAAGAATCAACCGACGTACAGCAGCAGATTTCGACGGCGAAGCGGGTCGCGACTGCGGCCGACGATGCGACCTATTGGTCGATCGCGAGCGTCATGCGCGCCGACAGCACCAATCTCGGCACCATTGGCGATGCCCTTGGCCTTGGCGCCGCAAAGGTCGATTCGACCTATACGGCGATGAATTCCGCCATCGATCTCCTCGGCGATCTCAGAGCCAAGCTGGTTGCGGCGCGTGAGCCCGGCGCCGATAAGGACAAGATCAACGCGGAAATCACCGAGTACAAGAACCAGCTGCAGACGATGGTCGAAGGAACGGCATTTGCCGGCGAAAACTGGCTGTTGAACGGCGAGCCCGCGGCACCCCCGCAGTGGAAGATCATCGGCAGCTTCGTGCGCGCCCCGACAGGCGAGTATCAGGCGCAGACCATCGACTTTCCATCGTCACAGACCATTCTGATAGACAGGAACAATGCCAATGGCGGCCTGTTCACCAAGGAGATCAACGGCAATGCCGACGGCACGCCCGTCCGCAATTATTATCTCCTGAATGCGAACTCCGCGACGCCGGCGACCGGCACGGAAATCTCCATCAGCAAGTCGACCACCGACTCGCAGCTTACGGATATGCTGACGGCGACGGACGCCATACTCAAGCAGCTTACGAATTCGGCGGCAGGGATTGGTATCATGAAGGCCCGCATCGACGATCAGATCGACTATACCGCAGACCTGTCCGACGCTGTCGACAAGAGCGTCGGCGCCCTCGTCGACACCGATATGGACGAGGCCTCGACCCGCCAGAAGGCTATCGAAACCCAGAAGCAGATGGCCGTTGAAGCGATCTCCATTCTGAACACGTCCGCCAGTAAAATTCTCATCCTGCTCGAATAGTGATCGGCGCGAGGGCGGCACCATTCATCCTCGCGCAAGTTTGGGTTTCTAGTTTCCGGCATGAAGGCAGCGTCCGAATCCATGCCGGCGACAGGCCCCGAGCCTCTCCCCAACCGGAACGGCATGTCGGCAAGGACGATGGTCATTTTTCAAGCGGGGCATGCCGCATGCTTCCCGAATACTGGACGGTTTTTTATGAGCATTATGCTTTCCCGGTATTTGAAGGATTTCGGTGAGCCGAATCC
The DNA here is from genome assembly GCF_014193555.1 of Rhizobium sp. BK275. Lineage (NCBI taxonomy): Bacteria > Pseudomonadati > Pseudomonadota > Alphaproteobacteria > Hyphomicrobiales > Rhizobiaceae > Rhizobium > Rhizobium sp. BK275. Next base: position 604,026 of record NZ_JACHZL010000002.1, read on the forward strand.
CTCGGCACCGATCATCGATGTAGATGATTTCGCGGCTGAAACCGCCTCCGCATTTGCGGAACTGCCGCAAGAGCCCGAAATCGATGTCGAGGCGGAGCGGCGTGAGGCCTATTCCGAAGGCTTCGCGGCGGCAACCATGGAACTGACCGAAAAATACGAAGGCGAAGCCCAGGCTGCCGCCGAAGCGCATGCCCGTGAGATCGAGGAGCTGAAACTCCGCTACGAGATCGAAGCGGCTGCGGTCATCGCTTCCCGTATCCGCGACATGGCCGAAGAGATCGCCACGGTCGTCAGCGAAGTGACTGCGACGGCCATCGCACCCATCATGACCGAAGCGCTCTCGAAAAAAGCAGCCGAAAATCTCGCCGTCCTGCTGCGCGAGGCAATTCTCGACGGCGCTGCGGCCCCAATCACCGTGCGTGGTCCGGCCAAGCTTTTCGGTATTCTCAAGGATGAACTCGGAGAGCATGCCGCATTGGTCCGCCATCATGAGGCTGATGACGTCGACCTTGCTGCCGAGATTGGCGAAACTGTACTCGTGACCCGTATTTCCGCCTGGGCGGCTAGCTTGAAGAAAGTTTCCGAATGAGCGACGGCGAGAACCATCACCACGGCAAGAACGAGATCATCATCGTCAAGAAACATGGCGGTGGGGATCACGATGGCGCCCATGGCGGTGCATGGAAAATTGCCTATGCCGACTTCATGACGGCAATGATGGCCTTCTTTCTCGTCATGTGGCTCGTCAACGCCGCCAACGAGGAAACCAAGGCCTCGATCGCGACCTATTTCAACCCGATCAAACTGTCAGATGAAAAGCCGACCGAAAAGGGCTTGAAGAAGCCCGTCGACCAGGCCGAGGGCGAGCAGAATCAGGAAAAGTCGAAGAACAAGGAAGAGAACCCGAACCAGGGCAAATCTGCCGCCGATGGCGAAGACCAGACCTCGACCTCCGGCGACAAGACCAATTATTCGGAAGCCGATTTCTTCGAAAACCCCTATTCGGTTCTCGCCGAGATCGCCCAGGAAGTCGGCCAGCAGGCAAATGTCAGTGCCAAGGGTGACGGCGGTGCGGCCGATTCAGGCCCGGCTACTGGTGCCGATGGCGGCGAAGCCTATCGCGACCCCTTCGATCCGGATTTCTGGACCAAGCAGGTCGAGGTTACAACCGCCGGCAAGCCACAGCAGCCTTCGCCGCTCGATTCGCAAGCCGAGCCGAATGAGCTCGCCAAGGTCGAAAATAGCCAGCCCTCCTCCACTCTGCTGAGCAAGGACCCCAACAGCGCCGCCGTCGCCGCTTCGGCAGAGAAGCAGGCCGACAAGACCAAAGACAAGCAGGCGGACAAGACCAAGGACGCCGACAAGGCCGAAGATAAAAAGGAAGAGGCCAAGCAGCCCGAAGAGATGCAACAGGCCAAGGAATTGCAGCAGGAGATTGCCCAGCAGATCGCGGGCGTTGCCGGCAAGCTCGCTGAAGGCCTGACGGTTACGGCGTCCGAAGGCGGCCTGCTGGTGAGCATTTCCGACCAGAACGACGACTCCATGTTCAACATCGGCTCTGCGGTGCCGCGGCAGGAAATGGTCCTCGCGATGCAGAAGATCGGCGCGATCCTGAAGCAGAGGGGCGGGGCTGTCGCCATCCGCGGCCATACGGACGGCCGGCAGTTCAAGGGCGATCTCAACGAGAACTGGCGTCTTTCGATGGATCGTGCCCAGAGCGCCTACTACATGCTCGTTCGTGGCGGCCTTGACGAGAAGCGTATTTCCCAGGTTTCCGGCTTCGCCGACCGTCGCCTGAAGCTGCCCGAGGCCCCCTACGACGCGTCAAACCGCCGGATCGAGATTCTCGTGCAGGCAGATCAAGGATAGTCGCATGACGCGCAGGCAGCATCGCTATTTTAGATATGCGGTCTTCGGTCTGGCGATGATGTCGCCCGCCGTTGGTCGTGCCGCAGATGCGGACGATCTCGCGCCATACAAGATGCTGCGGTCCCTGCAGTTCGTGCAGGACTCGGTTGTAACAGGCGATCACTCCGCCGGTGAAATGCAGCGCTTCATGCTTGGCAAGATCGATCAGCGCCTGCGAACCGTCGATCCGTCCGTCTACGACGACGACCGCAATGTCGATGCGGCATTGATCTATGTGATGAGCGGCGGTAATCCGCAGACGCTGGAATATCTCGTTTCTCATGACATCAACGGTTACTTCGACAATCGCGTCACCGACGTGTTGCGGAAATATCTTGGTGGCAAGGGCCTGCTCGTCTCCAAGACGCTGGAAGAAACCGCCAAGGAATATGATGGCAAGAAGATCGGACCCTATCTGGCGCTGATCGGTGGCAACGTGCTGATCGCCACAAGACCAGCTGACGCCCTGACCATGTATGACAGGGCGCGGCTCAATGCGCCCGGCACCATCGTGGAAGAGGCAGCGCTGCGCCGCTCGCTTGCCATCTGCGTGGAAACCGGAGATGTCGACAAGGGGCTTGCCTATTCACAGCGCTATGTCCGCCGTTTCCTTCATTCACCCTATGCCAGCCAGTTTGCCGATCTCTTCGTGAAGCTGATCGTCAGCCACGACCACGATGTCAATCCGCAGACGGTTGTCGATATCCTGTCCTTCATGGACGCGCCGCGCCAGCGCGAGGTCTATCTGCGTGTCGCGCGCGCTGCCGCGATTGCCGGAAAGCCCAATCTCGCCCGTATGGCCGCCCAGCGCGTTCAGTCGCTGGGCGAGGGGACGGACAATCCTTTTGGACCGCTCGCCGATTTCTACAATGGTATGGCGAACGTTCCCACCGACGACATCGACCAGGCTGCCAAATATATCGCCAACATCTCCGGGGCATCGCTCTCGCCACAGGACCAGGCGCTGCAGGCTGCTGCAAGATCCGTTGCCGAGCAGATATTGCGGGCTCCGGATCCCGCAAGCCTGACACAAGGCTCCACTCCTAATAGTACTAATCAAGAAATCACTTCTGAACAGGCTGCAGCCGCCACGGCTGCGCAACCGGAAGGAGCGCCGGCCGCTGCTCCGGAACCTGTTGTCGAAGGCACGGCTTCTGCTGGCTCGGGAGGCCAGGATGTCGACCCTTCATTCACCTCTTTCGTGACGACCAATCGATCCAAGCTCGACGAAATCGACGGTCTCCTGGCCCAAGAAGGCAAATAAGATGATGATGGATATCAGCGTCTCGGGCGGAGCGCCCGGCACGGGCGCGTCTGCGTCCGTAGGAACCGGAAGGCAGGCCGGCAGGGGCGAGGCTGCGGATCAGAACGGCGGCTTCTCCGATGTCCTCTCCAAGGCCGGCAATGCCGATCAGGATGCGGATGCAGCTGATACGTCCGACCCGCAGGCCGCTGACGAGACAGCGGCGCATAACCTGCGCGGCCGCAATCCGAAGCCGCTGATCGATCTGAACGACGCCTCGCTCAAGGGACAGGTGGACGCGCAGCCCGAAACGATCGCAAACGCCGGCAAGATGCCTGTGAAATCCGAAAAGGACCAGGGCAAGAACACGGCTGTCTTTGGGTTGGGCAAGCCGGGCGCCAAGGATCAGGCAGCCGAGACCGCCGCGCAAACGGTGAGCAAGCCCGCCAAGCACACCAAGACCAATGAGCTTGATATCGATACCGATGCGGGCGCGGTTAGCGAGGCCGGCGACGGCGATATCACCGATGTCCTCGGCCTTTTGAAGCAGGAGCCCGGTAATGCCGCGGCTGTCCTGCAGGCTTCCGCTCATCATGCCGTCGCGAAGGCGGACGACGCTGCGGCCGGCAAGAAAGACGCCAAGGCCGAAAGTGTAAACGGTGCCAAGGCTGATGCGCATGTGTCGGATGCATTGGCAGCTGTTGCCTCGCATGGCAATGACGCGCATGTGCCGGGAACGGAGAATGCTGAAGGTGTCGAAGGCAAAACGTTCAGGATCAGCCGCGCCGATGGCCGTGGCCAGACGATGGACATGCAGATCGGCGCTGAACAGCCGGGCTCCGAGAAATCGACAAAGTCGAGCGTCGAAAATGTCTCCGTTCTGGAATCACGCCGCTATCTCGGCCTGGTTCAGAACCCGAATTCCGCGACCGTGACAGCGGCGCTTTCGGGTGACAAGGAATGGGCGCAGGCCATGCAGCCGAGCTCCGCCTTGTCGAACGCCGCCGAATGGACGAGCACCGGCAAGGTGGTGAACACCCTCAAGATCCAGATGAGCCCGATCGATCTCGGCCTCGTCACGGCTACGATGCGTCTGTCAGGTGATACGCTGAACGTCGACCTCAAGGTCGAAACCGGTGCTGCCTATCGCCAGCTCAAGGAAGATCACGGCAAAATTCTCGAGGCGCTGCGCAGCCAGGGCTACGCGGTCGATAACGTAACCATCAGCATGGCCCCTGTGGAGCGAGCCGATGCCGGCAACCAGGCAAACAGTCAGGGACAGGCTTCCCAGCAGCAATCGCTTGCCCAGGGACAGGGCCAAGGTGGCGAGGCGCGTGAGCGCCAGAACCAGACAGCGCGGCAGACGGATGGAGGCTTCAATGGTGTGGGCGGGAACGGTGTTGAGAACGCTTCTGCTGTCGATGCTGGCGGTAGCCGCTCTGGCAGCGTTTACCTCTAGCGCATCGGCCTCCACAGGCGCCTGTGAGCGTGAAATTCAGTCGGCAGCGGCCAAATACGGGATTCCCGAGGGAATTCTCTATTCGGTCGGGTTGACGGAAACCGGGCGCAAGGGATCGCTCTATCCCTATGCGATGAACGTCGAGGGGAAGGCCCTGTTTCCAGCCTCCGAGCAGGCTGCGTTGCTGCAATTCGACACCGCCAGCAGGGGCGGCGCGAAGCTCATCGATATCGGATGTATGCAGATCAATCACTACTTTCACGGCGAGAACTTCGGCTCCGTGGAGGAAATGTTCGATCCTCATCGCAACGTGGAATATGCCGCAAAGTTCTTGCGCAACCTTCACGACCGCCATGAGACATGGACGATGGCGGTAGCAAGATACCACGCAGGACCGAACAACAATCCGGCGCAGAAGCAATATGTCTGCCGCGTCATCGCAAATCTGGTTGCCACCGGCTATGGCAAGTGGACTCCCAATGCGAGCAAATTCTGCGAAAATTAATTCAATTAATAATTGAATCGGTCAATTATGACCGAACTGTGTCAGAGTGTGGCAGGAATTCGGCATGAAACCTGCGTGCAAGGTGTAATTAAGTAGATGTTAACTTTTCCACGAAATTTTTGTGTGCATAACGACGTTGACCTACTACATCTAGATCAAATCGGCACCCAATTCTTAATCAATTATTAATTTCCGCCATTAACTTTCACGAGTAGCCGCTGATTCGCGCGATTCGTATCCATAGATCATCGATGTGCCACACTGATTCGGAGGCGGACGAATGATCGTAGTGGTTGATGAGCGTGAGCTCGTGAAGGATGGTTACACTTCTCTGTTTGGCCGTGAGGGTATTCCCTCGACCGGCTTTGATCCCAATGAATTCGGCGAATGGGTGCAGACGGCGGCTGATTCGGATATCGCTGCGGTCGAGGCATTCCTGATCGGCCAGGGCCAGCGCGCACTGGAGTTGCCGCGCGCGATCAGGGATCGCTCGATGGCGCCTGTGATCGCTGTCAGCGACCAGCCGTCGCTCGAAAACACGCTTGCCCTTTTCGATTGCGGCGTCGACGACGTTGTACGCAAACCGGTGCATCCGCGTGAGATTCTCGCGCGCGCCGCTGCAATCCGTCGTCGCCTGAAGGCGATCGCAAACTACACGGACATCGGCGCCATCCGCGTCTTCTCCGATGGGCGCGATCCGGAAATCAACGGCGAAACCTTCGCTTTGCCGCGCCGCGAGCGCCGCATCCTCGAATACTTGATCGCCAATCGCGGTCGTCGCGTCACCAAGACCCAGATCTTCAATGCGATCTACGGCATTTTCGACGAGGAAGTCGAAGAAAACGTCGTCGAAAGCCACATCTCCAAGCTGCGCAAGAAGCTGCGCAAGAAGCTCGGTGTCGACCCGGTCGATTCCAAGCGCTTCCTTGGCTATTGCATTGATTGGAATTGATTTTTTCGGCGCGGGTCGTGCCGCGCGGGAAAGCCGGAATATTTCGATCGGCGACCCGGCACAACAGACAGCTTCACGCAAGGCCCGCCAAATACTGTTGTACTTAACAGGTAAAACGAGGTTTTCAGATGAGCATTTTCGGCAGCATGAAGACGGCAGTATCGGGGATGAACGCGCAGGCAAACCGCCTCAGCACCGTCTCCGATAACATCGCGAACGTGAACACCAGCGGCTATAAGGCAGTTTCGACCGCGTTCTCGTCGCTGGTCCTGCCATCGGGCTCCGGTAACTACAATTCGGGCGGCGTGACGACGACGGTTCGTCAGGCTGTTTCCGACCAGGGTGATATCTCCTACACGACCTCCGGTTACGACCTCGCAATTTCCGGCGACGGTTTCTTCATCGTCCAGGGCGGCGATGGCGTTCCCGTCCTGACGCGTGCCGGCGATTTTACGAAGGACGACACCGGCAACCTCGTCAACTCGGCCGGCTTCACGCTCATGGGCTATCCGTGGGGTTCCTCGGCTCCGGCCGTCGTCGTCAACGGTTTTGACGGGTTGGTTCCGATCAACGTTCTCGGCAATCAGAAGCTGGAAGCGATTGCGACATCAAACGGCACTTGGACTGGTAACCTCAAGCCCGGTGCGACTGTCGTCACGGATCCCGATACGCTGCCGAGCGCCAACGCTGCCGTAGACCCCACGACGACGAATACTCAGAAGTATTCGATAGTCACCTACGACAAGCTTGGCAGTAAGGTGATGTACGACATCTACTTCACCAAAGTTCCCTACGACGCTGCGGCAATACCGGCACCTCCTGCGGGTTCGCAATACCAGTGGGAAATGGCCGTATTCCGCAACGGAGACAAAGCCACGTCTGGCACCAGCTCCTTCCCATACAGCTCTGGTCCTGTTGCGACCAAGACGGTTTACTTTGACGACAAAGGCCAGATGACTTCGACGGCCAACTCGACGATCACCGATCCCGCGACCGGCCTCAGCATTGACCTCAATCTCGACCTTTCCCAGGTCGGCGACAATTTCTCCGGTTCGGGTAATGTTGACGGTCAGGGCGCAAATTCGCCGGTTGATATCACAATCGACTCCGACGGTATCGTCTACTCGAAGTATGATGACGGCAGCACCAAGCCCGTCTTCCAAATCCCGCTTGCCAACGTTCCAAGCCCGGACCTGCTGACGCTGATGTCCGGCAATGTTTACTCGGCCAACGGCAGATCGGGCGTGACCGTCACCGGTTTCCCGCAGACCAGCGGCTTCGGCAAGATCCAGTCGGGCGCACTCGAAGGTTCGAACGTCGACCTCGCCGGTGAACTGACCGAAATGATCGAATCCCAGCGCAGCTACACCGCCAACTCCAAGGTGTTCCAGACGGGTTCCGATCTCATGGACGTTCTCGTCAACCTCAAGCGTTAATCAGGGTAACGGGTAAGCCATGTCGCTCACTTCAGCACTTAACACCGCGCAGAGCATATTCAACAATACGGGCACGCAGAGCAGCATCGTATCGAACAATATCTCGAACGCCGGCAACAAGGACTATGTGCGCCGGCAGGCGATGCTCACCACCTCGCTGAACGGCGCCCAGGTGGTCAAGATCAGCCGCGCACAGGAAGATGCACTGCTGAAACAGTATCTCAAGGCGGCCTCGCAGGACAGCGCCCAGCAGACCCTGCTGGGCGGCCTTGAAGATCTGAAATCGATCATGGGCGGCAACGATAACGAGACTTCGCCTGAAACTGCCCTCCGCACCTTCCGCGACAAGCTCGGCACGTTCCGCGCGACCCCGGGCGACCTTATTGCCGCCCAGGGTGCGATCACGGCGGCACAGGATGTCGTGACGTCGCTGAACAATGCTTCCAAGGCAGTGCAGCAGCAGCGTTCCGACGCCGACAAGCAGATCAAGAACCAGGTCGATTCGCTGAACAGCCTGCTGAAGCAGTTCGAAACGGCCAACAACGCCGTCAAGAAGGCGACGGCCGGCAACGAGGATCCTTCGAGCGCTCTCGATGAGCGCGAAAAGGTTCTCAAGCAGATCAACCAGATCGTTGGTGTCTCTACGGTGACGCGCAGCAACAACGATATGGTGCTTTATACGGCCGATGGCACCACCCTTTTCGAAACGATCCCGCGTACGGTGAGCTTCGAGCCGACGCAGTCCTACGCGGCAGGCACTAAAGGCAACAAGGTCTATGTCGACGGTGTGGCCGCCAACATGGGTTCAGGTGCGTCGACCAGTGCGCAGGGCAGCCTGGGCTCGCTCCTGCAGATCCGCGACGATATCGCGCCGAAGTTCCAGAGCCAGCTCGACGAAGTCGCCCGCGGTCTTGTCGATCTCTATCAGGAAGCGGGCGCTCCCGGTCTTTTCGTCTGGACAGACCCGGCGACCGGCACGGCTGGCGGACTTCCGGTGGATCCGCCGGTCGGCGGCATTATCGATGGCATTGCTGGAACGATTGCTATCAATAAGGGTGTCTTGACGAGCGGCACTCCGGCCGGCGATCCCATGCGCCTGCGCAATGGCAACATCAACGGAGGTCCCGGTTCGAATCCGGGTAATTCGAGCGGCTACTCCGCGGAGCTCGACCGGCTCTACACGGCGATGGACAGCGGCATTCCCTTCGATACCGATTCGGGTCTGGACACCAATGTCAGCATCATGAGCTACGCCACCAATTCGATTGGCTGGCTCGAGCAGAACCGGAGCGATGCGACCAAGGCTGCGGAAAATACCCAGGCTGCCTCAGCGCGAACCGATGAAGCTTATTCCAATGAAACCGGCGTCAACCTCGATGAGGAACTGACGCTCCTTCTCGACATAGAGCAGTCCTACAAGGCGGCGACCAAGATTTTGAACGCCGTTGACGAGATGTTGAAAGCATTGCTGGATATTGCGAGTTAAGCCATGAAGAGCTCATTTATTTCAAGTTCGGCCATCCAGAACGCCATGCGGTTGACAATCCGCCAGGCGCAGAACCAGATGACGAAGGCGACGATGGAAGCGACCACCGGCACCTACGCCGATATTGGTGTGTCGCTGGGCGGTTACGCAGCCAAGAGCATCGACTTCACCCGTGAAGTCGACCGTATCAAATCGATCAAGCTGAGCAATGCTCTCGTAGACGCCCGTATGGAATCGGCTCAAACCGGGCTCGATAAAATGAAGAAGGCGGGTGATAGCTTCCTCTCCAAGCTGACCGCCCTGCAGAGCAGCCACGATCCGGGCAGCATCACCGTCGCAATCCAGTCGGCCACGAGCGCGCTTTCGACGATGATGGATACGTCGAATTCCATGGTGAATGGCGAGTATCTCTTCGCCGGTATCAATACTGACATTCAGCCGCTGACGGACAAGACGGCAGCGACGACGACGGAAATCACGAACAGGCTGAACGCCTACGCGGCGACACTCAGCAAGCCGGTGAAGGAGATGACCGGCGACGAGATGAAGACGTTCATCGAAACGCAGGTTGAACCGATGTTCAGCGAAGCGGCCTGGACGGATCCGACCACCGGTTGGTCTAAGGCGTCGAGCCAGAACATGACGAGCCGCATCAGCAATTCGGAAGTCGTTGAATCCTCGACCAATGCCAATTCCGAGGGCATGCGTTACTTCGCTCTGGCGACTGTGATGACCTCCGCGCTGATGGGTCAGAACCTCAGCACGGACGCGATGAGCGCGGTCTCTTCAAAGGCGATCACCTACACGACCAGAGCCACCACGGGCATCATCACCCAGGGTAGCCAGCTCGGTCTGTCGCAGGAGCGTGTCGAGAAGGCGAATGACGCCCTCGATGCCCAGGCGAACATCATGCAGACCAAGCTCGTCGATATCCAGGGCGTCGATCCCTATGAGGCCTCGACCCTTGTCAAGACTTTGGAAACCCAGCTCGAAACCGCTTACACGATCGTATCGAAGATCCAGCAGTTGAGTCTCGTGAACTACCTTTGATGAGCAAAGGCGCGCAATATAAAGAAGGATGCATGAATGTATCAGTTCTCGTATGCCGAGGTCATGCAAGACTCGGTTGCCGACGCGAAAGAGCGGGAATGGCAGGTTCTCGAACGTTCGATTGAACTGCTCTCGGTGGCGCGCGACAAGGAGAAGTATACCCGGGAGGCTATTGAAGCTCTCTTTTATACCCGCAGGGTGTGGATCAGCTTCATTGAGGATTTGAAACATCCCGACAACCAGTTGGAAGTCGAGCTCAGGGCAAACCTCATCTCGATTGCGATCTGGATATTGAAGGAATGCGACAGAATTAGAAAACGTCAGTCGAATAACTACCAGGGCATCATCGACGTTACCACCATCATCAGGGATGGACTTAAATGAAAAGTACACTTCGCATTTCTCTGAAAGCCGGGGAAAGAATCTTCATCAACGGCGCTGTCCTGCGTGTCGACCGTAAGGTCGCACTGGAATTCCTGAATGATGTGACGTTCCTTCTCGAAAACCACGTGCTGCAGCCGGAAGGCGCGACCACGCCGCTTCGCCAGCTCTACTTCATTGCCCAGATGATCCTCATCAATCCCGAGGGCAAGGAACATTCGACGGCGATGTTCCGCAAGTCGATCACGATGCTGCTCACATGCTTCAAGAACGAGGAAATCCTCGCCGAACTGAAGCGTATCGACGCACTCGTTTCGACCGGTCGCGCCTTCGACGCGCTGAAGGCGATCCGCGGTCTCTACGCGATCGAAGACAGCATTCTCAACAATCACGAGCTGCCCCCGACCATGGTCGAGCAGATTCGCAGGGAGATCGCACCATGGCGGTAGACGGAACCCAGAGCGTAGGCGGTGGCAGCAGCACGTATGGCTCGTCCAATGCTGCGCAGCAGAAGGCCACGCTGAACTACGACAACTTCCTTCAGCTGCTGGTCGCGCAGATGAAGAACCAGGACCCGACCGATCCGATGGACGCCAGCGAGCAGATGTCACAGCTCGCGAGCTTCTCGCAGGTCGAGCAGACGATCCAGACGAACTCGAAGCTCGACACGCTGCTGACGAGCTCCAGCCTGACCCAGGCGAGCAGCTATGTCGGCAAGTACATGGAAAGTGCCGACGGCAAGACCAAGGGTACGGTTGAATCCGTCAAGGTTTATTCCGACGGCCTCATTGCAACGCTCGATAATGGCGGTAAAATTCTCATCCAGGCTGGCATATCCATTTCCGATTCGGCGCCGACCAACACCTCGGGTGATGACAGCGCTTCGAATGGATCTGAAGATGACTCCGGCACCGACGAAACGGATGGCGTCTGATATCAGTTCGTTTGGGTCGTATCACAGAATACCAGTCCGGCTGGAGCCGGGCTGGCTGCTTTCAAGGCGATATGAGGTTGCCTGACGATGAATGAAGCTGATGCACTCGACCTGTTCCAGGCTGCGATCTGGACCGTTCTTATTGCTGCCGGTCCCGCCGTCATTGCGGCAATGGTCGTCGGTCTCGTAATCGCGCTGATCCAGGCGCTCACCCAAGTGCAGGAAGCCACGCTCACCTTCGTCCCGAAGATCGTCGCCGTTCTGGTCACGATCGGCATTTCCGCTCCCTTCGTGGGCTCCCAGATTTCCATTTTTACCAACCTGGTCTTCTCGCGCATCCAGTCCGGCTTCTGAGTTAGAGCCTTTCCTGGTTAGCTTGAAGCATTCTGCCGGAGCAGGTTTGTGTCAGGGCAAAGGCGATTGGCGACGGGCATACCCCAGGTACGTCCGAGCCGATCGCCTTTGATCCTGGCGCAAAGATGCCCGGCCCTAGCTGGTTTGCAAGCAAACCGCCGGGGTTGGCTGAAACGGGCCGTCTGATCGACCGGCCGGCTTGGCCGTAGATCTGGGCTACGACGCGCGCCGGCCGGTCGACCATCCGACTCCGTTTGAGCCAACAGAATGCTTCAATCTAACCAGGAAAGGCTCTAACTTCGCGCAAGCTTCGCCATTTAACTGTCGATCCGAACTGGGCGGATTCTGATGTCCGCCTCCTCTCATGAAGAGACGGAATCGCTATGGCGCAACCACCTGCACTACCCCTTCCGAAAGTCGCTCCGAGTATGCGTGACATCGGCTTTGCCATGGGCATTGTCGGTATCATCTGCATCCTCTTCCTGCCGATCCCGCCGTTCCTGATCGATATGGGACTGGCCTTCTCGATCGCTTTCTCGGTGCTGATCCTCATGGTCGCGCTGTGGATTCAGAAGCCTCTCGATTTCTCGTCCTTCCCGACCATCTTGCTGATCGCGACGATGACGCGATTGGCGCTGAACATCGCGACGACGCGCGTCATCCTTTCGCACGGCAACGAGGGGCATGATGCCGCAGGCGGCGTCATTGCGGGTTTTGCAAGCCTGGTCATGTCCGGTGACTTCGTCATTGGTCTGATCGTCTTTCTGATTCTCATCACCATCAACTTCATCGTCATCACCAAGGGTGCGACGCGTATCGCAGAAGTCGGCGCGCGTTTCACCCTGGATGCCATCCCCGGCAAACAGATGTCGATCGACGCCGATCTCTCGGCCGGCATCATCGACGAGAAGGAAGCCCAGCGCCGCCGCAAGGAACTGGAAGAAGAAAGCTCCTTCTTCGGCGCGATGGACGGTGCATCGAAGTTCGTTCGCGGTGACGCGGTTGCGGGCCTTCTCATCACAGCCATCAACGTCTTCGGCGGTATCATCATCGGCTATTTTCGCCACGGCATGCCGATCGGCGAAGCCGCCGACGTTTTCGTCAAGCTGTCGGTCGGTGACGGCCTCGTCTCGCAGATGCCGGCTCTCATCGTTTCGCTCGCCGCCGGCCTTCTCGTTTCGCGCGGCGGCACCACCGGCTCCACCGACCAGGCGGTCGTCAATCAGCTGAGCGGCTATCCCCGCGCGCTCTCCGTTTCGGCCGTGCTGATGTTCGTCCTGGCCCTGATGCCGGGTCTGCCGTTTGTTCCCTTCGTGATCCTCGGCAGTCTTCTCGCCTTCGGCGCCTGGTTCATTCCGCGTCAGGTCGAAGCCGAAAACAAGATCCGCCGTGATGCCGAAGAAAAGAAGGTCGTCCAGAGCAAGGAGCTCGAAAAGGATTCGGTCAAGTCGGTTCTCCGCACGTCCGAAATCGAGCTTGCCCTTGGCAAGATGGTCTCGACCCGCCTGCTTGGCGCCCACCAGGAGCTCGCCTTCCGCGTCGGCAAGATGCGCAAGAAGTTCGCCACCCAGTACGGTTTCGTCGTGCCGGAAATCAAGGTGACGGACGATATCGGCATCCCCGAGAAGTCGTATCAGATCCGCATTCACGGCACGACGGTCGCCTCGAACCTGCTGCGTGTCGGCGAAGTCCTCGTCGTCACCGGCGCCGGCCGCAAGCCGAGCATTCCGGGTGACGAAATCCGCGAACCCGCTTTCGGCATGCCGGCGGTTTCGATCCTCGAAAACTTCGCCGACGATCTGAAGCGCGAAGGCTTCCAGCCGATCGACAACGTCTCGGTCGTGTTGACGCATATGAGCGAGGTTATCAGAAACAACCTGCCGCAGCTTCTCTCCTATAAGGACGTGAAGATCCTGATCGATCGTCTCGACCCTGAATACAAGAAGCTCGCCGATGAAATCTGCTCGTCCCACATGTCCTATTCGGGCCTGCAGGCGGTGCTGAAACTGCTTCTTGCCGAGCGCGTCTCGATCCGTAACCTGCACCTCATTCTGGAAGCCGTCGCCGAACTTGCCCCGCATGTCAGAAAGACGGAGCAGATCGTCGAGCATGTCCGCATCCGCATGGCCCAGCAGCTCTGCGGCGACCTTGCCGACAACGGCGTGCTGCGCGTGTTGCGGCTCGGCAGCAAGTGGGATCTGGCCTTCCATCAGGCTCTCAAGCGCGATGCGAAGGGCGAAGTCGTCGAATTCGACATCGATCCGCGCACGCTGGAGGAGTTCAGCGAACAGGCGACGAAGGTTATCCGTGAATTCATGGACAGGGGCCTGCCTTTCGCCCTTGTCACGTCGCCGGAAACGCGCTCCTATGTCCGCATGATCATCGAGCGACTCTTTGCAACGCTTCCCGTGCTCTCGCATGTGGAACTGGCCAAGGGCATCGAAATCAAGATTTTGGGCTCGATTTCATGATTTCAGACCCGCAAGGGACAGTTCTGGCGCTGTTTCTGGTTTTCTGCCGGATCGGTGGCTGCGTGCTGACCCTTCCGGGTTTCTCTTCCGCCCGCGTGCCGGAGCAATTGCGCGTCTTCATCGCAGCCGGACTTTCGCTTGCGGTGCTGCCGGTACTCTGGGACACGGTCTATCCGTCCGTTCACACCAGCTCCGGCACCTATATCGGCCTGATTTTCAGCGAATCGCTGATCGGTGTGATGTATGGCATGCTTGCCCGCCTCTATACGCTCGGGCTGCAATTTTCGGCCTCGATCGTGTCCATGATGGTCGGCTATACGCAGCCGAGCACGAGTGATGTCGTCGAAGACTCGGCCGAAATCAGCCTGACGGCCTTCATAACCATGACCGGTCTGATGGTTCTCTTCATCATGGACTTCCATCACATCGTCTTCCGCGCGCTGATCGATTCCTATACGACCATGCCCTTCGGCGGGTTGATGCAGATGCGTTCCACGCTCATCACCTTCACTGATACGCTGGAGCAGACCACCTACATCATGCTGCGGCTGGCGAGCCCCTATCTGATTTACGGGCTGATCTTCAACATCTCGATCGGCTTCATCAACAAGCTCGCGCCACAGATCCCGGTCTACTTCATCTCCACGCCCTATCTGCTGATGGGCGGCCTCTTCCTGCTCTATTTCTCCATCGCTGCCTTGATCAGCCAATTCGGCCAGTCATTCGCCGGCATATTCGTGGGGAGGTGAGGGCGGTGATCGAGAAGAAGCGCTCCGACAAGCTCAAGCGCCTGGTCGCGGTGCAGCGGCATCTTGAAAAGATGGCGGAGTACGATCTCGCAGAAACCAGCCGTCAGCGTGCTGAGGTCAATGCAGCCATGGATGTCGCCATTCTTGCGCTCGGTTCGCTGGACCCTATCCATCGTGCTTTTTCGCAGAGCTACGCCGATCGATTCGGCAGGTTGAGCATCAAGGACCAGCAACTGACCGGCATGCAGCAGGTGCATGAAATGCGCCTGACGCGCGAGCGTGCCAAGGGCGACCGGCTGGAAGAAAACATGCTCGATGCCCTTCAGGCAGAGCGTCGCGAGGCGGATGACAATGCCGTTTACGACGTAATCGATCAGCAGTTCGCAACGCCAGCCTCCAGCAAGCTTCAAAAATAATAATCGCCACGATCTTACATTAGAGGATTGTAACGTGGCTATTTCACCCCCCAGCGATCTGGTGATGGACGTCGTCAAGGCGGCCGACCCCATGGAGGTTCAGGCTGCCCAGGAAAAACTGAAGGCCAACCGTGCGGCCTTTGCTGCGACAAGCCTGGCAGACAGCGGTAACGGCTTTTCTTCCGCAGTCGACATTCTCGACCACGTCAAGCAGAAGAGCGGCCTGAACAACATTCAGAATCGCACCAAGACCGAGGAAGTGCCGGAAACCTACCGGAAGTTCGAGGCTATGGTTTTGCAGAACTTCGTGAAGTCCATGCTGCCGAGCGATGCCGAGAATGTCTTCGGCAAGGGCGCGACGGGTGACATCTGGAAGGGCATGATGGCCGAGCAGCTCGGCAACGTCATGGCCAAGGGCGATGGCATCGGCATTGCCAAGCAGATGTATTCCGAGCAGCTGCGCCGCCAGGAAGGCAAGGTCGTCAATGCCTCCACGGATGAAGACGATCGCAAGACGGCCATGAGCATGATCGACGAGTTTCAGCGCAAGACCTTCGGCACTCCGACTGCCGACAATAAGTCTGCAACAAGCGACGCATAATCGAGGATAAAATGGAAATAGTTTCGAACGAATATAGGATCAAATCCGTTCTCGGGCGCCTCGAAATGATAATCGACAATGAGAATACTCGGATCGGCAGCGATCCGCAGTTCGATCTCAAGGTCTCCAATGCGCATAAGAGCCGGTGCCTGTACGAGCTCTCGATGCTTTTCCGTGACACCGATCCGGCCGAACTTGCCGCTTCACATCTTGACCAGCTTCATGGTCTGAAAAAGAAGCTGGTGCTGAACGCACGTCGTGTGGAAGCGCATCTGGAGGCGGTTCGCGCCGTTGCCGATCTTTTGAAGAATGCCGTGCAGGATGCGGATGCCGATGGCACCTATTCCCAGGAACAGTTCGTCGCGCGGGACGCCTGATGATCAAGCTCGTCCTTACAGGTGTCTGGGTCTGCGCCGTCACGCTGGCATCGGTCTATTTCTCGGTGAACATGGCGACCGCGCCGGCGCCGGCTGTAGCGGACACCAAACAGAGCGCACTTGAACTGGTGAAGGGCGAGACGATCACCGTGCCTGTCATCGGCAACGGTGCGGTCAACGGTTATTTCCTCGGCCGCATCTCCTTCATGATGCACAAGGACATGATCGCGGGCCTCAATCTGCCGATCACGGAGATGACGACCGACGAACTCTTCAGCCTGCTCGTCGGCAACAAGATGATCGATGTCTCCAACGTCAAGGCCTTCGATCCCGGTGCTTTCCGCCAGGAGATCAAGAAGGGCATGAACGAGCGTCTCGGCGGCGAATATGTTGCCGAAGTCATGCTGGAACAGCTTGACTACCTCTCGAAGGAAGATGTGAAGGAGACCTCCGGCGGCAAACCGGCGAAGGTCGGCGCGCCGGTCAAGATCGTCGAGACCGCGCCGGCTTCCGAAACGTCGGTTCAGTCCTCTGGTCACTGATCACCATCTCCAGTCATTTGAAAACGGCGCCGAAAGGCGCCGTTTTTGCGTTCTCACCTTGGTTAACAAACCACTTATGCGAGCATGAAAATCCGTCCCTTTTTCCTAAGGGTTGTTTGAAACCGAACTGATACAAACGCGGCACAAGCTTGGGAAGATACCGCCACGGGGTTGGGGGAAGTCGTTCCAGGCAGGACGCTGCTGGTCTTTACAAGACCTCCGCTGCGGAAATGTGGGCTTATTTTCCGGGATCTCGGGCGCATGACGCACCCTCGGCAGGAGGTTGGAATGAATCTGATTGCAAACTTCGCGGTGCTCGCATCGCGGCGGACGATCTTCGATCTGCCGGTCTGCGATCTCGGCTGGGACGATGCACTGGTTTTCATCAACGAACTGGCTTCCATTCCTGTCGGGCAGACTGTGGTTTGCTTCGTCAATGCCCACAACATGCTGACGGCTCTGCGCGACGACGAATACTATCAGATCATGTCGCACAACCTCGTGCTGCCTGATGGCATCGGTCTCAATATCGCATCCCAGGTCACGCATGGTTCGCCGTTTCCCGCCAATCTGAACGGCACCGATTTCGTGCCGGCCTTCCTGACGTTCATGGAAACGCCGCGTCGTATCGGCCTCATCGGTGGCACACGGGCGGTTGTCGAGAAGGCGGCCGAAAATTTTGCCAGGCACGCGCCCTGGCACGAGTTCTTCGTGATCTCCGACGGCTTCTTCGACAAGGCCAATCCAGAATCCGTTACCGACGAGGTGGAGCGCCGGAAGCTCGATATCCTGATCGTCGGCATGGGCACGCCGCTGCAGGAAAAATGGGTTCACCAGAATATCCGCGCCGATCACGCGCGGCTCGTTCTGACGGTCGGTGCACTTTTCGATTTCGTCTCGGGCACTGTGCCACGCGCACCGAAGACGGTGCGCATGATGCGTCTGGAATGGGCCTATCGGCTAGTTCAGGAGCCGGGGCGCCTCTGGCGCCGTTATATCCTCGGTATTCCGGTCTTCCTCTTCCGCGTGTTCCAGTATCGCTTCAGCCGGCATGCGCGGATTCTTGGTCAGCCGGATGAACGGGCGGCTGCGGCGCACACTGCAGGCGAACCGAAGAGAATCGAGCAGACGAAAAAAGCCGGCTGATTACAGATTTCTGCAGGCTCCGGTTAACCATTTCTTTGCCATGTATATTTAGAGTAGCTTAATCATCCGCGTCGGCGCGGTTGAGCGAACTCGGCCATCATGCGCGTGAGATGTGACGCCAATGCACGATTCCAGGGCGAAAAACAGTTTCCATGATCGCGCAACCACCTCGTCGCGCGGCCGGCGGCAAAGTGTCGAAAAGAGCCCTCCGCTCGGAAAAAGCCCGCCGCCGGAGATCCGCCCTTCCGAGGCCGAACTGCTGCGCGCCATAGGCCGGCTGCTCGACGAACAGCGCGCGAAAGCGCGGCTGACTGAACCGCTGGTGGACCGGATCGAAACGATCCTCGGCTCGCGTCTGCAGGCTGCAAACGATATCGCCGCCGCGCCCGCTCCTGAACCCTCTCGCCCTGCGCCGGAGCCAACGACGCAATTCGCCCGGGTTCGCGAAGTCGCTCCCGTTGAAAAAGCGTCCATTTCGACGGTTTCGCGTGAAGTTCGGCGCCCGAACTGGATCAGAAGCGTTCTCATCGTGGCTGTCCTCTCGTTCGGCGGTGCTGCCACCCCCATCCTGACCCCATCCTCACCCGCGCTTTACACCGCAGAGGCGACACTTGCCGTGGATGCAGGCGCAGGCAACCGGACCGCCTTGGTTGGCGATACCGTCAAAAGGCTCTCATCGGTACCTGTCGTCGCCTCTGCCGTTACGGCACTGAAGCTGGACCGCGATCCGGAATTTGCCGGCAGCAGCGCCGATGCGCTTGGTGTCGCCTTGGATCTTCTCTCCGGCAATGGTGCAGCCGCCGATCCGGCATCGCGCGCAGAGGCCGCGCTGAAATCTGCCGTGGCAGTTATTCCCGACGAGCGCACCGGCACGATCCGTCTGATGGTAACGACGGGCGATGCCGACAAGTCGACGCGCATCGCCATGCGGTTGTCCGATACCGTGACCGGCGGCAGCGCCGCAGGCAAGGCGGCCGAGACGGCCACCGCCTTGAGGAAGGAAAATGATCAGGCTCAGGCAGAGCTCACGGCCTTCAGTCAGAAAAACGGCGAGGGCAACGTCAAGGTTGCGACGCAACTGCAGCGCCAGATCACCGGGCTCGATGCCGATCTGAAGAATGCCGACAATAATATTCTGGCCGCCAAGGAGCAGGCCGACAGACTGAAGGCCGCCAAGCTCGCGGACGTGCTGGACGGCTCGCTCGCTCCAGATATGATCTCGCCCGCCCTGCAGGATCTGCGTGACAGATACGCGATCGCCAAGACCGCATTGGCACAGCTCTCGGCGGACCTCGGCCCACGCCATCCGCGCTTGCTCCAACAGCAGTCCGAGGTCGATGGTCTGAAGGATAACATCGGCAAGGAGCTGGCGCGCCTCGCCCAGAACGCACATGCAGCAGCCAAGACTGCCGTCGATGCGCGCAAGCAACTCAGCGATCGCCGCAACGCGCTGATTGCCCAGAGCCGTGATACCGGCGTCGATCTCGCCAAGCTGACCGAACTGCGGGAAAAGGCGTCCGCCGCCCGCTCGCGCTTGGAAGAGGAGGTTTCCACGACAGGTGCCATCGGCGATGGCCGAGTCACGGTTCGCAAACCCGCCCTTGCGCTGCCGGCTTCCGGCGACGACGGTTTCGGTGTCCATTCGCTGATGGGTGGTCTTGCCGGTTTGGCGGTGGGCCTCGGTCTCACTTTCTTGCCGCGTCTCTTCCGCCGGCAGCCAGAACAGGCGCCGCTCCAAGTTTCCATCCAGGCTCCAATCCTTGCCCCCGTGCCCGAACTTGTGCAGGTTCCAGAGCAGGCACTGGTCACGCAGGCAGCTGACGAAGTCGATGCGCTGCGCTCGCAGATCGCCAGCTTGCGCGATCGCTTTCACGCTCACCAGACCTCGCGGTAAGCGAACGCCCCGACCGCAGATTGCTCTTGCATTTGCCGTTTTTAAACGGGATAGGGCGTTATCGGGAAATCATTCCCGCCGCGGGCGAATAGACTGGCGCGAAATTGGGCGGAGAAGACGCGTGACGACAGTAATCGATGGCAAGCAGGTTGCCGCTTCCGTAATCGAAACCGTGAAATCGGCAAATGCTGCGCTTGAAGCCGCCAAGGGCGTCCAGACGGGTCTTGCCGTCATCATCGTCGGCGACGATCCGGCGAGCCACACCTATGTCAGCTCCAAAAGCCGAATGGCCAAGGAATGCGGCTTCAAGTCCGTCCAGCACACGCTGCCGGTCGAGACGAGCCAGGAGGAGCTTGCAGCCCTCGTCGCTTCGCTCAATGCCGATCCCTCGATCCACGGCATTCTCGTGCAGCTGCCGCTGCCCAAACATCTCGACAGTGAGCCGATCATCCAGTCGATCCTGCCGCAGAAGGATGTCGACGGCCTGAGCGTCGTCAATGCCGGCAAGCTTGCGACCGGCGACCTGAAGACCGGCCTCGTCTCCTGCACGCCGGCCGGCGCCATGGTGTTCGTCCGCCGCACCCACGGCGAGGACCTCTCAGGCTTGAACGCTGTCGTCATCGGTCGCTCCAACCTGTTCGGCAAGCCGATGGCGCAGCTTCTGCTCAATGCCAATGCGACGGTCACCATCGCCCATTCGCGCACGAAGAACCTGGCCGGCATCTGCCGCAACGCCGATATCTTGGTGGCGGCCGTCGGCCGTCCGGAAATGGTCAAGGCCGACTGGGTCAAGTCCGGTGCCACCGTCATCGATGTCGGCATCAATCGCATCGCCGCACCCGAGCGGGGCGAGGGCAAAACCCGCCTTGTCGGCGATGTCGCCTTTGCCGAGGTCGCCCCGGTTGCCGCCGTCATCACCCCGGTGCCGGGTGGCGTCGGCCCGATGACGATCGCCATGCTGATGGCCAATACGGTGATTGCCGCCCATCGCTCGGCAGGGCTTGCGCCGCCGGCATTCTGATCAGCTTTGCGGGGCAGGGCCTGTCGAGGCCCTGACGATCAGCTCCGTCTTCCAGAGTTCCTGCTCCGGGAAGGGGCCAGCCTGCTTGACCGTGCCGATGAGCCGTTGCGCGATACGCACGCCCGCAGCGCGCAGTGACGACCGGGTGGTTGTCAGCGGCACCGAGAAGTTTTCGGGCTTCAACAGCGGCAGCACGTCGTCGTGGGCGATCAGCGAGATATCCTCACCAAGTTTCAGTCCGGCCTGATTGACGGCCCGGATCGCGCCGAGCGCAAGCACCGTACTTGAGCATAGGATGGCGGTCGGCCGCTCGGCAAGCTGCAGGAAGCGCTCCATGGCGATCAGCCCTTCTTCATCCGACATCACAGTATGGCTCGTACAG
Source organism: Rhizobium sp. BK275 (assembly GCF_014193555.1). Classification (NCBI taxonomy): domain Bacteria; kingdom Pseudomonadati; phylum Pseudomonadota; class Alphaproteobacteria; order Hyphomicrobiales; family Rhizobiaceae; genus Rhizobium; species Rhizobium sp. BK275. The sequence goes on from NZ_JACHZL010000002.1 coordinate 625,333, forward strand.
TCTTCCGTAAGCTCCAGCCCGCGTTCGCCAAGTGCGCCAATGAGGCCGTTCCTGCGGCGAATGGCGAAGTCGAGATGCGCCGGCCCGTTCATCAGCGCAAAGCGCGTGTGGCCGAGCTGCAGCAGAAGCCGCGCCGCATCGTAGAAGGCGGCCTCGTTGTCGATATCGAGATAAGGATAGTCGGGCTCGGTACCGAAGGAACGTCCATGCACCACGAAGGGCATGGAGAGCGACTTCAGCATGGCGAGACGCGGGTCGTGACCGCGCATATAGGCTACGAAGAGTGCATCCACATTGCCGCTGATCGCGAGGCGCCGCAGTGCTGCGACCTCATCGTCCGGGTCCGCCGGCATGATGACGAAGTGAAAATCATGGCGCACCGCTTCCTCGCCGAGACCTGTCAGGAACTCGCCGAAATGCACGTCCGACTGATGGCCGGGCGCGGTCGGCATCACGAGGCCGATCGACCCGGCTTTGCCGGTCGCCAGCCGCTGGGCTGCCTTATTCGGCCGGTATCCTGTTTCCTTGACTGCCCGGAGCACGCGTTCCCGTGTCGCCTCGTTGACCTCGGGATAACCGTTGAGCGCGCGGCTCACGGTTGTCTGCGAAAGCCCCAGCAATTCCGATAGCTGTTTGAGATTCACCTGCTATGCTTCCTCCCGGCCTGCCCTATGGCCGTCAAATAGTGGCCGCCGCCTCCCAGTGGCTTCCAAAGCGCTTTAAAATATGTAGCATCTGCTGCGCTTGACTCAAGAAAAATCGCTCCATATTCCCCACCAAGCCTTGCTGCAACGCGATATCAGGCCTGTATTCCAGCCGCTCTCGTGAAATGGCTTGACTTCATTCCACCGAAAGTGAATGAGTTGCGTTGTCAAAGCGCTTTGAGATTTCCTTTGAATGAAATTCTGCGCTATCGGATTGTGATGGGAGGTTGATCACATGAAAAAGTCATTCTTGATGGGCGTTGCACTTGCGGCGCTTTTTGCCGGCGCTGCGTCGGCCGCGGATCTGAAGTTCCCGCCCGGCCAGGACTCCAAGTTCAACTGGAAGAGCTATGATGACTTCAAGTCTGCCCATGCCGACCTGAAGGGACAGCAGCTGACGATCTTCGGTCCCTGGCGCGGTGAAGACGAAGCCTTCTTCCAGAGCATTCTTGCCTACTTCGTCGAGGCGACCGGCGTCGACGCAAAGTATTCCTCTTCTGAAAACTACGAGCAGCAGATCGTCATCGATACACAGGCAGGCTCCCCGCCGAATATCGCCATCCTGCCGCAGCCCGGTCTGCTGGCCGATCTCGCCAGCAAAGGTTATCTGACGCCGCTCGGCGACGATACTTCCAAGTGGGTCAAGGACAACTACGGCGCCGGCGACAGCTGGGTTGGTTACGGCACCTACAAGGGCAAGGACGGCAAGGACGCCTTCTTCGCCTTCCCTTACAAGGCCGACGTGAAGTCGCTCGTCTGGTATGTTCCTGAAAACTTCGAGGAAGCAGGCTACAAGATCCCGACATCAATGGAAGAGCTGCACGCCCTGACCGACCAGATCGTCAAGGATGGCGGCGTTCCGTGGTGCATCGGCCTCGGTTCCGGCGGCGCGACCGGCTGGCCCGCAACCGACTGGGTCGAAGATATCATGCTGCGCATGCAGAAGCCTGATGTCTACGACAAGTGGACCACCAATGAAGTGAAGTTCACCGATCCGGCCGTCGTTGCTGCGATCGACGAATTCGGCAAGTTCGCCAAGAACGGGAAGTATGTCGATGGCGGTGTTGCAGCCGTTGCTTCGACCGACTTCCGCGACAGCCCGAAGGGCCTCTTCGCCGTTCCGCCGAAGTGCTACCTGCACCACCAGGCTTCGTTCATCCCGTCCTTCTTCCCTGAAGGCACGAAGCTCGGCACTGATGCAGACTTCTTCTACATGCCGACCTATGCCGCACATGCCGATCTCGGCAAGCCGGTTCTGGGCGCAGGCACGCTCGTTACCATCGCCAAGGATTCTCCGACGGCTCGCGCCTTCGTCGACTTCCTGAAGACGCCGGTTGCTCATGAGCTCTGGATGGCGCAGTCGAGCTTCCTGACCCCCTATAAGGGCGTCAACGTCGATGCTTACGCCAATGACCAGATGAAGAAGGAAGGCGAGATCCTGACCTCGGCCACCACCTTCCGCTTCGACGGTTCCGACCTGATGCCCGGCAAGATCGGCGCCGGCGCCTTCTGGACCGGCATGGTCGATTTCGTCGGCGGCAAGTCCGCTCAGGACGCCGCAGCCGAAATCCAGAGCGCCTGGGACGGCATCAAGTAATTTCCTTTAAGCTCATGCCGCCGGGCAGCCGGCGGCATTGCCGGAATGAGCGACCGGGCTCCGGAGGGGGAGCCCGGTCGTGTCGGATCCTGTGGTCAAACACACAAGCTCTATTGACGGTATCCGGCGTTAACCCTTCAAAATAAGACAGGGAAGCAGGGGAGGGACGAAATGCTGTTGCAGATAGTGTCCGCTTTGGGCGTCGTGGTCGCCGCCGTTTTTGCATGCTCGGCCTATTTCTTTTTCTCGAACAAGATCCTCGATCTCGCCTTGCCGGTGAAGGACGGAGATATCCGTCAGGCCTCGCGCAATCTGAACCGGCGCGCGATGATCCGCCCCTGGCTGTTCCTCGGCCCGGCGCTCTTCCTGCTGATCGTCTACCTCGTCTATCCTGTTGTCGCGACCTTCATCCTGTCCTTCTACGACCGGTCGGGCAACGAGTTCGTCGGCGCGACGAATTACTTGTGGGCCTTGAACGACCGCGAATTCCGCCAGTCGATCTTCAACAATATTCTCTGGCTCGCCGTCGTGCCCGCCTGCTGCACCTTCTTCGGCCTCGTCATCGCCGTGATGACCGACCGCATCTGGTGGGGCAATATCGCCAAGAGCATCGTCTTCATGCCGATGGCGATCTCCTTTGTCGGCGCTTCCGTCATCTGGAAGTTCATCTACGAATACCGCGGCGGCAACGATGTGCAGATCGGCCTCCTGAATGCCATCGTCCAGACATTCGGCGGCACGCCGGAGGTCTGGATCTCCGTTCCCTTCTGGAACAATTTCTTCCTGATGGTGATCCTGGTCTGGATCCAGACCGGCTTTGCCATGGTCATCCTCTCGGCCGCCCTGCGCGGCATCCCGGAAGAGACGATCGAGGCTGCTGTCATCGACGGCGCCAATGGCTGGCAGATCTTCTGGCGCATCATGGTGCCGCAGATCTGGGGCACGATCGCCGTCGTCTGGACGACCATCACCATCCTCGTCCTCAAGGTCTTCGACATCGTGCTCACCATGACCAACGGCCAGTGGCAGACCATGGTGCTGGCGAACCTGATGTTCAACTGGCTATTCCGCGGCGGCGGCGATTCCGGCCGAAGTGCTGTCATCGCCATCATCATCATGCTCGCCGTCACGCCGATCATGGTGTGGAACGTGCGCCGTGCCAATGCCGAACTGAGGGGACGCTGAGATGACGACAGCCACGCGCTACTTCAAGATCGGCCCCGCCCGTCTTTTCGTCCACTTCTGCGTTCTCGTCATCGTCATCATCTGGCTGGTGCCGACGCTTGGCATCTTTGTCAGCGCGCTGCGCGACAGGGACCAGATCACCGTTTCCGGCTGGTGGACCGCCTTTGCCGGCTCCACGCAGACTGTGGCCGCACGCCTCGGCACGCCCGACCAGCAGAAGCAGGAAGGCGATATCTTCGTTATCACAGGCAATGTGCTGGCAGACCAGCCGGGCCGCTCGGTCAAGGCCTTCGGCATACGCGTGCAACAGCCTTCGGCCTTCGAGGCCGGTCAGACCGCCGATCTCGGTGACGGCGCAAGCCTGCTCATCAACAGCGACGGCAGCTACCGTTACATGAAGAATGTCGCCTTCGCGCCCGACGAACGCCCGCGTCGCATCTATGTCGCGGCATCGGCTCCGCCGGAATTCACACTGGCGAACTATAAAACCGTTCTGACGAGCGAGGGCATCGGTCAGTCCTTCATCAATTCGCTGACGGTGACCATTCCGGCGACCATCATCCCGATCCTGATCGCCGCCTTCGCAGCCTATGCGCTGAGCTGGATGGAGTTTCCGGGCCGCGCGCTGCTGATTGCACTCGTCGTCGGCCTCATCGTCGTGCCTCTGCAGATGTCGCTCATCCCGCTGCTGCGCCTCTATAACGAGATCGGCACAGCGATCGGCCAGCCGTCGAAGACCTATCCCGGCATCTGGCTGGCACATACGGCTTTCGGCATGCCGCTCGCCATCTATCTGCTCCGGGCCTATATTGCCGGCCTGCCCAAGGAGATCATCGAATCCGCCCGCGTCGATGGCGCCAGCGACTTCGAGATCTTCACGCGCATCGTATTGCCTCTGTCCTTCCCCGCGCTCGCCTCCTTCGCGATCTTCCAGTTCCTGTGGGTGTGGAACGACCTGCTCGTCGCCATGGTCTTCCTCGGCACCGACAAGGATCACCTCGTGCTGACGGGAGCGCTGAATGCGCTGCTCGGCTCACGCGGCGGCAACTGGGAAATCCTGACGGCGTCAGCCTTCGTCACCATCATCATACCGCTGCTCGTCTTCTTCGGGCTGCAGCGCTATCTGGTGCGCGGCCTGCTGGCGGGATCGGTCAAGGGAGGCTGATCCATCCCAAGACGTAATTTCAAACAGGATATTCCATGAGCGTGGCTTCCCAATCCATTCTGACCGCCGACAAGGACTGGTGGCGCGGCGCGGTGATCTATCAGATCTATCCGCGCTCCTACCAGGATTCGAACGGTGACGGCATCGGCGACCTCAAGGGCATCACCGCCCGCCTGCCGCATGTGGCAAGCCTCGGGGCTGACGCGATCTGGATTTCGCCCTTCTTTACCTCGCCGATGCGGGACTTCGGTTACGACGTTTCGGACTACGAAAACGTCGATGCGATCTTCGGCACGCTTGTCGATTTCGACACGCTGATTGCTGAAGCCCATCGCCTGAGTATCCGCGTGATGATCGACCTTGTCATCTCGCACTCGTCCGACCAGCATCCATGGTTTGTCGAAAGCCGCTCGAGCAAGACCAATGCCAAGGCCGATTGGTATGTCTGGGCCGACGCCAAGCCGGATGGCACGCCGCCGAACAACTGGCTGTCGATCTTCGGCGGCTCCGCATGGGCGTGGGATCCAACGCGCATGCAGTATTACATGCACAACTTCTTGACCTCGCAGCCGGACATGAACTTGCACAATCCGGAAGTGCAGGACCGACTGCTCGATGTCGTCCGGTTCTGGCTGAAGCGTGGCGTCGATGGCTTCCGCCTCGATACGATCAACTTCTATTTTCACGACAAGCTCTTGCGCGACAATCCGGCGCTCGCTCCGGAACGCCGCAATGCGTCGACGGCTCCGGCCGTGAACCCCTATAACTTCCAGGAGCACCTCTACGACAAGAACCGCCCGGAAAACCTCGAATTCCTGAAGCGTTTCCGCGCGGTTCTCGAGGAGTTTCCGGCAATCGCTGCGGTCGGCGAAGTTGGTGACAGTCAGCGGGGTCTCGAAATCGTCGGCGAATATACGTCCGGCAACGACAAGATGCATATGTGCTACGCCTTTGAATTCCTGGCGCCCGATCCGCTCACGCCGGAGCGCGTCGAGGAAGTCATGAAGGATTTTGGTGCGGCGGCTCCCGATGGTTGGGCCTGCTGGGCCTTCTCGAATCATGACGTCATGCGCCATGTCAGCCGCTGGGGCTCGCTGGTTGCCGATCACGATGCCTTCGCCAAGCTCTATGCGTCGCTGCTGATGACGCTGCGCGGTTCGGTCTGCCTCTATCAGGGCGAAGAGCTTGCCCTCACCGAAGCCGATCTCGCCTATCAGGACCTGCAGGATCCCTACGGCATCCAGTTCTGGCCCGAATTCAAGGGCCGTGACGGTTGCCGCACACCAATGGTCTGGGACAGCCAGGTTGCCCAGGGCGGCTTTTCGACGGTGAAACCCTGGCTGCCGGTGCCGGTCGAACACATATTGCGCGCCGTCAGTGTGCAGCAGGGCGACGAGAATTCCGTGCTCGAACACTACCGCCGCTTCATCGCCTTCCGCAAGCTGTACCCGGCTTTCGCCAAGGGCGAGATCGAGTTCGAGGATCCGCAGGATGACGCACTGATCTTCACGCGCGAATACGGCAATGAGACGCTGCTCTGCATCTTCAACATGGGACCGGCAGAAGCCAGTGTCACCCTGCCTGCGGGCGAATGGCAGGCTTTGACGGGCCACGGCTTCAACAGCAACAATTACGGCGACAGGATCGATATTCCGGCTTGGGGGGCGTATTTCGCCCGCCTCGCTTAAGGATCAGGAGGGGAGAGGAAAATGACTGGACTGACGCTTAAGGATATCCGCAAATCCTATGGCTCCGTGGACGTGCTCCACGGCATCGACCTGGAAATCAACCAGGGCGAATTCATCGTTTTCGTCGGCCCCTCCGGCTGCGGCAAGTCGACGCTTCTGCGGATGATCGCCGGCCTGGAAAACATCACCGGCGGCGAGATGTATATCGACGGCATGCTGGTCAACGACGTGCCGCCCTCCAAGCGCGGCATCGCCATGGTGTTCCAATCCTATGCGCTCTATCCGCACATGACGGTCTTCGACAACATGGCCTTCGGCATGAAAATCGCGGGCGAAAGCAAGCAGGAGATCGACCGCCGCGTGCGGGCAGCAGCAGACAGCCTGCAACTGACAAAATATCTCGACCGCCTGCCCAAGGCACTCTCCGGCGGCCAGCGGCAGCGCGTGGCGATCGGCCGAGCCATCTGCCGCAACCCGAAGGTCTTCCTTTTCGACGAGCCGCTCTCGAACCTCGATGCGGCACTGCGCGTTGCGACCCGCATCGAGATCGCGCGGCTCAACGAGCAGATGGCCGACACGACGATGATCTATGTCACACACGACCAGGTCGAGGCGATGACGCTCGCGGACCGCATCGTCGTTCTCTCGGCCGGCAATATTGAGCAGGTCGGCGCGCCGCTGGAGCTTTATGAGCGCCCGGCGAACCTTTTCGTTGCCAAGTTCATCGGCTCTCCAGCCATGAACGTCATCCCCGCAACGATCACCGACGCCGGTGAGAACACGACGGTGACGCTGACTGGCGGAAAGTCTGTGACGCTCGATATTGCCACAGCGGCTTCCGAGAAGGGCAAGCAGGCAAGCTTCGGCGTTCGCCCGGAGGATTTGCGCGTCGCGGATCCCAACGAGGATTACCTATTTGAAGGTGAAGTCTCGATCGTCGAGGCGCTCGGCGAAGTGACGCTTCTCTATATCGAAGGTCTTGTTCAAGGGGAGCCGATCATCGTCAAGCTGCCCGGCATCTATGACGTGAAGAGGGGCCAGAAGATGCATTTCGTCGCCGACAGGCAAAAGCTGCACCTCTTCGACGCGGCGGGTCACACCTATAGAGCTTTTCCTGGTTAGATTGCGGCATTCTGCCGGAGCATGGTTTCGTCAGGGCAAAGGCTGATCGAAAAGGGCATACCTCAAGGTAGGTCCGAGCCGATAGCCTTTAATCCTGGCGGAAAGATGCTTGGCCCACCGGCCGCACCACTTCGCATGGCGAAGCGACATGTGCGTCCGGCGTTTCAAAGTCTTGCAGATTTGCTGCGCAAACCTGCGGGAGGGTTGACTGAAGCGGGCCGCCTGATCAACCGTCGGCTTGGCCATAGATCTAGGCTACAACGCACGCCGGCTGAAGGCGGATAGATCGGGTTCGTCACCTGCGTTCGAGATGAGTGAGATCCTTATAGGCGAGGAGAGGGCTTGGGTCGCATTTCCCGATCACCGGCGTGGTTCGCGCCGGGCCTTTCCAGTGGGGAGTTACTTATTCCGAACCTTGTTCCACCATATCGTTGAACTATAGGAAAGCCATACCGGCTTTAGGGATGTTGCGCCGCTTCTTTTGCGGCGCATCACCTTGTCAGCGAACTTCTTCGTCAAATTTTTCCGTATGATGACACTAAGCTGGGCGCCGTTTCGGCAGGCTTGACCTCCACGGTGCTGCCATCGGCAAAGGACAGTGTCAGCGCACTGCCCAGGAAGAAATCGACCGAGATCCCATCGTTCTCGTTGCCGTCGAATGAGATCGTTGCCTTGTTGTCGCTGATCGTCACCTTGGTGTTTGCCGCAGTGAAGCCTTCGCCCAGTTCGAGGGTCGACGACGATCGCAGAAGAGTAATGGAGTCTTGTCCATCTCCGATTGCAAATTTGACAGTAGAGCCAAGATTTGCCTGATTGCCGCCAATCGTGATTTTGTCGTTACCGGCTCCGGCAACTATCGTGTTTCCAATCCCGGCGGAGATCGTATCGTCGCCGGCACCGCCGTTCACGGTGTTGCTGATCCCGATAAAGAGCGTGTCATCGCCGTCGCCGCCATCGACCGTGCTACCGGAGCCGACAGAAATCCTATCATTGCCTGCTCCGCCGTTGATATTCATGAGAAAGCTGCCGCTGATATCGTCGTCGCCGGCGCCAGCATTCACCGAGCTGTTCGGCCCGGCCCGTATAACGTCGTCCTTGTCGGTGCCGGTAATGTTCGAGAACACACCGCCGACGATGAACCGTCCGCCATTCTGAAGCAGAATGCTGGTGATCTGGTCTTCGGCCTGCTTTAGCGGATCGGGACGCACGTCAGAAATGGATGATAGAATCTGGCTGGCGGCTGACTGCTTTGTAGCTGCCGCTGCCGACTTGGCGGAACCCTTAAGCAGGGCTAGCGCCGTTGAATTGCCGGAAGCCGTGGAAGATAAAACGGAAACCATGATGTCCTCTCTGTTGAGCACCCCCTCATGAGGCGGCGTTGGAGATCGTCATCATGACGAACGTGAGTCATTAAGTATCGTCAGAATGCAACGGCAACATTAATATAATATTGATATGCAATCGCCGCGCGAATAAAAGTCGCCGCCAAAACCTTATTGGCGGCGACCTCTCCATCACTTCAAGCCCACAGGAAATCCGTACCGTCGATTGCGGTTGGGGCTACACCATTCAGCAGCGCGAAGGTGGATGCAGCGCCTGTGGCGACGAATTCAAGCAACGCTGATCCATTGTAGTTGTACAGGTTGATCCCTGCTATGGACGTTCCGACGCCGATCTTGTCTACCCCATCCACATAGTCATAGATGATATCGGTGCCTTCGCCGACCTGGAACCAGAACTCGTCCGTGCCATTTCCACCATGCAGGTCATCATTCCCGATGCCGCCGTAAAGTTTGTCATTCCCGTCGTCGCCGGAAAGGTAGTCATCGCCGCCATTGCCCCTCAACGTATCGTTGCCGGCGTCGCCGAACACCGTTTCAGCGAGCCCTCCGCCGATGTAGGTTTCATTGCCGATCGTGCCCTGCATCTGGGTGATGTTGGTCATCGAAACGACGGACGAGAAATCAACCGTGCCCTGGAAGAAGACATAGCCGGGACCGCCGCTGGTATTGTCGAGCGCCTCGATGCTGCTGAGCGAATTGACCATGATCGCCGTCCAGGAATAGCCGGACGTCGGCAAGATACGGATCGTGTCATAGCCGTCCCCCCCGAAGAAGTTGTCCCAACCGTTGTTGAGGCCGCCTGCGGGGCTGAGGTCCATATCGCTGCCGGAACCTCCGATCTCAAAGATATCATCGCCGAGCTCACCATAGAGGTTATCGTTCCCGCGCCCGCCATTGATATAGTCGCCGCCGTCGCCGCCGAAAACCGTGTCGTTGCCGTTATAGGCATAGATCAGGTCCGGGCTGCTCGTTCCCGAAAGTGAATTCGCACTATTTGTGCCGGTTATATATGCCATTCTTTCTTACTCCTTGAAGTTTGGGATGGGCATCGACAGCCCTGCTCATCGTTGCGAAGAGATATTTCCTCGCTCGGATATTTTGGGGCTATCCCACTGCCGGGACAGCCGATTGGCTAATCGTGGCGGAAGACGCGAGCGGCATGATCGCGAATTGGCTTGATGAGATACGACACCACGGTACGATCGTCGGTCCGGACAAAGGCTTCTACGGGCATGCCCGGTATGAGCCTCAAGTCATGAAGGAGGCTCAGTTCTGATGCCGGAATGGAAATAGCCGCCCGGTAGAAGCTGACGCCCGTCCTGTCATCGGTCTCTAGGTCCGCCGCAACCCGCAGGACGGAACCTCTCAGATCAGGTGTCGTGTTCCTGTTGAACGCCGTGAATTTGAGGGTTGCGGGCTGGCCCGGTGCGACCTGGTCGATGTCCTGAGGGGGGATTCTGGCCTCAACTGTAAGCAGGCTTTCGCGCGGAACGATCTCCATCAGCGTCTCGGCCGGAGTAACGACGCCACCGATGGTATGAACCGAGAGTTGATGGACGGTGCCTGCGATCGGCGCCTTTACATCGATATGCTTGAGCTGGTCGAGCGCAGCCACTTCTTGCCCGATCAACTCGGATTCTTTGCTTTCGATGTCCCGCAACTCGGTTGCCACGTCCGCCCGCATGGTTTGATCGACCTGAAGCAACTGCAACTCGATTTCAGCGATACGGCCCTTCGTCGCTGCGATTGATGCGATGAGCTGGCCGCGCTCGCCCTCAAGCCGCGTGGCATCGCGTTCGAGGCTGTTGACCCGGTTCATCGAGGTGAGGCCCATGTCAAAGAGTCGGCGTTGACCCTCCAGCTCCTTGCCAATGAGCGCGATCTCTCGTGTTTTGGCTTGCTGCTGCATATCCAGCCCGGAGATCTGCTCCCGGAGTTGTGCGGTCTGTTCGCGCAATCTCGCCTTCTGCCCGTCACGTGCCGCGGCGCGGTCCTGAAACACTCTCCGTTCCGTCGCCATTGCGGCTTCGGCCTGTTCGGGCGAAAGCCGCTGATGCAACTCCAGCGGGGTCTCCACATGCCAAACTCCGTCAAGTTCGGACTTGAGACGGGCCTTGCGCGCATAAAGCTGATTCAGGCTGGCGGAGACGGCCGCAAGGTTGGAGCGCGTGACCGTGGCGTCGAGGCGAACGACAACTTCGCCGGCCTCGACGACTTGCCCTTCCCGTACCAGTAGTTCGGCGACAGTGCCCCCAACCTGATGCTGAACCTTCTTCACGTTGCCTTCAACGACGAGACGCCCCGAGGCGATTACGGCGCCGGAAAGTTCCGTCGTCGCCGCCCAGCCACCGAGCCCACCGCATAGGAGGCCGACCGTGGCGAGGCCGGCGACCAGATGCCGACGCAGCGACCGCGAGAGGGAATGAACATCGTCTGGTTTCGGGCGGTGGGAGATGGTACCGAGCCGCGTAACGCCACGCATATCTTATGCCCCCTCGCCATCAATGAGCGTCAAGGCCGGGCCGGGGGCTGAACGCAGCGGCTTTGGTTGACGTTGCTGGATCGATTTGAGAATCGCATCACGAGGTCCGAAACCCTTTGCGACGCCGTTTTCCATGACGAGCAGAAGGTCAACGAGCGCGAGAATATTGCTTCGATGAGCGACGATCAGCACGATCCCGCCGCGGGCGCGGACGCCTGCTATGGCCTTGGCAAGGGCAATATCGCCTTCTCCGTCAAGGTTAGAATTCGGCTCGTCCAGCACGACCAGGAAAGGGTCGCGATAGAGAGCGCGAGCGAGCGCAATTCTCTGGCGCTGGCCGCCCGACAGATTGAGACCGCCATCGCCGACCTCTGTCTCATAACCGTTCGGAAGTCTGACAATCATGTCATGGACACCGGCGGCCTGAGCTGCTGCGACAATCGCAGCGTGGTCCGGCTCAGGTTCCAGGCGCGCAATATTGTCCGCGATGGTACCGGGAAGGAGATTGGAGCTTTGAGGCATATAGCCAATATGCCTGCCACGTTCGTCATCCGGCCATTGATCAAGGCTTGCGCCATCCAGACGGACGGCTCCCCGTGCCAAGGGCCAAACGCCTGTGATCGCCCGTGCCAACGTCGATTTTCCGGAAGCGCTCGGTCCGATGATACCGACAACCGTTCCTTGATCAGCGCGAAACGTCACGCTCTGCACGGTCATGCGGCGGTCGCCGGGCGGCGACGTGAAAACCGCATCAACCGTGAGCGACGACGACGGAGGAGGAAGCGTGGTCCGTGATTGCTCCTGGGGAAACAAGAGCATCGCCTCTTTCAGCCGAAGCCAAGCCTGCCGTGCGGCCAAGAGGCCTTTCCAGTTGCCGATGACTTGTTCGATCGGCGATAGCGCGCGGGAGACGATAATCGAGGCAGCGACGATTGATCCAGCCGACATGTCTCCCTGGATCACCAGATAAGCGCCGAGCGCCAGCGACCCTGATTGAACAATGTAACGTACAGTTTTCGACATCCCCGAAAACAGACCGGCGATATCGCCTATCTGACGCTGGATAGTCGTGTAATGTCGGTGTGCCTCATCCCATCGCGTCGCGGCCCGGCTCGTCATTCCCATTGCGGCCATTGCCTCCGCATTGGCGTGCGAGGCTTCGCCAAAGCGGTTACGCCGCGCGACGGCTGTCGCGGCCTGTCTCGTCAACGAGCGGGTTCGCCAATCTGTCAGAACGGTCAGCCCTGTCAGAACGATCATGGCGCCAGCGGCAAGCCATCCGATCGTTGGATGTAACAAGAAGCAGACGGAGAGGTACACGGGGATCCAGGGGAGATCGAAAAGGGCGGCAAGGCCGGGACCGGCCATAAAAGCCCGTATCTGGTCGGCTTCCTGGGCAGGTCTCAACGCATCGCCGCCATTGCGTAGACGCAATGGCGATCCTGCAACGATGGCAAATACGCGCTGCGTGAGCTTCGCATCCAGCGTCCCGGCGATGCGATTCATCGCGCGGCCGCGGATGATGTCGAGAAGACCTGAAAAAACATAAAGACCGCCGGCAAGTAGCATCAAGGCGATCAGGGTGGGGATGCTACCGCTCGGGATGGCGCGGTCGTAAACCTCCAGCATGAAAAGCGGAGCGGTGAAGCCGAGAATATTGATGATTCCCGAAAAGACCGCTGCGCCGGCAATAGGCCATGAAAGGATTCCGAGAGCTCCGCCGGGAACTTCGCGATCGTGAATTGGCATGCCCGTCCCCGAAATTCTCATTCCTCTTTGAGGTAGAATTAAATCTTTAGGCGAATCTTTCTGGCATGCAATCTATGAGGAGTCATGTATTTTCGAGGTTAATTGTATGATTTTATACGCTAAGTGAGATTTTCTCAAAAATGGGTTTCTCCGAAATTTGGGATTTCATTCTTCCGTTCATCAAATCACAGGACTTATTTCGTCGAGGATCGTGCCAACAGAAAACGATAAATTCAGTAGAAGTAGAAAGCTGGCGTGTATCATTCCGCTTCTGAGAGCTTTGGCGGCAGCCTCAACTCTTGACTGAGCGCGTAAGCGCTGACGTGCGCGGGTGAGATGCATGCGTACGGTATGTATCGAAAGGCCCAGCCTCCTTGCGATCTCCGCATCCTTGAGTCCATTCAAGTAGAGTTGGAGGCATCGCCGCTCCTGACGGCTGAGTTGTTCGCCGCCAGTTGCGGGCTTTTTATCGTGAAGAGTTTGCAGTCCAGTCATGAATTTTCTCCTGCGCTACGGATGAGATGCTTTATTTGGACTACCGGAGATAGCATGCGCAATGCAACTTATGAATGACTATTATTCACGATCGTATCGTTAAACGGGCTTTCCGCCGGCGAAGGTGTAAAAGCTGAGCGCACGGGCGGAGGCAGTCGGTTGCGCCTCCCTGACGGCCGTCATGCCGAGGCACTGGCTGTCTTACCATCGGTCTTGGTCATGGCGCCTTTCCCTCCGGGGAATAGGTGACGTTGAACATCACCAGTCTGCCATGGCCGCCCTCTTTAGGAAATTTGCAGAACCTTCAGCACTCTACCCCCGCCAGCCGTTCGAACATCCGATTCCGTTTTGACCCAATAGAATGCTGCAAGCTAGCCAAGACAGAATCTAAGAAATGACCATCCATTTTTGGTGGAATCCTTCTTCCTGAGGCTGTGGAGAGGGAGGATTCTCACTTTCTGTTAAACATGCGGTGCTAGCCTTTTCCCAATCAAGACTGAGGGGACTAAGGCCATGGCCGCATCGAATCCAACACCTCCGAAATCGCACTTCCTGGCGAAGGAAGAATCTTTCATGTACGACCGCGAATCGCGGTTCAAGATGGAAGACACGATGAACGCGGCGCGCATCGAATATACGGAAAAGGGCGTCATGCACGCCGCCTCGCGCCGCTGCGATATCGTCCGTATATCCATGAGCAGCGCGATCCTCGCGATCCTCACGCAGTATACGCTGCCGAAGCAGTTCTATCTGGATATTCCGGACGCCCGCATTACCAAGGTGGGTTGCCTGCTGATGAAGACCTTCCCGAACAACACGATCGAAGTTCGCTTCCTGCGCCTGCTGACGCAGAAGGAGCTGAACAAGATCTTCGTCTACAGCACGCACCCGGCTCACAAGGATTATGTCCTCGATATCCGCGCGTAACAGTCTCGCGTCTCGCTGGATATGAAAAACCCGCGGTTCCGGCCGCGGGTTTTTCTTTTGCATCGATGAGGGGATGTCAGTGGGCGTGGAAGAGCACGCTGGCACCCTGGTCGGACGGGCCGACCGCATGGCGGAACGGCGCGAAGAGCTCGCGGCCCATGCCGAATTCATTGTCCGAGAGATCGATGGTCACAGGTTCGCGTTCGGCCATATCGGCGGCATCGACCAGAACTTCAAGCGTACCCCTGATGGCGTCGAGACGGATGATATCGCCGTCTTTGATACGCGCGATCGGCCCGCCATCGACGGCTTCCGGCGTGACATGGATCGCCGCCGGCACTTTGCCGGATGCGCCGGACATACGCCCGTCGGTGAGCAATGCCACGCGGAAACCGCGGTCCTGCAGTACGCCGAGTGGTGGGGTCAGCTTGTGCAATTCCGGCATGCCGTTGGCCTTCGGTCCCTGGAAGCGCACGACGGCAACGAAGTCACGATTCAGCTTGCCTTCCTTGAAGGCGTCCTGCAGCTCCTGCTGGCTATGGAACACGATGGCCGGCGCTTCGATGATATGGCGCTCTGCCTTGACGGCGGAAATCTTGATGACCGCCTTGCCGAGATTGCCGCGCAGCATCTTCAGGCCGCCATTGGCCTGGAAGGGCGTCTCGATGCTGGCCAGCACCTTCGGATCGTGGCTCTTTTCCGGCGAAGGCTGACGCACGACCGCGCCGTTTTCGCCGAGTTGCGCATCGACCGTATAGGCTTCGAGACCCTGGCCGAAGACGGTGCGCACATCGTCATGCACAAGACCCTGCTTCAGCAGTTCCTTGATCAGGAAGCCCATGCCGCCGGCTGCCTGGAAATGGTTCACGTCGGCAAGACCGTTCGGATAGACGCGGGCAAGCAGCGGGATCAGTTCTGAAAGCTCGGCAATATCCTGCCAGGTGAGCACGATGCCGCCGGCGCGTGCCATGGCGACGAGATGCATCGTGTGGTTCGTCGAGCCGCCGGTCGCATGGAGGCCGACCACGCCGTTGACAACAGAGCGTTCGTCGATCATTTCGCCCGCCGGCGTGAACTCGTTGCCGAGCGCGGTAATGGCGAGCGCGCGCTTGGCGGCCTCGCGCGTGAGCGCTTCGCGCAGCGGCGTGCCGGGATTGATGAAGGAGGAGCCTGGCATATGAAAGCCCATGATCTCCATCAGCATCTGGTTGGAATTGGCGGTGCCGTAGAAGGTGCAGGTGCCGGGGCCGTGATAGGACTTGGATTCGGCTTCCAGCAGTTCGGCGCGGCCGACCTTTCCCTCGGCAAACAGCTGGCGCACGCGCGACTTCTCGTCGTTCGGCAGGCCTGACGTCATTGGCCCGGCCGGGATGAAGATCGCCGGCAGATGGCCGAAGGAAAGTGCAGCGATGACGAGGCCGGGCACGATCTTGTCGCAGACGCCGAGGAAGAGGGCGGCATCGAACATGTTGTGCGACAGGCCCACACCGGCCGCCATGGCAATCAGGTCGCGCGAAAACAGTGACAGCTCCATGCCGGGCTGGCCCTGGGTGACACCGTCGCACATGGCCGGCACACCGCCGGCAACCTGGGCGATACCGCCGGCCTGCGCCGCCGCCTCGCGGATAACAGCCGGATAGGTCTCGAACGGCTGATGAGCCGAGAGCATATCGTTATAGGCGGTGATGATGCCGAGATTGGGCACGCGGTCGCCCGCAAGTGCATCCTTCTCGGCGGGGGAACAGACGGCGAAGCCGTGGGCGAGATTGGCGCAGCCGAGAACCGAACGGTTGACGCCTTGAGAGGCGGCAGCGCGCAGGCGCTCCAGATAGCGCTCGCGGGTCGGCTTCGAGCGTTCGACAATGCGATTCGTAATCGCAGCAATGCGTGCGTGAGCGGACATGGAAAATCCCTGCCTTGTTCTGGTTCGTCTGTATCTGTTCGCCGGCTCCGGCGGCCTGTCAGGCCGTATCAGGAAGCCCAGTAAATCTCGACCGGGGAAGTGGCCCGGCGCAGAATGGCGCGGATCGGCATTTCTGCCTCTTCGCCTGTACCTTCTGCCTTGGCGAGAACGTCTTTTTTACCTTCGCCCTCAATGTGGAGAATGAGCAGTTTGGCATCTTCGAGAGCGGAGAAGGTGAAGGTCAGGCGCGGTTCGCCGGCCCCTTCCGCGTCCATGGTGATGATGCCACGCGGCGTCTTTGCGTCGAGCGCGACGCTCAGATTGTTGCCGCCTGGGAAGAATGAGGCCGTATGGCCGTCGCCGCCCATGCCGAGAATGACGACATCGAAGGGGATGCCGATCTCCGCACTCTTTGCCGTCGCAAGCTTTGCAGCCTCCTCGACCGAGGCCGCCGGCTGGTAAAGCGGCACGAAACGCGCCGCCTTCGCCTTGTTCTGGAGAAGATTGGCATCGACCAGCAGATGGTTCGAGCGCGGATTGTCGGCAGGTACGAAGCGTTCGTCGACAAGCGTGATCGTCACCTTGGCCCAGTCGATATTACGCGTCGAAAGCGCCTGAAAGAAGGCCTTCGGCGTGGAACCGCCGGAAACGGCAATGCTTGCCTCTCCACGGGCTGCGATAGCTGCCGAAAGGGCGCCGGAAACCTTGTCTGCAAGGTTGGCGGCGAGTTCGGCGGCGTTTGCGAAGGAATGCAGTGTCGATGCCATATCTTCAGACCCTTGGACTAGATGTCGTCGTGCCAGGTGCGGCCGTCGCGTTCGATCAGCGCGATGGCCTGGCTCGGACCCCAGGTGCCGGCCGTATAACCCTGCACCTGCTGGCCGGTCGATTCCCAACCCTTGAGGATCGGGTCGACCCACTGCCATGCGGCCTCGACTTCGTCGCGGCGCATGAACAGCGTCTGGTTGGAGCGGATGACGTCCATCAAGAGGCGCTCGTAGGCGTCCGGATTGCGGACGTTGAAGGCCTGGGCGAAGCTCATGTCGAGCGAGACGTTGCGCAGGCGCATGCCGCCCGGACCCGGATCCTTGATCATCAGCGACTGCTTGACGCCTTCGTCCGGCTGCAGGCGGATGATCAGCTGGTTCTGGCTGATGCGGCCGGCGGCCTGGTCGAAGACCGAGTGCGGGATCGACTTGAAGGTGATGACGATTTCCGAAACGCGACCGGCGAGACGCTTGCCGGTGCGGATGTAGAAGGGAACGCCAGCCCAACGCCAGTTGTTGATCTCGGCCTTGATGGCGACGAAGGTTTCCGTGTTGGAAACGCCGCCTTCCAGCTCTTCCAGATAGCCCTTGACCGGGCCGCTGCCGGAAGCGCCGGCGCGGTACTGGCCGCGAACCGTCGCCTGCTCGACATTGGAAGCATTGATCGGCTTCAGCGCGCGCAGAACTTTCAGCTTTTCATCGCGAACGGCTTCCGAATCCATGGAGGAGGGGACTTCCATCGCGGTGAGGCAGAGAAGCTGCAGGATGTGGTTCTGCACCATGTCGCGCAGTGCGCCGGCCGTGTCGTAATAACCGGCGCGGCCTTCCAGGCCGACGGATTCGGCAACGGTAATCTGCACGTGGTCGATATAATTGGCGTTCCACAGCGGCTCATAGAGCGCGTTGGCGAAGCGCAGCGCCATCAGGTTCTGCACCGTTTCCTTGCCGAGATAGTGGTCGATGCGGAAGATCTGCTCTTCCTTGAAGACGCGGCCGATATTGTCGTTGAGCTGCAGGGCCGAAGCCAGATCGCGGCCGATCGGCTTTTCGACGACGATGCGGGTCGATTTGGTAATCAGCTTGTGCTCGTGGATCTTCTGCGCGATGTCGCCGAAGATGCCCGGAGCGACGGCGAGATAGAAGGCGCGCACGCGGTCCTTGCCGTCATCGAGCAGCTTCTTCAGATGATCCCAACCGGTGTCGGTGCGGGCATCTACGGAAACGTAGTAGAGACGGGCGCAGAACTTCTCGACTTCGGCTTCGTCATATTCGCCCTTCTTCAGGTGCTCCTTGAGCGCGTCCTTGGCGAATTTGCGATATTCCTCATGCGAAAGCGGACTGCGCGAAGCGCCGATGACGCGGGTCGGTTCCGAGAACTGGCCTTCGATCTGGCGATGATACAGCGCGGGCAGAAGCTTGCGCTCGGCAAGGTCGCCGCTGCCGCCGAAGACGACGTAATCAAAAGGCTCAACGGGAATGATCTGGCTGCTCATGAGCTTGTCTCTCAATCAGGCTTGGTTGGCGGCCGTTTTAATCTAATCGATTTAAAAAAGCCAGTGTGCGGTGCAATGAATCTGTCGGTCATCGGTTTTAAAGCGAATTTCCCGGAGAGGAAATCCGCAATCGAACTAAAACTTGTCGCGGAGGGCAAACCACGACAGGGCAAGGAAAAGCAGCGGCGCCCGCATGCGCGCGCCGCCCGGAAAGGCGGGAATATCGAGCGCCTTGAAGAGATCGAGATCGGCCGATTTTCCCAGCACCATTTCTGCGTAGAGCTTGCCACAGTAATTTGACAGCATGACGCCGTGGCCGGAATAACCGCCGATCGAGGTCACGCCAGGCATCACCTCGCGCACGAAAGGCTGGCGCGGCATGGTGATGCCGACCGAGCCACCCCAGGCATGGGTGATTTCGATATCCTTCAAGGCGGGATAGATTTCGGCGATCTGCCGGCGGATATGTTGCGTAATGTCCCGCGGATTGTCCGAAGTATAAGCCTCGCGCCCGCCGAAGAGCAGCCGCCCGTCCTTCGACTTGCGGAAATAGCGCACCACGAAGCGCGAATCCGCCACCGCCTCGCCGCCCGGCAACACATCGGGAAACCGCTCAAGCGGCACGGTCGCACCGATGAAGGAGCGAATCGGCATCACATGGCTTGCTGTGACCGGTTCCAGATTGCCGATATACCCGTTGCAGGCAATCAGCGCCCGGTCGGCGGTGATCGTGCCTCGTTCGGTTTCGATGATAACTCTGCCGCTGCCCTGACCGATCGACTTTGCCCTGGTCATTTCGAAAATATCGGCGCCGGCATTGGCAGCCACCCGGCCAAGGCCGACCAGCAGCTTCAGCGGATGGATATGACCGGTGCCGGTATCGCGAACGCCGCAATAGAAGCGTTTGGAGCCGAGCCGCTCCTGCGTTTCCTCGCGGTCCATGAAGCGAATATGCGGGTAATCATAGCGGAGGGCCGCGATCTCCGCATTCTCGTAGTATTCCCGCTTGTAGCTTTCCTTGTGGGCGACATTGAGCTGGCCGGGCACATAATCCAAGTCGATCTGGTGCTCGGTCGCAAAATCCATGAGATGCCGCTTGGCGTCCTCGGCGAGACCGAAAAGCGCCCTGGAGCGCTCGTAACCGATCTCCTTTTCCAGCTCTTCCGGCCACCAGCGCTGACCGGTGCCAAGTTGCCCGCCATTGCGTCCCGAGGCGCCGTCGCCGAGCCTGTTGGCCTCGATGAGCGTCACGGAGACCCCGGCTTTGGCGAGATTATAAGCGGCCTGCAGACCCGTATAACCGCCGCCGATAACAGCGACGTCACATTGCCTTGAGCCGTCGAGCGCCGGATAGTCCGGGCGCTCGTCGATTGTTGCCTGATACCAGGATACACCGGGTGCGATGGGGCTTTGCCATGTCTCTTTCGTCATGGCGAACCCTCACACGTTCAGAAGGAGGAATTCCCGCTCCCAGGGGCTGATCACCTGCATGAAGGTTTCGAATTCGCCACGCTTCACGCCGGCATAAAGGCCGATGAACTCCGAGCCGAAGACTTCTTCGAAGGCCGGTTCGTCTTCCAGCAGCGCCACGGCTTCAAGAAGGCCGCGCGGCAGGTCGATCGAGCCTTCATTGGCCGAATCCTCGGTCGGCGCCGTCGGCTCGATCTCTTTCTGGATGCCGAGTAGGCCTGAGGCCAGCGAGGCGGCAAGCGCGAGATAGGGATTGGCATCCGAACTCGGCAGGCGGTTTTCCACGCGCCGCGCCTGCGGATCGGAAACCGGCACGCGGAAGGCCGTCGTGCGGTTGTCGTAACCCCAGGCATTGTTGACCGGGCAGGACATGTCCGGCTGCAGGCGGCGGTAGGAGTTCACATAGGGCGCCAGCATGGCAAGCGCGCTCGGCACGTATTTCTGCATGCCGCCGATGAAATGGAAGAACTCCTTCGAGGCCGAACCGTCATTGTTCGAGAAGACATTCTTGCCCGTGGCGATATCCACGACCGACTGATGGATATGCATCGCCGAACCCGGCTGCCCCTGCATCGGCTTGGCCATGAAGGTGGCGTAGATATCGTGCTTCAGCGCCGCCTCGCGGATCGTACGCTTGAAGAGAAACACCTGGTCGGCAAGTTCGATCGGATTGCCGTGACGGAGGTTGATCTCGAGCTGCGCCGGTCCTTCCTCGTGGATCAGCGTATCGATCTCGAGGCCCTGCTTTTCCGAGAAGTGGTAGATGTCGTCGATCAGTTCGTCGAACTCGTTGATGCCGGCGATCGAATAGCCTTGGCCGCCGAGAATCGAACGACCTGAACGTCCCTTGGGCGGATGCAGCGGATAGTCCGGGTCGTCATTCGTGGCGACCAGGTAGAATTCGATTTCCGGCGCCACGATCGGCTTCCAACCGCGTTCGGCATAGAGGCTGAGAATGCGCTTCAATACGTTGCGCGGCGTATAGGGAACTTCCTGTCCGTCGGAGTTGACGATGTCGCAAATGACCTGCGCGGTCGGGTCGGTTTCCCAAGGCACCACGGATAGGGTGGAAAGGTCGGGCACGAGCTTCAGGTCGCTGTCACGCGGCTCGTAGCGGAAACTTTCGGTCTCCTCTGGATATTCGCCTGATATCGTGTGGCGGTAGATCGCCGAAGGCAGTGCGAGCGATGTGTTGGAGGTAAATTTGGAGGACGGCATCATCTTGCCGCGCGGCACGCCGGCAAGGTCCGGCGTGATGCATTCGATGTCTTCGATCCCGCGTGCCCTCAGCCACTGCGCCGCTTCCATCCAGTTCGCAACACCGCGCAGAGATCCGGGATCGGGAGGGGATTTCTTTGAGGCGGGTACGTTTCTGGCAGGCTTCAGCGTCGTCTTTTTTGGGGACATGACACACCGGTTTGTGTTGATCGTGACGCCATCATAACCGGAGTTTGGCAATTGGCGAGGGGGTGTAAGGCGTTGACATCAGCCCTTTGATGGAAAAAGAAGACGCGATTTCAGCAGGGAAAACGGATTTTGCAGCGTAAGAGCGATGTGATCGTCATCGGGGCGGGTGCCGCAGGCATGATGTGCGCCATTCGCGCCGGGCAGCGCGGCCGTTCGGTCACCGTGCTCGACCATGCGCGCGCGCCGGGTGAGAAGATCCGCATCTCCGGCGGCGGCCGTTGCAATTTCACCAACATCAATGCCGGCCCGAAGAACTTCCTTTCCGCCAATCCGCATTTCTGCAAATCGGCGCTGGCCCGTTTCACGCCGGCGGATTTCATCGCCATGGTCGACCGTCATGGGATCGCCTGGCATGAAAAGACGCTCGGGCAGCTCTTCTGCGACAACAGCGCCAAGGACATAATCTTCATGCTTCTCGACGAGATGCGCGCGGCGGGTGCCGCCTGGCATCTCGGCATCGAAATCTCGGGCGTGGAGAAGACCGAAAGCGGCTTCCGTGTCTCGACATCGGAAGGCCTCTTCGAAGCTTCCTCGCTCGTCATCGCAACCGGTGGAAAATCCATTCCCAAGATGGGGGCGACGGGCTTTGCTTATCGCATTGCCGAGCAGTTCGGTCTTGCTCTCACCGAAACGCGCCCCGGCCTCGTGCCCGTGACGCTCGACCCGATCCTGCTTGAAAGCATCGCGCCACTGTCAGGTATTTCCGCGCCAGCCGAGATCCGCCACGGAAAGACCGCTTTCCGCGAAGCCCTGCTCTTCACCCACCGCGGTCTCAGCGGCCCCGCCATCCTGCAGATTTCCTCCTACTGGCGGGAAGGCGATGCCATCACGATCGATATCGAACCGGATGTCGATATCGCCGCCCATCTGAAGAAGGCCAAGCAGACGAACGGACGCCAGTCGGCGCAGACCGCACTCGGCGAAATCCTGCCGAAGCGCCTGGCGCAATATATCGTCGAACGCGAGGCGATCGGCGGCAATATGGCCGACCTCTCCGACAAGCTGCTGACCCGGCTTGCCGACGCGGCGCAGAACTGGTCCGTCAGGCCCTCCGGTTCCGAAGGCTACCGCACGGCGGAAGTCACGCTCGGCGGCATCGACACCACGGCGCTCGATTCCCGCAGCATGCAGGCCAAGGCCGTTCCCGGTCTTTATTTCATCGGCGAATGCGTGGATGTGACCGGCTGGCTCGGCGGCTATAATTTCCAGTGGGCCTGGGCATCCGGTTTTGCGGCCGGTGAGACATTGTAAACGCTAATATTTATAGACGCGAAACCTTTCGGGCGATTCAAGACTTCTTAAGGTTGGCTGCGCCATCCTGTCTCAATGGCAGGTTGGCAAAGCCGTTCCTAAATTAAGCTTTACCGGCAAGCTGTTTTGTTGGATTGTTGTATTTAGACAGAAGTGAGGTTTCGCAATGAACAGAAACACTCGACGCGCCCGCGCCATCGCAATCGCCCAGGCAAAGCCTGATGCAAAGCTCGTAACTCTGCGCTATCTGATGCTCGCCGCCGGCGCGACCGCCGCCAGCATTGCTGTTCTTCTTTCCCACTTCATCTGATCTTTTCGCAGCTTGAAATGGAAATGCTCGGTTTCGCGACTGATATATCGCGATTCCGCACCGTGCAATTTGCAACTATTGTGCGATCACGGCTAACGCGTTCTCACCGCTTATCCGAAAATTAATATATAATCCGACACATTGTAGACGAATATTTGGGTGTTTCCGGTCTTGCCGGAGATGAACTGGCAATGATTGCCGCCCGCTCCAGGGTTTTCCCAACTGTTAGTAGATCAGCTCGATATGCACCCGGCTGGCGCCAGAAGGCTGCCGGCGGGAGGAGTGGTGTATGAAAGGCACGGCGCGCCATGTTCATTGACAAGATTCTTTCTCGTTTCAAGATTCAGACCAAGGTTCTGATTTTTGTTCTGCCATTCGTCATCACCATTTCCGCCGTCGGTCTGACTGGTCTTTATGCCTCCGGTCTGCTGCAGGGCCGGATGGAGATTTCCAACAGCGTTCTCCAGTCGCTGAGCGGGTTCAAGGATCTCTACGCGTCGATGGACGACTTCCTGCAGACGACCAACGAGCAGGCGCGCGACAAGCTCTACGCCGATATCAAGACCCAGGGGCAGACGCTGAACGCCACCATGGCGCAGATCGGCGACAATGCCGGTCATGACAACCTGCAGGCTGCCATCGAGGGCACGAACGGCATTTCGGATACGGTCGGCAAGCTCTGGACCCTGCACGAGCAGGAAGTAGCCCTCCGCAAGCAGATCGACGACGCCCAGAAAGTGATGATCACCAACCGCTTCAACGTCAGCTACGACGCCAAGCAGTTGGAAGAGAACGTCCGCACCGACGAAGGCAACGCGACGGCAACGCTGCGCGCTGCTGATCGTCTGCTGAAGGGCGGCGATACGCTTGCAGCCGCCATGAATGATTTCAATAAGGCGCAGACTTCGCCTGACAAGCTGAAGGTCGTGACCGATGCGCTGCCTCAGATCATCAAGGCGCAGCGCATGATCGAGATCTCCGTACCGCAGAACCAGAAGAGCATGACGCAGTCGATGGCGCAGACCGTCAGCGACCTGAAGGCTCAGGTGGCGGCGCCGGAGGCTGGCACGGATGAGGGCGTTGCCAATCTCGGCCGTCTCGTTTCCCGCTTCCGCCAGATGTCGACTTACACGCAGCTCACCGCCACGCAGATGATGCGCGAGGCAACGACGACCTTCGTGGAGCTCGACAGCCGCATCGCCCAGACCAACTCGGTGTTGGAGGATACGCGGCGCCTTGAAAGCTCCATCTATTCGCTGCAGCTCGTGCTTGCCGATTTCAATGCCAAGCCGAACAAGGAAAATCGCGTTCGTCTGAACCAGGAAATCGCCACGCTCAACACCATGCTGAACACCCTTCAGGCAAGTGCCAAGGGTATGAATTTCGCCGGGGACATTGTCGACGCGATTTCGCCGGCTCTCGTCTCGATGGACAAGGGCGCACAGTCCCTCGTCGATGTGATCAATCAGCGCACGACCGATTATGCCGCAGCACGACAGCAGCTTGATGGCGTCTGGCGCCAATTGACGAGCTTCGCGGAAGTGCAGAAGCAGACCGCCGGTACAGAGCGCGATCAGGCCAACAGCATCTCCGTCGGCACGACTGCGCTCGGCATCCTGGTGTCCATCATCGGCGGCATTGCGCTGGTGCTGACGCTGCAGCGGCCGATCGCCCAGATCACCGCAGCCATGCGCCGCATTGCGGAAGGTGCGCTCGACACCAACATCTCCGGCGAGAAGCGTTCCGATGAAATCGGCGATATTGCTCGCGCGCTCGGCATCTTCAAGGAAAATGCCATCTCCAAGATCCGTATCGAGGAGCAGAGTGACGAAGAGCGTCAGGCCGCCGAGCATGAACGCCAGCGCAACGATGCTGAAAAGCGCGAGATGGACAGGCAGATCGAATATGCCGTCAACCAGCTTGCCGCCGGTCTTGAGCGCATGTCTCAGGGCGATATCTCGACGACGATCGATACGCCCTTCATCGGTCGCCTCGAACAACTCCGTCAGGATTTCAACGGCTCGATGATGCGCCTTCAGGCCACGATGAGCCAGATCCGCGACAATGTGCAGATGATCCAGGGCAACGGCAACCAGATGGCCCAGTCCGCCGAGGATCTCTCCAAGCGCACTGAGCAGCAGGCCGCGTCGCTGGAAGAAACCGCCGCCGCCGTCGACCAGATTACCGTCACCGTCCGCTCGTCTGCCGAGCGCGCCAAGGATGCCGACCAGATCGTCCGTCAGGCCAAGCGCAGTGCCGATGACTCGGCTGTCGTCGTCAACAATGCGATCGACGCCATGGGACGCATCGAGGATGCGTCGCGCCAGATCGAGCAGATCATCGGCGTCATCGACGAGATCGCCTTTCAGACCAACCTTTTGGCACTCAATGCCGGCATCGAAGCCGCCCGTGCCGGTGAAGCCGGCAAGGGCTTCGCCGTCGTCGCCATGGAAGTCCGCGAGCTTGCCCAGCGCTCTGCCGCTGCCGCGCAGGAGATCAAGGGTCTCATCAACAAGTCAACGAGCGAGGTCAATTCCGGTTCGCAGTTCGTACAGGAAACCGGAACGGTTCTCGCCAAGATCAGCGCCCAGATCGTGACGATCAGCCAGCACGTCGAAATGATCGCCCGCGCCAGCCACGACCAGTCGAGCGCGCTGCAGGGGGTCAATTCCACCGTCAACCAGATGGACCAGATGACCCAGCAGAACGCTGCGATGGTAGAAGAAACCACTGCCGCAAGCCGCGAGCTGGCAAACGAGGCGGATGCGCTGCTGCATCTCGTGCAGCAGTTCAAGATCGATGGCGGCAGCGACATGCACATCTACCGCGCCGCCTGATTCCAGCCTTCCATCCGCAATGCAAATGGCCCCGTTTTCGGGGCCATTTTTATTCACCGATCAAAACATGCTAAGGTTGTGAAAAAAGAGACGGATTGAAATTTTTCCGCCTTGATGACGGATGATGCACGCATGAAGTCATACTGGATTTGAAAAAAGACAAGAAAAAGGGGCAGCGCGAACCCTGCGTTAAGAGAAAATTTTCCCTAACGCAGTCTTATGAACGTCATAGAGGTTGTGTTCGCCAGAGGTTCCAGATGCGTTTCTTTTCGACATCCATCGTGCGGCAGATCGTTGCTATCACGCTGCTTCTGCTTGCGGTCAGCACCGCAGCGATTGTCGGCGTGACCTATTACAACCTCGGCAGCTATGTCATGGACAGCGCGGTATCCGACGCGAAGGATGCAAGCCGCTCGATGGCGGTTCTCTATGGCGCAAGCGATGCTGACGTCCGCATCGATCTGAAGGACAATGTTCTGTCCGGCGTCACCGAAGACAAGATCCCGGCCTTCGGCGACTATTCGCTTGTTGATCGCACGGCGCAATCGATCGCCGGCGTCGCCACCATCTTCGAAAAGCAGGGAGGCGATTACGTCCGCGTCTCCACCAATGTGAAGAAGGAAAATGGCGACCGTGCCGTCGGCACCAAGCTTGCCGCGGATCATCCCGCCCAGCCTGTGCTCGCACAGGGTAATGCCTATTACGGTCCGGCGGACCTGTTCAGCCGCAAGTTCATGACAGGTTATTTCCCGGTCAAGAATCCTTCGGGCGCCACAATCGGCATCCTCTTCATCGGCATACCCATGGAAGTCTATTACCAGCGTATGAACGAACTGCAGACGCTGGTTCTCAGTGTCGGCGCCGTGGTGATGCTGCTCGTCGGCGTGCTCGCTTTCTATGCGATCCGCCGTTCTGTCAGGCCGATGCAGGCGCTGACATCAAGCGTGCGCGCCATTTCGTCGGGTGATCTCGTCAGCGCCGTTCCCTGCGTCGAAAAGAAGAACGAATTCGGCGACATCGGCCGTGCCCTCGCTCTCTTCCGCGACAGCGCGGTCGCCCGCCAGGAACTGGAAACGCAGGCCGCCGAACAGCGCGCCCTGAACGATGCCGAGCGCAGCCGCAACGATGCGGAGAAGCGCACGCTGGACGGCCAAATCGATTTTGCCGTCAATCAGCTTGCCGCCGGTCTCGGACGCCTGTCGCAGGGCGACGTCTCGCAGACCATCGAAACGCCTTTCGTCGGCCGGCTCGAACAGCTCCGCATGGACTTCAACACCTCGCTCCTGCGCCTCCAGGATACGCTCACGCGCATTCGGGCGAGCGCTGCTTCTATTCAACGCAACAGCGGTTCGGTTTCGGCCTCGGCTGACGAGCTCTCCAAGCGCACCGAATCCCAGGCCGCGAGCCTTGAGGAGACGGCAGCCGCCGTCGAAGAGATCACCGTCACAGTCCGCTCTTCCGCCGAGCGCGCGCACGAGGCAAACAATGTCGTTGCCGCAACCAAGCGGACGGCCGACAGTTCCGGTGCCGTCGTCAGTGACGCGGTCGCTGCGATGGGCCGCATCGAAGACGCCTCGCAGCGCATCGAGCAGATCATCGTCGTCATCGACGATATCGCCTTCCAGACCAACCTGCTGGCACTGAATGCCGGCGTCGAGGCAGCTCGTGCCGGTGAGGCTGGCAAGGGCTTTGCCGTCGTCGCCCAGGAAGTGCGTGAGCTTGCCCAGCGCTCGGCAACCGCCGCCAAGGAAATCAAGGCGCTGATCGACCAGTCGACGCGCGAGGTCAATGCCGGTTCCGAGCTTGTGCAGAAGACGGGCAGCGTGCTCGCCTCGATCAGCCATGAGATCATTGCGATCAGCGGTCATGTCGAAACCATCGCCACGGCAAGCCGCGACCAGTCGGCCGCCCTCCAGGATGTCAACAGCTCCGTCAACGCCATGGACCAGATGACGCAGAAGAATGCCTCCATGGTTGCCGAAGCCACGCAGGCAAGCCGCCAGCTGGCGGAAGAGGCCGACATGCTGATGGCGCTCATCGAGCAGTTCCGCCTCGCCGAAGGCGCTGCCAGTCATGGCCGCGTGAGACAGGCGGCTTGATATTTGCATTCATTTCTGCCGGGCTGCACTTTCGTGTGCCCGGCGCCTCGATTTCTCGGCTCGGTTAGCCAGGCGGCAAATCGCACCAAGGGGCTGCTTGCGACCGTATTGTAAAACGCGTCTTCGTCTTTAATCCGGTCGCGTCTCGTTCGCTGCAGCAATCTTGCCCGCTGCATCCGGCCAGCAATGTCGGCGATCAGGAAACTTTCGATCATCATGATGTCCTTTCGTTTGTGGACATCAATTGATCTACACATCAAAAAACGCTTCTTAAACAGGCGAAATCCCATTATGTTTTTCACTCATGAAAAACAGTAACTGGGATTCCTATCAGCTTTTCCTTAAGGTCGCCCGCACTGGCGGTCTGACGGGCGCAAGCGCCGCCACTGCTTTGAGCCCGGCGACGATCGGCCGCCGCATGCTCGAGCTCGAGCAGGAACTCGGCCGCACACTCTTTCACCGCAGTCAGACAGGCTACCGCCTGACATCGGATGGCCAGATCCTCGTCGATCATCTGCAGGAAATGGAGGCTGCCGCCCGGAAGGTCGACGCGTGGCGGCAATCTTCCGAGGGTGGGGGCACCGTCAGGATTACGGCCGGCACATGGATCTCCTGGCTGTTGACGGAGAATTTTTCGGCAATCCGCATGCCGGCGGACACGTTTGCCATTTCCCTTGTTATCGGCGAAGCGCGGGCGAACCTGAATTACCGGGAAAGTGATATCGGCATCCGCGCCTTCGAGCCGGACGAAAGCAATCTCGCCGCCCGTCAGCTCGGCGAAGTCGCCTATGCGGTCTATGTCAGGCGCAATGCCAGCCGGGACGATGCCAGATGGATCGCCGTCGGCGCGGAGGATGCGATCTCCGCCTATCTGCGCTGGCCTTATCAGAATGCTGCGTCCGCGATCGTCGCGACGGTCAACCGTCCGCGCTCCCTGCCGGACCTGGTGCGTACGGGGGCGGGAAAGGCGGTGCTGCCCTGTTTCGTCGGCGATCTCGATCCCGAACTGGAACGATGCGGTGGCGAACTGCCGGAGCTGCGTCACCGCCAGTGGATCGTCATGAATGCCGAGGATCGTCACCGCCCGGAAATCCGCACGGTTGCCGACCGCATGACGAGGCTTTTGAAAAGCTACACCGACCTCTTCGCCGGCAAGCGCGCCAGTCGCGGATGATCTGGCGCTACGGCATCAGCCGCCGCACGAGCCCCACCTGGCTGTTCACCCCGAGCTTCGAATAGATGTTCTTGAGATGCGAGCGTGCCGTCTCGTAGCTGACATCGTTCGTTCGTGCGACTTCGCGCAGCGACAGGCCAGCCGCGATGCCGGCGGCAATCCGCATTTCCGCTGCCGTCAGCTGGTCGATACGCAGCAGGGCGTCATTGAGATCGGGGCGCAACGGCAGGCTCGCCCGCTCGATGATCATCGCCACCGTCGGTCCCTCGAGAAATTCGGTGATGAAATCCGACTGCATTTTCACCAGCGTGCATTTGAAGCTGGTGTTCTTCATCCTGATCAGCGTGGTCGCCGGCGAAGCTGTCTGCAAGCGGTTGCGCAGCAGAGCAGACAGGCGGGAGGCGAGTTCTCCGTCATTGATCATGATCCGCCCGGTCGAGGTCACGCCGATCACCTCGCCCTCGGCCATCATCCGCTCCGCCGCGCTGTTAATCGAGCGGATATTCTGATCCTCGCCGATATAGACGATACCAACGCCGATCGCGTCGAAGAGCGCCAATCCGTTTTCATTATTGGGATCGCGGTGCTCGCGGCGGATGAAATCGAAGGCGCGGCGCAGATGCGGTGCGAGCTCGCTGAGCAACTCGGCATTGCTGCGGTTGAAATCCGGATCTGCGGATGAGGTCAGCGTCGAAAGATTGAAGGAGCGTCCGCGTTCCCGCATGATCGTCACGCCGACACTGCTTTCGCAGCCTATCCATCTGATGTAATCGTTGTAGAATTCCGTCTTCAAAAGCTGCTCGCGCGGCAGCATCTGATCGGCGACCACGCCAAGGCCGATCGGCCGGGTGGCGGCGCGCGGCATCCATGGATTGATGGCCGCGTAATAGCGGTTATAGGCCTCGGTTTCCGTGTTTTCGAGACCTGAGGACAGCGAGAGCCCGCCTGCTCGCGCGACGGCATCGTGGAAAAACAGCGTGGACTTGGCGTCCGGCATTGTCGCTGCCAGCGCATCGAGAAAGGCTTGCCACGACGTCTCGCCAAAGAGCGCGCCGTAGATCAGATCGGTCAGAACTTCGAGTTTTGCGTGCGGCGAACCGGGCATATGCAGTTCCGTTCGAAGAGATGCTCAATTATGCCGCGACTCCGCTGTGGTGACAATTGCGTCAAATAGCGTAGGCCCGGCGGATTGTGCCGCCGGACCTCTGGTGTCAGTTCCTGTTGGCGACGATCACGGGTATCAGCAGATCGCCCCAGTTTCCGTCACCGCCGTGATGCCGGGCAGAGCGCACCAGCTCGACCGAAACACCGGCCTCGACTGCCTTCATCACTGATAGATTCAGCCTGTGCAGATCATTGGCGAGCATGCGGATCACTGCCTGCTGGTCGTCTGTCATGCTGCTTGCCTGTTCTTCCGTCCGTTCGCGGACGCGTGCAAGGGATGCCATAGCGTTTCCTCCTCTATTCGGCAGCCGGTTTGAATTGCGCATGTTCGGTCGATTCCCCCATGGCCGTGGTCGAAGCCCGGCCGCCGGTGATTGCCAGCGACACGGCGTCGAAATAGCCCGTGCCGACTTCACGCTGATGCTTGGTGGCGGTATAGCCGCGCGCCTCGGCGGAGAATTCCGCCTGCTGCAGCTCGCAATAGGCTTCCATCTGCCGCTCGCGATAGCCGCTGGCGAGTTCATACATGCCGTAGTTCAGCTGGTGGAAACCGGCGAGCGTGATGAACTGAAACTTGTAGCCCATGGCACCGAGTTCGCGCTGGAACTTGGCGATGGTCGCATCGTCGAGGTTTTTCTTCCAGTTGAAGGACGGCGAGCAATTATAGGCGAGCAGCTTGCCGGGATGCACCTTGTGTACGCCTTCGGCAAAGCGGCGCGCCTGTTCCAGATCCGGCTTCGACGTTTCGCACCAGATGAGGTCGCAGTGCGGGGCGTAGGCAACGGCGCGCGCAATACAGGGCTCCAGCCCATTGCGTACCTGATAGAAGCCCTCGACCGTTCGACCGGCATCATAATCGACGAAAGGCTGGTCGCGTTCGTCGATATCGGATGTCAGGAGCTTCGCCGCCTCGGCATCCGTGCGGGCAATCACGAGTGTTGCAACGCCCATGACATCGGCCGCAAGCCGTGCGGCATCGAGGTTGCGGATATGGGCTGCGGTCGGGATCAGCACCTTGCCGCCGAGATGGCCGCATTTCTTCTCGGACGCCAGTTGATCCTCGAAGTGAACGCCGGCGGCCCCCGCTTCGATATAGGCCTTCATGATCTCGAAAGCGTTGAGCGGGCCGCCGAAGCCGGCCTCGGCATCGGCGACGATGGGCGCGAACCAGGTCGCGACCGAAAGCCCGTTGCCTTCAGCCGTCTCGATCTGATCGGCGCGCTGCAGCGTGCGGTTGATGCGCTTTGCCAGCTCCGGCCCGGCATTGGCCGGATAGAGCGATTGGTCCGGATACATCGATGATGCCGTGTTGGCGTCGGCCGCGACCTGCCAGCCGGAGAGATAGATCGCCTTCAGCCCGGCGCGCACCATCTGCATGGCCTGGTTGCCCGAGAGCGCGCCGAGCGCGTTGACGAAATTCTCCTCATGCAGAAGCTGCCAGAGCCGCGCAGCTCCCATCTCTGCCAGTGTGTGGCGCAGCGTCACCGAGCCGCGCAGCCGTTCGACTTCCTCAGGCGAATAAGGCCTCTCGATGCCGTCGAAACGTCCGTCAGGTGTATTGCGGATCAGTTTGTAAAAATCTGTCATGCCAATCTCCTCTTTAGCTTTCCAACGCTTGAGCGCTGATGACAGGATTTACAAAATTTGGCCAATTGGCCAGAAGAACCTTTGATTTCAGGCAAGAAAAGGGGTTAAGATGAAGAGGATTTACAGGCTCATTTTGTAATTTTGTAAAAGATTGTAAATAAACGATGTAAAGGATGTGACATGGCTGAACGAAAGATATTCGCGGGGCCAAAGGTCCGGCGCATCCGCAATGCGCTGGCGCTCACGCAGACCGCCATGGCCGAGGCGCTGGAAATCTCCCCCTCTTACCTGAACCTCATCGAACGCAACCAGCGCCCTCTAACAGTACAGTTGCTGCTGAAGCTCTCGGCCGTCTACCGTATCGATCTGGAGGAGTTGCAGGGCGAAACCGCCGGCGGCCTTGGCCAGTTGAAGGAGGTGTTTGCCGATCCGTTGCTGTCAGGTGAGCTGCCGGGCGATCAGGAGCTTGTCGAAGTGGCCGATGCCGCGCCAAATGCGGCAAGCGGCATGATCAAGCTCTATCGCGCCTATCGCGAACAGGCCGCCCGGCTTTCCGATCTGACGGCCCTGATGGTCGGGGAGGGGGGTGCACCTGTCGCTCCCGGCCGCTTGCCTCTGGACGAGGTTAGGGAGGTGCTGGAGCGCCGCTCCGCCTATTTCGAGGATATCGAGGCGGCGGCGGAAAGCTTCACCAACGGACTTGTCGCGGGAGCCAGTCTGAAGGATTGGCTGAAAAGCGAGCGCGGCATCAGTGTCCGCGTCCTGCCCGTCCATGTCATGCCGGATCTGCGTCGTCGTTTCGATCGCCACTCGATGCGTCTTTTCCTCTCCGAACGGCTTTCGGCGACCGAACAGGCGCAGGAAATCGCGATCGAGGTGGCAAGGCTCGCTCTGCGCCAGCAGATCGAAGCCGAACTCGAGGATCTGCCGCTGTCATCCGACGAGGCGCGGCGCATTGCCCGTTTCGAGCTGACGCGCAATGCCGCTCTGGCCTTGACGATGCCCTATGGCGCCTTTCTTCTGGCGGCGCAAAACACCCGCTATGATATCGATCTGATCCGCGCCCGTTTCAGCGTGTCCTTCGCGCAGGCTGCGGCGCGCCTCGTCATGCTGCAGCGTGCCGGTGCCGGCGGCATTCCATTTTTCCTCGTGGAGATCGATGCGGCAGGCCATGTCATCCGCAGGGCTGGAGCGCAGGGTTTTCCGCAGGCGCGCTTCGGCGGCAACTGTCCGAAGCTCAATATCCACGCGGCCTTTCTGGAGCCGGGCAGGATATTGGCCGAGACGGTCGCCATGCCTGACGGTTCAACCTTTCTGACGGTGGCGCGCACGCTTGAAGGGCCGGTTGTGGAATTCGGCGAACGGGTGCGGCGCACGGCATTGCTGCTCGGCTGCGATGCCGCCCTGCGCGACAGTCTGGTCTACGGCCGAAGCGATGCTTCGCCGATCATGATCGGTCCTGCCTGCCGCCTCTGCGAGAGGCGAGGCTGTCTTTCGCGCGCCGAGCCGCCGCTCACCCGTCCGCTCGCTCTGGACGAGACCGCTGCCGGCCTCGGAGCCTTCGATTTTCAGTGATTGTGAAATCATTGACACTGCAGGATTTTGCGCTTGTAGGCGCTGAAAATCCTTCTTAAT
Organism: Rhizobium sp. BK275; assembly: GCF_014193555.1. Taxonomy (NCBI): domain Bacteria; kingdom Pseudomonadati; phylum Pseudomonadota; class Alphaproteobacteria; order Hyphomicrobiales; family Rhizobiaceae; genus Rhizobium; species Rhizobium sp. BK275. The sequence goes on from NZ_JACHZL010000002.1 coordinate 658,947, forward strand.
CTGCAACGTAACCAGAGGGAAGAAGAGGCGTCCGGGGGCGCGATGCCTTTAAAAAAACAGGAGATATCATGAGGTCAAGAATAGCCAATCTGACGGCAGTTGCCGTCGTTGCTCTCCTTGCCGCCGCGCCGGCCTTCGCCCAGGAGCGTGTGGTCAACGTCTACAACTGGTCCGATTATATCGACAACTCGATCCTTGAGGACTTCACCAAGGAAACCGGCATCAAGGTTGTCTACGACACGTTCGATTCCAACGAAACCGTAGAAACCAAGCTGCTTGCCGGCGGCACCGGTTATGACGTCGTCGTTCCGACCGCCGACTTCCTGCAGCGCCAGATCCAGGCCGGCGTCTTCCAGAAGCTCGACAAGTCCAAGCTGCCGAACCTTTCCAACATGTGGGACGTGATTCAGCAGCGCACCGGCGAATATGATCCGGGCAATGAATATGCTGTCGACTACATGTGGGGTACCGACGGTATCGGCTACAATGTCAAGAAGGTCGCCGAAATCCTCGGTCCCGATGTCAAGCCCGGCCTTGAGGTGATCTTCGATCCGAAGGTGGCCGAAAAGTTCAAGGACTGCGGCATCTACGTGCTCGACACGCCGAAGGATGTAATGACGACGGCGCTGCGTTATCTCGGCCTCGACCCGAACTCCACCAAGCCGGAGGATTTCAAGAAGGTTGAGGATCTTCTGACGGCCGTTCGTCCCTATATCCGCAAATTCCATTCGTCCGAATATATCAACGCCCTTGCCAACGGCGATATTTGCATCGCCTTTGGCTACTCCGGCGACATGCTGCAGGCACGCGACCGTGCGTCCGAAGCCAATAACGGCGTCGAAGTGAACTATTCAATCCCGACACAGGGTGCGCAGATGTGGTTCGACATGATGGCGATCCCTGCCGATTCCAAGCATGTGGCCGAAGCACATGAATTCCTGAATTACATGATGAAGCCGGAAGTCATCGCCAAGGCGAGCGATTTCACATTCTATGCCAACGGCAACAAGGCCTCGCAGCAATTCGTCAGCAAGGACGTGCTGGAGGATCCGGCCATCTATCCGACGGATGAGGTGATGAAGGGTCTTTTCACGGTGCGGCCGTGGGATCCGAAGACCCAGCGCACGGCGACGCGAATCTGGACCAAGGTCGTCACTGGCCAGTAAGTCGATACCAGGCCCGGACGGAAACGTCCGGGCCTTTCAATTCCCGGCCCGGGTGGAGGCCGGCTGAAACCTGTATTCGGGGAATAATATGAAGTCTCTCGGTAATATCCGCCGCGCTTTTGCGCCTTGGACCGATCCGTCTGCAAAACCCTTTATCGCTTTCAAGAATGTCACCAAGCGCTTCGGTGATTTTACCGCCGTCAACGATCTGTCGTTGAATATCTATCATCGCGAATTCTTCGCACTGCTCGGCGCGTCCGGCTGCGGCAAGTCCACGCTGTTGCGCATGCTCGCCGGATTCGAACAGCCGACGGCGGGCGAGATCGTTCTCGACGGCACGGACCTGTCGGGTACGCCGCCCTACAAGCGGCCGGTCAACATGATGTTTCAGTCCTACGCTCTTTTCCCGCATATGACGGTCGAGAAGAACATTGCCTTCGGCCTCCGGCAGGATGGCATGCCGAAGGACGAGATAGCCGAGCGCGTGTTGCAGATGCTGAAGCTCGTGAAGCTGGAGCAATTCGCCTCCCGCAAGCCGAACCAGCTCTCCGGCGGTCAGCGCCAGCGTGTGGCGCTGGCCCGCTCGCTCGCCAAGCGCCCGAAAGTGCTTCTGTTGGACGAACCGCTCGGTGCGCTCGACAAGAAGCTGCGCGAGGAAACCCAGTTCGAACTGATGGACCTGCAGCAGAACCTCGGCCTCACCTTTGTCGTCGTCACCCACGACCAGGAAGAAGCGATGACCATGGCCGACCGCATCGCCGTCATGAGCCACGGCAAGGTCGTGCAGGTCGCAACGCCGGCTGAAATCTACGAGGCGCCGAACTCCCGCTTCGTGGCTGACTTCATCGGCGACGTGAATATCTTCGATGGCAAGGTGGCTGCGGCAGAGAATGGTGCAATCGAAATCGCCGTCGAAAGCGGCTTCACGATCCGCATTGCGGGCAACGAAAGCCGGGCTGTTGGCAGCACAGTCGGTTTCGCCATTCGCCCGGAAAAGATCCGCGTCACACGCGCAGCACCGGCCAATGCCTCGGTCAATGCCGCCAAGGGCGAGATCTGGGATATCGCCTATCTCGGCGACATGACCGTCTTCCATATCAAGCTGCCGAGCGGCAAATTCGTCAGAGCCTCTTCCCTCAACGCACAGCGTTCCGTCGACGACCCCTTCACCTATGATCAGGAAGTCTGGGTCTCTTTCGATGAGGATGCCGGCGTGCTGCTGAAGGATTGAGCCCATGCAGACCCTCGCATCGCGCTTCTACAGCCGCCTCGTCATCATCATTCCCTATGCTTGGCTGCTGCTCTTTTTTCTCGCGCCGTTCTTCATCGTCTTCCGCATTTCGCTGTCGACGACGGCGATCGCAATACCACCCTATGAGCCGGTTTTCTCATTTGCCGACGGCTGGAGCGGTTTCTGGGGCAAGGTCGCGACCTTCTCCTTCGACAATTACAGTTATCTGATCGACGACCCGCTCTACTTCAACGCCTATCTGTCGAGCGTCATCATCGCGGCGATTTCCACCTTCCTGATGCTGTTGATCGCCTATCCCATCGCTTACGGCATGGCGCAGGCGCCTCGCACGATCAGGCCGACGCTGCTGATGCTCGTGATCCTGCCCTTCTGGACGAGCTTCCTGATCCGCGTTTATTCCTGGATCGCCATCCTGAAGCCTGAGGGGTTGCTGAACCAGCTTCTCCTGTCACTACACGTCATAGACAGCCCGCTGATCATCCTCAACACCAGCACGGCCGTCTACATCGGCATTATCTATTCCTACCTGCCCTTCATGGTGCTGCCGCTCTATTCGGCGCTCGAAAAGATGGACGGCACGCTGATCGAGGCGGCCCAGGATCTGGGCTGCACGCCGATTCAAGCTTTCTGGCGTGTCACCTTCCCGCTATCGATCCCCGGCGTGATTGCAGGCTGCATGCTGGTCTTCATCCCCGCCGTCGGTGAATTCGTCATCCCGGATCTTCTCGGTGGTTCGCAAACGCTGATGATCGGCAAGACACTCTGGAACGAATTCAATGCCAACAGGGACTGGCCGGTCTCCTCGGCGGTCGCCACCATCCTGCTGCTGATCCTGGTGATCCCTATCGTCTTCTTCCAGAATGCTCAGGCCAAGGCCGAAGAGCGGGGGAAATAAGCCATGCTGAGATGGACCCGTTTCAACATCATCTCTGTCGTGCTGGGTTTTGCCTTCCTCTACCTGCCGATCGTGCTTCTGGTGGTCTTCTCCTTCAACGAGTCGAAGCTTGTCACCGTCTGGGGCGGCTTCTCAACCAAATGGTATGTCTCGCTGCTCTCGAACCAGGCCTTGCTCGATGCAGCCTGGGTGACGATCCGTGTCGGCCTGCTATCGGCCACATTCGCAACCATCCTCGGCACCATGGCAGCGCTGACGCTGGTGCGCTACACGCGCTTCCGGGGGCGCATGCTCTTCTCGGGCATGGTCTATGCACCACTCGTCATGCCGGAGGTCATCACCGGCCTGTCGTTGCTGCTGCTCTTCGTTGCAATCGGTTTCGACCGCGGCTTCTGGACCATCACGCTGGCGCATACGACGCTGACCATGTGTTTCGTCGCCGTCGTCGTCCAGTCACGGCTTCTGAGCTTCGACCAGTCGATCGAGGAGGCAGCCCAGGATCTCGGCGCACCGCCGGTGCGCACTTTCTTCGAAATCACCCTGCCGATCATCTCTCCGGCCGTTTTTTCGGGTTGGATCCTGGCTTTCACCCTGTCGCTGGACGACCTCGTGATCGCAAGCTTCACGTCAGGACCGGGCGCAACCACCCTGCCGATGAAGATCTATAGCCAGGTACGCCTCGGTGTGACGCCCGAAATCAACGCGGTCTGCACCATCCTGATCGCCGTCGTGGCCGTTGGCGTCATCTGCGCATCTGTCGTCACCAAGCGTCGCGAAGTGCAGCGCGAGCGCGATGAGAGGGCTGCGGCGGCGACCGCGTAGAGTAATTCCAGCAAAAGCGTGTAGCGGTTTTGCGTCCGGAATTGCGTGAAGACAAAGGGACGGAGCATCTGCGTGTTTCGAAGAAAAACGGAGATACTCTAGAACTGACCAGGAAAGCGCTAAGGCTGGGTTTTCGTGGGTGCGTTGAACAGCGGCACCGGCGAAATGACAGGGTTCGGCCACGAGCCGCCGATGAAGAAGGGCAGGCGCGGCAGATCGACCGCTTTTGCCGGATCGATCGCCTCCAGCACGCCTGACAGCGCAAGTCCGTTCGACTGATAAGTGATGACGCCTGATAGCGTCAGCGTCTGATCGGAGCCGGCAAATCGCGCATCGTGGATTTCCGCTGTGCCATTGGCAAAGTCGGCCCGAAAATCGAGCTTGCTGAAGGCGAAGGATCCGTTTCCAGTGGAGCTTAGCGCGAAGAACGGCTTCTGCGCTGCCTGGGTGCGGAGTGCGTAGACATCGACACCGGGAATGGAGCCCGCTGCCGTCCAGAACCGGAGCTTGCCGGTTACATCGGCAAGTCCCGTCGTCCAGATCGCCTTCGGCGTCTCCAGCGAAAGGTCGAGGGAGCCGATCGCATGCGGCAGCGGCCCCTTGAGCTGCAATTTCTCGGCCAGCGCATTGAAGTCCGCATTGCGGATCGAAAGCTGCAATTTGCCGCCACCATCGAAATCGCGGCGGGTCGCCTCCAGATGGGCAGTCATTTCGCCGCCCTCGAACTGGCTTTCGCCGATATCGAACTTCGCCTCCTCGCCGGCGACGATCACGCTGGCGCCGACATCAGCAAGCGAGAAGATACCCATCTGCGCCTGTCGCGCCGAAAGCCGCACATCGAGATCGAGAAGCTGCAGCGGTCCGAGAGGGCTCGGTAGCAGCATGTCGCCCAGGCCGCCGGCGGCAAGTCGGAGCGCAAAAGCATCGAGGAACGGCTTGAGGTTCATCTGGTCGAAGGCAAGCGTTCCGCCGATCTTCGGCCGCTTGCCGGTCGCGACGGTGAAATCCATCACGCCGGTGGCGCTCGCATCGTTCAGCGTCATGCTGACATTGTTGAAGCGGAAGCCGTTTGATACTGACGACACATCCGAGGTCATCGAAGCACTCTTCAACGACTCGATCCCCGGGATCGATCTGCCGGACCATTTCAGGAGGGCCGGCACATCCGGAAAGCTGGCGTTGATATTGCCGGAGACCGAGGAGAGGCTCACCATGCTGCCGACGCCCTGGAAACGCGCGGTCATCAGGTTGGAAGCGATCGAGGCCTTCATCTCGGCATTCCTGCCGGCGAAGACGAGCAGTGGTGCGGCCGAGGCAAAATCGACCTTCAGGTCCTGGCCGTTGAAACGGGCGATGAGGACAGCCGAAATTGGCCTCGACAGCTTCGGCCAGGCGATATCGGCTGCGACGCTGTCGAAGTGGTAGATATTGCCCGTCCGTGTGTCGGTCAGGGTCAGCGTGCCGTCTTCCACCGTCACGGCGCCGATATCGGCGTCGAACTTCGGAGCAAGAATCTCGGTGCCGTTGTTGTCCTGCACACCTGCGATGGCCCGCGCCAGAAGGCCGGCATAACTCCAGTCGATCAGGCCGTTCTCGTCACGCGTCAGCGAGAGGTTGGGCCTCAGCAGGTGAAATTCGTGGAAGCGGGTGCGGCCGCGTAGCGCATCGATCAGGCTGAAATCGGCTGAAAGGCTCTCGATGCGGCCGAGCAATTTGTCGCCGCTTCCGCGCGGCTGGCGGATAGTGACGTCGTTGAGCGTAATGCGTGGCGTCGGCCAGAATTCGAGGACCGGATTGCCCTTGATCTCCGCGTGATAGCCCGTCCATTTCGATAGGGCATCCTCGATGCCCGAGCGCACGAAGCCGGTGGAAATAAGATAGGGAGCGGCGATCCTGAGCGCGAGGAAGAAGGCAAGCCCGATTAACAATATGATGGTGGAGACACGGGCAAATGCCGGCAGCCAGCGTGAGACGGGGCCGATCCTTTTTCGCCATCTGCCTTGTCTTGACGTACCCATGAGCTCCGCCGGAACTTCAGCCGGTTACCCGTTATTTTCTGATTTTGCCGGATATATGAAATACCGGGCATATGCAAATCCCACGCACGGCGGATCGCGTCGCTGCACACTTTATAATGCAATGCAGCATGCTATAAGTTCCGCATTGGGGAGGAGGATTGAATGCAGGAAAATCAGCCGCTTTGGAAGCCCACGAAAGATGGGATCGAAAATAGCCCGATCCATGCTTTTATGCAGCGCTGCAATGGAGACTTCGGTCTCGCCTTGAAAGGCTTTGAGGATCTGCATGCCTGGTCGATCGCCGATCGGGAGAGTTTCTGGTCGGCCTTGTGGGATTTCTGTGGCGTGAAGGGAGAGCGCGGCGCGGATATTCTCGTGAATGGCGACCGCATGCTGGAAGCGCGCTTCTTTCCTGAGGCGCGCCTGAACTTTGCCGAAAACCTGCTGAGCGCAAGCGGGCCGGGCGATGCCATCGTTTTCCGCGGTGAGGACAAGGTCGAAGACCGCTGGTCATGGGATCGCCTGCGCGCGCTTGTATCGCAGCTCCAGCAGGGTTTTCGCGTACTCGGCATCGGCGAGGGCGACCGTGTCGCTGCCATGATGCCGAATATGCCGGAAACGATAGCAGCAATACTCGCGGTAACCTCGATCGGCGCCATCTGGTCCTCCTGTTCGCCCGATTTCGGCGAGCAGGGTGTACTGGACCGTTTCGGCCAGATCGCGCCGAAGCTGTTCATCGCCTGCGACGCCTATTGGTACAATGGCAAGCTCCAGGACGTGAAGCAGAAGGTGGCAAACGTCGCAAAGAGTCTCGGCGCACCGACCATTGTCGTTCATTATGCCGGCGATGCCGAAGAGGTCGCGCGCGAGACCGCCGGTGGCAAGACGCTTGCCGAATTCATCGCTCCCTACGAGCCGATGCAGATCGACTTCGTGCAGCTGCCCTTCGCCCATCCGGCCTATATTCTGTTTTCCTCGGGCACAACAGGCGTGCCGAAATGCATCGTGCATTCGGCCGGCGGTACACTTCTCCAGCATCTGAAGGAGCATCGCCTTCACTGTGGCCTGCAGCCGGGGGACAAGCTTTTCTATTTCACCACCTGCGGCTGGATGATGTGGAACTGGCTGGCAAGCGGCCTTGCCTCCGGTGCCACGCTCTGCCTTTTCGACGGATCGCCTTTCGCGCCTGATGGCAATGTGCTCTTCGACTATGCGGCCGAGGAGAAATTCGCGATTTTCGGGACCTCGGCCAAATATATAGACGCCGTGCGCAAGAGTGGACTGACGCCGCGCACGAGCCATGATCTGTCGAGCTTGCGGCTGATCACGTCCACCGGTTCGCCGCTGTCGCCTGAAGGTTTCGCCTTCGTCTATGAAGGGATCAAGGAAGACGTTCAGCTTGCCTCGATTTCGGGTGGCACCGACATCGTGTCCTGCTTCGTGCTCGGCAATCCGCTTCAGCCTGTCTGGCGCGGTGAGATCCAGGGAGCAGGCCTCGGTCTTGCCGTCGATGTCTGGAATGACGAAGGCAGGCCGGTCCGTCGGGAAAAGGGCGAGCTGGTTTGCACCAAGGCCTTCCCATCAATGCCGGTCATGTTCTGGAACGATCCTGACGGTGCCAAGTACCACGCCGCCTATTTCGAGCGCTTCGACAATGTCTGGTGCCACGGCGATTTTGCCGAATGGACCGAACATGGCGGCCTGATCATTCACGGCCGTTCGGATGCGACGCTCAATCCCGGCGGCGTGCGCATCGGCACGGCGGAAATCTACAATCAGGTCGAGCAGATGGACGAAGTGGCCGAGGCACTCTGCATCGGCCAGGACTGGGATGACGACGTGCGCGTCGTGCTCTTCGTCCGTCTGGCGTCCGGCGTGGCGCTCACCGAGGATCTGGTAAAGGCGATCAAGACTCGCATCCGTGTCGGCGCCTCTCCCCGCCACGTTCCGGCCAAGATCATCGCGGTCGCCGATATCCCGCGCACCAAGTCCGGCAAGATCGTCGAACTTGCCGTGCGCGAGGTCGTCCACGGCCGGCCGGTGAAAAATCAGGAGGCACTCGCCAATCCCGAGGCGCTCGAGCTCTTTGCCGGGCTGGAAGAGCTGAAGGTTTGATAGCGGCTGCTAAACTACAAGCTTTTGTCGTTGATCAATTCTGTCCTTTGGAAACCTTTCGTTAAGAAAGGTTTGTCAAAGGTGAAGCCAACTTGGAGACCATACATGAAGAGATGGTCTGGAACTGCGGTTCCCGAAACATGACGTTATCAGACTAAGCTCTTGTTTTACCAGCACCAACTCTCGAAGGCAGCCATTGGCTGCCTTTTCTTTGAAGAGTAATTCCGGCAAAAGTGTCCAGCGGTTTTGCGTCCGGAACGCGTGAAAATAGATGCCTCAGCCCGCCAGCACGCGTTGCGACGGGAAGGTGATTTCCACCAGCGTGCCTTCGTTCGGCGCGGAATTGATCGAGAAAATCGCCCTGTTGGCATCGACCATCGCCTTGGTGAGCGGCAGGCCGAGACCGGTGCCGTCGCCGCGATGGCGCGACTGCGTGGACGAAACCTGGCGGAATGGTTTCATCGCCTGATCGAGCTCGCTGCGCGTCATGCCGATGCCGGTATCGCGCACCCGCATCGCCACGCTGCCGTTCGCCTCATAGGAGGTGGAAACGACGATCTGTCCGCCTGATGGCGTAAAGCGGATGGCGTTCGACAGGATGTTCAGTGCGATCTGCTTGATCGAGCGCAGGTCAGCAACGACATCGGGCACCGACTGCGAAAGGGCAGTGCGGATGATGACTCGCTGGCTGTTTGCCTGCGGCTGCACCAGTGCCACTGCTTCAGAGATCGCGTCGTTGAGGCCGACGGAGGCGAAGTCGAGATCCATCTCGCCCGCTTCGATCTTGGAAATATCGAGCAGGTCGTTGACGATGTCGAGGACATGCCGGCCGGAGCGGCCGATGTCGTTTGCGTATTCGATATAGCGCGGATGGCCGATCGGCCCGAAGCGTTCGCTCGCCATCATATCTGAAAAGCCGATGATGGCGTTGAGCGGCGTACGGATCTCATGGCTGACACGCGCAAGGAAATCCGTCTTGTGGGCATTGGCGGTTTCGGCTGCACCCTTGGCATTGCGCAACTCGTCTTCGGTGCGCTTCCACTGGGTGATGTCGCGGATGACGGCACAATAGCCGTTGGATGAGGTCAGGCGGCCCATGGTCATGAACAGCGGCACGAAACCGCCGGCGGCCTCGCGGCCAATTACCTCGCGTCCGTCGTTCAGCACGCTTGCCACTCCGTGGCCGGAAAGCCCGTGCAGATAGTCGAGCACCGCCTTCTGGCTCTCATGCGCAAACAGCATGACGAAGGGTTTGCCGCGCGTTTCCTCCTCGTCGTAGTTGAAGAGGGCGCTTGCCGAGCGGTTCATCGAGCGGATATCGCCTTCCGTGCCGATGACGACGACGCCGTCGGTTGCCGTCTCCAGGATCGAGCGCAGCTCCTCCACCTCGACCTGCAGCTTGGCGACCTTCTCCACCATCCGGTCGGAGCGCTGGTCGAGGCGGATAACCTCGCCTCTGCCTTCTTCCCGGTTTTCGACCGGCATCAGCGCCAGCATCAGGGCGTTGGAATCTTCCCAGCGAACCGATTGCAGACGTGCCGTGACCGGCACAAGCCTGTCATCGGCCTTGACGAGCATCATCGTGCCCGAACCGTTTTCGAGGTCGTGGCGCTGCAGCAATGCATCGATGCCGCCGACTTCGGAGAGGGCTTCGACGGAATCGTAGCCCGTCAGCCGCAGGAATTCCGGATTGCCATGGATCAGTTGGTCGCCGGCATGGATCAGCACGGCAACAGGCAGCAGATCGACCGTCGCAGCCGAAAGGCCGTCCGTCATCTTCACACGCGGCGGAATGAAGCTGGTCAGAACCTCGATCTGGCTGACCGTCTCCTGCAGACCCTCGGTCACGTCGTCTTCGGCTACGGTGATCTCCTCGGCCTTTGCATCAGCTTCCTCCGCAGCCTCGAAAATCGCTCCCTGCGGAGCTGTCTGCTCAGTGACAGGCGTTTCGGCAGCGGTTTCTTCTACGACCGATGCTTTCTCGACATCAGGTTCCGGCTGCGATGCGACGACCGGCTCATCGCCACGCGCACCGAAGGCTTCGAGGCGCTTGGCGATCTCACGGAAATTCGCCTGCTCGGCAGCCGTCAGGCCGTTGCCGGCGCCGTGAAGCTGCACGATCTTGTCGGTGAAGCGGCGGTTGGGCGTTTCGGAAATGCGAAGGGCCGGCGGTTCGTCCTGGGTATTCCGCGGCTGCAGCTCTTCCTGCTGCTCGGCGAGATCGGGCTCGGAGGCGGACTGATATCCGACGGCAGGTTCCGGTGCTGCCGTCTCTTCCGGGAAGGTTACTTCCGTCGCCGCTTCCACTTGCGGTATGGTATACTCTTCGGAAACAGGTTCCGGATTCACCGCTTCTTCGGCCTGCGGCGCAGCTTCGGCAATGACTTCAGTCTGCTCCTCCGGCTGTTCAGGCGCTTCCTGTGCGATCTCTTCCGACGCAGTTTCATTGGCCAGGCCAAGATGGGATACATCATGGCCGATGCCGTCAGGTCCGAGCGTCAGGCCGAGAGCGAGGGGATCTTCCTGGGCGTCCGACAGGCGTACCACGCCGAAGCCGCGGAAACCATCGAAGTCGCGGTTGCGCGTATAGGTCGGCAGGGCGGCCAGATCGACGGGTACCACGAGGCTTGTGCCCTCGATCGGCCAGTAGATCGTCTTGCCGGACCAGGTATCGCGCCGCGCTAAGGCCTCGGAAAGCTTGGCTTCCGGATCGAGGTTGAAGAGGGCGGCGACATCGGAAAAAGCGCTGCCGATGATGTTGCTCGCGTGCGGGCCGACGGCCTCGGCAAATTCATGAGAAACTTCGCTGAAGCGGCCTTCCGCGTCGATCTTCCAGACGAAGCGGGTGGCACGGCTGTTCGGTTTGAAGACGAAGCTGCTCTTCTTCGGGGCGGTTGCAGGCTCTTCCGGCACGACAGGTGCCGCTGCGAAGTTTTCGGCAACGGAAGCGGCCGGCTCAATCTGTTCGGCAACCGGAACCTCTGCGTTTGCCTCTACGGTTTCTTCCTCGGGAACAGACGCTTCGGTCGGCTGCTCGACCTGCTCGCCGGCGTCCTCGACGACGACTGTTTCAGGTTCGGAAATGGCCTGATTTGCCGGCTGCTCGGACTGGGCTTCGACTGGTTCGCTCACCTCAACCGGGTCCCCGGTCTCGCCGGTGATCTCTTCCAGCGTCTCCTCAACCTCTTCAATGCCGGAAACTGCGTCGATGGCCTCCGCTTCCGTAAAGCCTGCCACAGGTGCTGCAACACCAGGAATTTCATGCGCTGCGGCTTCTGCTGGTGCAGTTTCCTGCGGCGCAGTCTCTTCAGTATTGGCAGAGGGTTCGATCGGGTCGAGGTGACCGATCACCGTTTCGACCGCGAAGAGAAGATGGAGTGCCGGCTCGTCGTTGAGTTTACCAACGGCAGCCGGCAAATAACCACGGCCGGTCGCAACCGGGCGCTTCACCAGGCGGTCCGGTTGGGCGCCGGCAAGCGTGATGAGCGTCCTTGCCGCCTGCTGTGTGATGCCGAGCGAGGCAAAACCTGGCGAAGCGGCAATGACTTCGCCTTCCGCTCCGATCACGGCCATATGTGTATCCGGGTCATCGAGGCCCTGAAGCATCTGCGCAGCACTTGCGCCTGCCGTCAGCGAGTGCGCGGAGACCGGAACGGAAAACAGGATGGCCTTCTCGCCCGAAGCGAGACGGATGAGCTCCGATGACGCCGGCGCCTGAACGCGCTGAAAGCCCTTGGCGATGCGGATGATGAAGGTTTTCTGGTCGCCGATCTCGCCAAGCTGGCGGGCAGCCGCCTCGAGCTGGCGGAAGGTGATGTCGGCATGGCCGACGCCCTGATCGAGCAGGTCATAAACCGCTGCATGGCCAAACAGCTCGGCGCCGGCACCGTTCGCCCAGAGCAAACGTGTGAGATCTGCAGAGAAAAGCACCATGGCCTCGCCACGCGAGAATCGTTCACGCACCCGCGCATGCACAGCAATGTCGATGAACGGATACTGGACTGCGGGCATGATCGAACCTGTCGCTTTCGGCCTCTTGAAATTAACTGCTTATTAATAACTGCAGGTCTGCGACCGGTCCAGAAGAGCGGGGAGCTTTCGGCCGGCAAGGTTAACGTATTGTGCAGCGCACAATGATGTTGCAATGCACAATAAGATGCGCTATATAAGATTTATCCAATTTATTGCGGCAGGGGATCTGCCCATCTCAAAGGACGCTATCCGATGGCTACCATAAAGACCGACGACGTTTTTTCAATTGCCTCTTTCGACCCGAGCAAGCTGGCTGAGTCCTTCCGCGACTTTGCCGAAAAGGGTGCTCAGCAGTCCAAGGAAGCCTATGCCAAGCTGAAGTCCGCAGGCGAAGAAGCCGGCAAGACGCTGGAAGCTACGGTACAGACCGCGCAGGCCGGCAGCGTTGAAATCGGCCTCAAGGCGATCGACGCGCTCCGCGTCAATGCCGAAAGCTCGCTCTCCCACATGGAAGCGCTTCTCGGCGTCAAGTCCGTCGCCGAATTCGTCGAACTGCAGACCTCTTTCCTGCGCAAGCAGGCTGAACTGACCGTCGAGCAGGCGAAGTCGCTGCAGGAAACCACCAAGCTGGTTGCCGAGAAGGTCGCAAAGCCTTCCAAGGAAGCTGCTGAAAAGGTCATGGCATCCTTCAAGGTCGCCTGATCTCCTATGCTCGATAGGCAATAAAGGCTGGACTGCGCGTTCAGCCTTTTTGTATATTGAGTGCAAATCGGGGCTTGAATTAAAGTTCAAGTCCTCGTATGTGACCCCCGTCGCGCCGAGCGTGACATTGTGCGGTTGTAGCTCAGTTGGTTAGAGCGCAGGTTTGTGGCACCTGAGGTCGGAGGTTCGAGACCCCCCAACCGTACCATTCTCTCCCATAAGTTGGTTTTCCTGTTCGGCAATGCACGGCATCGGCGCTTTTTGATGCCAAAATGACGCCTGCTCGCATTTTGCTATTGCCGTTAACATTCGTTTACCTATTTATGTGCGGTGCGATGCAGCAATTGCCCAATGTTTTCGTTGCATTGCGAAATGCTGGCGGCCTGCCGCCTGGGGGTAGGGACAATCCACCGAGGCATTAAGGAGAATTTGATGTCCATTTCTGTTCAGAACATAGAGGAATCGACCGCTGTTTCCCCGATCGACGTGGCAGCTGCGGTTAAGGGCGCGCGCAGTGCGGTTGGCTACAGCATTGAAGATCTCGCAGTGACCTGCGGTCTGGCCAATGGCGAAATCCTCGAAATCGAAAATGGCGAAAGTGCCGATCCGGCAAAGCTGAGGCGTATTGCTGCAGCCCTGCAGGTTCCGATTTCCGCCTTTCTGCATATCTGACGAGGCGACAGGGCCGATCGGCATTTTCTGATCGGCCGTCGTCCCCTTTTTACGGGACATGGTTGGAACTCTTGCGCCTCCCGCGCCGTTCAACGGTCGACGGGAGTATGTGTATGTCCAAGACCCTTCTTTACGGCGCAACCAAGATCGATGAGACGAATGCCGCCTATGCGGCTGTCGCAAGTCTCGAACGGTTCCAATGGAAGAACCGCGTCTTCATTGTGATTGCCGATCGGGACAATTCCCGCGCCGCCCGTCAGGAAAACCAGCTGCTTGCCGATCGCGTCGCTCTTGAGGAACGGGATATGGTTATTCTCAGGCTTGCCGGATCGAGCATAAAGCCGCTCTTCGGAAGCGGCGATGGGCTGAACGGCGAGGCGCTCCGACAGGAGCTGGACGCGCCGGACACAGGCGAATTTGCAGCCTTCCTGCTTGGCAAGGATGGCACCGTGAAGCTGAAGGTCAGCGAGCCAATCAGCGCAGGCGAACTTTTCGCCATCATCGACAGCATGCCGGTGCGCGCTGCCGAAGCCGTCAGACAAGACCAGTAATTCAATATTGCAATCGTAAAGGAGCCGGCCATGTCCGTCCCGAACGAACCTATCCCCGACCAGCCGCCGATGCCTACGCCGGGCTGGAAGCCGGAACCGCCGATCAAGGAGCCGGAACCTGATCGCCTGCCGGATGAAACGCCGCTTCCCAATCCTGATGAGAACGAGGAACCGGCAAGGCATCTGGAAAACCATTTTTAGAGGAAGATCTGCCTTTCCTCATCGACGAGTTCCCGAAGGAAGTCGATGACGCTGCGCACGCGCACCAGATCGCGCGCGCTTTCGTGATAGGTCGTCCAGTAGGCGCGCCGGATGGATACCTGCGGCAGGATGCGCACCAGTTCCTGGTATTGCCGGGCGATATAGTCGTGCAGGATACCGATGCCGGCGCCGGAGCGCACGGCCTCGGTCTGGCCGATCGCAGTCGAGATCTCGAACCCCGCATCCCAGCTGCGCATCACCTCGCCAGAGAAATTCAGGGAAGCAGTGAAGATCAGGTCTTCGACATAGCCGATGCGCGGATGGGCCTTCAAGGCATCGATATCCTCGGGCTTTCCACGCTGCGCCAGATAATCCCCCGATGCGTAGAGGCCGAGCGTATAATCGGTCAGCTTGGACGAGACGAGCCGTCCCTGTTCCGGCCGTTCCAGCGTGATGGCGATATCTGCCTCACGCTGAGACAGCGAGAAGGAGCGCGGTACCGGCACGAGCTGGATCTTCAATTCCGGATGGCGCTCGATCAGCCGGCCCATGCGCGGCGCAAGAAAGGAGACTCCGAACCCATCGGGTGCGCCGACGCGCACCGTTCCGGCAATGGCCGTATCCGTGTGGCCGAGATTGGCCTGCGCGGCGAGCATTTCCGTTTCCATCCGTTCTGCCGACGCAAGAAAGACTGCGCCTTCGGCGGTCAGTTCGCAGCCATTCGTCCGGCGGATGAAAAGCCGCGTTTTCAGCGCCTCTTCCAGTGACGTCAGCCGGCGCGAGAGCGTGGCGTGATTGAGCCCCAGCCTCTTCGACGCAGCGAGGATCTGCCCGGTGCGGGCGACGGCTAGGAAAATGCGAACGTCATCCCAGTTCATCACTTTGAACGCATCGCAATCGGATCGACGTCGATGAGGGTCAGCGCTCTCACCATTCCGGCCGTCTCGATTTTGTATTTAAGGAAATGCGGCGTCTGCAGATGAGCTTCATATGCTTCCCTGTTGGCATAGACTTCGAGGATGCGGATCTTGTTCGGATGATCTCTGATGGAAACGGCATTCAGCGAAAGCACACCGTCTTCCAGCGCGATGGATGCTTCGATTTCCTCGGTCAGCAGCGCGCGATAAGTTTCGATCGTGCCCGGATCGATCTCCAGTTCCGCCATCCTGACGACAGGTTTCCCGCTCATCGGTTCGACCTCCCTTTGACTTGTCCGCGTGCGGCTCCAGTTTTGATGCAGTAGCGCACGCCAAAGCGAAAGAACTATAATATACGCACAACGGTTGCTTATTCCAGCGCATTGATTTGTGTAAATTGAAGTGCGATTGTTGTGCCATCCAAAAGAGATCAGGAGGAACACTCATGCGTGAGATTGGTCATTTCATCGGCGGCAAGAAGGTCGCCGGCACCAGCGGCCGCAGCAGCGACGTCTTCAACCCCGCAACCGGCGAAGTACAGGCAAAGGTCGCGCTGGCAAGCGTCGAGGAACTGCGCGCCGCTGTCGAAAACGCCAAGGCTGCGCAGCCGAAGTGGGCGGCCACCAACCCGCAGCGCCGCGCCCGCGTCTTCTTCAAGTTCGTCGATCTCCTGAACCAGCACATGGATGAGCTTGCAACGCTGCTCTCCAGCGAGCATGGCAAGACGGTTGAGGATTCCAAGGGCGATGTCATCCGCGGCCTCGAAGTCTGCGAATTCGTCTGCGGCATCCCGCATCTTGCCAAGGGTGAATTCACCGAAGGCGCCGGCCCGGCGATCGACATGTATTCGCTGCGCCAGCCCGTCGGTATCGGCGCCGGCATCACGCCCTTCAACTTTCCGGGCATGATCCCCATGTGGATGTTTGCCCCTGCAATCGCCTGCGGCAACGCTTTCATCCTGAAGCCCTCCGAGCGCGACCCGTCCCTGCCGATCCGCCTTGCTGAACTGATGATCGAAGCTGGCCTGCCGGCAGGCATCCTGAATGTCGTCAACGGCGACAAGACCGCAGTCGACGCGATCCTCACCGATCCAGACATCGGCGCCGTCTCCTTCGTCGGCTCCACGCCGATTGCCCGCTACGTCTATGGAACGGCTGCGATGAACGGCAAGCGCGCCCAGTGCTTCGGCGGCGCCAAGAACCACATGATCATCATGCCCGACGCCGATATGGATCAGGCCGTCAACGCCCTGATGGGTGCCGGCTACGGTTCGGCCGGCGAGCGTTGCATGGCCGTCTCGGTTGCCGTACCGGTCGGCGAGGAAACCGCTAACCGCCTCGTCGAGAAGCTGGTGCCGAAGATCGAATCCCTGCGCATCGGTCCTTATACGGACGACAAGGCAGATATGGGTCCGGTTGTCACCAAGGACGCCTATAACCGCATTCAGGGCCTGATCAACAAGGGTATCGAAGAAGGCGCCAAGCTCGTCGTCGACGGCCGCGATTTCAAGCTGCAGGGTTATGAGGACGGCTATTTCGTCGGGGGCTGCCTGTTCGACAACGTCACGCCCGAGATGGAGATCTACAAGACGGAAATCTTCGGACCGGTTCTGTCCGTCGTCCGCGCCCATAATTATGAGGAAGCGCTTTCCCTGCCGATGAAGCACGAATACGGCAATGGCGTTGCGATCTACACCCGTGACGGCGACGCTGCCCGCGACTTCGCCTCCCGCATCAATATCGGCATGATCGGCATCAACGTTCCGATCCCGGTACCGCTTGCCTACCATTCCTTTGGCGGCTGGAAGGCCTCTAGCTTCGGCGATCTCAACCAGCATGGTACGGATTCGATCAAGTTCTGGACCCGGACAAAGACTATTACCGCGCGCTGGCCCTCGGGCATCAAGGGCGATGCCGAATTCGTCATGCCGACGATGAAGTGATCCGAAAGCCACATGAATTTGCAATTAGAGGGCCGGGAGGCCCTCTTTTTGTTCGATTGCTGGTTGTTAATTCCGCCTATTTTTGCTTCTCAAACCATGTTCACATGCAAGGTGTGCCGCGGTTGATTCCGTGGCGCACTTGCGAATGCCGGGTTTGGGGAAATATCATGGACTTTGGAACGGCGAAGCCTGCCGTCAATTCATTTGAGCGCGCAAAATTTAACGGCCGTGCATCGGAATATTTCGGCATCTGGATCGTCAACATCCTTTTGACGGTCGTTACGCTCGGCATCTATTCGGCCTGGGCGAAGGTTCGCCGCAACCGGTATTTCTATGGAAACACCGTCCTGCTTGGCAGCAGCTTCGAATATCACGCCACCGGCAAGCAGATCTTCATCGGTCGGCTGATCGTCTTTGGCGTTATTATCGTTCTCAATATTCTGGCGAGCCTTCATCCTCTCTTCGGATTTGTCACGTTGATCGTCGCGCTGATAGCGATGCCGTGGCTGGTGATGCGCGGTATCCGCTTCAATGCGCGGGTGACGAGCTATCGCAACGTCCGATTTGATTTTGTCGGCACGGTTGGCGGTGCCTTCGTCGCTGTCATGGTCGGCGGTTTTCTGGCAGCTATTTCGCTCGGCCTGCTGGCACCCTTCGCCAGCCGGTGGCTGAACCGTTACGTGTTCAACAATCTCCGTTATGGCGATCGCAAATTCTTTGTCGATCCCCGTATTGGATCGCTCTACTTCGCGCTCATGATCCCGGCGATTATCACGATCATCGGCCTCGTAATCTTGGGAGGACTGATTGCTGCAGCCGTCGCTGCCCAGGCCGGTGCTAATCTGGTCGGGATGATGTTGATCGGCTCGATTTATTTCGTTACCTTCGGCGTCCTGATTGTCTATGCGCTGGCAGGTATCGTCTACCGCGCGGCAGTCCATAATATCGTCTGGTCGTCCATGATGATCGACGGCCGGCACCGCTTGAGGAGCGATCTGTCACGCGGCCGTTACGCCTGGATTACATTGTCGAATCTGGTGGTAACGATCTGCACCTTTGGCTTGATGCGCCCATGGGCAGCGGTGCGTTTGACGCGTTATGTCGTGGAGCACACGGCAATTGCCGTCGATGGCGATATCGGTGATGTCGTCACCGCAGTCCAGCAGAGCGGCGGCGCGATCGGCTCGGAATATATGAGCATGGAAGGTTTCGACTTTGGCTTCTGACGGCCAAACCATCGCCAGCGGCGATTGGTATCCGCCGGGGTCGAGCGGTCGCGTCATCGCGACCCTCGTCTCGCATCCCGATAGTATCTCCGCTGTTTCGATCGATGGAAACACGCTTTCCAGCAGCGCGCTTGCCAGCCTGTCGATCAGCGCAAGGGTCGGCGATATTCCACGCCGGATCAATTTCGCAGACGGCTCGCTCTTTGAAACGACCGACAATGCGGCCATCGATGCATTTGTGCAAAAGACCGGGCGTCGGCATGCCGGCTGGATTCACAGGCTTGAAGAATTCCATCCGCGCATCTTCGTGTTTGCCGCAATTGTCGTCCTTCTTGCCGTCGGCATCTATCGCTTTGCTCTTCCGCTCCTAGTCGAGATTGCCGTTCTGGTGACCCCGCCTGTCGTGCCGCAGATGATGTCGTCGGGTACCCTCAACACGCTCGATACGACCGTCTTGTCGAAAAGCGAGGTGCCGCCGGAGCGCCAAACGGAAATTAAGGAACGCTTCTCGCGCATTGCCAGCGCAACGAAGGAGGGTGCCGCGGGCTATATGCTGAATTTCCGCGATGGCGGTGCGATCGGTCCGAACGCTTTTGCCCTTCCCGATGGCAATATCGTCATTACCGATCAGCTGATCGAACTCGCCGATGGCGATGATGAGATGATCTCCGGCGTTCTTGCTCATGAGATCGGCCATGTCGAACACAAGCACAGCCTTCGTCAGCTTTATCGCGCAGCCGGCATGGCTGCCCTCGTGATGTTGATCGCCGGCGATGTCGGTTCCGGTGTCGAAGATATCATGACCCAGGGCGGCGGTCTGCTGGCGCTCTCCTATTCCCGCAGCGCCGAAAGCCAGGCCGACCAGCGCTCGGTTGAACTGATGCGGGCAAGCGGGATGGATCCTCTGGCGATCGCGCGTTTTTTTGAAAAGCTCGCGGACAAGCTCGGAGATCACTCCGGCACCAACATGTTGTCGACGCATCCGGGAACGCCCGAGCGCCGGCAGGCGATCCTTGATTACGCGAAGAGCCTTGAAGGCCGATAAGCCAGCGGCAATCGGCCTCAGTTAAGCTGAATGTGAATTTCATATTTTGGAATTGTTCAAAACTGCGAAAGCCACTATATACACTTTGTAAAGACGATTCAGGAGATTGGCATGCGGTTGACGAAGCAGACCAACTATGCGGTTCGCATGTTGATGTATTGTGCAGCCAATGAAGGACATTTGAGCCGGATTCCGGAAATTGCCAGGGCATACGGAGTTTCCGAGCTCTTCCTTTTCAAAATTTTGCAGCCGCTCAACAAGGCGGGCCTTGTCGAAACCGTGCGCGGCCGCAATGGCGGTGTGCGCCTTGGCAAGCCGGCGACCGATATCAGCCTCTTCGACGTGGTGAGGGTTACCGAAGACAGCTTCGCCATGGCGGAATGTTTTGAAGACGGCGCGATCGAGTGCCCGCTGGTTGACAGCTGCGGCCTGAACTCGGCACTGCGCAAGGCGCTGAATGCTTTTTTCGATGTGCTGACCGAATATTCGATCGACGACCTCGTCAAGGCGCGGCCGCAGATCAATTTCCTGCTCGGCCTCACCGGCGACCACGATCATCGTAAGCCCGCTGTTCCGGCGCCGGCCGCCTGATATCGGAATGCTCTGATACCCTCATAGACCACGGTCATTTTCGATGGCCGTGGTTTTTCATTGGTGCTCACGGACTGTTGATATATCAGGTGCCTTGAAACCGTTTTCAAGGTCGTTTCACGACGCGAAATTATACCAAAAGCGACGAGAATCGGATTAAATCTGCCTCAATCTTGCAAATTTTGGCCTATTTTTGACCGAAAATTTCTAAAATTGCTTTTCTGGAAAAATTTTCTGCGGATCCCGTTGCTTTCAGCAAATAAATATCGTTCCATCGGCCCGGCGATCGGGGTAATGAGCGCCCGATCTCTAAAGATCAAAAAAGAACAAACCTGGGAAACGACATCATGAAAAAGTTCTCTGTCCTGCTCGCAGCGACAGCCCTGGCCTCGGTCATGGCTACCGCCGCGTATTCCAAGACGCTTGTCTATTGCGCCGAAGGATCGCCGGAAGGCTTCGATCCGAGCCTCTACACGGCAGGCACGACCTTCGACGCGTCTTCGCGTACGGTCTATAGCCGCCTCGTTGAATTCAAGCACGGCGGGACGGAGATCGAGCCGGGTGTCGCTGACAGTTGGACGGTTTCTCCCGACGGCAAGGAATATACCTTCAAGCTGCATCCCGGCGTGAAGTTCCAGACGACCGACTTCTTCACCCCCTCGCGTGATCTCACCGCCGACGACGTGGTTTTCTCGTTCGAGCGCCAGATCAAGTCGGACAATCCGTGGAACAAATATGTCGAAGGCGGCTCCTACGAATATGCTGCCGGCATGGGCTTCCCTGACCTCATCAAGTCGATCGAGAAGGTTGACGATCTGACCGTCAAGTTCACGCTGAACAATCCGGAAGCGCCGTTCCTGGCCGATCTCGCCATGGACTTCGCCTCCATCGTTTCCAAGGAATATGCCGACAAGCTCGCTGCTGACGGCAAGATGGCTCAGCTCAACCAGCAGCCGCTCGGCACCGGCCCGTTCACTTTCGTTGCCTACCAGACGGATGCCGTCATCCGCTACAAGGCGAACGAAAGCTACTTCAAGGGCAAGGAAAAGATCGACGATCTCGTTTTCGCGATCACCCCGGACGCCGCTGTCCGTGCCCAGAAGCTGAAGGCCGGCGAATGCCACCTCGTCCCGTATCCGAACGCTGCTGACGTTGCCGACCTCAAGAAGGATCCGAACCTCACGGTCATGGAACAGGCTGGCCTGAACGTCGGCTTCCTCGCCTACAACACCCAGCAGGCTCCGTTCGACAAGCCGGAAGTCCGCCGCGCACTGAACATGGCGATCAACAAGCAGGCGATCATCGACGCCGTCTTCCAGGGCGCCGCCCAGGTTGCGAAGAACCCGATCCCGCCGACCATGTGGTCCTATAATGACAAGATCCAGGACGACAAGTACGATCCGGAAGGTGCCAAGAAGGCTCTCGAAGCCGCTGGCGTCAAGGACCTGTCGATGAAGGTCTGGGCAATGCCGGTTTCGCGTCCATACATGTTGAACGCTCGCCGCGCCGCCGAACTGATCCAGGCAGACTTTGCCAAGGTTGGCGTCAACGTCGAGATCGTCACCCATGAATGGGCCGAATACCTGAAGCTCTCCTCCGATACGAAGCGCGATGGCGCTGTCATCCTCGGCTGGACGGGCGACAACGGCGACCCGGACAACTTCATGGACACGCTGCTCGGCTGTGACGCTGTCGGCGGTAACAACCGCGCTCAGTGGTGCAACAAGGATTACGACGCTCTGATGACAAAGGCCAAGGAAACGGCTGACGTCGCTGCCCGTACGAAGTTCTACGAAGAAGCACAGGAAATCTTCAAGAAGGAAGCTCCCTGGGCTCCGCTCGACCACTCGCTGGTCTTCGTTCCGGTCAGCAAGAAGGTGTCGGGCTTCCACATGGACCCGCTCGGCATCCATCGCTTCGACGGCGTTGATATCGCCGAATAAGAAAAATGATAAACTGCCCGGCTGAAACCGGGCTTGACCGGCGGTCAGGTTCCACCTGACCGCCGGAAACTATTGGACAACCTGCTATGTTGCGATTTTTCATCGGGCGCCTCGCGGTCCTGATACCGACCTTCCTAGGCGTTTCGCTCATTGCCTTCTCGTTCATCCGCCTGCTTCCCGGCGATCCCGTCATGCTGTTGTCGGGCGAACGAACGATGGCACCCGAACGTCACGCCCAGATCATGCATGATCTCGGTTTCGACCGGCCCATGTATGTGCAGTATTTCGATTATCTCGGCAAAGTGCTGCACGGCGATCTCGGCACCTCGATCGTCACCAAGCGCCCCGTTCTCGGCGAGTTCTTCACGCTTTTCCCGGCAACGCTTGAGCTTTCGCTCTGCGCCATCCTCTTGGCAATCCTTCTCGGCGTGCCGGCCGGCGTCTTCGCTGCCGTCAAGCGCGGAACCTGGTTCGATCAGAGCGTGATGGGCGTCGCCCTGATCGGCTATTCGATGCCGATTTTCTGGTGGGGCCTGCTGCTCATCATCTTCTTCTCCGGCTATCTTGGCTGGACGCCCGTTTCCGGCCGCATCTCGCTGATGTATTTCTTCAAACCTGTCACCGGCCTCATGCTGATCGACAGTTTGCTCTCCGGCCAGAAGGGCGCCTTCGCCTCGGCCGTCAGCTATCTCATCCTGCCGACCGTGGTGCTTGCCACCATTCCGCTTGCCGTCATCGCCCGCCAGACGCGCTCGGCCATGCTCGAAGTGCTGGGCGAGGATTATGTGCGCACGGCCCGCTCCAAGGGTCTCGCACCACTGCGCGTCGTCGGCGTTCATGCGCTCAGAAACGCCATGATCCCGGTCGTCACCACGATCGGCCTGCAGGTCGGCGTGCTGCTCGCAGGCGCCATTCTGACCGAAACGATCTTCTCCTGGCCGGGCATCGGCAAGTGGATGGTCGATGCTGTCTTCAAGCGCGACTATGCAGTCGTCCAGGGCGGTCTTCTGTTGATTGCCGGCATTATCATGCTGGTGAACCTGATGGTCGACCTGGCTTACGGCTTCATCAATCCGCGTATCAGGCACTAGGAGCGGTCCATGAGCACGGTTACTGCAAAATCCGACCAGCCCTCCGCCCTTACGGAATTCTGGTATTACTTCTCGCGAAACAAGGGCGCCGTCATCGGCCTCTTCGTCTTCATTATCATTCTTCTCATGGCAATCTTCGCGCCGCTCGTCTCGCCGCACGCGCCGACCGAGCAGAACCGCCAGCTTCTCTTGTCCGTCCCTTTCTGGATGGATGGCGGCAGTCTCTCCTATCCGCTCGGAACGGATGCCGTCGGCCGCGATATTCTCTCGCGTCTGATCTTCGGTGCACGCTTCTCGCTGTTCATCGGTCTCGTGGTCGTCACGCTGTCGGTGGTTGCGGGTGTCTTGATCGGCCTCGTTGCCGGTTATTTCCGTGGCCGCGTCGATATCGTCATCATGCGTCTCATGGATATCATCCTGGCTTTCCCGTCGCTGCTTCTGGCCCTCGTGCTCGTTGCGGTGCTCGGTCCCGGCTTGCTCAATGCCATGATCGCGATCTCGATCGTCAACCAGCCGCATTTCGTGCGCCTGACACGTGCCGCCGTCATGAGCGAGCGTGAAAAGGAATATGTTGTGGCCTCCCGCGTCGCGGGTGCCGGCACCTTCCGGCTGATGTTCAAGACGATCCTGCCGAACTGCCTCGGACCGCTGATTGTCCAGGCAACGCTTGCCTTCTCCGCCGCGATCCTCGATGCAGCCGCCCTCGGCTTCCTCGGCCAGGGCGCACAGCCGCCCACACCTGAATGGGGCACGATGCTTGCCGAAGCCCGCGAGTTCATATCGCGCGCCTGGTGGGTCGTTACATTTCCGGGTCTTGCGATCCTCGTCACCGTTCTCGCCATCAACCTGATGGGCGACGGCCTGCGTGATGCGCTCGACCCCAAGATGAAGAGGTCCTGAGATGGCGCTTCTCGAAATTGAAAATCTCGTCGTCGAATTTCAGACCTCGACCGGACCTTTCCGCGCCGTCGACGGCGTTTCGCTGAAGGTCGATGCCGGCGAGGTTTTGGCGATCGTCGGCGAATCCGGTTCGGGCAAGTCGGTCTCGATGCTGGCCGCTATGGGGCTTCTGCCCTGGACGGCGAAGGTGACGGCCGACAGGATGGTCTTCGACGGCCAGAACCTGCTCGGCATGTCCGCAGCCAAGCGGCGCGAGATCATCGGCAAGGATATGTCGATGATCTTCCAGGAGCCGATCGCCAGCCTCAATCCCTGCTTCACCGTCGGCTTCCAGATCGAAGAGGTGCTGCGCATTCATCTCGGTCTTGACAAGGCGGCGCGGCGCAAGCGGGCAATCGAGCTTTTCCAGGCAGTCGGTATTCCCGATCCCGCCGAGCGGCTCGGCCATTTCCCGCATCAGATGTCGGGCGGTCAGTGCCAGCGCGTCATGATCGCCATCGCCATTGCCTGCAACCCCAAGCTCCTGATCGCTGACGAGCCGACCACCGCGCTCGACGTGACCATCCAGAAGCAGATCCTCGATCTCCTGATGCGCCTGCAGACGGAGCATCGCATGGGTCTGATCATGATCACGCACAATATGGGTGTGGTCGCCGAAACCGCCGACCGGGTGATCGTTCAATACAAGGGCCGCAAGATGGAAGAGGCTGACGTGCTCTCCCTCTTCGAAGCGCCGAAGAGCGATTACACGCGGGCACTGCTTGCAGCACTTCCCGACAATGCGACGGGCGACCGGCTGCCGACCATCGGCGAACTTTTCAATCCGAACAAGACTGTGGAGGGAGCGGCCTGATGACGCCAGTTCTCGAAGGAAAGAACATCGTCCGCGACTATTACCTGCCGGGCGGCCTCTTCAAGAAGGCGAGAACCGTGCATGCCGTCAAGGGCGTGAGCTTCAGCGTCGAGCAAGGCAAGACGCTGGCGATCGTCGGTGAAAGCGGCTGCGGCAAGTCGACGCTTGCACGTATCGTGACGATGATCGACCCGGCCACATCAGGCGAACTCTTCATCGACGGCAAGAAGGTCGATATCTTCGAGGGCGATTTGACGCCGGAAATCCGCCGGAAGGTCCAGATCGTCTTCCAGAATCCCTATGGATCGCTGAACCCACGCAAGAAGATCGGCGACATCCTGATGGAACCGCTGATCATCAATACCAATACGCCCGCTTCCGAGCGTCGCGACTTGGCAATGGCGATGCTGAAGAAGGTCGGCCTGCAGGACGTTCACTTCAACCGCTTTCCGCACATGTTCTCGGGCGGTCAGCGCCAGCGTATCGCCATTGCACGCGCACTGATGCTGAAGCCCCGGCTTCTGGTTCTCGACGAGCCGGTCTCCGCACTCGATCTGTCGGTGCAGGCGCAGGTGCTGAACCTGCTCGCGGACCTGCAGGACGAACTGAACCTCACCTATGTCTTCATCAGCCACGACCTTTCGGTCGTTCGCTATATGGCAGACGAAGTGATGGTGATGTATTTCGGCGAGGCGGTCGAATACGGCACGCGGGATCAGGTTTTCAACGATCCCCAGCACAGCTATACAAAGACCTTGTTTGCAGCGACGCCGCGTGCGGATGTCGATACGATCAAAGCCCGTCTTGCACGCAAGAATGCTGCCCTGTCCGCGGCCTCTTGAGGCCGCAGATTTCCAGTGCCGGAACGATCAGCGAGATGAGCAATGACAGAGAATAACGGAACTCTCCATGCGATCATCGTCATGGGCGTCAGCGGTTCCGGTAAATCCTCTATCGGCGAAGAAATAGCCAGGGGCTTGCGCCTTCAGTTTGTCGAGGGTGATGCTCTTCACCCCGCATCCAACGTCGAGAAAATGTCGAAGGGCATTCCGCTCACCGATGAGGACCGGATGCCCTGGCTCGACCGCATCGGCGAGACGATGGAGACCTCGCTTGCAAAGGGCGAAGGCATCGTCGTTTCCTGCTCGGCGCTGAAGCGCATCTATCGCGAAAGGCTGCGCGCGGCGGTCGGCGGCAATCTCTATTTCGTCTATCTCGAAGGCTCGAAGGAACTGTTGACGGACCGCATGGGTCACCGCAAGGGCCACTTCATGCCGGCCTCGCTGCTTCAGAGCCAGTTGCAGACGCTGGAAGTACCGACAGGCGAAAAGGGTGTCGTCACCGTCGATATCGACGACACGATCGAGACGATCGCGGCGAAAGCCCTGAAGGCTCTCGCCGCTCTCGGTGTTACGGGTTGAACCGGCTGGGCGAATAGGCCGAGATATTGATGAACGGCGTCTCGCCGGTCATCAGTTCCGCCAGCACACGCCCCGTCACCGGCCCGAGCGTCAGCCCGTGATGGGCATGGCCGAAGGCAAACCACAGGCCCTCGTGGCGCGACGCCTTGCCGATAACAGGCATCATGTCGGGCGTGCAGGGGCGGGCGCCCATCCACGGTTCCGGATCGAGCCTCTCTCCCAGCGGAAATATGGTGCGCGCCACGGCTTCGGCCCGGTCGAGCTGCACCGGGGTCTTCGGCGCGTCCAGCGCTGCGAATTCCGCACCCGTCGTCAGGCGCACCCCCCGGTTCATCGGCGCCAGGAAATAGCCGCGCTCGGAATCGAGCGTCCAGTTGTTGAGCACCGCATCGCCCTTGACGCCATAATGCATGTGGTAGCCGCGCTTGACGCCGAGCGGGAAGGAATAGCCGAGGCGACGGGTCGCGACCGCCGCCCAGGGACCGAGCGCCATGACGGCGTCGTCGGCCTCCAGCGATCCCTCTGCCGTCATGATCTTCCAGCCGGAGCCGGCCTGCCCGAGCGAGGCCGCATCCCCGGTCACGAACCTGCCGCCGAGGCTTTCGAAATAGCTGCGGTAGGCGCGCGTCAGCGCATGCGGATCGAGAACCGACCACGGGTCGATCCAGCGCAGGCCGCCGACGAAATCGCCCATGATGTTCGGTTCCAGGCGAGCGATATCAGATGAGGTCAGGCTCTCGTAGCCGACGCCGAACTGATCCTTCCAAAGGGCCGCCTCCACAAAGGCCTCGTCGCGTTTGGCCTCGGTGCGGAAGATCTTCATCCAGCCATCCTTGCGGATCAGCGCTTGTGCCTGTGAGGCCTCGATCAGGTCCTTATGCTCGCTGATCGAGTTCTCGATCAGCGGCGCATAGGCCTTGGTGATCATCTCGTGCCGCTTCGGATTGGAGTTCCACCAATAGCGGGCGAGGAAGGCGAGCTGGCTCGGCAGTGCTTTCAGGTGATAGTGCGCATCGATGCGGTTGTTCAGCGCGTAGCGCAGCAAAAGGCCGAGCTGCTGCGGAAAACCGTAGGGCATGACGCCTTCGCGCTGGATCAGGCCGGCATTGCCGAAAGAGGTCTCGTTACCCGGCTCCTTGCGGTCGATAAGCGTTACCTGCCGGCCGCGGCGTTGAAGATGGATGGCCGTCGAAACCCCGACGATACCGGCGCCGAGCACGATTGCGTTCTTCGTCATTTTCCCTGCATTCCGCTATGTTTTAGGCCCTAAAATGCCCATCTCAATGCTGCGGCGCAAACGAAAAATCGCATTTCATTTCAAAATCATTGCGCTTTTCAGTGCGGCATTTTCGGCCCTGATGCGGATCGTCAGGATGGCGGCATTGAGGAGCGAAAAGACGAGCGCATAAAGCGGCATGCCGAAGGCAAGCGGCAGGGCGGCGATCTCGCCTGTCACGATCATGTAGTTCGGATGTTTGAAGAAGCGGTAGGGGCCGCCTTCGACGAGCGGCGCACCGGGCAAGATGATGATACGCGTCGTCCAGCGCTCCCCAAGTGTGGTCAGCACCCATAGCCGCAGCACCTGCAGCAGCATGAAAAGACCGAACCAGAAGAGCTGAACTGGCTGTCCCGTCGCCAGCATCCATAGCCCGACGAGCCAGACCGTATGAAGCGCCACCATGTAGGGGTAATGCTCGGGCGCGATCTCGCGCGCGCCCCTTGCGAAGAGCGCCATCGTGTTGCGGCGCGCGATCACCAGTTCGGAGAGCCGCTGGGCGGTCACGAAGGCGAGAAGGGCGATGGAGGGCCACATCATGCGACCCTCCGCAATGTCACGCAGCTTGCCGTAAAGCCCGGACCCATGGCGATCATCGCCGTGCGGTCCGGCAGTCCTGCGCGGATGGCCCGCTCCAGAACGAAAAGCACTGTTGGCGAGGACATATTGCCGTAATCGGCAAGCACCGAACGCTCGATGTCGAGCGTATCGGGCGCCATTGAAAGCGTGCTCTCCATTGCAGTCAGCACCTTGGTGCCGCCGGGATGACAGATGAAACGATCGATATCGCCGCGCTTTAGCCCGTTGCGGGCCAGAATGCCATCGATTGCCGGGCCGAGTTCCTTTTCTGCAAAAGGCGGTAGCCCCTGCGCCAGCAGGATGCCGAGCCCGGTGTCGTCGATCTTCCAGCCCATGATATCGAGCGTATCGGGAAACAGATGATCGCCGGCCGATTCCACTTCCGCCACGCCGCCTTCGCCCGACCGCAGCACGCAGGCCGCAGCCCCATCGCCGAAAAGCGCCGTGGCGATGATGTTCGGCTTCGTCAACTCATCCAGACGGAAGGCGAGTGTGCAGAGCTCAATCGCGACGAAGAGCACTACGGCACCCGGGCGGCTGCGCGCCAGCCGCGAGGCGATGCCGAAACCGGAAACGCCGGCAGCGCAGCCGAGACCGAAGACGGGGACGCGCTCGATATCCGCGCGAAACCCGAGCCGGCCGGCAAGTCGCGCATCGAGGCTCGGCGTAGTGATGCCGGTGGAGGAGACCGTTACCACACAATCGACCTGATCGACGGTCAGTCCCGCCTGATCAAGCGCGCGCTTTGCCGTTGCGACGAACAGCGCACCCGCGACCTCTTCATAGGCCTCCATCCTGTCCTGCCAGCCGTGGGTCTCTTCGAACCAGGAGAGGGGGCGGGCGGCATGACGCTTTTGGATGCCGGCATTCTCGAAGACGCGCGCGAGGTGACGGAATTCCTTGAAGCGGTCGGCAAACAGACGGGCCGAGGCCTCGGCAGCCTGGCTCTGGGGGATGATATGGTCTGGCACTGCGGTGACGAGACTTAAGAGTCTGACAGATTGCAACACAATATTCTCCTTGTCGTTCCCGGCGGAACAAGCGGAAAACACGCAGGCTGGCGAGTTTATTCGACTTGATGCTTTTCACGAAGCAGTGATCGGAAAAATTCTGGAGACGGCCGAATAAAGCTGGTGGCAGCGGTGTTCACTCCTCGCAACGTCATTTTCCGAGGAGTTATCCCATGACGACCAAGACTGTCCGCATCGCTTCCCTCGTGCTCGGCAGCTGCATTGCCGCTTCCGTCTTCTCCGGCCCCGTCTTCGCGATTGGCGACGACAGCAGCACCATGCCGGTCTGCAAGAAGGGCGAGATCTACGACAAGAAGGCAAAGAAATGCGTCAAGCAGCAGAGCGCCAACGTGACGGACGAAAACCGTACCGATTACGCTTACTCGCTCGCCAAGGCCGGCCGCTATGAAGAAGCGCTCGCCATGCTCGACACCGTCAAGGATCAGAACAATGCCGAATGGCTGAACTATCGCGGTTACGCCACCCGCAAGCTCGGCCGCACGGATGAGGGTATCTCCTATTATCTGCAGTCGGTGAAGCTCGATCCGCAGTATGCCAAGGTCCGCGAATATCTCGGCGAAGCCTATGTCATCAAGGGCGAGCTCGACCTCGCCAAGGAGCAGCTGACCACCATCAAGGCGATCTGCGGCACCGGTTGCGAGGAATATCAGGACCTCAACGCCGCCATCCTCGATCCGTCGAAGATCTAAAGCAATTCCAGCAAAAGTGTGCAGCGGTTTTGCGTCCGGAATTGCGTCAAACAAAGCTGCACACCTGCGTGAGGCAGGAGAGAGGCAAGGTTGATTGAAGGGTATTTCCGGATGTCGGTCGCACACACCACATTTCCTGCCTATAGTCGCGCCAGAACGGAATCGCCGGCCCGGCCTGCGGTTCCGAAACAGCCAATACGCGCGGAGGCGGCCATCGCGAGCGAAGCGGATATCAGGAGCGGCCTGACGGAACATCTTGCCCGTCTGTGGCGCTATGGCCTCGTTCTTTCGCATCAGCGCGATGTGGCCGACGATCTCGTACAGGCGACCTGCGTTCGCGCGCTGGAACGGGCCGATCAGTTTGTCGCAGGCACGCGGCTCGACCGCTGGCTGTTTTCGATCCTGCATTCGATCTGGCTGAATGAGATCCGCGCCCGCCGCGTCCGCCAGGGGCAGGGCTTCGTCGATGCCCAGGATACGCTGAGTTTCGATGGCGCCCGCGACACCGAAACGCATGTCATGGCGAACCAGGTCTTGAAACAGGTGAATGCGCTGCCGGAAGCGCAGCGATCGGCGGTTTTCCTCGCCTATGTGGAAGGGCTTTCCTACCGCGAGGTCGCCATCATACTGGATGTTCCGATCGGCACCGTGATGAGCCGGCTGGCAGCCGCCCGCGCGAAGCTCTCCGAAACCGTATCGGCAGGAGGATTTGAATGAGCACGAAGCACATTATGCCCTCCGACGAGGAATTGACCGCCTTCATCGATGGTGAACTCGGCGCGGAAGAGACTGCCCGCATCGAGGCTATGGTCGAGGCCGACGAGGCTGTCGCCGAACGGCTGGAATTTCTGGCGCGTGCAAGCCTGCCTTACAAGCAAGCCTTCGCGCCGCTGCTTGATGCCGCTCCGCAGGCAAGGCTCGAAGCCATGGTTTCGGCCATTCCCGCTGCTCGGCCTGCAAGACCGGCTGCCTTCATGAGCCGTCGAGGCTTTTTCGGCGCGCTTGCCGCTTCGGTCGTTGCCGGCATCGCCGTCGATCGCGCCATGATCGGTGTCGGTGCAAGTTTCTCGGGCAAGGATGAAAACAGCGAATGGCGCGCCGTCGTTGCCGAATATATCTCGCTCTATACACCGGAGACGCTCGCCGGTCCCGTCCCGCCCAGAGATGTGCAGGCAGCGCAACTCGCCAGTCTGGATGGCGACCTCCGCCTGCAACTCTCGCCAGAGCAGGTCGCCCTGCCGGATATCGATTTCAAGCGCGCCCAGATCCTGCAATATGATGGCAAGCCGCTCGCACAGATCGCCTATCTGGATCCCGAGACCGGCCCCATGGCGCTCTGCATCGTCGCCTCCGACGGCGGTCCCAAGGCCCCCGATATCGAAGGCCGCAAGGGCATGAATGTCGTCTACTGGGCGAACGCCACCCACGCCTTCATGCTGATCGGCCACGCCCCGGTCGACCGCATGACGGAGATCGCAGACGCGGTGCGGAGCAAGATTTCCGTCTAAAGCGCGTCGCGATCTTTCAGATCCGCTTGCTGCGCTTTAGGTCTTTGTTTTTACGCATGTCGTTGTCGCAAAACCGCTGCACACTTTTGCGCGACATGCTTTAGAACGGCTGGGTCTTGTCGGAAACCGGGCTGACCTGATTGGCAGGAACGAGGCGGTTCAGGCAATTGACATAGGTCGTATACATCTGCTGAAGCCGCGAGAGCGGCACTACCCAATGCCCTTCGTTTCCGGCAAAATCCAGTTCCATATCCGGGGTGCCGACAAAGGAATTCTTGAGGATCTTCTTGATCTGCGCCACCCCCGTCTTCTCGGCGGACGGCAGGATGCGAAGCGTCTTGCCGTCGAAGAATTCGGCCGGTACGGTCTTGGTACCGGAATAGCCCACAAGCGTCACCTTGGTCGTGGTGCCCTCAGGGATCTCCCAGCCATCCTTCGATACGAGCCACATGATGCTGTCGAGGCTCTGGCGGAATTCGACCGTCTTGCCGAGTTCATCGTTCCAGACCAGCCGGCAATAGGACGGCTTCTCGCCAACGAACCCGACCGACCACTGCCGCGCATCGCCCATCCATTCCGTCCCGCCAGGGGCCGTCTCGCTGCGTGCGATTGCCGGAATAAGGAGTGCCGTCAGCAACAGGGCAGAAAAGGTCTTCATGGCTCGAATCGTCTCCAGGGAGTGAGGGTGATTCTAGCGGCGGAAGGTTGAAGTTTTGCTACCGCGGTGGTTCAAAGCCATGTTCATTTCATCGTGCAACCCTCTGGATCGGTGATGAAGATCGCAGGGAATGAAGGAATTCGTCGGCATCGACCGTTTGCAGAGCGCCGGCGACGTCCCTGAAATACGGCATGGCTTCCCAAAAGCTCCGGTCCGCAACGATATGAAAACGCCGCTGGGCGCGGGTTAGAGCTACGTTCAGCAGATTGGGCTTTGACGAAGCCCAGGCGGCTGCGCCAGCGTGCTCCTTGTCGGCGCCAAGTATCATGAAGACCGTGTCTCTTTCCTTGCCCTGAAAGGTGTGAACAGTCCCGACCCTGTCTTTCAGCCACTTCTTCAGTTGCGAAGGCGATGTACGAGGAGAGCCGGTGTCATTGATCCATCTTGCCTTTCCCAGCGCCGTCTTCAGCGCATTCTTGATCTCCTTGAATGGAGAAATGACATAAAGGTCCGGCAGTGCTCCGTCCCGGCGGTAAGTCGCGACCAGGACATCGACGATGAATTCGATCTGTTCGGGAACGCGCTGCCGGCCGGAAACCTTGCCCCCGACGTCGATCCAGACGCTGTCGCCATAAAACGGCGGAGCATCGTTGGCCGGCCATCGTTCCTTCAATCCGAATACCATCTTATCCCGATAGGCGATCCGGTTGGCGAGTGAGAACATCGGGTCTATGCAGCGGCGGTGCACGCGCAGCGGACTGCCGATCCAAAGTCCGTTGCCATCTTCCGACGGCAGTGCCGTTCCATAGCAGTTTGCTGCGTCGGCGAGCGTCTGTACTGAAACGCGGTTGGGCGAATAACTCTCCGCGGAGGTGTATGGCGACAGGCGGCTGAGGGCCTTGATGAGCGCGCCGGGCAGGGTAAAGACCGGCTCGATCTGCAAGGGGTCGCCGATCGCCATCAGGCGGCGTGCCCGCATCAGGGCGCCGACGGCTGCCTGCGGCACGGCCTGACCGGCCTCATCGACGAAAACCCAGCCGATCGACGCCGGTCCGAGCCCTGCGAACTGTCGAGCGAAAGAGGCAAACGTCGTCGAAACGACGGGAACGATCATGAAGAGGCTCTGCCATATGGGCGGGATATCCGCCCCGTCGTCAGGAGCATTTCCGGAGAGCAGCTTCGTAATGGCGACGATGTTTCCGCCAAAACCTCCGCTCGACCGGCTGACTTCCGCCAGCCATGCCTCATGCAGCGTCAGCGCCGTCTCCAGCAAGGCGGAGCGCAGGCCAGCCAGCCTGTCGGAGTGCCAGAGCCCTTCGATCTGAAAACGGTCGGTTTCGAGATCGTCAAGGTTTGTGGGCAAGGCCGGCTCGCCCAGTCTCTGCCGCAGCTCTTCGAACCTTGCGGATTTCTCGGACCAGGTTTCCTGTCTCGCATGCAGTTCCCGTTCGGCCTGCTCCTGGTGCCGAAGAGCCTTCTCCAGGGAAAGCCGGTGCCTTCCCGCAAGATCTCGTTCGCAGTTGGCGAGCGTCTTGCGGAGGGCGATTTGCTCCCGGGCATTCGATTTCACATTGTCCCTGTGCCGTTGGTTTTCACTGTTCGGCAGCATCCTTTTCCACCAGACCGGCGTCGAACGGTCGAGAAGCCGCTCCTCTTCCCTGAGCCGGTCCAATTCGCTACGGACGGCGAGGGTCTCGGCCTCGGCCGCAGCATACCGATCCTGAGCCAACCCAACTGCCGTCTCCGCTGTCTCCAGTGCCCCACGCGCCAGGGCACAGAAAGCGTCGAATGAGGTCAAGGCGATTTCGCCGTACAGATCGGCGAAATGCCCGTATTCGTCGATCATGGAGCGAACCGCTTCGTCGGCCTTGCGAAATCGCTCGCCTGCTTCGGCGAATGTTGGTCCGCTGTAGCCGTCCCGCCACTCCCAGATCGTCTGCGGCCTGTCGAGACCGGACCAGTCTGGCTTCACCTTGTCTTCCTTGGCCGGCATGAAGGCGAAGCGCTCCTTGAACGCCCGCCGGTTCCCGCTTTTTCCGAGTGCGCAGGCGATCAATCCCCACGGGCGGTTTTCATCCGTCAGCGCGGTGAAGCCGCCATTGTCTTTTTGCGCGGCGATCTTGTGGGCAACGGTCTGCGGATAGCCGAACGATTTGCCTTTCGTAATCGAGCTTTGCTTGGGAAGGTCGCGCGAGATATTCTCGACGGCAGCGTTGTTGGACGAGGCGACGACCATCTCGAAGCCGGTGAGGCTGGCGTTCAGATTTGATATCCAGGCGGTGCTGCCGTCCTTGAAATTGACCTTTCTCGATGAGCCTTCGAAGGCATCCCGCGCCGTTCTCAAGGCGGCGAGTGCCCGCGCCCGCCGGACGATATTGTCCGCAAAGATATCGCGCAGCAGTGTCGTCTTGCCGGTGCCGGGTGGACCGTTGACCGAAAAGAGCCCGGTTTCCGAGAGGGTTTCCAGGGCGGTATTGATCGCGAATTGCTGCATCAGGCTCATGGCATGATGGGCTTCTGCCAACCAGCGTCCGGCATTGAGGTTTCGCGGATGCAGTGACCGGATGAGGGCGCGGCGGCCTGTCTCCGTATAAAGGTCGATCCGCGCGTCGGAAGCGAGTGGCGTCAAATATTGCCGCAGCGGTTCGGGAATCGTGCCACTGCGAACGCAGCCCATGGCTCTTTCGATGTCCTCGATGAAGAAGCTGTTCAGAATCCCGATCTCCTGTTCGGGAGTACCATCTTCCTCGTCATCGTCGTCACCCGCCGCGTTATGCTGAAGCGGCGCAGGCAGGAGCTTTGCCGTCGGCCTCGACGGCTTGTCCCTATAGCGGATTTCAACGAGAGCGACAGGCCTGTCTGCATCGGGCGCGAAGCCTGCCCAGTCGCAAAGCAAGGCATGAAGGGCGAGAATTTCAGTAGGCGTGAGCGGCTGGTCGTCGGTATCCTCAGACGGTTGATGGTGCAGACGTCGCTGGGCTTGGAAATTTCCCAGCAATTCCTGCAGGCGCTGTCTGCCATCGGCAAATGCTTCCGAGCTCAGCGCGGCAAGACCACGTTTCTGGACTTGCCCAAGCGCCCAGGGAAGCGTCGAGATGGAAAACGCCGTGAAAATCGGATTGCCCTGCGGGTCGAGTTCCAGGCTTGCAAAGCAGGTGTCGCCATCCAGATCGCCCCGCTCTGCATCCTCGAAATCCGTCATGCCGTTGCTGGCGCTGGCGAAATTCCGGCTGACCTTGGAGATCTCCGATTTGCTGAAAACGCCGAGGAAAAGGGTAAGTCCAGTGATCTCCTTGTGCTCGGGGACGATCGGACGCCTCACGGCGTCGCTGTCATCCTCAAGTGTTTCGGCATGCAACCAAAAAGCCTTCTTGTTTTCGTCTTCCGTCGCCCGCATGGAAAGGTCGTACGGGATGAAGAACTCGATCTTGTGCCAGAGGTCGAGGATTGCCAGCAGCCGCTCGCGTTCGTTACCTGTAGGGATCTGCATGGCGTCTCTCGGCACAGATAAATTCGCTGAGTGTTCTATCAACGATCACCTGTTCGGGAAACCCGGCATATATCAGGGGCCTTCGGCGTCTCTCGGTTCCGGTGGCAGCCATAGGAGGGTCAGCGAAACGCCGCCAGGCGAGACGCGGGACTGACTGCCCCCGATGCCCGCATTCCATACCTCTCCCGGAACGCTTCCGTGGACCGTCTCTTTTTTCCACCTTGCGTTTGTGGCCGTGGCTCAGGAACTCGATACTTCCGCTTTTTAATCAGAAGCTTTTATTTTTGTTTGAAATGACGGCATAGTTCTTTAACGCTACACCTCTCTTTGGCGCAATTTCGTACCGATGTGGGGTTTTCCCCCTCGCCCTTTTTCAAAAAACTAACGTTTGTGGCTGACTTAGTTTCCTTAGCAGAACAGTTTTTGCTTTCTAGCGTTTAAAATTGTCAACAATAGAGGGTAGCTATGTCACTTTCCGCAGTTCTCCTGCCTGAAATTCAGAATCCACAGTATTCGCCCAACCATCGTGATGATGTTGTCCTTCCTCGCGAGGAGAGCAAGCGTGTTTTCATCAACGGCGTGGAGCTCGATGCAGAGCGCATCTCCGGAAGAGTTGTCGGCTCAAGGATAAAGCAGCACAATCAAATCTATACAACTCATCACAACAACTACATGGCTAACGGTGATAATCACGTATATTCTACGGTTCGAAACGAACAATGGGAAACGAGCGAAGTCCGGTTAAGATTTGAGGACGGGAAAGAAAAGCTCTTCAAGCTGCCATTTGCCGTCAGCGTCGGTGAAGACGATATGATGAGCATCATCAGTCTCTACAGGGTAGGCGGAGACGGATACACGGCCGCGGCTCAGAACCATAATATCGGCCAATCGTTCACACAGGACCGCAATGGTTTGCAGCATGTATGTGCTCGCCTTGGCGTATTCAAGCCGTCGGTATTCCTCAACAACAAGGCATTTCTGATTGTCCTCGCATTGCTGGCGGTTTCACTTTACGGCCTGTCTGGTAGTGTCTTGCTGGCGCTGATCGGCGGCGTCCTTCTGTCTGGGCTTTTCGTCCTCGCGTTTCAGTATCTGGTTCTCCTGCCCTATGTCATCGCCGTCTGGCCCAGGACAAATCGGCAGCTCCAGGCGTTTTTTGACGATTTTTCTGCGTGGTAGCCATCCAAGAGGAACGCGCTTCGCCAGCCTGAAGGCGAGGCATTGTGCTGAATGCAGCAACTGATTGCGCTGGGTGTTTTATGTCGTTTTTATCTTCTCTCGTTCTTTTCGCTTCCACCATTCCCTCAATGCCGTCGCCGCCCATCGGTGACGAATTTCCGTGGAATTCCAAAGCGGTCGCTCCGATAATATACGAGTTCTCGGACTACGGCGGCAAAAGCTCGACGATGAAGGCGAGGATCACACCTGAATCCATTCAGAGTTGGTGTGCTAACTGGCATCCGGGAGATGCCTCATGTGCTGCGTCGCGAGAAGTCGACGGAAAGGTGTATGAAGCCCGCGCAGACTGCGAAACGGGCGACCTATGGACGGAGGACAAGCACTACCGTTTTGATGGCCCCGAAACCGAAAACAAGGACTTCTACGGCTACATCAGCATGAAAGATACCGAGACAGGTAAACGCGTCGGAATGTCGAATGCAGATCGTGGCCGCGAATTCGGAGCTATGTGGCTCAAGCTGTGTCCGGTGGGATGGCCTTACAATGATACCCCCGTTCAGCCGACCTTCGAAACCGAGGATCGCTACGGTGAGTTCATGGGCCACAACGGATCCCTGATGTTCCATCATCAGAAGCAGCACATCATCGTCTACTCGGAACCCAAGGCTTCGATCGCAGGATCCATCAAGCCCGAAACAGTCCTTTTCCGTGGCTGGAGTGTTCCGAACGAGTGGATTTCTGGCGTCGCATACACATTCAAGAAGGGCTGCGATCCGGCACCATACCTAGTCAGCGGATACGACAATGGCTCACTGCAGTTGACATTGCAGGGCAAGGCACCGGTCCGTGATGGATGCAATGTCGTCGGGTACAGCGACAAGGGTCCCAATGCAAAACTTGTTTTTGATCGTGGTGAATGATGGATAGCAGTAGGTTTCCAGGCCGCAGAGCCGTGAACTCCAAAGGAAATCTCGGATGCTGCGCAGCAGCTAGCATTCGTGGATGTCGTGCGCCAAGGCACTCATCTCCATGAAAACGAGGCGGTTGGCCAATGTTCGCGTTCCGGCAATCATTTGATAACAAATACTCGATGTATATGCAGTTGAAACAAATAGAAATTTCTCCTGCTCCTGCCGAAGAATATGAGTTCATTCAATACGATTTCCCAAGACCTCATCGATGTGTGGCTACGGTCCGATGAGATGACAAACCCGGAGAGCCTGTATGCCGGGATCATCAACAGATTGACCATCAAAATGGCGCTCTCCGTCGTTACGACGGTAGCCGACGATCCTTATGACTGGCGGTTCCGTCGGGTAAAGGATTTCGGCTTCAAGAGCAGCCTACTGAACCGGATGAAGCAGCAATTTCCCGATGCCGCGCTGCGCGACCTCGATCGACGCTTCATTGATGATGCGATCATTGCCGCCTATTTGCGGGCTCTGGAGGTGAAGCGCCCCGCGATTGACCTCGTGAGGACGAAACTCCTCGGTGTCCGGATCGGCTACGAGCGCCTTATTCTGCCGCAGAAATGCGATGGAAAGCCTGGCTGGTGCATCAGCCTGATTGAAGGGCGTTTCTTCGTCTCTCCGATGCAGGAGGCGAAGACCGACATCACGGATGACAATATCATCCAGCTACTCATTGAGGGGCAGAGTACGAAAGAAATCGCCGAGTTCCTGCATCTGTCTCCGAGGACGATCGAGCATCGGATCGATAGGCTGAAGAACCGATTTGAAGCGAAGAACCTCGTCCATCTGGTGGCGAAACTCGTCGCCACCCAGGTTGGCCGCCCGGAGAAGGAGAGCGGCTAGGCTACTTCACCGTCTTCCTGCTGGCGGCAGCCCGCGCCTGAAGTGCGTCCATGGATAAGAGCCGACACACTCGCCCACGCTCACTGGTGCAACGAACGCCGCCGGCAACTTATTGAGCGGGCCGAGCGGTGAAGCCGCAATCGACCCTTCTCGTCGAGAATTCGAACACCGGACAATCCGGGCGCGGCATAGATTCAGCCCCCTGACCCTCCCACAACTCTGGGCTTGCGCACTCTACCGGAGCATGAGAGCCTTATCTGGCCGCAAGCTTTGATCGGTGGGGGCCATGTGGGGGAAAGTCAGCGTAATTTCAGGCGGCATTGTCGCGGTCCTAGTATTTGTGACCACTGTCATCACAAATGTAGGTACGATCAAGGAGACGATCGATAAGCTTTTCTCATCTTCTGGTGCAGACGTAAAGCTGCTGCAATCGCGCCTAATATTTAGTTCGCCAAGCATCCCGATCCCGGATGAAGTTCCCGGAATAGACTTTTCTGCAACAATGCCTGCAGGCTTCCAGAATGGCGAGGATGTCGAGCTCGGTGAAGGCCAAATTTTTATTGATCTCCAACAAGTCGCACAAGGGGATCGGTTGAACCATGGCAAATTTGCCGAGGTAGACGATCTGGCAGCTGTGGTTATACAGAGACATCTAGGCCGATCGGAAGAAGGGTTTGGGTTGAATCAATTACTGGCTTTGGCAATCGAGGGGCGCAAAAGTCGGCCGGCTGACAGATTTGTGCTGATCGATCCCGTCGAGTTGGCGAAATTTACTCTCGCACAACTGCGCGTGTTGATCCAAAAGAACACAGTTCCGAGCCTAGGAAGCTGTAAAATTCGAGTCTATTATCCTAGCGGCGACAGCAAAGAGACCTACAATTCTATCGACCTTCCGGCTGGGACCTGGAAGAACTACTATGAATTCGGGCTGCTACTTCCCAAAGATTTGCAGAATAAAAGTAAAATAACTTCCAAATGGGAGGCGGTCCTCACTTGCGAGGCCAATGGCAAGGCAGCAGGAGACGGGCCAGTTCCGCTAACGATCGGCCCTTGAGGGGCCAGGGCCACTGTTCGCCACGAAGGCAACCCGAACATCGGATGACCGGGGTGCGGCATAAATTGAGCGATGTGCGATTGTCGTTTGTGCGTCTCGCCTCTTATATGTTTTCCGAAAGGAACAGAGGGGGATGCTCATGAATGACAACGACGAAATGGTCACGGTCCTAAAGTGTGATGTTGAATTGAATTTCACCGGGCCAATACCAGCCCTTGTGAACAAGCGCGCAGCCGCGGTGCTTCGATCTTTGGCAGAACGTCTCGAAAAGGATGAATTCGAAGACGGTTTTCATCCGGTGAAAGACGAGAACGGCGAAGAGGTCGGAGAAATCTACGTAGACTATTCGGGCATGATGTAAGCAGCTCACGCCGAGGCGTACCGCCTCTGCCTCAGTAGGAACCGGGACACATTGGCTCGATAGGGTAAAATGATCCTTGGCCTTCCCGGCAAGGGTTCCCGACCATCACAGCCCGCCCGGTTCGCCAAGGCGGGTTTTCTTTTTGAAGAGCGAGATGGTTTCTTTTGAGTAAGCTGGTGATCATCGTCACCCTCTGGATACTCGCGGCCCTCTCCGTCGCGCTCGGCGTTTCGGTCGCTCCGTCCGGATGCCAGTCGGATCAGCCGCCAGTGTAGGGATCTGGCGGGCACTGTGACCTGGCTTTTCACGGCAGAGCGAGTGCAATCGCTCCTACGCCTACCGCGAAACAGCCTAGCGAGATGAAAGCAGTAAAAAGCCCCGCCACGTTGAACCAGGTTCCTGTCCTCCATTTTGACTTTTCGGGAGTGATCAAATGGTTCGCATAGGCTTGGTTCGTGAGGTACGCGAGAATGCACGCAAACACGGCGAAGCCGGCTCCGCTTGCAAACCATATCAGCGAATGAGCCGTTACTGTGACGAGCGGTATAAACTCCTTCTGCAGGCTGGAGCTGGTTGCCGTTCCCGCAACGAAGGCGAGTAACGCTACACAAGCTCCACCATTCAAAAGCAAGAGGGCCTTCAATCCCTGGCCCGCAGCCTCCATCGCTGCGCCTTCAAGAGCTCGAAAGCGTTCTGCTTGTTCCATCAATCGCCTCCTTGTGTAGCCAATGCCAAGCCTGAAAAATGCACGGCATAAGAAGGTCGCTCCGCCAAGTGAGAAATGCAACCCATAATCGAAATTCGCAGCCGCTCAGACCGGCAAAGGTGACCAATGGCAGCCCCAAAGGGAAACAAGTTCTGGATGGTTCGCAGCAGCCACGGTGATAAGCTGATGTTCACGAGCCCCGACATTCTCTGGAATGCATCGGTCGAATATTTCGCATGGGTCGAAGCCAACCCGCTCTATGAGACGAAAGCGTTCGCATCCGGTGGCAAGGTCATTGTGAAAGAGCTGCCGAAGACGCGTGCCATGACCATTTCGGGTCTCTGCATCTTCCTCGATATCGTCCGCCGCAGATGGGATGGATACCGAGCGCGAGAAGATTTCACCCATCTCGATCAGGCGCTTAATCTATTGATTTCTATGTAGCAAAGTGTTTGGCTGGGGAACCTGGATTCGAACCAAGATCGACGGAGTCAGAGTCCGCTGTTCTACCATTGAACTATTCCCCAGCAGCTGCGAACCCAACTTGGCTCGGCTGGTGTGCGGCGCTTATAAACAAAAGCTGGCGGATTGCAAATACCCGTTTTGAAAAAATTCGACCCTTCCGATCCGGGTGAAAATTTCAGACTTAAAATGTGGAATCAAAAAGAATTTGGTGATTTCGCCGGTCGCTGATATTCTCGCCGCAACGCAAAAATCAAATGAGCGCCTGCTGCATACCTTTCTGGACTTGCGCGGCGCGATGGAAAAAGAACGTGGAAGACCCCGAAGGCGGCGCAAGGCCGCAATTTGACGGGGCGTCGGCGGCAGGGCGCAAGGACGGCAAGAAGTCCAGGCGCCGCAAGGGCAAGCGAGGCGGGCAATCCCGCAGCGCCGCCCATCCCGCTTCGCATGATCTCTCCGGCCATGCCGGCGAGGCAGCGCGCCCGAAGGAAGACACGGAAAGCCCGGCCCGCAAGCGGAAACGCCGCCGGCGTGGGGGACATGGTTCATCACAGACGGATATTGCCGCGCAGTCTCAGGCTGCCGTTCAGATCGGTGATCGTGTTCAAGTGTCGCGTCCGGACGGCGATTCGCCCGCCAGCCGCCGCAACCGGCGCAAGCATCGCAACAAGCGAGGTCTGCAGGGCAGGCCGCTTGCCCCCGTCCAGTCGCCACCATCCGCCAGGCCCGAACATCGTGCCGATACGGCTCCGCGTTCGGTCCCGCAGCAAGCGCAAGACGCCGAAGCGGCAAATCGCAGGAACCGCCAGGCCGGGCATGAGGAGGAGCGGGCAGGGAGTGAACACCCTTGGTCGGATGAGTTCTATGCCGCGCTCGATCTCGGCACCAACAATTGCCGCCTGCTGATCGCCCAACCGACGCGCCCCGGCCAGTTTCGTGTCGTCGATGCCTTTTCCCGTATCGTGCGTCTTGGCGAAGGGCTTGCCGCCAGCGGCAGGCTGTCGGACGAGGCGATGGAAAGGGCGGTCGATGCGCTCAGAATCTGTGCCTCCAAGCTCCGGAACCGTGATATCCGCCGCATGCGGCTGATTGCGACCGAGGCCTGCCGTCAGGCGGCCAATGGCGAGGAATTCCTGAAGCGGGTCGTGGCCGAGACCGGGCTGGAGCTCGAAATCATCGATCGCGAAACCGAGGCGCGACTTGCCGTTTCCGGCTGCTCTTCGCTGGTCGGCCGCGAGACGCGCTCCGTCGTCCTCTTCGATATCGGCGGCGGTTCCTCGGAAATTGCCGTCATCCGCATCGGCGATAGCCGTTTCGCGCGTCTTGCCAATCACATCACGCACTGGACCTCATTGCCCGTCGGTGTGGTCACCTTGTCGGAGCGCCACGGCGGCCGCGATGTGACCCCGGAGGTTTTCGAGGGCATGGTGAGCGAAGTCGCGGGCATGTTGTCTAGTTTCGATTGCCCTGAAATCGAGATTGCCGAGGATGGCGATTTTCATCTGATCGGCACGTCAGGCACGGTAACGACGCTTGCCGGCGTGCATCTCGATCTGCCGCGTTACGACCGCCGCAAGGTCGATGGCATATGGCTGTCGGATGATGAAGTCTCCGCCATGCAGGCGAAGCTTCTCTCCTGGAATTTCGAAAGCCGCGCCGCCAATCCCTGCATCGGACCGGATCGCGCCGACCTGGTGCTGGCGGGCTGCGCCATTCTGGAGGCAATCCGCCGCCGCTGGCCAAGCCCGCGCATGCGCGTCGCCGATCGCGGCTTGAGGGAAGGCCTGCTCACCGACATGATGGCCGATGACGGCGTCTGGCGGCGGCATCGCAATCGCCGCGGCCAGCGGGGAAACAAGGGGTAGGCATGACCAAGCCAACGATTGCGGGAAACCGCACCGGCCGTAAGCTCGGCCAGCGCGTCAAGAAAAAGAAACTGAAGGCCTCCTCGCGCCAGTGGCTGGAGCGCCATATCAACGATCCCTATGTGCAGCGCGCCCAGCTCGAAGGTTATCGTGCCCGCGCGGCCTTCAAGCTGCTGGAGATCGATGAGAAGTACCATATCCTCAAGGGTGCAAGGCGCATCATCGACCTGGGTGCCGCACCCGGCAGCTGGTCGCAGATCGCCGCGAAGGTAACGGGGTCGACGGACGAGGATATCCGCGTCGCCGCGATCGACTTTCTGGAGATGGCGCCGCTGCCGGGCGTCAAGGTGCTGCAGCTCGACTTCCTCGATCCCGAGGCCCCGGAAAAGCTGATGGAGGCCGTCGGCGGCACGCCGGATCTGGTGATTTCCGATATGGCCGCC
The DNA here is from genome assembly GCF_014193555.1 of Rhizobium sp. BK275. Classification (NCBI taxonomy): domain Bacteria; kingdom Pseudomonadati; phylum Pseudomonadota; class Alphaproteobacteria; order Hyphomicrobiales; family Rhizobiaceae; genus Rhizobium; species Rhizobium sp. BK275. The sequence goes on from NZ_JACHZL010000002.1 coordinate 702,357, forward strand.
CCCACGACCGGTCATCATCGCACCGACCATCTGCGCACCATGCATCTCTGCGAGGTGGCCGCCCATTTCGCCGTCGAAGTGCTGGGCGAGGGCGGGCATTTCCTGGCCAAGACCTTCCAGGGCGGCACCGAGCGGGATCTGCTCGCCATGCTCAAGCAGCACTTCCGTCAGGTCGTCCACGTCAAGCCGGCTTCCTCGCGCGCCGAATCGGTGGAGATGTTTCTGCTCGCGAAGGGTTTCAAAGGCCGCAAGGCCGAGGCGGAGCCCGAGGACGCTTGATCTTTGGGTCGGTCCTGCGGATGATGATTTCCCAGGACGACTGGATACCATCGATCCCATGCTTCTTTACGTTACACTCGGAACCAACGATCTCTATCGCGCCCGGCATTTCTATGATGCCGTTCTGCCGGTGCTCGGCTATCGGCGCCAGCGCTATTCGGAGGAGGAGATCGGCTATGCCGCCGATGGCGATACGCGCTGCCGCTTCTGGGTCGTAACCCCGTTCAACAGGCGCCGGGCGATGAATGGCAACGGCTCCATGGTCGCCTTTGAGGCGGAAACGCGAGCGGCGGTCGATGCCTTCCATGCAGCGGCGATTGCGGCCGGCGCTGTCGATGAAGGCAAGCCGGGGCTGCGCTCCTATCACGCGCATTTCTACGCAGCCTATGTCAGAGATCTCGACGGCAACAAGCTATGCGCCGTCTGCGAGAAGGCCGAAGAGCCGCCCTTTACTTGACCGGCTGCTGCTCGGCGTTGATCGTCGGCGGCACGCGCTTGACGCGGTGGCCGGACACGGAAGCCCCCGCGTCCTTGGCCATGCGGACAAAGGGAATGGTGGCGATGACAGTCAGCCCAGCGATGACGAAGAAAGCGATGTGGAAGTCGATGACCTGCAGCTCGGCTCCGCGGAAATAGATCGAGGTTTCCAGGATCGAGGCGGCAAGCGCAACACCGAGCGCCAGGCTGATCTGCTGCATCACCGAGGCCATGGAGGTCGCCTGGCTTGCCTGCGCATCGTCGATATCCGCAAAGGCCAGCGCATTGACGCCGGTGAACATGAAGGAGCGGGAAAAGCCGCCAAGCAGCAGCACGCCGATGATGACAAGATGTGGCGTCTCCGGCGTGAAGAGGCCGGTCACGGCGGTGACGACCGTCGTCACCGCACCGGCGCAGAGAAGCGTGGTGCGGAAGCCGATCGCCTTATAGACGCGCCGCGCGATGAACTTCGTTGTGATCGCGCCGATCGCGCCGGCAAACGTAATGAGGCCTGATTGAAAAGGCGTAAGGCCAAATCCGAGTTGCAGCATCAGCGGCGTCAGAAACGGCATGGCTCCGACACAGATGCGAAACAGCGTGCCGCCGCTCGTCGAGGCCCGGAAGGTCGAATTCTTGAACAGGTTGAGATCGAGGATCGGCGTCGGGTAGCGCCTGGCGTGGCGCACATAGAGCACGCCGCAGAGGATGCCGATGGCGGTGGCCGCAATGCCGATGATCGGCGGCAGGGCCGGAAGGCTGACGACCGAGAGGCCGAAGACGACGCCGGCCGCCGCCAGGCTCGTCAGGATAAAGCCGTTGAAATCGAGTTTCGGCGGGGCTGTCGCCTCTATTTCCGGCAGATAGATCGTCGCGAGCCATACGCCGGCGACGCCGACCGGCACGTTGATCAGGAAGATCCAGTGCCAGCTGAAATAGGTGGTGATGAAGCCGCCAAGCGGTGGGCCGGCAAGCGGGCCGACAAGGGCCGGGATCGTCAAGAGCGCCATGGCCGAGACGAGTTCGCTCTTCTGCGTCGTTCGCACCAGCACGAGACGTCCGACGGGCGTCATCATCGCGCCGCCCATGCCCTGCAGGAAACGTGCGAAGACGAATTCGATGAGATTGGATGAGAAGGCGCAGAAGATAGAGCCGACGACGAAGACGCAGATTGCAAGCCGGAAGATATTCTTGGCGCCGAAGCGGTCCGCCATCCAGCCACTGATCGGAATGAACACTGCGAGCGCCACCATGTAGGACGTGAGCGCCAGTTTCAGAGTGATCGGCCCGACATGCAGATCGGCCGCAATCGCCGGCAGGGCCGTCGCGATCACGGTCGAGTCCATCTGTTCCATGAAGAGGGCGACGGCAAGGATCAGCGGGACAATGCGATTCATAGGCGAATGCCTTGATGGATGCGGATGGGGCTTGGGAAGCCCGTGCTGTGTAGTCCCAGTTACAGGCTCTGCCAATCCCCCAATCGGGTTCCATTAGAGCGCCGTGCGTCCATTTGGACGCACAAAGGACGCTCTAACTCTTTGAATCTACGCATCAGGCTTCCGAAAATCGATTTCGATTTTCGGGCCGATGCTATAGACGTTTGGATCACGACTGAGTGAGACGGCTTGCCCGATACTTTTGCCGCTCAAGATTGAAATATGCTTACCCGGCCGAGGCAAGAAATCCGGCTGCGTCGAATTCGACGACAAGCGGCTGGTCACCGGCGGCGACACGGCAAACCACTCATCCTACCGGTTCGACATTTGAGCCATGCGCATGGCTCCTATACCGAGCACGGCCGCATGCCGGGCCTTTTTGCTATTTCCTTCCTGTCATAGACGTGTTACCAGCCCTCGCCAACTTCCATAAACTCATGCACACCGCCGGTGCGGACGATTCGTACCGGGTGGGTCGCATTTTTCTTTCTTGAAGGAATTTGGCCATGGCTCGCATCATAGAAACGCCGACCGGACTGGACGCACTCACCTTCGATGACGTGCTGCTGCAACCCGGTCATTCCGAAGTCCTGCCAGGTCAGACGAGTGTTGCAACGCGTCTCGCACCCGACTTCGAGCTGAATATCCCGATCATATCAGCTGCTATGGATACGGTGACTGAGGGCCGTCTGGCGATCGCCATGGCACAAGCGGGTGGCCTTGGCGTCATTCACAAGAACCTGACACCGATCGAGCAGGCCGAGCAGGTCCGCCAGGTCAAGAAGTTTGAAAGCGGCATGGTCATCAATCCGGTGACGATCGGTCCGGACGCAACGCTCGCCGACGCCTTGGCGCTGATGAAGATGCACGGCATCTCCGGCATTCCGGTCGTCGAAAAATCCGGCCGGCTCGTCGGCATTCTCACCAATCGCGACGTCCGCTTCGCATCCGATCCGACGCAGAAGATCTACGAGCTCATGACCCGCGAGAATCTCGTGACGGTCAAGGAAAGCGTCGACCAGCAGGAAGCCAAGCGCCTGCTGCACTCTCACCGCATCGAGAAGCTGCTGGTGGTCGATGGTGAGGGCCGCTGCGTCGGTCTCATCACCGTCAAGGACATCGAAAAGGCGCAGCTCAACCCGAACGCCTCCAAGGATGCGCAGGGTCGCCTGCGTGCCGCTGCTGCCGTCGGTGTCGGTGACGACGGTTTCGAGCGTGCCGAACGGTTGATCGATGCCGGCGTCGATCTGCTTGTCGTCGATACCGCACACGGCCACTCGGCTCGCGTTCTGGAAGCGGTCGCCCGCGTCAAGAAGCTCTCCAACTCCGTTCGCATCATGGCCGGCAACGTCGCGACGGGCGACGGCACCAAGGCGCTGATCGATGCCGGTGCTGACGCCGTCAAGGTCGGGATCGGTCCAGGTTCGATCTGCACGACGCGTATCGTCGCCGGTGTCGGCGTTCCGCAGCTTGCTGCCATCATGTCGGCAGTTGAGGCCGCGCGGGATCAGGATATTCCTGTCATCGCCGATGGCGGCATCAAGTTCTCGGGCGACGTGGCCAAGGCCATCGCATCCGGCGCTTCAGCCGTCATGGTCGGCTCGCTGCTGGCAGGTACCGATGAAAGCCCGGGCGAGGTCTATCTCTATCAGGGCCGCTCTTTCAAAGCCTATCGCGGCATGGGTTCCGTTGGCGCCATGGCGCGCGGTTCGGCAGACCGCTACTTCCAGGCTGAAGTGCGCGATACGCTGAAGCTCGTGCCTGAAGGCATCGAAGGTCAGGTGCCATACAAGGGTCCGGTATCCGGCGTCCTGCACCAGCTCGCAGGCGGCCTCAAGGCTGCCATGGGTTATGTCGGCGGCAAGGATATCAAGGAGTTCCAGGAGCGCGCCACCTTCGTGCGCATCTCTGGTGCCGGCCTGCGCGAAAGCCATCCACATGACGTGACCATCACGCGCGAAAGCCCGAACTATCCGGGCGTCGGCGTCTGATCATGAAGGCGGGCAGCTCGATTCCGCTGTGGATCATCGCGCTGCTCGCAGCCCTCTGCCTCGTCGTAATCGGCTGGACCACCTTCGGTTTCACCATGCCTTTCGAACACGAGACCGGGCAGGCGGTACTCGATACCTATTTCGCAGGCTATGACGAGTCTGCCGTCTTTCACATGCAGGCGCTGCTCGATCAGAACGAGACGGCAAGCCGCATTCTCCGGGCCATGTATTTCGGCCCGGAACTCATCTTTCCGGCTCTGCTGACCGCACTTCTTCTTTTGATTTTCCTGCGGCTCGGGCCGATCGAGACATGGCGCGGCAGGCAGGCTCCCCGCCTGCTCGGTCGGATTACCTATGTCCTGCCTTTCATCTATGGCTTTGCCGATTATGCCGAAAACCTGTCGAGCCTCGTCGCCTTCAGCGACAGCAGTGCGGCAGGATTTGCCGCGCAGATCCTGCCGTGGATGACGAAGCTGAAATTCGCAAGTCTCGCCGTCTGCGCCATCCTCATCCTACGAGGCGCAATTCTTCATCAAACGCGCGAGGACTGAGCGCTTACTGTGGCCAGCGCCATGCCGGGTGCGAAAGCCTCGCCGAGAAGAAGTCCCCGAGTGCTTCCACCTTCGCCGGCCGGGCACGCGCCGTTGGCGTTACGAAATAAAGCGCGCCCTTCGGCAGGCTCCAGTCGGTCAGGATTGCTTTGAGGCGTCCGTCGGCAAGGTACTCGTGGGCCATGAATTCCGGCAGTTCGACGATACCGAGGCCGCGCAATGCCATCGGGATCAGCGCCTCCGAATTGGTCGCCCGCAGCGGCCCGGCCGGCACGATGACCTCCTCTTCCCCCGCTTTGTTGCCGAAGCGCCAGATATCCTGCCGCGGCCGGTAGGCATAGCCGAGGCAGTGGTGTGCCGCGAGGTCTCGCGGGTGTTGGGGGCAACCGTATTTCTCGAGATAGGAGGGGGCGGCGAGAATGAAGGGTGCGACCGGTGCCAGCTTCTTCGCCACGAGCGAGGAATCCGGCAGCACCGCGATGCGCAGCGCCGCATCGAAGCCGTCGCCCACAAGGTCGACGACCGCATCGCTCATATGCAGGTCGATCGAAACTTCGGGATAGAGTTCGAAGAAGTCAGGCAGGATCGGCGCCAGCCACTGCCGCCCGAAAACCATGGGAACGGCAAGACGGATCAGCCCGCGCGGCTGGGTGGAAAGTTCGCGGGCCGCATTCTCGGCCGCTTCCGCCTCCGCATAGATGCGCTGCGCGCGGTCGACGAGCCGCAGCCCGAAATCGGTGAGAGCCAGCTGCCGCGACGTGCGATTGAAGAGCCGCGCGCCAAGCCGGTCTTCCAGCCGGCTGACCGCCCGCGATACCGTCGGCACGGAAACGCCGAGCGTCTTGGCCGCCCGGGCGAAGGAGCGCTCCTCCGCCACCTTGGCGAACATGGCGAGACCCTCGAAATCCGGAAAGCTCATCGTTTCATTCCTGCAATGATACCTTTCATTTCTTTCTATTCAGAAACGAAAGGCCCGTCCACATCTTCGGTTCAGTCGAACACAACAGGAGACGACGACAATGAGCCAGGCAGTGAACGGGACACATAGACTGAATGGAAAGATCGCGGTTATCACCGGTGCCACTTCGGGCATCGGCCTTGCCACCGCAAAGCGCTTCGCAGCCGAAGGCGCCCGGCTCTTCATCACCGGCCGCCGCAAGGATGTGCTGGACGCGGCAGTCGCCGAAATCGGCGGAAACGTCATCGGCATCCAGGCGGACTCGGCAAAGCTTGCCGATCTCGACCGCCTCTATGATGAGGTGAAGGCTGAAGCAGGCCGCATCGACGTGCTCTTCGTCAATGCTGGTGGCGGCTCGTTTGCGCCGCTCGGCGCCATCACCGAAGAACAATATGACGATACCTTCGGCCGCAATGTGAAGGGCGTGCTCTTTACCGTGCAGAAGGCTCTGCCGCTCCTGAGCCAAGGTGCCTCGGTCATCCTGACGGGCTCCACGGCGGGCGCATCAGGCACGCCGGCCTTCAGCATCTATGCCGCTTCGAAGGCAGCAATTCGCAACTTCTCCCGCAACTGGATCCTCGATTTGAAGGATCGCGACATCCGCATCAACACTCTGAGCCCCGGCCCGACGGAAACCACCGGTCTCGTCGAGCTTGCAGGCCAGGATAAGGCGCAGCAGCAGGGGCTGCTGGATTATATGGCATCGCAGGTTCCGATGGGCCGCGTCGGTCGCCCGGAAGAAATCGCTGCAACGGCCCTGTTCCTCGCGTCGGAAGATTCGAGCTTCATCACCGGCGCCGAAATCTTCGTCGATGGTGGCATCGCCCAGGTCTGACCCTGAAGACGGCCCGCTCCATAGCGGGCCGTCCTGGCTCTGGCATCCGCCCGGTCTTTCCGCTACTGCTCCCGCAGTCGCCGAAACGAAGGGAATGATTGATGACTGGCTTTGAGATGTTCTGGCCTCTGCTTGCCCACGTCCTGCTGGTCTATATCCTCTACGGGCTGCTTGGCCTGCGCCGCGGCAAGGCGGTTCGGGAAGGCCGGATGAAGAAATCCGGCTATCGCGAGAACCGCGACGAACCGCCCGAATGCCTTTTCGTCAAGAACAGCCTCGCCAATCAGTTCGAGTTGCCGGTGCTCTTCTATGCCTGCTGCATCCTTCTCTATATAACCGAGGCGGATAATCTGGTGGCCGTCGTGCTGGCCTGGCTGTTCATCATCCTGCGCTATGCCCATGCCTATGTGCATGTCACCAGCAACGATTTGCGCTTCCGCAGCCCGCTCTTCGCCGCCGGTTTCGTTGTGCTCGGTGCCATGTGGGCCTGGCTTGCCGGATGGATGATGTTCTCCTGACCGGATAACAGCCCGGTAACACAGTTTTGTTCCTCCGTTATCGGGCGCTGACCTATGTTCCCTCTTGCCGATTGGGCATGGGGTAGGGAACAGAGGAGGTCTGTCATGGAAAAGACCGTCATTACGCAGGCAATGATCAACGCCTATGATGAATATACGCATCTGACGCTGGATCGCCGCAGCTTCATGGACAAGCTGACGAAGCTTGCCGGCTCGGCAACCGCGGCAGCGGCAATCGCGCCGCTCTTGGCCGCCAACAAGGCAGCCGCCGAGGTTGTCGCCGAAAACGACGATCGTCTGACCGGCCAGGATATCACCTATCCCGGCAGCGGCGGTGACATGAAGGGCTATCTGGTTCAGCCGAAGAATGCATCCGGCAAGCTCGGCGCCGTCATCGTCATCCATGAGAACCGCGGCCTTAATCCGCATATCCGCGATGTCGCTCGCCGCGTGGCACTGGAAGGCTTCGTGGCGCTCGCTCCGGACTTCCTCTCGCCGCAGGGCGGCACGCCCGAGAATGAGGATCATGCGCGCGACATGTTCGGCAAGCTCGATGCCGCGACGACCGTCGCAAACGGCGAGGCGACCGTCGTCTATCTTTCCAAGCTCGAGGCTACGAACGGCAATGTTGGCGCGATCGGCTTTTGCTGGGGCGGCGGCGCGGTCAACAATCTCGCCGTCAAATCGCCGGAGTTGAAGGCAGGCGTGGCCTACTACGGCGCGCAGCCACCGGCCTCGGAAGTCGCCAATATCGAGGCGGCCCTGTTGCTCCACTATGCTGGCCTCGACGACCGCATCAATGCCGGCATCGATGCCTATAAGAAGGCGCTGGAGGAGAATGGTAAAAAATTTGAGATCTACATCTATGACGGCGCCAATCATGCCTTCAACAACGACACGTCCGCTGCCCGCTATGACAAGGCGGCAGCCGATCTCGCCTGGGGCCGAACGGTCGCGTTCCTGAAACAGAACCTCGCCTGACCCGCCTTCTGCAATGTACCAAAAGGCCCAAAGGCGGGCCGGCAGGTGCTCAACCTGCTTGCTGAATGAGGTGTTAAGAAGCCTTTTGCACAGGCCAAAAACGGGGCATAACGCCCCGTTTTCCATAAGCTCTTGCCATTGCTTAAAATCCGACCATTTCCCTTTACGACGGATGAATACCTGCATGTCATATCGGCCCGACGCGCCGGTATGACACATCATTTCCGCCGCTCGATAACGAGACAGATGGGAACCACATGGGCGCGGACATTTCGGATCGTATTGCTCTTCGCAGGAAGCCGAAACAGGAACGCAGCATCCAGCGGCTGGATCTCATCCTGAACGCCGCAGCCACCATCATCGCCGAAAAGGGCGTCAGCGCCATGCGGATGACCGAACTCGCGGCCGCAGCAAAGGTCCCGATCGGCTCGGTCTATCAATATTTTCCCGAAAAGGCGGCGATCGTCAAAGCACTCTTCGATCGTCACGCCCAGGCGATCCAGCAGAAGACGGCCGAGATGTTCGCGGACGTTCGGTCCTTCGACGAGGCGCTCGATCTCATCTCCACGATGATCGACTGGTACTATGCCGAATATCGTAACGATGCCGCCTATCTCGGTGTCTGGATGGGCACGGAGACCGATCAGGATCTCCTACGCCTGAACATCGAGCATAGCGGCCAGATTGCTGCGATCTTTCAGGAGGCCGTGCGCCGCCTCTCGCCGGAACTCTGCGATGAGCAGATGAAAGCACGCACGTACCTTTTCAGCCACCTGATCGGTGCTGCGATCCGTCTTGCGGTCTTGAGCGAAGATGGTTTCGGCGAGCGCATCCTTGAGGAATGGAAGTGCGTCATCCGCGCCTCCCTATTTGCTCCGACGTCCGCTTCAGCAACGTAAGACTTGCCTACCAGCTGGGCATCATGCTGGCCGCAGCCTTCAGCCGCGGATAGTGACGAGCGTGACCGGTCTTCACATCCTGGTCCAGGCTGTCTTCGATGACGGTCGGCGTGATGTTGTCGAGGCAGGCCGTGATATGTGCCGTAATGGCATTCATCAGCGACAGGGAAACGCCCGGCCGTTTCATGATGCCGATCTGCACAGGCGGCAGCGCCGGGAAACCGTCTGCCTGGCTCAACACCTTCATGCCTGTGCGAAGCGCCGATTCCGGCATGACCGAAACCGCCATGCCGGCGAGCACGGCCGAAGCGACCACGGTGCAGGACCAGCTCGTGAACAGAATCTGATACTCGCGGCCGACAGCATCGAGCGCCGAGCAGGCGAGCTGCCGCCACTGGCAGTCGCGCCGGCCGACGGCAAGCGGCACCGGTGCATCGTCGCGGATCGGATGGTTGGCCGAACTCACCCAGCAGAGCGGTTCCGTTCGCACCACATCCGAAATACGCTCGCGCGGATTGTGGGTGACGAGCGCGATATCGAGTTCGCCCTTGTGCATGCGTTCGGCGAGGTCGACCGAGGGCTCGCAGACGATATAGAGCTCGACATTCGGATGCGTCTTGGCGAACCGGCCGATGATCTCGGGCATATAACGGTCGGCATAATCATCGGGCGTGCCGATGCGCAGCGTGCCTTCCAGCCTGTTGTCGTCGAAGGCGGCGATCGCCTCATTGTTCAGGCGGATGATGCGGCGCGCATAATTGAGCAGCTTTTCGCCTTCGACCGTCAGCCGGTTGCCGCGGCCGTCCTTGATGAAGAGCTGCTTGCCGATGCGCTCTTCCAGGCGCCGCATCTGCATGGAGACGGCGGACTGTGTCTTGTAGACCTTGTCGGCGGCCTTGGTGAAGCTGCCGGAATCCACGATCGCGATGAAGGTCTGCAACTGGTCGATATCAAGAGGCGCCGACATGATCTTGTCCATCCATAAAGATCTCTGATGTTAATCATTAGAAACATTCGTTGGACTGATCAATAGTCCTTTGGCATCTTCGGGATGCAAATCAAGCAAAGTGAAGGACAGACGCCCTGCCTGTCCAGCCTGTGACCAGCTTCACCTTTCCTGCACGACCTCGCAGGCGGGGCGGGCTGTTCTGCGCCCCGAAGAAAGGAGAGTTCGATGCGCACTCATGAACAGACACTAGAACTCGACTGCGGCAAGCTCGCCCCGACGTTTACCCAGCGTCTCATGGCCGCTTTCGCGCCACTGGCAGCCGCTCTTCGCATTGTGCGCAATCGCTCGCAGGTGAATGGACTGCACGACCTTGATGACAATCAGTTGCGGGATATCGGCCTGACGCGGGCCGATGTCACCTCCGCCTTCCTCGCTTCGACCTTCTTTGAAGATCCGTCGGAGCATCTGACGCAGGCGGCCAAGCGCCGCCGGCAGATTGCGGTCATGCGCCCTTACAGGGACTGAACGCACGCGTTTCCCCGCAGGGTGATAGCCAATAGCCCTGCTGCTTAACCCGGTGATCGGCTTTCCCAAGCCGTCTCCGGGTTTTTTTATTTCTTGCCCGTTGCAGAGGGGCCTGAGGGGGCGGGATCTTCGGGAGAGGGTGTGGGTTTCGGCCGATAGGCTTCGAAGATCGCTTCGAGGCTCTTCTGATAGCTCTTCTGCACCTCGAGACCGCTGTCGAACATGGCGTTCAGCATCTGGGTATAGCTGTCGTTTTCGGCTTTCGGTTCTTCTTTCGGCGGTTCCGGAGCCTTTGCCGCCGGCTGCTGAAGCCCTGCCATCATTTCCTGGAATGCCTTGGCGAAAGGATTGTCGAGGAATGGATTGACGGGCTGCGCCTGGGGCGCCGGTTTCGGCACGCTGAACATCAGCTGCATGGCCTGGGTGAACGGATTATCGAAAATGCTGGGTTCGGGTGCCGTCTTCGGCTTCGGCGCAAAGCCGGTGCTCTCAAGCCATTTCTGGACTGTTTCGCCCATGGCGGTATTGACGAAGGGGTTGACTGGCGAGGCCATCTGCCCGGTCGATTGCTTGAAGAGCCCTCCCATCAGCGTACCGGCCATGACGGGCAGCATCTGCTTGTAGATTTCCTGGCCGATGCCGGTCATCTGCGCCGCCTGCGCAGCAACGGCGCGCGAGACCTCCTTGGAGCCGAAGAGCTGGGAGAGGATGTTGTTCCCGTCGGAAATGCCTTCGGGCGTGAAGGCCTTGCTCATGTCCTCGAAATATTTGGCATAATTGCCGGACGCGACCGCTTGCATCAGGCCCACGAAATCATAGGGGTTGCTGGTGCTGCGCTTGAGGCCGGCGGAAAAGGCCGGCGTCAGCGCGGCCATCGCCTTCGTCGCCTGTTCCTGCGCGAGGTTGAACTGCTTGGCAACGGCATCCATCGCCGCCCCGTTCTGCGCCTGCATCATCATATCGAAGAGTGGCAGCATGAAAGTCCCTTTCCCGGATAGCGGCGCATATTCGCGCCACTATAGCTCGAAATGGGATTGCGCAAACGGCTTTTTGGAAGCGGTACTTGCCTCTTAGTATTGATATTCCTGGAAGACTGGTTCGACTGAGCCGTTCCAGCGACCGTGATAGAGTGCCAGCAGGTCTTCGGCGAGCGTCGCCTTCTTGGCCAGAACCTCGTCGAGCGGCTGGAGAAAGATGCTTTCATCGACGCCGTCGCCGTTCAGTCTGTTGCGCGCCTTGAGGCCGGTCCGGGAAATATTGACGGCTTCGCGCGCCGTGTCGATCAGTGCATGACCGCGGAACTCGGCCTTGAGGCCTTCCTCCGGCACCGCGTTGCGCAGCACATTCACTTCGTCGAAGCCCCAGTCCTTCGTCAGTTCGTCAGCAGCCTGAAGAGCGGTGTCATCATAGAGCAGCCCGACCCAGAAGGCCGGCAGAGCACAGATGCGTCGCCAGGGTCCGCCATCAGCACCGCGCATTTCGAGGAAACGCTTCAGGCGCACATCGGGGAAGAGCGTCGAAAGATGGTTCGTCCAGTCGCCCATCGTCGGTTCATAGGCTGATATCTCGCCCTTCAGCGCGCCGTTCATGAACTGCCGGAAGGTGACATGGGTCGCCCGGTGATAGTGGCCGTCTCGCATGACGAAATACATGGGCACGTCGAGCGCCCATTCGGCATAATCCTTGAAACCGAAATCGTCGCGGAACGTGAAATCCAGAAGGCCGCTGCGCTGGTTGTCCACGTCGCGCCAGACATCGCCGCGCCAAGAGAACATGCCGTTCGGCTTGCCTTCGGTGAAGGGTGAGGAGGCAAATAGCGCGGTTGCCAGCGACTGCAGCTTCATCGACACGCGCATCTTGCGGCGCATGTCGTCTTCCGACGAGAAGTCGAGGTTCACCTGGATCGTGCAGGTGCGGTACATCATGTCGAGACCGCGGGTGCCGACCTCGGGCATGTAGCTGGTCATGATCTCGTAGCGCGACTTCGGCATATGCGGAGTTTCCGCATAGGTCCATGTCGGGCTGCCGCCGATGCCGAGGAAGCCGATGCCCATAGGCTCCGCGATCTCACGCACTTGCGCCAGATGCTGGTTGGATTCCTTGCAGGTCTGGTGAATGTTTTCGAGCGGTGCGCCCGAAAGCTCGAACTGGCCGCCGGGCTCGATCGAGATGGCGCCCATACCGTTCTGCTCTCCGAGGCCGATAATGTTGTCACCGTCCATGATCGGCTCCCAGCCGCTCTTGGCCTGCAGGCCCTTCAGGAGCGCCGAGATGCTGGCATCGCCGAAATAGGGAACGGGGCTGTTGTCCTTGCGGAAGAACACAAACTTCTCGTGCTCGGTGCCGATGCGGAAACGCTCCCTCGGCTTGTTGCCCGCAGCAAGGTAATCGGTCAGCTCTTGAACCGAAGAGATCGGCGTCTGGTCGGTAGTATCGCGAGCCATGAAAGTACCTGTATTCGGGAAGGCCGGAGCCGGGGTAATTGGAAGGGTGATTAGTGCCCAAGCCAGCTAAGTTGCAAGTGAAATTCTTTCAACAGGTCATCAAAAAAATAGCAGGCCTTTCCAGAGAACCGACGTTCAAAAGTCAATTCCAATCGCCGATTGCAGCCTGTATCACCGCCATCGCTGCGACCGCGGCCGTGTCGGCGCGCAGGATGCGCGGACCGAGCGGGATTGCGGTCACGAAGTCGAGGCTGCGCAGGCGTGTCCGCTCCTCTTCGGAGAAGCCGCCTTCCGGGCCGACCAGAAGCGCAAGCTTCCTTTCCGTCACCCTGGAAAGCAGCGGCAGCGGGTTCTGCCCGGCATCGCCCTCATCGCAATAGATGATGCGCCGGTCTGCAGGCCAGTGGTCGAGCAGATCGGCAAGCCGCACGGGCTTGGCGACATCGGGAATGCCGAGAATGCCGCACTGTTCGGCTGCCTCGATGACGTTGGCGCGGATCTTGTCGAGATTGGTGATCTTGCCCTGCACATGCTGGGTCATGACCGGCTGCAGCAGGCCGGCGCCCATTTCCACTGCCTTTTGCACCAGATAATCCATGCGGCCGACCTTCAGCGGCGCGAAAAGATAGTGCAGGTCGGAGGGTGCGGGCTGCGGCCGGGTCTCCTCGGTGGCTGACAGCAGGATGCGCTTGCGGGTCGGGAAGGAGAGGCTCGCCTTCCATTCGCCGTCGCGGCCGTTGAAGAGAAGGATGTCCGCACCCTCTTCCATGCGCAAGACGTTGGCGAGATAGTTGAACTGGTCGGCATTGGCCTCGATGGCAGCGCCCTTTGACAAGGGGGCATCGATGAAAAGCCGCTGCATGCGGAAATTGGCGCGCATCCTGGGACCCTGACTCATAGGAAGAGCGCGAACATAACCCAATAAATCATGGCCGCAAGCGCAGCCGAAACCGGCACGGTGATGACCCAGGCTGCGACGATCGTCATGACGTGCGAACGGCGGACGAGATAGCGCCGACGGGCTTCGTGGACGTTCGGCTCAGGCTCGTCGATCTCGAAGCTTTCGCCCTTGCGGCGTATGAATTCGATACGACGCTTCGAATGGCGCGTGTACCATTCGCGGAAGAAGCCGACGCCGAAGACTGAACCGACGGCAATATGCGTGGTGCTGACCGGCAGGCCGAGCCAGGAGGCGAAGATGACGGTGAAGGCAGTCGAGAGCGCCACGCAATAGGCACGCATCGGGTTGAGCTTGGTGATCTCCTCACCGACGAGCCGGATGAGGCGCGGCCCGAAAAGCAGGAGGCCGACCGAGATTCCAAAAGCGCCGATCAGCATGACCCAGAGCGGCGGATGACCGGTCATGCTGTTATCAGCGATACCGGCCGAGTGAACGATGGCCGAGAGTGGGCCGACCGCATTCGAAACGTCGTTTGCGCCATGCGCGAAGGAGAGCAGCGCGGCCGAGCCGATTAGCGGAAAGTGGAACAGCGTGCGAAGTGAACTGTTGCGGTTTTCGAGGTTCTCCGCCTGCCGCAGGATGAGCGGCTGCACGACAAGCCAGCTGACGAGCCCGATGCCGATGCCGATCAGAAGGATCGTCAGCGACGAATACCGTCCCTGCGGCGCAAGCTGCAACACCATATAGGCCGTGAAGCCGCCGGCCATGACGGCGATCATCACGGGCACCCACTGCCGGGCGGCAGCGATCTTGTCCTCGCGATAGACGATGAGGGTCTTCACCAGATAGAGCAGCCCGGCAGCGATCAGCCCGCCGATCAATGGCGAAGTTATCCAGCTTGCCGTGATTTCCAGCATCACCCGCCAGTTGACGGGCTCCGGTCCTGCAGCACCGAAGCCTGCCCCGATCACGGCGCCGACGATCGCGTGCGTCGTCGAAACCGGTGCATTCATCCATGTGGCGAGGTTGATCCAGAGTGCTGCAGCCGTGAGCGCCGCCATCATGATCCAGCCGAGTGTCGCCGGAGGGACCTGCACCGTATCGACGATGCTGGAGGAAATCGTCTTGACGACCTCGCCGCCCGCGATCGTCGCCCCTAGCACCTCGAAGATTGCGGCGATGATCAGCGCCTGCTTCATGGTGATAGCACGCGCGCCGACGGCCGCGCCGACATTGTTCGTCACGTCGTTGGCACCGATGTTCATGGCCATGTAGGCGGCAAGTGCTGCGGCAGCAATTACCAGCACTGCGCCCGGCCTGTCGAACACGTAGACGCCGGCAAAAAGCATGGCGAGGCCGAGAAAGATCAGGCCAAGTCCCGGCGTCACCAACCGTCGCGAGACGTGCTTGGCCGCATCCTCGACATGGGTAAATTTGTCGAGATCCTTATCAAGCGTGCGTTTCGTGAGGACGGCGTTGCGTTGCGGCATTCTGTTTCCTGGCTAAGTCCTGCTTTTGCGCCGCCTTTTCTAGCAGCACAAGATGGCAAGACTCATTCCGCCGGAATTTGTTTCGGAATGCCGCTGGAAAGCTTTTCGGCCATGCGCCGTTTAAAGGCGAGGAACAGGTTGCGCAATTCGGGTTCCTGGACGCGCTTGACCGCTTCGTCGCAGGAAACCCACTCGATGGTTCGCTCGCCCTTTTCCTTGAAATTCTTCGTCGCACCGGTCACTTCGAGGGCATAGACCTGAACCTTGCAGGTCACCTTCAGGCCGTCGCGCAAGACCTTCTGGTAGGTATAGTGGCCGAGCGTTTCGGTCTCCACCGTGCCGCGCACGCCGGCCTCTTCCAGGGCTTCCTGAGCCGCAACTTCATAGGCGCATTTGCGGTTCATCGGCCAGCCCTTGGGGATCACCCAGCGCCCTGTATCACGGCTGGTCATCAGCAGAACTTCGAGCTCACCCGACTTCTTTTTCACCCGGTAGCAGAGCGCAGCATATTGCTGTCGCGGCGGACGCCGAAACATGAGTTGCACATCAGAAGCCAGGCGGGCAAGAAGGGTCAATTGTCGGGTCACCTTTACGATCGTTGATCTGAGTCGTTATTATTTTAGTATCCTATGAAAAGCTTGCGCGATCCATACGTGCAAAACGAGCCGGAACATGATTTGATTCATTGTACATAGGAAAAATCAAAGTGGAGCAGGTTCGGAAATTCCGCCATTTCCTGTCCCGAATACGTCGTCTTGCACAGCTGTACAATATGGTCCGATCTTGCATTCCGTTCAATGCCGCGATCATCTGATCCACTGCGATTTTCGACAATGTGGTAACTATGCGACTTCCACCTCTCAATGCGATCCGTGCCTTCGAAGCCGTATGCCGCCATGGCAGCATTTTGAAGGCGGCCGAAGAGCTGGGCGTGGTGCGCGGCGCCGTGCGCCAGCAGATTGCGACACTCGAAGATCACCTCGGCAGGAAGCTCTTCGTGCGTGACGGCCGCAGGCTGGTCCCGACCGAAAAGGCGAGCGCCTTTGCCGAGGCCGCCGGTACTGCCCTGACCATATTGAAGCGGGCGGCCGATGAATTTGAGGAGGCGGATAGGAAGCGCATCCGTCTCGGAGTGCCCTCGGCTTTTGCCATCTGGTGGCTGATGCCGCGCGCGGTTGACATGCAGACAAGCCTCGGCGCTGTTGAGATCGATATCGTTCCCATGACCGTCGTCGAGCCGCTGTCCCAACATCCGGATTTCGATGCCGTCATCATGGGAGGCGAGCAGCGCTCCTCTGCCGGGATGACAGAAACGCGCTTCATGGAGGATGAGTTCGGACCGGTCGTCACACCGGCGCTTGCTGCCGGACTTTCAGGTGATCCTGAAGCAATGGCGGATATGACCATTCTCGTCAGCCGTAGCGCGCCGAAGCTCTGGGCCGAATGGTTCGCCGAAAGCGGCACGCTGCCGGTTGTCTTTTCCCGCCGGCGCGAATTCGAGGATCTGTTGCTGGCGCTGGGTGCAGCCCGATCCGGCCTCGGCATTGCGCTGGCGCCGAAAGCCTCGATCGAGGACGATCTCAGCCGCGGCATCCTGGTTGCCCCCTATGGCTTCATCCGCCGCCCGGCAGGCTATAGCCTCTGCTGCCGCACATCAGATGCAAAACGGCCTGCCCTTACTGCGCTCCGAAACTGGCTGCTGCGCTCCGGCGGCGCATCCTGAAGGGGCAGTTTTTCTGCCCTTTCATCAGAAATATCTCCATGCCGGCCCTATCTCCGCTTCGCTAGAGCCTTTTCTGGTTAGATTGAAGCATTCTGTTGGCTCAAACGGAGTCGGATGGTCGACCGGCCGGCGCGCGTCGTAGCCCAATCTACGGCCAAGCCGGCCGGTCGATCAGGCGGCCCGTTTGAGCCAACAGAATGCTTCAATCTAACCAGGAAAGGCTCTAGATCAGAGGAAACGAAAGGGCATATGACGGAAAAGCTTGCGACACGCATCGACTGGATCGGCAACAGTTGCCGCCTGCTGAAGGCAACGGCAGCGGAATTCGAAAGGACGCGGCCTTTTGATGGCCTGTCCATCGGCACCGGCATTCATCTGGAGCCGAAGACCGTGGCTCTGCTCATGACCTTGCGGGCCGGCGGCGCGCACCTCGTCTGCACCGGCAACCTGAACAGCACGCAACCGGCGACGGTAGAATTCCTGCGCGCCCAAGGCTTCACCGTCTTCGCAACCCAGACGACCGACTCCATCGCCCATCATCAGAGCCTTGAGGCCGTCGTCGCCGAAAAGCCTGATCTGCTGCTGGACAATGGCGGCGATCTTTTCGCCATCGCAGCCGAGAGGCCCTATGCCAATCTGCTCGGCGGCACGGAAGAGACGACCTCAGGCCGCACCCGGCTGCTGCCGATGCGCGAGAAACTCGCGATGCCGATCCTCGTCATCAATGACAGTCCGATCAAGCAATTCGCCGAAAACAAGCATGCCGTCGGCCAGAGCCTGTTCGAAAGCTACATGCGCTTCACCAACCGCTCCACCAATGGCAAGCGCGTGACGGTCTTCGGTTATGGCGCCTGCGGCAAGGGCACGGCAGCCTGCTTCCGCAATGCCTTTTCGATGGTCAATGTCGTCGATATCGACCCGGTCACCAGCCTCGAGGCGCATCTCGACGGTTTCGTCACGCCGCTGCGCGAACAGGCGATCCGTTCTGCCGATGTCATCGCAACAGTGACCGGCTTCCCCGATATCGTCACCGCCGGTGATCTGCCGCTCATCAAGGACGGCGCGATCCTGATGAATGGCGGTCATTTCCCGCACGAGATCGATGTCGCAGCCTTCCGCAGCCATCCCGATGTCGTTGGTATCGATCGCTACGAAGCCGATCATATCGAGACCTTCCACCTGAAGGACGGCCGGTCCTTCCACGTACTCGGCGGCGGCCATATGGCCAATCTCGCCGGTCCGCGCCCGCTCGGTAACTCGGTCGAGTCCATGGACCTCGGCTTCACCTTGCAGGCCCGCTGCCTAGAGCGGGTCGCAAAGCGCGGCGTCGGCGCAGAATCCTGCATCGTGCCGGTGCCGGCGGATATCGACGCGATGGTCGCGCGCGCCTATCTCGATCTGGCGCGCTAAAGCAATTCCAGCAAAAGTGTGCAGCGGTTTTGCGTGTGGAATTGCGTAAAACAAGAAAGCAATTCAGCGAAAGTACGTGTCGGTTTTGCGTCCGGAATTGCCGGAAAACAAAGAGATAGAGCGTCAGATCTCTACCACGACCTTGCCTTCAGCCTCACGGCTTTCCAGTAGCCGGTAGGCCTCGCCAACCTCTGCGAGAGAAAATGGACGTGGGTCCAGATTTGGCATCAACGTTCCGGCTTCGACGCGTGTGGCAATATGCCTGAGGATATCGCCATGATGGGCGCGGTCCTCGCCGGTCAGAAGCGGTGCCAGCGTAAAGACACCGGAATAGGTCGCTCCCTTGAAGGAGAGCGGTGCCAGCGAATGCGTACCCCAGCCCAGGCTGGTGACCACATGGCCGAACTTGGCGACGGCCTGGAAGGCAGCATCGAGGCCCTTTCCGCCGATCGTATCATAGACGATGTCGAAACCCTTCCCGTCCGTATACCGGGCGACATAGTCATCGACGGTCGCAACCCCATAGTCGATCGGCGTGGCACCGATACTGCTGATGTATTCAGCCTTCGAACCGCCGTCGACGGCATAGACTTCGGCACCGGCGGCAACGGCCATTTGCACGGTGATATGGCCGACGCCACCACCGCCGCCGATGACCAGCACCTTGTGGCCCGCTCTCACCTGGGTGCGTTCTTCGAGACCTTCCCAGGCGGTGATCGCAATCAGCGGCAGGGCAGCGGCCTCACGCATGGAAAGATTACGCGGCTTGAGCGCGACGAGATCGGCATCGACGGCTGCGAATTCGGCAAGCGATCCCTGCAGGCCACCCACGCCTCCGGTCATGCCATAGACCTCGTCACCGGCGCGAAAGCCGGTCACACCGGGGCCGACCGCTTCGACGATGCCGGCCATATCGATGCCGAGAATGGCGGGCAGGGGATGACGGGCATGAGCAGCCTCATTGGCGCGGATCTTGAGATCCAACGGATTGAGCGCCGCGGCCTTGATGCGGACGAGGATCTGGCCCGCCCGGGCAACAGGCTTTTCGATCTCGGCAATGGTGAATTCGGTATTCTGTGCTTCGACAAGTGCTGCTTTCATCGTGCTCATGAAACTCTCCTTGGTTTGTTGGCCGCAGAATGCCGCATTGAATTCTGAATGGAAATCAAAGATAACGAATGAAAACCATGCATTTTTGTTTGAAGCTGAGCCCTGGAATTAAGCACTTGGAATGGAGCGACCTGAAACTCTTCCTGGCGATTGCCCGGCTCGGGACGCTGGGTGCTGCCGCACGCAGCCTTGGCCTGACCCAGCCGACCATGGGACGCCGGCTGCGGGCGCTTGAGGCCTCGCTGGGCCAGACGCTTTTCCAGCGCACGGCCGAAGGGTTCGTGCTGACGGATGAGGGAGCGACGGTCTTTGCCCATGCCGAACGTATGGAAGAGGAGGCGTTCGGTCTGGAGCGCGAACTCGCCGGCCAGAACAGGCAGCTCGACGGCTTGCTGCGGCTCTCCTCGTCGGATTGGTTCGGCGCCCATGTCCTGTCACCGGTTCTGGCTGAGTTTTCTACCACCTATCCCAAGGTCGTCATCGAGCTCTTGACCGACAGCCGGCTTCTCAGCCTCTCACGACGCGAGGCCGATATCGTCTTCCGGATCGCGCCTTTCACCGAGACGGAGGTCATATCCCGCAAGCTCCTGCATATCGATTATGGTCTCTATATCCGCCGCGGCTTGCCGCATCCGGAGGCGGGCGATGGCGCGGGCTCCCGGCTCGTCACCATGGACGAGGCCTTCGGCGGCATGCCCGATGTCGGCTGGCTGCAGCGGCTGTTGCCGAAGGCCGAGATCACCATGCGCAGCAATAACAGGGATGTGCAGGCGACCCTTTGTGCCCGAGGCGCCGGTCTCGCCGTCCTGCCGCGGCCGCTTGGCGATGCCATTCCAGCCATCGAGCCGGTCGATCTTGGCGAAGCGCCGCCCGGCCGCGACACATGGGTCGGCTATCACCGTGACATGCGGCGGCTCGCCCGGTTGAGGGCGCTGCTCGATCTCATCATCGAACGGCTCGCGCATCAATCAGCTGAACCTCAGCGCTCCCAGTAGGGAACCGGGCCGTAGAGCTCGGCCAGAAAATCGATGAACAGTCGAACCTTGGCCGGCAGAAACTGCCGGCTTGGGTAAACCGCCGAGAGCGTGACATTGTGCGAGCCCTCATAGGCGGGCAGCACCTGCACGAGCTTGCCGTTCTTCAGCTCCTCGCCAATGTCCCAGGTGGAGCGCAGCGCAATGCCGAGGCCGGCAATCACCGTTTCGCGGATTACCTCGCTGGAATTGGTGATCAGCATGCCCTCCGGCCGCAGGCTGAAGGCTCCATCCGGGCCGTCGAGCCGCCAGACGTCGTTGTTGTGGGCCGGCAGGCAGCGGTGCTGCTTCAACTCTTCGATATGTTTTGGCATGCCATGGGCGGCAACATAGTCAGGCGAGGCACAGAGCACGCGGCGCACGGGCGCCAGCCGGCGTGCGACGAGGCTGGAATCGGTCAGCTCCGCAATGCGGATGGCGAGGTCGAAGCCGCCGCCGATGATATCGCTGAACTCATCCGTCAGCACTAGGTTGATGGCGAGCTCCGGATGCGCCTCCATGAAGGCTTTCAGATGCGGCGCGATATGCATCCGCCCGAAGGAGGTGGGGGCGGAGATCTTCAGCGTGCCGTGCATCTGCGCCGAGCGACCGGAAATATAGAATTCCGCCTCTTCCAGCCCCGCCAGAATGCCGAGCACGCGGTCGTAAAAACCCTGGCCGGCTTCCGTCAGCGAGATCTGCCGCGTTGTACGCTGCAGAAGCCGTGTGCCGAGCCGGTCTTCCAGCCGCTTGATGCGCTTGGAAACGACGGCAGGGGAAAAGCCGAGCGCGCGACCGGCGAGCGACATGCTGCCGGTCGAAACGACCTTGGCAAAGATTTCGAGATCACCCAGATTGGTCATAAGCTTTTATAACTTTTTCCCTTTTGGCATAAGTGCTTAACATTTGCGCCGGTTTCGGGAAAGTGCTAAGCCGAAGGAACCGTTCGCAGGGAGGATTTGCGGCCGGTTTCCGTGATGCCGGCCGAGGGAGAACGCCATGTCCGACGCCATTTCGTTTCTCGCTCCACGTCCCGATGTCCTGGCGCGCCGCAAGGACATCGTTGCCGATCTCATCGATCTCCTGCCGCCGGAATGTCTGATCCATGAAGCGCGCGAACTCGTGCCGTTCGAGACGGATGCCTTCGTTTCTTACCGCCGCCTGCCGCTCGCCGTCGCCCTGCCACGCTCGACGGCGGAAGTGGCGACCGTCATGAAATACTGTCATCGCTACGGCATTCCGGTCGTCCCGCGGGGCGCCGGCACGTCGCTTTCGGGCGGTGCGATCCCGCAGGAAGATGCGGTTGTCCTCGGCCTGTCGAAGATGAACCGCATCCTCGAAATCGACTTCGCCAATCGCTGCGCCGTCGTTCAGGCCGGTGTCACCAATCTCAACATTTCGGAAGCCGTCTCCGCGGATGGTTTCTTCTATGCGCCGGACCCGAGCTCCCAGCTCGCCTGCACGATCGGCGGCAATATCGGCATGAATTCCGGTGGCGCACACTGTCTGAAATATGGCGTGACGACCAACAACCTGCTCGGTGTCAAGATGGTGCTGACCGACGGCACGGTGATCGAACTCGGCGGCAAGGCCCTGGATGCAGCAGGCTACGATCTGCTCGGCCTCGTCTGCGGCCATGAGGGCCAGCTCGGGATCGTCACCGAAGCGACCGTGCGGCTCATCGCCAAGCCGGAGGGTGCCCGCCCGGTGCTATTCGGTTTCGAAAGCTCCGTGGAAGCCGGCCGCTGCGTTGCCGATGTGATCGCCGCCGGCATCATTCCCGTTGCCATCGAATTCATGGACAAGCCGGCGATCGAGATCTGCGAGGCCTTCGCCCATGCCGGCTACCCGCTCGATGTCGGCGCGTTGCTGATCGTCGAGGTCGAAGGATCGGAAGCGGAAATGGACGACATGCTGAAAAGCATCGTCGACATCGCCCGTAGACACGGCGTCAAGACGGTGCGCGAATGCCAGTCGGCAACCGAGGCGGCGCTGATCTGGAAGGGTCGCAAGTCTGCTTTCGGCGCCACCGGCCGCATCGCCGATTATATCTGCATGGATGGCACGGTGCCGCTGAGCCAGCTTTCGCATGTGCTGCGACGCACGTCGGAGATCGTCGCAAGTTACGGCCTGCGCGTTGCCAATGTCTTCCATGCCGGCGACGGCAACATGCATCCGCTGATCCTCTTCAATGCCAATGATCCCGAGGATGCCGCCAAGGCCGAAGCGGCCGGCAACGATATCCTGAAGCTCTGCGTCGATGCCGGCGGCTGCCTGACCGGCGAACACGGCGTCGGCATCGAGAAACGTGACCTGATGCGCCATCAATATTCCGAGGCCGATCTTGCCCAGCAGATGGCGGCACGCGCCGCCTTCGATCCGCAATGGCTGCTGAACCCTTCCAAGGTTTTCCCGCTCGAGGGGCGTTCGGCCGCATGATCGATCTGGTGCCGGCAAGCGAAGAGGAAGCCGCAGCAATCATCCGTGCGCATGCACAAGAGGGCAGAGCGCTCGCCATCAGCGGCGGCGACACGCGCTCGGGCTTCGGCAATGCCGTTGAGGCGGAAGATCGCCTGCGCTCGACCGGCCTTTCCGGCATTGTCGGCTATAATCCCGGTGAGATGGTGATGACCGCAAAGGCGGGCACGCCGCTTGCCGAAGTCCAGGCAGCGCTGGCCGAAAACAGCCAGATGCTGGCCTTCGAGCCCATGGATCACCGCGCCTTGATGGGCACGTCGGGTGAACCGACGATCGGCGGCGTCTTTGCCGCCAACGTCTCCGGTCCGCGCCGCTTCGTGGCGGGTGCGGCGCGCGACAGTCTGCTCGGCATCCGCTTCGTCAACGGCAAAGGCGAGATCATCAAGGCCGGCGGCCGGGTGATGAAGAATGTCACCGGTCTCGATCTGGTGAAGCTGCTTGCCGGTTCGTACGGCACGCTCGGTTTCCTGACAGAGGTGACCTTTCGCGTGCCGCCGCGCCCTAAGACTGAGGAAACCATCGTCATCTCCGGTCTCAACGATGCCGAGGCCGCAAATGCCATGGCCGCAGCCATGGCTCTGCCGGTGGAAGTCTCGGGTGCCGCCCATCTGCCGTTGACCGTGACCTGGAAATTCCTCGGCGGCAAGCTGCCGGAGGAAGAGGCGACGGTGCTGCGCATCGAAGGCCTGCCCGGCTCGGTGGACTCACGCGCGGCAAAGCTTCTGTCGGCGATGGGGTCGTTCGGTCCGGCCACGAGGCTCGATGCGGCCGCCAGCCGGCAGCTCTGGCAGGAGATTCGCGACGTGGCACCCTATGCCGACGGAACCGCGCGGCCCGTCTGGCGCGTGTCCATGGCGCCAAGCATCGGCCACCAGCTCGTTGCGGCCTTGAGGCTCGAAGCCGGCGTCGATGCCTTCTATGACTGGCAGGGTGGTCTCGTCTGGATGCGCATGGAAGCCGATCCGGAGGCCGATCTCGTCCGCCGCTTCGTCAAGGCGCTTGGCGGCGGTCATGCGACGCTGATCCGTGCGCCCGCCAATGCGAGGGCGGCGATATCGGCTTTCCATCCCGAGGAAGAAGCGGTGGCCTTGTTGTCACGCCGCGTGAAGGAAAAGTTCGATCCGGCAGGGATATTCAATCCGGGCAAGATGGGCTGGGCTGACCGATGAAAATGTATGTTTTTACTTGTATGAATGTAACTAATATATGGGCAGGCATTGGCGCTGGCCGATGGGCCGTCTCAAATGCAGATGCAAATGTGATGAAGGGTCGCGAAACAAGGGCGAAGAGTGTCCTTGTTGGTCAAGTAGGACTCATCTATTGCAGCCACCCGGATTATAAATCCTTTACAACACCGTTTATTATTACTTCCTCACCAGATATTTCTGGAGAAGAGAAAATGGTCTGGCCAGAAGTGTGGAAAATGCCATTTGGCATATATCCACTCGGTACCCCGCGAAAGCATTGGGATGCCCACAGGGCTGCAATGGAGTTACCCTTTAATAAAGATACTGGGAAAACAAACGTGACCAGTGTTTTCAAAGCGGTAGGCACAGCAGTTTTCAGTCCGATTGAGATAGGGGAGGCTGATTGGGCTATAATCCTATCCCGCCTATCGGACGTTTCGAGAGCATCCTAGATGCAGACCAACTTTACGCTCGCCCAGCTTGCCGATCCGCATGTGGCCGAATCCGAGCAGATCCTGCGCAAATGCGTGCATTGCGGTTTCTGCACCGCCACCTGTCCGACCTATGTGACCCTCGGCAACGAGCTCGACAGCCCGCGCGGGCGCATCTATCTCATCAAGGACATGCTGGAAAACGACCGTGCGGCCGATACCGAGGTCGTCACCCATATCGACCGCTGTTTGTCCTGCCTCGCCTGCACCACGACCTGTCCTTCCGGCGTCGATTACATGCATCTCGTCGACCATGCCCGGGTTCACATCGAAAAGACCTATAAGCGGCCGTTCATGAACCGGCTGACGCGGGCCATCCTGGCAGCGGTACTGCCCTATCCCGGTCGCTTTCGGGCGGCGCTTGCGCTGGCCCGCATCGGTCGTCCCTTTGCCGGCCTGATGCGCGGACCCGCGCTGAAGCCCTTTGCCGCCATGCTCGCGCTTGCGCCATCAAGCATTCCGGCATCATCGCCCTTCGCTAAGCCCGGCCGGCATGAGCCGCAGGCCGAACGCCGCGGGCGCGTGGCGATCCTCACCGGCTGTGCGCAGCCCGTTCTCGATCCCGCCATCAACGAGGCGACCATCCGGCTGCTGACACGCCTTGGTATAGAGGTCGTCGTCCCCGAGGGCGAGGTCTGCTGCGGTTCCCTGGTCCACCACATGGGACGCGAGGAACAGGCTCTCGCCTCCGCCCGCGCCAATGTCGATGTCTGGACCCGCGAGATCGAGGCTGGCGGCCTCGACGCGATCATCATCACCGCTTCCGGCTGCGGCACGACGATCAAAGACTACGGCCACATGCTGCGCCTTGACGCGGCCTATGCCGGCAAGGCGGCGCGCGTCTCGGCTCTTGCCAAGGACATCACCGAATATCTTGTTGGGCTGGAACTGCCTGCGCACATGCCGAGGGGCATTACGGTTGCCTATCATTCCGCCTGCTCCATGCAGCACGGCCAGAAGATCACCATGGCGCCGAAGCATCTGCTCAAGGCAGCAGGTTTTACCGTTCGCGATCCGGCGGAAGGCCATCTCTGCTGCGGCTCGGCCGGTACCTACAACATCATGCAGGCGGATATTTCCGCGGCCCTCAAGACCCGCAAGGTCAAGAACATCGAGGCCACAAAGGCGGATATCATCGCGACAGGCAATATCGGCTGCATTACCCAGATAAGGTCGGGCACATCAACGCCGATCCTGCATACGGTCGAACTCCTGGATTGGGCTTACGGGGGCTCTGTGCCTGAAAAATTAAGAGGTTTGCCGCTAGCCTGAGAGCACCGATTCATTGGCGGATCGCAGGGAGTTTTGGCTATGTGGCGCGGATTGATGGTGCTTGGCGTGTTGCTCGGCGCGGCTGGTGCGGCGCACGCCGATGTCAGATATTTCTGTTCTGCCGATGACAGGGACGTGCGCTTTACCCTCGAAAGCGCGTTTGAAGACGGAGGCGGCCACAAGCTCATCCATTTTCGCGGCGCGCTGATGCTCAAGGACGCTTCCAGATCCCAAAGCTTCAACAAGCGGATATTCGAATCGAAGGATCTCACGAATCGTTGGTCGCGCGATGGCGACCTGCGCCTGGAAGTCTTCGATACGGAAAGTGACGATACCGGAAGCGAGACGCTGGATCTCGCGGTTCTCGCCGGCGAGCATGGCAAGCCTTCGCAGAATTTCGGCGGCACCTACGCGCTGCGGATCGAAAGCGGCGCCAGCTTCTTCGTTGTGGAAGGCAAGGTGAGTTGCGGCACGAAATAGTCCCGCAGCACGAATCTACCAGTGGTATGAAATACCGACGTTGACCGCTTTGGTGACGATATTCGTCTTCAGACGGTCGCCGCTGTCGATCGGCACGTCGACGCGCGAATAGGTGCCCTTGTATTCCACGAAGGTCGACCAGTTGTCGGTGATGCGGTAGTCGACGCCGGCCTGCGCCTGGAAGGTCACGCCGCCGAATTCGTAGTCGAAGGTCGTGCCTTGGGGACGGGTGACTTCGACATGCGGAATGTTCACGCCGACACCGGCGCCGAGATAGGGGGTCCAGGGTCGCGCCGGGTCCTTGAAGCGATAGAGGCCGTTGACCGTCAGGAGGTTCAGGCCGTCGGTGAATTCGAAATGCGTCCAGCCCGGCGAACGCGCCATGGTTTCGTCGTCGGCATAGACCTTGTCGTGGGTGTAGTCGAGCGACACGCCCCAGTTCGACAGGTTGAAGTCGCCGAGCCACCAGGTGACGCGACCGCCGTAATAGGGCGGGCTGCCGAAGGACTTGCCTTCCCAGCCGGCGCTGAAGGAGGTGCCGTCGGAAACGTCGACGTGGCTGTGCGGTGCCGTCTGGTAACCGCCGTAGATGGAAAATTCCAGATGCTCGGCCGAAGCCGTGCCGGCAACCGATGCAAGAGCGGAAAACGCAATGCCCGCCAGAAGCGAGGTGGCCAGAAGCGAGGTGGAAAGACGCAATGCATATGCCATTGAATATCCCCGAACGACCAAAAAGGTTATCAGCTCGATTCATTGGCAGAGTTCTGTGTCACAATTTTAAAAAATAAAAAGGCGCATCCGAGTGCGCCTTCATTTTTTGCCGGAAGCGCTGCTCAACCGCCGAACATGGTGCGCAGGATATCGATGCCCTTGTCCTGGAAAGCGACGTTGCCCTGCTTGTTGCCGGGGCCGACGACGATGACTTTGGTGCCGACGGAGACGCGCTTGTAAAGATGCGACACGTCGTCGTTCATCATGCGAATGCAGCCGGAGGACATGTTGAGGCCGATCGTCCAGGGCTGGTTCGTGCCGTGAATGCGGAAGATCGTGTCGCGGCCGCCCTTGTAGAGATACATGGCGCGCGCGCCGAGCGGATTGTCCGGGCCGCCGGGCTGAACGGCGGGAAGATTGTGACCCGCACGCGCCTCGCGGGCGCGCATCTCAGCCGGCGGCGTCCAGCTCGGCCATTCGGCCATGCGCCCGACCGTCACGACACCCGACCAGCCGAAGCCGTCGCGGCCGACGCCGATACCGTAGCGCGTGGCGCGGTTGTTACCTTCTACGAGGTAGAGAAACTTGTTGTTGGTGTCGACGATAACAGTGCCGGGCTTCTCGCTGGTGCTAAGACGAACCACGCGCTTGCGGAACTGCGGCTTGATCTCGCGGGTCTGTTTGACGCCCCGCACGGCGTCGGTCGCGGTCATGACCGGCTCTGCGCTGACAGTCACGACCGTGCAGGACAACGCAACGGCAGCCGCCGCCGCGAGCCTCAGAAATTGCTTCATTTTCGATACCCTCTCCTTCAGGACCGCTAGAGGCTAGTCAAATCGGTTTGAATTTCAAGTCGGAGAGGTGAGGGACGCGATTTTTTGTTGTCCAGCGGGCGGCTGTTCTTGCCGCCCGCTGTCCGTTATTTGCTTTCTACATCACGATGACGCGGGTGCCGACATTGACGCGATCGTAAAGGTCGACCACGTCTTCGTTGCGCATGCGGATGCAGCCGGAGGAGACGGCGCTGCCGATCGTCCAGGGCGCATTCGTGCCGTGGATGCGGTAGAGGGTGGAGCCGAGATACATGGCGCGGGCGCCGAGCGGATTTTCCGGGCCGCCATCCATGCGGGCAGGAAGATAATGGCCCTTGGCGGCTTCGCGGCTCACCATTTCCGAGGGCGGCGTCCAGTCCGGCCACTCCGACTTGCGGGTGATCTTGTGGGCACCGGCCCATTCGAAGCCGGGCTTGCCGACGCCGACGCCATAGCGGCGGGCCTTGCCGCCATCCATAACGAGGTAAAGGAAGCGGTTGTTGGTATCGATGACAAGCGTACCGGGTTTTTCCTTCGTGTCGTAGTCGACCATCTGCGGCAGGAATTGCGGCTCGACCTGTCCGCGGATGACGGGAATGCCGGGGCGGATGGCAGACACGGTCTGCGGCGCCGGTTGCGGCGCGCGCTGGATGACCGTGCGACGCTGCTGGAAGAGGCCGCGCTGCTGCATGACGACCGGCCGCTGGTAGACGACGGGACGAACCCGGCCGCCGCCGAGCTGGTTGATCCAGGGAGCGGTGAGATCGGGGCTCAGCACGACGGGTGGACGGGAGGCATAGCGGTCGTCTGCAACGGCGGCCGTGCACAGAATGCCGAGCATGGCTGCGGCAAGGACAAGGGGTTTCATCATCGGGCGGACTCTCTACAAATGACCGAAAATGCGCTGGCGGAATTGTCCGCCTGCGGTCATGCTGCCACTGCGTTCGCCAGCGAATGGTAAATACGAATTCATGAAAAGACGGCGGACGGAATAAACTTTTCGTCAGGGTTACCGTTCGGTTTGGAAAGAAGGTTTGCAAATGGTAAAGCCGGATTCGCAGCCGAAAAACGAGATAAAAACATGAGCGAAACCGGCATCATCATCGGCAAGGACGGCAAGAGCCGCTGCCACTGGCATGCGAATCTGCCCGACTATCTGCGCTACCATGATGAAGAGTGGGGCAGGCCTGTCACCGATGATATCAGGCTCTTCGAGAAGATCTGCCTCGAAGGCTTCCAGTCCGGTCTTTCCTGGCTGACAATCCTGCGCAAGCGCGAGAATTTCCGCGCCGCTTTCGCCGGTTTCGATTTCGAGAAAGTGGCGCGCTTCGGCGACGAGGATATCGCCCGCTGCCTCGCCGATGCCGGAATCATCCGCCATCGCGGCAAGATCGTCTCGACGATCAACAATGCCCGGCGCGCGATCGATCTGCGCAGTGAATTCGGCTCCCTGGCGCGCTATTTCTGGAGCTACGAGCCTAGCCCCGAGGATCGGCCGGATATCGTCGACAGGGAGCATATTGTCGCCAACCCGACGACCGCCACATCAGTCAGGATATCGAAGGATTTGAAGAAGCGCGGCTGGACCTTTGTCGGACCGACCACAGTTTATGCCTTCATGCAGGCTATGGGTCTCGTCAACGATCATCTCGAAGGCTGTTACTGCCGCGCGGAAGTGGAGGCGATGCGCGCAGCATTGGTGCGCCCATGAAATCGCCCGTGAAATCGATTACCGCCCTTGCCGCAGCAGTTTTCCTGTCCGCGTCCGCAGCCCTTGCGCAGACGCCGCAGCTCGATCCCGGTGAGAAGCTCGAAAAGCTGCAGTTTCCGGCCGTGACCATGCAGCTGAAAGGCTGGACCAAGTTCGGCAACAGCCATGTCTATACTCTGCCCGTGCGCACCGGCCAGCATGTGAAGATCAGCTTCGAGACGAAGAGCAAATATGCCTTTCTCGCGATCTTCGACCTGTCGAAGCCCGATGACGAGGCCTTTTTCGGCACCGATGAGGACGGCACGAGCTACGAGACGACGGTCAAGGAAAACGCCACCTGGCTGCTGCGTCCCTATTATTCAAAGGTCTCCCCGCGCCGCGGGCTGGGCGCCCCCTATAGTATCCTGATCGAACCGCTTGCCGCCGCTCCCCAGCCGACGCAACCGGCACCTGCCCAGCAGGAGCAGCCGTCGCTCTTTCCGAAGCGGAAATAGCTTCGCTTAATGTAACCCGTCGATCAGGCCGTGCAGTTCGCCAAGATGGCCGATCTTGCGGAAGCGCGGCGCCTCCTTCGGCTCCTCGACGCGCTCCAGCACCCAGGTGAGCTCATGCGGTACGAAGACGCCGTAGCTGCCGGCGGCAATGGCCGGCACGATATCGGACTTCAACGAATTGCCGACCATCATCGCCCTCTCCGGCCCATCGCCGACCTTCGAGAAGATGCGTCGGTAAGTAACGGCCGTCTTGTCCGAGACGATCTCGACCGCATCGAAGTAGTCGCCAAGCCCGGATTGAGCGAGCTTGCGCTCCTGGTCGAAGAGGTCGCCCTTGGTGATCAGCACCAGTAGATATTTCCCCGCAAGCGTCTCCAGCGTATCGCGCACATGCGGCAGGGTCTCGACCGGATGGGACAGAAGGTCGCGTCCGGTATCGAGGATTTTGGCGATCACGCTGGACGGCACCTTGCCCTCGGTGACCTCGATTGCCGTCTCGATCATCGACAGCGTGAAGCCTTTGATGCCGAAGCCGTAATGGGCAAGATTGCGTTTCTCCGCCTCGAGAAGCCGTTCGGAAATCTTCGCTCCGTCGGCGAAATCGGTAAGAAGCCTGGTAAAATGCTCTTCCGTGAGCCGGTAATAATGTTCGTTCTGCCAGAGCGTATCATCGGCATCGAAACCGATCGTCGTTAATGGTCGGGCGGTCATATGCGGACCTCTTGAAATGCGCCCTGTGGAAAATAAGAGAGATAATCTATTCTCGGCCTGTGTCGAGACAAGGGCGTTGCCACGGGTCCGCACGGTGCCCGTGTTCCGTTGAAAAACGCGGGCCGGCGACCTACATGAAGCTTGCCTCACCTTGCAGCCAGCCCCGGCTGTTCCTGTCACGCGCAGGCCAATAATCAAAAAATAGAGTTCAGCAGTCCGCAAGCCCCATAGCGGCAGACACAAGGGAATTTCTCGACATGCGTTACAATCAACTCGGAAATACCGGACTTTTCGTATCTGAAATCTGCCTTGGCACCATGACCTTCGGTGAAGCCAAGGAAGGTACTCCTTGGGGTGCCATCGCCGATGTCGACCAGAAGGCAGCCGATGAGATCGTCCGGCGCTCGCTGGAGGCTGGCGTCAATTTCATCGATACTGCTGACGTTTATTCCTTCGGCGAATCCGAGCGGCTGCTCGGTCAGGCGCTGAAGAACCTCAACGTCCCCCGCAAGGATGTCGTCATTGCCACCAAGGTCTATGGCGTCATGGGCGATAAGCCGAACGACCGCGGCGCCTCGCGCGGCCATATCATGGATTCCGTGGAAGCCAGTCTGAAGCGCCTGCAGACGGATCATATCGATCTCTATCAGATACATGCCACCGATCCGGTGACGCCGATCGACGAGACCCTGCGCGCACTCGATGATCTCGTCGCCCGCGGCATGGTGCGTTACGTCGGCGTCTCCAACTGGCAGGCCTGGCGCATCGCCAAGGCGCTCGGCATTTCCGAGCGCAGGGATTATGCCCGTTTCGAGACCGTCCAGGCCTATTATTCGATTGCCGGCCGTGACCTGGAACGCGATATCGTTCCGCTGCTGCAGGAAGAAAAGCTCGGCCTCATGGTCTGGTCGCCGCTCGCCGGCGGTCTTCTCTCGGGCAAATATGGTCCGGGCGCACCGGGCAATGGCGAAGGCCGCCGCGCCAACTTCGATTTCCCGCCAGTCGATAAGGACCGGGCCTGGGCCTGCGTCGCTGTCATGCGCGAAATTGCCGCAAAGCATGGCGTGAGCGTCGCCACCGTGGCGCTCGCCTATATCCTCGCCAAGCCCTTCGTGACGACCGTCATCATCGGCGCCAAGCGTGTCGAGCAGCTCGACCAGAACCTTGCCGCCGTCAAGCTGAAGCTCGATGGTGACGAGATCAAGCGGCTTGATGAAGTCAGTGCGCTGGCTCCGGAATATCCGGGCTGGATGCTTTCTCGCCAGGCGGCCGGCCGCCGGCCGGCCGATTTCGAGCCCAAAGCCTGATCAAGCAAAAGGCTTGATTGAAAAAGGGCCGCTGCTCTGACGGCGGCCCTCGCATTTCTCGCGATGAGCTTACTTGGCGTGCTTCTTCAGCCAGGCATTCATTTCAGCGATTTCCGCCTCCTGTGCCTTGATGACGCTTTCGGCGAGCTTGCGGATCTCGGGATCCTTTCCGTATTGCAGCTCGATCTTCGCCATGTCGATCGCTCCCTGATGGTGAGGGATCATGCTGCGGACGAAATCCACATCGGTATCGCCGCTCAATTGGATCATCATGTCCTTGTGCATCTTGTCATTGGCCTCTGTGAAGGCCTGGCTGGATGGATCATGGCCGCCCATGTGCTTGGACATGTCCATGCCAGGCATATCCTCGGCAAAGGCTGGCGCAGCAAGGGCGATGAGTGCGGAAAGAGTAGTGATTTTCAGAGACATGAGAGTTCCTTCCTCTGTCTGACAATAGGTTGGCGTAACAGCTCACACCTGCCGTTCTGTGAAAGAAATCGTCAGATAAAACGAGGAGGAGGCGCCTGCGGCGCGGGCCTGTTATCTCTGAGCGCGCGGTCGAGTGCGGGAGAAGGGTAGGCGAAAACCGGTTTGCCGCCGGCGGCAATCAGATCAGCGACCGGCAGCACCATGCAAGCGGCACAGAGCGGCATATGCGCAGCGCTCGTGGAGCAGGGATCTTTCGCGGAATCGCTTTTGGCTGCCATATCGGGTCTGGCCATGCCGTGCATATGGTGGTGCGACGTGGTTTCCGGCTGAACCGCCATATTCATCGATGCGCAGGTCGGACAGCCCGCCCATGCCGACATGGTGCTGTAGACCAGCCAGCCGAAGAACATTGTCATGAGGGCCAAAGCGCGCATGGGAAAAACATAGGCAGGTACAGGCAAAAAGCCAAGGATCTCACCAGGTGGCAATGACCTTGTGAACGATCTGGTAGTCGCGGCTTTCCTCGCCGAGCGGTGCGACGGGCCAGTCCCAGCCGGCCTTTGCCTTGGGCGGCGCAATGCCATGCAGTAGATCCACGTCCTCATGCACTTTGCCGGTGCGGTCCATGACGGCATAGGAAATGTCCGTCAGCAGGCAGGTGCGGCAGGGCAGGTCTGCCAACCCTCGAAGATGCGCCGCGATCAGCCGTTCCACAGTATCCGCGGGCATCCAGGATGAAGCTTCCGCCTCGTATCGCCGCTTTACGCCGCGCCCGATCTGCGAGAGCAGATTGGCCGAGACGACGAAATCGAGATAGGGCACGCTGCGCAGGAAGCCGAGAGGTTCCGCCGCCTCTTTGGCTGCAAGCGCCTCATAGCCGGAGAGATCGCGTTCGATCAGCCGGACGTTCCGGAAGCCTCTGGCTTTCAGCCACAGGCGTACCGATGCCAGATGCACGAGATCGACGAGGACGACCGTGTCGAAACTTTTTGCCAGCTCCTCGACAGGCACATCCCGGAGCAGTCCGGCGCCGAGCACGACGGCAGTCCGCCGTTGTGAAAGGCCCGCGATTGCAGTGCGAATGGCATCCTTGCAGCTCTCTTCATGCGCGGCCCAGTCCTTGCTGCAGCGACCGGCGCGTGACCAGAGATTGACCGAATAGCGGATATAGCGGCGGTGCGGGTTGCCCGTGAGCGCAAGTGTGGCGAGATACTGCAGGGCTTCCGCGATCATTGATATATCCTGATATCCGCTCGTTTCCGCATCGATCCATCGATTCTGGTCGCCGTATCAAGGCCCTTGCCCTTGCCGCTCCCCGCCCAATCCGCTAGGAAACCGCCACTATCACATAGGTGGAACTCCCCCGAAATGAACGACAAGCAGAAGAAACCACAAAAGCTCAAGGCCCGTCTTCCGCGCGGCTTCGTTGACCGCTCGCCAGACGATATCCGTGCCGTCAACGAAATGACCGCGAAGATCCGTGAGGTCTATGAGCATTATGGTTTCGATCCGGTCGAAACGCCGCTGTTTGAATATACCGATGCGCTCGGCAAGTTCCTGCCGGACAGCGACCGCCCGAATGAGGGCGTCTTCTCGCTGCAGGACGATGACGACCAGTGGATGTCGCTGCGTTACGACCTGACGGCGCCGCTTGCCCGTCACGTTGCTGAAAATTTCAACGAGATCCAGCTTCCTTACCGCACCTATCGCGCTGGTTACGTCTTCCGCAACGAGAAGCCGGGTCCGGGCCGCTTCCGCCAGTTCATGCAGTTTGATGCCGACACGGTCGGTGCGCCGGGCGTCCAGGCCGATGCCGAAATGTGCATGATGATGGCCGATACGCTGGAAGCGCTCGGCATCAAGCGCGGCGACTATGTCATCCGCGTCAACAACCGCAAGGTTCTGGACGGCGTGCTGGAGGCGATCGGCCTCGGCGGCGACGACAAGGCCGGCCAGCGTCTCAATGTCCTACGCGCCATCGACAAGCTCGACAAGTTCGGCCCTGATGGCGTGCGCCTGCTGCTTGGCGAAGGCCGCAAGGACGAATCCGGTGACTTCACCAAGGGCGCGAAACTCAGCGACGATCAGATCGAGAAGGTCCTCTTCTTCGTCGGCATCAAGAACTATGCCGAAAGCGCCGTCCGGCTCGCCGAGCTGGTTGCCGGCACCGAGAAGGGCAGCGAAGGCGTCGAAGAGCTGAATTTCATCGGCGCACTCGTCACCAGCGCCGGCTATCAGTCCGACCGCATCAAGATCGATCCCTCGGTCGTGCGCGGCCTCGAATATTACACAGGCCCTGTCTATGAGGCCGAACTGCTCTTCGACGTCACCAACGAAAAGGGCGAGAAGGTCGTCTTCGGTTCCGTCGGCGGCGGCGGCCGTTACGATGGTCTCGTCTCCCGCTTCATGGGCCAGCCCGTCCCGGCAACAGGCTTCTCCATCGGCGTCTCGCGCCTGATGACGGCGCTGAAGAATCTCGGCAAGCTCGGCCAGCAGGATGTCATCGAGCCGGTGCTTGTTACCGTCATGGATGGCGATGTCGAGGCCATGGGCCGCTATCAGCGCTTCACGCAGGAGCTTCGCGCAGCCGGCATCCGCGCCGAGATGTTCCAGGGCAACTGGAAGAAGTTCGGCAACCAACTGAAATATGCCGACCGCCGCGGCTGCCCGATCGCCATCATCCAGGGTGGCGACGAGCGTGCGCAAGGCGTCGTCCAGATCAAGGATCTCATCGAGGGCAAGCGCCTCTCTGGCGAGATCGAGGACAACACGACCTGGCGCGAGGCGCGTGTGGCGCAGGAAACCGTTGCGGAAACCGATCTCGTCGCCAAGGTGAAGGAAATCCTCGCC
Organism: Rhizobium sp. BK275; assembly: GCF_014193555.1. Lineage (NCBI taxonomy): Bacteria > Pseudomonadati > Pseudomonadota > Alphaproteobacteria > Hyphomicrobiales > Rhizobiaceae > Rhizobium > Rhizobium sp. BK275. Next base: position 737,777 of record NZ_JACHZL010000002.1, read on the forward strand.
GCGCAGGCGGAGGACCGGAAGAGGGCGGGCTGATATGGCCCTCATCAACCTCCCCGAATTCTCCGGCGAGCTTCTGGACGAATTCGCCGCCCGCAAGGCGGAGCGGATAGACACACCGGTCATCCAGCCGGCCGAACCCTTTCTCGATATCGCCGGTGAGGATCTTCGCAGGCGCATCTTCATGACGGAAAGCGAAACCGGCGCCAGCCTCTGCCTGCGCCCGGAATTCACCATTCCTGTCTGTCTGCGCCATATCGAGAGCGCGACAGGCACGCCGAAGCGCTACTCCTACCTCGGCGAAGTCTTCCGCCAGCGCCGCGATGGCAGCAATGAATTCTATCAGGCCGGCATTGAAGATCTCGGAGATATTAATCTTGCGAGCGCCGATGCCCGCGCGATTGGCGATGCGGTTGGTATCCTGTCCCGCCTGCTGCCTGGCCGGCATCTGTCGGTGACGATCGGCGATCAGGCTGTGTTCGAAGCGGTGGTGCAGGCACTCGGTCTGCCGCTTGGTTGGCAGAAGCGGCTGATCCATGCCTTCGGCAACATGATCCAGTTGGAGACGCTGCTGGCGCGTCTCGTCAGCCCGCAATTCGTGACCGGTCTTGATGACGATGTCGCCCGGCTTGTCGGTGAGGATGATGAGGCGGCACTGGTTTCCTATATTGACGAGACGATGCAGGCGACCGGCTATTCCACCAATGCCAGCCGCTCGCCGCAGGAGATTGCCCGCCGCCTGAAGGAAAAGCTCGTCCTGTCCGAGACCCGGCTGGATGACGCCGCTTTCCAGGTGCTGGAGCAGTTCCTGTCGCTCAACGTGCCGCTCGTCAATGCATCCGCGGCACTTTCGCATTTCGCCGACGCGGCCGGGCTGAAGCTCGGCAACGCCTTGGCGCGTTTCGATGGTCGCGTCGCAGCGATTGCCAATGCCGGCGTCGATCTGTCGCTTATCGAATACCGCGCCGCTTTCGGCCGTCCGCTCGATTATTATACCGGCCTCGTCTTCGAGGTAATGGTTGAAGGCTCCTCCGCGGTTCTGGCCGGTGGCGGCCGCTTTGACAGGCTGATGACCTTCCTTGGCGCCAAGGACCGCATTCCTGCCGTCGGCTTCTCCCTCTGGCTCGACCGTATCGAAACTGAAAGGGCCGCCGCATGACGATTACCATTGCGCTTCCCTCCAAGGGCCGAATGAAGGATGACGCCTCTGCGATCTTCGAACGTGCCGGCATGAAAATCTATGCCGTCGGCAACGATCGCTCTTATCGCGGCCGCGTTGAAGGTTGGGACGATGTGGAGATCGCCTTCCTCTCGGCCTCGGAAATTTCCCGCGAGCTCGGCAACGGTTCGATCGATTTCGGCGTCACCGGTGAGGATCTCGTGCGCGAGGGTCTGGCGGAAGCCGACAGGCGGGTCGAATTCTGCGCCCGGCTCGGCTTTGGCCATGCCGATGTTGTCGTCGCCGTGCCGGAAATCTGGCTGGATGTCGATACCATGGCCGATCTGGTGGACGTTGCCGCCGACTTCCGCGCCCGTCATGGCCGCCGCCTGGCGATCGCCACGAAATACTGGCGACTGACCCAGCAGTTCTTCTCCAGCCAGCACGGTATCCAGCTCTACCGCATCGTCGAGAGCCTGGGCGCCACTGAGGGCGCTCCTGCCTCGGGTTCGGCCGATATCATCGTCGATATCACCTCGACCGGTTCGACGCTGCGTGCCAATCACCTCAAGGTGCTCTCCGATGGCGTCATCCTCCGCTCGGAAGCCTGCCTGGTGCGCGCCCGCAAGGACGCCCATGCCGATACGCCTGCGGTGAACGCGATCGTCGAGGCTGTCCGCTCGGTTCTCTGATCACGTTATTGAATATGCAAAACCCGCCGTCAGGAGAGACGGCGGGTTTTCGTGTTTGGGAGGAAATGGAATTAGCGGGCCGCGACGGCCTGCGGGCTGCGGCGTGCGTCGATCGAATAGGCACCGGCACCGACGGTGGCGAGCAGGATGTACGCACCGGCCAGTGTGATGTTCTTCATGACCATGATCTGGTTGAGGATATTCACGAGTTCCGCGCCACTTGCGTAGGGCAGATGGAAGACAACGCCCGTGAAGACACAGAAGCCGGCAAGCAGCCAGCCGACAATGCGGACCTGGAAGCCCGTGAGAACCGCAAGGCCGGCCAGCAGTTCGAAGAGGCCTGCGACATAGGCCAGGAGGGTTGCCGCCGGAAGGCCGGCACCGGCGATCATGCCCGCAGTACCGGCAGCATCCGTTACCTTGCCGAAGCCGGCAAGGATGAACATGAAGGATAGAAGAATGCGGGCGAGAAGGATGAGGGCGTTATTCGTATTCGACATGGACATTGCTCCGTTGAATGACTTTTGAGGTCTTGATGCCCCGGCACCGTGTTGGACCTCGGCTGCCCTCTATTTCGCCTTTTTCTGACATTGAGGAAAGATAAACGCCAGCGGACAGTTTGTTCACTAATATGAAACGATCGGTTCGCTTGCCTTGTATGGCAGCTGTCTTTTATGGTCGCCGCCTCACCCAAGGAGAAACCGATGGCAGATCTTTCCGCATTTCCGATCACCAGCCGCTGGCCGGCGAAAAATCCGGATATTATCCAGCTTTATTCGCTTCAGACGCCGAATGGCGTGAAGATTTCAGTCGCGCTGGAGGAACTCGCTCTGCCCTATGAGTCCCATTATGTGTCCTTCGCGACGACGGATCAGAAGACGGCGGAATTTGTATCGCTGAATCCGAATGGTCGCATCCCCGCCGTTATCGATCCCAACGGCCCGGACGGAAAGCCGATTGGCCTTTTCGAATCCGGCGCCATTCTGCTCTACCTGGCGGAAAAGACCGGCAAGCTGATCCCGGCTGATGCGGCAGGCCGCTATGAAACCATCCAATGGGTCTTTTTCCAGATGGCGGGCATTGGCCCGATGTTCGGCCAGTTCGGCCATTTCTACAAATTCGCCGCCGACAAGGTCGCCAACAATTCCTACCCAGTGGAGCGCTACCGCGACGAGGCGAAGCGCCTGCTCAGCGTTCTGGAAAGCCGCCTGAAGGGCCGACAGTGGATCATGGGTGACGAATACACGATCGCCGACATCACCACCTTCCCGTGGATCCGCGGCGCCGACATTTTTTATGGCGGCCGCGAGGTGCTGGACTATGCGAAGTTCCCTGCCGTCATGGACTGGCTCCAGCGCTGCATCGCCCGCCCGGCGAGCGAGAAGGGCCTCAACATTCCGGTCAAGCCGGCCTGAGCAATCCCAGCAAAAGTGCGCAGCGGTTTGCGTCCGGAATTGCGCTAAACCAAAAAAGGCCGGTCGCGGGACCGGCCTTTTGAGGGTATGCAGGCAAATTACTGCCGGCTGGCGATCTGGCTCGCGCCTTCCAGCTTGAAGCGCGGGAAGACGAAAACGCCGACCATGCTACCGCTGTACTTTTCTTCCAGCCCGTTGGATTCGCCCATGCAAAAGAGCGGCTGGCGAAAGCCGTTCGGCATGATGATGGTCGTCGAAAAACAGAAGGATGAGGAAAGCGTCGCAGCCTGTTCAAAGAGCTGCAGAACGTGGTTGCGGTCCTTGGCATCGTAGCAGCGTACCAGGCTCAACAGGCCGCATTCCTGCGCCAAGAGACCATGCAGCATCGCGCTCCACTCGCCGAGCCTGATGACTCCGGTCGAAAAGTCTCCGATCCAGCTTTCGGAGACGGAAAACTGCGCCAACATGTCGTGATTATGATTGTTGTAGTCCAGCGAGCCGGGCATCAAGGGTGCGGCAACATTGGCTTTGGCGATCTTAAACAAGGCGTTCCCCAGTTCGGGTGCGGCTCCCCTGCCGCACGCTCGGCAAACACAAAGAAACAGGATCACGTAGCGCCAGGCATCATGCCTGTGCTTTCACCTTGCGAAAACAGTTGCTCGGCTGCGCCTTTGATGGTCGCCGCTCGAATATCTCCCGCAAGATTTAATCTCGTATGTTCGCGGATACCTTCGAAAGCCCGAATGTTCACGCATGGCCTTTGGCGTGTCCGGTCTCTCGTCTGCGGCGAGAATTCTTCCAGGGCGAACGTCAATTGCAGCGCGGATTTATAGGAACTTTTGCGCAAACGGCAACGGCTTTTTCCGGGGCGTTAGGCTGACGTTATGATTGGGATTTGTATGAATTTGCGCGTCATCCGCTAATTTTATGACCAAAAATCTCATTTATGCATTGTGGGAGCGGTTCCACTCGCGCCATAGTATGCAAATTTCGCAAATTAGGCAGCGCGGCGACCGAATTTCCCTGAAGTGGAAAATGCGCGGCACGCAAGCCTCGCGAAAGCTTCGAGCCAAAAGCGCGGGCTCCAGTGACCGGCTTAAACGTTCGAACGCCGGGTATTTCCGAATCGGCCGAATAAAAAAGGGCGGTCCGAAGACCGCCCTCCATAGACTGAACCGGATGGCTCAGATGTACGACCCAAAGGTCTTACATCATGTCCATACCGCCCATGCCGCCCATGCCGCCCGGCATTGCCGGAGCATCCTTCTTCGGCAGCTCGGCGATCATGGCTTCCGTGGTGATCAGCAGCGAAGCAACCGAAGCTGCGTTCTGCAGGGCCGTACGGACAACCTTGACCGGGTCGACGATGCCGAGCTGGATCAGGTCGCCATATTCGCCGGTCTGGGCGTTGTAGCCGTAGTTGTCTTCGTTCTTGTCGAGGATCTTGCCGACAACGATCGAAGCTTCGTCGCCTGCATTTTCAGCGATCTGGCGAACGAGGGCCTGGAGAGCGCGGCGAACGATGTTGATGCCGGCTTCCTGGTCGTCGTTTTCGCCCTTGGCCTTGATCTTCGTGGAGGAGCGCAGCAGAGCGACGCCGCCGCCCGGTACGATGCCTTCCTGAACAGCAGCGCGCGTCGCGTTGAGGGCGTCGTCGATGCGGTCCTTCTTTTCCTTCACTTCAACTTCCGTCGAACCGCCGACGCGGATAACGGCAACACCGCCAGCGAGCTTGGCAAGACGTTCCTGCAGCTTTTCGCGGTCGTAGTCGGAGGAGGTTTCTTCGATCTGGGCCTTAATCTGGGCAACACGGCCTTCGATGTCGGACTTGGCGCCGGCGCCGTCGACGATCGTGGTGTTTTCCTTGGAGATCGAAACCTTCTTGGTGCGGCCGAGCATGTCAAGGGTGACGGACTCGAGCTTGATGCCGAGGTCTTCGGAGATGACAGTGCCGCCCGTGAGGATAGCGATGTCTTCCAGCATGGCCTTGCGGCGATCGCCGAAGCCCGGAGCCTTGACGGCAGCAATCTTCAGGCCGCCGCGCAGCTTGTTGACGACGAGCGTAGCAAGAGCTTCGCCTTCGACGTCTTCAGCGATGATGAGGAGCGGCTTGCCGGTCTGAACGACAGCTTCGAGAACCGGGAGCATGGACTGCAGGTTCGAGAGCTTCTTTTCGTGCAGCAGGATAAAGGCGTCTTCGAGGTCAGCAACCATCTTTTCCGGGTTGGTGACGAAGTACGGGCTCAGGTAGCCGCGGTCGAACTGCATGCCTTCGACGACTTCGAGTTCGGTTTCAGCGGTCTTGGCTTCTTCGACGGTGATAACGCCTTCGTTGCCGACCTTCTGCATTGCTTCAGCAATGTCGAGACCGATCTGCTTTTCGCCGTTTGCGGAGATCGTGCCGACCTGGGCAACTTCTTCCGACGTGTTGATCTTCTTGGCCTTGGCCTGGAGATCCTTGACGACTTCAGCAACAGCGAGGTCGATACCGCGCTTCAGGTCCATCGGGTTCATGCCGGCAGCAACTGCCTTTGCGCCTTCGCGAACGATGGCCTGTGCGAGAACCGTTGCAGTCGTGGTGCCGTCGCCGGCGACGTCGTTGGTCTTCGAAGCAACTTCGCGGACCATCTGGGCGCCCATGTTTTCGAACTTGTCTTCGAGTTCGATTTCCTTGGCGACAGAAACACCGTCCTTGGTGATGCGCGGAGCGCCGAAGGACTTGTCGATAACGACGTTACGGCCCTTCGGACCGAGGGTGACCTTCACTGCGTCAGCGAGGATATCGACGCCGCGCAGCATCTTTTCGCGCGCGCCGCGGCCGAATTTTACTTCTTTAGCTGCCATTTTGAGAACTCCTGAAAAGGGGTGTCAGCGATATCGGATGAAAGACAACCGGCTGATTAGCCGATGATGCCCATGATGTCGGCTTCCTTCATGATCAGAAGGTCTTCGCCGTTGATCTTGACTTCGGTGCCCGACCACTTGCCGAACAGAACACGGTCGCCAGCCTTGACGTCGAGTGCAACGACCTTGCCGGACTCGTCACGAGCGCCGGAGCCGACAGCGACGATTTCGCCTTCCTGCGGCTTTTCCTTAGCGGTATCCGGGATGATGATGCCGCCCTTGGTCTTCTCTTCGGATTCAACGCGACGGACAACGACGCGATCGTGAAGGGGGCGGAAATTGGTGCTTGCCATTGTCTAATCCCTCGATCAAATGACATTCGCGGACCGGGGTGGTCCACATGGTGAATGTTAGCACTCAACTCCCGTGAGTGCTAGCGCCGTGCATTTAGGGATGGCTCCGGAAGGAGTCAAGGAGAGCCATCACGGATTTTTGTGCCGGAATTGTGGAGACAGGCAGGGATTTGTCCGGCGTGGTTACCGGGCGTTGCTCAAGTCCAGCTTTTGAGCCTCCTGCGTTCTTCGCCTGACGCAGAAAATGCCTTGCCATTAAAGCCCGCCTTTGCAATGTCACCGGTGACTGAAAGCGAAGCAGGAAAGCGGAATGGCAAAGCGGATTGCGAACTTCTCCGAGATCACCGATCGATACGATGCGGTGCTCTGCGATGTCTGGGGCGTCGTTCATAACGGCGTCGATCCGTTTCCCAAAGCCGGCGAGGCGCTTCAGGCAGCCCGCGCCGCGGGTCTGACCGTCGTTCTCATCACCAATTCGCCGCGCGTTTCCTGGCAGGTCGTCGAGCAGCTACGCCAGATCGGCGTGCCCGATGGCGCTTATGACCGCATCGTCACCTCGGGCGATGTCACCCGGGCGCTGATTGCCGAAGGCCCGCGGGAAGTCTTCCTGCTCGGCCCCGAGCGTGACAACCCAATCCTTGAAGGCCTCGACATCGAGCGCGCCGCCGCGGGCGAAGCTACTTCGGTTGTCTGCACCGGCTTCTTCGACGACGAGACGCAGAAGCCGGAGGATTACACCGACATGCTGCTGGAGTTCAAAGCCCGCGACGTGCCGATGATCTGCGCCAATCCCGATCTCGTGGTCGAGCGCGGCCACCGCATCATCCCCTGCGCCGGCGCCATGGCCGCCTATTATGAGCAGCTCGGCGGCTCCACCCGCATCGCCGGCAAGCCGCATCAGCCGATCTATGAGGCAACGCTTGCCGCTGCCCGCGAGGTCCGCGGTGATTTCCCCATCGAGCGCGTGCTGGCGATCGGCGACGGCATGCCGACAGATGTTCGCGGCGCCTTGAATTATGGGCTCGACCTTCTCTACATCAGCGGCGGCATCCACGCGAAGGAATATACGTTGAACGGCGAGACGGACGAGGCGATCCTGCACGCCTATCTCGAACGGGAAAAAGCCACACCCAAGTGGTGGATGCCGCGCCTCGCATAAGAGAATTGAAGCCGATGACCGTGTTCCACCGCAATGAAACCCGCGATCCGCTGCCCGAGCATCTGAAGGGCGGCGTCATCGCCATCGGCAATTTTGACGGCGTCCACCGCGGTCATCAATCGGTGCTGAACCGGGCTCTCGATATCGCAAGGGAGCGCGGCATTCCCGCCCTTGTGCTGACCTTCGAGCCGCATCCGCGCACCGTTTTCAAGCCGGATGCACCGGTCTTCCGCCTGACGCCGGCGCCTTTCAAGGCCCGCATCCTGGAGGAGCTCGGCTTCAACGCTGTCATCGAATATCCCTTCGACTATGAATTCTCGCAGCGTTCGGCGGATGATTTCATCCATTCCATCCTGAAGGACTGGCTCAGTGCGTCCGAAGTTGTGACCGGCTTCGACTTCCATTTCGGCCGGGGTCGGGAAGGTGGACCTGCCTTCCTGATGGATGCCGGCAATAAATTTGGTTTCGGCGTCACCCTGATCGACGCATTCCGCGACGAGAACACGGATGTCGTCTCTTCGAGCCATATCCGTGCGCTGCTGAAGGAAGGCGATGTCTCCTCGGTCGCCGCCATGCTCGGCTATCATTATACGGTGCAGGCGAAGGTGATCGATGGCGAGAAGCTCGGCCGCCAGCTCGGCTTCCCGACCGCCAATATGCAACTGCCGCCGGAAGCGGAACTTGCAGCCGGCATTTACGCCGTTCGTTTCCGCCTCGAAAACGGCAGGCTCTATGATGCGGTGGCAAGCTATGGCCGGCGTCCGACGGTGACGGAAAACGGCGTGCCGCTGCTCGAAACCTATCTTTTCGATTTCAGCGGCGATCTCTACGGCCAGACCTGCTCGGTCTCCTTCTTCGGCTATCTTCGCCCCGAACTGAAGTTCGACGGGCTCGATCCGCTCGTCGCGCAAATCAAGCGCGACGAGGAGGAGGCGAGGGCGCTTCTCGCAGGTGTGAGACCGCTCGGCGAGCTCGACCGCAAGCTCTGTTTCGACTGAGCAATTCCAGCAAAAGCGCTTGAGTGTTTTGCGTTCGGAATTGCGTAAAGACAAAGAAATGCTCAGGCCGTGCCGAGCGCGGGCTGTGATTTCTGGCGCGGCAATGGCGGGAATGCGAGCGCGATCGCCGCCGCACCGAGCCCGACCAGCGCGGAGCCGATGAACAGCCACGAGTAGTTGGCATAGGTGTCATAGATCCAGCCACCGACCAGTGGGCCGAAGGCCATGCCGATACTGGAGAGCATTGTCGCCGCCCCGAACACCGTGCCGATGACGCGCGGTCCGAAATATTCACGCGCCAGCACGGCATAGAGTGGCATCACCCCGCCATAGGCGCTGCCGAAGATGACGGCGAGCGCATAGAACTCCCCGAGCTTGCTGACGGCAAGATAGGTGGCAAGGGCCGCCGCCTGCACCAGCAGGCCTGCGATGATGACCGGCTTCACGCCGATCCGGTCCGCCAGCGTGCCATAGAGCAGGCGCCCGCCGAGACCGGCAAGGCCTTCGACGCTGTAGATGCTGACGGCAGCCATCGGGGCGACGCCGCAGAACGTTGCGTAGCTCACCATATGGAAGATCGGTCCGGAATGGGCGGCGCAGCAGGCGAAGAAGGTCAGCCCGAGCACGATGAACTGCGGCGAGCGGAAAACCATCCACAGATTGGGGGCACTGCCATCGGCTGACACGATGGCCTCATGCGTATCCTGCGGTGGCGACGGGCGCCGACGCACGAGAAGTGCTGCCGGGATCATCAGGATGAGCGCACCGATGCCGATGATCATCATCGCCGGGCGCCATTCATATGATGTGATCAGCCAGCGCGCGAAGGGCGAGATCGTCATCGGCGCAACACCCATGCCCGCCGAAACCAAGGAGACGGCAAGGCCGCGGTTCTCGTCGAACCATTCCGTCGTCGCGGCGATCATCGGTGCGAAGAAGGCGCTGGCCGAGAGACCGACGAGCACGCCATAGGTCAGCTGGAACTGCAGAAGCGTTTCCGCGCGGCTGGCAAGCATCAGCGCCAGCCCGAGGATGATGGAGCCGATCAGCACCACCGGACGCGGTCCATACCGGTCGCTGGCAGCACCCCAGAAGAAGCCGCCTATGCCCATGACGATGAAATTCAGCGTCATGGCGCTGGCGATGCCGGCATGCGACCAACCGGTCGCGTCGGCGATCGGTTGCTGGAAAATTGCGAGAGAAAACATGGCGCCGAGAGCAACGCACGTCATCAGTGCGCCGGCCGCGACGATAACCCAACGATAGGAACTGCTCATATCCTCATCACTCCTTGCGGGCGGGTTTGATCGGCATGATGAATTTCCCATGCCTGCGAGTCAAAGACGTTCGGGCAATCCGGAATTCGACAGGCGCTTTGGATTTTTTGTATCGGGAGCAACAAAATCGCAGCCATCGCATGTTGCGGGCGTTTGCCGACCTGTCGCTGGCGGGCATCCTTCGTGAAGCCGAGGGACTGAAATCCCTCTTCCTTTTCCGCTTAAAAGCGCCTATGAACCGGCGCTATGAGTAAATTCCGGCTGGCGCATTCGATACGAATTATCGGCCCGGTCTTCCGCGCGCGCTGAGCGGCCGGAAGGTCCGGGTTTTTGGCGCTTGGCTTGCGCGAGCGCTTTCCGTCACCACAGATTTCATATCCGCGTGCCCTTGTCCGGGCCGCCAGAAGCGATTGTCACACATGACCGACACAGCCGAAAAGATCGATTACTCGAAGACCCTCTACCTGCCCGAAACGGATTTTCCGATGCGCGCCGGCCTGCCGCAGAAGGAGCCGGAACTCGTTGCCCGCTGGCAGCAGATGGACCTCTACAAGAAGCTTCGCGCTTCCGCCGCCGGCCGGGAAAAGTTCGTCCTGCACGACGGCCCGCCCTATGCCAACGGCAACATCCATATCGGCCACGCGCTGAACAAGATCCTCAAGGATGTCATCACCCGCTCCTTCCAGATGCGCGGTTACGACTCCAATTACGTTCCCGGCTGGGACTGCCACGGCCTGCCGATCGAATGGAAGATCGAGGAAGAGAACTATCGCGCCAAGGGCAAGGCCAAGCCTGACCTGACCGAGCCGTCGGCGATGATCGAATTCCGCCGCGAATGCCGCGCCTATGCCGAAAAATGGATCGCCATCCAGGGCGGCGAATTCCAGCGCCTCGGCATTGTTGGCGATTTCGAAAACCCGTATCTGACGATGAACTTCCATGCGGAAAGCCGTATCGCCGGCGAACTGCTGAAGATCGCCAGGAGCGGCCAGCTCTACCGCGGCTCAAAGCCGATCATGTGGTCGGTCGTCGAGCGCACTGCGCTCGCGGAAGCCGAAGTCGAATATCATGACTATGAGAGCGACACGATCTGGGTGAAATTCCCGGTCGCAAAGGGCTCTGATGGCCTCAAGGACGCCTTCGTCGTCATCTGGACCACCACTCCCTGGACGATCCCCGGCAACCGGGCGATCGCCTATTCGTCGCGCGTGGCATACGGCCTTTACGAAGTGACGGCCGCCGAGAACGATTTCGGCCCGCGTCCGGGCGAAAAGCTTGTTTTCGCCGACAAGCTCGCCGAAGAATCCTTCGCCAAGGCAAAGCTGCGGTACAAGCGTCTCGCTGACGTCACGGCTGCCGACCTCGCCGGCGTCAATTGCGCCCATCCGCTAAAGGGTCTCGACGGCGGCTATGAATTTGCGGTGCCGCTGCTCGATGGCGACCACGTCACCGACGATGCCGGTACCGGCTTCGTTCATACGGCGCCCAGCCACGGCCGCGAGGACTTTGACGTCTGGATGGCACATGGCCGCGAGATCGAGGCACGCGGCATCGAGACCAAGATCCCGTTCCCGGTTGACGATGGCGGCTTCTACACGGCTGACGCCCCCGGCTTCGAAGGCGCGCGCGTCATCGACGACAACGGCAAGAAGGGCGATGCCAACGACCGCGTCATCAAGGCGCTGATCGAGCGCAATGCGCTCTTTGCCCGCGGCCGCCTGAAGCATCAGTATCCGCATTCCTGGCGCTCCAAGAAGCCGGTCATCTTCCGCAACACGCCGCAGTGGTTCGTCTATATGGACAAGACGCTGACGGATGGAACGACGCTGCGCACCCGGGCGCTGAAGGCGATCGATGATACGCGCTTCGTGCCCGCCGCCGGCCAGAACCGTCTGCGCGCCATGATCGAGCAGCGCCCGGACTGGGTTCTGTCCCGTCAGCGCGCCTGGGGCGTGCCGATCTGCGTCTTCGTCGATGAGCATGGCGACGTGCTGCAGGACGATGCCGTCAACCAGCGTATCCTCGATGCTTTCGACGCCGAAGGCGCCGATGCCTGGTTTGCCGAAGGCGCCAAGGAACGTTTCCTCGGCAACGAGCATGACCCGGCCAAGTGGTCGCAGGTCATGGACATTCTGGACGTCTGGTTCGACTCGGGCTCGACGCACACCTTCACGCTGGAAGACCGCGCCGACCTGAAGTGGCCGGCCGATGTCTATCTGGAAGGTTCGGACCAGCATCGCGGCTGGTTCCATTCCTCGCTGCTGGAATCGGCTGCGACGCGTGGCCGTGCGCCCTATAACGCCGTTATCACCCATGGTTTCACCATGGACGAGAAGGGCGAGAAGATGTCGAAGTCCAAGGGCAATGTCGTCTCTCCGCAGGAAGTGATGAAGGATGCCGGCGCCGATATCCTGCGTCTGTGGGTCATGACGACGGATTATTGGGACGACCAGCGCCTCGGCAAGACGATCATCCAGACCAATGTCGATGCTTACCGCAAGCTGCGCAACACCATCCGCTGGATGCTCGGCACGCTGGCGCACGACAAGGGCGAAGTTATCGCATCAGCCGATCTGCCGGAGCTGGAACAGCTGATGTTGCATCGTCTGTCCGAGCTCGATCAGCTCGTACGCGAAGGTTATGACGCCTTCGAGTTCAAGAAGATCGCCCGGGCATTGATCGACTTCGCCAATGTCGAGCTCTCGGCCTTCTACTTCGACATCCGCAAGGATGCGCTCTACTGCGATGCGCCCTCCAGCCTTCGCCGCCGCTCGGCGCTTTATGTCATCCGCACGATCTTCGATTGCATGGTGACATGGCTTGCGCCGATGCTGCCCTTCACCATGGAAGAGGCCTGGCTCTCGCGCAATCCGTCGGCTGTCTCTGTGCATCTGGAGCAGTTCGCCCCGGTCGCCAAGGAGTGGCGCAACGAGGCTCTTGCCGAAAAGTGGAAGAAGATCCGCGCGATCCGCAGCGTCGTGACCGGCGCGCTCGAAATCGAGCGCAAGGACAAGCGCATCGGCTCGTCGCTGGAAGCGGCACCCGTGGTCTACGTTGCCGATGCGGAACTCCGCAAGGCGCTCGAAGGGCAGGATTTCAGCGAAGTCTGCATCACCTCGGGTATCGCAGTCGAGGCGAACGTTGGCCCGGCCGACGCCTTCCGTCTGTCGGAAGTGCCTGAAGTTGCGGTCGTGCCGAAGCTTGCCGAAGGCGTGAAATGCGCTCGTTCCTGGCGCATCACCACTGATGTCGGCTCCGATCCGGATTATCCCGACGTCTCGGCGCGTGATGCTGCGGCCCTGCGCGAACTCGGCATCCATGCCTGAAGATATTTACCGGGTGAATTGCCTTTGCGGCGTTCATCCGGTAAAAGCTGCCTGAAAATGGCCGGATTTTTGCGTCAGGGGGACGATTGTCCGGTGGGCAATACTGATTCCGGCATGCGGGAAGGGTTTTCATGTTAGCGACGCATTGGTTCCGTTTGGGCGCCTGCCTGTCTCTTGTGATGGCAGCAAGCTCCACGATGTCCGGCTGCGCCAGCAGCCCGACCTACGGCACCGACAAGACCGCCATGGAGCAGCTTGCCGACGACCTCGGCCAGTCCGTTTCGCTGACCGGTCCCGGTCCCAAGAATACCGGCGTGAAATACACCCCGCGCCCGACGCTCGTCATGCCCGCGCAAGACCAGAAGGAGACCCTCGTTCAGCCGCAGGAAACGGTGGCCAACAAGGATAATCCTCAGTGGGTTGAATCGCCGGAAGAGGCCCGTGCGCGCCTCGTCAAGGAAGCCGATGAAAATTCGGACAATCCGAGCTATCGTTCGCCGCTCGCAAGTTCCGCCATCGAAGGCGGTCGCCAGACGACCGAAGCCCAGACCAAGGCTTATCGCGAAGCGCGCGCCCTGCAGAAGGGTGCCTATATCGACCAGCGCCGCTACATTTCCGATCCGCCGACCGAATATCGCGCCGTCGACGATCCGGCAAAGCTCGATGACCTCGGCACGCCGGAGCAGAAGAAGGCCAAACAGCGCAAGAAAGATGCCGCAGTCGCAAACAGCGGCACCAAGTGGTGGCAGATCCTTCAGTAAGATCGCGTGAAACAACTAGCGGCGCGACGTTGTGAACCAGCGTTGCGTCAGCGTGATGTGCAGAAGCTGGCAGGCCAGAAAGATGCCGCTCATCAAGGCGATGTTTGTATTGCGCGCCCGGTCGCCCAGCAGGATCGCGACCAAAACGACGGCAGCCAGCACCGGAATGAAGGCGAAAGCGATTGCTCGCGGCGCCGTCCAGTTCACCTTTCCCTTCAGCGACCATTGCATCGGCAGCTTTGCCACATTGGGTGCGACCGTCCGGTTGGCGTAAGCGGCAAGTATGCCCATGACGATGAGGGTTCCGATAGCGAGGATCATGGCACGTCTCTCCTTTCGGAAAAGAATGCCCTTAGCATATCCGCCGACTCCGTCTCGTTAAAGCCGGAATAGACCTCCGGTGCATGATGGCAGGTTGGCTGGGCGTAAAAGCGCACGCCATTATCGACAGCGCCACCCTTCGGGTCTTCCGCGCCGTAATAGAGCCTGCGGATGCGTGCGAAAGAAATCGCCGCCGCACACATGGTGCAGGGCTCCAGCGTCACGTAGAGGTCGGCGCCGACGAGCCGCTCCTGGCCGAGCCTGTCGGCGGCCATGCGGATGGCGGCGATCTCGGCATGGGCGGTCACGTCGTTGAGCTCCCGCGTACGGTTTCCGGAGGCAGCGACCACGGCACCATCGACGACGACGACGGCGCCGATCGGCACTTCGCCGCGCTCTCCGGCGGCGCGCGCTTCTTCAAGTGCCATCTCCATAAATCGATTTGTCTTCACGTTCGCAAGAATTTCCACTTAACCGCCGGTGCATGACCTGATAGACAGGCCGGAAAAGGCAGGCAAACAACAAATGACACCCAAAGACAAGCCAAAACGCCCAGGCATCAAGGCTCCCCCGCGCGAAGCCCGGTCAAAAAGCGGCCCGAAGACCGGCGGCGAGAAGCCGTTCAAGGCTGCGGTCGGGAAAGCCGCTGCGAACGAAGCGGATGGCGACAGCAAGGCGGAACGCATCTCCAAGGTGATGGCACGCGCCGGCGTCGCCTCCCGTCGCGATATCGAACGCATGATCATGGACGGCCGCGTCACGCTGAACGGCAGGCTCCTGGACACGCCCGTCGTCAACGTAACGCTCGAAGACAAGATCGAGGTCGATGGCGTGCCGATCCGCGGTATCGAGCGCACGCGCCTCTGGCTCTATCATAAGCCGCCGGGCCTCGTGACGACGAATTCCGATCCCGAGGGACGCCCGACCGTCTTCGACAATCTGCCGGAAGAGCTTCCGCGCGTCATGTCGATCGGCCGTCTCGACATCAATACCGAAGGCCTGCTGCTGCTCACCAATGATGGCGGTCTCGCCCGCGCGCTGGAACTGCCGACCACCGGCTGGCTGCGCCGCTACCGCGTGCGTGCGCATGGCGATATCGATCAGGATGCGCTGGACAAGCTGAAAGAGGGCATTGCTGTCGACGGCGTCCTCTACGGCTCCATCGAAGCGACGCTCGACCGCACGCAAGGGTCCAACGTCTGGATCACCATGGGTCTGCGCGAAGGCAAGAACCGCGAAATCAAGAACGTGCTCGGCGCGCTTGGTCTCGAGGTCAACCGTCTGATCCGCATTTCCTACGGCCCCTTCCAGCTCGGTGAACTGCCCGAGGGGCATGTCATCGAGGTGCGCGGCCGTACGCTGCGCGACCAACTCGGCCCGCGCCTGATCGAAGATGCCAAGGCGAATTTCGATGCGCCGCTCTATAATGCGCCTGCCGTTGCCGCCGAAGAGGCTGAGGAACCGGCAACGCCCGAGCGCCGCGAGCGTCCGCGTCGCGACGAAGACAAGCGCGAACGTGCGCTGAGTCGCCTCGACACCAAGCGCGACGACCGCCGGGATAATCGTAAGAACGATCGTAGAGATGATCGCCGCGCAGACGACCGCCATAGCGATGAAGATCGTCCGAAGCGCCCGGCTCTCGGCAGCCGGCGCAACGCCAATGTGTGGATGGCGCCTGGTGCTCGCCCACTCGGTGAGAAGGCTGCGGCCAAGGCCGCCAAGAACGCCCAGACCGCGCGCCGTCGCGGTGAAACGGCCCCGGTGAAGGACCCCCGCTTCGATCGCGCAGCCGATCGGCCGCGTGCGCAGATCAATCGCGTCCACGAAGAGGATGGCGAGTGGATCCGCTCCAGCGAGACGCCTCGCAAGCGCGACGAGGATGAGGGTTTCGACCGCAAGCGTTCTTTTGGCGACAAGCCGCGTTCCTTCCGCGATCGTCCGCGCGAGGACGGCGGTGAACGTTCTTCCCGCCCAGCCAGAAGCTTCGGCGGCGAAAGCCGCTCCGATCGTCCGCGTGGCGACAGACCCTTTGGCGGCAAGCCCCGCGGCGAACGTCGTCCGCGCACGGAAGGCGAAGAGGGCTCTCGTCCTTTCCGCAGCCGCTCGCATGATGAAGGCAGCGAACGCTCTTCCCGCCCGGCCAGAAGCTTCGGCGGCGAAGGCCGTTCCGAGCGTCCGCGTGGCGACAAGCCATTCGGCGACAAGCCGCGTGGCGAACGTCGTCCACGGACCGAGGGAGAAGAGCGTCCGCGTTCTTTCCGTGATCGTCCGCGTGAGGAAGGTGGCGAACGCTCTCAGCGTCCGGCGAGGAGCTTTGGCGGCGAAGGCCGCTCCGAGCGTCCGCGCGGCGACAAGTCATTCGGGGATAAGCCCCGTGGCGCAAAGAGTTTCTCCGGCAAGCCGAAGGGCGATCGGCCGGGTGGTGGCGGCAAGCCGAGTGGCGGGCCGTCCAGAGGTGGTGCGAAAGGTAAGGGAATGACGCGCGGTGCGGATCGTCGGCGGTGAGTTTCGCGGACGGCCGCTTGCCGTACCAAAATCCAACGACATCAGGCCTACTGCGGATCGGACGCGTGAGAGCCTGTTCAACATTCTGAGCCATGCCTATCCGGAATGCATCGATGGCACCCGGATTCTCGATCTTTTCGCCGGTACCGGGGCTGTCGGCCTCGAAGCCGTCTCGCGCGGCTGTCGCCATGCGCTGTTCGTTGAAAACAGCGTGGAGGGTAGGGCGCTTCTCTGGGAAAACATCGATGCGCTCGGTCTGCACGGCCGCACGCGTATCCTGCGTCGCGATGCGACCGATCTCGGCAGTGTCGGCAATCTCGAACCGTTCGACATGCTTTTCGCCGACCCGCCCTATGGCAAGGGTCTGGGCGAGAGGGCGCTTGCGGCTGCTGCCGACGGTGGCTGGCTGAAGCCTGGCGCGATCGTCGTTCTGGAAGAGCGCGCGGAGGTTGCCGTTTCGGTTCATCCCTCCTATGTTTTCCTCGAAAGCCGAATATTCGGCGACACCAGAGTGCATTTCTTCCGGTATCAGCCGCAGTAGCCGGCGCGTTGGGAGTAGATCGTGCCGCAGGCGGAAATCATCAGTCCGAAATCGCCTGCGATCAGCGATCTCCCGACGGTGGCCGTCGCCTTCGGCGGCGGCGGTGCCCGCGGTCTCTCGCATATTCACATCATCGAAACGCTGGATGAACTCGGCATTCGCCCGGTAGCGATATCAGGCTCGTCCATCGGCGCCATCATGGGCTCCGGCATGGCCGCCGGCATGTCCGGCGCGGAAATTCGCGAACATGCGCTGGCGACAGTGGGCAACAAGGCCGCCGTCGTCAGCCGCATCTGGGGGCTGCGCCCGACGACCGTGCGCGATGCCGTGGCCAAGGGCATCCGCATCGGCCAGTTCAATCTCGAACGTATCCTGAAAGCCTTCCTGCCGTCGGAACTTCCCCAGAAATTCGAGGATCTCCTGGTGCCGATGAAGGTGATCACCACGGATTATTACGGTCAGGCCGAGGTGATAATTGAGCATGGCCAGCTCTTTCCGGCGCTCGCTGCATCATCCGCCATTCCCGCCGTCTTCATGCCGGTGAGACTGCATGGGCGGGTCATGATCGATGGCGGCATCGCTAATCCCGTGCCTTACGAATGCCTGATGGACCTTGCCGATATCGTCATCGGCATCGATGTCGTCGGCGCACCCGAAGGCGACGGCACCCATATCCCGAACCGCATGGAAAGCATCTTCGGCTCAGGGCAATTGATGATGCAGGCGGCGATTTCCCTGAAACTGAAGCTCCTGCGGCCGCACATCTTCCTGCGTCCCACGGTCGGCCGCACCGGCGTCATGGATTTCCTGAAGGCGCGCGACGTGCTTGCCATGTCTGTCGGTGTCAAGGACGAGCTCAAATACGCTCTCGACCGGGAAATCGAGGCGCGGATCAAGCGTTAATTCCAGAAACGCGTGGAAATCTAAAGCATGTCGCGCAAAAGTGTGCAGCGGTTTTGCGGTAACGACATGCATAAAACAAAGACTTAAAGCGTGGCGAGCGAATCTGAAAGATCGCGACGCTTTAAGCGTCCGCCGTCACGTCGGTCCTACTTGCAAGCGGATCACCGTTAAAGGGATCGGGTGCGCGCTTCGGCTTGACCAGCGGTTCCGGATGGATCGGTGTCGAGAACAACAAATCCCGTCCGGCTTGCAGACCCTCGGAGACCTGCAGCACCAGCCGCGCCTCGTCGCGCTTGCGGATGTCCTCGCCGATCTCATAGGCATCGACTTCGGCAACGCCAAGCGCTTCCAGCGTGCGCCGGCCGAACAGCAGGCCGGATTCGAGCGTTTCGCGCAGCTCGTAATCGACGCCCTTGTTGCGCAGTTCGATGGAGTGAATGCGGTCATAGGAACGAACGAAGAGTGTCGTGTGGGGATAATCGGCCTGTACCAGCTCGACTACCTTGTCGGTAATCTCTTTCTTCTGCGTGCAGACGAGCACGATCTTCGCCCTGTCGATACCCGCCGAGCGCAGCACGTCCTTACGGGTGCCATCGCCGAAATAGATGCGGAAACCGAAGGACGATGCCTGCCGGATACGGTCGGCGGAAAAGTCGATGACGGTGACGCTGCGGCCGCCGGCGAGCAGGATCTGCGCGGCGATCTGGCCGAAACGCGAGAAGCCGACCATCAGCACATCCGCACCGGCTCCCTCAAAATCCTCGTCCAGTTCCTCATGCTCGTCTCCCGTCAGCATCCGCTTGGAAAGGGCAGACCCCAGCGGGGTCAGCGCCATGGAAAGGGTGACGATCGCAACAAGCAGTGAGGCGGTGCTGCTTGGCATCAAGCCGCTGACGGCTGCCGCGGTGAAGAGGACGAAGCCGAATTCGCCGCCCTGCGGCAGCAGGAAGGCGATGCGCACGGCATCATCATGCGAGGAGCGTGCCAGGCGGCAGAGCGCATAGATGATCAGCGCCTTCACGGCCATGATAACGGGCACGGCGATAATGATGAAGAGTGCGTTGTCGATGAGGACCTGGAGTTCGAGCGACAGGCCGACGGCAATGAAGAAGATGGCGAGCAGCACGCCACGGAAGGGTTCGATATCGGCTTCCAGTTCATGGCGATAGGAGGATTCCGCCAGCATGACGCCGGAAAGGAAGGCGCCCATCGCCATTGAAAGCCCGGCAAGCTGCATGAGGCTCGCCGATCCCATGACGACGAAAAGGGCGGCTGCGATCATCGCCTCGCGTGCGCCGGTGCGGGCGATCACTTGGAAGAGGGGTGTCAGCAGGTATCGGCCCATGACGATCATCGCACCGACCGCTGCGACGGATATGCTAAAATCGATCAACGGGTCGCCGCTGCCCTTGTCACTGTCGAGAATGGTGACGACAGCCAGAAGCGGCACGATCGCAAGATCCTGGAACAGCAGCATGGAGAAGGAGCGCTGCCCGTAACGGGTGTTCACGTCGCCATCGCCTTCGAGGATCTGCATGGCGAAGGCCGTGGAGGAAAGTGCCAGCCCGAAGCCGGCGACGATGCTGCCGCGCCATTCGAGCACGCCGGAGGCCCAGGCAAGTGCCGTCAACGCCAGACCCGTCACCACCACCTGCGCCGTACCGAGACCGAAGATGTCGCGGCGCATCTGCCAGAGGCGCGATGGTTTCAGCTCAAGCCCGATGATGAAGAGCAGGAAGACGACGCCGAGTTCTGCGACATTGAGGATCTGTTCGCCATCGGTGATGCCGTGAAAGATCGGCCCGATGACGATGCCCGCCGCCAGATAACCGAGAACCGTGCCGAGCCCGAGCTTCTTGAAAATCGGTGCGGCAACGACCGCGCCGCCGAGCAGCAGGATCATTTCGGTGAAAAGCGCGTTGGGTGCGGACATGCTTCATTTCTTTCGGGTGGCGGGGCAAGCAGGCAGCCAGGAAAAGAATCGGCATCCACGGCCTTGATGCTTTCGGGAGTGCACAATAAATGGAACTGGAAGGAAAGGCCAAATCATGTCCTCTGAAATCGATTCCTCGACACTTCTTTCCCGTGCAAGTCAATTGATCGATCTGGCGAAAAAGGCAGGTGCCGATGCTGCCGACGCCGTCGTCGTCCGCTCGCGTGCGCAATCGGTCAGCGTTCGCTTAGGCAAGGTCGAAGGAACTGAGTCTTCCGAAAGCGACGACTTTTCGCTGCGTGTCTTCGTCGGCAAGCGGGTGGCAAGCGTTTCCGCCAATCCGGGTTTCGACCTCACGGCGCTGGCAGAACGCGCCGTCGCCATGGCCAAGGTCTCGCCGGAAGATCCATTCGCCTGCCTCGCCGATGAGAACCGGCTGGCAAAAACCTATCCCGATCTGCAGCTTCTCGACACGACCGAGGTTGGTGCCGATCAGTTGCGGGAGGCGGCTCTTGCTGCCGAAGCCGCAGCACTTGCAGTCAAAGGTGTCACCAATTCCTCCGGCGCTGGCGCCTCTGCCGGCATGGGCGGGCTCGTGCTCGCCACCTCGCATGGCTTCGAAGGCAGCTATATGGCTTCGCGCTTCGGCAACTCCGTCAGCGTGATCGCCGGTGAGGGCACCGGCATGGAACGCGACTACGATTTCGACAGCCGCCTCTATTATTCCGAGCTGGACGATCCTGCCGAAATCGGCCGCCGGGCCGGCGAGCGCGCTATCAAACGCGTCAATCCCAGGCAGGTGCCGACCGGCAAGGGCATCACCGTCATCTTTGATCCCCGCATTGCCCGTGGTTTCGTCGGCCATATCGCCGGCGCCATCAATGGAGCGTCCGTTGCCCGCAAGACGAGCTTTCTGCGTGACAAGATGGGTGAGCAGGTTCTGAAGGCCGGCCTGTCGATCACGGACGATCCACTGATCGTGCGTGGCCCGTCCTCGCGTCCCTTCGACGGCGAAGGTGTATCGGGCGAACGGCTCGTGATGATCGAGGACGGCGTGCTTAAGCACTGGTTCCTGTCCACCTCCACCGCAAATGAAATCGGCGGGTTCGAAACCAACGGCCGCGGCGTACGCGGCGGCACGTCGGTTACACCCGCCTCCACCAATCTGGCGCTGGAGCCTGGCGACATTTCGCCCGAAGAATTGATCCGCAGCGTCGGCAACGGCTTCTACGTGACCGAGCTGATCGGCCAGGGCGTCAACATGATAACCGGCGAATATAGCCGAGGCGCGACTGGTTTCTGGATCGAGAACGGCGAACTCACCTTCCCGGTATCGGAG
This sequence comes from Rhizobium sp. BK275, assembly GCF_014193555.1. Taxonomy (NCBI): domain Bacteria; kingdom Pseudomonadati; phylum Pseudomonadota; class Alphaproteobacteria; order Hyphomicrobiales; family Rhizobiaceae; genus Rhizobium; species Rhizobium sp. BK275. The sequence continues at coordinate 759,300 of NZ_JACHZL010000002.1, forward strand.
GTGACGATCGCATCGAACCTCAAGGACATGTTCATGCGGCTGACGCTCGCCAACGACATCGACCGCAAGTTCGGTGTGGCGGCTCCGACCTTCGCCATTGAAGGCATGACGCTTGCCGGCCGCTGACGAACGGATCGACGAGATGAGCGACACGGACAACCGCTGGCAGAGCGATCTTGCACTGATCGCCGATGCTGCAAAACAGGCGGGCGCCGTCGCACTTGGTTTCTTCAACAAGTCACCGGAAGTCTGGTGGAAGAACGAGGAACGCTCGCCCGTCAGCGCCGCCGATTTTGCCGCCAATGAAACGCTCGAAACCATCCTGCGCCGGGCACGGCCGGACTATGGTTGGCTGTCGGAAGAGACCGACGACGATGCCGGCCGCCTGCAATATGATACACTGTTCATTGTCGATCCGATCGATGGCACCAGGGCATTTCTGGCCGGCAAGGACCTCTGGTGCGTGAGCGTCGGCATCGTCCATCGCGGCCGTCCCGTTGCCGGCGTGCTCTACGCACCTGCACTGGACGAACTCTACGAGGCAGTGGAAGCCGGTCCGGCGCTGAAAAACGGCAAGCCGATCGCTGTGTCCATGCGCGGTAAAGGCGATATCAGCCAGCTTGCCGTCAGCGAGGAACTGTTCAAGATCCTGCCGGCAGCGGTCCGCGAGCGCAGTGAGCGTGTCAAACATATCCCTTCGCTTGCCTACCGTATCGCCATGGTAGCCGATGGACGTCTGGACGCGACATTTGTCGGGCGCAACGCGCACGACTGGGATATTGCCGCTGCCGATCTCATTCTGGATCGCGCCGGTGGCCGCCTTGTCGATCTCTTGGGCCGCTCGGCAACCTATAATAGAGAAAAAATCAGCCACGACGCTCTTTGTGCAACGCCAACAACCCGTCTCCAAGAATATCTGGACTTGCTCACTCAGCTAAGAGACGGTTGACGTTTTCGTCAAAATCCCTCAGATGAGGGGCCGGAGGAGAATAGGCAGAAAAGAGAATAAAAATGACGGACTCCGGCGGTAAAAAGCAGCTCCTGCACCTCGTATTCGGTGGCGAACTCGAAAACCTCGAAGGTATCCAGTTTCGGGATCTCAAGGATCTCGATATTGTCGGTATTTTCCCCGACTATGCTACGGCACTGACGGCCTGGAAGGGCAAGGCGCAACAGACGGTCGACAATGCGCATATGCGTTATTTCATCGTCCACATGCATCGTCTGCTTGACCCGCAGGATACGACCGGGAGCAAGTGAGCCTCGCAGCAATCTGTTGGCCATCCGCTGTCCGCAGCGGAGGCTTTTGCGTATCGGTTCCTCGCCGTCGATCGACGCATTCTGGACAAATTAATCGGTCATTGCGGCCGCAACGATAATTAGGGAATTGGATTGATGTCGATCTGCATGGATCGGAGGTCTGCCGAATGAGCTCCCGGATGGCGCGGATCGGTCTGAACGCGTACCGTCTGGCGGGAACTGTGGCGTCGCCGGTCGTCGGCCTCTACATCACCTACCGCACGGCCAAGGGCAAGGAAGACCGTGCCCGTCGACTGGAACGGTTCGGCTATGCGAGCGCCAACCGGCCGCAAGGCCCGCTCGTCTGGTTCCATGCCGCAAGCGTGGGCGAAACCAATGCCGTCATTCCCCTGATCCGTGAGATTCGCCGCCGTGACATCAACGTCATCCTCACAACCGGCACCATCACCTCGGCAAAGCTTGCCGCCGAACGTCTCGGCAAAGAAGCGATCCATCAATATGTGCCGCTGGACCTGAAGCCCGCCGTCGGTCGCTTCCTCGATTACTGGCAGCCGGATTGTGCCATCATCGCCGAGTCCGAGATCTGGCCCGCGACCGTGCTGGAACTCGGCCGTCGCCGCATTCCACAGATCCTCGTCAATGCCCGCATGTCGGATCGTTCCTTCGCCCGCTGGCGCCGCCGTCCGGCGATTGCCGAGGCGCTGTTTGAAAATCTGGCGCTCGTGATTGCCCAGTCGGATGTCGATGCCGAGCGTTTCCGCGATCTCGGCGCCGTACCGGTCATCACCTCAGGCAATCTCAAGGTCGATACGGACGCGCCGCCCTATGATAGCGCTGTCTTCGCCCGCTACAAGAAGCAGATCGGCGACCGCAAGACATGGGCGGCGATCTCCACCTTCGACGGCGAGGAGAATGCTGCCGGAATCGTTCATCGGGCGCTCCGCGACCGCGACAGGCAATTGACGATCATCGTGCCGCGCCATCCCGAGCGCGGTGACGAGATCGAGGCTGCTCTCGTCAAGCAGGGACTGAAGGTCGCCCGCCGTACGCGCGATGATGTCCTTTCTCCCGATATCGATATCTTCCTCGGCGATACGATCGGCGAAATGGGCCTTTATCTGCGCCTGACGGAAGTCGCCTTCGTCGGCCGCTCGCTTTTTGCCGAAGGCGGCCAGAACCCACTGGAGCCGGCGATGCTCGGCTGTGCCATCCTTTCGGGCGGCAACGTGCAGAACTTCCGCGAGGCCTATCAGAAGCTCGCCCGCAGCGGCAGCGCCCGCATGGTGCGCGATACCGAGATGCTGGCGAAGGGCGTGCACTATCTGCTGACCAATGATGAGGCGCGGGGCAATATGATCCAGGCTGGCATTGCCACCGTGCACGAAATGCGCGGCGCGCTCACCGCCACCCTGAAGGGACTGGAGCCCTATATCAATCCGCTGACGGTCAAGGCGCGCCTGCTGCCGAAGGCCGTGGCGCAGGCTTGAGGAGCTGTCATGTCGGCAGAGGTGAAGATCAAGGGCATCCTCTTCGACAAGGACGGTACGCTGCTCGATTATGACGAAAGCTGGCTGCCGGTGAACCGCGAACTGGCCCGCATCGCCGCCGAAGGCGACACAGCTCTGGCCGACCATCTGCTTGCCACATGCGGAATGGATCCCGTGACGGGTCATATCGTTCCCGACAGCCTGCTTGCCGCCGGCAATACCCGTCAGATCGCCGAAGGCCTCGTCGCTGCCGGCTCGAAGGTCGAGGTCATCGAGTTGACGATCAAGCTCGACGATCTCTTCGCCAATGCCGCCGAATTCTCCGTGCCGGTCACCGATCTCTCGGTCTTCTTCGGCCGCCTGCACAAACGCGGTTTCAAGCTCGGCATCGCCTCCAGCGACAACGAACGCTCGATTCGCCAGACGGCCCAGCGTTTTGGTATTTCCAACTATGTCGATTACATCGCCGGTTATGACAGTGGTTTCGGCAGCAAACCGGAGCCCGGCATGGTGCTCGGTTTCTGCGCTGCGACCGGCCTGTCGCCGGAAGAGGTCGCCATTGTCGGCGACAACAACCACGATCTTCATATGGGCAGGAATGCGAAAGTGGGACTGACGATCGCGGTTCTGACAGGCACCGGCTCGCGTGAATCCCTGTCCGGTGCAGCCGATCATGTCTTCGACGACATAACCGGCATCGAGGCCCTGCTGTCGGATCTTCAGCTGGCCTGACGCGCAAAGACTTGCATTTTCATGCGTTTTGGCTTCTCAATCCGCCCGGTCGATTTTGGAGGACCTCGTCATGAAGGGCGGGTCAAGGGAAACAGGACGGCATCATGATATCCGAAGCGCCGCCTTTCTGGTGGAGGCGGGCAGGTTGGCAGGCTTGGATCCTATCGCCCCTTTCTTTCCTCTATGGCCGCGTGGCGGGTTACCGCATGGCCCATGCGCGCCGCGCCTCGGTTCCGATCCCCATCATCTGCGTCGGTAATTTCACCGTCGGCGGCGCTGGCAAGACGCCGACCGCGATTGCGATTGCCCGTGCCGCGAAGGCCAAGGGTCTGAAGCCCGGTTTCCTGAGCCGCGGCCATGGCGGCTCCCTCGATGTGACTGTTGTTGTCGATCCCGCGCACCATCGTGCCGTTGCCGTCGGCGACGAGCCGTTACTGCTGGCGCAGGAAGCATTGACGGTAATCTCCCGCCGGCGTGTCGATGGTGCGGTCAGACTGGTCGAGGAAGGCGCCGATTTCATTATCATGGATGACGGCTTCCAGAGCGCACGCCTCGCGATCGACTATGCGCTTCTGGTGATCGATGCGACACGGGGTCTCGGCAATGGCTATATCGTGCCAAGCGGACCGGTGCGTGCACCGGTGGGCCTGCAACTACGCCAGGCGACCGCACTTCTGAAGGTCGGAGATGGCAATGCGGCCGACCGCATCGTCCGTATCGCAGCCCGCGCGGCAAAGCCCTATTTCACGGCTGCGCTGAAAGTGCCGGGCGAGAACCATCTCGAAGGCCTGAAGGTGCTTGCCTTTGCCGGCATTGCCGATCCCGAGAAGTTCTTCCGCACTGTACGTTCGCTCGGCGCAACCATCGAGGTCGTGACCTCCTTCGGCGATCACGAACACCTCAGCGAAGAAGAGATCGACGGTCTCCTAACGACCGCGGACCAGCAGAACCTGACGATCGTCACGACTTCGAAGGACTTCGTGCGCCTTGCAGGCCATCACGGCAAGGCGGAACAACTTGCGGCCCGCTGCCGCGTGGTGGAGGTGGAAATGGCCTTCACAGACCCGCTCGCCCCCGGCCTCATCATCGACCGGGCTTTCGAGGCCTGCCGGGAACGGCGGCTCAAGGAGGCAAAGGCAAAAACTTAGCGCTGGGTCGGCAGAACGCCGGCGCGCCGATCGGCTTCGAGTGCCGAGGCGACGTCGGAATAGGGTTCCTGTCGCGCTACGCTCCAGTAGCGAAGCTCGTCGAGCGGGACCTGCTTGCCGGTGAGCGCGCAGACAACATAGGAGCCGGGTGACAGAATCTGGAAGTCGCCGTCGAGATAACGGATCTTCGCTTCGCGGTTCCCGTGTCCTTCGAACAAGTTCATGCGCTCCATTCCCTGTGATCTGTCATCTGTCTGCCATACTCCCCGAGAGGCAGTTTTTCCAGCTTTTTCAGCTCCGGCCGAACAGCCGCTCGATATCGGCAAGTTTGAGTTCGATATAGGTCGGGCGTCCGTGATTACATTGGCCCGAGCCCGGAGTGATTTCCATTTGACGCAAGAGTGCGTTCATCTCCTCTGGCCGCATCCTCCGCCCTGATCGCACTGAGCCATGGCAGGCCATCGTCGCCGCCACATATTCGAGCTTGGCGGAAAGGCCGGAGGCCGTATCCCATTCGGCTATCTCGTCGGCAAGCTGGCGGATGAGGCCTGGCGCATCCACTTCGCCCAGCATAGCCGGCGTCTCGCGCACGGCAACGGCTCCCGGCCCGAAGCGTTCGATCGCAAGGCCGAGCTCGGAAAGCTCTGCTGCATGCACCATCAGCCGGTCGCAATCCTCTTCGGGAATGTCGATGATCTCGGGGATCAGCAGCACCTGTGAGGCGAGCCGCTTGGAATGCAGTGCCTTGCGCATGGCCTCGAACACGAGCCGCTCATGGGCCGCATGCTGATCGACGATGACGATGCCGTCATCCGTCTGGGCAACGATATAGTTTTCGTGGATCTGCGCCCTTGCTGCTCCGAGCGGGTAGCGCGCCGGTTCGGCGGCGGCTGCCTGCGCTTGCGGTACCGGCTCGAAAACCGGTTCTGAACGCGCCGTCGGGTGGACGAGCCCATCGAAGGAAGCCTGCGGCCGCTCGCTGAAACCGGCTGTTGGCTGGTATGGCCGGGAAGGGGAAGTTGTCGCAGACCACGGCGCTTGCGGCCGCTGCGGTGTTGCCTGGAAGCCGGGGCGGAAGGCGCGCAGCATGTCGCTTGCATCAGTCGTTGCAGCGCGGCTGCCGTCTCGCGCCAGTGCCTCGCGGACAGCGCCGACGATCAACCCGCGCACCAGTCCCGGATCGCGGAACCGGACGTCGGATTTTGCCGGATGCACGTTGACGTCCACCAGCGCCGGATCGAGCATGATCGACAGGACGGCGACCGGATAGCGGCCAGCCGGGATCGTTTCGGCATAGGCGCCGCGGATCGCCGAGAGGATGAGTTTGTCCTGCACGGGGCGGCCGTTGACGAAAGCATATTGATGGGCCGAATTGCCCCGGTTGAAGGTCGGCACGCCGGCAAAGCCGGTGAGTTGTACATCCTCGCGTTCGGCGTCGATGGCGATTGCATTGTCGCGGAAGTCCTTACCGAGTATCTGCGCCATGCGCGCCAGATGATCCTCGCCGGTTGCCGGAAATTCCAACGTCGAACGATCGGGACCCGACAGCACGAAACGCACGCCCGGAAAGGCGATTGCCATGCGCTTGACGATCTCGGTGATCGCTGCGGCTTCGGCCTTCTCCGTCTTCAGGAATTTCAGCCGCGCCGGTGTGGCGAAGAACAGGTCGCGCACTTCGACGATGGTTCCCGGATTGGCCGCTGCCGGGCGCAGATGCACGATCTTGCCGCCGGCAACCGAAATTTCGTTGCCTGCAGCGCTGTCACGTCTGCGGCTCGAAATGCTGAGCCGCGCCACCGAGCCGATCGAGGGCAACGCTTCGCCCCGAAAGCCGAGCGTGCGGATATCGTCGAGCGTATCCGATATCTTCGAGGTGCAGTGCCGCCGCACGGCAAGCTCAAGATCGGCAGCATCCATGCCGGAACCATTATCGCTGACACGCAGCAGCGCCTTGCCACCGCCGGCGGTTGCGATTTCGATGCGCGTGGCGCCCGCATCGAGCGCGTTTTCAATCAGCTCCTTCGCAGCACTCGCCGGCCGTTCGATGACTTCGCCGGCGGCAATCTGGTTGATGAGCGTTTCGGAGAGCTGTCTGATGGCCATGAGCCTATTTTCCAGGATTCGCGGTCCGGAGGAAAGGGTTTTCAGCGGGCCTCGGGCAGGTGCCGGAGGCTTCTCCCCCAAATTTGGGGGTCGTTACTGTTAAGCGGCTTTTAAGACAAAAACGGCATTTTATTCATATACCTCCGAAACTGCGAAAATCGGACAGATGTGGGATGTGAATGAATGAGTGCCGGCTTCGAAAAGGCGGACACATCATCTGCCAGTGACGCGCTGCCGCCTGAGGCTGATCTTCAGACGGTGCTTTTCGACGCGGTATGCGACAGTCTTTCTGCTGCGTTCGTCATCTATGACCGCAACGATCTTCTTATCTTCGCCAGCCGCCAGGTCATGGAATTCTTTCCGGTACCCGGGGATGTGCTGCGGCCGGGTACCCGGCTCCGTGATTTCCTGGGTGCAGTCTACGATACCGGCCTCCGCGAGCAGACCCTAGTGCACCAGGTGGTTTCGCTCAGCCGCGAGGATTGGTTGTCCCAGCGCATCGCCTCCCATTGGCGCGAACGTTTCGAATCCGTCGAGCGCCACGGTGCCGACCGCTGGGTGCGCTTTTTGAAGCGCCGCCTGCCGAACGGCTACGGCGTGACCATCATCTCCGATATTTCGGAGGCGCGTAAGCGCGAGGAACAGTGGCGCTACGATCTGGAGCGCGTACAGCTCACCGAGGACATTCTCGACCATCTGCCGTTCCCGCTCTTCGTCAAGGATCGCAACCTCACCTATGTCGCCGTCAACAAGGCCTTCTGCGAGAAATACCAGACGACGGCGGACGAGGTTCTCGGCCGCAAGAGCGGTGATCTGTTTTCGCCTGATATCGCCAAGCGCTTCGAAGAAAGCGACCGCCACGTGCTGGAAACCGGTGAAATGTCGGTCGCCCGCCAGCGCCAGATCGCCCGCGACGGCACGGAGCGTGACATCGTCAGCCGCAAGCACAGGATCGGCAAGCCTGGACGTTATTTCCTCGTCTCGACCATGCAGGATCTGCCGCGCGACGGCAGCGATCTCGACGAATTCAATCAGGCCTCAGAGATCACCGCCTCCAGCAACCAGACCTATCGCCGCGCCTATGTGCCGGTACCGAATGCATCTCAGCGCCGCGAACCGGCGGCGATGGAGGCGATCGTTCCGGAAAACTTCTCCGGCCGAAAAATCCTTGTCGTCACCGCGGATCTCGCCGCCGAGACTGCCGCGCTGCGCACGCTTGCCAAATACGGCTTCGAATCCTGCTCCGTCCGCGGCGAGGACGAGGAAGAAAAGTTCCTCGATATCGCCAGCTGCTCCGGCATCTCGCTTGATCTCCTGATCATCGATAACCAGATGGGCATGCGCTGTCTGGAGCTCGCCGAACGATACGGCATTCCCGCCCTTGTCATGGATGGCTTTCAGATCGCCAACGAGTTGACCTTCCAGATCGCCCGACACTTCAACCGCAATGGACGCGGCGGCACAGAAGGCGACTGGGAAATCACTACGACTGAAGAAAACGTGGGCCTTCAGGTTCTCGTCGCCGAGGATAACGACATCAACCAGATCGTCTTCACGCAGATCCTCGAAGGTCTCGGTTACCGCCATCGGATCGCGACAACCGGCGAAGAGGTTGTTCGCCTCTGGGCCGAACATCGGCCGCAGATCGTGCTGATGGATATTTCGCTGCCGGTCTTCAACGGCTTTGAAGCCTCGCGCCTCATTCGCCAGATGGAAGAGGGACAGGGCACGCGAACTCCTATTATCGGTGTGCTGACACAGGCCTTCGAGCGCGATCGGGCTGAATGTGCCAAGGCCGGCATGGATGACGTCATCATGAAACCGGTCAGCCCGGATATCCTTGAAACGGTATTTCAGAAATACCTGATGGACGAGCCGATCGAGGTTCGAAGCTGAATAAAATACAGGTCAACCCCCAGTTTTTGGGAATGCTTTGGGTTGTATCGCGGCCGATTTACTATCGAATTGTTAAGATTTGCCGGTCATTCTTCACCAGGGTGTGGAGGAAAATCTCGGGTTTGGAGTGATGGCGTCGGCAGAAATACCATTCATGACCGTGAGTCAGAACGACCTCCAGGCGATGGCTTATACCGATCCGCTGACCGGGTTGGGAAACCGGCATCGCATGCGGGACAAGGTGATGCAGATTTCTGCCGAGCGTGCCAGCGATCCGGCACCTTTCACCATCGGCATTGCCAATCTCGACAGTTTCAAGCCGATCAACGATCTCTTCGGCTCTGCCGCCGGCGATGAAATCCTGTGCCAGGTCGCTCATCGCCTGAAGGCCTGCATTCCGGATGGCGCGCTGGTGACGCGTCATGACGGCGACGAATTTGCTTTCGTCCTGCCGCTGATTTTCGAACGCGCCAGTGCTGAGAAATTCGGTCAGATGATTCGTGAGGTCCTGTCGGCCCCCTATGATCTCGGCGACCGCAACGTCCGCCTTTCGGCTTCCTTCGGTTTTGCGATCTATCCTTTTGCCGGCGAGGATTGCGAAGAGTTGCTGAAGAGCGCCGAAACCGCACTCTACCGCTCCAAGCGCCGCGGCCGCGGGCAGATCACCGTCTATTCACGCGAGATCGCGCAGGAGATGAAACGGGCGACCCAGCTCGAACAGGCGCTCAGAAACGCCATCATATCAGATGCGATCGACGTGCATTTCCAGCCGATCGTCTCGCTCGCCAACAATCAGGTGGTGGGCTTCGAGGCTCTGGCTCGCTGGAATGATCCCGATCTCGGCTTCGTCTCGCCGGGTGTCTTCGTGCCGCTCGCCGAGGAGCGCGGTTTTATCGACGCCCTGTCGGAAGCGCTGCTGCGCAAGGCTGCGGAAACGGCACTCTCCTGGCCGCGCGAACTGTTTCTGTCCTTCAACCTGTCTTCGGCCCAGCTCATGGATCCGGGAACGAGCGGCAGCATTCTGTCGATTCTCGGTCGCGTCGGTTTCGACCCGCACCGTCTCGAGCTCGAGATCACCGAAACGGCTGTCATGAGTTCCGCCGACACGGCGCACCGGATCATTGCTGATCTCAGAGCTGCGGGTGTGCGCATCTCGCTGGACGATTTCGGCACCGGCCAGTCGAGCCTCGGGCGCCTGCGCGATTTCATCTTCGATAAGATCAAGATCGATCGCGCTTTCGTCTCTCGCATCAATTCCGACCGTGCCTCCGAACACATCATCAAGGCGATCCTTGCCATGTGCGAGGGCCTCGAGCTGGAAGTCGTGGCTGAAGGCATCGAGGATTATTCGGAAGCGGTCAAGCTGCGCATGCTCGGCTGCGGCATGGGACAGGGCTATCATTTCGGCCGGCCGGCCGACGGCATCGCCACGCTGCGCTTCCTGCACGAGAACTATTACTACGATACCAGCGAAACGGAACGCGCCAGCGCATAACGCCGGAGGCAAAAAACGATGGCACCCCCACGGGACGCCATCGCCTGCGCTATATTCTCCGTACGGAATTACTTGTTGGTCGTGGATCCCGTCGCGGTGGTGTCCGTCGGCATGGCCGTGCCGGTTGCTGCCGGAGCCTTTTCAGCCGCCTGCATTGCCAGTGTCTTGAATTCCGGAGCCGCTTTCAGCGATTCCGCGGTTTCCGTGGTCGTCAGCTTGACGGAGCCATCCTGCGCGTTCTGGGCGACGGTGACCTTCCCCATCGGAACGGCGACGTTCTTTTCGCCGATGCCCAGGAAGCCGCCAACACCGATCACGGCTGCAACAAGGCCGCCGTCCTTCTTCATGATCAGGTCATTGACGCTGCCGATGCTCTCATTGTTGGCGTTATAGACCGACTGGCCGATATAGGTGTTGGCACTGATTTGGTCCGGGGCCTGCTGCGTCAGATAGCTGTCGCCACCCGCTTGAGCCGTATCAGTGCTCGGTGCCGGGGCCGGAGCCTGGGCGGCATCACCTGCGGGCGCCATTGGCTTGACCGGCTCTGCCGGTGCAGGGGCTGCCGGATCGGCGGGCGCAGACTGTGTCGGGGCAGCAGGATTCGCCGGCTCTGGAGCCGTCTGCGAAAATGCCGCCGGTGCGAAAGCCGTGGCAAACAGTGCGCCAGCGGCAACGGTCGTCAGGAGTTTGCGTGTCATTTCGAACCTACTTTCGTTCCTTGAGTGATCCCTGGCGCAGCAGCGCCTGTTTTTCAGGCATTCCTGCCGCGCCGGTTCAAGAATGAAATGACCGGTGCGCTTATTGGTTCCGGACGAAGACACGGAAAATTTTGCGGTTTTCACGGAACCTTGATCGGAAAACGATCCAAAAAGAAAAGGCACCCTGCAACAGAGTGCCTTTGTAAATGCGGGCTTCAACGTTCAGATCACATAGGCAGGATCGAAAACGCCCTTCACCGTGATGCCGAGCTCGAGCAGCGCGCCTGCGCTCGGCTGTGCGGAGCGGGCATCCTCGTCCAACCCCTCCCAGGCTGTCGTCACCACAAGCCGGTCGGCATTGGCACCGATGAAGGCCGGGCAAGAAGGCTGTGCGGCCGGCACCTTGTAGCGGGCGATGCGCAAGCCATCCGGGCTGTAGCGGTCGACGACGCCGGCACCCCAGCGCGCGTTCCAGATATACCCGTCGGCATCGCAGACTGAACCGTCGAGGCCGCCGGGTTCGTCCATGCTGTCGACCATCACGATCGGTTCGCCCGAGGGAAGGCCGGTCTGCGGATCGACCATGACCCGCATCAGGCGGCTGATGCGGGTATCGGTGAAATAGCCGATCGTACCGTCGGGCGAAAAGCAGATGGAGTTCGGAATGCTGATACCGCTGAAGATCTTCGTCACCTTGCCGGCAGCCACGTGATAGATCGCACCCGCCTGCTGCTCGGCGCGCTTGCTCATGGTACTGATCCACAATGCGCCGGAGGGATGCGTGCGCCCGTCGTTGGAGCGGTTTTCCGGCTTGTCGTTTTCGAGCGCCGCATAGAAGGTCAGGTTGCCGCTCGCGATATCCCGCACGAAAAGCCCTTCTTCGGTCGCCAGTAGCTGACGACCGGAATCGATGCGGGCAAGCACGCTCGCCATCATTGGCAGCGGATGCACCTTCTTCTCGTCCGTCGAAAGATTGAGCTCGTGCAGCTCCTTGCCGAGAATGTTGAACCACCAGACGGTGTTGGAAACGGGATCGTAAGTGGGGCCTTCACCGAGAACCGAATTGGTATTGCAAAGTGTTTTGCCCTCGAATTCATAAATATCAGTCATATGCCTATGCTCCTATGGCTGCGTCATAGGCTAAGATGGTTGCCTTGGCTCGCTCGGCAACCTCTGCAGCAGTCATTCCGGGCTTGTAAATGCTGGTGCCGAGGCCGAAGGCGAGAATGCCGGCTTTGGTGTAGTCGGAGAAGTTCTTGTCCGACACACCGCCGACCGCCGCAATCACCAGCTCCGGCGGCAGGATGGCGCGGATCGCGGTGATGCCGGAAGGGCCGAGAACGCTGGCGGGAAAGAACTTGAGGCCAGTCGCACCCGCGCGGGCCGCCTGCAGCGCCTCTGTGGGCGTGAAGACGCCCGGCATTGTCACCATCCCATAGTCGCGGGCACGGATGATGACGTCGGGCTCGACATTCGGCGTCACCAGCAGCTTGCCGCCAGCGGCATGCAGGCTGTCGACGGCCTCTGTGGTCAATACGGTGCCGGCTCCGATCAGCACATCAGCCGGCGCCATCTTGGCGGCAATCTCGATCGATTTGAAAGGCTCCGGCGAGTTGAGCGGGATCTCGATCGCCGTCAAGCCGTTTTCGATCAGCGCGCCGACCACGGCCTCTGTTTCCTCGGGCTTGATGCCGCGCAAAATGGCAATCAGCGGACGCTTCATATCGGGGAAGGGGATACGGTTCATGGAAGGTGTCTTTCTCGGTTCGGCCAGATGGCTCAATTTGGCCAGATGGTTTGGGCAGCAGCCGAAAGCCCGCCGCGAACGGCGGCATCGGCATCGATGGCGGTGAAGGAAAGGGAGAGTGTGCGGAAGGCCTGCTCGTAAAGAGCCTGCAGGCGTCCGGACGCGACGAGTGTGATGGCCGTACCCTTGCCGGCATCCTGCAGCGCACCGGCGATTTCGAGGCCGATCAAGATGCCCGAGAGCTTAGCTTGTGCGGCAGCGGCCGAAATACCGTGCAGAAGCTGACCGGAGCGGGCGGTGAAAATCAGGTTGGAGGCCAGTGCCGGCCGTTCGAAGGCCGCTGCGACCGCAGCCTCGAAGGCGGCCGCATCGACCGGCTGATCCTCGGCGCCGGCAACGGCATGCATGAGGATGGTATGCTTGGTAATCGCGTCGAAAAGCTCACCCGTCATGAAGGTGGCAAAGCCGGTCACTCTGCCGTCTTCCACATGCACCCACTTGGAATGTGTGCCCGGCATGCAGACGGCTTGTGCACCGCGGCTCGCAGGGCCGAGCGCGCCGAGAAGCTGTGTTTCCTCACCGCGCATGACATCGGGTATCGCCGCATCGCGCTGGGCAAGGCCGGGCAGGATACGCACATCGCGGTTTTCGCCCGGCACGGACACTGCACCTGATAGGATCGAGGAAAGCGAAGCCGGCACGTCGATATAACCGGCCTCCACCCAGCCCTGCCGTGCGCCCGCCATGCCGCAGACGATGACCGGCAGGTCATCAGGCGCTTCGACCGCTGCGAGATGTCCAGCCAGAACTTGGGAAAAGCCGGTCTTGGCGGCCGTCGTCATACCTTCGCCGCTACGGCGTTCGGCAAGAACGCTGCCGTCGGCACCGATAAGCCAGAGCCGGAAGCTGCTGGTGCCCCAGTCCACCGCGACATAAGCGGGATTTGCCATTAGAGAACGCCTCCATCGACGATTAGGGACTGCGCGGTCATGCCGGCTGCGCAGTCGGATGCAAGAAAAAGAGCCGGACCGACAATTGCGTCCGCCTTTAATACGATCTTCAGGCATTGCCCCTGCATGGAACGGGCAATGCTCTCCTCCGTCAGCCACAGCTTCATCTGCCGCTCGGTCACCACCATGCCCGGCAGGATGCAGTTGACGCGGATATTCTCAGGTCCCAGCCTTCCGGCCATGCTCTTCGTCAGGCCGATCACAGCGGCCTTGGCGGCGGCATAGGCGGGGAAAACGCCCATGTTCAATTTGAAGGCGATGGACGACATGTTAATGATCGCCCCGCCGCCGGCCGTCCGCATCGAAGGCACCACTGCCTGCGAGGTGAAGAAGACATGGCGCAGGTTGACTGCCTGGTTGTTGTCCCAATAGTCCTCGGTCACATCATCGAATTCGTGCCTGTCGTCCCAGGCTGCATTGTTGACGAGCACCCGGATCGGCCCGGACTTTTCGACAACCTCGTTCACCGTGCGCCTGATAGCGTCGATATCGCGCAGGTCGGTGTGGTAGAAGCTGACCGGATGCGCAGCCTCTCCGGAAAGCCGTTCCGCTAGTTCCCGGCTTTCAGCCTCGGCGATGTCGAGGAAGGAGACCTTTGCGCCCTGCCTTGCAAAACCCTCGACGAGCCCAGCACCGATGCCGGAGCCGCCTCCGCTCACCAGCACTGCGCGATCCCTGAATTCGGGAAATTGTGCAGACATAGCGCTCACCGTCTCTCTCCTCCCAGCATGCTGTAAATTCCATTATTTGGAACTTAATTTGACTATATGGAATTATCCGATTAGGCTGCCTTACCTGTCAAGGGTAGTAGGCGATGATATCAGGCGGCGACAGCATGGCGCAGGCAGATGACAAGGGGGCGACCGGCACGCCGCGTGATACCGGCACGCTCGGCAAGCTGATGGCCGTGCTCGATCTCGTCACCCATGCTGATGCTCCCTTGCGCTTCACCGATATCCTCGCGCTTGCCAGCCAGCCGCGCGGTACGCTGCACCGCCAGCTCGGCCATCTCGTGGAGGAGGGGCTTCTCGAAATCGATGCGGAGGGACGTTATGCGCCTGGCTTGCGATTGCTCGACTTCGCCTCACGGAGCTGGGCGCGCAACGAATTCCGCCTGATTGCCGCGCCGCATCTCGCCGCCCTGCATCGGGAGACAGGCGAGACCGTCCATCTCGGCGTGCTGCGCGGCTCCTCCATCATCTATCTCGACAAGGTCGAAGGGCACCAACCGGTGCGCATGTATTCACAGATCGGCAATGCCTCACCCTGCTATTGCACCGGTGTCGGCAAGGCGGCCCTTTCGGTTCTGCCGGCGGACAAACTCCGCGAATTGCTTCCCAGCCTGCGTTTCAACCGCTTCACGCCCTCGACGCATGTGAGCGGTGAAACCCTGTTGACGGAAATCGGCGATATTGTCTCTGCCGGTCATGCCTACGACCGGGAAGAGCACGAGGCGGGTATCCGCTGCGTCGCCGCCCCCATCTGGTCGGACGACCGCTCCTTCATCGGCGGGGTCTCTGTCACCGGTCCCGCCTACCGCCTGTCGATGGAACTTCTCCACGAATGGGCCGTCCCGGTTCAGGTGACGGCGCGGAAGATCATGGACGAAATGCGCATCCGCCTCGGGCCGAGGCGTTGAAACCGATCTGGTTGAAACGATCTGACCGTGATCAACTGCTGGACGTCGTATACGTAGCATGCTTATGATGAGTGCGTTATTGAGATTTGACGGCGAATCACGCCAACTGGGGTCGTCCGCGAAATCATCGACAATTCACCGGCCGAACGCGCTGCGCGCCGAGGCTGAATCCTATTGATCTGACGGGCGTTGTGTAACCCACCCTGCACCTGACCGTTTTTCCACACAGGCTGCCGGCGGTTTACCCAAACCCCGGTTCGAAGGCGAAAAAATCTGATGGCAAGCTTACCGCAAACTTCGGTGGAAGACGCCTATGTCCAGGAGGTCGCCAGTCTAAAGACGCAGTTCGACATCTTCCGCTTCATGAAGCGGGTGACGGAGACCTATCGCAGCCGAGCCTTCATGGTTCTGAACCTGCCGCCGATCACCTCTTTCGATCTGCAGGGCAACACGATTATCACGAGCTGGCCGGCAGAACTGCTGTCCACCTACGACCAGGAAGGGCTGATGATGAACAGCCCGGTCCTGCGGCGGCTGCGTACCTCAACCCTGCCGTTCTTCCACGATACGGCACGGACCGCCTGGCCGCGCGATGATGGCAAAACGGGCTTGGTTGCCGCTCTCTTCGAACGCTTCAAGATGGTGCGTAGCGCTTTTTTTCCGACACATGAACCATCAGGCGCGCGCGGTGCGGTCTCCTTCGCCGGCGATCGCGAACCTTATACGCCCACCGAGATGCGTGAGCTCAGCTACATCGCCATCCACGTCTTCGACCGGCTCGCCGAGATCCGTAATCTCGATACGCGCATGACCGATACGCTGACGGACCGCGAGATCGACTGCCTCAACTGGACTGCCGCAGGTAAGACCAGCGCCGAGATCGCCGAAATCCTCGATCTCTCGGAGCACACGGTCAATCATTACCTGAACCGCGCCACCAAGAAGCTGGATACGGTCAACCGCACGCAGGCCGTCGCCAAGGCGCTGCGCATCGGTCTCATCAAGTAACGTCACCAGCCTAAAATAACGTCAGGCGCTGCCGGGCTGCTCAATATCTGAGCGCCGTTTTCGTTGCTCGCTGTCCAAATTGACAATTGTCATCCCTTTTCGTCAATTTCGCAGTTGGCACGCTTCCTGCATTGTTATTGGCAGAGGTCCAGAGGGGACTTTGATAACAGCGCCAGCCCAATGGTGCGACCGACACGCCGCCGCCTGATATCGTTGCCGCTTTTCTCCCGGCCCTACGATGTTGGGGGCGGTTGTTGCGTTTAGGCAACCGCCTTTTGCCGCTGTTTCGAAACCGGACGATTTCCTTTAGTTTTTTCTGGTCTTTTTTTTCGCTTGCGCTAATTCGCCCCGAATTGCGTCGGTTCTCGGGGAGGCCGTTGCGGCCATCAGGGCGAAAGCCCGGCGGACTTGATGGCCGCAACGGAGAGAGAGCCCGCTGCCTTTCCTTCGATATGAGATGTGCCTGCCGCCCGATTTTGTTTGGCGAAGCCGCCCGCCTCCACTATTTACAGACAAAGAAAAGCAGTGAGGGCGGAATGACCGAGGTCACCAAGGAACAGGTTCTGGAAACGCTGAAGACCGTGCGCGGGCCGGATCTGGAGCACAGTATCGTCGAACTCGGCATGGTTTCCGACGTCTTCATCTCCGACGGCAAGGTCTATTTCTCCATTACCGTGCCGGCGGAACGCGCCAAGGAACTGGAGCCGATGCGGCTTGCCGCAGAGCGTGTCATCAAGGAAATGCCGGGTGTGAAAGGCGCGCTTGTGGCGCTGACGGCAGACAAGAAGGCCGCCGCAAATGCACCTGCAGCGCGCCCGGCCCCACAGGCTGACCACAGCCATCACGGCCACTCCCATACGCCGCAGCAACCGCCGCCGCGCACGGCCAAGATCGGCGTTCCCGGTATCGGCGCCATCATCGCCGTCGCATCGGGTAAGGGCGGTGTGGGCAAGTCGACGACGGCGGTCAATCTGGCACTCGGCCTGCTGGCCAACGGTCTTCGCGTTGGCATTCTCGATGCCGATATCTACGGTCCCTCCATGCCGCGCCTCCTCAAGATTTCCGGCCGCCCGACGCAGATCGATGGCCGCATCATCAATCCCATGGAGAATTACGGCCTCAAGGTCATGTCCATGGGCTTCCTCGTCGATGAGGAAACGGCGATGATCTGGCGCGGGCCGATGGTTCAGTCCGCCCTCCTGCAGATGCTGCGTGAAGTCGCCTGGGGTGAACTCGATGTTCTCGTCGTCGACATGCCGCCCGGCACCGGCGACGCCCAGCTCACCATGGCCCAGCAGGTGCCGCTTGCCGGCGCCGTCATCGTTTCCACGCCGCAGGACCTGGCGTTGATCGATGCTCGCAAGGGTCTCAACATGTTCCGTAAGGTTGAGGTGCCGGTTCTCGGCATCGTCGAGAACATGAGCTATTTCGTCGCGCCCGATACAGGCACGCGCTACGACATCTTCGGCCACGGCGGTGCTCGCAAGGAAGCCGAGCGCATCGGCGTACCCTTCCTCGGCGAAGTTCCGTTGACCATGAATATCCGCGAGACCTCGGATGCCGGAACGCCGCTCGTTGCCTCCGATCCGAATGGCATCGTGGCCGGAATCTACCGTGCCATCGCCGCCAAGGTCTGGGAACAGGTCGGCCAAAAGCCACAGCGCGCCGCACCTGCCATCGTCTTCGAATAGCGCGAATCACTTGGCTGCTCACCCCGAATTGTGGGGGAAATGAGATGAAAGGGCGCGGTTCAGGTAAGATGTCTTGA
The DNA here is from genome assembly GCF_014193555.1 of Rhizobium sp. BK275. Lineage (NCBI taxonomy): Bacteria > Pseudomonadati > Pseudomonadota > Alphaproteobacteria > Hyphomicrobiales > Rhizobiaceae > Rhizobium > Rhizobium sp. BK275. Next base: position 777,291 of record NZ_JACHZL010000002.1, read on the forward strand.
TTATTTTCCGGCTTTGCTGCATATGCGCGCCGGCGTCATGATGGCGCGTCTGCAAATGCTCTGCGATGGCCGCCTGTCGATGAAGGTTCGGCCTCTCTGCATGTTCGGAGTTGACTTGTCGATCGAAGGATTGGTGACTGCGATGCGGTGGAGCAACCCGGCCGGAAAGGCCGCATATGGCCGGAGTTGCATGAACTCTTTTTATCCACTTCCGCTACGATCGATGACGAGTGCGCCTGGCGTCACCGCGCTCGCGGCCGCATGGAAGGGTTCTCGATGAAAAGAGCCAGGACGGCCGGGCATTGCCGGCGCCGGAGATGCGGACTGTGATCACCGCATACTGTTCCAACTGCAAATCGATCGAGATTCGCGATCTTGCGAACCCTCCTGAGTTTCCGGCGGATGTGATATGGATCGACATGGTCGAACCGACGCGCGAGGAGGAGCTGCATGTCGAAAAGGTTCTTGGCATTGAAGTGCCGACGCGTGACGATCTCAGGGCGATCGAGCCGTCCGCGCGCCTTTATGTCGAAAACAACGCAGTTTATATGACAGCTTCGCTGATATGGAAGGCAGAGACGGAAGCCCCGACCTTGACGGATGTCGCCTTCATTCTGGCCGGCGACCGGCTGGTGACCATCCGCTACGCCCATCCGAAGTCTTTCGCGCTTTTCATCGCTGCCCTGCACCGCATACCGGAGCAATGGCGCAGTGGCGCTGCCCTGCTCGCCAAGCTTTTGGAAACGATCGTCGACCGCACGGCAGAAGTCCTGGAAGCCTCGGTGTCCCGGCTGGATATCCTGTCGGTCCACGTCTTCGGCGATCGCGCCAAGAAGGTGCGCAAGCCCTCGAACTATCTGGAAGAGAAACTGAAGGACATTGCCGGTCATCACCGCATGATCAGCAAGCTGCGTGACAGCCTCGGCTCGCTCTCGCGCCTGCTCACCTTCTTTTATACGATCCCTGTCGTGCAGCACGATCAGGAAACCAAGGAACTTTGCCGAACGATCTCGCGTGACATCCAGTCCCTTTCGGAACACGCTGCCTTCGTCGCCGGCAACATCACCTTCCTGCTCGACGCCTCGCTCGGCCTCATCAATATCGAGCAGAATGCCATCATCAAGATTTTCTCGATCGCTTCGGTTGTGTTCTTGCCGCCGACGCTGGTCGCTTCCATCTATGGCATGAATTTCGAATTCATGCCGGAGTTGCACCTGACCGCGGGTTATCCCTACTCGCTGGGCCTCATGGTGATCTCCGCCGTCGTCCCCTTCTTCTTTTTTCGCTGGAAAGGCTGGCTCTGAGGAGCCTGTAATTGCTTCATGTCTGAAGAAAGCCATTCTCACGAACGTCACCTTGGGCCGCGCAAGCTCTTTTATCTCGCGCTGGGTTCGGTAGGCGTCGTTTATGGAGATATCGGCACGAGCCCGCTTTATGCCTTCCGTGAAGCGCTGAAGCCGGTCGCCCATGATGGTCTCACCCGTTTCGAGGTCATCAGCCTTATTTCCCTGATGATCTGGGCGTTGACCATCATCGTCACCATCAAATACGTGCTCTTCCTGCTGCGCGCCGACAACGACGGCGAAGGCGGTACGCTGTCGCTGCTTGCCCTCCTGATGAAGACCGCCAACGGCCATACTGCGCTCTTGATGCTGCTCGGCCTGATGGGCGCAGCGCTCTTCCTGGGCGACGCTATGATCACGCCGGCGCTCTCCGTCCTCTCGGCCGTCGAAGGTCTGAAGCTCGTGACCCCGAGCCTGTCGGAATATATCGTGCCCATATCCGTGGCGATCCTGGCGTTGCTCTTTGTCGTGCAGTCGCATGGCACGGGGGCCGTTGCTCGCCTCTTCGGCCCGATCACGGCGCTCTGGTTCCTCGTCATGGCTGCCGCCGGCATCGCCCATATTTCGGATGATTACGGCATCCTCGCCGCCTTCAATCCCTATTATGCCGTCAGCTTTCTGCTGCATGAGGGTTTCTACGGCGTTGTCGTTCTCGGCGCCGTCTTCCTGACCGTCACCGGCGCGGAAGCGCTTTATGCGGATCTCGGCCATTTCGGTCGGCGTCCGATCCAGTGGGCGTGGTTTGTGCTGGTTTTCCCGTCACTGACGCTGAACTATCTGGGGCAGGGCGCGCTCGTTCTCGGCAATCCGGCGACGATGTCCGATCCTTTCTATCTCATGTACCCACAGTGGGCGCTGCTGCCGGTCGTCATCCTCGCGACTGCCGCTACCATCATTGCCAGCCAGGCCGTCATTACCGGTGCCTTCTCGCTGGTGCGCCAGGGGATCAACCTCGGCTTCCTGCCGCGCATGGAAATTCTCTTCACGTCCGAGACCAATACCGGGCAGATCTTTGTGCCTTCGGTCAATGCGGTGCTGTTCTTCGGCGTCATCTTCCTGGTGCTCGGCTTCAAGACCTCCGATGCGCTGGCGACCGCCTACGGCATCTCGGTCACGGGCGCGATGCTCGTCACCTCGATCATGGCCTTCGAGTTCGTCCGCGTCCGTTGGAACTGGTCGCTTCCGGTTGCCATCATCGCTCTGCTGCCGCTGCTCGTTCTCGAGCTGATCTTCCTCGGCGCCAACCTTCTGAAAATCCATGACGGCGGTTACATCCCAATCATGATTGCGACCGCCTTCACCGTCATCATGTGGACCTGGCGCCGCGGTACGGCGATCCTGACGGAAAAGACCCGCCATACCGACATTCCGCTCGCCTCTTTCGTCAGCTCCATCGAGCGTAAGAGCGAGCATTCTCCGGCCCATGTTCCAGGCACCGCGATTTTCCTGACCAGCGATCCGGATTCGGCGCCCGCCGCGCTGCTGCATAATCTCAAGCACAATCACGTGCTCCATGACCGCAACGTCATCCTGACGATCCGCACGGTGAACAAACCGCGTGTCTCGCCGCAGGAGCGTTACAAAGTCGAGCAGATCTCCGAGCGTTTCTCGCGTGTTGAACTGCTCTTCGGCTTCATGGAATCGCAGAATGTCTCGCAGGCGCTGGCGGCATTGCGCAAGACCGGCCTGAAGTTCGACATCATGACGACGTCCTTCTATCTCGGCCGCCGCAAGCTGGTGCCCGATGCCAAGTCCGGCATGCCCTACTGGCAGGACCGCCTTTACATCGCGCTCGCCAACGCTGCCGCCAACCCCTCCGACTACTTCCGTCTGCCGGCCAACCGCGTCGTGGAACTGGGTTCGCACGTCATCATCTGACGGGAAGCAAGGAGGGGGCACCATCTCGCCCTCTCCCATTTCTGTGACGGGCACGGGAATGAGCAGGCGAGATGATCCGCCTCGCGAAAATATCAGCCGCATTAGAATATGCAGAAATCCTCATGAGCATATTCCGGGACAGGTCGTTAACCAGCTATCAAGGTTAATGCGGGATTTTCTTGGGACTGTTCCTGCGTCCCATGCCCGGAGTCCGCGTTGCGTCGAAATGGTCGTTCCCGCAGCAAGCTGCGTCTCTTGCCCCAGAACTGGGTCTCTCCCGCGATCTTCGGCGTGGCCGGATGGCTGATCTTTCCGAGCGTCGCCTCCCATGCCGATCTCGCCACCATGCTCGCCGGTCTCGACAATGATGGCGAAAGCTGGCGCATGGTTCTGACCAATTCGCCGGCTGGCTCCATCCACCAGGCCGAACTCGCCTTTGCCGATCCCGGCGCCACCGGCTCGATCGCGGCCGGTGCCGGCATGGTGCTGCCCGACGGCCGTAAGGTTGCCTTCGTCTCCGGTGAGAAGGGCAATGGGGGAACCACGGACGAGGATCGTGTCAATCGCGACGCCAAGAAGGGCCGCGTCGTCGCCGTCGAAAGGGTGCTGCCGCCGAAGGATTTCTCGGCCGGTTCCATCCTCGAGCGCACCAAGCTCCTCTTTCGCCCGGTCTTCGATCTCAAGGACAAGTCGGCCTTCGTGAAGCCGACGATCAAGGGCAAGGAGATCGAGATCGCCATGGCCTTCTACAAGAAGCAGCCGGCACCACAGCAGGACAATGCCATGCCGGCCTTGCTGGCTGGCCTCGTGACCAATGACAAGGCGGATGCGCTGGCGGCGGCCTATGCGCCTGCCGCGCCAGATTATTCTCGTCAGTCGCCTTTCGATTCGATCCTGACCGACAAGGACGAAGGCCGTTTCGTGCCCCAGATCGGCCCGAAGGACCATGCCTGGGCCGCAAGCATCCTGCCGCCCAGTGTCTTTTCCGCCCGCGAACAGCAGTGCCTGGCATCGGGCATCTATTTCGAGGCGCGCGGTGAATCCGTGAAGGGGCAGGCGGCTGTCGCGCAGGTCATCCTCAACCGGGTCCGCAACCCGGCCTATCCGAAGACCATCTGCGGCGTCGTCTACCAGAACGAAGACTGGCGCAACCGCTGCCAGTTTTCCTTCGCCTGCGACAACATCAAGGACCGGGTAAATTCGCAATATCACTGGCGCGTCGCCCGCGATGTCGCCATGGCCGTGACATCAGGCAGGATCTGGCTGCCGCAGGTCGGTTCGGCCACGCATTACCATGCCGTCTACGTCCGGCCGAATTGGGCCAGGACCATGGAAAAGGTCGGCCGCATCGGCATGCATGTCTTCTACCGCACCTATGGCGGCGGCTGGAGCTGAGGCAAAAGGGCTGCTGATTGTGGATTTTGCGCCGACCGGCGCCGTTCGAAGGCGGATTCTTTGGATGAAATCCTGTCCGAGCGGCCGGATTCCGCTTAAATACCTGATTTATTACAGTTATTTTATGGCTGGACACCAGCTCTCTACGCCTTGACTATGCTAATTCCTAAAACTATGTTGCGCGCGACTTCAGAACGGGCCGGAAGGTTCTTTAACCTTCGCGTCCGTGGTTCGGAAAACCGGGGTAGCGGGATTGCGGGCGACGGAAGCGGAGGAGAGCACGATGGCGGATGACCGCGAAGAAAGTCTTGAGCAGCGCCGTCGGCAGCTGGAGGCGGAACTTGCCTCCAAGCGTGTCGATGACAGGAAGGAAGAAGCGCGGGAGGCCAGCGCCGAGCAGAGCCGTAAGGGCTATGCGCAGGCGATGAAGCTTTCGAGCGAATTCATTTCCGCCATCGTTGTCGGTGCTGTGCTCGGCTATCTCCTCGACCGTTTTGTCGGTACGGCGCCTTGGGGGTTGATTGTTCTTCTGCTTCTTGGATTCTGTGCCGGCGTACTGAATGTTCTGCGCGCCGCGGGGAAGGTCACCCAACCCCTGGACCGCAGAACGCCTGAGAAATAAGGACCGTTTCGGTCCAGTGCAATTTCCGCCTCTTGGGCGGGTCAAAGAGAGAGAGCAACCGGTGTCCAGCGATCCGACTCATCAGTTCCAGATCTTCAAGATTGTGCCGATCGAGATCGGCGGGATTGATTTCTCGTTCACCAACGCATCGCTCTTCATGGTGGCTTCGGCTGCTGTTGCCGCTGGCTTCCTCTATTTCTCGACCTCGAACCGCGCCGTCGTTCCCGGTCGTTCGCAGTCGCTCGCCGAAATGTCCTACGAGTTCATTGCGGGCATGCTGAAGGAAGGGGCGGGCACCAAGGGAATGAAGTTCTTCCCGCTGGTCTTCTCGCTCTTCATGTTCGTGCTGACGGCAAACCTGCTGGGCATGTTCCCGTATTTCTTCACGATCACCAGCCAGATCATCGTCACCTTCGCGCTGGCGATCCTCGTCATCGGCACGGTGCTCGTCTACGGCTTCTATAAGCACGGCTTCCACTTCCTGAATGTCTTCGTGCCCTCGGGCGTGCCGGGAATATTGCTGCCGCTGGTCGTCGCGATCGAAGTCATTTCCTTCCTGTCCCGTCCGATTTCACTCTCTGTTCGTCTTTTCGCAAACATGCTCGCCGGTCACATCACGCTGAAAGTGTTCGCAGGCTTCGTCGCCTCGCTTGGAGCCTTCGGTGCAGTCGGTGTCGGCGGAGCCGTTCTTCCTCTCATCATGACCGTCGCCCTGACCGGTCTCGAGTTCCTCGTTGCCTTCCTCCAGGCTTACGTCTTTGCGGTGCTGACTTGCATGTACCTCAATGACGCGATCCATCCGGGCGGGCACTAAGGATAACGACATCGACGTCAAAGGGCGTCAGTCATTCGCCGCAACAACCATTTCAAAGGAGTTCAACATGGAAGCGGAAGCAGCAAAGTTCATCGGTGCAGGTCTGGCTTGCTTTGGTATGGCCGGTACGGCTCTCGGCCTCGGCAACATCTTCGGCAGCTACCTCTCCGGCGCTCTGCGCAATCCGTCTGCCGCTGACAGCCAGTTCGGCCGTCTGGTATTCGGCTTCGCCGTTACGGAAGCTCTGGGCATCTTCTCGCTGCTCGTCGCTCTTCTCCTGCTCTTCGCCGTTTAACATCGGTGGATTGATGGATCACGGCCTGCGAACAGCGAGCCGTGATCCTTTGCATTTGCAGTACACCTGGAGGTGAGCATGTACTTTGTGACCCCGGCCTACGCTGAAGAGGTCCCGGCGGGAACCGCGACGGATACGCATGCCGCTCCGGCTGCCGGCGAGGTTCATACCGAGACCGGCGTCGCCGAAGGCGAGCACGCGCGTGGGCCTTTTCCGCCTTTCGATTCGTCGACCTACGCATCCCAGCTTCTCTGGCTGGTGATCACGTTCGTCATTTTCTACCTGCTCATGCAAAAGGTCATCGCACCGCGCATCGGCTCGATCCTCGAGCAGCGTCACAACCGCATCTCGCAGGATGTCGACGAGGCCGGCCGCCTGAAGGCTGAGGCTGATGCCGCTGTCGCAACCTACGAAGGCGAACTCGCCGCTGCCCGCGCCAAGGCAAATTCGATCGGCACTGCCGCTCGCGACGCCGCCAAGGTAAAGGCTGAGGGTGATCGTCGCGCTGTCGAGGCAAACCTGACCGAAAAGCTGAAGGCTGCCGAGGCCCGTATCGCCGATGTGAAGGCAAAGGCCTTTGCCGATGTCGGCGCCATCGCCGAGGAAACCGCAGCAGCCGTTGTCGAACAGCTCATCGGCGGCTCTGCCGCCCGGTCTGATGTCGTTGCTGCCGTTGCAGCAGCCAAGAAGGAGGCTTGATCGATGGAATTTGCTTTTGATGCAACTTTCTTCGCCTTTGTTGGCCTTGTTCTCTTCCTGGCGCTGATCGTCTACCTGAAGGTTCCGGGCATGATGGCGAAGTCGCTTGACGACCGCGCCGACCAGATCCGCAATGAGCTGGCGGAAGCCAAGCGTCTGCGTGAAGAAGCCCAGCATCTGCTCGCTGAATACCAGCGCAAGCGCAAGGAAGCTGAAGCTGAAGCAGCGCATATCGTTGCCGCTGCCGAGCGCGAAGCCGAAATGCTGACCGCTGAAGCGAAGAAGAAGACGGAAGAATTCGTCGCCAACCGCACGGCTCTTTCCGAGCAGAAGATCAAGCAGGCCGAAGCCGACGCAATGAAGGCTGTTCGCTCTGCTGCAGTCGATCTCGCCATTGCAGCCGCTGAATCCGTTATCGGTAAGCAGGCTGATGGCAAGATTCAGTCTGAGCTCTTCGGTCAGGCCGTCGGCGAAGTGAAGACCCGTCTGAACTGAGCTGCAGCGCTGCAGGATTGGAAAAGCCCCGCTTCGGTGGGGCTTTTTGCTTTTTGGCAGATGCCGTGTGATTGGCGTGATGTGCGAGCTTGTGATGGCTGCGCGACGCACCAAAGAGCCGGCCCTTTGGGAACTTGGCTCAGAAGCGCTCTGCATGAGGCAATGGCCCGCCTCCGGCGCTTTCCCGCCCCTGCGGCTCGCAAGGAAACGAGGCGGTGGCGCTGGAGTCTAATCCTCCAGCATTTCCCCATTCCCCTCTACCACGACGCCGTCCTTGCGGAGTGGCCGGAAGCTCATCCGGTGCAGCGGGCACGGCCCGTGCTTCTCGATGCCGGAGCGATGCTGCGCCGTGCCATACCCGACATGAGCGGCAAAACCATATTCGGGAAACACCAGATGCGCCCGCGCCATCATCCGGTCGCGCGTCACTTTGGCGACGATGGAAGCGGCGGCGATCGAGACGGAGCGTGCGTCACCCTTCACCACGGCCTGTCCGGGGCAGTCGAGCCCTATAGGCACGTCCAGCCCATCCGTCAGTACATAACTTGCCGGTATGGAAAGGCTGCAGATCGCACGGCGCATAGCATCAAGGCTTGCTTTGCGGATATCGGTTTCGTCGATGCGTGTAGAGCTGGAGGAGGCGATGGAGACTGTTGCGGTCGCGAGAATTTGGACGAACAGCTCCTCGCGCCGCTGCGCTGAAAGCTGCTTGGAATCGTTGAGACCCTCGGGAATGCGCTTGGGATCGAGGATCACGGCTGCAGCAACGACAGGACCGGCAAGCGGTCCGCGTCCGGCCTCGTCTGCGCCGGCGACAGGCCAGTGGCCAGCCTTGCGGGCTTTCAGCTCCAGCCGGAAATCCGGCACAAGGGGAGCCTCTTCAAAGAGCAGAGGAGAATCGGGTGACGTGCGACGTTTCATGCGGTTGAACCTCGCACGCCAACCCGATTTCCTGCAAGCCCCCGGATCAGGGCGGCGACGGCCGGGGGCGGTCCAGCGGATGGTGCGGTCAGGGCCATCCGCAGGAATTGCGCAAGGCAGAAGACGCAGGGCAGGTCTTCTTCACGCCTCACGCAAGCTCACGAGCAATTCCAGCAAAAGTGCGCAGTGGTTTTGCGTCCGGAATTGCGTAAAACAAAAAAAGCAATTCCAGCAAAAGTGCTTGAGCGCTTTGCGCCCGGAATTGCCTGAAAACAATCAGTCAGAGCAGCGAAAGCTGCACGCCGCTGCCACCAGGCGGCACAAACAAGTCGTCGCGCAGGGCAAGGCTTCGACGGGTCAACCCCAGCCGCTTTGCCGCCATCTCGAAGCGGCGGGCGATCTGCCAGGCATAGGGTCCCGCACCCTTCATGCGCTTGCCGAACTCGGCATCATAATCCTTGCCGCCGCGCATCGAGCGCACCAGCGACATGACATGGCGATAACGATCAGGATAATTCTGCAACAGCCAATCGCGGAACAGCGGGCTCACTTCCAGCGGCAGCCGCAGAAGCACATAGCTCGCTTCTTCGGCACCCGCCGCCTTGGCGGCATCCAGGATGCGTTCCAGTTCGTGGTCGTTGAGTGCGGGGATGACCGGCGCGGCCATCACTGACGTGCGCACACCAGCCGCGGAAAGCCCACGGATCGCCTCCAGCCTGCGCGTCGGCGTCGATGCCCGCGGCTCCATGAGGCGGGCAAGTTTGCGGTCGAGCGTCGTCACCGAAATGCCGACACGTACGAGGTTCTTTGCCGCCATCTCCGTGAGGATATCGAGGTCGCGCAGGATCATCGCCGACTTGGTGACGATCGCCACGGGATGATTGGCCTTATTCAGCACTTCGAGGAGTTGCCGCATGACGCGCCATTCCTTCTCGATCGGCTGATAGGGGTCGGTATTGGTACCGATCGCGATGACGCGCACCTTGTAGCCCGGCTTGGCGAGCTCGCGCTCCAGAAGCTTCGGCGCATCCGGCTTGGCGAAGAGCTTGCTTTCGAAATCCAGCCCCGCCGAAAGGCCCATATAGGCATGCGTCGGCCTGGCGAAACAGTAGATGCAGCCATGCTCGCAGCCGCGATAGGGGTTGATCGACCGGTCGAAGGAGAGATCGGGAGATTCGTTGCGGGTGATCGCCGTGCGCGGCTTTTCGACCTGCACATCCGTCTTGAAGGGCGGCAGTTCCTCGAGCGTCTGCCAGCCATCATCGAAGGTTTCGCGTTGTGTTGGCTCGAAGCGGCCGCTGGGGTTCAGCCCCGCGCCGCGGCCACGCCGCCGGTCAACTTCGATGCGCAGCCCCGAGGCCGCGATCATCGCGTCGGCAATATCAGCCGTATTGGCAGGCGCAAATGCGGCCTGCCCTGCAAGGGACTGTGGTCTCATCGGATTCTCCACTGGCGGAAAACGCTCGATCCCGCTCGTTTTGATGATTAAATTCCTATCGGCAAAAAGAGAACAATGCAAGAACAAAATGAGGAAAGTCCCGCTGGCAAAATTTTGTGCGGCGCTCTATAAACAGGCAATGTTGACTGTTGTTCTTGAATGCCAGGATCAGGAATCCGAGCTGGCCCAGACTCTATCGGTATTGGTGGCAGGCGCCGTGGAAGGCCTCGTCAGCGACGTGGTCGTGCTCGATCACGGCTCGCGCGACGGCACGGCGCGGGTGGCGGATGCTGCCGGCTGCCGTTTCCATTCACAATGGGATATCAAGGATATCATCCGATCCGCCCGCGGCGAGTGGCTGCTCTTCGTCGAGCCGGGCGCAAGACCGCAGGCGGGCTGGATCGACGAAGTCTCGGAATATGTGGCCTTGAATAAGGTCTCTGCGCGCTTTACTGCCTCGCGTGGCTATCGACGCCCCTTTTTCCAGCGTGTCGGCCGTGCCAGACCACCGCTGGAACTCGGCCTGCTCATGCCCAAGAAACTTGCCGTATCCGCTGCAAAGAGCGGCATGCGCCTTACCGAATTCGTCAAGGCGCAGAAACCACGCCAACTCTCCAGTGAATTGATTCCCTCCTGGGTTGCCCGCGCCGCGCGATAGCTGCACTCCTCGATATTGCGAAAAGATGGCGCTCAATAGAATTTCGCGCTATAATCTGGATATGGCGCCGCCGAAGCGCCTCGCTTCGCAACGGATGGCCATGGAATGCCGGTGAACGGCAGAGCAGGTCAGCGAAAATCTCCTCTTCTGCCGGGTTCCCGGCGAAAGGAGGTGCGTCATGCTACGCAATATGGTCCACGGCCTGCTGGCCGTCATATTGACGACATTGGTGATCGCGCATCCGCATCCGGCAGCATCGCAGATGATGCGCAGTTGCGCAGGCCGATCCGAGATCGTCAATTTCCTGGACAGCAACTTTGCTGAAAAGCTCAAGGCAGTCGGACTGATCAATCAGAACGCCATTCTTGAGGTTTATGCCGCTGAGAGCGGCACCTGGACGCTCGTCGTCACGGATGTTCACGGCATAAGCTGCGTGGTGCTGTTTGGTGATAGCTGGGACACAATGCCCGCCCTGCCGGGCCTTGCGACATAGGGAATGATGCTGCTGTGGCCAGTCTACTTCGTCGCGCCGCGTTTCAGGTGTTCGTCCAGACGCGGTATGATCTCCACGAAATTGCAGGGCATATGGCGATAGTCGAGCTGTGCCTCCAAGATGCCGTCCCACGCATCCTTGCAGGCGCCAGGAGAGCCCGGCAGCACGAAGATGAAGGTAGCGTTGGCGACACCCGCCGTGGCGCGCGACTGAATTGTCGAGGTGCCGATCTTGTCATAGGAAATGCGGTGGAATACCGCAGAAAATCCATCCATCCTCTTTTCGAAGAGCGATTCCAGAGCGTCGGGTGTCACGTCGCGGCCAGTAAAGCCGGTCCCGCCCGTGGTGATGACGACGTCGATTTCCTTGGCCTCCGTCCAGGCGCGCACGCGTGCAGTGATCCTCTCGCGGTCGTCAGGCACGATGTCGCGGTCGATCAACTGATGTCCGGCTTTCGCAATCCGTGCCGCCAGCGTGTCGCCGGATTTGTCATCGGCCAGCGTGCGGGTATCCGAAACTGTCAGCACGGCGATACCGAGGGGAACAAAAGCGCGTGTTTCGTCCAAGCCTGCCATCATACACCTCCTGCAAAAGTCTCCGTTGCCTGGAAATACCAGCCCGGGCGGGCGGCGTGAAGACGCTCGGCTGCGCGCAACGCAGCAACGGGTGTCTCGAAGATGCCGAAGCAGGTCGCGCCAGAGCCGGACATGCGGGTGAAAAGCGCGCCTTCCGCTGTGAGCATGTTCGAAATCTCGGCGATTTCGGGAACCAGCTCTCGCGCCGGCGGCTCGAGATCATTGCGTGTCGCCCGTATGGCTTCCATCCAGTGCGGCGCCTTGGTCAGGACCAGCGGAGGATTGTTCTTGGTCGCAAGCCGCCGGAAAACCTCGGGCGTGGAAACACCTTTCAAAGGGTTGGCGAGCACCATGGCGAAGGAGGGCAGGGCGTCGGCCGTCTCGATCTCTTCGCCGATACCGCGTGCGATCAACGGCGCGCTTTTGAGGCACATCGGCACGTCGGCTCCAAGTTTCAGTGCCAGTGCGGCAATGATGTCAGCCGGAAGTGCAACATCCCACAGGCGCACCAGCCCGCGCAACGTCGCTGCGGCATCGGCGGAACCGCCACCGATGCCGGAAGCGACCGGCAGGTTCTTTTCCAGATGGATGCGAACAGGCGGAGTCCCGCCTGCCGCTTCCCGCAGCAGGTCACGCGCCTTCAGCACCAAATTGGTGCCGGGATCATCGGCGAGCACATCGGCGAACTGGCCGGAAAGCGTGAAATCATCGGCATCGGCAGCCGCAAAACCCAACCGGTCGCCGTGCCGTGCGAACGTCACCAGCATTTCGAGAAGATGATAGCCGTCAGGCCTCTGGCCCGTCACATGCAGGGCAAGATTGATTTTTGCGCAGGCATCTTCAGTAATGGCGAAGTCGCCGAGCCCGGAAAGCAGCATGCCCGTTTCAGGCATGCGGCGTCAGGATTTCTTGTCGACCGGCGGCGGCGTCACCGGCTGCGGGTCCGGCTGCTTCTTGTCGACGGTCTTGGAGTCGTCATCCTGTGCAGGCAAGCCGTTGGCGACCTTTTCCTTGATCTTCGGGATCTGAGCTTCCTCGGGTTCGGAGGCAAGCGCCCGGTTCCACTGATAGACGGCTTCCAGCTTGCGGCCCACGCGCCAGTAGGCATCGCCGAGGTGGTCGTTGATTGTCGCGTCGCCAGCCTTGATCTGCGCCGCACGTTCCAACTCGTCGACAGCATCGTTGTAACGGTTGAGGCGGAAGTAGGCCCAGCCGAGCGAATCGATGATGTAGCCGTCGTCAGGACGCAGCTCAACGGCTTTCTTGATCATCTCAAGGCCTTCGTCGAGGTTGCGGTTCATGTCGATCCAGGAATAGCCGAGATAGTTCAGAACCTGCGGCTGGTTCGGATTGAGGTCGAGCGCCTTGCGGAAGTTAGGTTCCGCCTGATCCCATTTCTTCAGCCGCTCATAGGCGATGCCGCGCTGGAAGAAGACGCTCCAGTCTGCGCGGCCCGGCAACGGCCCGATCACGTCGACAGCCTTGTCGTAATTATCGGCCATCGCCTGATAGTCCTTGGCGTCGGAAAGCACGCTGCCATAGGCGAGATAGCTTCTGACATCCTTCGGGTCAGACGTGATCAACGCCTGCAGGTGCTTGCGGGCCTCGTCTACCTTGCCGCCCTGGGCGAGCGCCAGGCCCAGCTGTAATTCGGAAATGCGGCGCATCGGCGAATTCGCCGGCACTTTCTGGTAAAGCGCGATCGCGCGGTCCATCTGGTTCTGCTTTTCGGCAATGCCGCCGAGCAGCACCAGCGTATCGGCGCTGTTCGGATCGAGCGCGTTGGCGGTCTGCAGATAGAGCGAGACAATGTCTTCGGCGCCGTCACGGTTCAGCGCGCCGCCGACAGAGAAGAGCACGCCGGCAGCCCCTTCTTCGGCGCTCTTGACCTGCTGTTCCTGCTTTTCGCCCTTCTCTATGCTGTCGCGCAGCGCGTTCAGGGGGGCGTAGTTCGGCAGCAGGTTGTCGCCGACCGAGACGGCGTCGAGCGCCTTCTGCCTGTTGCCCTGCGAGGCTTCGAGGCGGGCGAGCGCCATGATGGCGCGCATGAACGTATCAGGGGCAGTCGCTCCGCCTTCCTTGTCCAGCACAGCATCGTTGAGATGCCGGCGGGCGGATTTGACGTCGCCGTTGACGATGGCGATCGCACCGGCATTGTAATTCTGGAAGATGCGGACCCAATCAGGTCCCTTCATCTTCTCGACCATGGCGAGCCCTTCCTTACCGCGGCCGGCACCGACGCGCGCCCAGGCAAGCAGAAGATCGTTCATCATGCGGTCGAGATCGTTCGGCCCGTCATATTTCAGGATCGATTCCGCGGTCTTGAATTCGCCGCGGCGCATCGCATCCATGCCGCGCACGATCGTGGTGATACGCTCGACGGTCGGATCGCCTTTCAGGTCGTTGGCATATTTCACGCCGTCCTTGATGTCGCCATTGAGCAGCAGCGAAATCATCAGGCGCTGGCGAATTTCCGGATTGCCCGGCTCGATCTGCAGGGCCTTCTTGTAGAGCTCGATTGCGGTCGGATAGTCGTGATCCACATCGGCTGTGCGGGCAGCAAGGAACGCGCCCGAGAACGTGGAAACGCTGTCCGGATCGAAGGTCACGGTTTTGCTGGCGTCATCTGCCTTGGCCGCGTCTTCGGCGCTCACGCCGCCGATCCCACCGAGCGAAAGGACCGCCGCCAGGGCTGCGCTCGAAAGGAGACGGGTGACAAATCTCTGCCGCATTAGAAAACCTTTCTTCAGGAACGGCCGGAACGACGCGCCGACCGCAAAATCAGTTGCAAACACTGATTCACAACAGGATGGCTTTTTTGAAGCGGCCCTGCAAGAAATTCAGCCCACGTTCAAGGACGTTTGATCGGCGCGCGCCGCCCAAAGCTGTGCGGGCGGCTTTGTGCCTAAGATCGCGACACGCCTTAGTTCACGCGCTCGATGCAGAAGTCGATGACTTCCATCAGGGCTGATTTCCAGAGGCTGTCCGGCAGCGGCGCGAGCGCGTCCCGCGCAATCGTTCCATAGTGGACCGCCCGCTGGATCGTGTCGTTCAGCGTGCCATATTTGGTGATCAGGCCAAGCGCCTTTTCCAGATTGGCATCGCTGCTGTTGCCGCCTTCGATCGCATCGCGCCAGAAAGCACGTTCGTCCTGCGTGCCGCGGCGATAGGCGAGGATGATCGGCAGGGTAATCTTGCCCTCGCGGAAATCATCCCCGACATTCTTGCCGAGATCGGCAGCCTTGCCGCCGTAGTCGAGCGCATCGTCGACGAGCTGAAAGGCGAGGCCGAGATTCATGCCGTAAGATTTCAGCGCATTGCGGCCGGACTTGTTGGTCTCGGCAACGATCGGTCCGACTTCGGCGGCGGCGGCAAAGAGTGCTGCCGTCTTGGCGCGGATGACGGAGAGGTAGTCGTCCTCGGTCGTTTCCATATTCTTTGCGACGGAAAGCTGCAGCACTTCACCCTCGGCGATGACGCAAGCTGCAGAGGAAAGCACGTCGAGCGCCTCCAGCGAGCCGACCTCCACCATCATGCGGAAGGCCTGACCGAGCAGGAAGTCACCGACGAGAACGCTTGCCTGATTGCCCCAGATCGTGCGAGCGGTCGACTTGCCGCGGCGCAGGTCGCTTTCGTCCACCACGTCGTCATGCAGCAGCGTCGCTGTATGCATGAACTCGACCGAGGTCGCGAGTTTGATGTGGTTCTCGCCCCGGTAGCCGAAGAGCGAGGCCGCGGCGAGCGTCAGCATCGGCCGCAGGCGCTTGCCGCCGGAGGAGATGAGATGGTTCGCCACCTCCGGAATCATCTGGACATCGGAGCCGGCCTTGGAAAGGATAAGCTGGTTCACCCGCTCCATGTCAGCCTTGGTGAGGTCCACCAGCGGCTTTATGGAAGCCAGTTTGTTTTTGTTTTCTTCAAGCGGTATGACCACGCCCAACGACCCGGACTCCTGTTCATTCGTTGCCTTTGACAATAGAAAGGGGCGATGGAGGCGGCAAGGGGTGAATTGTCGCTGCCAGCAAATTCGGAAGGGAAAATGACGGCAAATGCATGAGCTTATCCGCGCAAACGATCCCGTTCTGCTCTCATTTGCCGAGAGCCTCATGAAGGATGCGGGAATTGCGTGCTTCATCGCAGATCAGGGCATGAGCGTGCTGGAGGGCTCGCTCGGCATGCTGCCGCGCCGCCTGCTGGTAGACGAGGCGATGGCCGATCAAGCTCGGCGCATCTTGACCGATGCCGGCCTCGGGGCCGAGCTTCGGGAGCGGAAGTGAAAAAATGACGCAGGCCGTGGCTGACACCATAGACGCCTTCCATCGCGGCCTCTTCCATATCGTCCAGCCGAAGGGCAGGGGGCATCGTGCCGGCATGGATGCCATGCTGCTGGCTGCCCTCGTCGCCGATGATCGCCCAATAAAAGTGGCCGATCTCGGTGCTGGTGCAGGTGCGGCGGGTCTTGCCGTCGCGTCCCGCCTTCCGAAGGCTGAGGTCGTGCTATTCGAGCGATCGGCCGAGATGGCAAACTACGCCCGCCGCAGCATCGACCTGCCTGACAACGCCCATATGGCGGGCCGCGTCTCGGTCATCGAGGCCGATGTCACGCTGACGGCCAAGGCACGCAATGACGCGGGCCTGATCGACGAGAGCTTCGATCACGTTATTATGAACCCGCCGTTCAACGATGCCGGCGATCGCAGGACGCCGGATGCGCTGAAGGCCGAGGCGCATGCCATGACCGATGGCCTGTTCGAACGCTGGGTTCGCACGGCCGGCGCCATCATGATACCGGGCGGACAATTGTCGCTGATCGCGAGGCCGCAATCGATCGCCGAGATCATTGATGCCTGCGGCAAGCGCTTCGGCGGCATCGAGATCACTGCCATCCATCCGCGTGAAGGAGAAAATGCCGTCCGCGTCCTCGTGACGGCGATCAAGGGCTCGCGGGCAAGGCTTTCGCTTCGCGCTCCCCTTATCATGCACGAAGAGGGGAGCCATAAGTTCTCCCCTCTCGTCGATGATTTCAACAATGGCCGTGCGGCCTATGCCAGGCTTTAAATCAACTGAATTTGCATGAGAGCAAATCCTAGCCGCCAGTCACGAAGTCGAGGAGCAGCTTGACGTTGAGGCCGGCAATCACCACGGCAACTACATAGGCGACGGCGCTGAGCCACTTCGGCGCCACCAGCTCGCCCATTTTCGCCCTGCTGGCTGTGAACATGACGAGCGGGAAGACGGCGAAGGAAAGCTGCAGGCTGAGCACCACCTGGGTCAGGATCAGCAGTTCCGCCGTGCCTTGATCGCCATACCAGATCGTCACGAAAGCCGCGGGAACGATCGCGATGGCGCGGGTGATCAGGCGCCGCACCCACGGCTTCAGCCGGATTTTCAGGAAGCCTTCCATGACGATCTGCCCGGCAAGCGTGGCGGTGACCGTGGAGTTCAGGCCGCAGCAGAGCAGCGCAATGCCGAAGAGGGTCGGCGCAATCGCAAGGCCGAGCAGCGGCGACAGCAGCGAATGCGCCTCACCAAGTTCCACCACGTCTGTCTTGCCGTTGGCATTGAAGGCGGCCGCGGCAAGGATCAGGATCGAGGCGTTGATCAGGAGTGCGAAGCAGAGAGCCACGGTGGAGTCTAGCGTCGCAAAGGTCAGCGCTTCCTTCTTCTCCGGCACGGTATGGCCGTAGGAGCGCGTCTGCACGATGCCGGAGTGAAGGTAAAGATTGTGCGGCATCACGGTCGCGCCGAGAATACCGAGCGCCAGGTAGAGCATTTCCGGATTGGTGACGACCTCGGTCGTGGGGAAGAAGCCCTTGATGACGGCGCCCCATTGCGGGTCGGCAAGGAAGATCTGGATCCCAAAGCAGATCGCGATGACGCCGAGCAGCGTGATGATGAAGGCCTCCATCCAGCGGAAGCCGAGCCTCTGCAGCAGAAGGATGACGAAGACGTCGAGTGCTGTGATCAGCACGCCGATTTCGAGCGGAATGCCGAAAAGCAGATTGAGGCCGATCGCAGTGCCGATCACCTCGGCAATATCGGTGGCGATGATGGCGATTTCGGCAAAGGCCCAGAGCGGTACTGCGACATAACTCGGATAGGCATCGCGGCAGGCCTGCGCCAGGTCGCGGCCGGAGCCGATCGCAAGACGCGCGCAAAGCGATTGCAGCACGATTGCCATGATGTTCGAAAGCAGTGCGACGGTCAGCAGCGCATAGCCGAACTTCGATCCGCCGGCGAGCGAGGTCGCCCAGTTGCCGGGGTCCATGTAGCCGACCGCAACCATGTAGCCCGGGCCGAGGAAGGCTGCCGCGCGCCGCCACGTGGAGCTGTGCCGCCCCGTACCAACCGTACGGTAGACGTCGGAGAGTGAAGCTTCCCCGCGCTCGGTCCGCCAGCCGCCCTTTGCATTCGGATTTATAATGTCCATGCCATTCTCACCTGTTTGCCAGGCCGGCACTATGCCTGATTAGAATGACAATGCAAGTCATTCGCAATAAGGAATCGGAGAACGACGTTTTGGAAACGTAGCCATTGCGTTTGTCGCTGCAGCGCATACATGCAATGCCCTTGTAATGTGCATATGCATGCTGGCGCTGCCGATCATGGTGAAGGAAGAGAAATGGCTGGATTTCTGAGAAAGCTGATGCCGAAGCGGTTTCGCGGGGACGGGATCGTCATCCCCGTCGTCAGGCTGCAGGGCGCGATCATCAGTGGTGGCGGCCAATTCCGCCCGACCCTCAATCTCGCCAATGTCGCGCCGGTTCTGGAGAAGGCCTTCTCCGTGAAGGACACGCCCGCCGTTGCCATCTCCATCAATTCGCCCGGCGGCTCGCCTGTCCAGTCCCGCCTCATCTTCACGCGCATCCGCGAACTTGCGCGCGAAAAGCAGAAGAAGGTGTTGGTCTTCGTGGAAGATGTCGCGGCGTCCGGCGGCTACATGATCGCGCTGGCGGGCGATGAGATCATCGCCGACCCGACGTCCATCGTCGGCTCGATCGGTGTCGTCTCGGGCGGTTTCGGTTTTCCGGAACTATTGAAGAAGATTGGCGTGGAACGTCGCGTCTATACGGCCGGTGAAAATAAGGTGATCCTCGACCCCTTCCAGCCCGAGAAGGAAAAGGACATCGAATATCTGAAGAGCCTGCAGCTCGAGATCCACCAGGTCTTCATCTCCATGGTGCGCGAGCGGCGCACCGGCAAGCTGACGGATGATACGACCGTCTTTTCCGGCCTCTTCTGGAGCGGCACGCGCGGCCTGGAGCTCGGCCTCATCGATGGGCTCGGCGACATGCGCCAGGAACTGAAGAAACGCTATGGCCCGAAGACGAAGCTGCAGCTCGTTACGGCCACTCGCGGCCTGCTCGGCCGCCGTATTCCCGGTATCTCGCCGGTCTCGCTCGAAAGCGCGGCATCAGGCCTCGCATCGGGGCTTGTCGAAGCGGCTGAGGAAAGAGCATTGTGGAGCCGTTACGGGCTTTGACGGGAGAAACGAGGGGACATGGCACAGCTTATCACGTTATTGATCCTCGTCTGCGTGGGCTGGTGGCTGTATCGCCGCTTCGTCTCTGATGCGCGGAAGCTTGCTGAAAAATCCCGCCGCGCCGAGAAGGAGCGGCAGACCGGAGCTATCGGCACGCTGGTGAAGGACCCGGCGACGGGTGAATATCGCCTCAAGCGGGAAGACGAATAGAAGCTTCCTTGGAAGACAGCATAATGATATACATAAATAAAAGTATATCCTGAGGTGACCATGCAAGTCGCAAAATGGGGAAATAGCCTGGCGGTCCGCATCCCTGCGAAAGTTGCCGATGCTCTGGGGCTGAAGGAAGGCGACGATGTCGTCGTACGCATCGCCGAGGACAATGCCTTCGAAATAAAGAGGGACGATAGCCGCGAAAGGGCATTGGAAAGAATTAGACGCTTCAGGCGCAAGCTGCCGCCGGACTGGAAGTTTGATCGCGACGAAGCAAACGCTCGCTGATGCCTTTTATAGACACAAACATCGTGGTCTATGCGTTCAGCGATGACGTTCGGTCGGATAAGGCGCAAGCATTGCTCGCCGCTTCGCCGGTCATCAGCGCTCAGGTACTGAACGAGTTTGCCAATATCGGCCGCAAGAAGCTGGCTATGTCATGGTCCGAAATTCGGGAGGCGGTGGGAAGCATTCTAATATTGGTGTCAGCAGTTGTGGCGCTGGATGACGATCTTACCATCGCCGCGCTCGATCTTGCCGACCATTATCGCTTTTCATTCTATGACGCCCTGATTGTCGCTGCCGCTCTCAGGGCCGGTTGCGACCAACTCTATTCCGAAGACATGCAGGCCGGATTGATTGTCGAAAAGCAACTGACGATCGTCAATCCGTTTCTGTAGCGTACTCGGACGGCGAGGCCCTTGACCCCTGTCGCCCTCCGTGGCACCTGTCGCGCTCATATTCCAAGCAACCGGTACCGTCCCATGTCTGCTGCCATTCCCGATCACATGAACCCCAAGCGCTCCTTCCAGGCGCTGATCCTGACCCTGCATAATTACTGGGCGGACAAGGGTTGTGCGGTTCTGCAGCCCTATGACATGGAAGTCGGCGCCGGCACCTTCCACCCGGCCACTACGTTGCGCGCGCTCGGCCCGAAGCCGTGGAAGGCAGCCTATGTCCAGCCGTCCCGTCGTCCCTCCGACGGCCGCTACGGCGAGAACCCGAACCGCCTGCAGCATTATTACCAGTACCAGGTCATCCTGAAGCCGAACCCGCCGAACCTGCAGGAGCTTTATCTCGGATCGCTCGCCGCCATCGGCCTCGATCCGCTGCTGCACGATATCCGCTTCGTCGAGGACGATTGGGAAAGCCCGACGCTCGGTGCCTGGGGCCTTGGTTGGGAATGCTGGTGCGACGGCATGGAAGTCTCGCAGTTCACCTATTTCCAGCAGATCTGCGGCATCGAATGCTCGCCGGTTGCGGGTGAACTGACCTACGGTCTCGAGCGCCTCGCCATGTATGTGCAGGGCGTCGACAACGTCTACGACCTGAACTTCAATGGCCGCGAAGGCGACGAGAAGATCAGCTATGGCGATGTCTTCCTGCAGGCCGAGCAGGAATATTCCCGCCATAATTTCGAATTCGCCAATACCGAGATGCTGCATCGCCATTTCATCGATGCCGAGAAGGAATGCCAGGCGCTGCTCGCCGCCGGCGCGCCGGGCGACAATGCCAACCAGCGCCTGCACAAATGCGTCTTCCCGGCCTACGACCAATGCATCAAGGCCAGCCACGTCTTCAACCTGCTCGATGCCCGCGGTGTTATCTCCGTGACCGAACGCCAGAGCTACATCCTGCGCGTGCGCACGCTCGCCAAAGCCTGCGGCGAAGCCTTCCTGCTGACTGATGCCGGCGGCGTCAACCTGAACAGCGAGGCGGCATGACGCAAAAGCCTGCTAGCCGTATCGTCTGGCAAGGCACCGGGAAGTTGACTGTCGGCCGCTTGCTGGCGAAAAGCTTGGGCGCGCGGCTCATCGCCGATCCGAGGCGCTCAAGCTGACGGATACGGCGAGGCTGCAGCAGCTCCGGGCAACCTATAAATTGCTGCGCGGGCTGGCTGAACACACGGTCGAAATCGATACGACGGACCTTTCGCCGGAGCGGACGGCGGCTCGAATTCTCGCGCATATCAGTGGTTGACGACAGCCGAGATCCTGCGTCGTTGCCCGAAGATTTCCGCGAAACCTTGCCGTGCTGGCGGCGTCAACTGACGAGCGACTCGAAAATTCCCGTCGCTTCAGGGCCAACCTTCTTTTGTATTGCGTAAAACACCACTACGTTGTCAGCTGTTGTGACAACGTAAGCTTCGGTATCTCTTTTTGAAGAACGATATTCTTTACTTTAAATTTTCAGATGAGAATTTCGCCGCCAAGGTGTTGCGTCTTTTAGCATGGCCCATCTTATGCGCCATGCTGGTCGTTCTGACGTCGTGCAGCGATTTTGACAAGGAGTTCACGGTCCAGTCGGCAAACAGTACGGTTGAAGTCTACACCGACGGCACTGGCTTCGTGTCGGAGTTCTTCGACATCGCAGTAAAAAAGGCAGAAAATTACGGCGGCGTCTACGTCGATATCCCTCAACGTTTCACGGATGCGTCAGGGGGTGTTCACTGGCGAGATTTCCAATTGGCCGCAGCCCGGCGCGACGGACGCGACGAATACTTTTCCCGGGAAAACAACGTACCGGGCTACTCGATCTACATCGGAGCGGAGCACTGCAAAAACTGCTCTGCAGATCTGCCCACCGGTCTTACAAAGATCCAGATCGTTTACTGGCTCGGACGCCTGGTTCGTCAGGAAGGCGGCCGCGAGGTTCTCTTCCTGCCTGCCTATATGGGCCGCGTGCACGGCCAGGGTGCCAAAAAAACGCTGACTCTGAAGCTGCCGCCAGGGGGAACGTTGCGCCCTTCGCAACAGGATCGGACGGCGGCCTATGACGTGGTGAGGAGCGCACCGAATGAGATCCAGGTGTCTATTCCAGCAGGTAAAGGGGACCGAGTCCTACCTAACATCGAGGTCGAATATCCCGCTGGGACCTTTGTGACCGTAACGAGTGGCAAGCGGGTAGAGTGGTGGCTCTCCGATCACTTTCTCCCATTCATCAGCATTTCGGGACTGCTCATCGCCGGTCTGTTTATCCTCAATAGGTGGCGGGGCTGGCGATTGCCTGCATGTTCGATTGCTGTCGATAGCAAGGAGACGGAGAGCATATCGCCTGCTCTAGCCGCCTATTTATTCTTGGACTGGAAGCCCGGTGCTGCAAAGGCGGCCTTCATGGCGTCTGCCTGCCATCTCGCAATGAAAAGAATGCTTCGCCTTTCTGGCCTCGGCGAGGATTGCGAAGCTTCGGATTTGTCTGCCAGACAGGTGCGGAAGAAGGGTAAGGTGGCGCGCGCCAGATGGTACGGTCTTCCAGCTGTGACGCGTTCGGTATTTGGCCGAATTGAAGGGGAACGGCCTGTCAATGACCGGCGGACAGTCGTAAATGCCCTGTACGGTTTCGAACGTGACTTGCATCAGATCGTCGCTGAGGAATATCGGAAAATCAGAGGCGGTGTTGATCGAACACGGCTGGCAACTGCGGCTATCATTCTGGCCCTTGGCGTTGCCGTCGCCTATTTTACCGGTCTTTTGCGCTATTCCGCCGCCATCTCAGGGTTATTGTTGATTGTTTTTGTGGTTGTAACCATATTCCGCCATCCTGAGCGGTTTCCTGTGGCAACCGGCACCGCCGAGCAGTTCAAGCAGGCGCTTGGTTTGATGGTGGGTCTTCCGGTGATGGTGATTGTTGCACTTGTTTATATCGGCACGACTGAGGTGATCAGCGAACAGTGGCCGTATCTGATGGCGATCTTGCTGCACATTGCCGGCATCATTGCGGTTTTGGCGATGTTGCGCATGCCAACGTCGAAGCAGCGGCGGATCCGCAACAACATTCTAAATTTGAGTCGTTATCTCAACGGCGAGATGGATGGCCCGGCAATGTCGGTCGAATGCTACGAGCACTATCTCCCGTTCGCGGTTGCGCTTGATGTCGAGCAACGCTGGACCGAACGCTTCAATCTGTGGCGAGAGAGCCAAAAGATGGATGCCTATGCTCCGGATTGGCGGATCAGTTCTTAGAGACATTGTGAATTCGAAGTCTGCTTGAATTCCGCGAAGACGTCCGCGCCGAGATGACTTTCCCAACCCGAATCACTAACGTGCGATCATCAAATCGGGGAGCCCATCTGCATGTACGTGATACTCGCTATTCTCGTCGTCATCGCACTCTACGTCGTCTTCATCTACAACGGCCTGGTACGCTCCCGGCAGATGGCGGAGGAAGCCTGGTCGGGCATCGACGTCCAGCTCAAGCGCCGCGCGGACCTGATCCCGAACCTGATCGAGACGGTTAAAGGCTATGCCGCCCACGAGAAAAACACGCTCGAAGAGGTCGTCGAACTCAGGAACAAGGCGCAGGCCGTTCCCGCTGGCGATGTGGCCGGCAGGGCGCAGGCGGAAGGTCTGCTCGGCCAGGCGCTCGGCCGTGTGTTGGCGCTCGCCGAAGCCTATCCCGATCTCAAGGCCAACCAGAATTTCTCCGAGCTTCAGGCCTCGCTGGAAACGATGGAAAGCGAAATCCAGATGGCGCGGCGCTATTACAATGGCGCTGCCCGCGATCTGAACGTCAAGGTCGAGAGCTTCCCGTCGAACCTCGTCGCCGGCCAGTTCGGCTTCTCCAAGCGCGAATATTTCGAAATCGCCAACGAGGCGGACCGCGCCGTACCGACGGTCAAGTTCTGACCTTTGTCTTTGCGCAAAAACTGCTATGAGCAGTCCGACAAGGCCGTCCACGGCCGCTGCAATCGACAGAAGAGACAAGCGCAATGAGTAAAGCCAAGCTCACCATCATCCCGCCGGGCAAGCCGCTGGCCGGTCGTGCCGTGCCGCCGGGCTCGAAGTCGATCACCAATCGTGCGCTGCTGCTGGCAGGCCTTGCCAAGGGCACGAGCCGGCTGACCGGCGCGCTGAAGAGCGACGACACGAAATATATGGCCGAGGCGCTCAGGGCCATGGGTGTGCAGATCGACGAGCCCGATGAGACGACCTTCGTCGTGACCGGCAGTGGTAAGCTTCATCAGCCGAAAGCGCCGCTCTTCCTCGGCAATGCCGGCACGGCGACGCGTTTCCTGACGGCTGCCGTCGCCTCCGTCGAAGGCACGGTGGTGGTCGATGGCGACGAGCATATGCGCAAGCGGCCGATCGGCCCGCTGGTTGCAGCGCTGAAGTCACTTGGACTTGATGCGGAGGCGCCGACCGGCTGCCCGCCGGTGACCGTGCGCGGCAACGGACATTTCGCTTCGGGCCGTGTTGAGATCGATGCGGGGCTGTCGAGCCAGTATGTATCCGCGCTTCTGATGGCGGCACCGCTTGCTAAGCAAGGCGCCAATGCGCCTGTCACGATTGCGCTTGCCGGTACCGATATCGGCGCCCGCGGTTATGTCGATCTGACACTTGCCGCCATGGAAGCCTTCGGCGCCAAGGTGGAACAGCTCGATGCGGCGACCTGGCGTGTCCAGCCGACCGGCTATACAGCAGCCGATTTCGTCATCGAGCCGGATGCATCCGCAGCGACTTATCTCTGGGCGGCCGAAGTTTTGAGCGGCGGCAAGATCGACCTTGGCGTGGCGAACGATGCCTTCACCCAGCCGGATGCCAAGGCTTATGAGACGATCGCCAAGTTCCCGCATCTGCCGGCCGAAATAGACGGTTCGCAGATGCAGGACGCTGTGCCGACGATCGCCGTTCTCGCCGCTTTCAACGAGACGCCGGTCCGCTTCGTCGGCATCGCCAACCTGCGCGTCAAGGAATGCGACCGTATTCGTGCCGTGTCGACGGGGCTCAACAATATCCGCGAAGGTCTGGCAGTCGAGGAAGGTGACGATCTGATCGTCCATTCCGATCCCGATCTCGCGGGTCAGACGCTGCCGGCCGAGATCGACACCTTTGCCGACCATCGCATCGCCATGAGTTTTGCGCTTGCCGGCCTGAAGATCGATGGCATCACGATTCTCGACCCTGACTGCGTCGGCAAGACCTTCCCGGCTTACTGGCGCACGCTTGCGGGGCTGGGGGTAGCCTACAAAGACGAGGCCTAGGGATCGCGAGACGCCATAGGCTGAACCGCAATCGGGGGAGGGGACATGGTCCAGCGGTTTATCGGCATTTGCTTCGCGCTATTGCTGATGCTGACGGCGCGGGCAGCCATAGGCGCCGAATTCATCGCCTCCTTCGATTCCGCCATCCAGTTGGAAAAGAGCGGAGCGATGACGGTGGCGGAAACGATCACCGTCAATGCCGAAGGCAATCGCATCCGGCGAGGCATCTTCCGCGATTTTCCGCTGACCTTCAGGGATGCGGGCGGACGACGCCGCAGCGTCGATTTCAGCGTCGTCTCGGTCAAGCGCGACGGCAGGGACGAGCCCTGGCATACGGAGTCCGTCAGCGGCGGTATCCGCATCTATGCCGGCTCCGAAGACGTGACGATCTCTCCCGGCCGCCACCAATATGTCTTCACCTATAAAACGAACCGCCAGATCCGTTACTTCGACGATCATGACGAGCTTTATTGGAACGTCACCGGCAACGGCTGGATTTTTCCGATCCGCTCGGCAGTAGTGACGGTCACCTTTCCGCAGGGCGTCGTGCCGGAAGATGTCACCGTCTTCACTGGCCCCGTCGGTGCCACCGGCAAGAATGCGCGAGCGAACGTGGACGACGGCCGACTGGTCGTTGCAACCACCGCTCCCCTCGGCGAGGAGGAGGGACTGACCTTTGCGGCGAAACTGCCGAAAGGTGGGATCGATCCGCCGAGCGCGGATCAGGAAAGCAGCTGGTGGTTCAGCGATAACAGGAACTATTTCATCGGTTTCGGCGGTCTTATCCTCGTCTTCCTCTATTACACGCGCTCCTGGCTGAAGGTTGGCCGCGATCCGGCGCGTGAGATCGTCGTACCGCGCTGGGATCCGCCCTCTGGTATCTCTCCGGCCCTCGTCAATTACATCGACAACAGAGGCTTTTCCGGCCAGGGCTGGACGGCACTTTCGGCCACGGCGCTCGATCTTGCCGTGCGTGGTTACGTCAGGCTGGAAGATCTCAAGGACTCCATCATCATCCGCCGCACCGACAAGCCGCTCGGCAGGGAGAAGTTCCAGGTTGGCGAGGCGGAACTCCTGAAGGCCGTCGGCGGCAGCGGCGATACGCTCACGATCGACAAGGCCAACGGCGAAAAGGTCAAATCCGTCGGGCAGAGCTTCCGGTCTTCGATCGAACGGGAGCATCGCGGCAAATATTACAATTCCAATGCCGGTTATATCACTGGCGGCGTGATCTTGAGCGCCGCGGCCCTGGTAGCGCTCTTCGTCTTCGGCTCGCTGGAGCCGGATACGATCGTGCTGATGATCATCCCCATCGGCATTTCCGTTTTCCTGTCCGTCTTCGTGGCGGGTTTTGCGAAGGCGCTGCATAGCGGCCGTTCGCTTGTGAGCAAGATTTTCGCGGTCATTGCCATTGCGATCGCCGTTTTTGTGGGCTTAAGCATTCTCTCGGCCGTCGTGCTGGCGCTCGGCTCTTCGCTGATGGAATTCCACGAAACGCCCATGCTCTTTGCGGTCGGCGGCATCGTGCTCTTCAATATCCTCTATTTCTTCATCATGGGGGCGCCGACGCCGCTTGGCGCCAAGATGACGGCCGGTGTCGATGGCCTGCGGCAATATCTGACGCTCGCCGAAAAAGACCGCATGAACATGGCGGGCGCACCGCAAATGTCGCCGCAGCATTTCGAAACCCTGTTGCCCTATGCCGTGGCGCTCGGTGTCGAAAAGCCCTGGTCGCGCACCTTCGAGACTTGGCTGGCTGCGGCTTCCGCAGGGGCGGCCGCGGCTGCCTATAATCCTGGCTGGTATTCCGGCAATTTCAACAGCGGCAGTTTTTCCGATCGCATCGGCGGCTTCTCCTCATCGATGGCCTCGACGATTGCCTCCACCATTCCGTCACCGCCGCCCTCCAGTTCGTCCTCGGGTTTTTCCGGCGGCGGCTCGTCTGGCGGAGGCGGCGGTGGTGGCGGAGGCGGGGGCTGGTGAGCTTTCCCGCTTGACCTTTCGGGCCTTCCCGCTTAACCGCCAGACCAACAGGCCCGGCCAATAGGCCAGACCAGTAGGAAAGGGATCAGGCATGAAGGTTCTGTTGATCGGATCGGGCGGACGCGAGCACGCACTCGCCTGGAAGCTGGCGCAATCGCCGCTGATGACGGAATTCTACGCCGCGCCCGGCAACCCCGGCATCGCCGAACATGCGACACTGGTTGCGGTCGATATCGATGACCACGATGCGGTCGTCGCCTTCTGCCGCGAAAAGGCGATCGATTTCGTCGTCGTCGGACCGGAAGCTCCGCTGGTTGCCGGCATCGCCGATAGGCTGCGCGCCGCAGGCTTTGCCGTCTTCGGCCCGTCGGCCGCCGCTGCTCAGCTCGAAGGCTCCAAGGGCTTCACCAAGGATATCTGCGCCCGCTACGACATTCCGACCGGTGCCTATCAGCGTTTCAACAACGCGCCAAAGGCCAAGGCCTATATCCGTGAACAGGGCGCGCCGATCGTCGTCAAGGCCGATGGTCTTGCCGCGGGCAAGGGTGTCACCGTTGCCATGACACTGGACGAGGCATTGGCCGCTGTGGACGATTGTTTCGAAGGTGCTTTCGGCGAGGCCGGGGCCGAAGTCGTCGTCGAAGCCTATCTCGATGGCGAGGAAGCGAGCTTCTTCTGCCTTTGCGACGGAAAGAGCGCTTTGCCGC
The DNA here is from genome assembly GCF_014193555.1 of Rhizobium sp. BK275. Taxonomy (NCBI): domain Bacteria; kingdom Pseudomonadati; phylum Pseudomonadota; class Alphaproteobacteria; order Hyphomicrobiales; family Rhizobiaceae; genus Rhizobium; species Rhizobium sp. BK275. The sequence goes on from NZ_JACHZL010000002.1 coordinate 805,283, forward strand.
TGGCAACCGCACAAGACCACAAGCGCGTTGGCGAAGGCGATACCGGCCCGAATACCGGCGGTATGGGCGCCTATTCGCCGGCACCCGTCATGACGGCCGAGATGACCGAGCGCACGATGAAGGAGATTATCGAGCCGACCATTCGCGGCATGGCCGAAAGCGGCCATTCCTTCAGCGGGGTTTTCTTTGCGGGCCTGATGATCACCGCCAAGGGGCCGGAACTCATCGAATACAATGTCCGCTTCGGCGATCCGGAATGCCAGGTGCTGATGATGCGGCTCAAAAGCGATCTCCTGCCGCTGTTGCTCGCCTGTGCCAATGGCACGCTGGACCAACTCGAGGCGGAATGGACCGAGGATCCGGCGCTGACCGTCGTCATGGCCTCGAAAGGCTATCCGGGCGCCTATGAGAAGAACACCCCGATCCTCGCGCTGCCGGAAGCCGGTGAGGGAGAGAAGGTGTTTCACGCCGGCACATCGCTGAAGGATGGCGCGCTTGTCGCCACCGGCGGCCGCGTCCTCAACGTGACGGCGACGGGTCGCACGGTCGGCGAGGCGAAGGACCGCGCCTATGCCCTGCTGGACGGGGTGAAATGGGAAAACGGCTTCTGCCGCCGCGATATCGGCTGGCGCGCGGTCGAACGCGAAAAGGCATAGGGCGCGGCCAGACAACGGCTCGCTTCGCTAAATTTTTACTCTTTCCTCTGACGGGATGGAAACAAAGCTGCGCTAATCTGGCTCCCGATATAAGACGGAGTAGGGCTGATGCATCGGATTTTCCTCAGTGCAGTATTTCTGCTGGCGGCTGGTTCCGCCATGGCCGGCTCGATCGAAGTGGTCGGGCCGAGCAAGCCGAAGGACGCTGGCAGCATCATTACTGAGACCTGCGACCATTGCCCGCCGCTTCGGACGGAAGCCTCCAAGAAGGATTATTCGGTACCGGAGCTGCGTCCCGGCGCTTTCCAGCAGGCCGAGGTCCGTGATGTCGATGGAGAAAAGAAGATCTATCGCACCGAAAACTGGATGGGTGGTTCCCCCGTCCTCTTCGTGAGCAAGGCAACGCCCGAGCAGATGCTTGCACTGGCCCCGCCGGTGCCCAGCGAAGGTATCGACAATGAGGCGACGGCAGCTGTGATCGGCGGCGATGCGAAGCCCGTGGCGGCCGGTATGGGTGGCATCACACCTCTCGACGTTTCCGCGTTTGAGCTCCGTTTCTAATTCAGACCTCTTGCCACTCCGATCAAAGTTTCGATCGTCGCGAACGCACCCTGAAGAAAAGCAGGGTGCGTTTTGTCTATTTTAAATAAGAATATTCTAATTTATTTGATTGCAATTACAAAGAACTGCAACTTATGCAATTCTGCAAGAAGATACCCATCAATTTTACTAGGCTCGCCGAGTAGAAGCTCTGCCTTTGTTAAAAGATAATTTAATCATTCACATTAATTTTACTTACCGAGGGACCGGAGGACGCATGATTGCGCTAGCTGAGCGCCCGATGTTTCGCGCGCAGGTCGGAAGTTGACCGATCCGGGATACTGCTTTTCACCTTTTCCGTGAGGTCAATCATGAAGAAGCTCAAGATTGCCCATCAGCTTTTTGCGCTGATTGGTGTTTTGATGGCTGCATTTGCAGTCGCAACCTATTTTGAGATCCGTACATCCGAGCAGGCGATCTATGATGAGCGTTTCGATATGCTTCGCACGCAGGTCGAATCGGGCATCTCCGTCCTCAATACTTTCTACGAACGCGAAAAAGCCGGCCAGATGACGCATGAGGCCGCCCAGGCCGAAGCTTTCGACGTCCTGAAGCGCGTTACCTTCCAGCCATCAGGTTATCTCTTCGGCTTCGATTACAATGTCGTCCTGCTCTTCCATCCGAGCCCGGCCAATATCGGCAAGGACATGAGCGGACAGATCGACAAGACAGGCGCGAAATTCAGCCAGGCGCTCGTCGACCGCGGCAAGGCCGGCGGCGGCCGTACCCTCTACTATTGGAGCAAGCCCGGCCAGCCGGAAGACCAGCTCTTCCTCAAGGGCGGTTATTCCAAGGCCTTCGAACCTTGGAAGATCGTCGTCGGCACCGGCGTCTATCTCGACGACCTCCAGCAGAAGGTCAATGCGACGATCTGGAAGGCGTTGACCGCCTCGCTGATCGTCTTCGTCTGCGGTATCGGCGCCGCCGCCTATTTCATCCGCGGCATCTCCAGTCCGCTGAAGGATGTGCATACCGCTCTGCAGGCTGTGGCTGAAGAGAATGTCTCGCTTGATATCCCGCATACGGGCATGAACAACGAAGTCGGCATGATGGCGAAGGCGACGCAATCGCTGCAGGAAAAGATCCGGGAGCGTCACGCGATGTCGGATCGCGAGGCTGCCCAGCAGCTGGCGCTCGAAAACGAGCGCGAAACCAACCTGCGCCATCAGCAGGACGAAGCCTCGCTGCAGGCCCGTGTCGTCAGCACCATCGGCCAGGCTCTGGAACAGATCGCCCACGGCGACCTGACGGTGCGTTGCGCCGACATCGGCCAGAAATACGCAGCCCTGCGCGACAACTTCAACGATGCGCTCTCGCATCT
>NZ_JACHZL010000003.1:0-719714 GCF_014193555.1 Rhizobium sp. BK275
CGAACGCCGGCCGAGGTCTTCCTCACACATTTGCAAGACGGGGCATGATCCCCTACCCTCAAAAACGGCATGATGCGCTTGGGATAGATTCTCCACCGCAAAGTTAAAGTGTCCTGATTCTGCAAAGTTAGAATGTCACTCTCCCCGGGTTTTGATGACCTGGGAGATTGCGGATGGGATTGATAGCGATGAGCGAGCGTGACCTGCAGGATCGCTATTCTCGAAGATGATCAACGTGTCCGCGACGATGTTTATGGCGATGCATCCGTCCCGGAAAATAGACGTTGATGTGAGGTGCAACCTGTCTGATAGTTCGATCAACCACACACACCCTCTCCATGCCCACCACTTGAACGGAATGCTTTAAACATATGAGATTCCCTATTTTTCCGCGGTTCATGGCAGCGGTGGCGCTTGCCGCGATCTTCACGTCAGGGCTGCCGGCCCATGCTGAAAGCCCGTCCGCGCCCTGGCCACAGACGCACAGTGACCTGCCGGCGGAACCCGGCATCCACTTCGGTACGCTCGAAAACGGCATGCGGTTTGCGATCATGCGCAACGCTACGCCGCCGGGACAGGCTGCAATCCGCTTCCGCATCGGCGCAGGTTCGCTCGACGAGAACGACAATCAGCAAGGGCTGGCGCATTTCCTCGAACATATGGCCTTCAAGGGCTCGACCCATGTCGCTGAAGGAGAGATGATCCGCATCTTGCAGCGCAAGGGCCTATCTTTCGGGCCGGACACCAACGCCAACACCTCCTATGACGAGACCGTTTATTCCCTCGATCTTCCCGAGGTCGATGCCGATACGCTTTCTACCGGCCTGATGCTGATGCGCGAGACGGCAAGCGAGCTGACACTCGATGCCGGCGCCTTCGATCGTGAGCGCGGCGTCATCCTGTCGGAAGAGCGGCTGCGTGACACGCCGCAATATCGCGCAGCAATCGGCGTCACGAACTCCCTGCTCGCCGGCCAGCGTGCGACCCTGCGCCCGCCGATCGGTAAGGTCGATATCATCAGCAATGCGCCAGTCGATCTGCTTCGTGACTATTACCACACCAACTACCGGCCCGATCGCGCCACGCTGATCGTAGTGGGCGATATCGACCCGGCCGCAATCGAGACCGAGATCAGGCAACGCTTCAGTGATTGGAAGGCCGCCCGTCCTGAGCCGCAAAAACCCGATCTCGGCACACTGAAGGCGAAAGGCGAAAGCGCCGAGGTCATCGCGGTTCCGGGCGGCACAACGAGCGTACAGATCGCCTGGACGCGCCCCTATGACGCTTCGCCTGACACTTCCGCCAAGCGCCGGCAGCAGCTGGTCGAGGATCTTGGTCTTCTGGTGCTCAAACGCCGGCTGAGCGCCATGGCCAACAGGGCCAATGCGCCCTTTATCAGCGCCGCCGTCGGCTCCCAGGATCTTTTCGATTCCGCCCATATCGTCGTCATCGCGGCGAATTCCGCGCCGCTTAAATGGCAGGCCGCACTGGCCGCCATTGACCAGGAGCAACGCCGCTTCCAGCAATTCGGCGCCGAGCAGGCAGAGATCGATCGCGAAATCATCGAATACCGCTCGCTTCTGCAGGCCGCTGCGGCCGGTGCTGCGACACGCGCGAGCCCCGATATCGCTTCCATGCTGGCGAGCAGCGTCGATAACAATCAGGTCTTCACCTCACCTGCGGAAGATCTGTCAATGTTCGAGACCATGACGAAAGGCCTCACAGCAGCCGAGGTCAACCAAACCCTCGCGCATGTCTTCTCCGGCAACGGTCCGCAGCTCGTGCTGCAGACAGCGCAAGCGCCGCAGGGCGGTGCCGGGGATATCAGGCAGGCTTATGACGCCTCCCTCGCCGTTCCGGTTACGGCGCCGTCAAGCGCGGCGGCCGTCGTCTGGCCCTATACGCATTTTGGCGAGCCAGGCACGGTCGTCGAACGACGCGTTGTCGAAGATCTCGGCCTGACCATGGTGCGCTTTGCCAACGGCGTGCGGCTCACCGTCAAACCGACCAAGCTGCGCGCCAACGAAGTGCTGGTGCGCGAGGATCTCGGTCGCGGCCGGCTGGATCTGCCGAACGACCGTCCCCTGCCGATCTGGACATCGCCAGCCGTCGTCCTCTCCGGCACCAAGGCGATGGATTATCCGGATTTGCAGAAAGCGCTGGCGGCCAACATCGCGGGTATCGATTTCTCCGTGGACGACAGCTCCTTCCAGTTCACCGGTCAGACGCAGACGGAGGATCTTGCGACGCAATTGCAGATCATGACCGCCTACACATCCGATCCGGCTTACCGGCCTGAAGTTTTCAAGCGCGTCCAGCAAGCCTATTTAAACAACCTCGATCAGTATGAGGCGACGCCGGGCGCCGTCATCAGTCGCGATTTTGCCGGCCTCGTGCATTCCGGCGATCCGCGCTGGACCTTCCCGGACCGGGCGCAATTGTCCGCCACGACGCTGGAAGATTTCGAAGCACTGTTCCGGCCCCATATCTCCACGGCGTCGATCGATATCACCATTGTCGGCGATATAACGGCGGACGAGGCAATCCGCCGGACGGCGGAAACCTTCGGCACGTTGCCGGCCCGCGCGGATACGACACCGGGCAATGCGGCAAACGAAGTGCATTTCCCCGCGCGCACTGAAAAACCGGTCATGCGGACACATAGCGGCAGAGCCGATAATGCGGCGGCCATCGTCGCTGCTCCGATCGGCGACATGCTTTCAGATATGCAGCGGGGCTTTGTCGCAAACGTCGCTGCCCAGATCTACGAAAACAGGCTGATAGATCAGTTCCGCATGGCCGAAGGCGCGACCTACAGTCCGCAGGGCGCCATGGACCTTTCATGGGACATTCCCGGCTATGGCTACGCTTATCTCTACGTCGAAACGACGCCGGCCAAGATCGAGAATTTCTATGCGCTCGTGGACAAGATCGCTGCCGATCTCAGATCAAACGATGTCTCGCCGGACGAACTTGTTCGTGCCCGAGCGCCGATTATCGAGACATTGAAGCACCAGCAGCAGAGTAACGAATATTGGGTGCAATATTTGAACGGCGCTCAAACGGACCCTCGCCGCCTGGAGCGGATACGCGATAATCTCAGTGGCTACGACAAGGTCACCGCCGAGGATATCCGCCAGTTTGCCACGACCTACTTCCAGCCGGACAAGTTCTGGAAATTCGAGGTGCTGCCCGCAGCGGTACGATAGGCCCAGCGCGCTTCAGGCAGGATCCCGAAGGCGGCCGCGTGCGTCGGGATCCCCTCCTGTTTCGTCCGCTGCGATTGACGAACCGTTTTGGCGACGTAAAATTGTCGACGTCGTTTTGATGGCCGACCAACATCATACCGGCCTAGATGCCTGACCGAATTTCACTGGTCTTCGCATGGCATCCGATCATTCTCATCCTATCCGGGAATATGCGCGCATCGTGCGCGAAAAGAACCTTTTAAAGCTTCGTCTTCTTTCGGTCGATCGGCAGCTTGCCACGGCCAGCGGTGCCTGGAAATCCTTTCTGGAAGAGACACGCCTCTCGCTCATCGAAGCGATGCTCTCGCTCGATGAGGAAGGTGAAGGCTATCTCCTGCTGATGCGCAAGGACTGATCGGTGTAGGTTCCACTTAGGCCGAGACGAAGGGACGCGAGCGCCCTCTCCGCATCCTCGATCTCCTTGAGCACCAGTCGTTGCTTGCGGTGATCCATTCCACCACCGGCAAATGCGGCATCCACCAGTTCGAGCACGTCAGTCGCCTCGATAACCACGCGCGTTGCACCTCTTTGCAACGACGCGATAGGCTCTGCCTGTTCTGCGCCGGAAGAACGCTCGGCGGCAACAAACGTACTTCTCTCGAGAAGATAGGATGCGAGACGCGGATCGGGCACGACTTCCAGCAGATTCTGGATTTCGTCAGCGGAGAAACATGTCCTGTTGATCAGGCGCGAGTGAAAAGCGGCGTAGTTCATGCCCAATGCAGTGGCAACCACGCCTACCGGATAGGTCTTTTCCACGATCAAAATGGTGTAGACGATGTCTGCGAAGGCACGGCCGCGTTGCGTCATGATCGCCCCCAGGCTCTGTCACTGCAACTATAGCGGAAGTCACGTCAAAAGGGAGCCGTTGTTTTGATATCGTATCTGTCAGGGCGATGCTAACGCGGCGCCTCGGCAGGAGACACCCCACCTGGCGGGGAAAGGCCACCTGCCTCCGGGTCCGCCAAGGTGGGTGGCCGGACCGCATCGGCGCGAATGCACTTTGGTCCTGTTTTGCTGGTTTCCGCCTGCAAGGCGTCGCTTTCGGGACGGCGCTCGGATCTTTCTAGTCTACTCTATAACAGGCAAACGCCGCGGGAGGAGCTGCCGGCGCGTTGCCTTGATTTCAACGGAGGAGACGGAAATGAGCAAGAATCGTGGCGTCGTCTATTTGCGGCCCGGCAAGGTGGAAGTCCGCGACATCGACGATCCGAAACTCGAGGCGCCTGATGGCCGTCGTATCGAACATGGCGTCATCCTGAAAGTCATCTCCACCAATATCTGCGGTTCGGACCAACATATGGTCCGTGGCCGTACCACAGCAATGCCAGGCCTCGTGCTTGGGCACGAAATCACCGGCGAGATCATCGAAAAAGGCATCGATGTGGAAATGCTCGATGTCGGCGACATCGTGTCGGTGCCCTTCAATGTGGCATGCGGGCGCTGCCGCTGCTGCAAATCACAGGACACCGGCGTCTGCCTGACGGTCAATCCGTCGCGCGCCGGCGGCGCTTACGGCTATGTCGACATGGGCGGCTGGATCGGCGGTCAGGCCCGCTATGTCACGATCCCCTATGCCGATTTCAACCTCTTGAAATTACCCGACCGCGACAAGGCGATGGCCAAGATCCGCGATCTCACCATGCTCTCCGATATCCTTCCAACGGGCTTCCACGGTGCCGTCAGAGCCGGGGTCGGCGTCGGATCGACCGTTTACGTTGCAGGCGCTGGCCCGGTCGGCCTTGCGGCGGCGGCATCCGCCCGTATCCTCGGCGCGGCCGTAGTGATGATCGGTGATTTCAACAAGGACCGCCTCGCCCATGCCAGCCGTGTCGGCTTCGAAGCCATCGACCTCTCGAAAAGCGACCGGCTCGGAGATATGATCGCGCAGGTGGTCGGCACCAATGAAGTGGACAGCGCGATCGATGCCGTCGGCTTCGAAGCGCGTGGACATTCGGGCGGCGAACAGCCGGCGATCGTCCTGAACCAGATGATGGAGATCACCCGCGCCGCCGGCTCCATCGGCATTCCCGGCCTCTACGTTACCGAAGATCCGGGCGCAGTGGACAATGCGGCCAAACATGGTAGCCTCTCTCTGCGCTTCGGCCTTGGCTGGGCGAAGGCGCAGTCGTTCCACACCGGTCAGACGCCTGTTACCAAATATAACCGCCAGCTGATGCAGGCGATCCTGCATGACCGGCTGCCGATCGCCGACATTGTCAATGCGAAGGTGATTTCGCTTGAAGATGCTGCCCAGGGCTATGAGAGCTTCGACCAGGGTGCCGCGACGAAATTCGTTCTCGACCCGCATGGCGAGGTCGCCAAGGCCGCCTGATCGGCATCATATGCCGGGGCGGTAACGCCCCGGCACAGCCATTGCAAATATGATCCGCCGCCCTGCTCTTGCAGGGAAATTCACTCTTCGCGGAACGTGTGGCTGATCTGATCCATCAGCGGCTTGGTCATGTATGAAAGGACGGAGCGATCCGCGACCTTGATGAAGACCTCTGCCGGCATGCCGGGGTAGAGCTTCATGTTGCTGAGTTTTTGCAAGCTCGCCGGTTCCGGCTTGATGCGCACGGGGTAATAATCGGTGCCGCTGCGCTGCTCGGTCACGACATCGGGCGAAATCGATACGACGTCGCCCTGCACCTCCGGTGTCGTTTTTTGATCGAAGGCGCTGAAACGGATATCGACTTTCTGGCCGAGCGTGAGTTGGTCAATATCGCGTGTGGCAATCTTCGCCTCGATGGTCAAGTCGCGCTGATCCGGCGCCAGCAGCATCAACACCTCGCCGGGATTGACAACGCCGCCGACGGTATGGACTGTCAGTTGATAGATGCGACCGCCCATCGGTGCGCGCAGCTCCAGCCGATTCATCTGGTCGACGGCCGCGATGCGACGCTCCTGCATTTCGGCAGTCTTGGCCTCGACATCCGTCAGATCCTTCGAATTCTCGGTCCTGCGATCTTCGTCGAGCTGCAATATCTGCAGGTTGATCTCGGCGATCTTGCCCTCCGCCTGCGCCCGTGAAGACAGCCGCTCGCCGCGATTGCCGTCGAGTTCGACACGCTGGCGCTTGAGGCCGTTGACCTTCTGCATCGTAACGATCTTCTGGTCGTAAAGCTTGGCGGCGGCATCATATTCCTGATCGACGAGCTTGGTCGCCTCATCGATCGATGCGAGTTGCAGCGTATCGCCCTGTATCTCCTCGGCGAGCTGCGCCTTGCGCTCTTCCAACTGCTTGCGCATCCCGACCAATGACGACCGGCGGGCATTGAAAAGCTGGATCTCGCCGTCGACCAGGTTCTTGCTGACGTCGATATCCAGCTCATTTGCGGGAATATCGTCGGCGGAGAATTCCGTTGCGCCGATGCGTTCAGCCTGCAGGCGAGCGCGACGGACATAGAGCTGGGCAAGATTGCTGTCGATGATGGCGAGATTGGCTTTCACAGAGGTGCTGTCGAGCCGCAGAAGGACGTCGCCGGCCTGGACGTGCCCCCCTTCCATTGCCATCAGTTCCGACACGATACCGCCCGTAAGGTGCTGAATCTTCTTCACGTTCTGGTCGATAATCACGGTGCCGTGCCCGACCACGGCGTTGGAAAGCGACGTCGAGGCGGCCCAGCCTCCCATGCCGCCGACAAGGGCGACAGACAGGACCCAGACGGATAGGATGTGACGGTTCAGCGAGTGTTGCGACTTCTTCATCATCGGCCCTGCTCCTGATTATCGCCGACAACCTTCAGCGATCCATGTCTCGGTTGCTCCGTCAGATTATCGGCGCGGAGCACCTTGGCGAGTACCTGATCCTTCGGCCCGAACGCGAGCGCCTGCCCCTCGCGCATTGCCAGCACGAGATCGACGCTGGAGAGTGTGCTTGGCCGGTGAGCAACGACAATGACGATGCCGCCGCGCTGGCGAACGCTCAAGATCGCGCCGGCGAGCGCCGACTCTCCGTCAATGTCCAGATTGGAATTCGGCTCGTCGAGCACGACAAGGAAGGGATCGCGATAGAGCGCCCGAGCAAGGGCGATGCGTTGACGCTGGCCGGCCGAAAGCATGGAGCCGCCCGCCCCTATTTCCGTCTCGTAACCCTTCGGCAGCCGCAGGATCAGCTCATGGACCCCGGCCTTGCGGGCTGCCGCGATGATTTCTGCTGCCTGCGCATCGCTGCGAAAGCGGGAAATATTCTGGGCGACGGTGCCGGCAAAGAGTTCCACATCCTGCGGCAGGTAGCCGATGTGGCGTCCGATCGAGATATCATCCCATTGATCGAGTGCTGCGCCATCGAGGCGCACCGACCCGCGATATGCCGGCCAAAGGCCGACGATAGCACGCACCAGCGAGGATTTGCCCGAGGCGCTCGGGCCGATGACGCCGAGTGCGTTCCCTGCCCGCAGCGTGAAACTGACGCCCTGCACGATGAGCTCTTGCTTGCCGGGGGCACCACTCGACATCGCCTCGATGGCAAGCTCGCGAGATGGCGCAGGCAGCTCAAGCGGCGAAACTGTCTCGGGCAGCAGGGCCAATGTCTGGCGCAGCCGCTTCCAAGATTGCTGGGCTGAGACAAAGCCCTTCCAGCTGGCGATCACCTGCTCGACAGGTGCGAGTGCTCGCGATGTCAGGATCGAAGCAGCAATGATGACGCCACCGGAGGCCAGGTTTTCGATAACCAGCACGGCACCGGCGGCAAGTACGCCCGACTGCAGCGCCATGCGGAAGATCTTGGATACAATCGAGTAGCCATTGACCGTATCGGCGTTGCCGGATTGAACATCGCGGTAGGTATCGTTGCGTGCAGACCAGCTGTCGGCGAGTTCGTCGGCCATACCCATGGCCTGGACCACTTCTGCATTGCGCTGCGCCGCACTTGCAAGTGCATTTCTCTCGGTCGCAAGTTCATAGGCTTTTTTGGCCGAAGCCTGCGAGCTTCTATTCGTCAGATAGGTCAGCGCCATCAGGATCAGCGCGCCGCAGATGGCAATGATGCCGATGATCGGATGGAACAGAAAACAGATGCCGACATAAAGCGGCACCCAGGGCAAATCGAAAAAGGCTGAGGGGCCGGGGCTGGAAAGGAAGCTGCGAACCTGATCGAAGTCCCGCAATAGGGAAAGGCCGTCACCGGCCACCTTGCCCTTGAGCGGCGCCTTTAGCGTCGCCTTGAACACACGACGGCTCATCACCTCGTCGAAGACACCCGATATCCGGACGAGAATGCGACCGCGCACGAGATCGAAGGCCCCCTGGAAGGCATAGAGCAATAGTGCCAGAAGGATGAGCGCAATCAGCGACGGGATGCTGCGGCTCGGTATGATGCGGTCATAGACCTGCAGCATGAAAAACGAGCTGGTGAGATAGAGCACGTTGACCAGCGCACTTGCGGCGCCGACCGCGATCAAGCCTCCGCGGCTGCGTCGCATCGCTTCCGCGCCGAGGTCTTTCTCGCCTTTTTGAGTTGGCGAGATGCTAAGTCCGTTCAATATCGAATCTCCGTGGGACGTTTGGACTGATTGTACAGGCAAATCAGTCAAGGCTTCGCAAACATGTTGCCAGCAATACGACATGGTTAATGCATCATAACTTTGACGAATTCAACTGTATAACGTCAAATTGCTTTTGGAGGGAATCGTTATACCATCAAAGCAATAAATTCTACTTCCAGGCGAGGAATGCAATAATGGCCCAAGCTATTAGAATTAATGACGTTATCGACTCCTTCGGAATTGATACACACATCGATTACACGGACGGAAAATACTCTAATATCGCGGAAGTTGTTAAAGCCTTGGGATACCTCGGCCTCGACACGGTTCGCGATCATGCGCCCACCCCCGCCTCCGACCCCTATGGTCAAGGCCATCTTGGGGACGCGGCTGATGCCGGCGTGAAGTTCGTTTTCGTCTCGGGGCGCGATGACACCCCTGCCACCGTCGTGCAGCGGTTGCATGCCTTCGTGGAGGCGCATCCCGGTTCGATCGTCGGCATCGAAGGCCCGAACGAGGTCAATAATTGGCCGGTTGCCTATAAGGGACTGTCGGGAGAGGCCGCGGCCCTTGCCTATCAAAAGGATCTGTTCAACGCGGTGAATGCCGATCCGCTGTTGAAGGACATTCCCGTGCTCGGCTTTACCGGCTACACGGTCGCCTCGTCCAACGACTACACGACGATCCACACCTATGCGAAGGAGGGCGACCAGCCTTTCTCCTGGCTCCAGCGTGAATCGGGCGACCAGATGAGCGCCGATCCCGGCAAACCGCTGACCATCACCGAGATCGGGTACCACACATCGCTGACGGCTGATACCAACGGCGGATGGGAAGGCGTCGACGAAACGACGCAGGCCAAACTGCTTCTCAACACGCTGATGGACGGCGCCTTTCTCGGATCGAAGGGGACCTTCATCTACCAGCTTCTCGATGCCTATGCGGATTCGCAGGGTTCCGATCAGGAAAAGCACTTCGGGCTCTTCCGCCTGGATTATTCCCCCAAGCCGGCCGCAACGGCGATCCATAATCTGACGGAAATTCTTGGTGATGACGGCGCAGCACAGGCAACCTTCAATCCGGGGGCGCTCAATTATTCGATCAGTGGGCTGCCGTCGACGGCGCGCAGCTACTTGACGGAAAAATCTGATGGTAGCTATCAGATCATCGTCTGGAATGAGCCCGATATCTGGAACCAGACATCCGACACGGCGATCCAGGCGGCGGCGACCAGTGTCAGCGTCAATCTGGGCGGGGCTTTCGGGACGGTGCAGGTCTACGATCCGCTGACGGGCGATACACCGATCAAGAGCTTCAGCAACATATCCTCCCTGAATGTGGATGTAGTCGACCATCCGATCATTATCAACATAGCAGCGGGAGCTGATGCGTTGCGGGAACCCGGCCACATCTACGGCGGCACCGGAGACGATGTCTTCACCGTCACCTCCCCGACCGATATCGTCGACGAAAGCGGCGGCGGCGGAACCGATACCGTCATGTCGTCGATCAGCTTCAGCCTGGCGGATACGGCGCATGCGATCGGCGCCATCGAGAATCTGACGCTGACCGGCAATGCAAACATCAACGCCACGGGCAACGCGCTTGCCAACGTGCTCGTCGGCAATTCCGGGGCCAACGTGCTGGATGGCGGCGCAGGTGCGGACCTGATGACGGGAGGTGCCGGCGACGACACCTATATCGTCAACAGTATCTATGATGACGTGGTCGAAGCCGGCGGCTCCGGCAAGGATATTATCAAATCCTACATCTCCCTTAGTCTGGCGAACCAGGATCGCGTGACCGGGACCGTCGAGAACCTGACTTTGATCGGGTCGGCGAATACCGATGCTACGGGTAATGCCTCGAACAATATCCTCACCGGCAATACCGGGAATAACGATATCGACGGCGGCAAGGGAGACGACCGGATGATGGGAGGCGTTGGCAACGACACCTATAAGGTGGATTCAACAGGCGATATCGTCGACGAAACAGACGGCGGCGGCAATGACACCGTCTACGCGTCCATATCCTTCAATCTGACGAACACCCTTGGCACCGTAGAGAATCTGAAACTAACTGGTTCATCGGCAATCAACGCCACGGGCAATGCCGGAAACAATAATCTGACCGGGAATACGGCCAGCAACGTGCTTTCGGGCGGAGCCGGAAACGATCAACTTATCGGCGGCAACGGCAACGATATCCTCAAAGGCGGATCTGGAGCCGACAACTTTGTCTTCAACATCAAACCCAATGCTACCGGGAACATCGACAAAATCGAGGACTTTTCGGAAAGCTCAGGCGACAAGATCGCACTCGACCACAACATTTTCACGGCGATCGATACAGCCAATTTTTCCTCCGGAAACTTCGTGCTCGGCACCAAGGCTTTGGATACAAACGACCGGTTGATCTACGACCAGACGACTGGAAAGCTCCTATACGACGCTGATGGAAGCGGGCGCGGCGCGGCTGTGCAAATCGCGACGCTTTCCAATCTGGCTACGCTTCATCACGACGATTTCCTGTTCCTCTGAGATCGGAGATCTGACGCCTTAAAGCGGCGGATTGTATGGGGTTCCTTTACGGAGCCCCATTTTTTATCGCGCAGCAGTCATGCACAACATTGCCTGTAGCGCCCAGCCGAGCGGAGAGACGATTGCGCTGACCGGTACATTTCTCTTCATGTAGCTGCCTGCATTCCTGCAACCAGTGCTCTGCTGGCACAGATCTTCGAGCGGAGCGACGCTCGAATTTGAGACTTGCATGATGCAAGTAACCTCTGTAGTGACTTGCATCATGCAACGAACAAGTTTCGCCAATTTCAAATGCCCGGCGGCGCGCGCGCTCGATAGCGTCGGCGACTGGTGGAGCATGATGATCCTGCGCGATGCCTTTCACGGACTGACGCGCTTCGACGAATTCCAGAAGAGCCTCGGCGTTGCGCCGAACATACTGACGCGACGGCTCGCGCATCTGATCGATGAAGGGCTGTTCGAGAAGCGCCTCTATAGTGAGCGCCCTGCCCGCTACGAATATGTCCTGACCGAGAAGGGACGCGATTTCTTTCCGGTTTTGATGGCCCTGTTTTCCTGGGGACGCCGGCACGCTCCGCAAGAGGATCTCGCCTTCCTGCTCGGCAATGCCGCCTCCGGCGAGGAACGCCGGCCCGTGCTGGTGGATGCAGCCAGCGGCGAAGAACTGAAACCCGAAAATACCTGCCTGCTGCCGGGACCGGCCGCTGACGATGGCGACCGCGAACGGATCGCACGCATGCGCGCCTATTACCTCGGCATCGACGCCTAGAAAGGAAGAATCCATGGAACGCATCGTTGTCACCGGTATGGGACTTGTTTCACCGCTCGGCGTTGGTGTCGAGACGGGATGGGAGCGGCTTGTCGCAGGTGGTTCTGGCTTGCGTGCCCTGCCTGACGATGTGGTGGGCGATCTCGCCGCCAAGGTCGGCGGCGTCGTTCCCTCCGTCGAGGAGGATACCGAAGCCGGCTTCGATCCCGACCGTGCCGTTCCGCCCAAGGACCAGAAGAAGATGGACCGCTTCATCCAGTTCGCGATGATGGCGACAGATGAAGCCGTGCGCCAGGCTGGTTGGATGCCCGAGGGCACGGACGAGCGTGAACGGACTGCAACGATCATCGCCTCCGGCATCGGCGGCTTTCCGGCGATCGCCGATGCGGTGCGCACGGCTGAGACGCGGGGCGTGCGGCGGCTCTCGCCCTTCACCGTACCTTCCTTCCTTGTCAATCTCGCGGCCGGCCAAGTGAGCATCCGCTACGGCTTCAAGGGGCCGCTCGGCGCACCTGTGACGGCCTGCGCTGCCAGCGTTCAGGCCATCGGTGACGCGGCCCGACTGATCCGGTCGGGTGAAGCTGATGTTGCGATCTGCGGCGGCTCGGAAGCCTGCATCGACAAGGTCAGCCTTGGCGGTTTTGCTGCAGCCCGCGCACTCTCGAGTGGTTTCAACGACAGGCCCGAACTTGCCTCACGTCCCTTCGATACTGCCCGTGACGGCTTCGTGATGGGCGAAGGGGCCGGCATTCTCGTCATCGAAACGCTGGAGCATGCGCTGGCGCGCGGCGCGACGCCGCTTGCGGAGCTCGTTGGCTACGGTACGGCCGCCGATGCTTATCACATGACCGCAGGACCGGAGGATGGCGATGGCGCCCGCCGGGCAATGGAGACGGCTCTGCGGCAGGCCAGAATTCCAGCCTCCGAGGTCAAGCACCTCAATGCGCATGCGACCTCGACACCGGTCGGCGACAAGGGTGAAATCGCGGCAATCGGCACGGTCTTCGGCCGCGCTGGCGGCATTGCCGTCAGCGCTACGAAATCGGCGACCGGCCATCTCCTGGGGGCTGCCGGCGGGCTCGAAGCCATCTTCACGATCCTTGCGCTGCGCGACCAGATCGCCCCGCCGACGCGCAATCTGGAAACGGCCGATCCGGCAGCCGAGGGCATCGATCTCGTGGGCAAAGTGCCCCGCAAAGTCGCGATGGAATATGCGATCACCAATGGCTTCGGCTTCGGCGGGGTGAATGCCAGCGCCCTCTTCCGCCGCTGGTCCTGAGCAACCTCTTTTCATGCGCGCAAAATAGCCTACACTTGTCCGGATATTGCCGGAGATGATCCCATGCGCACTTTCTTTGCAGTGCTGGTTCTGTGTGCCGTATCCGTGATGTCAGGCATGGTGGTTCATGCCGAAGATCCAGTGCAGACGACACAGACGATGATCGAGGAGCAGATCAGGGCATTCCTCAAGGATGACGCCGATACGGCCTATTCCTTTGCGGCACCGGGTATCAAGGCGATGTATCCGGACAAGGACGTCTTCTTCGCCATGGTGAAGAAGAGTTACGAGCCAGTTTATCATCCCGGCAACTATGCCTTCGGGCGCAGCAGATCGATTGACGACGGCGCTGTCATCTACCAGGAAGTGCTGATCTCAGGCCGCGACGGCAAGGACTGGACAGCGGTCTATCAGGTCGCCCGCCAGCCCGACGGGAGCCTCAAGATCAATGGCGTGCAGATCGTGCCGAACGCCGACAGCAAGGGCATTTGATCAGACGGGTTCGAGATCGCCCCTCGCCCATTCCTCGATCGTCTCGGCCATGAAATCGGCGAAACGGCCTTCGGCAATCGCCTTGCGGATACCCTGCATCAGTTCCTGATAGTAGTTCAGATTGTGCCAGGAGAGCAGCATGCCGCCGAGCGCTTCGTTGGCGCGGACGAGATGGTGGAGATAGGCGCGCGAATAATCACGAGTCGCCGGGCAGTTCGACTGTTCGTCGAGCGGGCGCATGTCCTCCGCATGGCGGGCGTTGCGGATATTGACCTTGCCGCGGCGGGTAAAGGCGAGACCGTGGCGGCCCGAACGGGTCGGCATCACGCAGTCGAACATGTCGATACCACGGGCAACGGATTTCAGGATGTCATCGGGCGTGCCGACGCCCATCAGGTAGCGCGGCTTATCACCGGGCAGGACCGGAAGCGTCTCTTCGAGCATCTTCAGCATCACGTCCTGCGGCTCGCCGACGGCCAAGCCGCCGACCGCATAGCCCTTGAGGTCGAGCTTCGCCAGTTCTTCGGCCGAACGGACGCGCAAAGCCGGCACGTCACCGCCCTGCACGATACCGAACATCGCCTTGCCCGGCTGGTTGCCGAAAGCGACCTTGCAGCGCTCGGCCCAGCGCAGCGACAATTCCATGGCGCGCTCGATCTCCTTGGGCTCGGCCGGCAGAGCCACGCATTCATCGAGCTGCATCTGGATATCCGAGCCGAGCAGCCCCTGGATTTCGATGGAGCGCTCCGGCGACATGTGATGCAGGCTGCCGTC
The DNA here is from genome assembly GCF_014193555.1 of Rhizobium sp. BK275. Classification (NCBI taxonomy): domain Bacteria; kingdom Pseudomonadati; phylum Pseudomonadota; class Alphaproteobacteria; order Hyphomicrobiales; family Rhizobiaceae; genus Rhizobium; species Rhizobium sp. BK275. The sequence goes on from NZ_JACHZL010000003.1 coordinate 14,595, forward strand.
GACATGCGACTTGAAGGTGACGCCCTGCTCGTCGAGCTTACGCAGACCAGACAGCGACATGACCTGAAAGCCGCCGGAATCCGTCAGGATCGGATGCTCCCAGCGGATAAGCTTGTGCAGGCCACCGAGGCGAGCGACACGCTCGGCCGTCGGGCGCAGCATCAGGTGGTAGGTATTGCCGAGAATGATGTCGGCGCCGGTCTCACGCACCTGGTCGAGATACATGGCCTTGACCGTGCCGACCGTGCCGACAGGCATGAAGGCCGGGGTGTGGATCGTGCCGCGCGGCATGGAAATCTCGCCGAGGCGTGCGCCACCATCGGTCTTCTTCAGGGTGAACTGGAAGTTCTCTGTCATTTGTCTTTCCGGAAAAGAAGGCTCGCGTCGCCGTAGGAGTAGAAGCGGTAGCCTGTCGAGATGGCATGTTCGTAGGCCGCGTGCATAGTCTCGAAGCCGGCGAAGGCCGAGACCAGCATGAAAAGCGTCGAACGCGGCAGGTGGAAGTTCGTCATGAGAATATCGACCGCCTTGAAGCGGTAGCCGGGCGTGATGAAGATGCCGGTGGCGCCTACCCAAGGCTGGATCTCACCGCTCTCGTCGGCAGCACTTTCGATCAGCCGAAGCGAGGTCGTGCCGACGCAGATGATGCGCCCGCCCCGGTCCCGCACGGCATTCAGCCTCGCGGCGATCTCAGCGCTGACATAGCCGCTTTCAAGATGCATCTTGTGATCGTCGGTATCGTCAGCCTTGACCGGCAGGAAGGTGCCGGCACCGACATGCAGCGTCACGAAATGGCGTTCGATACCGGCCTTGTCGAGCACTTCGAACAGGCCGGGCGTGAAATGCAGTCCGGCGGTGGGGGCGGCGACGGCGCCCTCCTCCCGCGCATAGATGGTCTGGTAATCGACGCGGTCGCGTTCGTCCTCCGGACGCTTGGCGGCGATATAGGGCGGCAGCGGAATGTGGCCGACGCTGGCAATCGCTTCGTCCAACACAGGGCCGGAGAGATCGAAGGCGAGCGTCACTTCACCCGCCTCACCCTTTTCCTCGACGGTGGCATTGAGAGAGCCGATCATGCAGCTTTCGCCGTTGTGGCCGAAGGCAATACGATCGCCCTCCTTGATGCGCTTGCCGGGCTTGGCGAAAGCCTTCCACTTGTTGGCGCCGATACGCATGTGGAGTGTGGCCGACACCTGCTGCCCGCCCGCCCCCTCGCGATAGCGGATGCCTTCGAGCTGGGCTGGAATGACCTTCGTATCGTTGAAGACCAGCGCATCGCCCGCCCTGAGGAAAGATGGCAGATCGGAGACGCTATGATCGGAAAGCATCGTCTGCGCGTTCGGATCGACCACGAGCAGGCGTGCGCTGTCGCGCGGCTCGGCAGGCCGCAGCGCAATGCGTTCATCCGGCAGGTCGAAATCGAAGAGGTCTACGCGCATTGGGGCACTTCCAGGCAAAGCGAAACCCGCCCGCGCTCTCGCGCAAGGGCGGGTTCCAGCAGAAATCACAATCAGACGTCGGCGGCAACCCGCATGGAGACGATCGAATCCGGATCGGAGACGGGCTCGCCCTTCTTGATCTTGTCGATGTTTTCCATGCCCTCGATGACCTGACCCCAGACGGAATACTGCTTGTTCAGCCACGGAGCGTCAGTGAAGCAGATGAAGAACTGGGAGTTCGCCGAGTTCGGGCTCTGCGAACGGGCCATCGAGCAGGTGCCGCGGATATGCGGCGTTGCCGAGAATTCCGCCTTGAGATCGTCCTTGGAGGACCCACCCATGCCGGCTCGGCCCGGGTTGAAATTCTCGCCGCCCTTCTTGCCGAACTGCACGTCGCCGGTCTGCGCCATGAAATCGGCGATGACGCGGTGGAAGACGACGCCGTCATAGGCCTTCTCGCGGGCGAGTTCCTTGATGCGCTTGACATGCTCGGGCGCGACCTGCGGCAGAAGCTGGATGACAACCTTGCCCTTGGTGGTTTCCAGAATGATGGTGTTTTCCGGATCCTTGATCTCGGCCATTGTCGTTCTCCTTCTCGTCTTGAACTTACTTCTTGCCCAGCGTGACCTTGATCATGCGGTCAGGATTGCTGACTTCGCCGTTCTGGCCTTCGCCCTTCTTGATCTTGTCGACGTTTTCCATACCCGAAACAACCTTGCCGACGACCGTATACTGACCGTTCAGGAAGGAGCCGTCGGCAAACATGATGAAGAACTGCGAGTTGGCGGAATTCGGATCCTGGGCGCGTGCCATGCCAACCGTGCCGCGCACGAAGGGCGTCTTGGAGAATTCAGCCGGGAGGTCGGGCAGATCGGAACCGCCGGTGCCGGCCTGGCCCGCATCAAAGTTCTTTTCCATGTTGCCGTATTTCACATCGCCGGTCTGGGCCATGAAGCCGGGGATGACACGGTGGAAGGCAACATTGTCATACTCGCCCTTCTTCACCAGCGCCTCGATCTGCGCAACGTGCTTCGGCGCGACATCAGGCATCAGTTGAATAACGACCGGGCCACTCTTCAACTGGATGGTGACGTAGTGATCGGCAGCCTGCGCAAAAGCGTCGCCTGCGAAAGAGGCGAGATAGAGCACGCCGGCAAATGCAAGATAGAAGAGTTTCATGTGAGCTCCGTTGAGGCGATGCCGCCTAGGCTTTGCGCTTGGATTTCAGGGCTTGCAAGACGGCCGCCGGCACGAAGGCGCTGACGTCGCCGCCCATGGCTGCGATCTGTCGTACCAATGTGGCGGTAATAGGCCGCGAGGCCGTGCCTGCCGGCAGAAAGATGGTCTGGATATCGGGCGCCATCTGCCGGTTCATGCCGGCCATCTGCATTTCGTAATCAAGATCAGTTCCGTCGCGCAGGCCGCGGATCAACAGGCTTGCGCGATGCGCGCGTGCGGCGTCGACGACGAGATTGTCGAAGGAAACGACGTCGATATGCGCGCTCTTTTCCGGCAAGACCTCGGCCAGCGACGCACGGATTAGCGCGGCCTTTTCCTCAAAGGAGAAGAGCGGGGCCTTGCCGGGGTGAATGCCGATCGCAACGATCACTTTCTCGGCGACGTTCAGCGCCTGCACCAGCACATCAACGTGTCCGTTGGTGATCGGGTCGAAGGACCCCGGATAGAAAGCTGTCGTCATCTGGCCCGGCCGTTTGTTTCACGCCTTTTGTCATGGAAGCCCGTTTCTCGCAAGTCATTTAGCCATGCCGCCTGGCGCGGCTGAACGATGAATGAACGGGGCGTTCAAGGCCCGCTCAGATGCGATCTGTTTTACTCAGACCATCAACGCAGACGCTGCCGGTCCAGGTAGCGTTATCCCCGGAAGACCTTGATCATGCTGATCATCCTTATTGCAATAGCCGTTATTTTCTCGCTGCTTGCGGAGCTTTTCTACGGTTATGTCGCTAATCGGCGCCAGCTTTGGGTACGACCGGAAGTCAACGAACATGCGGCCATTATGCGCCAGCTTGGCCGCATGCGTTCTAATCGATTTGAATTCTGAACGGTAGATGAACAGGGCATTCAAGGTCGCTTCAGAACACGGTTGGTAAACACCCCGTCAACATCCGGCGGGAACCATTTTAAGACGGATGCGTTCACTTGATCGACACATATGAGATGCGGAAGCGCGGCAGGAAGGGAATGAACATGCCTGGTAAGATCACCATGATTAACGTGCTTTGGATGGCAATGATTACAGGCATGCTGACTGCTACAGTCGCTCTCTATGACAACCAGAAGATCGATACTTCCAAGGTATACGGCCCCTACGCTTCGGCTCGCTCCGTAAGCGTTATTGGCCAGTACTGAGGGGCTTGAACGCAACTCTCCACAGAAAGGAACGCCACCATGTTCACGATCCTGACAGTCCTCACAGCACTCATCAGCATCATGTTCATCGTGTCCGTGACTTCGACGATTTCCGCGCTGCGCCGTGAGAGCAAGGAAGGGAAGTCGCTGAAAGAGAAGCACAGCGCCTTCTAAAGCCGCTTCCGCAGCGGAAAACAGCAATACAAGCCGGATGTTCTGCATCCGGCTTTTTCATGTCGACGATGCAGGCCGCAGCGTCAGGCAGCCGCTTTTTCGCAGCGGCAGGACAAGAAGCGCACCTCTGCCATAAAGCGCACGCACATAGTCGCTGCGTTCACTCGTGACGACGGCAAAGCCCCTGCCCCATCGCAGGATGGAGATACCTTCGGGCAATGCGTCAGGTTCAATGCTGCCGGCCGGAAAGACCATGGCTGCTGGCGCCGCGCCTGTTGCGGCAAAGACGACGGCAAACAGTGCGAAGACTGCGGCAATGACCGCAATCGCAGTGCCTGTCCTGCGTGCCAAGCGTCTTATCAAAGAGCCACCCGTTCGATGCTTCAGAAATCGAATATATGCTCAAGGCCGGGATCAGCAATCGGCCGGTCTTTAAGCAACGCGGCAAGATCAGCCACCTTGACGGACAAAAGCACACGGTCGCTGTCAAAACCTGATCGCGGAAGCCGCGTGATTACCTCACCGGGCAGATTGCCCTGCTCCGTACCCTGGGGCATGGTCAGCGACACCATGATCTCGTCATTGCCGGCAATCTCGCGGATTGTACCGCCCGCCTCGGCGATCTCGGCGAGGATATGGGTGAAGCGGTCGTAGCGCGGCGTCTCGATCAGCACGCCATCGGTACTTTCCGCAATGACCGATACATCGGGAATTGCCGAAAGCGCGGTGGCAGGCAGACCTGATATGACCGAGCGGATCGTCAGCTTCGCCTCGCCGGTTGCGGCGACAGCGCTCGCGATCACGCCGGCATAAGCGATCTTGGCGCGCCATTCGCCACCGAGCGCCAGACGGCGTTCCCAGCCGCGCAGCGGCTCTTCCACCGGTGCAGCCCAGAGCCTGTCGATCCAGGGCTGGAAGGGGTATTTGTACCATGGAGTCTGGCGCAGGAAGGCAGCGTAATCGATCGCCATATCGCGGGCGACGAGATCCTGCGGCGTCTTTTCGCTGCCGCGCCATAGCGCAAAAACCCGGCCGATCGTTTCCTCATAGGCCGCTTTCAGGCCCATTTCGAGCGTGAAGCTGACGCCGATGGTGGCGATCATCATTCGGGTTTCGCGATCGGCGCCGCCATGGCGATCGGCGATGCGGGTCAGCGCGCAGTCGGCCGCCCAGAAATCCTTCACGCTGGAAAAATAGCCGAAGCGATATTCGTCGCCAGTTTTCAGGGCCTCGGCGAGCCCGTCATAGGCGTAGACGATATGCCACTCCGGATAGGTCAGATAAGTATTAGCCTCGTGCCGACGGAATTCCGGATCCGATATCAGCGGCTTGTAACGATCGGTTTCCGGAACGGCATGGCAGAAGGTCTCGACATAGGCAACCGGGCTGAGCAGCAGCAGGATCGCAACAACGAGCGCCGCGAGGATCCAGCCGATAATCTTCAGGAGGCGCCGCATCACGGGGCCTCGCGACGGAAGATGTAGCTGGACGCAATCCCCATTCCGCCAAGGAAGAGATGCGGCAGATTGGCAAGGATCTTGAACGTAAAGGGAAGATCCTGAATGCCGTAATTGACGATGCCGAGATCGAGATAACCCGACCCGGTGATCAGCCCAAGCAGAGCATCGCTGAAATAGAGCAGGCCGAAATAGAAAAGGAAGTTTCGTGACGCACGAGCCGACAGGAAGGCAGCGATGCCTGCCCAGGCAGCCGAGGCCAGATGCAGGCTGTCGTCGTAGATATCGAGGGCGAAAATGCCAAAGGCGCGCCCCTGCGCATCCGTCAGTCCCGGAATGTAATTCAACGCGGCCGCAAAAAGCAGAGCCACGGTATAAAGCGCAGCAATCAGCCGAAGCCTGGACATGCAAATCCTCCTAAAGGCTTCCGAGATAGCGATCCCAGAAATGATTGCGGAAGGTAAGGCGGGGATCGAGCCGACGCTTGGCCGCCGCAAATTCCTCAGCGCGAGGATAGGCGCGGGTAAACTGATCCAGCCGGGCATGCGGGCGATACGGCAGATAATAGCTGCCGCCGATTGCGAGCACGCGCTCGATCAGCGCTTCCGTCATACGCCGCATGTCGGCCTCGCCCCTCACCGTCTTTTCCTGCGAGAAGAGCATGACCGCGGCAATGCGAGGCTCCGTGGCGTAAGCCAATACGCTGTCGCGGTCGGTATGGACATAACGCAGCGTGATGTTGAGGAGCTGCTGGTAGGAGGCGGGAATAACATCCTGGCAGGCTGCAACGAAATCGGCGAAGCGCGAGGGTGAGACGAAATATTCGTGCAGGATATCCGTTCGGGACGGATCACGGTCATCGAGGGTGATGACGGGTTCGTTCATCAGACTGTTGCGCGTAGCCTGGCCGGCGAGCGACGGATTGACAACGGCCTCGGTCCACCAGCGGAAATGCCTGGCCGTGTCGGAACCGAGCTGCGCCCGGAAGATTTCGCGCGAGACGTGACTGACGAAACCGGAGCCGGAGGCGGGCGGTATCTTCGTCTGGTCCGGCGCAGCCCGGTAGGTGGTCAGCAGCGCATCTTCAAAGAAACGATCGAGCGAAATATCCATGCGGCCATAGGCCATGTTGATCGCGCTGTCGCCTGCGAGCACCTCGGCAAAGCGCCGGCCGAGATCTTCGCCTGCCAGATGCTCGAAGGTCGGCTGCAATAGCACGTTCGGCACCATGTCGAGCTCAAGTTCGGTGATGACGCCGAAAAGCCCGTATCCACCCATGGCGTGATTGAAAAGCTCGGTATTTTCCGTGCGCGAGCAGGTCAAAAGGTTGCCGTCCGCCGTCATCAGCCTGATGGAACGGACGGTGCTGCCGCAGGCGCTGAAAGGAACCGGCCAGCCATGCGCATTGACCGAAAAGGTGCTGGCGACGCCGAAATCGTTGTTGGACTGCATGACGGCGGGCGAAAAGCCGATCGCATCGAGCTTGGAAATGATCGTCGACCAGCGAGTGCCGGCGGCGACACGGTAGGTCCTGGCTGCCGTATCCGCCTCCAGCCAGTCCTGATCGAGCGTCAGCGTCGTGCCATTTTCGGCAAGGCTCTGACCGCCCATCGAATGGCGCGCGGCGCTGGCGATGAAGGGCCTGTTTGCCTTGACGGCTTCAACGAGCGCCGTACGCAACTGGCCGATCATGGCATCCTGCGGCGGCTCCTTGACGGTCAGATGGGCCGCAACCCGGGTCGGCGTCAGCTCTCCGGCATCATTGAGAATGGTCGAGCCGTCTTCAACGGGAAGCTCTGCTGGAAAGGCTGGTCCGGGATCGCTTTGCGGCTGAAGCAGGAAACGTCCCGCCGCGACACCTGCTGCTGCCGAAATGCCGGCCAGCACCCCTCGCCTTGTCCACCTGCCCACAGCATTCCCCCTCGGATGAATCGGCAAGTCCTTCATAGCGCAATAAAAAACCGGGCGGCAGGGGCCGCCCGGTCTGCAACGAGAAAGTGGTGAATTATTCGCCCGATGGGGTTTCGTCAGCTTCGCCCGCTGCAGGCGCCTCGCCTTCGGAAACCGCGGCTTCTTCACCGTTTTCCGCCGTCTCTTCCTCTTCCGGCTCGCTGATGCGCTCGACCGAGACGACCTTCTCATCCTTGGCGGTGGAGAAGATCGTGACGCCCTTGGTCGCACGGCTGGCGATGCGGATACCGCCCACCGGTACGCGGATCAGCTGGCCGCCATCCGAGACGAGCATGATCTGGTCGCCGTCGTCGATCGGGAAGGCGGCGACGAGTTCGCCGATTTCGCCTGTTTTCGACGTGTCCGTGGCGCGGATGCCCTTGCCGCCGCGGCCGGAGATGCGGAAATCGTAGGAGGACGAGCGCTTGCCGAAGCCCTTTTCCGAAACCGTCAGCACGAATTGCTCGCGTGCCTTCAGCTCTTCATAACGCTCATCGGAGAGCTGTCCCTCTTCGGTGACTTCTTCGCCGACCAGAGCGATATCCTCTTCGTCCACGCCCGTCGCACGACGTTCGGCGGCAGAGCGCTTGAGGTAAGCAGCACGCTCCCACGGCTCGGCATCGACATGGCCGACAATCGTCATCGAGATGATGCGGTCGCCATCGCCGAGATTGATGCCGCGCACACCGATCGAGTTGCGGCCGGCAAAAACGCGCACGTCATCGACCGGGAAGCGGATGCACTGGCCGAGCGCCGTCGTCAGCAGAACGTCGTCCCGATCCGTGCAGGTCTCGACGGAGAGGATTTCATCGCCCTCCTCGTCCAACTTCATGGCGATCTTGCCGTTGCGGTTCACCTGGACGAAGTCCGACAGCTTGTTGCGGCGGACCGTGCCGCGAGTCGTCGAGAACATGACGTCGAGGTTATCCCAGCTGTCCTCATCCTCAGGCAACGGCAGGATGGTGGTGATGCGTTCTCCTGACTCCAGCGGCAGCATGTTGATCAGCGCCTTGCCGCGCGAGGTCGGTGTGCCGATCGGCAGACGCCAGACCTTTTCCTTGTAGACGATGCCGCGCGATGAGAAGAACAGAACCGGCGTGTGCGTATTGACAACGAATAGCCGGCTAACGAAATCCTCGTCGCGGGTGGTCATACCCGAACGGCCCTTGCCGCCGCGGCGCTGCGCACGATAGGTCGTCAGCGGCACGCGCTTGATATAGCCGAGATGCGATACGGTGACGACCATGTCTTCGCGGGCGATGAGGTCCTCATCGTCCATTTCGAGACCGCCATCGATGATCTCGGTGCGGCGCGGTGTGCCGAACTCGTCGCGAACGGCAATCAGCTCGTCCTTGACGATCGTCTGGATGCGGACACGCGACGACAGGATATCGAGGTAATCCTTGATTTCCTCGCCTATCTTATTGAGTTCATCGCCAATTTCGTCGCGGCCGAGGGCCGTCAGGCGGGCAAGGCGCAGCTCGAGGATCGCCCGAGCCTGCTCTTCCGAGAGGTTATAAGTAAGGTCCTCGTTGATGCGATGGCGCGGATCGTCGATAAGGCGGATGAGGCTTTCGACATCTTCCGCCGGCCAGCGGCGGGTCATCAGTTCTTCGCGGGCGGACTGCGGGTCCGGCGCCTGACGGATGACGCGGATGACTTCATCGATATTGGCAACCGCAATTGCCAGGCCGACCAAGACGTGCGCACGTTCACGCGCCTTGCGAAGCAAGAATTTCGTTCTCCGGCTAACGACTTCTTCACGGAAAGAGACGAAGGCACGAAGCATGTCGAGCAGCGTCAGCTGTTCCGGCTTGCCGCCGTTCAGCGCCACCATGTTGCAGCCGAAGGAGGTCTGCAGCGGTGTGTAACGATAGAGCTGGTTGAGGATGACGTCTGCGTTTGCGTCACGCTTCAGCTCGACGACAACGCGATAGCCCTGGCGGTCGGATTCATCGCGCAGGTCGGAGATGCCTTCGATACGCTTCTCGCGCACCAGCTCGGCCATCTTCTCGATCATCGTCGCCTTGTTCACCTGATAGGGGATTTCGGTGATGATGATCTGTTCGCGATCGCCGCGCATCGGCTCGATCGCGGCGACGCCGCGCATGACGACGGAACCGCGGCCGGTTTCATAGGCCGAACGGATGCCGGCGCGGCCGAGAATCTTGGCGCCAGTCGGGAAATCCGGACCCGGAATGATCTGCATCAGTTCCGGCAGCTCGATCGCGGGATCGTTAATAAGCGCAATACAGCCGTCGATCACCTCGGAGAGGTTATGCGGCGGAATGTTGGTCGCCATACCGACGGCGATACCTCCCGCACCGTTGACCAGAAGGTTCGGGAACTTGGCTGGCACCACCACGGGCTCGGAGAGCGTGCCGTCATAGTTGTCGCGGAAGTCGACCGTTTCCTTGTCGAGGTCGTCGAGCAGCGAATGCGCGGCCTTCTGCAGGCGGCATTCGGTGTAACGTTCAGCCGCCGGTGGGTCACCGTCGACGGAGCCGAAATTGCCCTGACCGTCGATGAGCGGCAGGCGGAGCGACCAGTCCTGCGCCATGCGGGCGAGCGCGTCGTAAATCGCGGCATTGCCGTGCGGATGGTATTTACCCATCACGTCCCCGGTAACACGGGCGCATTTGACGTATTTCTTGTTCCAGTCGATGCCGAGCTCGGACATGCCGTAGAGGATGCGTCGATGCACGGGCTTCAGGCCATCACGCACGTCGGGAAGTGCGCGGGACACGATCACGCTCATCGCGTAATCGAGATACGACCGCTGCATTTCCTCCATAATGGAGATGGGCTCGATGCCTGGCGGGAGCTTCCCGCCGCCGGGGGGTGTTTGCTCAGTCAAAACGGTTCACGTTCTCTTCTAGAATCACTCGAAGATTTATAGCGGAAAGCCTGTTCCCGCGCCAATTTGGCCAGGGGTTTTGAACAGGCTTTTGCGGTCGAAAGAGGGCAAATCACGGCATTTGCCCATGGGTAGGAAACAATCAGCGATCATGCATTTGCCAAATCGGAAGCCGCACAGCACAATCATCAAAAACAAGCATCTATATGGGGTTTTGAAGAAGCGATGGCAAGCGCCGACCAACTGATCAACGCATTCACGACGCTGCTCGTTACCATCGATCCGCCGGGGCTTGCACCGCTCTTTCTCGGCCTCACTGTCGGTATGAGCCGGCCGGAGCGAAAGCAGGTGGCGCTGCGCGGCACGACGATCGCCTTCATCATCCTTGCCGTTTTCGCGCTGTTCGGTTCCAGCGTGCTCGGTGTGCTCGGCATCTCGATCGGCGCCTTCCGGCTCGCCGGCGGGCTGCTGCTTTTCTGGATCGCCTTCGAGATGGTCTTCGAACGGCGGCAGGACCGCAAGGAAAAGACTACGGAAGTGGCAATTACCAAGGATCATATCGAGAATATCGCCGTCTTCCCGCTGGCGCTGCCGCTGATTGCCGGGCCGGGTGCGATCTCTGCGACGATCCTGCTCGGAGGCACCCTGCCCTCCACGGTCGAGCGCGCGCAACTGATCGGCGTCATCGCCGGCTGCCTGCTGATCACCCTGCTGGTGCTCTTCCTTGCCGACCGGCTCGACCGCTTCCTCGGCGTCACCGGCCGGGCGATCCTGACTCGCCTGCTCGGCGTTATCCTGGCAGCCCTTGCCGCTCAATTCGTCGTGGATGGTGCCAAATCCGCGCTCAATCTGATCAGCGCCACGCCGACATGAAAACGGCGCCAGAAGGCGCCGTCATCACAACATCGGGTTAGCGTCGATCAAAACGGGATATCGTCGTCGAGATCGCGCGAGAAGTTTCCGCCGCCACCGCCGCTGTTGCCGCTGCCACCACGATTACCGCCGCCACTGCTGCGGCCACCGCCGGAGGACGAGCTGGAGCCGTAGTCGTCGCCGCCGAAATCATCCCCGCCTCGACCGCCGCCGAAGCCGGAGCCGGCACCGGCACCTTCACCACGCCCGTCGAGCATCGTCAGCGTCGAATTGAAGCCCTGCAGCACGATTTCCGTCGAATAACGGTCGTTGCCGTTCTGGTCCTGCCACTTGCGGGTCTGCAGTGCGCCTTCGATATAGAGCTTGGCGCCCTTCTTCACATATTGCTCGACGACCTTGCAGAGGCCTTCGTTGAAGACGACGACGGTGTGCCATTCGGTCTTCTCGCGGCGCTCGCCGGAATTGCGGTCGCGCCAGGTTTCCGAGGTCGCGATGCGAAGATTGGCGATCGGCCGGCCATCCTGCGTCCGGCGGATTTCGGGGTCGGCGCCCACGTTCCCGACCAGAATTACCTTGTTCACACTGCCAGCCATATTGTTCACCTTACTGCCGCCCTGACCGGCGGCGTTCAAAAAATCATCGGCGCACCTTAAACCATAGAGGACAAGCGATGCGCATCCAGGCCCTCTTAATCCACAAGGAATTTTGTTCTTTATTTGTTCTAATTATTCGCTATGATCCTGTCAACAGAATCGAAAACCTTTGTTGTTCCGGACATTCAGCCTCGACTCGCCCGCTGGCATCACTAAATAAGGGCTGTCATTCCCCAAACGACTTGAAGCAGAGACGATGAGCGAACTGAAGACGATCTCCATCCGTGGCGCGCGCGAGCATAATCTGAAGGGCATCGACCTTGATTTGCCACGCAACAAGCTGATCGTCATGACCGGCCTTTCCGGCTCCGGCAAGTCCTCGCTCGCCTTCGATACTATATATGCCGAAGGCCAGCGCCGCTACGTCGAAAGCCTTTCGGCCTATGCGCGCCAGTTCCTGGAAATGATGCAGAAGCCCGATGTCGACCAGATCGACGGGCTTTCGCCGGCGATCTCGATCGAGCAGAAGACGACCTCGCGCAACCCGCGCTCGACGGTCGGTACCGTCACCGAAATCTACGACTATATGCGCCTGCTCTTTGCGCGTGTCGGCGTCCCCTATTCGCCTGCGACCGGCCTGCCGATCGAGAGCCAGACCGTGAGCCAGATGGTCGACCGGGTGCTGGCTTTCGAGGAAGGCACGCGTCTTTATATATTGGCGCCGATGATCCGCGGTCGTAAGGGCGAATATAAGAAAGAGCTGGCGGAGCTCATGAAAAAAGGCTTCCAGCGCGTCAAGGTGGATGGGCAGTTCTACGAGATCGCCGACGCGCCAACGCTCGACAAGAAATACAAGCATGATATCGACGTGGTCATCGACCGTATCGTCGTGCGGCCCGATATGGCCTCGCGCCTTGCCGACAGTTTCGAGACGGCGCTGAAGCTCGCCGATGGCCTTGCCGTTGCCGAATTTGCCGACAAGCCGCTGCCGCCGGAGGAAACCTCGGCCGGCGGCTCAGCCAACAAGTCGCTCAACGAAACGCATGAGCGCGTGCTGTTTTCGGAAAAATTTGCCTGCCCCGTCTCCGGCTTCACCATTCCGGAGATCGAACCGCGGCTCTTTTCGTTCAACAATCCCTTCGGCGCCTGCCCGACCTGCGACGGTCTCGGCTCGCAGCAGAAGATCGACCCCGATCTGATCGTACCGGAGCCCGAGCGGACGCTGCGCGACGGCGCGATTGCGCCCTGGGCCAAGTCGACCTCGCCTTATTACAACCAGACGCTCGAAGCGCTCGGCAAACATTTCGGCTTCAAGCTCGGCAGCCGGTGGAATGATCTCCCTGAAAAGGCCAAGGATGTCATCCTAAACGGCACCGAAGAGAAGATCGAATTCCACTATGCCGACGGCGCGCGCTCCTACACGACCTCGAAGAATTTCGAAGGCATCGTGCCCAATCTCGAGCGACGCTGGAAAGAGACGGATTCGGCCTGGGCGCGTGAGGATATCGAGCGCTTCATGTCGGCGGCCCCCTGCCCGGCCTGCAACGGCTTTCGCCTGAAGCCGGAAGCCCTGGCCGTGAAGATCGACAGGCTGCATATCGGCGAAGTCACCCAGATGTCGATCCGCATCGCACGCGACTGGTTCGAAGCGCTGCCGGCGACTTTCAATGCCAAACAGAACGAGATTGCCGTGCGCATTCTCAAGGAAATCCGTGACCGCCTGCGCTTCCTGAACGACGTCGGCCTGGAATATCTGAGCCTGTCGCGCAATTCCGGCACGCTGTCCGGCGGCGAAAGCCAACGTATTCGCCTTGCCTCACAGATCGGCTCCGGCCTGACCGGCGTTCTCTACGTGCTCGACGAACCGTCGATCGGCCTGCATCAGCGCGACAATGCCCGTCTTCTCGATACGCTGAAGCATCTGCGTGACATCGGCAATACAGTCATCGTGGTCGAACATGACGAGGATGCGATCCTGACGGCCGACGACGTGGTCGATATCGGCCCTGCGGCCGGCGTCCATGGCGGCCAGGTGGTGGCGCATGGCACGCCGCAGGAAATCATGGCCAATCCGAAGTCGCTGACCGGCAAATATCTCTCCGGCGAACTCGGCGTGGCTCTGCCGGATGAACGCCGCAAGCCGAAGAAGGGCAAGGAGATCAAGGTCGTTGGTGCCCGCGGCAACAATCTGAAGAATGTCACAGCGGCCATCCCGCTCGGCGTCTTCACGGCGGTAACGGGTGTCTCCGGTGGCGGCAAGTCCACCTTCCTGATAGAAACGCTTTACAAGTCGGCGGCACGCCGCGTCATGGGCGCGCGCGAGATCCCCGCCGATCACGATCGTATCGACGGGTTCGAGCATATCGACAAGGTCATCGACATCGACCAGTCGCCGATCGGCCGCACGCCGCGGTCCAACCCGGCCACCTATACTGGCGCCTTCACGCCGATCCGTGACTGGTTTGCCGGCCTGCCGGAAGCCAAAGCGCGCGGCTACCAGCCGGGCCGCTTCTCCTTCAACGTCAAGGGCGGCCGCTGCGAGGCGTGCCAGGGTGATGGCGTCATCAAGATCGAGATGCACTTCCTGCCCGACGTCTATGTCACCTGCGACGTCTGCCACGGCAAGCGCTACAACCGCGAAACGCTCGATGTTACCTTCAAGGGCAAGTCGATTTCCGACGTGCTGGATATGACGGTGGAAGAAGGCGTCGAATTCTTCACTGCGGTCCCGGCCGTGCGTGACAAGCTGCAGTCGCTCTTCGATGTCGGCCTCGGTTACATCAAGGTCGGCCAGCAGGCCAATACGCTTTCGGGCGGGGAGGCCCAACGCGTCAAGCTCGCCAAGGAATTGTCGAAGCGGTCGACGGGCCGCACACTCTATATTCTCGACGAGCCGACTACCGGCCTGCATTTCCATGACGTCGCCAAACTTCTGGAAATGCTGCATGAGCTGGTGAACCAGGGCAATTCGGTCGTTGTCATCGAGCATAATCTCGAAGTCATCAAGACTGCCGACTGGATCCTCGACTTCGGACCCGAGGGCGGCGATGGCGGCGGCGAGATCGTGGCCGTTGGCACGCCGGAGGCGATCGTGAAGGAGCAGCGCTCCTATACAGGCCAGTTCCTCAGGGAGTTGCTGGAGCGGCGGCCGGTCAAGAAGACGGTTGCGGCGGCGGAATGACGATGCGGCTTGCCGCGATTGCGGAGTTGCCTGCCGTCGTGGCGCTGACGACCGCCGCCTATCAGCCTTATACCGATCTTTTCGGCTATCCGCCGATCCCGGTGACGGAAGACTATGAGCCACGGATCGAACGAGGCGAAGTCTGGCTGCGGGAGGCGGATGGCGCGGTGGCGGGGCTTTCAGTGGTCGAGCGCCATACCGATCACCTGATGCTTTTCAGCATCGCGGTATCGCCAGACTTTCAGGGTGCGGGACATGGCATGGCCATGCTTCGCTGGCTGGAGGAGAGGGCGCGGGAGTGGGCCGTGCCGGAGATCCGGCTTTACACCAATGCGCGGATGGAGCGGAACATCACCCTCTATTCCGCCTTCGGTTTTCGGGAAACGGGTCGCCGGCCCAATCCCTATCGGCCAGGATGGACTATCGTCGATATGGCGAAAAAGATCGGCGCGATCTGAGGGATCGCAAGTGAGGAGGAGCAGATGAGCAAATCGGGCACGATCCGCGTGGGTATCGGCGGCTGGACGTTCGAACCTTGGCGTGGTCATTTCTTTCCCGCCGATCTCAAACAGAAGGATGAGCTGCATTATGCCAGCCGCCAGCTGAAAGTCATCGAGGTCAACGGCACCTATTACAGCACGCAGAAGCCGGCGGTTTTCGCAAAGTGGGCTGCGGATGTGCCTGAAGGTTTCATCTTTTCGCTGAAGGCGACACGCTTCACCACCAATCGACGAGTGCTTGCCGAGGCTGGTGAATCGATGGAGAAATTTCTCTCGTCCGGCATCAGCGAACTTGGCGATCATCTCGGCCCCCTGCTCTGGCAGTTCGCGCCGACGAAGAAATTCGATCCCGATGATTTCGAGGCCTTCCTGAAACTGCTGCCGGAAAAGCAGGACGGGCTGAAGTTGCGCCATGTCGTGGAAGTCCGGCACGATTCCTTCAAGGTGCCGGAATTCGTCGCGTTGCTCGAGAAATACCGCGTGGCGCCTGTCTGCGCCGAGCATTTCGACTATCCGATGATTGCCGATGTGACGGCGGACTTCGTCTATACGCGGCTGCAGAAAGGATCGGACGATATTCCGACCTGCTATCCGGAACCGGAGCTGAAGGACTGGACCAAGCGGCTCCAGACCTGGGCCGAGGGCAATGTGCCTGACGACCTGCCGCTGATCGACCAGAACAGGAAGGTCAAGAAAGAGCCGCGCGACGTCTTCGCCTTCATGATCCACGAAGGCAAGGTCAATGCACCGCATGGGGCGATCGCCCTGCAGAAGCGGATCGATCAATAATCGCTCAGAAGGGCAGTACGTGCGCGGCGAGGTCTTCGGCCGTCAGGCCCTTGCCGGCACGATGTCCCGCCTCTCCGTGCAACCAGACACCTGCAGCCGCCGCCTCGAAGGCCGGCAGGCCCTGGGCGAGCAAGCCGCCGATGATGCCAGCCAGCACATCGCCGGAACCGGCGGTGGCAAGCCATACCGGGGCATTGGCGTTGATCAGCGCCCGGCCGTCCGGTGAGGCGATGACCGTATCGGCACCCTTATAGATGACAGCGGCGTTGGCGCGACTAGCAGCGGCGAGAGCCTTGTCCACCTTGCCTGCCTTCTTGTCGGCAGCAATATCGGGAAAGAGGCGGGCGAATTCACCGTCATGCGGCGTCAGGACGAGCCGAGGCTCTCCCTTGAACAACTCGAAAAGCGCCTGCGGATCGTCCTTGAAGGAGCTGATGCCGTCCGCGTCGAGAACGAGATGGCGCTCGCGCAGCAGCGACACGAAATCGCGGGCCTTCTTTCCAATGCCGAAACCGGGGCCGAGAACGAAGCTCTGAAGGCGTGCGTCCTTCAGCCAGTCCTCCAATGCGGCGGCATCGTCGATGGCGTGCAGCATGACGGCTGTCAGATGGGCGCTGTTGGCGGCGAGAGCGTCCACCGGCGCGGCGATGGTGACCAGCCCTGCCCCAGACTTGAGGCCTGCCGTCGCCGACATGCGGGCTGCCCCCGTCTTGCTTGCCTCTCCCGAAAACACGACCAGATGGCCGCGCTTATATTTGTGGGTTTCCACCTGTTCGGCCGGCAAGGCAGCGCGCCAGGCGGCGGGTGTGTTCTCGGCCACGAAGCCACTCGTCTGCGCCCTGACGATGCGGCCGGGAATGCCGATATCGAAGACTTCCAGCTCGCCGCAAAGCTCCCTGCCCGGCATCAGCAGATGGCCAGGTTTACGGGTCATGAAGGTCACCGTATGTGCTGCACGGAAGGCAGCTCCGAGCACGGCGCCAGTGCGGCCGTCGAGGCCAGAGGGCAGATCGATGGCGATGACGGGAATATTGACCTTTTCGACCTTTCGGATCAGATCGGCCACGTCGGGCGGGACATCACGCGCAAGGCCAGCGCCAAAGAGACCGTCGATGATGATATCATCCTGCTGCGGGAGATAATGGCCGATATCCCGTCCTTTCAGCGTGCAAGCTGCCCTCGCGCGAGCCGCGTCTCCCTTCAGCTTGTCCGGATCGCCAAGATGGAAGACCTCCACCGGCGTACCGCTCTCCTGCAGAAGCCTGGCGACGACATAGCCGTCGCCGCCATTGTTGCCAGGACCACAGAATATGGCAAAGCGCAGGGCATCCGGATAAAGGCGCAACGCCGCGGCAGCAACAGCAGCACCTGCTCTCTCCATCAGGCCGTAGGAATCGATACCAGATGCGGCTGCGGCCTTATCGGCCGCAGCCATTTCAGCGGGCGTCAGGAGAAGATCGGAAAGGCGTTCGCTCATGATCTCATTCAATTCAAAAAGCGCCTAAAAAACAACCGTCTGATCGCGAAAACAAAAGCACATACTTTTTGCATTTGCATATTTTTTAATCGAATCGGAGCGCGCCTCATGAAGCCGACTACGAGACGATTTTTTCGCATTTCACGTCATTTTCGTTAAAAACGCGGCCTTGTTCGCCTCCTTTTTCATCAAAACGACACGGAAACGCGGGCAAACAGGGCCGCGCGTATAAAATTCCGCGATTTTTTGCGTGAGACGGATTTCAAACTGGCACGATATCTGCATCATATCCCGCGAGCGGGAAAGTTCCTGCTTTAACGGAGAAGCGGAGAGACATTTTCTCATGAAAAAGATCGAAGCGATCATTAAGCCTTTCAAGCTGGACGAAGTGAAGGAAGCCCTTCAGGAAGTCGGCCTGCAGGGTATCACCGTCACGGAAGCGAAGGGCTTCGGTCGCCAGAAGGGTCATACCGAACTCTACCGCGGCGCCGAATATGTCGTCGATTTCCTGCCGAAGGTGAAGGTTGAGGTCGTGCTCGCAGATGAAAACGCGGAAGCCGTCATCGACGCGATCCGCAAGGCCGCGCAGACGGGGCGCATCGGCGACGGAAAGATTTTCGTTTCCAACGTCGAAGAGGTCATCCGCATCCGCACCGGTGAAACCGGTATCGATGCCATCTGACCAGCTTTGCCTTTCGGCAAAGCCCACCCATCCTCATCGCACATAATGTAACGTCATCACAAAACAGAGGAAACATTTCATGGCGAGTGCAAGCGAAATCCTGAAGCAGATCAAGGACAACGACGTCAAGTTCGTCGACCTGCGCTTCACCGACCCCAAGGGCAAGCTGCAGCACGTAACGATGGACGTCGTCTGCGTCGATGAAGACATGTTCGCCGACGGCGTCATGTTCGACGGTTCCTCGATCGGCGGCTGGAAGGCCATCAACGAGTCCGACATGGTGCTGATGCCCGACCCGGAAACGGTGCATATGGACCCGTTCTTCGCCCAGTCGACCATGGTCATCGTCTGCGACATCCTCGACCCGGTTTCCGGCGAGGCCTATAACCGCGACCCGCGCGGCACCGCCAAGAAGGCCGAAGCCTATCTGAAGGCATCGGGCATCGGCGACACGGTTTTTGTCGGCCCTGAAGCCGAATTCTTCGTCTTCGACGACGTCAAGTACAAGGCTGACCCCTACAATACCGGCTTCAAGCTCGACTCGACCGAACTGCCGTCGAACGACGACACCGACTATGAGACCGGCAACCTCGGCCACCGTCCGCGCGTCAAGGGCGGCTACTTCCCGGTTCCGCCTGTCGACAGTGCCCAGGACATGCGTTCGGAAATGCTGACGGTTCTCTCCGAAATGGGCGTCGTCGTCGAAAAGCACCACCACGAAGTGGCTGCCGCCCAGCACGAGCTCGGCATCAAGTTCGACACGCTCGTTCGCAACGCCGACAAGATGCAGATCTACAAATATGTCGTCCATCAGGTCGCCAATGCCTACGGCAAGACGGCAACCTTCATGCCGAAGCCGATCTTCGGCGACAACGGCTCTGGCATGCACGTACACCAGTCGATCTGGAAGGGCGGCAAGCCCACCTTCGCAGGCGACGAATATGCAGGCCTCTCCGAAACCTGCCTCTACTACATCGGCGGCATCATCAAGCATGCCAAGGCGATCAACGCCTTCACCAACCCGTCGACGAACTCCTACAAGCGTCTCGTCCCGGGTTATGAAGCCCCGGTTCTGCTGGCCTATTCCGCCCGCAACCGCTCGGCCTCCTGCCGCATCCCGTTCGGCTCCAACCCGAAAGCCAAGCGCGTCGAAGTCCGCTTCCCGGATCCGACCGCCAACCCCTACCTCGCCTTTGCCGCCATGCTGATGGCCGGCCTCGACGGCATCAAGAACAAGATCCATCCCGGCAAGGCCATGGACAAGGACCTCTACGACCTGCCGCCGAAGGAACTGAAGAAGATCCCGACCGTCTGCGGTAGCTTGCGCGAAGCGCTCGAAAGCCTTGACAAGGACCGCAAGTTCCTGACGGCCGGTGGTGTCTTCGACGACGATCAGATCGATGCCTTCATCGAACTGAAGATGGCCGAGGTGATGCGCTTCGAAATGACGCCGCATCCGGTCGAATACGACATGTACTACTCGGCATAAGACAGGAAAATGGAAGCCCCGGTTCGCCGGGGCTTTTCGATCCGGAGGTCGTAAGAGCCGATGGGCAGATATGACAGTCATGTGACGAAACCCCGCAAAAATCTTGATTTACGCGGGACCGATCACCAAATCAGGTGAGAAAGGAAGTCGTACCATGAAAGAAAGAGTTGCAAAGTTCAGTATAGGCGAAGTGGTCCGGCACAAGGTTTTTCCGTTTCGCGGCGTGATCTTCGACGTAGATCCGGAGTTCGCGAATACGGAAGAATGGTGGAATTCCATCCCCGCGGAAGTCCGCCCCAGCAAGGACCAGCCGTTCTACCACCTGCTTGCCGAAAACGATGACAGCGAATATGTCGCCTATGTTTCCGAGCAGAACCTGGTGAGCGACGAAAGCGACGCACCGCTTCGCAATCCGCAGGTCGAACAGATTTTCGACCGCGGCCCGACGGGCCAGTTCAAACCCAAGATGAGCTTCGCCCATTAAGTCGGAACATATAACCCCCATGACAAGGCCCCGCATGTCGGGGCCTTTCTTTTTGGCAATGAAAAACCCGGCTCGAAGCCGGGTTTTTCATGAATTCCTGAAGGCGCTTATTACTGGGCCTTTGCTGCCTTCTGGGCGTCTTCCAGCTTCTTGCGGGCTTCTTCGGCCTTCTTCTGCATGCTGTCCTGCAGGCTGCGCTGGCTTTCGGCGAGCTTCGATTCGGAAACCGGTTCGCCGTCATATGCGCCGGTGAAGCCTTCGAGCGAAACCTTGATCGGGTTCGGCGCGCGGCGGAAGTTGATCGAGGTGAAGACCACGTCGCTGCCCTTCTTGAGGCTGGCGATCATGGCATCCGTCAGCGGGATTTCAGCCGTGCACTTGTCCGGCAGGCAGACGGCGTAGTCGAGCTTCTGGCCCTTGCCGCCATCGATCTGCATGGCGATGCCCGGAGGGATCAGGCGTGCAGCCGGAACCGAAACCTGAAGGATCTTGCGGTTGATCTTGCCGGAAACCGAGATCAGGCCGACGGCCGTAACGAGCTGGCCGCCGTTGGCGAGAACGAGGTTCTGAACAACGCAGATGTCGTTGTCTTCCTGCTTGCTGCAGGTCTTGTACCAGCCGAGACGCGGCGCGCCGGCGGCCTGTGCGGGAGCGTCGGCTGACGCCGCCGGAGCCGGAGCCGCCGCATCCTGTGCAAAGGACGAGACCGGAGCCGAAGCGCCGAAGACCACTGCCATAACGGACAGTGCTGCCCGCATTTTCTTTTCAGACTTGAACATCATAACGAATTCCGTCTCCTGATATCCGTTGCGGGGCTACGTTCGGCCGCCCCAACCACCGGGTCGTTCGGCACTCCACCTCTTAAAACATTAAGGCAAATGCATGACCCCGAAAACTTCGGGTCACGTGTTACATCGCACCGTAGAAGATATCCAGCATTTCTTTGGCAATTTCGCGGGCATTTTGGCACATAGGTAAAGAAAGCGGCGGCCGCGGTTGGAATTGAGCGCTCTCATGCTACCCTTCCGGCGAATCGTGCCCGTCGCCACGCATCAAGGAATTTCAGAATGCTTCGGATCGCTCTTCTCACCGCTTTCACGCTTGTTGCCGGTGCCGCAGCCGCAGAACCCGTGCACGGTATCGCCATGCATGGCGCACCGGCGCTGCCCGCCGATTACAAGAACTTCCCTTACGTCAATCCCGACGTCAAAAAGGGCGGGAAAATCACCTATGGCGTGGTCGGCACCTTCGACAGTCTCAATCCTTTCATCCTGAAAAGCATGCGGACGACGGCACGCGGCATGTGGGATCCGCAATTCGGCAATCTGATCTACGAATCCATGCTGCAGCGGTCGAGCGACGAACCCTTCACGCTCTATGGGCTGCTGGCGGAAACGGTGGAATGGGATGAAGACCGCAGCTTCATCCAGTTCAATCTCAATCCGAAGGCCAAGTGGTCCGACGGACAATCCGTTACGCCCGAAGACGTGATCTTTTCCTTCGAGCTGCTGCGCGACAAGGGCCGTGTGCCATTTTCCAGCCGCCTCAATCTCGTATCCAAAATGGAGAAGGTCGGCGATCACAGCGTGCGCTTCACCTTCAATGAGAAGGCCGATCGTGAGACGCCGATGATTTTTGGCCTGTTTCCGATCCTGCCGAAACATGCGATCGATCCTGATAGCTTCGATCGCAGCTCGCTCACGCCACCCATCGGCTCCGGTCCTTATAAGATCAAGAGCCTGAAGCCAGGCGAAAGCATCACCTACGAGCGCGACCCGAACTACTGGGGTAAGGACATTCCGGCCAAGGTCGGCATGGACAATTACGACCAGCTCACCGTGCAGTATTTCCTGCAGGACACGACGCTGTTCGAGGCCTTCAAGAAGGGCGACATCGATATCTATCTGGAGGGCAATCCGGGGCACTGGGTCAATGCCTATGATTTCCCGGCGGCAACGTCGGGTGCGGTCGTGAAGGACGTGTTCAAACCGAAACTGCCGAGCGGCATGCTGGGCTTCGTCTTCAATACGCGGCGGCCGATCTTTAGCGATATCAAGGTACGCGAGGGCCTGTCACTGGTCTTCGACTTCGAGTGGGCCAACAAGAACCTCTATTCCGGCGCCTACAAGCGCACGCAGAGCTTCTGGCAGAATTCCGATCTCTCGAGTTTCGGGGTACCGGCGGACGCGCGCGAGCTGGCGCTGCTCGGGCCGATCAAAGACCAGATCGACCCTGCGATTCTCGACGGCAGCTACAAGCTGCCGGTGACCGATGGCTCGGGACGCGACCGCAAGGTCCTGAAGCAGGCCGTCGACCTACTGAAACAAGGGGGCTACACGATCCAGGGCGGCAAGATGGCCGATCAGAGCGGCAAGCAGCTCGCCTTCGAGATCATGACCCAGAATGCTGACCAGGAGAAGCTGGCCGTCGCCTACCAGCGATCGCTGCAGACGATCGGCGTCGCCGCGTCGATCCGCACCGTCGACGATTCGCAGTATCAGAGCCGCACGAACAGTTTCGACTATGACATGATCATGAAGGCCTACACCTCATCGCTGTCACCGGGCAACGAGCAACTCGGCCGCTGGTCGTCCGCCGCCCGCACGCGCGAAGGGACGGACAGTTTCGCCGGGGCCAACGATCCCAATCTCGATACCCTGATCGATCATCTGCTGCGCTCGCGCTCGACAGAGGATTTTACGGCTTCCGTGCGCTCCTACGACCGGCTGCTGCTGTCCAACCATTATGTGCTGCCGCTCTACCATATCGACCAGCAATGGGTGGCGCGCAACAAGCGCATCGGGCACCCCGATGCGGTGCCGCTCTATGGCTATCAGCTGCAAACCTGGTGGGATACGAGCGCGCAATAATCACATCAGCAGGCGTCGTTCTATTTCCTTTCTCTTGCCTCGACCTTCCTCTAAAGATCGTCGAAAACAATTTTTATGCAATTGAGCCAACCGTCACTGAGGGATGGCAGAATAAGGAATCACAATGGAACGCATCACCATCGACGTTGTCTCTGATGTCGTCTGCCCCTGGTGCTATCTCGGCAAGGCGCGGCTGGAGCTGGCGATCGCCGAAGTGCAGGATGAAATCGGCGTCGATATCAACTGGCGCCCCTATCGCCTCAATCCGGACTATCCGCCCGAGGGCGTCGACCAGAAGAAGATGCTGGAACAGAAGCTCGGCGGCGCCGAACGCGTGGCTGAGGCGCACAAGATGCTGACCAATTACGGCCGCGAGGTCGGCATCAACTTCAATTTTGAAGCCATCAAGATCGGCCCGAACACGCTCGATGCGCATCGGCTGATCCATTGGGCTGTTGTCGAGGACCGGCAGATGCAGGAGGCCGTCGTCTCGGCGCTGTTCAAGGCCAATTTCGAGGAAGGCCGCAATGTCGGCGATCACGAAGTACTGCTCGATATCGCCGAGAAGGCAGGCCTGCAGCGCTCCGTCATTGCCGCCCTGCTCGCTTCGGACGCCGACCGCAGCGTCATTCTCTCGGAAATCGACGCAGCGCAGCGCATGGGCGTCAACGGCGTGCCCTTCTTCATCTTCGACCAGCAGTATGCCGTCAGCGGCGCGCAGACGCCGGATGTGCTGGCAGGAGCGCTGCGCGAGATCGCCAAGGCGAAGGCCGAAGCACGCGCCGGCATGAACTGACGCCTGTCAGCATCGACAAACTGAAAATGCCGTTGGGGCAATCCGATTTGGCCGGGCTGCCCTTAGTTTTTGGCCAACTCCGCAAGCTGCGTCATGACGACGGCCGCACCCTGCAGGCGCTTTTCCGGCGTCGGCAGGTCGCGCGTCAGGAACAGGCTGTGGTCGGGGCGAATCTTCGCCATCGCGCCCTGCTTGCCGATATAGCCGACCAGATTGGCCGGGTTCGGGAATTCCTTGTTGCGGAACTGTACGACGACGCCCTTCGGGCCGGCATCGAGTTTCTCGACATTGGCGGTGCGGCAGAGCGACTTGATGTAGACGATCTTCAGCAGGTGCTGGACCTCTACCGGCATCGGGCCAAAGCGGTCGATCATCTCGGCACCGAAGCCATCGATCTCCTTGAGATCGGTGAGTTCGCCGAGGCGGCGGTAGAGCGCCATGCGCAGATGCAGGTCGGGCACGTAACCTTCCGGGATCATCACAGTCGTGCCGACGGATATCTGGGGCGACCAGCCGGTATCCTGGATCTCGTCGACACCCTTCACTTCTGCGACCGCCTCTTCCAGCATCTGCTGGTACAGCTCGAAACCGACTTCCTTGATATGGCCGGATTGCTCCTCGCCGAGCAGGTTGCCGGCACCGCGGATATCGAGGTCGTGGCTTGCCAGCTGGAAGCCGGCGCCGAGCGTGTCCAGCGACTGCAGCACCTTGAGGCGGCGCTCGGCGGTTGCCGTCAGCACCTTGTTGACTGGCAGCGTGAAGAGCGCGAAGGCGCGCACCTTGGAGCGGCCGACGCGGCCGCGCAACTGATAGAGCTGTGCCAGGCCGAACATATCGGCGCGGTGGACGATCAGCGTATTGGCCGTCGGCACGTCGAGGCCGGATTCGACGATGGTGGTCGAGAGCAGCACGTCATATCGACCTTCGTAGAAGGCGTTCATGATGTCTTCCAGTTCGCCGGCCGGCATCTGGCCGTGGGCGACGGCGACCTTCAGCTCCGGCACATCCGATTGCAGGAAGGCATGCACGTCTTCCAGATCAGCGAGACGCGGGCAAACGTAGAAGCTCTGGCCACCACGATAATGCTCGCGCATCAGCGTCTCGCGGATGACGAGGCTGTCGAAGGGCGAAATGAAGGTGCGCACCGCCATGCGGTCCACCGGCGGCGTGGTGATGAGCGAGAGTTCGCGCACCCCGGTCATGGCAAGCTGCAGCGTGCGCGGGATCGGCGTTGCCGAGAGCGTCAGCACATGCACGTCGCTCTTCAGCTCCTTCAGGCGCTCCTTGTGTTTGACGCCGAAATGCTGCTCTTCGTCGATGATCAGCAGGCCGAGATTGGCGAAGTTGATGCCGGCGCCGAGCAGCGCATGGGTGCCGACGACGATATCCGTCTTGCCGTCGGCCACTTCCTTTTTCGTGAGCGCCAACTCCTTGGAGCCGACGAGGCGCGAAGCCTGCTGGATGCGGATCGGCAGACCACGGAAGCGCTCTGAGAAGGTCTTGAAATGCTGGCGGGAGAGCAGTGTCGTCGGCACGACGACGGCGACCTGCACGCCGTTCATGGCAGCGACGAAGGCAGCGCGCAGTGCGACCTCGGTCTTGCCGAAACCGACGTCACCGCAGACGAGGCGATCCATCGGACGACCGGCGCCGAGATCGCCGCGGACGGCCTCGATGGCGTTTTCCTGATCTTCCGTTTCGTCATAGGGGAAACGGGCGGCGAACTCGTCATAGAGCCCTTCCGGCGTCGTCAACACGGGCGCGTGGCGAGTCAGGCGTTCGGCCGCGATGCGGATCAGCGCGTCGGCCATATCCAGCAGCCGCCTCTTGAGCTTGGCCTTGCGCATCTGCCATGCGCCGCCGCCGAGCTTGTCGAGCTGCACCTCCGTACCCTCGCCGCCGAACCGCGACAGGAGATCGATGTTTTCGACCGGCAGGAAGAGCTTGGCATCGTCGGCATATTGCAGTTCGAGGCAGGCATGCGGCGCACCGGCCGCCTCGATGGTGCGCAGGCCGACAAACCGGCCGATGCCGTGTTCGGCGTGGACGACGATCGATCCTTCGTCGAGGCCGGCGACTTCGGAGATGAAGTCGGCCGCGCGCTTCCTGCGGCGGGAGCGGCGCACCATGCGATCGCCGAGAATATCCTGTTCGCCGATGACGATCAGATCACCTGTCTCGAAACCGGATTCCAAGCTGAGCACGGCCGCCGCCGCCTCGCCCTTTGCAAGGCCCGCGACATCCTTCAGCGCAGCGATCGGCTTGATGCGTTCCAGGCCGTGTTCATTCAGCACCTGCAGCAGGCGCTCGAGCGAACCCTCGGTCCAGGCTGTGATAACGACCTTCGCGCCGCCGGCGCGCTTATCGGCGATATGTTTGACAACGACGTCGAAGACGTTGACGCGCTCCGCATCGCCGCCGCCTTCGGCATTGGAGCGCGCCCAGCGCGGTCCCTGGCGTGCATCGAGATTGACGACGCGGCGCGCCTCCCCCTCATGCTCGTTAAAGGGCGAAACCCTGATAGCGTTGATCGCATCCAGCGTGCGCGCCAAAGTCTTACTATCGAGATAGAGTTGGCCCGGCGTGACGGGCTTATAGGGCGTGCCCTGCGCCATCTGGCCCTTGCTCGACTGCCCGGAATTCAGGCGCGCATCGTAATAATCATAGACCAGCTTCGAGCGCTCTTCGGCGGCTTCGCGCACCGTATGGTCGGTGACGATGCGAAAGCCGGAGAGGTAATCGAACACCGTATCCAGCCTCTCATAGAAGAGCGGCAGCCAATGCTCCATGCCGGGATAACGGCGGCCTTCGGAAACGGCAAGGTAAAGCGCATCGTCGCGGGTCGCGGCGCCGAAAGCGGAGAGGTAGTTCTTGCGGAAGCGGCTGATCGTATCCGGCGTCAGCGTCACCTCGCTCATCGGGTTGAGATCGAGGGAGCGGACCTGTCCGATCGTGCGCTGGCTGGCCGGATCGAAGCTGCGGATACTCTCCAGCGTGTCGCCGAAGAAATCGAGACGCACGGGCTCTTCCGAACCAGGGACAAAGACATCGAGAATGCCGCCGCGCACGGCATATTCGCCGACCTCGCGCACGGTTGCCACACGCTCGAAGCCGTTGCGCTCCAGCCGGCCGGCAATATCATCCATCCGCACCTGATTGCCGGGGCGAGCCGAGAAGGCCAAGCTTTCGATGATGTCCTGCGGCGCCACTTTCTGCAGCAGGGCATTGACAGTCACGAGCACGATTGCCGCGTGCGGCTTCTTGTGATGCGCAATCAGGCCCGAAAGGGCGGCGAGACGCCTTGCCGATGTATCGGCGCTCGGCGAGACGCGGTCATAGGGAAGGCAGTCCCAGGCGGGCAGCGTCAGGACCGGGATATCGGGGGCGACGAAGCCCAGCATCTGCTCCAGATCGGCCATGCGCTGACCGTCCGACAGGACATAGGCCACCGGCTCACCATTGCGGGCGAGTTCGGCAAGCAGCAGCGGCTCCATGCCCGCAGGCACGTTGCCGATCGTCAGCGGCTCGGCGGCAGCTGCGAGCTTTTTGGCATCAAAACCAGGGATCATTCCGGCTTCCTGGGCAGGTCGAAATCGGGTTTGTAGGCGGCGATGCGGGCAAACATGGGTGTCCGTAAATGCTCGGGCGTCGGCCAGGTTCCCATGATCCAGCGCACGAGGTCGTTATCCTCTTCGCCCATGATCGTCTCGAACTCATCGAGTTCGGCTTCGCTCATGGTGGGAAGTTCGTTTTCAGCAAACTGACCGAAGACAAGATCCATCTCTCTGATACCGCGATGCCAGCAGCGGAACAGAATCCGGCGGCGGCGGGGGTCGAGACCGGCGCTCGTGAGCGTTACACCTGTCATGGCATCACCTTCCTTGTTGATGCGCCTCTATAGACCCTCGAAAGCGGCTTGTCAGCCTTGCCAAGGCCCTATTGTTCATCGCATTTTGGCGCCTATGCGCCCCGCCATTCTCGATCCGCTGTTTTCTCCCGTCTCGGGCCTTCCAGGCGTCGGCCCGAAGATCTCGGAGCTCTTCGTCAAGCTGCTCGGACGCGAGACGCCCGAGGATTGCCGAGTCATCGACCTTCTGTTCCATGCGCCCCATTCGCTGATAGACCGGCGCAACCAGCCGGGGATCGCCCGCGCGCCGCAAGGCGCGATCGTGACGATCACGGCGCGTGTGGACAGGCATCAGGCGCCACCGCGCGGCAATCGCAACGTTCCCTACCGCGTCTTCCTGCGTGACGAGACCGGCGAGCTGTCGCTCGTCTTCTTCCGCGGACAGGCCGCGTGGTTGGAGAAACAGCTCCCGATCGACGAGGAAGTGACCGTCAGCGGCAAGGTCGACTGGTTCAACGGCCGCGCTTCGATGGTTCACCCCGACTATATCGTCAAGGCAAGCGAGGGTGAGAACCTACCGCTGATCGAGCCGATCTATCCGCTGACGGCGGGGCTTTCGCCGAAGACGCTGCGCAAGATCATCGAGGCGGCGCTGCCGCGCATGCCGGAATTGCCGGAATGGATCGATCTTTCGCTGGCGCAGAAGCAGGGCCTGCCCTCTATCCGCGACAGTTTCCATATGCTGCACGAGCCGCGGGACACCTCTGACATAGATCCGCAGACCCCTGCCCGTCGCAGGCTTGCCTATGACGAATTTCTGGCCGGCCAGCTATCGCTTGCGCTGGTGCGCCAACGGCTGCGCAAAGTGGCTGGACAACCCGTACATGCTACTGGAGAAATCAGCGGCAAGATATTGCAAAGCCTTCCTTTTTCTCCGACGCGCAGCCAGACCGAGGCTGTTGCCGATGTCCTGAAGGACATGGCTGGCGATGAACGTATGCTGCGGCTTCTCCAGGGCGATGTCGGCTCCGGCAAGACGCTGGTTGCGCTGCTGTCAATGGCTGCGGTCATCGAGAGCGGCGGACAGGCCGTGCTGATGGCGCCGACCGAAATCCTCGCGCGCCAGCATCATGCAACGATCTCGAAATTCGCTGATGCGGCGGGCCTTGGCGTCGAAGTGCTGACGGGCCGAACCAAGGGCCGTGAGCGAGAGGATATTCTCGAGCGCATTGCGTCGGGCGAAGCGCAGATCATCATCGGCACGCATGCGCTCTTCCAGGATAGCGTCAACTACGAGAACCTGATGCTGGCTGTCGTCGACGAGCAGCACCGTTTCGGTGTGCACCAACGCCTGCGGCTGACGGCAAAGGGCATTTCGCCGCATATGCTGGTCATGACGGCAACACCGATCCCGCGCACGCTGGTGCTGGCAGCCTTCGGCGACATGGATGTCTCCAAGCTGACGGAGAAGCCGGCAGGTCGAAAGCCGATCCAAACGATCACAGTTCCGATCGAGCGGACCGGTGAGATCGTCGGCCGCCTCAAGAGCGCGCTGGCGGAAGGCAAGAAGGCCTACTGGATCTGCCCGTTGGTCGAGGAATCCGAAGAAGTTGATCTGATGTCGGTGGAGGAGCGGCATGCGACGCTCGTCTCCGCACTCGGTCCTGGCATCGGCCTCATTCACGGGCGGATGAGCGGACCGGAGAAAGATGCGGTCATGCTCGCCTTCAAGAGCGGCGAATTACGGTTGCTGGTGGCGACGACCGTCGTCGAAGTCGGCGTCGACGTGCCGGATGCGACGATCATGGTGATCGAACATGCCGAGCGTTTTGGCCTGGCGCAGCTGCATCAGCTTCGCGGTCGTGTCGGCCGTGGCGACGAGGCTTCCACCTGCATCCTGCTTTATAAGGGGCCGCTCGGTGAAACAGGCCATGCGCGGCTTTCGATCATGCGCGAGACCGAGGACGGCTTCCGGATTGCCGAGGAAGATCTGAAGCTCAGAGGCGAAGGCGAGCTTCTCGGCACACGTCAGTCAGGCACGCCGGGGTTTCGTATCGCCAGTATCGAGGCGCATGCCGATCTGCTCGAAATCGCCCGCAAGGACGCCGCCTATCTGATCGAGCGCGATCCGGACCTGACGAGCGAACGCGGCGAGGCAGTGCGCACCCTACTCTACCTCTTCCGCCGCGACGAAGCGATCCGCTTCCTGAGGGCAGGCTAGTCGACCTTGGATATCGCCTTAGGCTTGGGACGCACGACAGGCAAGTGTTCGGGGGCAACGAGGCCGCCTGATATCAGGAACTTGGCCGCATCTTCCGGGCTCATGTCGAGCATGACGATCTTCTCGCGCGGCACGAAGATGAGGAAGCCCGCCGTCGGCACCGGCGTCGGCGGCAGGAAGACGGCAACCATATCCTGCCCCATTGCATTGAACTTCGAACCGATCTCGCCCTTGGCATCGGTGGCGATGAAGACCAGTGCCCAGAGGCCCGGCCCCGGATATTCGATGAGGCCGACCTTCTTGAAGGAATTCGACTGCTCTTTCAGAACTGTTTCGAAGATCTGCTTGACGCTCCTATAGACGGTACGCACCAGCGGCATGCGATGCACGATGGATTCGCCGAAGCGGACAATGCTCTGGCCGATAAGGTTCTTGCCGAGGAAACCAACGATGGTGATCAGCACCACGGCAATCAGCAGGCCGAAACCGGGTATGGCGAAGTTGATGTAGCTCTCGGGATTCCAGCGCGCCGGGATATAAGGCCGCACCCAACTGTCCGACCAATGGATGAAGGTCCAGGTCAGCCAGATGGTGATCGCGATCGGTGCGCAGATGATAAGTCCGGCGAGAAAATTATTCCTCAGCCGCATTGCGACCGGCACTCGGGGAGCCTTCTCGGTCATCTTTTCTGATGAACTCCGTTTCAGTCTTCAGACAGGCCGTCGAACCGGCCTCCCCCTGTGTCCGTAGGCTCAAAACTGCCAGAATTCGCCTTGTCGCACAACATGTTTCAACCCCTGAAGGCTTACTCCACAGTCACCGATTTCGCGAGATTGCGCGGCTGGTCCACGTCCGTGCCCATGAAGACTGCCGTGTGATAGGCAAGCAGCTGGATCGGCAGCGAGAAGATCATCGGCGAGATGATCTCATCGACGACAGGAAGCGTGATCGTCGCCATTGTCGGCAGCTTGGAGGCAGCCGCACCGTTCTCGTCGGTGATGAAGATGATGCGGCCGCCGCGGGCTGCGACTTCCTGCATGTTGGACACGGTCTTTTCGAAGAAACGGTCATAGGGCGCGATGACGATGACGGGCATATTTTCGTCGATCAGTGCGATCGGTCCGTGCTTCAGCTCACCGGCGGCATAACCTTCGGCGTGAATATAGGAGATTTCCTTGAGCTTCAGCGCGCCTTCCATTGCAAGCGGGAAGCTGGTGCCGCGGCCGAGATAGAGCACGTCCTTGCACTTGGAGAGTTCGCGCGACAGGCCTTCCATCTGCGGCTGGACGAGGTTCAGGACTCGGCTCATGATGCGCGGCATTTCGGCCAGGTGGCGCACCATTGCCTTCTCGTCGTCAGCGCTGATCGTGCCGCGGGCGCGGCCGGCGCCAATCGCCAGCGAAGCAAGCACGGCAAGCTGGCAGGTGAAAGCCTTGGTGGAGGCGACGCCGATTTCCGGGCCGGCCATGATCGGGAAGACCGCATCGGATTCGCGGGCAATGGTCGATTCCCGCACGTTGACGACGGCGCCGATCTTCAGGCCGTTTTCCTTGCAGTAGCGCAGCGACGCCAGCGTATCGGCGGTCTCGCCCGACTGCGAAATAAAGAGCGCTGCCTGCGAGGGCTGCAGCGGCATTTCGCGGTAGCGGAATTCCGAAGCGACGTCGATTTCGACCGGCAGGCGCGCATAGCGCTCGAACCAGTATTTGCCGATCAAGCCGGCAAGATAGGCCGTGCCGCAGGCCGAAATGGCAAGACCGGTCGCCGCCTTGAAATCGATGGCGGATGCATTCGGACTGATCGTATTGGCTGCGAAATCCACATAGTGACTGAGCGCGTGGGAAATGACCTCCGGCTGCTCGTAGATTTCCTTTTCCATGAAGTGGCGGTGATTGCCCTTGTCTACGACATAGGCGGTCGCCTGGGAGATCTGCCGCGGGCGCTTGACCACCTTGCCGGAGAAATCGAGCACGGTCGCGCTATCGCGGGTGATTATGGCCCAATCGCCGTCGACGAGATAGGTGATCTCGTTGGTGAAGGGCGACAGCGCGATGGCATCCGATCCCAGGAACATCTCGCCCCTGCCATAACCGATGGCAAGCGGCGGGCCGGAGCGGGCGGCCATGATCGTGTCGGGGTCGCTCTTCAGCATGACGGCGAGCGCATAGGCGCCGGTGACGCGGTTCAGCATCTTCAGCATGGCTTCGCGCGGCGACAGGCCTTCGCGCAGATATTTCGCCATGAGGTGGGCGACAACTTCGGTATCGGTCTGGCTTCGAAAGGCAGCGCCTTCGTGGCTCAGTTCATCGCGCAGTTCGGAGAAATTTTCGATGATGCCGTTATGGACGACGGCGACGCCTTCGACGAAATGCGGATGGGCGTTGGTCTCGTTCGGCACGCCATGGGTTGCCCAGCGCGTGTGGGCAATGCCGGTCGTTCCCGGAAGCGGCTCGCTGTCGAGGCGCTTCTCCAGATTGAAGAGCTTGCCCTCGGCGCGGCGGCGATCCATCACGCCCTCATGGATCGTGGCGACACCGGCGGAATCGTAACCGCGATATTCCAGCCGCTTC
The DNA here is from genome assembly GCF_014193555.1 of Rhizobium sp. BK275. Taxonomy (NCBI): domain Bacteria; kingdom Pseudomonadati; phylum Pseudomonadota; class Alphaproteobacteria; order Hyphomicrobiales; family Rhizobiaceae; genus Rhizobium; species Rhizobium sp. BK275. The sequence continues at coordinate 47,214 of NZ_JACHZL010000003.1, forward strand.
AGCGCATCAACGAGACGGCCCGCAACCGGCGCATTTCCAACGATCCCCACAATTCCGCACATGCAAACGTCCCCTCGGCCTTTAATCCTGAGGCCACTCCTAGCGATTCTCGCTTATTTCTCAATTGGTACGGCGGTCACTTTCGGTTTCCGCCGGTTACGGAAGAAAGCTCAGGCCTTGGCCTTCTTCGCCGCCTTGATGGCAAGCGCCCGTTCGCGCAGAAGTCTGGCCCGCTCGGGCCTGATTTCCTGACGGGCACGGCCGAAGGCGAGCGCCTCGGCCGGCACATCGGCGGTGATGACGCTGCCCGACGCGATATAAGCGCTGTTGCCGATCGTGACGGGGGCAACCAGCGAGGAATTCGAGCCGATGAAGGCATCCTTGCCGATGATCGTCTCGAACTTGTTCACCCCGTCATAATTGCAGGTGATCGTGCCGGCGCCGATATTGGTGCCTGATCCGATAACGGCGTCGCCGATATAGGTCAGATGGTTGACCTTGGCGCCCTCGCCGATCTTGCCGTTCTTGACCTCGCAGAAATTGCCGACCTTGGAACCGGCCGACAGATCCGCACCTGGGCGCAGACGCGCGAAAGGACCGACCGTTGCGCCTTCGCTCACATGCGCGCCCTCGATGTGCGAGAAGGCATGGATAACTGCGCCGCTGTCGATGACGACGCCGGGGCCGAAAACGACATTCGGCTCGATCAGCGCATCCTGGCCGATGACGGTATCATAAGAGAGGAAGACCGTTTCCGGGGCGATCATCGTCACACCCGAGAGCATCAATTCGTGGCGGCGACGCTCCTGCCAGTGCCGTTCGATGGCAGCGAGTTCGGCGCGATTGTTGCAGCCGGTCATTTCAACCTCCGGCGCATCGACAGCAGTGACGCGGCCACCAAGCGAACGGGCGATCTCCACGAGATCGGTCAGATAATATTCGCCCTTGGCATTGCTGTTGCCGATGCGCGACAAAAGGTCGAGCGCCTTGCGGCCATTGATCGCCATCAGGCCGCTATTGCACCACTTGACGGTGCGCTCGGCATCCGTCGCATCCTTTTCCTCGCGGATGGCGATCAGCTCACCATCCTTGACGAGCAGGCGCCCATAGCCGGTCGGGCGGTCCGTGTGGAAACCGATGACGACGATGTCGCTGCCTTCGGCCAGCGCCTTGCGCGCTTCGAGCAGCGGGCCGGCGGTCTGCAGCGGCACATCGCCATAGGTGACGAGGATATCGTCGTAACCCTCGGCAATCGCCTCACGGGCGGCGAGAACGGCATGGCCGGTGCCGAGGCGCCGCTCCTGCAAATAGGATTGGATTTTTACGCCACCGATATCGGCAGCCTTTGCCACCTTCTCGGCATCGCGGCCGACGACGAGGGCTACGGACGAAATTCCGGTTGCTGCTACCGCATCGACGACATGGGCGATCATCGGCCGGCCGGCCACCTCATGCAGCACCTTCGACTTTGCGGATTTCATTCGCGTGCTGTCACCGGCGGCGAGAATGACGGCAAGGCAGGTGCGTTCCATGGGCAGACTCCGAGAATCCATTGCTAATCGGCTGTTCTGCCGCTCATAGCAGCAAGGCGAGGCTTCAAAAAGACGAAATCGGCAGGGAAACGATAGGCTCGGCGAGCGCGGAGAAGGCTTCGTGGACGTGCTCTCTGCCCTCTACGATGACATCTTCCATCGCCTTGCGTGCGGCAGCGGTATTGCCTGCGGCGATAGCATCGACGATGCGCATATGGGTCTCGGCGATGTTGGCGAAACCGCTCTGGGATGGCGGCGTGCTCATGCGGAACATGCCGACGAGTGCTGCCTCGATAAGCCCGCCGAGTGTACGCATGAACGGGTTGTGGGAAGCTTCGGAAACAGCGAGATGGAAACGCAGGTCGGCAAGCGCGAGGCTCTCGGACGTGTGGCCGCTTGCAGCCATATCGAGCGCTAGGCCGCGCAGCAATTCGATCTCGGCCGGATTTGCGCGCTCTGCCACGAGGCCGGCAGCGAAGGGTTCGAAAGCGAGGCGGATATCGTAAAGCTGCAGGAGGAATTCTTCACTCACACCATTGGCGAAATGCCAGGATATGATTTCGGTGTCGAACATGTTCCAGAAGTTCTTTTCCGTCACACGCGTACCGACGCGCGCCTTTGCAACGACCATGCCCTTGGCGGCGAGCGTCTTCATCGTTTCACGCAGCACCGTACGCGAGACCTTGAAGCGCTGCGCCAGCTCTCCGTCTCCGGGCAGGATCGTGCCGACGGGATAGGTGCCGGCGACGATTCCCCTTCCGAGTTCATCGACGACATGCGCGTGGCTTGTTCGGGTTCTTCGCCCTGCCTTACGGGTTTCAAGCGGTCTGTTGCGCAATACGACACTCCTCCTAGCCATATCTCCTGTTCAGACTGGAAAGGAAAAGGATGGCCTTCTGCATTACCATGAATGCAAAAAGCAGCAGGCCAATCAGGATTTTCGTCCACCAGCTCGACAGCGTACCGTCGAAAGTGATGTAAGTCTGAATGAGCCCCTGGATCAGCAGACCGATGAAGGTCCCTGCCACGAATCCCGCTCCTCCTGTCAGCAGCGTCCCTCCGATGACGACTGCCGCGATGGCATCCAGTTCGACGCCCACCGCCGCAAGAGAATATCCTGCAGAGGTGTATAGGGAAAAAACGATTCCGGATAGGCCCGCCAGGAAACCCGACAAGGCGTAGATCTGGATCGTCGTGCGCGCCACCGGAACGCCCATCAACTGCGCGGTCTGCACGCCACCGCCCAGCGCATAGACGTTAGTCCCGAAGCGGGTGCGATGGGCGATGAATATGCCGGCTGCGAAGACGATCAGCATGATGCCGCCGATCAGCGTCAGCCGTCCGCCGCCAGGCAAACGGTAATAAAGGCTCGTCAGCGTCGAATAATATTCGTGATTGATCGGAATGCTGTCGATCGACAGGACATAGGCCATGCCGCGCGCAAGGAACATGCCGGCGAGCGTCACGATGAACGGCGGCATCTGCAGGAAATGGATGATCATGCCCATGACCGCGCCGAAGGCCGTGGTGATGATGAGAACGATCGCGAAGGCGGCCAGCGGATGAATGCTGGTGTTCTGCAGGATCACGGCTAAGAAGACGCCGGTGAAGGCGATGACGGACCCGATCGACAGATCGATGCCGCCGGAGATGATGACGAACGTCATGCCGACGGCGGCGATGCCGAGAAAGGCGTTATCCGTCAGCAGGTTGCCGATGACGCGCGTCGACAGGATGTTCGGATATTGCAGCGTGCAAACCGCATAGGCGAGCACGAAGATGACGATCGTCGCAAGGAGCGGCAAGTATTTGGAATTCATTTGCGCCCCCCTGCGTCCGTCCGGCGGGTCAGGAAGCTGGTCAGCGATTGCATGGCCGGCGACTGGATGACCAGAATGACGATGATGATGATCGCCTTGATGATGAGATTGAACTCCGGCGGAAAGCCGGAAAGCAGAATACCGGTGTTGACCGCCTGGATGATCATTGCGCCGATCAGCGAGCCGATGATGCTGAAGCGGCCACCGAGCAGCGAGTTACCACCGACGACTACGGCGAGGATGGCATCGAGTTCCAGCCAGAGGCCGGCATTGTTGGCATCCGCTCCCTTGATGTCAGCGGCGACGATGAGACCGGCGATGGAAGCGCAGAGGCCGCTCAGCATATAGACCGCCATCAGCAGCACCGGCGTCTGAACGCCGGACAGCGTGCTCGCGCGTCTGTTGATACCGACAGCCTCGATCAGCATACCGAGCGCCGTGCGGCGGACCAGCAGGATGACCAGCAGGGCGACGACCAGCCAGATGACGACGGGCATAGGCAGGAAGGCGAAGGAACCGCTGCCGAGAAAGATCAGTCCGTCATCGTTGAAGGTCATGATGGCACCTTCGGTGATGAGCTGGGCAATCCCGCGGCCGGCGACCATGAGAACGAGGGTCGCGATGATCGGCTGGATATTGAGGATGGCAACAAGCAAGCCGTTCCAGAAGCCACAGAGCAGACCGATGACAACAGTGAGTGCCAGGGTATAGGCAAGCGAATTGCCTTCGACGATCGACGAGGCTGCAACGGCGCCGCAAATCGCGATGACCGCGCCGACCGAGAGGTCGATGCCTTTGGTGGCGATCACAAGCGTCATGCCGACGGCGAGCAACGCCACCGGCGCGCCGCGATTGAGCACATCGATGATACTTCCGTAGAGCCGGCCATTTTGAACAATTACATCAAGAAATTGCGGGAAGAAGCTGAAATTCAAAAGAAGAACAACCAAAAGCGCAATCAATTGCGGCGCAAGACGAAAGCCCAGCGCCTTCAGCGAGGCAGTCATGCATCCTCCGTTCGTTTGTCGCCCGCAGCAATGGCGTCGACGATGCCGGCGGCGGTAATACGCTCACCGGTCAATTCAGCGATATGTTCGCGGTCGCGCAGCACGATGACGCGCGAGCTGTAGGCAACCAGTTCCTCCAGCTCCGAGGAAATGACGATCAGCGACATGCCCCTGGCGCAAAGCTGCTCGATCAGCTTGATGATCTCGGCATGGGCGCCGACATCAATGCCGCGGGTCGGTTCGTCCAGGATCAGGAAATCCGGATTCGTGGCGAGCCAGCGGGCAAGGATCGCCTTCTGCTGATTGCCGCCGGACAGTAGCCGAATAGGCTTTTCGCGGTCGGTCGTGCGGATATCGAGCGCCTTGATATATTCGTCGGCAATCGCATTCTGTTCGGCGCGTGAAAGCGGTCGCGCCCAGCCGCGGCGGGCCTGCAGCGCAAGCGCGATATTCTCCCGGATCGATAGATCGCCGATGATGCCATCCGTCTTGCGATCCTCCGGGCAGAAGCCGAAGCCCTTGGCGATCGCGGTCCGTGGGCTCGACAGCGTCACGGGCGCCCCATCGATCTTGGCGACACCGCTGTCGGCGCTTTCGATGCCGAACATGAGCTCGGCGGTTTCTGTGCGTCCGGAGCCCAGAAGTCCGGCAATGCCGACAACTTCGCCGACACGGACTTCGAGATCGAAGGGCTTCACCTTTCCGCGTTTTCCAAAGCCCTCGAAAGCATATTTAACCTCGCCGGCGGCGATGGTGTGTTCCCTGGCGGCATGCTCTGTCTGGGCGAGTTCCCGCCCGAGCATCATGGCGATCAGGTTCTGGCGCGGCAGTTCGGCTGCCTCATGCGTACCGACAAGCCTGCCATTGCGCAGCACGGTGATACGGTCACTGACGGCATAGACCTGCTCAAGGAAATGGGTAATGAAGACAATACCCAATCCGCGCTTCTTCAAGTCATTTATGATACCGAACAGCATCTCGACTTCGTGGGTATCGAGACTTGCCGTTGGTTCGTCGAGGATGAGAACCTTGCCGGAGAGATCGACGGCACGCGCGATCGCGACGATCTGCTGGACGGCGACCGAAAAGCGATCGAGCTGCGCTGTCACATCGATGTCGAGGCCGTAGCCTGCCAGAAGCTCACGAGCATTCCTGTTCATGGCCCGGGCATCGATCATCCCGAAGCGCTTCGGTTGGCGGCCGAGGAAGAGGTTTTCCGCAACGCTGAGATTGGAGAGGAGGTTGACCTCCTGGTAGACGGTGCCGATGCCGAGCTTCTGGGCGGCCAGCGTATCGGCCGGATCGATCTCGTGACCCTCCAGCGTTAGGCTTCCGGCATCGCGGCGATAGGCGCCGGTCATGCATTTGATGAGCGTTGATTTGCCGGCGCCGTTTTCGCCGAGAAGCGCATGAACCTCGCCACGGCGCAGCGTGAAATCCACCTTGTCCAGGGCGGTAGCGCCGGGGAAGAATTTCGATATGGCCGAGGCTGCGAGAATATTCTCGAAATTGTGAACCATGAGGGCTGCTGTTTCCTGATATTGCGCCTTACGCCTGTGCCAAAACCAGGCATGACGCCCGACCCGGCCCCGGCAGTTCCGCACCGGTCCATGATGGACCGGTGCGGTTCCAGGTTTAAATCAGTAGCCCTGACCCTTCTTCTCTTCATAGACCTTCATCGGGTCGTCAGCCGGCGTATAGAGCTTGGACTCGGTCTGGATCCACTTCGGCGGAGCCTTCTTGTCCTTCAGGTAGGCTTCGAGCGCATCAAAGGCCGGACCCGACATGTTCGGCGTCAGCTCGACCGTGGCATTGGCCTCGCCTTCGGACATGGCCTTGAAGATATCCGGCACGGCGTCGATGGAGACGACGAGGATATCCTTGCCCGGCTTCAGGCCGGCCTCCTTGATCGCCTGGATGGCGCCAACCGCCATGTCGTCATTATGGGCATAGAGAGCGCAAATATCCTTGCCACCGTTCTCGGCCTTCAGGAAACTTTCCATGACTTCCTTGCCCTTGGTGCGGGTGAAGTCACCGGTCTGGCTGCGAACGATCTTCAGGTTATCGTGGCCGGCGAGGGCCTCTTCGAAGCCCTTCTTACGAGCGATGGCCGGCGACGAACCGGTCGTGCCCTGCAGCTCGACGACATTGCACTTCTTGTCGCCGACGGTTTTGACCAAGAAGTCGCCGGCGACCTTGCCTTCATGGACCAGGTCGGAGGTAACCGCCGTCAGATAGAGATCGTCAGGAGCCTTGATGGTACGGTCGAGAAGGATGACCGGAATATTGGCTTCTTTGGCTTCCTTGAGAACGTCATCCCAGCCGGTTTCGACAACCGGAGCAATGAGAATGGCGTCAACGCCCTGAGCAATGAAGGAGCGCAGAGCCTTGATCTGATTTTCCTGCTTCTGCTGCGCATCGGCAAACTTCAGATCAATGCCACGCTTCTTGGCCTGCTCCTTGGTCACGGTCGTTTCAGCCGCGCGCCAGCCCGATTCCGAGCCGATCTGCGAGAAACCAACGGTCAGGCCGGCAGCCGAAGCCGAACCAAACATGCAGGCAGCCAGAATCGTGGCACTCAAAAGTGCAGTCTTCAATTTCATGATTTCCTCTCCCAATGCCGCGTCTCGCGGCGCAGGGTCAAAAAATCATATAGTAATACTTTTGTAAATGAGCATTTTGGTATGCACTGCAGCAAAAAAGGCGCTCTTTTCAGAGCGCCTTTTCGCAACTGCGAGTTACAAACTCTGCTTACTGCGCCGGCAGTTTATCATCCACGCCTTCAACGTAGAAGTTCATGCCGAGCAGCGTGCCATCGTCAGCCTTTTCGCCGGCCTTCAGCCAGGGCGTGCCGTCCTGCTTGTTGATCGGACCGGTGAAGGGATGCAGTTCGCCGGACTTGATCTTGGCTTCGGTTTCCTCAGCCATCTTCTTCACGTCGTCAGGCATGTTCGTGTATGGCGCCATCTTGAGAATGCCGTCCTTCAGGCCGTCCCAGCTCTGCTCGGACTTCCAGGTGCCATCCAGAAGCGCATGGACGCGCTTGGAGTAGTAGGTGCCCCAGGTGTCGACGATTGCCGTCAGCTGCGCCTTGGGGCCGGCTGCGATCATGTCGGATGCCTGGCCGAAGGCGTGGATGCCGCGCTCTTCGGCAACCTGCATCGGCGCGGTCGTGTCGGTGTGCTGGGTCAGCACGTCGACGCCCTGGTCGATCATGGCCTTGGCGGCGTCGGCTTCCTTGCCCGGGTCGAACCAGGTGTTGACCCAGATGACCTTCAGCTTGAAGCTCGGATCGATCGACTTGGCGCCCTGCTCGAAGGAGTTGATGCCCATCACGACTTCCGGGATGGGGAAGGAGGCGATGTAGGCAGCGCCGTGGTTCTTCGAGGTCTTGGCGGCGATCTGGCCGAGGATGTAGCGGCCTTCATAGAAGCGCGAGTTGTAGGTCGCGAGATTCGGGCCGGCCTTGTAACCGGTGCCGTGCTCGAACTTGACGTCCGGGAACTTGGCAGCAACCTTGACCGTCGCGTCCATGAAGCCGAAAGACGTCGTGAAGATCAGCTTGCAGCCGGAGCGGGCAAGGCGCTCGATGGCACGCTCGGCATCCGGACCTTCCGGAACGTTTTCGAGGTAAGGCGTTTCGATCTTGTCGCCGAATTCGGCCTGGACCTGCTGGCGACCCAGATCGTGTGCCTGCGAATAACCGCCGTCGGTGTGCGAACCGACATAGACGAAGCAGACCTTCGTCTTGTCCGCTGCCTCGGCGGCGGAGGAGATGCCGATCACGGCTGCAGCCGATGCGGCAAGTGTGAGTGCGAACTTCTTCATGATGACCCCTGTTGGTTTGAAGATTTTCCGGAAACCCATCTCTCTGTTCTTGTTCTATCGCTCCGGTACGAAGGCTTTTCCAAGCGACGCGGGCGTATTGATCAACGTCGTGCGCCGATTATGAGAAATGATGATGAGAACCACAATAGTCGCGGCATAGGGCAGCATCGAGAGAAACTGCGAGGGAATGCCGAGACCGAAAGCCTGCGCGTGGAGCTGCAGGATCGTGACCGCCCCAAAGAGATAACCGCCGGCAAAGACCCGCCACGGGCGCCAGGAGGCGAAGACGACAAGCGCCAGCGTGATCCAGCCGCGGCCGGCAGACATGTTTTCCGCCCATTGCGGCGTATAGACGAGCGAGAGCTGTGCGCCAGCAAGACCGGCACAGGCGCCGCCGAACATGACAGCCAGATAACGCGTGCGGATAACATGGATGCCAAGCGCATGAGCGGAGCCGTGACTGTCGCCAATCGCTCTTAGCTTCAAGCCGGCGCGGCTGCGGAAAAGGAACCAGTTCACGCCGAAGACGAGCGCGATCGACAGGTAGAAGATGAAATCCTGCTTGAAGAGAACCGGGCCGACAACAGGAATATCGGAGAGGAGCGGAATGACGATCTCCTCCAGCCGGATGCCGGGCACGCTGACATAGGCCTCGCCCAACTGGCCGGACAGACCGAGACCGAGAAGGGTCAGCGCCAGGCCGGTCGCCACCTGGTTTGCAACCAGCGTCAACGTCAGGAAGGCAAAGAGCAATGAGAAAAGCGCGCCGACGACGATGCCGCCGATGATGCCGACATAGGGCGAACCCGATATCTGCGCGCCGGCAAAAGCGGCGACCGCACCCATGATCATCATGCCCTCGACGCCGAGATTGAGGACGCCGGAGCGCTCCGCCACGAGTTCGCCGAGTGCCGCGATGACAAGCGGCGTGGAGGCGGTGATAACCGTCAGAAGAATGGCTTCGAAGATGCTCATGCCGCGCCACCCCTTACCCGCGACCAGACGATGCGGATTTTGTAATAGATCAGCGTGTCGCAAGAGAGCACGAAGAAGAGGATCAACCCTTGGAAGACGCGGGTGACCTTGTCGGAAACACCGATCGAAAGCTGTGCTGCCTCACCGCCGAGATAAGTCAGCGCCAGCACCAGACCCGAAGCGATGATGCCAAGCGGATTGAGACGGCCGAGGAAGGCAACAATGATGGCGGTAAAGCCGTACCCCGGCGAGATCGCCGGCTGCAGATGACCGATCGAGCCTGAGACTTCGCAAATGCCGGCAAGGCCGGCCAGCGCGCCGGAGAAGAGAAAGCTGAACCAGATCATCCGCTTGGACGAGAAGCCTGCAAAGCGCCCTGCCCGTTCCGATTGGCCGAGCACGACGACCTCGAAGCCCTTCAGCGTGAAGCGCATCATGAACCAGACGAGAACAGCCGCGACGATGGCGAAGATGAAACCCCAGTGGGCACGGCCCGATTCCTCCCAGATTGCCGGCACGATCGCCTCCGGCGCAAAGTCGCGCGAAACCGGGAAATTGAAGCCCTTCGGATCGCGCCATGCACCGCGTATCAGCCAGTCGAGGTAGAGCTGGGCGATATAGACCAGCATCAGCGACGTCAGGATCTCGTTGGTGTTGAAATGCGCCTTCAAGAGCGCCGGAATGGCGGCAAACAGCGCGCCGCCAAGCGCGCCCAGGATAAGCATCAGCGGCAGCACCAGCGGCGAATGCCAGTCGTAGAAGATGATCGGGATATAAGAACCGGTGATCGCGCCGATGGTGAACTGGCCTTCAGCGCCGATATTCCAGTTGTTCGAGCGATAACAGACGGCGAGACCAACGCCGATCAGGATCAGCGGGGCTGCCTTGATCGCCAGCTCATGCAGCGACCAGACTTCCAGAAGCGGCTCGACGAAGAAGGCGTCGAGCGCCTCGACCGGATCCTTGCCGAGCATGGCGAACATGATCGCGCCTGCGATCAGCGTCAGGACGAGAGCGAGAAGTGGTGAAATGAAGGCGTAGAGTTTCGAGACCTGTGGGCGCTTTTCAAGCTCAATGCGCATGAACAGCCTCCGCGGCATGCTTGCCTTCATGCAGGCCGCCCATCAGCAGGCCGATCTTTTCGCGCGTCAATTCGTCAGCCGGATAGGGACTGGAAAGCCGTCCTTCGGAAATGACGGCGATATCGGTCGCCACTTCGAAGATCTCGTCGAGATCCTGGCTGATGACGACGACGGCCGAACCGGCTTTTGCAAGATCGACAAGGGCCTGGCGGATGCGGCTTGCGGCACCGGCGTCGACGCCCCAGGTCGGCTGATTGACGACGAGAACAGCCGGCTGGCGGTCGAGTTCGCGACCGACGATGAATTTCTGCAGGTTGCCGCCGGAGAGCGAGCCTGCCGCGGGGTCATCGCCGCTCTTGCGCACGTCCATGACCTCCGAAATGCGCCGGGCTGCGGATTTCACCGCGCCTTGGCGGATGATGCCGAGGATACCAAGGAAAGCCTTGCGATCCGACTGGCTGCGAGCCAGCACCAGATTGTCGGAGAGTTTCATGGCGGAGACGGCCGCATGGCCATGCCGCTCCTCCGGCACGAAGCCGGCGCCGAGCAGGCGTCGGGCGGTGATGCCCTGCGTACCGACCGGTTTCTTTCTGATAATGATCGCTTCGGCAGACGAGACCGGATATTCGCCTGACAGCGCATCGAAAAGCTCGCTCTGTCCGTTGCCGGCCACACCGGCGATTGCGAGGATTTCTCCCGAGCACACCGTCAGGGAGACATCGCGCAGCGGCATGGCAAAGGGTGTGCGCGCAGAGACGGAGAGGTTCGAGACGGCAAGCTGCACCTCGCCCTTGTCGTTGCGCTCGGGATGGGTAACGGCTGCCACCTCGCTGCCCACCATCATGCGGGCGAGAGAAGCGGGCGTCTCCTGCTTGGGATCGCAGGCGCCGGTCACGCGGCCGTGGCGAAGGACCGTAGCGCGATCGCAGATACGCTGCACCTCTTCCAGGCGGTGGCTGATATAGAGAACGGAGCGGCCCTCGCCACGCAGCTTGAAGAGGGTTTCGAAGAGCCTGTCAGCCTCCTGCGGCGTCAGCACCGAGGTCGGCTCGTCAAGGATGATGAGCTTCGGGTTCTGCAACAGCGCGCGGACGATTTCGATGCGCTGGCGTTCTCCGACCGAGAGATCGGCAACATGGGCATGCGGGTCGAGCGGCAGGCCATAGGCCTCAGACAATGCCCTCGCCTCTTCGGCGATCTTGCCGATCGGGATGCTGTCATCGAGGGAAAGCGCAATATTCTCGGCAACAGTCAGTGCCTCGAAGAGCGAGAAATGCTGGAAGACCATGCCGATGCCGAGCTTGCGGGCCTCGCCCGGCGAGGTAATCGTAGCCGGCCTGCCCTCCCACAGGATCTGTCCGTCCGTCGGCTCCAGAACGCCGAACAGCATCTTGACCAGTGTGGATTTGCCTGCACCATTTTCGCCGAGAAGCGCATGAATTTCGCCCGGCGCTATATCGAGATCGATTTCATTGCAGGCGGCAAAGCTACCGAAGAATTTGGTCAGCTTCTGCACCGATAACAACGCGCCGGAAGCCGGCACATTCAATGGCGACACGTTCCCCTCATTTCTTCTGCCGACCGGTCCGTTTGGATCTCATGGAATCAGCAGCGTCGTTCCGGTTGTTTTTCTTGTTTCCAGATCCGCGTGAGCCTGCCCAACCTCACGCAGCGGATAGGTTTGGTTGATATTGATACGCACTTTGTTGCTCTGCACAACATCAAATAGATGGTTTGCACAATCGGTCAGTTCCTGACGCGAGGCAATATACGTGAAGAGCGTCGGGCGCGTGGCATAGAGCGAGCCCCTTTGGGCGAGGTGCGCCATCGTGAAATTCTCAATGGCGCCAGAGGATTGGCCGAAGGAGGCGAAGAGACCGCGCGGCTTCAGGCAATCCAGCGATTGCGGAAAAGTGTCGCGGCCGATCGAGTCATAGACCACGTCGACGCCCTTGCCGCCGGTGATTTCCCGCACGCGTTCGGCGAAATTTTCAGTCTTGTAATTGATGACGTGGTCATAGCCGTGGTCAAGCGCCAGTTGCACCTTGTCGGCGGAGCCTGCCGTGCCGATGACGGTTGCGCCGAGCGCCTTTGCCCACTGGCCGGCGATGAGGCCGACGCCGCCGGCTGCAGCATGGAACAGTAACACCGTCTCAGGACCGACCTTGAAGGTGCGGTTCAGAAGGTATTCGGCCGTCATGCCCTTCAGCATCATGGCGGCCGCGGTCTCCAGGCTGATACCCTCTGGTACCTTCACCAGATGTTTTGTCTCGATGTTGCGTTCGGCGCTGTACGCGCCGTCGGCGCTGGCATAGGCAACGCGGTCGCCCACGGCAAAATCGGTCACACCGAGACCGACTGACGTGACGACGCCGGCGGCTTCCTTGCCGGCCACGAAGGGCAGTTGCGGCGCCTTATAGGTGCCATCCCTGAAATAGATGTCGATGAAATTCAGGCCGATCGCTTCCTGACGGATCTGCACCTGACCCTCCGAGGGTGGCGGCAGATCGATATCGACATATTCGAAAACCTCGGGTCCACCGTTTCTGGAGAAAGAAACCGCCTTCGTCTTTGTCATTTGTATCTGCCTCACTTGCGTCCGAGCGCTGGGAAGAATTGGAGCACCGCACCGATCACGTAAAGATAGATGCCGCTCACGATGAAGAGAACGACGGCCCATTGCGGCATGTCGAAGTGCATCAGCAGCGAATAGGCACCAAGCGCCGACCACAGCAGAAAGATGCCGAGGTTCAGCGGGCGCAGGCGCTGGACCCGCACGGGATGCAGGAAATTGATCGGCAAAAAGGTCAGGATCACGGAGACGGTGACGACGATAAAGGCCGTCATCTCGCTCGCATGCATGACGAAGAGCGTGAAGACCACCATGTTCCAGACGACGGGGAAACCGGAAAAGAAATACTCCTCCGTTTTCATGCCCGTATCGGCATAATAGATCGCGCTCGACACGACGATCATACCGGCGGCGGCGAAAGACCAGGGCTCGCCGATCATGCCGCTTTGATAGAGTGCGAAGGCCGGCAGCAGCACATAGGTCACGTAATCGATGATATTGTCGAGCGTATCACCCGACCAATTGGGCAAAACTTCCTTGACACGCACTTTGCGGGCGATCGGCCCGTCGATGCCATCGACCAGGAGCGCAAGACCCAGCCACCAGAACATGTCGACGAAACGGTGCTCGGCGGCAGCGACCACGCCGAGAAATGCCAGAAAGGAGCCGGAGGCCGTCAGGATATGGACGGAAAATGCGCGCATTTCCGCGTAAGGAACGCGCTTGTAATTGAAAATCTTCATGTTCCCCCGTACCATCTGTCGCGCCCGCGCCGCGGCGGGCGTCGTTTTTTTCTTGAAACGTGCCACGATCTTTCAGATCGCTCGCCACGCTTCAGGTCTTTGTTTGACGCATGTCGTTGTCGCAAAATCGCATGAACACTTTTGCGCGACATGCTTTAATATGCATCCTTTGAATAGCTTAGCCAGCGCAAAAGCGACAGTTCGCCACAGGCCGGCGAATCCTGACCGTGACATGCATATTTCGCTCCTCAGCCATGCGATGGAATGGATTGCCTTTAATTTAGCGGGGTTTTGTAATATCTGCCTCGCATGTGATGATTATCTTGCGAACGACGAGCCCGATATCGAAATGAACGCTCCTGCAAAGACCGAAGAATTCGCCTCCGCCATTCCCGCCGGTGTTTATGCCGAGACGGTGCTGAGCGTGACGCATTATACCGACCGGCTCTTCCGCTTCACGATGACCCGGCCGGATGGTTTCCGCTTCCGCTCGGGCGAGTTCGCGATGATCGGCCTCATGGTCGATGGCAAGCCGATCTTCCGTGCCTATTCGATCGCAAGCCCGGCCTGGGCCGAAGAGCTGGAATTCTTCTCCATCAAGGTGCCGGATGGCCCGCTGACCTCGCATCTGCAGGCGATCAAGCCGGGCGATCAGGTGCTGATGCGCAAGAAGCCGACGGGCACGCTGGTTCTTGATGCGCTGACCCCCGGCAAGCGCCTCTACATGTTCTCGACCGGCACAGGTATTGCGCCTTTCGCGAGCCTCATCCGCGATCCGGAAACCTACGAGAAGTTTGACGAAGTCATCCTCACCCATACAGCGCGCGAGATTTCCGAGCTGAAATACGGCTTCGATCTCGTCGACGAGATCCGGAATGACGAACTTCTCCAGGAAGTGGTCGGTGACAAGCTGCGTCACTATGCGACCGTCACCCGCGAGGATTTCGACTATCGCGGCCGCATCACCGACCTGATTTCCTCTGGCAAGCTCTTCACCGATCTCGGCGTCCTGCCAATCGATCCGGCGGTTGACCGCGGCATGATCTGCGGTTCTTCCGCGATGCTGAAGGACACCAAGGAGCTTCTGGAAAAGGCCGGACTCGAAGAGGGTGCCAACAGCAAACCCGCCGAGTTCGTGATCGAACGCGCCTTCGTCGGCTGAGGCTGCGATACGGATTTCCAGGCAACGGCTCCGGAAACGGGGCCGTTTTTATTTCTGGCTCAGATAATCGATCAACGCTGCCATCGTCAGGCGTGCTTCATCGACCTCGCCCTGATGAATGGCTGTGATCACTGTGACATGGAGAGAAATGGAGCGATCCATCCTTTCCGGATTCGCAGTCGAATACCACAGACGTCGGGAATGGGTCTGCACCGGCCCGAGGGCCGCGGTGATGAAGCGGTTCGGACACACATCCTCAAGAATCTCGTCGAAAGCCTTGTCCGCAGCGAAAAAGCCTTTCAGATCGCCCCCGACAGCACATTTCTCCATAGCGGCGGCACATTGAATGAGCCGCGCCCTCTCTTCGTCATTCGCCGCGTCGGCGACCAATGCCGCCGCTGCCGGCTCAAGCTTGCGACGCACCTGCATGACATTCGCATGGTCTTCGGCGTGGATCTCGGCGATCTGCAGACCGACACGCGGCTTCACCACGATCAGCCCCTGCCAGGCGAGTTTCTGGATCGCTTCGCGCACCGGTGTGCGGCCATGGCCCGCAAGATCGATGAGCTGCTTCTCCGTCACCAGCGCACCGGGCGCCAAAGCCAGCGTCACAATGGCATGCTCTAGCGCCAGATAGGCGAGATGGCTTAGCGATTCCTGCATACGGGCGAATCCGAAACTGATATATCAATACTGGCACGGTTAAATGCCAAAGACAAGTTATGCTGATATATCAAAGCCATGCAGCATGCGAGAACAATCCCGTTATTCGTGGCGCAATGCCTCGATGGGATTGAGCTGGGCTGCGCGTCTCGCCGGAAAGAAGCCGAAGATCATACCGATCGCCGCCGAAAAGACGAAGGCGATGAAGATGATGAGCGGGCTGACGACGAAGGGCACGTTCAGGAAACTGACCGTACCGTAGGCAAGCGTCAGACCGAGCATGATACCGGCTATGCCGCCGAACAGCGACAGGGCGACCGCCTCGACGAGGAATTGCGTCAGCACCTGATTTTCGAGCGCGCCGATGGCAAGGCGAATACCGATCTCACGGGTGCGCTCGGTCACCGATACCAGCATGATATTCATGATGCCGATGCCGCCGACGAGCAGGCTGACGGCGGCGACCGCACCAAGCAGACCGGTCAGCAGTGTCGTCGTGCCGGTCATCGCCTCGGCGATCTGCGTCATGTCATTGACGTTGAAATCATCCTGGCGGCCGGGAATGATCTTGCGGCGTTCACGCAGAAGGTTTTCGACATCGGCCTGCACCTTTGAGGTCGACACGCCGTCACGCGCCGAAATGAGGATGGTCGGCACGTTGGAACTGCCACTGATGCGCCGCTGGAAGACCTTGACCGGCATGATGACGACATCGTCCTGGTCGTTGCCCATGCCGGACTGACCGCGCTTTGCCAATACGCCGATAACAGGGCAGGAAACCTTGCCGACACGGATCTGCTGGCCGGTCGGATCGGCGGCGCCGAAAAGCTGTTCGCGCACGGTCTCGCCGATGATGCAGCGCGACTGGCCGCGCTCTTCGGCGGGTGTGAAATTGCGGCCGAGCGCCAAATCCCAGTCCTGCGCGATGAAATAGTCGTTGGTCGTGCCGTAGACGGTGGTGGAATGGTTCTGCCCGCCGAAGATGACGGTTGCCGTAGACTGGTTGGACGGCGCCACGGCGCGCAGACCGGGAACCTGATCGCGGATCGCTTCGACATCTTTCAGCGTGAAACGCCGCGCCTCGGCGCTGGCGCGACCGGGACCGAATTGGCCGGGACGTACAAAGAGCATGTTGGTGCCGAGGCGCGACAGCTCGGTTGAAACCTGCGCCGTCGTGCCGTTGCCGATCGTGACGAGCGCGATGACGGCGGCAACACCAATGACGACGCCGAGCACAGTCAGGAAGGAGCGCAGCAGATTGCGGCTGATGGCGCGCAGCGCGAGCTTCAGCGTCTCAAAGAACATGTTCCGCCCTCCGCTGGTGCTCCGCTTCTGTTTCGAGCTTGCCGTCGACGAAGCGCAGCAGGCGCCCTGCGTAAGCTGCGATATCAGGCTCGTGCGTAACCATGACGATGGTGATACCCTGTTCGCGGTTCAGCCGCGTCATCAGATCCATGATCTCCATGCTGGTCTTGGTATCGAGGTTGCCGGTCGGCTCGTCGGCAAGCAGCAGGGCGGGTTCGGTGACGATGGCGCGGGCGATCGCTACGCGCTGTTGCTGGCCGCCGGAGAGTTCCTGCGTCTTGTGATGCTCCCGGCCCGACAGGCCGACGAGGCCAAGCGCTTCCCTCGCCCGCTTACGCCGCTCGCCGACCGCCATGCCGCGATAGATCAGCGGCAGTTCGACATTCTCGACCGCCGATGTGCGCGACAACAGGTTGAAGCCCTGGAAGACGAAGCCGAGCATATGGCGGCGCAGAAGCGTCAGCTGGCTGCGATCGAAACCGCTGGTCGAAATGCCCTGGAAAACATAATCGCCGGAGGTCGGTACATCGAGGCAGCCGAGAATATTCATCGCCGTCGACTTGCCGGAGCCCGACGGTCCCATGATCGCGACGAATTCATGCGTGCGGATCGAAAGGTCCACATGATCGAGCGCGCGGATGGCCGCAGCGCCCTCACCGTAGATTTTCGAGACCTGCCTGAATTCGAGCAGCGGCGGGCGTTCCATCATCGACTCCCGTCAGTTCGTCCGCGCTGCGGCATCGGTGATGAT
Organism: Rhizobium sp. BK275; assembly: GCF_014193555.1. Taxonomy (NCBI): domain Bacteria; kingdom Pseudomonadati; phylum Pseudomonadota; class Alphaproteobacteria; order Hyphomicrobiales; family Rhizobiaceae; genus Rhizobium; species Rhizobium sp. BK275. The sequence continues at coordinate 64,654 of NZ_JACHZL010000003.1, forward strand.
TGCGTCTTTTTCGGCAAGCTCGCCGGACGTAACCTGCGTGAACTGGCCATCGGAAGATCCCACCTGAATCACCACCGGCGCAGGCTGGCCGCTACGAAGCACCCAGACGCGGCGTTGGGTGCCGGTCAGCTTGGAATCGCCGCCACCACCGCTGCGCGACAGGCGAGGCGGACGAAAGAAGCTGAAGATGCCGCGGCTGCCACGCGTTTCCATCTGCGGCGGGGCGTAGCGGAGGGCCGCATTCGGGACCATCAGTGTATCCTTGACGGCCTCGACAGTGATGTCTGAGGTCGCAGTCATGCCGGGGCGCAGCAGCAGGTCGGCATTGTCGACTGAAAGGACCGCCTTGTAGGTGACGACATTGTTGACGACCTCGGAGGCAAAGCGGATCTGCTCGATGACAGCAGGGAAAATGCGATCCGGATAGGCATCGACCGTAAAGGTCGCCTTCTGGCCGACGGCGATCTGGCCGACATCGGCTTCATCGACATCCACCTGCAGCTCCATCTTCTTGAGATCACCGGCAATGGTGAACAGCACGGGTGCCGAGAGCGAGGCAGCAACGGTTGCGCCGGGGTCGACGGAGCGGGTCAGGATCACGCCATCAATCGGCGAGACGATCTTCGCCTTGCCGAGATTGACCTCGGCAAGCTGCAGGTTGGCCTCGGAAGCCAGCACGTCGGCCTCGTTGATATCCTTGGCGGCGACAGCCGAGTCATATTTGTAGGTCGCGTCGTCAAGGCTCTGCTGCGTGGAGACGTTGCTTTTGACAAGGCTCTTCAGACGGTCGAGCGAGGTCGCGGCCGACTGCAGATCGGCATTCGCCTTGACCACATTGGCTTTTGCCGAATTGAGCTTGGCACGAGAACTCTTCACGTCGGCTTCCAGCTTGTTCGTATCGAGTACGGCCAGAACATCACCTGCCTTGACGGTGCTGTTATAGTCGACATTGACGTCGCGCATCGTGCCCGACAGTTCGCTCGATATATCCACTTGCTGGGTCGGCTGGACGGAACCCGTGGCAGTGACGAGCACCGTCAGGTCGCCGCGCTTGACCGGCTGGGTCGTGTAGCTGAACTCGGCGCGGCTTCGGCCCATGTAGAAGTAGGCAGCAGCCGCGGCGGCAAGGATCAAAAGCACCAGGACGATCAGCCGGCTACGCCAGCGACGCCCCCTGCTCTGCCGGCCGGCAGCAAGCACGGCAGCCAAGTCGGCGTTTGCGCCTGTTACGGAACCGGTCTCTTTGCCAGCCTCCAAATTGTCCATCTAATCCTCGATATATGCTTCGCCGTATCAGCCCTGCTTCAGGCCGAGATAATCATGCCGAAGATGAACCCAACATTACCGATGCCCTGACGATGGCACGGAAATGCGGCTGAAAAACATGAAATATTCGTAAGGAAACAGCTGGATGGCGCAGTCAGCGAAAGCCGTTCGGCAACGAGCTCCGCGGGCTCTATGCGAATATTCAGGCTGCATCTGGCACGGCGATTTCTGTGCCGCTTTCGGTCAACCTAGAGCGATCCGCGGCTCTGGAAAGGCCGCGGTATCGTTCAAGCTCTAACGTGCAGGCAGGATTGCAGCGCCACCCGCAGCCTGAACCGCGAGACTGCCCATGGCAATACCTTCGCGCAGGCAGATATCGGGGCTCGCGCCGCCAAGCCAGGCGTGGATGAGCCCGGCATTGAAGGCATCGCCCGCGCCCGTCGTATCCACGACCTTGACGGTCGGGGCATTCTGATGGAGGCGCATATTACCGGCCGTATAATAAGCACCGCCAGCGCCTGCCTTCAGCGCCACCATCGGGAAGCGCGTCGCAAGCCTGTCCAGTGCTTCAGCCGGATCGGAGCATCCGGTGATGGCAACGGCTTCCTCGACATTCGGCAGGAAGAGATCGACGCCGGCGCAGCAATCGAGGAAATCACGCTGGTAGATCAGGGTCTCATCCCAACTCGGATCGAGCGATACGGTAAGGCCGTTCTCCCTGGCTTTTCCGACCAGGCCGGGAACTTCTGCGAGTGTTGCAAATTCCGCTATGTGGAGATGACGCGCCTCGCTCCAGGCAAGCGCTTCGCCAAGCGTTGCCGGTTTCGCGCCGCCAGCGCGGCGGGAGAGGAAGGCCCGCTCCTCACCATTGTTGATTGCGACGGTGACCTGCGGACCGGCATCGGCGGCCCGATCGAGAAAGCGTAAATCGACGCCGCTCGCCTGCAGTTCCGTGGTCAGGCCGCTCGAAAGCCCATCAGTCCCGAGACGGGAGAGCAGAGCGGTCTTGCGACCGATATGGGCCGAATAAGCGGCCATAATGAAAGCTCCGCCGCCTGCCGCGATGCGCAAGTCATCGGCGAATATCTCACGCCCGAGAACGGGCATGGTCTCCAGTCCTGTGAAGATCAGGTCGCAATAGATCCGGCCGATGCTGAGCACCGCCGATCGCATGTCACTATCAGATGTCATTGGCGCCCGAGGGCCTTTTCCGTTTTTGCATCGAAAACATAGAGAGCACCGGAGGCCGCATGGGCATTCACGACGCCGCCGACGGCCGGTATCACCTTACCGGGGGCGGTTGCAATCACCGATGTGCCAGCGACATCGAAATGCACCAGCGTCTCGGCTCCGAGCGGCTCGACTGCGGTGACTGTGCCTGAGAGCGACAGCACGCTGCCCCCCTCGCCGATAACAAGATCATGCGGCCGCACGCCGATCAGGTGCGGACCGCCCTGCCCGATGCGGATGCCATCAGCCGCAGCAGTGCCTGGCAAAAGGTTCATCGACGGGCTGCCGATGAAGCGCGCCGTAAAGACATCGGCGGGGTTTTCATAGATATCCATCGGCGTTCCCGCCTGCAGAATATGGCCGTCCTTCATGACGACGATCCGGTCGGCCATGGTCATGGCCTCAACCTGATCGTGGGTGACATAGACGATCGTCGTGCCCAAACGCTGGTGCAGGCGCTTGATCTCGATGCGCATCTGGGTGCGAAGCTGTGCATCGAGGTTCGAGAGCGGCTCGTCAAAGAGGAAGGCGGAAGGGTTGCGCACCATGGCGCGGCCGATCGCGACGCGCTGGCGCTGACCACCAGAGAGAGCCGCCGGACGGCGAGCGAGATAGTCCGTGAGGCCGAGGATCTGTGCCGTCTCATCGATGCGCTTGTCTTTTTCCGCCTGCGAGAGCTTCGAGGTGTAGAGGCCGAAGCCGATATTCTGGCGTACGCTCATATGCGGATAGATGGCGTAGTTCTGAAACACCATGGCGATGTTGCGCTGTTTCGGTTCGCGCTCGTTCACCACCTCGCCGCCGATCTTCAGCGTGCCGCCCGAGATGTCTTCGAGGCCGGCGATCATGCGCAGCGTCGTCGACTTGCCGCAGCCGGACGGGCCGACGAAGACGACGAATTCACCATCGGCGATCGCGAGATCGATGCCGTGCACGACATCGAGCTTGCCGTAGCGTTTGACGAGCCCCTGCAGTTCGATATTTGCCATCAGGCGGCCCCCATCAATGTCGTGAATCTGGTTTGAAGTTCTTCAGCAGCGGCGGCTTCGCGCGCTGCATTCTCCTGTGCCTGTCTGGCGAATGCGGCAGCCTTTTCCTGGTAGGCTGCAAGCGCATCCGCCATCGGTGCCGGCGCAGGACCGCCGAAACGGGCGCGGACGGCAACGAAATGTTCCGGCGAGACGATCTCGGCAAATTGCGCCTTGTCGATACCGGGTTTGCGGCCAGCCAATTCTTGGAAAGCTGCGAGGAAAGGCTCGTAGCCGTCATCCGAGAGACCACCACCCTTGGCGACCACCTCGCGAGCGACGGTCGCGGCAATCTCATGCGCCTGCCGGAAGGAGAGCCCTTCCCGACGTACCAACGAATCCGCAAGCTCGGTGATCGTAATGCAGGAGCGGCGGATGTTTTCCGCAACGCGCTCTGGATCGATGCTGATCTGCGCGACGAAGGCGGCGAGCAGGTCAAGCACACGGCCTGCCGAATGGAAGGCCTCGTAGCCCACGCCCTGCGTCTCGCCCTCGCTGTCGTTCATGTCGGTGAAAGGCGTATTGTGCATCACGTCGAGCACGGTGCGGGCGCGTCCGAAGGTCTGGCTCGCCAGATGACGCATATGCTCGATCGGCACCGGATTGCGCTTCTGCGGCATGATTGAGGAGATCTGCACCAGCGCGTTCGGCACATAGATCTGGCCGACCTCGAAGCTCGTCCAGAACTGCAAGTCCTGAATAAGCCGGCCGAGATGCAGGAACATCAGTTCGATGGCGCTATAGGTCGAGGTCGTGTAGTCGACGGCTGCGATGCAGCTGTAGGAATTGCGCAGTGGCGCGGCAAAGCCGAGCAGTTCGGCGACGCGGGCGCGGTCGATCGGGAAGCCAGAGGTTGTGATCGCCGCAGCACCCATGGGGCTGAGGTTGACGATCTCACGGGCTTCCGCGAAGCGTTCGATATCGCGGATCAGCACTTCGATCGCCGCCGAGAGATAATGGCCGAAGGTGGTCGGTTGGGCCGGCTGGCCGTGCGTATAGGCGACGATCAGCGTCTCCTTTTCCCAATCGGCGGTGGCAATCATCGCATCGAGCAATTTTCGCGCCTTGACCATCAGCGCGTCGATGCGCTCCTTCAGGCCGAGCTTGAACAGCGTGTGGTCGATGTCGTTGCGCGAACGCGCCGTATGCAGGCGGCCAGCAATATCGACGCCGATACGGGCCTTCAGTTCCTTTTCGATCAGGAAGAAGAAGTCCTCTACCTCGCCGGTATAGACGAGCTTTTCCGGGTCGATGTCGCGGTCGATCGCTTCAAGCGCGGTGGCGATCTTACCGGCCTGCTCTCGGTCCAGAATGCCGGTTTCGACCAGCATCACCAAATGGGCACGGTCAATGCGGCGGAAGCCGTCGACATGATGCGTCTTGGCGCCATCGAAAAGCGGCTTTAGCACCGTTTCCTTATAGACCGGATCAGGAAAGACGCTCCTGTCGGCCAAGCGTGGATTGGTTTCGGTCATGTTCTATCCCTTCAGACCGGCCAGCATGACGCCGCGTACGATGTAGCGCTGCAGCACCAGGAAGACGAGCAGCGTCGGCAATGTCGCGAGGGCTGCACCGGTCATGATCATTTCCCATTGAATGGATTGCTCGACGGCAAAGCTCGAGAGGCCGACCGGCAGCGTGTAGAGTTCGCGGCTGGTGGTGACGATCAGCGGCCAGAAGAAAGCCGTCCAGTTGCCGAGGAAGGTGAAGATGGCAAGTGCCGAGAGCGCCGGGGTGACAAGCGGCATCGCCACTTTCCACCAGATCTGGAATTCGTTCAGGCCGTCGATGCGGGCAGCCTCCAGAAAATCGTTCGGGACCGTCTCGAAAAACTGCTTCATCAGGAAGGTGCCGAAGGCCGTCATCATGCCTGGGAACATGATGCCCCAGTAGCTGTCGAGCCAGCCGAGCTGGGCCGACATCAGATACCAGGGGATGACGAGCATTTCCGTCGGGATCATCAAGGTCGAGAGGATCGCGAGGAAGATCAGGTAGCGGCCCCGGAACTCGAACTTGGCGAGCGTGTAGCCGACGAGGCTGTCGAAGAAGACATTCGAGAGCGTCACTGTGCAGGCAACGATCGTCGAGTTCAGGAACCAGCGCATGAAGCGGCCGTCGGAGAGAACCGTGATATAGTTCCGCAGCGTCGGCTCGGCCGGGATGAGGCGTAGGTCGTAGACCTGGCCTGCCGTTTTCAGCGAGGTCGAGAACATGAACAGCAGCGGCGAGACCATGATGAGGCCGCCAATGAACAGCAGCGTCCAGGTGATGATCGCACCGGGGCGGATATTGGCTTTCGGCAGCGGTGCCGCGGTAGCGGTCGTCACGGCGCTCATTTACGTTCCCTCAGGATCCAGAGCTGCAGCAGGGAGACACAGAGGAGAATGGCGAAAAGCACCACGGTCTGCGCCGCCGCATACCCCATGTTGTAGGATGAAAAGGCCGTCTGATAGATCATGAGAACCAGAGGCTTGGTCGATCCGAGCGGGCCGCCGGGATCGTTCGTCGTCATGTTGTAGACCTGGTCGAAGATGCGGAGGAAGCCGATCGACGAGAAAACGACGAGGAAGACGGTCGTCGGTTTCAGGAGCGGCAGCGTGATCTTCCACAGGATCGGCCATTCGCCGAGACCATCGATCTTCGCAGCCTCGTAGAAGGTGTTCGGAATGGCGCGCAAACCGGCCATGAAGATGATGATCTGGAAGCCGAGCCCGGCCCAGATGGCCGTGACCATGATCGATGGCAACGCCTGATCGACGGAGCGGATGAACTGCTGCTGCGGCAGGCCGACCATGCCGAGCACATCATTGATGACGCCGATCGGGGCCGGCTGGTAGAACCAGCGCCACACCCAGGCCATCGCGGCGGCCGTCGTCAGGAATGGCAGGAAATAGAGCGCGCGGATCAGCCCGTGCAGAAAGCGCACACGATCCAGGAAAAAGGCCACGACGAAAGCGACCACGAGACTGATCGGCGTGCCGATAATCAGATAGGTGAAAGTGTTGCGAAAAACCTTCCAGAACTGCGGGTCGTTATAGAGCTTCACATAATTGGCGACGCCGATGAATTTGGGCGGCTTCATCAGGTTCCAATTGGTGAAGGACAGGTAGAAGGCCTGCAGTGTCGGATAAAAGCGGATCACGCAGTAAAACAGGATCGGCAGGGCCAGGAATGCCCAGACCCGGACGAGGCGCTTCTGGCGCATCGTCAGCCGATCCCACAACGATCCGGCGGGACGGCCGATAGCCGCCCCTTCCGTATTCGCGGGTGCGGAGCTCATGGCCGTCCCTTATTTGTTCTTGGCGTTGTCGATGATTTCCTGCTCGGCGGTTGCGGCCTGAGCAATGGAATCTTCGGGCGACTGACCTTCGAGGAGAACGCGGTTGACCATATCGATGGCATTCTGGCGCTGGCCGGCTTCGTCCACGAAGAGCGAGGTGTGCGAATAGGCGAGCGCCTTCAGGAACGGCGCATAGATCGGGTTCTTGAGGTTTTCGTCTGTCAGAGCGGCTTCGCGGCGAGCCGGCAACTCGCCGACCGTACCAAGCCAGATCTTCATGGCCTCCGGCGAGGTCACGTAGGCGAGGAACTTCTTGGAGGCCTCCAGCTTTTCGCCGGAGACCTTGGCACCGATACCGTTGGCGAAATAGCTCGCATAGTTGGAGCGCAGGCCATCTGCGTTAGCCGGAAGTTCGGTGACGCCCCATTCGAAATCCTTGATGCTGCCGAAGGAGCCGAGACGGAAGGTGCCGTCTATGGTCATTGCCGCCTTGCCGCCGCGGAAGGCGGCCTGGCCTTCGTCCATGAAGCCAGCCTGGCCGACCTTCTTTTCGGTCTGCAGGCTGGTGTAGAATTTCAGCGCCTTCAGGCCGGCATCGCTATTGTAGGTGACCTTGGAATAATCTGATGTATAGGGCTCGCCGCCGAACTGGCGGATCAGCACTTCGCGCCACCACTGGTGATCCTGGCCGCCCATATCGAGCGTCGTGCCTTCGACGGCAATGTTGCCGGCGGCATCGCGCTTGACCGTCTTTTCGGCGGCAGCCACGAATTCATCGATGGTCTGCGGCGGCTTGCTCGGGTCGAGGCCAGCTTCCTGGAAGAGCTTCTTGTTGTAGAAGAGCGCCAGCGAGCGGACGGCGGTCGGCAGGCCGTAATAATCGTCGCCGCGCTTCATGGCGCTCACGATCGGAAAGAAGTCCTTCTCGATCTGGTCATGCGGGAAAGCGTCTGATGGCAGGGGCTGCAACAGGCCGCCGGCGATGAACTGGTCGAGCCAGCCGTAGAAGAGCTGCATCACATCGGGACCGTTGCCAGCGAGATTGGCCGCTACGACACGCGTCTGGTAGTCGGCATAGGGGAAGGTCGTCTGCTTGACGGTAATATCGGGATTGGCTTTCTCGAAATTGGCGATCAGCTGATCCATCGCCTTGACGCGCGTATCGTAGACATACTGCCAATATTCGATTTCCACCGCCTGGGCGCTGTTGACCGCAACCATGCTGATGCCTGCAAACAGGCCGGCAAATAAGATTCCGCGACGCATATTATCCCTCCATTGCCGAGCCGGCCTTCATGCCGCTCGCGCTCATCTGGTTCCCCAGGACATCCCGCGATTTCGCCGGCGCCCCGATTTGATTGGCTCGGGAAGATGGAACTGAGGCTCCTCCTTCCTCGGCATCGCAGTGCGACCTTTTCAGGCTGGTTCGGACGGAAGGTTTTGTCAATAAGATAATTTAGTTTAATTATTCTATTGCTCCTTTCATGATATCGGCGCTATCCATATCGGCAGAGACGAGGGCGGAGAGATGACACGGCAATCCGGCAAGCAGCAGATCGCGATGGGCAAGAACCCCGAGCGCAGCCGCGACCATAACCGTCGTGTCGTTCTCGATGTCGTGCGCATGCATGGCTCGCTCGGCCGCATGCATATTGCCAAGCTCACGCATCTGACCGCGCAGGCCGTTGCCAATATCGTCGACGAGCTCGTCAGCGAGCAGTTGCTGATGGAAATTGGCCGGCTACGCTCCGGCCGTGGGCAGCCGCCGATCCAGTTTGCCGTCAATCCTGATGGTGCCGTTACCATCGGCGTCGAAATCGCCGCCGACCATATGGTGACGACGGTGCTGGATCTCTCCGGCAAGGTGCGCTCCGAGACCATTATGCCTGTGGAGAATACGAGCCCGGAGCATATCGTTCCGCTCTTTGCCGGCGAGGTGAAGAAGGTCCACAAGCGCTTCCCATCAAAACTTCTCGGCATTGGTGTCGTCATGCCTGGCCCCTTCGAAATCGAGGGCATGAGCTCGGTCGGCCCGACTACCCTGCCCGGCTGGAGCAGCATCAATCCGGCTGCGGTGCTGAGCGAAGCCAGTGGCGAGACCGTCATCGTCGAAAACGATGCGAATGCTGCAGCTGTCGGCGAGCGGCTGTTCGGTGCGGGCCGGACCATCTCCAGTTTCTGCATGATCTATTTCGGCGTCGGCGTCGGTCTTGGCCTCATCCATGACGGTGCGCCTTTCCGTGGCGCTTTCGGCAACGCCGGTGAAATCGGCCACGTTGTCGTTGCCCCGCGCGGAAAACCCTGCCCCTGCGGCCAACGCGGCTGCCTGGAGCGTTACGCCTCTCTACATGCACTGAAGGAAAAGCTCGCCGAGGCCGGTTATGAGAATGCCGATTTTGCGGCGATCGAAGTGCTGCACCGGGAAGGCAATCCCGTCGTGAAGGAATGGATCGCTGAGACTGCGGACTATCTTTCGCCGATGGTGGCGATGCTGGAAAACGTTCTCGATCCGGAGACCGTGATCCTTGGCGGTGCACTGCCCGATGCGGTCATCGACGAGATCGTCGCGGCGATGCAGACGCTTCCGGTTTCCGTTGCCAGCCGGCGCACGCGCGCGCTTCCGCGCGTCATCCGCGGCCAGACGGGACAGCTGACGGCGGCACTCGGCGCTGCCGCCTTGCCGCTCTTTGAAGCCGTCACCCCCAAACTCGATATTTCACCGACCGCCGCCGCCGATAACGCAGCCTAAGAAAGCGCGCCGCCCGTCTGCCCCAAGGGAGGAACCATGCTGACCGATCGAGACCGTATTGAAAGACAGAAGCGGAGCCTCCCGCTCACGCGTCTGCATCGGGCGCTGTCGCGCCTGACCTCGACCGTCACCATGATGAATACCGGCGCCCATCCCGACGACGAGCACAACGGCCTGCTCGCCTATCTGCGTCTCGGTCTCGGCATGCGCGTCGTCGTCGCCTGCTCGACACGCGGTGAAGGCGGGCAGAATTCGCTCGGGCCTGAACGGCTCGGCGCGCTCGGCATTGTGCGCAGCCGCGAGATGGAGGAAGCGGCGCGCGAACTCGACGCCAATATCCACTGGCTCGGCCATGGTCCTGAAGATCCGATCCATGATTTCGGCTTCTCCAAGAATGGCGACCGGACGTTCGACCGCTGGGGCGAAAAGCGCATCGTCGAGCGGCTGGTGCGGGCCTACCGCGCGGAGCGTCCCGATATCGTACTTCCGACCTTCCTCGACGTACCGGGGCAGCATGGACATCATCGCGCCATGACGCGGGCGGCGGAAACCGCAATAAGCCTTGCGGCCGACGCCTCCGCCTTTCCGGAACATCTCGACGAAGGGCTGGCGCCGTGGCAGGTGGCAAAATTCTACCTGCCCGCATGGTCAGGCGGCGGCGATACCTATGACGACGAAGTGCCGCCGCCGGCCACGACGCTGCCGCTCGAAGCCTTGGGCCTCGAACCTGTCAGCGGCGTCAGCTACGCCCACATCGGCGAATGGTCGCGTTATTACCATGCCTCACAGGGCATGGGCCGCTGGCATGATATCGGCGACAATGAATGGCCGCTGCACCTGAAACTCAGCGCCGAAGGCTCCGTTGCGGAGACCTCCATTCTCGATTCGCTTCCCTCGACGCTGGCTGATCTTGCACGGGAGACGGAGCTGCCGCAAACGGTCGTCGATGCGCTGATGCGGGCAGATGGCGCGATCGGCAAGGCGATCGAGCGCTTCCCGGAACGATCCGCCATTGTGGATGCGCTGCTGAAAGCGGCAGCCGAAGTTGAAAGAGCGCTTGCCGATGCGCCCGAAGCATTCCTCGATGCGCACGGCCATCGTCTGCGACGCAAGCTTGTGGAAATCGAGGCGGCATTGTGCGAGGCCGAGCAGGTCTTCGTCCGGGCCGTTGCCGAACCTGCCGAACTTTCGCCTGGCGCGACCAGCAAACTGACGCTCCATCTCAGCGGCAATGCCGGCACTGCGGTATCCGATGCGGATCTAAGATTGCCCGAGGGCGTCTCGGCCAGTCTGAAGGAAACCTCGCCGCTATCGATCGTCTACGAACTGAGATCGACGGCCGATGCCCCTCTCACCCGGCAATACCTGCCGACATGGTCGAGCCTTGGCGGCAACGGCAATGCTTCCGTCGAAGTCAGGGCTCGGATCGGCGGCCGTTCAGTAAAGGTGACGGTCGATCTCGAAGAGCCGCTTACCGTCGCGCCGCAACATTCGCTGAGCCTCCAGCCCAACGCGTTCATCCTTCCCGTAGATGGCAACAGGCAGGAACTGACGATCAAAGCTGCTTCCGCGGGGCGTATCGGCTTTTCCGCTCCGGCCGGCTGGACCGTCAAGGAAGACAACGGCGCTCTCAAGCTTTCGCCTCCTGCCGCTATAACACCCGGCCTCCTCGCCATCGCGCCGCTTGTGGATGGTCAGCCGGCCATGCGCATCTCGCCGATCGCCTATCCGCATATCGGCCGCACGAGTTTCCGTGAGCCGGAGCGGCTGCGGGTTCTGGCGCTCGATCTTAAACTGCCTGATGGCGCGAAAATCGGCTATGTCGGCGGCGGCGCGGATCGCGTCGGCCTCTGGCTTGATCGCATGGGGCTCGATGTCACGGAGCTTGACGCACAGGCTCTGTCAGGCGATCTCTCCCGCTTCACGACCATCGTCATCGGCATCTTCGCCTTCGGCATGCGTAAGGATCTGGCGGCCGCGACGGCCCGCCTGCATTGCTTTGTCGAAGAGGGCGGCCATCTGCTGACGCTCTATCACCGCCCAAGCGACGGCTGGCAGCCTGATGCCACGCCGCCAAAGCGGATCGAAGTCGGCTCTCCCTCCCTCCGCTGGCGCGTGACCGATCCGACGGCTGACGTCACCGTGCTGGAGCCCGCACACCCGTTGCTGCAGGGGCCGAACAAGATCACCTCCGCCGACTGGGATGGCTGGGACAAGGAGCGCGGCCTCTATTTCGCCTCCCGCTGGGACGATGCCTATGTGCCGCTCGTTGCGATCCACGACCCCGAAGAGCAGCCGCTCAAGGGCGCGCTGATATCAGCCGAAATCGGCAAGGGCCGGCATACGCATACGAGCCTCGTGCTGCATCACCAGCTCGACAAACTCGTGCCCGGCGCCTTCCGGCTGATCGCCAACCTCGTCCAGCCCGCCTGAGGCGAGCGAAATGGATGGCTTTACAGCAGCCAGGGACAGCAGTTTCGGCATCGTCTGGCTGCTTTCCGATACGACGCTGGTGACGGGCATGACGGTGTTCGTGAAGATGCAGGGCGCATCCTATCCGGCTATCCAGCTCGTCTTCATTCGTGCGCTGATCGGGCTCGTGCTTATCCTGCCGTTGATCTGGCGCCATCGCCGGCAGCTTGCCAATTCCAGAGATCCGTTGCGCAACGTCATGCGTATCAGCTGCAACGCTGTGGCGCTGACCAGCAATTTCGTCGCGCTTACTATGCTGCCGCTGGTACTGGTCAATGCGCTGGGTTTCACCCGGCCGCTCGTCTCGATGCTGATGGCTGTCGCCATGCTCGGCGAAAAGGTCAGCCGCTGGCGGTGGATCGGCGCGGTGCTTGCCTTTGTCGGCGTGCTGATCATGCTGGCGCCGGATACATTCGCCTGGAATATAGGGTTGGTGGCGGTGCTGCTCTCCATCATCTTTGGGGCGCTGGCGACAATCCAGACGCGGATGCTGCATAACGAAAATACGACAGTCATGATGGTCTTCTACACGGCGGGTCTGACCGTCATCACCGTCCTTCCCGCGCTCTTCGTCTGGCAACCGGTACGCAGCGAGGACTGGCCCGCCCTGCTCGGCATCGGCCTTCTGGCACAACTTGGGCAATTCTGCTTCCTGCGCGCCTATCAGATTGCCAGCGCCAGCCTGCTTGCCCCGTTTGGTTATCTGTCGATCGTCTTTGCGACTGCGAGCGGATACTTCTTCTTCAATGAGGTGCCCGATCTTCGCACGCTTATCGGCATCGTCGTCATCATCGCCACACTGCAGGCAATCACCTTTCTGGAGCGGCGGAAGAATTAACATAGCGTCGACCACATTTACTGATGAACGGGTCCCATATCCCCCGCGTTCGATCGTGATGGCCGGGCAATGCCGGTTTTGAAAAATGGTGGCGGGCAAGAAATGTGCCCAATACAATGAATAGGAAGATTTTTCGGTTGACCGCGATAGGTCAGCTGCCTATGTTCCGCGCACTTCCAGCCGGGGTGCTTCGCACCCGCGGAGAGGGAGAGCGTAGCTCAGCTGGTAGAGCAACTGACTTTTAATCAGTAGGTCATGGGTTCGAGCCCCATCGCTCTCACCATAACTGCCTTTCTTTTCACCGAAGTAGAGATAACGATTTGCGAATCGACGTAAGGTTGGCACGCGGAGAACCCAGGCGTCAGCCTGATCCGCCAGTCCGGCGATCGACGTCCGAGAATGCGAGACGTTCAGTGTCGTTGCCTTTATGAGAATGATGCGCCTTTCGGTGCTGGAGATTGAAATGGCGAAAAAGACTAGAGAACCGAAGCTTGAGCACTCTGATTTTTCCGGCGAGTTCGAAGACGGTGGAGTAACCGTACTCGTCGATATATTTCGGCCGGCAGGCACCAACGGAGACTGGACCCTCGAAGTCATCTCGCAAACCGAAGTCGTGACCAGCTGGGAAGACAAATTCGCCACGGACCTGGACGCTTGGGAAGAATTCCTGGCCACCGCAGAACGAGATGGCGTGCAAAGCTTTCTCGATGAGGATGAGGACGAGCCGCAACTGCATTGACGGGATGCTGCCAGGCGCAGATGAGCAAGACGAATTTCAAGTTGCTCGCCGCAATACTGGCAGCTCGATGTCCCCTCCTATCACCATCAATAGCTGCAGGAACGCCCGTCTCTCGGCCTGAAACCATCCTGGCATGCTCTGTTCAACGAATCTCCTGGCACGTAGCCTGATGCGGACCCGTAGGAATTCGGGGGAGTTGCGCATGCCGTCAACACCGAAATGCCAATCAGCGCTCCGACTGCCACAAATGCCCGAAATCTGCTCATCAATGCTTCTCCTCGTGGATTCTCTGGCGGCAATCTATCACGCAGTCACCGCAACTGAATGGGCTTTATACCGGAAAGGCTTACAGCCCATTTCCACGGCGCTGGCTCCTGTGACTATCATTTACCTGGAATCGAACGTCCAGGCATCGGAGCAGTCTATTAGCCATCGTGGCGATGCAGAAGCGTATAAACATCCAGCAGAACTTCGTCAGCGATCTCCGCGATTCGATCCAGTCCGCCATCCAGGCGCTTTCGGTCGCAAACGCATCGGCGCGCCAGCAACAGGCCCGGACGAGCAGCGAGAGACCCGGCATCGGCCTCTCGCTTACCTAGCCGGACCTCCCGGCATTTGCAGTGGGGTGTCCGCAAATGCCCGGCCATACCAGCGAGAGCGCGTGAGTCGATCCATTCACAGTGCCTGTCGTGGTTTATGCGCGGTTAATATCCACATGCTCTGTCCCGCTTCGGAACGCACGGGTCCGCGGGCCAGCTCCGATCAGCGCAAAAAGGTGATTGGCAATCGCCCTGCTGCGGCGGTAGGAACAGCGCTCAATTGCTGCCGGAGAGAATGCGTGTCGATCGCCGATATTTCCCTTTGGAGCGCACTGCTTGCCGGAGCGCTTTCCTTCCTGTCGCCCTGCGTGCTTCCACTCGTACCGCCCTATCTCTGTTATATGGCGGGCATTTCCGTCGAGCAGTTCCGCGGCGGCGGTACGGTTGCCGCAGCCCCAGATGTGCGGCGCGGCGTGCTTTTCTCGGCGCTTTTCTTCACGCTTGGCTTTGCGACTGTCTTCGTGGCGCTCGGCGCCGGCGCCTCGACGATCGGCATGGTGCTGCGCCAGCACCTCGATCTGCTCGCCAAGATCGGTGGCCTCATCATCATCGTCATGGGGCTGAATTTTCTCGGGCTTTTCCGAATAGGCCTCCTGTCGCGGGAAGCTCGCTTCCAGAGCAGCGGCAAGCCGGCGACGCTGACGGGCGCTTACATCATGGGACTTGCCTTCGCATTCGGCTGGACGCCCTGCATCGGGCCGGTGCTCGGGGCGATCCTCGGTGTCGCCGCGTCGCGTGATACGGTCGGTTCCGGCGCCGGGCTGCTTGCCGTCTATTCGCTCGGCCTTGCCGTACCCTTCTGGATCGCGGCTGGCTTTTCCGGGGCGTTCATGCGCTTCCTGTCGCGTTTCCGCCGGTACCTCGGCACGGTGGAGAAGATCATGGGCATCTTCCTCGTGCTGACCGGTCTCGCCTTCCTCCTCGGCTGGGTCAGCAATGTGGCGATCTGGTTCCAGCAGACCTTTCCGATCCTGATGCAAATCGGCTAAGCGGAAGTCTCGCCCTGCCCCGCAAAATGCCCCACTGGAAAAGTCGTCGGCCGATATCATCCGTCATCGGCCAGCGATAGGCGGCTGGCAGGAACGGGCCTCGGCGACGATCCTGATCACCACGGTGCTATCAGTGGTGACGGTCTCGTTCGGCCTGATTGTAACAAGATCAGGCTTTCTTCCGCTTTAAGTGTTCCTTGATCGCATCGGGAATATCGCGAAAGCCGCGTCCCGGCTCGATGCCTTCGCGCATGACGATGTTGCGCAGCGGCGGGATGGCCGACAGGATGTGCAAGCCTGCGGCGCGCAGCATCTGTACCGGCAGGAAATCGGACAACAGCGAACGATTCAGGAGATCGACGCTTGCCGTTCGCGTCATGATATCGACACGGCGCTTACGATCAAAGCGGCTGCCAGCATCCGAGGGAATAGGCAATTCGGCGCGCGCGCACAGAAGATCGGTCAACGCCATGATATCGCGTAGGCTAAGGTTGAGGCCCTGCGCGCCAATGGGCGGAAAAACATGGGCGGCCTCGCCGATCAGCGCGATGCGGCCCTTGCCGAAGCGATGCGCCATCATGCCAGACAGCGGCCAGATCTGCACGCCCTCCTCCACAGTGACCTTGCCGAGGATGGATTGCATTCGCTCTTCCACGACATTGCCGAGTTCGGCCAGCGACAGCTCAATGCGGGCTGTGGCATCGGAAGGGTTCTGGACCCAGACAAGGCTGGAGCGGTTGCCCGGCAGCGGAACCTGCGTGAAGGGACCGTGCTCCGTGTGGAACTCCGTGGAGATATTCTGGTGCGGCAGCGTATGGGCGAAATTCAGCACCATGGCCGATTGCGGATAGGACCAGGTACGCACATCGATGCCGGCGGTTTCCCGCAGCTTCGATTTGCGGCCATCGGCACCGATGACGAAATCAGCGCTGATTTCTTCGCCGTCCGAAAGCTTGATCGTCACCGCTTCCGAAGCGATGCCGATCGTTTCGGCCATGACGGTGAAACGCGTGATATTGCCCTCGGCGGCGACCGCAGCCTCAAGCACGTCCATCAACGCCTTGTTCGGAAAGTTGTAGCCGAAAGCTTCCAGCCCTACCTCGGCGGAACGGAAGCTCGTGGTCGGGGCACGCAGCAGGCGATTCGTGCCGTCGATGATGCGCATACTGGCGAGCGGAGCCGCTGCCGGGCGAAGCTTTTCCCAGAGGGTGAGCCGATCCAGGAAGCGAATCGACTGATCCATTAATGCGGTGGTGCGGCGATCTTCCTTGGGAGATGGAGGGGCGACCAGTGCCACATTGCGACCGCCGCGCGCCAAGGCGACTGCGGCGATCATGCCGGCGAGACCGCCACCGATCACCGCCACTTCGAATTTGCTCATGCTATCGTTCCGTCATCAAAAAGACGGCAAACCGGCAGCCTCAGGCGGCCGGCTTTGCCTGACGGCGCCAACTATAGCCCTTGCCGGCTTCGGCGTCACGCACCGCCGGCTGATAATGATGCGGAATGGACGGCAGGCGCTTTTCCGACAGACGGCGGATCGCCGTCTCGTTGGTGACGGCGAAACTGTCGATGCCGACACGCAGCATCAGCGGCACCTGGTCGATCAGCACATCGCCGACAGCACGCAGCTCGTTGGTGTAACCGAGGCGCTGGCGCAGAAGCGAAGCGTGGCTGAAAGCACGACCATCGTTGAAGGCCGGAAATGCGACAGCCACGATCTCCAGGCGATAGAGATAAGGCTCAAGCTTCAGCACATCGTCGGCCGGCTTGATCAGCACGCCGAAGCCGACATCGTTGCTCTCATCGGCCTTGGCAATCAGCTCATCGAGCGTCAGAAGCGGCTTCTGATCACCCGTTGCCTTCACCTCGTCGGTCTCGATCACCCAGGGATCGTTTTCGACAAAACCGGTTTCTCTCCAGATCTTCGTCATCATCCCCTCCTTATGCCGCTTCCGCAGCCGAGCCGTAGAGCGCATCCTTGAAGGGCTGCGGACCAACACGGCGATAAGTGGCAAGGAATATCTCTGATGGATCGAGGCGCAGGCCGAGATAGGTATCGACGATCGTCTCGATCGCATCCGTCACCTTGTCCGGCTCGAAGCCGCGGCCGATGATTTCGCCGATCGACGTATGTTCGTCACCGGAACCGCCCAGCGTGATCTGGTAGAGTTCAGCACCCTTCTTCTCGACGCCTAGCAGGCCGATGTGGCCGACATGGTGGTGGCCGCAGGCATTGATGCAGCCGGAGATCTTGATCTTCAACTCGCCGATCTCGGCCTGACGGGCCGCGTCGCCGAAGCGGCGGGAGATTTCCTGGGCGAGCGGAATGGAGCGCGCATTGGCGAGCGCGCAATAGTCCAGCCCCGGACAGGCAATGATATCGGTGATCAGGCCGGCATTGGCTTCCGCCAGATTAATCGCGACGAGACCGCGATAGACGGCTTCGAGGTCGGCGAGCGCGACATGCGGCAGGATGAGGTTCTGCTCATGACTGACGCGGATTTCGTCGAAGGCATATTCCTCGGCGATATCGGCGATCGCATCCATCTGCGAGTCCGAAGCATCACCCGGAATGCCACCGATCGGCTTCAGCGAAATCGTCACCATGCCGTAGTCGGGGTTCTTGTGCGGCTGGACATTCTGCTGGACCCAGCGTGCGAAAGCCGGATCGGCTTTCTTCCAGCGGGCAAGGTTTTCCCAGCCCTCGGCACGTTCCGGCAGGGCCGGCGGCGCGAAGTAGGCGGTGATTGCCTGCACGTCTTTTTCCGGCAGTTTCAGTTCGCTGTCCTTCAACTGAGCGAATTCGACCTCGACCTGACGGGCAAGCTCTTCGGCACCGGTTTCATGGACGAGGATCTTGATGCGGGCCTTGTACTTGTTGTCGCGGCGACCATGCAGGTTATAAACGCGCATGACGGCGGTCGTGTAGGACAGAAGATCTTCTTCCGGCAGGAAGTCGCGGATCAGCTTGGCGACCATCGGCGTGCGGCCTTGACCGCCGCCGACATAGACGGCGAAACCGATCTCGCCTTTGTCATTCTTCTTCAGGTGCAGGCCGATATCATGGACCTGAATGGCGGCGCGGTCGCGCTCGGCACCGGTCACAGCAATCTTAAACTTGCGCGGCAGGAAGGAGAATTCCGGATGGACCGACGACCATTGGCGCAGGATTTCGGCGTAAGGGCGCGGATCGGCGATCTCATCGGCGGCGGCGCCGGCGAAGTGATCGGCTGTCACGTTTCTGATGCAGTTGCCCGAGGTCTGGAGGGCGTGCATCTCGACGCTCGCGAGGTCGGCAAGCGCATCAGGTATTTCGGATAGCTTCGGCCAGTTGAACTGCAGGTTCTGGCGTGTGGTGAAGTGGCCATAGCCGCGGTCATAGGTGCGGGCGATATGGGCGAGCATGCGCATCTGACGCGAGCTCAGGGTGCCATAGGGAATGGCGATGCGCAGCATATAGGCGTGAAGCTGCAGGTAGACACCGTTCATCAGGCGCAGCGGCTTGAATGCGTCCTCGGCCAGCTCGCCGGAAAGGCGGCGCTGGACCTGATCGCGAAACTGCTCGACGCGCTCGGCGACAAAGGCATGGTCAAATTCGTCGTAACGGTACATCGTCTTCCTCAGACTGCAATGAATTCTGGATCAGCCGGCTTGTAGCCCGGCGCATATTCCATGGTCGGCCCCTGGGCGCGAATGCGCTCGCGCAGACGCAGCGGCCAGAGCTGGCCATTGGTTTCCTGAACCTCGACAACGGCAACGTCGACGACCAGGTTGTCAGCATAGGATTTCTTACCGATCTCCTCGAGTGCCGCGACGGCTTCGGCATGGCGAGCGACAAGCGCTTCCTGCAACGAGGTCACCCACTCGCCATTGGCGTTCAGCCAGACGGCAATGCCGTCCGTCAGGCGGTTGGCGGTCAGAACCTTGTCTACCATGTCAGCTCCTTGCAAGTTCATCGAACCGGATGCGTTCGCGCACCAATGGTTCGGACAGTTCGAAATTGGCGCCTGCGACCGCATCGCCGATAATGACCATGACCGGTCCCGTCAACTCGTCGCGATGCTGCAGGTCCGGAAGATCACGTAAGGTTCCATGCAACAGGCGACGATCTGCGCGGCTGGCATTCTCGATCACGGCAACGGTGGTCTCTGCGGGGATACCGGCCTGCATCAACCGCTCGGCAACGGAGGCTGCGACCGTGCGGCCCATATAGACGGCGATCGTGGCGCCCGACACGGCAAGGCTTGCCCAGTCCGGCAGAACGTCGCCGGTCAGATCATGCCCGGTCGTGAAGACCAGCGAAGAGGCAATGCCGCGCAGGGTCAGCGGCAGCTCGAAATCGGCAGCGGCGGCAAAGGCGGAAGTGATGCCCGGCACGATCTCATAGGAGATGCCGGCGGCGCGCAAAGCGGCCATCTCTTCCCCTGCCCGGCCATAGACCAGCGGATCGCCGCTTTTCAGGCGCACGACGCGCTTGCCCTGACGGCCGAGATCGACCAGGAGATCATTGATCTCTTCCTGGGACTTCGAATGGCAGCCCTTGCGCTTGCCGACCGAAAGACGCTCGGCATCGCGGCGGCCCATATCGACGATCGCCTGCGGCACGAGTGCGTCATAGACAATCACATCGGCCTCCATCATCACGCGCTGGGCGCGCAAGGTAAGAAGGTCCTCAGCACCGGGGCCGGCGCCGACAAGCCAGACATGGCCTTCGACGCGATCGAGCGACCGCAGCAAGCCATTGGCAGAACGGCGAGCCTGCGGGAGATTGCCGTTGGCAACGGCATCTGCAACCGGGCCGGAAAAGAAACGACGCCAGAAGATGCGGCGGGAAACGCCGCGCGGGACGAGATGCTCGACCGTCTTGCGATAGCTGGTTGCAAGCGCTGCGAGGCGCCCGAGAGATGGCGAGAGAAGCTGGTCGATCTGAGCCCGGATCATCTGCGCGAGTACGGGACCTGCGCCTTCCGTGCCGATCGCGACGGCGACAGGCGCGCGATTGACGAGAGCCGGCGTGTAAAAATCGCAGTATTCGGGCTGGTCGACGGCATTGGCCGGGATTTTCGCCGCGCGGGCTGCTTCGACGATCCGGCGATCCTGCTCGGCTTCGCCAGTCGCGGCGAATACCAGAACGGCACCTTCAACCTGCTCAGGCGCGAAGGCTTCGCGGACGGTCTCGATACGATTGGCAATCAGGAAGGCGTGGTAATCGGCCTCTGGGCGATCGGCATGCGCGATAATACGCACCTGCGTGTTCAAGAGCAGGCGAACCTTGGCGAAGGCTTCGTCGCCATTGCCGAATACGGCCGCAGTCCGACCTTCCACGCGAAAGAAGGCGGGAAATACCGAAAGCTGTTCAGTCCTGGGAGGCATTCTCAATCCACTTCGAAGTTGCCCGAATATGCATTCTCCGGACAGGCGAATGAAGAAACAGAATTCCAAAGGCCGGCCAGTCGCGTATTCTTTTACCCGGTTGATCAATGATTTGAGAAAACTGACCCGTGCGGCGCAAAAAGCACATATCTTGAGCAGTTGTCGCAGCTTTGTGTCCGATGCCAAAGGACGAAGCGATAAAGCCTGTGGCAAAGTCCCCGGCGCCGGACTTATGCATTCCGCTTCATTCCGCGGGGCGATAGGATGGGTGAAACAGGAGAATTTCATGCCGGAAAAGACAATCGCAAACCGCCTCCTGCAGGTCATGGAAGACAATATCCTACCGATGACGGAGCTCGGCGTCGCCTCCGGCAACAAGGTGTTCGGGGCGGCGATCCTGCGCAAGTCCGATCTGTCGCTCATCCTCGCCGAAACCAACAACGAGCTCGAAAATCCGCTCTGGCACGGCGAAGTGCACACGCTGAAACGCTTCTACGAGCTCAACGACAAGCCGACGACGAAGGACCTGATCTTTCTCTCCACACACGAACCCTGCACCATGTGCATGTCGGCGATCACCTGGGCCGGCTTCGATAATTTCTATTATTTCTTCAGCCACGAGGATTCGCGCGACAGCTTTGCGATTCCGCACGATCTGAAGATCCTGAAGGAAGTCTTCGGGCTCGAGCCTGGCGGCTATAGGCGGCAAAACGCCTTCTGGAAGAGCTTTGCGATCGCCGATCTCGTCGAGACAGAGGATGATCAGCTGAAGGCTGACCTCAAGGCGCAGACAGTGCGGATCAAATCACGCTACGCCGCCCTCTCCGACACCTATCAGGCCACCAAGAGCGCCAACGACATTCCGCTGAGCTGAGGACCATGGAACCTTCGAAAGACATTTCGCGCCTGATCGAGATCATGGCAGCACTGCGCAATCCTCGTACCGGCTGCCCCTGGGACATCGAGCAGAACTTCGAGAGCATTAAGCCCTATACGCTCGAAGAAGCCTATGAGGTTGCAGATGCGATCGAGCGCAAGGATATGGACGATCTCTGCAACGAGCTTGGCGACCTGCTGCTGCAGGTGGTCTTTCATGCGCGCATGGCCGAAGAAGCCGGCGAGTTTTCCTTCGGCGATGTGGTGGAAGCGATCACCCGCAAGATGATCCGCCGGCATCCGCATGTCTTTGCTCGCTCGGATGCGGATACGCCCGATGCCGTGAAGAAGCAGTGGGACGAGATCAAGCAGGCGGAAAAACGCGAGCGCGCGGAACGCCGGGCGCGGCGCGGCATCACTGAAGATTTCAAGGCCGGCTTCCTTGGCTCCGTCCAGCGCAGCTTCCCGGCGCTGACCGAAGCGCTCAAACTTCAGGAGCGCGCCGCCAAGGTCGGCTTCGACTGGTCGGCGCCCGAACCGATCCTCGACAAGATCGAAGAAGAGGTCGACGAGCTGCGGGTTGCGATGCGTGAGGGCGATAAATCAAAGGTCAGCGATGAACTTGGCGACCTGATCTTCGCGATGGTCAATATCGGGCGACACGTGAAGGCCGATCCGGAACAGGCACTGCGCGGAACGAATACGAAATTCAGACGCCGATTCAATCATATCGAGACGGTTCTTGATGCAGGAGGCGAGAGCCTGGAGGCAGCCAGCCTGGAGCGGATGGAAGAGATCTGGCAAGCGGCGAAGGCGATCGAGCGGGCTGTCGTTGCTGGCGCGGAGTGAGCTCCGCCCAACACGATTACCGTTCCCAGTCTTCTTTTGCCGGCTTCTGGCCATGGCCGATCCGGCGCTCAAGCTCGGCGGCCTCGGTCTCCGATAGCCGGAGTTCCAGCGTCACCGAACCATCCTCATTGTCCTCGCGGCTATCGACGACGGCGTGGTCGTAGAGCCAGGGCAGCAGCGCCAGCTTGTCGACGGGCAGCGTGATCGTCGTTTCCGTCATGACGCCGGACAGACGGCGGCTGATCTCGTCCATCAGCCTGTCCACGCCCTCACCGCTGATGGCGGAAACGGCGATGACATTTTGCATGGTGGAAGCCTTCTGCACCATGGCGTCATGGGCTTCGGGCTCCAGCCGGTCGATCTTGTTCCAGACCTCGAGGATGCGGCGCTGGCCTTCGGCCTCGTCGATGCCAAGGTCGTTGAGGATACGCAGCACGTCGGCGCTCTGGGCCTGATTGTCCACATCGGACATATCGCGGACATGCAGAATGAGATCGGCCTCCAGCACTTCTTCCAGCGTCGCGCGGAAAGCGGCGACCAGATGGGTCGGCAGGTCGGAGATGAAACCGACGGTATCAGAGAGGATAACGGTGCGGCCGTGCGGCAGCTTCATGCGGCGCAGCGTCGGGTCGAGCGTCGCGAAGAGCATGTCTTCGGCGAGAACCCCTGCCCCGGTGATGCGATTGAAGAGCGTCGATTTGCCGGCGTTGGTATAACCGACGAGCGCCACGATCGGATGCGGCACCTTCCTACGCTTGGCTCGGTGAAGCTGGCGGGTGCGCACGACCTGCTCCAGTTCACGTTCGAGCTTAATGATGCGATCCTGCAGCAGACGGCGGTCGGCTTCGATCTGGGTTTCACCCGGACCACCCATGAAACCGCCACCGCCGCGCTGGCGCTCAAGGTGGGTCCAGCTTCGAACCAACCGGCCCTTCTGGTAGTTCAGATGCGCAAGATCGACCTGCAGCGTGCCTTCCTTCGTGGAGGCGCGGCGGCCGAAGATTTCGAGGATCAAGCCCGTCCGGTCGATGACCTTGGCGTTCCATTCCTTTTCCAGATTACGCTGCTGCACAGGCGTCAGCGGATGATCGACAATGACCAAGCCGGAATCACGCTCGTCCAGCAGGTGCTTGATTTCCTCGATCTTGCCCGTGCCGAGAAGCGTTGCCGGACGCGGATCGTTGACGGAGACGATCGATGCGTTGACGACATTGAGGTCGATCGCCTGGGCGAGACCCGTCGCTTCGTCGAGACGGCTTTCGGGAGTGCGAGTCGAAGCCGACTCAGTCTGACCGCCGCGCGAGCGCGACTTCAACACCGGCACGACGACAGTCGCGCGCATATCATCCCTGTGCTTGGCGGCCTCAGGGATGATGGAATCATTCTTTGTATCGCGTGTCGAAATGACGGCTGGCCTTGGTTTAGGACGCTGCTTCTTCGCTCTCGAACATCTGCATTGGCTGACCAGGCATAATAGTCGAGATCGCGTGTTTATACACGAGTTGCGAATGGCCGTCACGGCGAAGCAGAACACAGAAATTGTCAAAAGAAGTGACAACACCCGTGAGTTTCACGCCGTTAATCAGAAAGATTGTCAGGGAAATCTTTTGCTTGCGTACAGTATTGAGAAATAAGTCCTGCAGATTCTGAGAACGTTCCGCCATCGCGCCGCTTCTTTCTTTATTGCCGGCCTGATCAAGCCGGTAGAATATCAATCAACCTCTCCAGCAAGGCAGGTGGCACCCTCATTCCTCCAGCCCAGCAAATCTTGGTATCAAATCGTAATCTTTTCCGCAACGTCGAAAAAGGCTTCCCGAATATTCTGTGACAGGCTTCCCGGATGACCGTTCGCAATCGCCTGTCCGTCAATGGAAACCACCGGAAAACAAATGCTTGTAGCCGCTGTGATGAAGACCTCGCGGGCGGCCATCATCTCCGAAACGGAGAACTTTCGCTCGACGATATCAACCCCCAGTTTGGCCGCGACATCGATCAGAGTCGTGCGGGTGATGCCACGCAGGATGCCATGTTCGGCAGGCCGCGTTACCAGCGTACCGTCGGCATCGACGATCCAGACATTGGTCGCGGCCCCCTCCTTCACCATGCCGTCGGCATCGATATAGATCGCCTCCTGTGCGCCGGCTTCCTTCGCCTGCTGGCGCGCAAGCGCATTCGACAGCAGCCCGATCGACTTGATGTCGACGCGGTCCCAGCGATTGTCGGGAACGGTGATCGCCTTGATGCCAGTGGCATTCTTCTTGGCGATGATTGACGGATCGGTGCTCCTGGCAGTTACGACGATCGATGGCGGCGTGCCTTCAGCCGGGAAGACATGGTCGCGGCGGGCAACGCCGCGCGTCACCTGCAGATAGAAGAGACCGTTGCGGACATGGTTGCGGCGCAGCGTCTCGCGAATCACCTGCGTCAGAGCCGCACGGCTCATCGGCCAGGCGATGCGCAGTTCACTGAGCGAACGGTCGAGCCGGTTCAGGTGCCGGCTCAGGTCGACGATCAGGCCGTGGCGGACCTCGCAAACTTCATAGACGCCATCGGCGAACTGATAGCCACGATCCTCCACATGCACCATGGCGTTAGAATGCGGCACATAGCGTCCATTCACATAGGCAATTCTTGGCATTGAAACCTGCTTCAGGCAAAGGAGGGAACCGGCGCGACACGAGCCCGCGCCGGAAAAACATCAGACGCCGAGCGACTTCAGCTTGCGGTGCAACGCCGAGCGCTCCATGCCGACGAATTCGGCGGTGCGAGAAATGTTGCCGCCGAAGCGGTTGATCTGGGCGATCAGGTAATCCTTCTCGAACATTTCGCGGGCTTCGCGCAGCGGCAGCGTCATGATGTGGTAGTCGTTCTTGGCCGAAACCTTCGGCAGCATGTCGCCAAGATCGGTCGGCAGCATGTCGGCGGTGATCGGCGTATCCGGACCGTCGGTGCGCGCGAGGATCATCAAGCGCTCGATATTGTTGCGGAGCTGGCGGATATTGCCCGGCCAGTCATGAGCCTGCAGCACGGCCATGGCGTCATCACCGATACGGCGCGGCCGGATGCCCGCCTGTTCGGAAATCTGGCGCATGAGCTGGTCGACGAGGAACGGAATATCCTCGCGGCGCTCGGCGAGCTGCGGTACGCGCACCGGCACGACGGCAAGGCGATGATAGAGATCCTCGCGGAACCAGCCTTCGGCGATGCGGCTTTCCAGATTATAAGCGGTCGAGGAAATGATGCGCACATCGACCTTCACGCGCTTGGAGCCGCCGACACGCTCGAATTGCTGGTCGACCAGCACGCGCAGGATCTTGTTCTGCGTCTCGCGCGGCATTTCGCCGACTTCGTCGAGATAGAGGATGCCGCGATGGGCCTCCTCCAACGCGCCGATCTTGCGCGCCTGCCCCGGTGCACCCTCCGTGCCGAACAGCGCCACTTCCATGCGGTCGGGCGTGATATTGGCCGCGTTCAGCGCGACGAAGGGGCCGTTGGCGCGCGTCGACTTCTTATGGATCATGCGCGCCACCAGTTCCTTGCCGGAGCCGGATGCGCCGAAGATCATGATGCGGCTGTTGGTGGGCGCGACCTTTTCGATCGTCTGGCGCAGCTGCGAAACGGCGACCGAGGTGCCGATCAGCTCCAGCGCATCGCCGGCGCGGCGCTTCAATTCGATGTTTTCACGCTTCAGCTTGGAATTTTCCAATGCCCTCTCAGCGATCAGGATCAGGCGGTCGGCCTTGAACGGCTTTTCGATGAAGTCGAAGGCCCCGCGCTTGATGGCGGAGACAGCCGTCTCGATATTGCCGTGGCCTGATATCATCACGACCGGGAGCTCGGGATGGCGCGTTCTGATCTCGTCCAGCAGCGAGAGACCGTCGAGCTTGCTGCCCTGCATCCAGATATCGAGGAAGACAAGGCGCGGCACGCGATCGGAAATTGCCGCCAGCGCGCTGTCGCTGTCATGCGCCATGCGAGTTTCGTGGCCCTCATCCGACAGGATGCCGGCAACGATCTCGCGGATGTCATGCTCATCGTCGACGACGAGAATATCAGAGGCCATAAACGCTTTCCTTGTCACTGGCTGCCGGGGTTGTGGACACGTCCCGGCGTGGCAGATGCACGCGGATCATGGCCCCTCTTCCCTGGTCAAAATCGACGGGCGCATCATGCAGTTCAAGCTGCCCGCCATGTTCCTCGATGATCTTCTTGACGATGGCGAGGCCGAGGCCGGTGCCCTTCTCGCGCATTGTCATATAGGGTTCCAGAATGCTGTGACGGTTCTCGACCGGCAGGCCGCGGCCATTGTCGATTATATCGACGGTGAAGCGGTCGCGCGCTTCGTCCAGAGAGGCACGGACGAGGATCTTGCGCGCCTCGCGTTCCTCGCTCGGTACGGCCTCGATCGCTTCCACAGCGTTCTTGATGAGATTGCCGAAGGCCTGACCCAGCATGCGGCTGTCGAAGGCGCCCTCCAGCCGTTCTTCGCCGAGTTCCTGCAGAAAGGAGATATGGTTGTTACCCATCTCGCGCAGGAAGATCGCATCGTGAAGGATGGCGCGCAGATCGCTCGGCTCCTTCGTCGGCTTCGGCATGCGTGCAAAGGCGGAAAATTCGTCGACCATACGGCCGATATCGCCGACCTGGCGGATGATCGTATCCGTGCACTGGTCGAAGACGGCGCGATCGTTCTCGTCGATCTGCTTGCCATAACGCCGGCGGATGCGCTCGGCCGAAAGCTGGATCGGCGTCAGCGGATTCTTGATCTCATGGGCGATACGGCGCGCAACGTCGCCCCAGGCGGTGGAACGCTGGGCGATGACGAGATCGGTGATGTCATCGAGCGTAATCACATAGGATTCGCTGAGATCGCGCACTTCCTCGCGGGTCACCTGAACGCTGAGCGTGCGCACAGTGCCGCCGCGCACCAGCGCGATCTGCTTGCGGAAATCGCCGCGATAGCGTGAGGCAGCTTCCGTCAGAACCTGGTCCACTTCGGGCGCGACTTCCGACAACTGCTTGCCGAGCAATTCATCGACGTGCAGCGCCATCAGCGTTTCGGCCGAACTGTTGACGATGGTGATGCGCCGGTCCTGTTCGACACCGATGACAGCCGCGGTGACACCGGAAAGCACGGCCTCGATGAAGCGGCGACGGTCGTCCACCTCGTCCTTGGCCTCAAGGATCTCGTCGCGTTGGGTGCGGATTTCCGATATCATCTTGTTAAAGGTGCGCGAAAGGCTGGCGACGTCGCCATCGACAGCATGGACAGGTACGACGATGTCCATATTGCCGGATGCAACGCTGTCGGCAGCGGTGATCAGCAGGCGGATCGGCCGAACGATGCGGTCGGCCACCGCGATCGCGGTCCAGATCGCCGCCAGCAGCACGATCAGCGCAAAGCCGATATAGAGTACCGCAAAAGCGATCTGCAGCGAAACGCGGCCGGCTTCCATCGAGCGGTATTCGGTGGCGTTCTCCTCCATCATGCGCATGGCGTTCATGACTTTGGGGTCGACGGCGCGCACCGTATAGAGAAAGGTTCCGGGTATTGACTCGAGCCTGATGATGGCGCCGACAAGATTGGTCACGCCGGGCGGGATCAGCGTCGGCTGGCCGGCGGCGGCCTTTTCCAGCGCATCCTGCGGGATGGCGGGCAGCGGCTTTTCCGTGCTGATATCGGCCTGGACGATAACGGAGCCATCGCGCTCGACGAGGAAGGCACCGAGCAAGCCACGGCCCCTTGCCTGACGGGTCATCAACTCGCCGAAGCCGGTCTTGTCCAGACTGTAGAGCGCGCGGTTGCGCTCCAGATCGTTTGCCATCGACACTGTCTGGCCCTGCAAATAGCTGGCGTTTTCCAGCATGTAGGCCTGACCGATGTTGCGGGATGAGCTGACGATCGCCTGGGTTCTCAGCGCAAACCAGCGATCGAGGCCGGCATTCAGCGTGATACTGGCGAATATCGCCACCAGGATCGCCGGCGTGATCGCAACGATCGAGAAGAGCACGACGATACGAATATGCAGGCGGGCCGCGGCGCGGCCGCGCGTGCGGGCCTTGAAAAGCCGCGCGACTTCGCGACCGATCAGCGCGATCAGACCGAGGACGAAAAAGGAATTGATGACGACGGAGCCGATGACCACGTGCGAGGTCGGGGCAATCGGCGTCACGCCGAGCAGTACGAAGAGCGTGACGGTCGCGCAGACCAACGCGCCGCCGGCAAGCACCAGACCGGGTACGGCAAACAGGGCACGACGGTCGGTCACCGTTGTCACCGCCTCGTTCGCCGTTTCCGGCGATACCCCTTCTTCGTCCATTCAGCCTCTCTTCGGACGGCATTGCCGCCACGCCCAACGAGAAGCCAAATGGCGCCGGTTTACGAAAAAAACCGGCGTTCAAACGACTCGATCGTGGGCGAATGTCCAAACCCTATGCGTGACCTTTAAGCAACGCATTGTGGCGAAAATGCAACGCACTTCGCCACAATGTCAAGGTCGAAGGTCAGGCCGTACGCGAGCTTCTGTAGACGGAAACGCCGAGTTCGCGGATCTTTTTGCGCAGCGTATTGCGGTTCAGCCCCAGCAAATCGGCCGCCTTGATCTGATTGCCGCGGGTGGCCGTCAATGCCGCAAGAATTAACGGATATTCCATTTCCGTCAGCACACGATCATAGAGGCCGGGCGGCGGCAGGTTTTCGCCGAAACTTGCGAAATAGGTGCGCATATTCTCTTCGACCGCCTGGGCGATCGTCATCGTGCCGCTACGGATCGGCCCCTTCTCGATCGGGCTGTCGGGAACATCGGAGCGAAGCTCCGCATCAATAATTTCGCGGGTGATGACATCCTGTGGATAAAGCGCCATCAGGCGGCGGATGAGGTTTTCCAGCTCGCGCACGTTGCCCGGCCAGGCATAGGCCTTCATCAGTTCCAGCGCCTCCTGATCGAAGCGCTTGGAGCCGAGGCCTTCCTTTTCGGCCTGCTGGACGAAATGGCGGACAAGATCGGGGATGTCCTCCGCGCGGTCGCGCAGCGGCGGCAGGCGCAGCGGCACGACGTTAAGGCGATAATAGAGATCCTCGCGGAAGAGACCCTGATTGATCGCCTGCTTCAGATCCTTGTTGGTCGCCGCCACGATGCGCACGTCCGTGCGAATCGGCGTGCGGCCGCCGACAGTCGTATATTCGCCCTGCTGCAGCACACGGAGAAGACGCGTCTGGGCATCCATCGGCATGTCGCCGATTTCATCGAGAAAAAGCGTGCCGCCTTCGGCCTGTTCGAAGCGACCGGTCGAACGGGTCTGTGCGCCGGTGAAGGCGCCCTTCTCGTGGCCGAAGAGCTCGGATTCGATGAGATCGCGCGGGATGGCGGCCATATTGATGGCGACGAAGGGGCCGTTGCGGCGCTTGCCGTAGTCATGCAGCGCGCGGGCGACGAGCTCCTTGCCGGTGCCCGACTCGCCGGTGATCATCAGCGTCAGGTCCGTTTGCATGAGGCGGGCGAGAACGCGGTAGATTTCCTGCATCGCCGCCGAGCGACCGACGAGCGGCATGCCGTCCTGGGTGTCCTCGTCGAGCTTGGCCGGCTTCCTCTTCGGCTCGGCAAGCGCCCGGCCGATGATGCCGATCAGCTCCGTCAGGTCGAAAGGCTTCGGCAGGTAATCATAGGCGCCCTTTTCGGAAGCCTTGATCGCCGTCATAAAGGTGTTCTGCGCGCTCATGACGAGGACCGGCAGTTCCGGCCGCGCCTTCTTGATGCGAGGCAGAAGGTCGAAAGCATTTTCATCGGGCATTACGACGTCAGTCACGACGAGATCGCCTTCGCCGGCTGAAACCCAGCGCCACAGCGTTGCGGCATTGGAAGTAATGCGCACATCATAACCGGCGCGGCTCAAGGCCTGATTGAGCACCGTGCGGATGGCCGCATCGTCATCTGCAACGAGGATCGTGGCTGTCATCTATTGGGTCCTGTCGAGCTTGCAATACCGGCGTCATCAAGCGAGGCATCCTTGGACGCCGGCATGAGGACGCGAAAAATCGTGCGGTTGTTCTGGCTGTCGCATTCGATGATGCCGCCATGATCGCCGATGATCTTGGCAACGAGGGCGAGGCCAAGACCGCTGCCGTTCGTCTTGGTGGTGATGAAGGGGTCGAAAAGATGCGGCAGCAGGTCCGTCGGCACGCCTGGGCCGTTATCGATAACGCAGAATTCCAGCGGCAGCGAGATTTTCTCGCGCGTGCCGGCGACAGACAGGCGGATACCGGGGCGATAGGCCGTCGTCAGGATGATTTCACCGTCCGACCGGTCGCCGACGGCTTCGGCAGCGTTCTTCACCAGATTGAGGAAGACCTGCACGAGCTGATCGCGATTGGCGTAAACGGCGGGCAGCGACGGGTCGTAATTTTCCGTCATACGGATATTGCGGGCAAAGCCTGCCTTGGCGACCGCCTTCACATGGTCGAGCACGGAATGGATGTTGACGGGCACGCGGTCGACCGGGCGCTCGTCGGAAAAGACCTCCATGCGATCGACCAGCGAGACGATACGGTCCGTCTCGTCGCAGATCAGCCGCGTCAGGGCGCGGTCATCGTCGATCACAGATTGCTCGAGGAGCTGGGCAGCGCCGCGGATGCCGGAGAGCGGGTTCTTGATCTCATGCGCCAGCATGGAGGCGAGCCCCGTGACCGAGCGGGCCGCCGCCCGGTGCGTCAGCTGCCGGTCGATCTTGTCGGCCATCGACCGTTCCTGGAAAACGACGACGACCGAGCCGGGTTCGGCAATGACGGGTGCGACATAGATATCGACGAGTTTGTCCTGACCGAGGCGCGGCGAGCTCAGGTCCACGCGGTATTCGTTGACCGGCGCCTTGCGTTCGCGCACCTGATCGATGAGCGCCAGAAGCGGGCTTCCGAAAGGAATGAAGGTCGAGATGCGGTAGCGCGACAGATGCGCGGCGCTGGCGCCGAAGAAGGCTTCGGCTTCCCAGTTCGCAAAAGCGATGAAGCCGCCCTCATCCACCATGACGACCGGGTTCTGGATGGCGTTCAACACCGACATTGCAACGGCATTGCCGGTATTCTCGGAAGAAGGTGTGCCGTCCGTGCTCATGCCGCCTCCCGCTGTTCTACTGCACCTACCGCCATTGCATCGCCGAAGCGGGCAATGACATCATTAGGATTGCGCGATGTCATGATCGCAGCCTTATGTTCGCCGGGAAGGTCCGGCGCAAAGCGCTCCAGATACCAGCCGAGATGTTTGCGGGCGTGCCTGACGGCAACGGCCTCGCCATAGAATTCCAGCATCATGCGATAGTGCTCGACGGCAATTGCGGCGATCTCCTCGCGCGACGGCTCGTTTGCGCCGGCAAGAACACCTGCATGCCAAGGCCTGCCCTGGCAGCCTCGGCCGATCATGACGGCGTCAGCACCGGACCGGCGCAGAATCTCCTGGGCATCTGCGGCCGTCTCGACATCGCCATTGGCGATCAGCGGCACGGAAATGACATCGCGCACGAGGCGGATCGCATCCCAATCCGCCCTGCCCTCATAGAACTGCATGCGGGTGCGGCCGTGGATGGTGACGAGCTGGATACCCGCTTCTTCGGCGCGTTTGGCAATGTGCGGAGCGTTGATGGAATTTTCGTCCCAGCCGAGGCGCATCTTCAGCGTCACGGGGATATCGACTGCCTTGACGGTCGCTTCGATGAGTTCAAGCGCATGATCGGGATCGCGCATCAGCGCCGAACCGGAATAGCCGCCGATGACCTTCTTGGCTGGGCAGCCCATGTTGATGTCGATGATATCGGCGCCGTGATCGGCCGCGATCTTCGCGGCCTCAGCCATCCAGTATGCTTCGCGCCCGGCAAGCTGCACCATATGCGGACGGAAACCGGCTACCCGCAGGCGCGCCCAGGATTCGGCGGTATCGTTCACCAGTTCCCGGCTTGCCACCATCTCCGTCACCACGAGGCCGGCGCCATAGCGCCAGGCAAGCTCACGGAACGGCATGTCAGTGACGCCGGACATCGGGGCAAGCACAACGCGGTTCCGCACGGACACAGATCCGATTCGAAAAGGCGTTGCGAGGTCCTTGGAAATCAAATGATTATCTTTCAGGCACACCATGTATCTGCATTATTTTTAGCCATAGATCTCTGGCTTGCCAAGAGGGTCGAGCCCGAATTGATATTTTTTGGGCAAATGCTGGAAAAGGTCCGAGCAAGACGATAGAGCAACTGACATCCATTCCGGATATTTCAGGGATTTATGCTGCAAATGCATAGTAAGCAACCGATATCGGCTGGAATTGTCGTCGTTGCGGCAGGCCGCGGCGAACGCGCCGGATCGTCAGAGGAAGGCCCCAAGCAATACCGGATGATCGGCGGCAAGCCGGTTATCGTCCACACGCTTGAAAACTTCATGACATGGGAACCGGCAAAGCACATCGTCGTCGTCATCCACCCGGATGATGAAGCGCTCTTTGCCAGAGCGTCTCGGCACATCATCTCGGCAACCCCGATCGATACCGTCCATGGCGGCCCCACGCGGCAGCAATCGGTGCTTGCCGGCCTGCGACACCTCAAGGATAAGGGCATCAGCCATGTGCTGATCCATGATGCGGTGCGCCCCTTCTTCGATCACCAGCTTCTCGACAGGATTGGCGATGCACTTTCGACCGGCGCGCCCGCAGTCCTTCCTGCAACACCGGTCGCCGATACGCTGAAGCAGGCAGGGAGCGACGGAATCGTGGTCAAGACCATCCCGCGCGACCAGCTCTATGCGGCCCAGACGCCGCAATCCTTCGATTTCGCCATCATTCTCGAGGCCCATCAGAAGGCAGCCGCAATCGGCAAAACAGATTTCACCGACGATGCGTCGATCGCCGAATGGCTCGATATCCCCGTAACGATCGTCGAGGGCGCATCGAGCAACGTGAAGCTGACAGTCAGGAGCGATATCACCATGGCCGACGACAGGCTCTCGGGCGCGCGCATTCCCGATGTGCGAACCGGCAACGGCTATGACGTGCATCAACTAGTGCCCGGTGACGGCGTGACGCTCTGCGGTGTTTTCATTCCACATGACCAGAAGCTGAAGGGTCACTCCGATGCCGACGTCGCACTGCATGCGCTGACGGATGCGCTGCTTGCCACCTGCGGCGCAGGCGATATCGGCGACCATTTCCCGCCGTCCGATCCGCAATGGAAGGGTGCCGCTTCCCGTATCTTCATCGAACATGCCGCAAAGATCGTGCGCGATCATGGCGGCACGATCACCAATGCCGACGTTTCCCTGATCGCGGAGGCGCCGAAGGTCGGCCCGCACCGTGAGGCCATGCGCGCCAATCTCTCGGAGTTCCTCGGCATTGACATCGAGCGTTGCTCGGTGAAAGCCACCACCAACGAGAAGATCGGTTTCGTCGGCCGCCGCGAAGGGATCGCCGCGATCGCAACGGCAACCGTTGTCTATGGAAGCACGAAGCGATGAGCCTGTTTCCCGCAGATATCACGTCGATGGCGGAAAACATCATCCGCGATTTCACGGCTGCGGGCCTGCTGGTATCGACGGCAGAGTCCTGCACCGGTGGGCTGATTGTCGGCGCACTGACAGAGATTTCCGGATCGTCAGCCGTCGTCGACCGCGGTTTCGTAACCTATACGAACACCGCCAAGATGCAGATGCTCGGCGTGCAGGAGGAAACGCTCGCCCGTTTCGGAGCAGTTTCGGAGGAGACGGCGCGGCAGATGGTGCATGGCGCCCTCTTCCGCTCACGCGCCGACCTTGCGGTCGCCGTGACAGGCATTGCCGGCCCCAGTGGTGGATCGCCGGAAAAACCTGTCGGGCTGGTGCATCTTGCCGCGAAATCACGTTCGGGTAAGCTTATCCATCGGAAGATGCTTTACGGCGACATTGGCCGCACGGAAATCCGGCTGGCAACAATCCGGACGGCACTTCAAATGGTTATTGAAATTGTGTGATATTGAGTGAGGGAACAAAAGGCAGGAATTTCAGTTTCTGCCGAGTCTAGGCAAGAGTCGGTTTTGAGGGATCAGTTAAATGAGATACTTCGCATGCATCGGTGTCGTCTTGAGCCTCGCCTGCGTTTCGGCGGCTGAAGCACCATCCAACTATCAGACTTACGGTGGCGTGCGGGTGGATTCCGATCCCGTTCTGCTGCGCAAATACGACCATGCGCTCCGCCGCTGCCAGCCGGAAGCGCTGGGCTATCGCGGATCGCCTGATACCACCAGCCTGATCTACAACGCTGCGCTCAGAGGCTGCCTCTATCGCTACAGCTTCGTCGACCGTGGCGCCTACGCCTATCCCGCGACGCAGATCTTCGATCATTTCTTCGATCGCTGACCAAGGCTCTATCGGCTGTAGATCGTGCCCGCCCGCTTTTCGAAGGCTTCCGTGAACATGCGGAAAGCCCGGTCGAACATTGACCCCATCAGAGCTCCGAGAATGCGGCTCTTGAACTCGTAGTCGATGAAAAAATCGACCGTGCAGCCGCCACCCTCCGCCTCGACAAACCGCCAGCGGTTGTCGAGGTAGCGAAAGGGGCCGTCGATATATTTGACGTCGATGACGCGCTCGGCCCTGTTTAGCAGGACCTGGGTCGTGAAGGTTTCGCGGATCGCCTTGTAACCGACCGTCATGTCGGCGATCAGCAGTTCCTTGCCGTCGCGCTCCTTGCGGTTCTTCACAACAAGAGCTTCGCAGAGCGGCAGAAATTCCGGATAATGTTCGACATCTGACACCAGGTCGAACATCTGGTCGGGCGTGTGCGGGACGGAGCGATGCGTTTCGAATTGCGGCATGAAGCGCAGTTAAGCCGGCATACCGAGAAGATCAAGAAGCGCGCGCATCTGGCGGCGGGATTTCACCTGTAAAACCGGTATATGCGGCCCGTGGGCGGCGATCGCGGCTGTGATGCGCGGCGTAAATTTTTTCTCGAAAGTCCAGATGAACTCCAGAAACTGCCAGTCGACCTTTTCGATGCAGCCCGGCGCCATTTCCGGGCGGGTGCGGCCGATGTGCTTCAGCCAGCGGGTCATGACGCCCCACACGCAAAGCAGGCGCGGCATCCGCACCCAGATGACGATATCGGTACGCGGCAGGCGGATATCGAAGGTGGAGGTATTGGTGCCATCCATGATCCAGCGTTCGCCGGCAATCCTCTCGATGATACGCTGGCGCTGCTCTTCCCTGCCGCGTTCCACCCAGCCTGGCAGCCAGCGGATATCACGGTCGATGGAGAGGTAGGTCAGGTCGAAATGGCTTGCCAGCTTCTGGGCCAGCGTCGACTTGCCGCCGCCCGAACAACCGATGACCATGATTCGCTCGGCACGAAGGATCATGTCGGCTGCCTCTGCAATAGAGACCTCACAAATGGGTTCAGGCGACGTCGTCACTTGATGCATGGCAGGCTCGCTTTCGACAGGATCGCCTTCGCGGACAGACTTAACTGCGAAGAGCGGCGTGCTGGCTAGCTGCTTCGCATGACCTGATGATGACAGCGCAACACGCAAAGAAAAACCGCGGCGAAAATCGCTGCGGTTCCCATCAAAAACAAGGGGTAAGCTTTTACTCGGCAGCCATCAGCAGCTTCTTCTCGCGCGCAGCCTTCAGGCGGGCGAAGTCGTCGCCGGCATGGTGCGAGGAGCGGGTCAGCGGGCTGGAGGCGACCATCAGGAAGCCCTTGGTGTAGGCAACCGTCTCGTAGGACTTGAACTCATCCGGCGTGACGAAGCTCTCGACCTTGTGGTGCTTGCGGGTCGGCTGCAGATACTGGCCGATCGTCAGGAAGTCGACATCGGCAGTACGCAGGTCATCCATGAGCTGCAGGACCTCGTTCCGCTCTTCACCGAGGCCGACCATGATGCCCGACTTGGTGAACATGGTGGGATCGAGTTCCTTCACCCGCTGCAGCAGGCGGATGGAGTGGAAGTAGCGGGCGCCGGGGCGAACCGTCAGGTAGTTTCCGGCAACGGTTTCCAGATTGTGGTTGAAGACGTCGGGCTTGGCGGCGACGACACGTTCCAGCGCTCCAGGCTTCTTCAGGAAGTCTGGCGTCAGGATTTCGATTGTCGTCATCGGCGAAGCGACGCGGATCGCCCAGATCACCTTTTCAAAGTGCTCAGCGCCGCCGTCTTCCAGATCGTCACGGTCGACCGACGTGATGACGACATGCGACAGGCCCATTTCCTTGACCGCCTTAGCGACATTCTCAGGCTCGGCCATGTCGAGCGCGTTCGGCTTGCCTGTCGCCACGTTGCAGAAGGCGCAGGCGCGCGTACAGATCTCGCCCATGATCATGAAGGTTGCGTGCTTCTTGTCCCAGCACTCGCCGATATTCGGGCAGCCCGCTTCTTCGCAGACGGTGACGAGCTTGTGCTCCTTCACGATCGAGCGGGTCTCGGCATAGCCTTTCGAGGTCGGCGCCTTCACACGAATCCAGTCCGGCTTGCGCAGGACTTCCGTATCCGGGCGATGCGCCTTTTCCGGATGCCGCACGCGCTTTGCGTCTGGATTGATCGTGTCGAGAATGGTGACCATGTCAGTTCAACTTTCCGCCGCCCCATGCGGCCCGGCATCTCATATTGCGCATCGCTCCTTTATTCAAATCTTTCGATCTGAGGAGGTGCGCCCGATCTTCGCTCACTATCTTCGCACCAGGCGCGCGAGGAATATTAGCAGACAGGCGCCAATGAAACCCGTCACGAAATAACCGAACCTTCCGCCGGCAACCTCGATATGAAACTGCGCCAGGACGGCAGTGGCGACAACCGAGCCGACAATGCCGAGCACGATGTTCAGTAAAATGCCGTAGCGCGCTTCCATCAGCTTGCCTGCGAGCCAGCCCGCAAGTCCGCCGATGATGATCGCCGAAATCCAGCCGACGCCTTCCATCCTGTCCCTTTTCCTACGCTATCGCCCTTGCGATCAGCACCACGACAATGGCACCGACAGTGGCGTGGATGATCTCAACCACCAATGCATTTTCAATGCCGAGCGAGATCCCCAGCGCATTGAACAGGAACCCGCCCACGAACGCGCCGATGATGCCGCTCAGGAGGCATCGTATCAACCCACCCCCGCCGACGACCAGGCTTGCAAGAAAGCCCGCAACCAGGCCGATCAGCAGAAAGATGAGAAGCGACTGCGTGCTCATAGACATGATGATTTCCTTTCGTTTTTTCCATCCCCGGCGATGGCGTTCCGCCACGCCGGGATAGAGGGCAGACCAGGAAATTATCAAGCGTTCAGCACGCGGCCGTAAGCATCCAGCACGCTTTCCTTCATCGTCTCCGAAATAGTCGGATGCGGGAAGATGGTGTGCATCAGTTCTTCCTCGGTCGTCTCCAGGTTCATGGCGACAACGAAGCCCTGGATGAGTTCGGTGACTTCAGCGCCGACCATGTGGGCGCCAAGCAGTTCACCGGTCTTCTTGTCGAAGATCGTCTTGACGAGGCCCTGGTCCTCACCGAGCGCGACAGCCTTGCCGTTTGCGCTGAAGGGGAAGCGGCCGACGCGGATATCGCGGCCCAGCTCCTTGGCCTTGGCTTCGGTGAGGCCGACGGAAGCGACCTGCGGGTTGCAATAGGTACAGCCCGGGATCTTCAGCTTGTCCATCGGATGGACATTCGGAAGGCCGGCGATCTTCTCGACGCAGACGACAGCCTCGTGCTCGGCCTTGTGGGCGAGAAGCGGCGGGCCGGCAACGTCGCCGATCGCATAGATGCCGGGCACGTTGGTCTTGCCGTAGCCGTCGATGGCGATGAAGCCGCGATCGGTCTTCACACCGACAGCCTCAAGGCCGATGCCTTCGACATTGGCCTGCACGCCGACAGCCGAAATCATGCGGTCAGCGGTGATCGTCTCAGTCGTGCCGTCCTTCTTCTCGATGGTAGCGGTGATCGAGTTGGCGCCCTTCTCCACCTTGGCGACCTTGGCCTCCAGATGGATCTTCATGCCCTGGCGCTCGAACTGCTTCTTGGCGAGAGCAGAGATTTCCGCATCCTCGACCGGCATGACCTGGCTCATGATTTCGACGACGGTGACATCAACGCCCATGGTGCGGTAGAAGCTTGCGAATTCGATGCCGATTGCGCCCGAGCCCATGACGACCAGCGACTTCGGCAGTTCGTCAGCCTTCATCGCTTCGAAATAGGTCCAGATCAGCTTGCCATCCGGCTCGATGCCCGGCAGCGCACGCGGACGGGCGCCAGTCGCAACGATGATGTGCTTTGCAGTGTAGGTGCCCTCACCCAGCGCATTCTTCGGCACCGGCCCCATCGGCTCCATCGGCTTCTTCGTCGTCTTGGAAACGACGATTTCGCCGGGCTTGGTGATCTTGGCTTCACCCCAGATGACATCGACCTTGTTCTTCTTGAACAGGAATCCGACCCCGTTGTTCATCCGGTGGGCGATGCCGCGCGAACGGGTGACGATCGCCTTGATATCCGGCTTGATCGTGCCTTCCAGCACCAGGCCGTAATCCTTGCCGTGCTGGGCGGTATGCAGGACGTCTGCGGAGCGCAGCAGCGCCTTGGTCGGAATGCAGCCCCAGTTGGAGCAGATGCCGGCCAGATGTTCGCGCTCGACACAGGCGACCTTGAGGCCGAGCTGCGCGGCGCGGATGGCGGCGATATAGCCGCCGGGACCGGAACCGATGACGATGACGTCGTAGGATTGAGCCATTGCTTTCCTGCCTTTGTTACGCTCCCGCCCGGGTCATCAAAACCCATGCGTGCTTCTTGCTGTTATCGAAGAGCGGCACAGCTTTCATGCGCGCCGTTTCCGAAAATCCGTTTCTTTCGTAAAGCGACAGAGCCGCTTCGTTACTATCCGACGTGATCAGGCTGACCGGCAGCCGATCTGCCCTTGCAAGCTGATCCTCCAGCAGCCTCTTGCCGATGCCGATACCGCGCATATGGCGATAGACCGCAAGGCTGCCAATGAACCAATGCCCGATCACCGATCTCTGCATCGCCAGCATCGGCTCTATGGCCGGATGCCGCGCTTCGAGATCGCGTATGCCTTCATCCACTTCGTAACCGATCGCCATTCCGGCGATCTCGTCATAGGCCTCGCCGATGACGGCGTTCTTCCAGCCCCCGAGCGCCTCATCGCTCATCTTCAACCGGCCCCGTTCCAGCGGCGTATCGCTCATGCCGCTTGCGACATCGGCAAACCAGAGCCATGAGGCAAAGCCGTGAGAAGCAATGTCTGCCAGAATCGCCAGTTCCGAGGCATCCCGGCGGGAGGCTTTTCGGAGGGCGAGAAAGGCGGTCACCGTCAAAGACCCAGCATCATCCGAACGATGGGCTCAAGGCCGCGACCGAGCGCACGCGTATTCTCCGCATCGAGATGGATGCCGTCGAGCGGCGTGGTCCTGGCGACGGAATTGCCGTCGAAGAAGCCGCAGCCGAGTTCATCGGCAAGGTCACGGTAAAGCGTGGGAAGCTTTGCCGATTCATCGATGCCGCCCGGGAACGAAGCCGCGAAGGGCACATTGCCCGTCTCGCAGATCGCCGGCGGCGCCACGATCAGGATCTCTGGCCCGTCGAATTCGAAGGGCCAGGCATGGTTGCGGATCAGACGCACCAGACGACCGATGCCCTGGCATGCGGCAAAGGCGGAGCCGGCGACAACCGGCTTCATGTCATTGGTGCCGAGCAGCAGGATGACGAGATCGAGCGGCGCATGCGTCTGCAGGATCGTCGGCAGGACGCGTGCACCATTACGGTCACAATCGGCGAGGTGATCGTCGAAGGCGGTGGTGCGGCCGTTCAGGCCTTCCGCGATGACGCGAGCCTCGCTTCCGAGCGTTGCCTGAAGCACGCTCGGCCAGCGAGTCTCATAGGCGTGACGACCGATCGTGTCGGCGTTATAGCCCCAGGTCAACGAGTCACCATAGCAAAGAACAGTCTTCGTCATGTCCGCCCTCCCGCGTCCTGCTTAGACCAGCATGCCCATCGGATTTTCGATGTAGCCCTTGAAAGCCTGCAGCAGCTCGGCGCCAAGAGCGCCGTCGACGCAGCGGTGGTCGGTCGAGAGCGTCACGGTCATGACCGTCGCAATCGCCATTTCGCCATTCTTGACGATGACGCGCTGCTCACCCGCGCCGACGGCGAGGATCGTCGCATGCGGCGGGTTGATGACAGCTGCGAAGTTCTTCACGCCCATCATGCCCATGTTGGAGACCGAAGTCGTGCCGCCCTGATATTCCTCAGGCTTCAGCTTGCGGTCCTTCGCACGCTTGCCAAGATCACGCATCTCGTTGGAGATGACGGAGAGCGTCTTCTCCTCGGCCTTGCGGACGATCGGGGTGATCAGGCCACCGGGGATCGAGACAGCCACACCAACGTCGGCATGCTTGTGCTTGACCATGGCACTTTCCGTCCAGGAAACGTTAGCGTCAGGAACATCGCGGAGCGCCAAAGCCATGGCCTTGATGACCATGTCGTTGACCGACAGCTTGTAGGCCGGAGCGCCGTCCTTGCGGGGAGCGGCGTCGTTCAGCTGGGCACGCAGCGCCATCA
The DNA here is from genome assembly GCF_014193555.1 of Rhizobium sp. BK275. NCBI lineage: Bacteria > Pseudomonadati > Pseudomonadota > Alphaproteobacteria > Hyphomicrobiales > Rhizobiaceae > Rhizobium > Rhizobium sp. BK275. The sequence continues at coordinate 105,491 of NZ_JACHZL010000003.1, forward strand.
GCGCGTCGAGGTCGCAATCGACCGACACGTAGAAATGCGGAACGGTCTGCTTGGATTCGACGAGGCGACGGGCGATCGTCTTGCGCATGCCGTCATGCGGCACGAGCTCGTAGGAGCCTTGTTCGAAGAGCTTGAGCACGGCTTCGTCGGATGCACCCTTCGGAGCGGCAGCGGCCGGAGCCGGTGCAGCAGCCTGCGGGGCAGCAGCGGCAGCCTTGGCACCACCGCCGGCAGCGGCAGCTTCGATATCACTCTTGACGACACGGCCATGCGGACCGGTGCCGGCAATGGCGGAAATATCGATACCGGCTTCCTTGGCCAGACGACGAGCAAGCGGCGAAGAGAAGGCACGCGCGCCGCCAGAGGGGACCGCAGCGGGTGCCGGGGCAGCAGCCGGAGCCGACGGCGCCGGAGCAGATGCGGCCTCAGCCTTCGGTGCTTCAGCCGGAGCAGCAGCAGCTTTCGGTGCCGGAGCGGCAGAGCCGGCGCCACTTGCAGCGGCAGCGACATCTTCACCATCGGCGGCGAGAACGGCGATCAGGGCATTGACCTTCACGCCTTCGCTGCCGGCCGGAACGACGATCTTGGCGACCGTGCCCTCGTCAACGGCTTCGACTTCCATCGTCGCCTTATCGGTTTCGATCTCGGCGATCACATCACCGGACTTGACCTTATCGCCTTCCTTGACCAGCCACTTGGCAAGGTTGCCTTCTTCCATGGTCGGAGAGAGGGCGGGCATCGTGATATTGATCGGCATCGAAAGGCCCTCTCCTTATTTGTAGCAAACGGCTTTCACCGCATCGACCACTTCGCCGACATTCGGAAGCGCGAGCTTTTCGAGATTGGCGGCGTAAGGCATCGGAACGTCCTTGCCGGCGATCGTCAGGATCGGCGCATCGAGATAGTCGAAGGCCTGCTGCATGACGCGGGTGGCGATTTCGGTGCCAACGGAGTTCTGCGGATAACCTTCCTCGACGGTGACCAGACGGCCGGTCTTCTTGACGGATTCGATGACCGTCGGAAGATCCATCGGACGAAGGGTGCGCAGGTCGATCAGTTCGACATCGATGCCGATCTTCTCGAGTTCGGCGACCGCCTTCGTGGCATAGGTCATGCCGATGCCGAAGGAGACGACGGTAGCATCCTTGCCCGGACGGTGGATGCGGGCCTTGCCGATCGGCAGAACGAAATTATCGAGCTTCGGCACATCGAAATGCTGGCCGTAGAGAATTTCGTTTTCGAGGAAGACGACCGGGTTCGGATCCCGGATCGCGGCCTTCAGCAGACCCTTGGCATCGGAAGCCGTGTAAGGCATGACAACCTTCAGGCCGGGGATCGCGCTGTACCAGGCTGCGTAATCCTGGCTGTGCTGGGCGCCGACACGAGCAGCAGCGCCGTTCGGGCCGCGGAAGACAATCGGGGCGCCCATCTGGCCGCCGGACATGTAGAGCGTCTTGGCAGCCGAGTTGATGATCTGGTCGATCGCCTGCATGGCGAAGTTGAAGGTCATGAACTCGACGATCGGCTTCAGGCCCGACATGGCGGCACCGACGCCGACGCCGGCAAAACCGTGCTCGGTGATCGGGGTGTCGATAACGCGGCGAGCGCCGAATTCCTGCAGAAGACCCTGGGTAACCTTGTAGGCACCCTGGTATTCGGCAACTTCCTCTCCCATGACGAAGACGTTGTCGTCAGCGCGCATTTCTTCGGCCATGGCGTCGCGCAGCGCTTCGCGCACCGTCATCGACACCATTTCGGTACCAGCCGGAATTTCCGGGTCGTTCGGCACGAAAGCCTTGGGCTCGGCCGGAACAGGGGCAGTAGCCGACCCGGTATTCGTCGGCTTCTCTTCCTGGGCAACCTGCGGAACAGCGACCGGAGCCGGTTGAGCGGCAGAAGGAGCGGCGGAAATCGCGTCGGCAGATTCGCCGTCCTGCAGCAGGATAGCGATCTTAGCGTTTACCTTGACGTTTTCAGTGCCGGCCGGAACCAGCAGCTTGCCGATGACGCCTTCGTCGACGGCTTCGACTTCCATCGTTGCCTTGTCGGTTTCGATTTCGGCAATCACGTCGCCGGAAGTGACCTTGTCACCTTCGTTCTTGAGCCACTTGGACAGCGTGCCTTCTTCCATCGTCGGAGAAAGGGCGGGCATGAGGATATCGATAGGCATGGGTTCCCTCCCCGAATTAGAGCAGAATGTCGGTGTAAAGCTCGGATGCATCCGGCTCCGGATCGGCCTGGGCAAAATCGGCACTGTCGGCGACGATATCGCGGACTTCCTTGTCGATCGCCTTCAGATCGTCTTCGGTCGCCCAGCCCTTTTCCATCACGCGCAGGCGAACCTGCTCGATCGGGTCCTGCTCGGAGCGCATCTTCTGTACTTCTTCCTTGGTGCGGTACTTCGCCGGGTCGGACATGGAGTGACCACGATAGCGATAGGTCAGCATTTCCAGGATGATCGGCCCCTTGCCGGAGCGGCAGTGCTCGAGCGCCTCATCGGCAGCAGCCTTGACAGCACGAACGTCCATGCCATCGACCTGCATGCCGGGAATGCCGAAGCCGGAACCGCGGAGCGAATAGTTCGACTGCGCCGTCGCGCGGGCTGTCGAAGTGCCCATGGCGTAACGGTTATTTTCGACGATATAGATGATTGGCAGCTTCCAGAGAGCAGCCATGTTGAAGCTCTCGTAGACCTGACCCTGGTTGGCTGCGCCGTCGCCGAAATAGGCGATCGAGACGCTGTCATTGCCGCGGTATTTGTTTGCGAAGGCGAGGCCCGTGCCGAGCGAAACCTGGGCACCGACGATGCCGTGGCCGCCGTAGAAATGCTTCTCCTTGGAGAACATGTGCATCGAACCGCCCTTCCCGTGGGAATAGCCGTTACGACGCCCGGTTAGCTCGGCCATGACGCCGCGCGCTTCCATGCCGGTCGCCAGCATATGACCGTGGTCGCGATAGGCGGTGATGACCTGATCGCCTTCCTTCTGCGCCATTTGCATGCCGACGACAACAGCTTCTTGGCCGATGTAAAGGTGACAGAAACCACCGATGAAGCCCATGCCGTAAAGCTGGCCCGCCTTTTCCTCGAAACGGCGGATGAGCAGCATCTCGCGATAGGCCTTCAGCTCCTCATCGCGATCGAAATCGGCGATGGGACCGCCATTCGATGCCTTGGCTGCAGATTTCGCACTGGTTTTGCGGCTGGAAACGGTCGCGGTTTTGCGCAACGCCATTCAACCCTCCCTATGGGTTTATCGGTTCTCAGGTGGCGCGTACCATAGGGAAGAAAAATCACCACAGCAATGCCATAATTGCATGGCTCATATTCGCTTGTAAATTATTGATAAAAAACAAAAAAAATCGATTAACCTAAATTCGGTTAATTGCGGTAATGATTGTAAATGACAATCTCGTCCGCGCGCGACATGTTGAGCTGATACCGCGCCTTTTCGTCGAGCATATCCCTGTCCAGCGAGCCGTCGCTGAGGAGCGCTACCTGCGCCTCCAGATGCTCGCGCTTAGCCTTGAGCACCGCCAATTCCTTCTCGCGCGCGAGACGCTGGCGCTCGAACGCCTCCGTCGCACGCAGACCATAATCACCATGGATGCAATGATAGCCGAAATAGGAGAGGAAGGCGACCGTCATGGCCGGAATGACGAAGCGACCGGTCTTTCTCTTCTTATGATGCTTTGTCCACATACACTCATGCTCTAACGCATTACCAATCATTTCAACTTAACGCGCAGAGTTTAACCGTTCGTTGACTCTGAGCGATTCCGGAAGGGACTCAACAAAAAACCCGCGCCGGAGCGCGGGTTCCAAATGCCTGATTTCCAAGATCGTATTAGCCGCGGATGATAGAGCGGCCGGCATACTCAGCCTGCGGGCCGAGACCTTCTTCGATGCGGATGAGCTGATTGTACTTGGCAAGGCGATCCGAGCGCGACAGCGAACCGGTCTTGATCTGACCGCAGTTGGTGGCAACCGCAAGATCGGCGATCGTGGAGTCTTCCGTCTCACCCGAACGGTGCGACATGACGGCGGTGTAGGCTGCCTTGTGCGCGGTATTGACGGCGTCGAGCGTTTCCGTCAACGAGCCGATCTGGTTGACCTTGACGAGAATCGAGTTTGCGACGCCCATGCGGATCCCGTCGCGCAGGCGAGCCGAGTTGGTGACGAAGAGGTCGTCGCCGACGAGCTGGCACTTCTTGCCGGCGAGATCGGTCAGCGTCTTCCAGCCTTCCCAGTCGTCCTCGGCCATGCCGTCTTCGATGGAGATGATCGGATACTTGGCAGCGAGTTCGGCAAGGTATTCAGCCATGGCGCCCGGCTCGAGCGTGCGGCCTTCACCTTCCATCACATACTTGCCGTCCTTGAAGAATTCCGTCGAGGCGCAATCGAGGCCGAGGTAGATGTCCTCGCCCGGCTTGTAGCCGGCTTTCTCGATCGACTTGACGATGAAGTCGAGGGCTTCCGGAGCGCTCTTCAGACCCGGCGCAAAACCGCCTTCGTCGCCGACATTGGTATTGTGTCCCTGGGCAGCGAGTTCCTTACGCAGCGTATGGAAGACTTCCGAGCCCATGCGAACAGCTTCACGGATCGAATCTGCGCCAACCGGCAGGATCATGAACTCCTGGAAATCGATCGGATTGTCGGCATGTGCGCCGCCGTTGATGATGTTCATCATCGGAACCGGCAGCAGGTTTGCGGAAGCGCCGCCAACGTAACGGTAGAGCGGCAGGCCGGAAGCCTCTGCGGCAGCTTTGGCGACGGCGAGCGAAACGCCGAGGATGGCGTTGGCACCGAGACGCGACTTGTTCGGCGTGCCGTCGAGCTCGATCATGATCTTGTCGATCTGAATCTGGTTTTCGGCGTCGATGCCGCCGATGGCGTCAAAGATTTCCGTATTAGCGGCCTCGACGGCCTTTTCAACACCCTTGCCGAGATAACGCTTGCCGCCGTCACGCACTTCGACGGCTTCATGCGCGCCGGTCGAAGCACCCGAGGGAACAGCTGCACGGCCCATGCTGCCGTCTTCGAGATAGACATCGACTTCGACGGTGGGGTTACCACGGCTATCGAGAATCTCGCGGGCGATGATATCGGTAATTGCAGTCATGGTTTTTTCCTGCTCGTGGGTGGATAAATCGTTTGAAACCGTCTTAATCGAAGGTACGCAAATTACAATGGCACTTTGGGGGGCGCTTTGCGACACTTTCGACCTGCATCTCTAATCGTCGCTATAACACGATCATGTCAGGCTTTTGACTGTCAGCCCTTGGCGACCGCATCAAAGGCAAGCAGCTTTTCCAGAAGCCGCGGCAGATCCTTGAGATAGACCATGTTCGGGCCGTCGGAAGGGGCATTGTCCGGATCCTCATGGGTTTCGATGAAGACACCTGCAACGCCGGCGGCTACGGCAGCACGCGCCAGCGTTTCAACGAATTCGCGCTGGCCGCCGGAGGAATCGCCCTGCCCGCCCGGTTGGGCGACGGAATGCGTGGCGTCGAAGATAACAGGAGCGCCCATTGCCGCCATGATCGGCAGGGAACGCATGTCGGAGACCAGCGTGTTGTAGCCGAAGGAAACGCCGCGCTCGCAAAGCAATACATTCGGATTGCCGCTGGCATTCAGCTTGCCGAGCACATTCTTCATGTCCCAGGGAGCCAGGAACTGGCCTTTCTTGACGTTGACGACGCGGCCGGTCTTGGCGGCGGCAACGAGAAGATCCGTCTGGCGGCAGAGGAAGGCCGGGATCTGCAGCACATCGACGGTTTCAGCGACAATGGCGCATTGTTCTGCCGTATGAACGTCCGTCAGGACAGGAAAGCCGAATTCCTTCTTGAGGTCGTCGAAAACCTCCATCGCCTTTTCGAGGCCGATACCGCGCTTGGCGGAAATCGAGGTGCGGTTCGCCTTGTCATAGGAGGTCTTGTAGACGAGGCCCATACCGAGCTTGTCGCAGATCTCCTTCAGCGTGCCGCCGACCATGAAGGCATGCTCGCGGCTTTCCATTTGGCACGGACCAGCGATGAGCGAAAGCTTGGCAGAATTGGAAAACAGAACCTGGCCAGCGCCCTCGCCGATCCGGACCTCTGCATTGGTATTGGAGCTCATGATGTTTCCTCGAAGGCAAAGAGCGCACCCTGACCGGGCACGGACTTCACAAGAATACGGTTTCCCTTGCGTGTATAGGTCACCCCGTTAGCAGCCAAATGCGCTTCTGTCACGGCCAGATCGGCAACCGCAAAGAGGATCGCCCGGCCGCGCAGGCCGCGATCGCTATCCGGCGTGCTCAAATCGAAATAGGCCTCCAGCCCCTCTGGGATCATCAGGCTGATCTTTGCGTTTCCGGTCGGCACCTCCAGCCCGAAACTCGTGACATCGGCAGAAGCGGCTTTTGCCGCCGCGCGAACGAACTCGCCGAAAGCTGTCGGCTCGGGGGCCGCGAGCGCGATCTCGGCAATGCCCGTCACGCCATTGGCATGGGTCTCCAGCGCGCCGCGGTCGGCCGGAAGCGGGTTGATGCGCTCGACAGCGAAGAGAAAGAAATCCGGTGCCCGCAGGTCGCCAGCGAAGGCGAGCCGGAAGCCGGCAACACTTTCTGCACCATCGGGCATTTTCACGGGACGTTCGAACTGCAGCACAGAGCCAGCGCTGATGCCGCCCTTTACGAATCGAGCATGTTCGCGCTTCGCATCCGCTGTCGCAAAGGCGATGGCGGACAGTCCCTCGCTGCCGCAGCGGAAGCGGAAAGCCTGATTGCGGGCGGTGAAGACATTGCCCTCACGCGCCGTCTCCTCGCTCTCCTCCACACTCGCGACACCCAATGGCTCAAGATAGGTTTTGTCAGTAAAGAAAACGCAGGCATTTTCCGTGCCGAAGGGATGGCGGGCATCAGGGGCTACGGTGAAACCAAGCTTGCCCAGCCTTTCGCGGGCAAGATCGATATCGGTAACCGGCAAAACGAGATGATCGATCGGAAGCATGTCCTGGGTCATCGGCTACTCTCCAGCATTGCCAGGATGATGTGCTTCAGCAGGCGTTACGAAGCAAGGCCGGGCAGGCTTTCCCGCGATAAAAATAAAATTCTCAGCAGAATGAACAGAAGTTTTACGAAAATTTAGCCACTTGCGGAACACATATGGAACATATAGTGTCTGTTCTGGATTTGTTTCAAGACTGGGGTATACGCCATGCTCACGCGCAAACAACAGGAACTTCTTCTTTTCATTCATGAAAGGATGAAGGAGTCAGGCGTTCCGCCGTCTTTCGACGAGATGAAGGATGCCCTGGATCTGGCCTCAAAATCCGGCATCCACCGGCTGATCACAGCGCTCGAAGAACGCGGCTTCATTCGCCGGCTTCCGAACCGGGCACGCGCGCTCGAAGTCATCAAGTTGCCGGAAGCCTACAGCCCGAGCCTGCAGCCTCGGCGCGGCTTTTCGCCGAGCGTCATCGAGGGCAGCCTCGGCAAGCCTCAGCCGGCGGCTCCCGCTCCGGCAAAGTCTGCACCTGCTGCCGACAACGGCAATTCGATTTCTGTGCCGGTCATGGGGCGCATCGCCGCCGGTGTACCGATCTCGGCAATCCAGAACAATACGCACGACATCAACGTTCCCGCCGACATGCTGGGCTCGGGTGAGCATTATGCACTCGAGGTTCGCGGCGACTCGATGATCGAAGCCGGCATCTTCGATGGCGACACGGTCATCATCCGCAACGGCAGCACCGCCAATCCCGGTGATATTGTGGTGGCACTCGTCGACGAGGAGGAAGCGACGCTCAAGCGTTTTCGCCGCAAGGGCGCATCGATTGCACTCGAGGCAGCAAACCCCGCTTATGAGACCCGCATTTTCCCGCCGGATCGCGTCAAGGTCCAGGGCAAGCTCGTCGGCCTCATTCGCCGCTATCACTGACCGGTGACGTACTGGCGTCTGCGAAACTGTCGCTGCGCCAGTCATAGGCACGGTGGCGCATCCAGGGCCGCCGCAACGTGTCGAATGCAGTTGTGATCTCAATCCCCTTATCGGTAAAACGAAGTTCGACGGAGCCTGTTCTGCGTAGTGTCTCGCCAGTAAAGAGCAATGCGCCGGAACGACAATGGTCAAACCGCAAACGGACAGGGGTAACGACGATATCGGCCGTATCGCAGGCCGGCCCGAGATAGGCTGCATTGTCGATGACCGTCAGTTTCTTTCCATTTCGGAGCAAGGCAGTGCACCAGGCGCCCTTCTGGCAGGAGAAGCGCGATGGCAAGCTCGCGGCGGCATGTCTTATCGCTGCTCTGGCTTCGTCCTGCTGATCCCGTGATAGCTGCAGCCGTTTACCTTCAGGCGCAGTGGGGACATTGACAGCCTGGAGCATGACCGGCTTTCGATGTTCTTCCATGGCAAGCGCCCGCTGCCATTGTTCGAAGATGAAGGCAGGCGGCTTTTCGCGGTTCGAAGCTATTGCCTCTCCATCGACAACAGCGACCAGGCCGCCATCTTCGGCGATGGTGATGTCGGGCATCGCCTCGATCGGAAGCAACGCGACGGCAAGCGTGGAAACCGCAACGATTGCCGTTCCGACGTGCCGCAGTCTGGTTCTGAGCAGGGTCAGCAGCAGAAACCCGAAGACGGCTGTCGGGAAGTACCAGCCGGGCAAACGGCCCACATCGATATTGCCACCCCAGCTCGATACCGTCTTTGCGATTTTTATCACCAGATCGAGCCCGAAGCCTGCGACCTGCCACACCGGGCCATCGAGGCCAAAGGGCATCAGCAGCATCGCCAGCATACCGGCCGGCATGACGATGAAGGAAATGACCGGCATGGCCGCGAGATTTGCCGGCAGGCCGTAGGCAGTCAACCGGTGAAAATGCTCGATCGAAAACAACGCGGTCGAGAAACCGCCGATCAACGAGGTCAGGAAAATGCCGCCGAAGAAGCCGCCAATCATGAAGAGGGGTTTCATGATCGGCAACTTGGCAAAGGCATTCTCCCGCATCGGCCGGCCCTTCCAGAGGTCGTAACCGGCGACCAGGGCAAGCGTTGCGGCAAAGGACATCTGGAAGCTCGGTCCCAGCACCTCTGACGGCGAGGCTGCGAGGATCACGAGCGCGGACAGCGCCACGTTTCTGAGGCTGATCGACGGCCGGTCAAAGAAGACGGCAACCAGCATGATCGCCATCATGATGAAAGCGCGTTCGGCGGAGACGGCAAAACCCGAGATCAGATAATAAGCCGTCACCGCAGCGAGCGCTCCGGCCGCCGCGATTTTCTTGGTCGGCCATGCCTGGGCAATGCCGGAAAAAAGACTGAGGATGACGCGCAGGCCGACAAAGAAGATGCCGGCGGAGAGCGCCATATTAAGACCGGAGATCGCGATGATGTGGGCAAGGCCGGATTGCCGCAGCGCCTCCGTCGTTTCATCCGAGATCGCCCGTCTCTCATCGGTGACAAGTGAAGCAGCAAAGGCGCCGGTATCACCCGGCAGAACGGAGCGGATTCGATCGCCGATGCCGCTCCTGAGCCGATAGAGCCATTCCAGGGTCGCCTTACCGATCGAGCCCGCCTGCTGCGGCTGCGACGCAGCCTTTTTCGGCGCACCATAGAAAAAGCCGTTGGCGCCAATGCCGTCGAAATAGGCGCTGAAGGCAAAATCGTTGAGGTGGGGAAGTGCGGGTCCTGCCGGAGGCGTGAGACGTGCCCTGCCCTCGATGACGTCACCAAGCTCAAAGGGCTGCGTGGCGCCCCGGACCAGCACGGAAATACGCTTGGGTGGACGCTTGATCTGAGGAGCATCCGTTCCGCTAACAGCAAGAATATAGCGCCAGCGCCCTCTTCCATCGCCTTCGCGGCGCTCGATGCGGCCGGTCACCGTTGTCGTTACGGCAGAATCCAGGATCAGGGTCTGCGCCCGCCATGTTTCGACCTGTGCCGAAAGCATTCCGCCAGCAAAGAGAAGCAGAGCAAGCAGCGTCGCCCGCAGTTCCGTCCGGCCATATCCGCAGAGCGCAACGGCAAGGAAGAGGATAAACAGGCAGAGACCAAGCGAGACGGCCGGAAAATCCGAAACTGCCAGAAACCAGGTCGCAGCACCCGCACCGAGGAAGACCGGCGAGAAGAGAATGAGGCGACCGTGGCCAGCCTCTTCGGCGGCCATGCGGATAGACGATTCGGTGTATTGTTTCGCAACGGCAATCAGCCGCCACTGCAGCGGAACAGCAGCCTGCGTCCTTACCGGTTGCGTCACAATGGCGCGCGGTGCGACATCGGCAAAATCCATCTTGGCATCAATGGATTGCGCCTGCCGTTCTCTTGTCTCGAACCCCGTCATAACCGCCTGGACCCGCCCCCGGATATCGGCAGAATGCAACCTGTGATCAAAACGCGCAAACAATAATCGATTGAAATACGAGGAAAATTCATGGGAACGAAAAATCCAGTCAAATCATGGTGTTCTGATATGCATAGGGCTCATCGCTGCAGTGCCTAAAAGATGATGCCGCGATGCACAAAATGGCATCACGGTAACTTGGCATTAGCTTCACGATCATATAGCTATCGCTTAGGACGCTTAACCCTTATGGCGCTTTTGCGGCGCCACCGCCACTCCGGAGGATCAGCATGACGGATCAAAGCGCTACAATCAAAATCGGTGACAAATCAGTCGACCTCGCCGTCAGAAAAGGCACGGTCGGACCTGACGTCATCGATATCGGTGCACTCTATAAAAATACGGCCTCCTTCACCTACGATCCCGGGTTTACGTCGACCGCATCCTGTGAATCAAAGATCACTTATATCGACGGTGACGAAGGTGTTCTGCTGCATCGCGGTTACCCGATCGAGCAGCTTGCCGAGCACGGCGACTTCCTGGAAGTCTGCTACCTGCTGCTCTACGGCGAACTGCCAACCGCCGCTCAGAAGAAGGACTTCGACTATCGCGTCACGCACCACACGATGGTGCACGAGCAGATGAGCCGCTTCTTCACCGGCTTCCGCCGCGACGCGCACCCGATGGCCGTCATGTGCGGCTGCGTCGGCGCGCTTTCGGCCTTCTATCACGACTCCACCGACATCACCGATCCGCATCAGCGCATGGTCGCCAGCCTGCGCATGATCGCCAAGATGCCGACGCTCGCTGCCATGGCCTACAAGTACCATATCGGCCAGCCCTTCGTTTACCCTAAGAACGACCTCGATTACGCGTCGAATTTCCTGCGCATGTGCTTTGCCGTTCCCTGCGAAGAATATGTGGTCAACCCGGTGCTTTCGCGCGCCATGGACCGCATCTTCATTCTGCATGCCGATCACGAGCAGAACGCCTCGACCTCGACGGTCCGCCTCGCCGGTTCTTCGGGCGCAAACCCGTTCGCCTGCATCGCCGCCGGCATCGCCTGCCTCTGGGGTCCCGCTCACGGTGGCGCCAACGAAGCAGCTCTCAACATGCTGACGGAGATCGGTACGGTTGACCGCATTCCCGAATATATCGCCCGCGCCAAGGACAAGAACGACCCGTTCCGCCTGATGGGCTTCGGTCATCGCGTCTACAAGAACTACGATCCGCGTGCCAAGATCATGCAGAAGACGACGCATGAAGTTCTCGGCGAACTCGGCATCAAGGACGATCCGCTTCTCGAAGTCGCGATGGAACTGGAGCGTATCGCTCTGACCGACTCCTATTTCATCGAGAAGAAGCTCTATCCGAACATCGACTTCTATTCGGGTATCACGCTGAAGGCTCTGGGCTTCCCCACGACGATGTTCACCGTGCTCTTCGCTCTCGCCCGTACCGTCGGCTGGATCGCACAATGGAACGAAATGATCGAAGATCCGGAACAGCGCATCGGCCGTCCGCGCCAGCTCTATATCGGCGAGCCGAAGCGCGACTACGTGCCGGTTTCCAAGCGCTAAGCGCTGACTTCGAGACAAAAAAGAACCCGGTCAGAAATGACCGGGTTTTTTTTTGGCGAGAACATCGAGCAATATCTGCGCCGCGTGCTCCCCCGGGGGACTTTCCGTCTGCATACGCAGCCAGATGAGCTCGTAACCTTCCTTCATCGCCTTGAGCTGGTAGGTGTCGGCCGACAACCTTTCCATCCAGCGTGCGAGGCTTGCACCACGAACGATGTCGTTCAGATATTCCGGTACGACCGCATAGTCTGCGATCAGATTGGGCAGAGCGCCAGTCCAGGTCTTGATGCCTGATGTCAGCATGCGCATGATCCAATCGACCTTGTAGGCGGAAACGACGGGGACATTGGCGAGCGCCAGTTCCAGGATTACGGTCCCGGACGCCGCCATGGCAGCATCGGCTTCGGCGAAGGCCTTCCATTTCGCTTCGGCGCCCACAACGATTTCCGGCTTCACCGCCCATCCCCCAGTCACTTCCCGCACAAACGCTTCCCTGTGCGCCACAGTCGGCAGGATGAAGCGCATCGGTCCATTGCGGGCGACGAGCTCATTGGCGGCGGCCTCGAAATAAGGCAGGAGCTTCTTGATCTCAGAGGAACGCGAGCCGGGAAGAAGCAGGATCGCACCGTTGCCGGGCTGCCGGCCAGCGCGCAGACGCCGGGTCTCCAGAAGCGCCGCGTCGGCAACCAGACGGTGGCCCACATAGGTGGTGGCCGGCCCGTTGAGACGCTGCATCACCGCCGGTTCGAAAGGAAGTACAGCCAGCACATGGTCGACATAGGCGAGCATGCGCTGGGCACGATATTCCTTCCAGGCCCAGACACTGGGACAGACATAATTGACGACAGGCAGATCAGGCAGCGCTGTGCGCACACGCTTGGCGACACGGTGGGTGAAATCCGGGCTGTCAATGATGAGCAGGATATCGGGCTTTGCCGCAATGATCGCCGCTGCCGTTTGCCGAATGCGGGAAAACAGCGTCGGCAGCTTGGCCAGGACCTGCGTGATGCCCATGACGGAGAGCTCAGAGAAATCAAAGAACGATTTCAATCCTTCGGCCTGCAGCCCCTCACCGCCGACGCCGACGAGTTCGATGGAGCCGGAATGGATCTTCCGCAGGCCTGCAACGAGATCGGCGCCAAGCAGATCGCCGGACACTTCGCCGGCTACGACAGCAATTTTCAACGACCTGCCGCTCATGCAAGCCCCCATCCCGGCAAGCCCTTGTCGATACCGAAGACAAAAAGACCGTTCTCGTCCGCCGCCTTGATGAGCGCGTCGCGATCAAGCACCAACGACCGGCCGGCTTCGATGGCCACTCCTGCAAGCCCGGCGGCTTTGGCGTTCAGCACAGTGGACACACCAATCGCCGGCAAATCGGCGCGGATATCCTGCTGTGGCTTGCAAAGCTTGACCAGCACGCCGCGCCGGCGTGGTGAAATACGGCCTGCGGCTCTCAGGGCCGCTACACGGTCAAGCATCCCGTCCGTACCCTCGACGCCCTCGACGGCCACCACGCGTCCGCCGATCGAAACCGCGCCCTGCCCGATATCCAGACCGCCAAGCACCTCCGCCGCCTTGCCTGCGCGCGCTATATCACGACGATCCTCTTCATTGGGCGAAACCGCGCCCAGCGGACCTGCGGTCGCCAGCAGGTCCGGTGCAATCTCATGGGCGCCAACGACGCGCAGGCCTCGCCCTTCTATCAGCTTGATCACCATCTGCAGAACAGTATCGTCGCCACCGGAAAGCAGCGTGCGGATGGCGGCGGGCACCTTGGTCAGGATGCGCAGCGTCGGCCGCACCTCGCGCCACTCGGGCCGGCGACGCACGCTGCCCGACATGACGACACGGTCGATACGATATTTCTTAAAGAGCCCGTCCAGGGCAGCGAAATCACCGATCCCGATCGTGGCGTGGTCGAAACCATCCCAGCGACGGTCGCCCTCATCCTTCAGGATGACGATAACAGGGTTCTCGCCGGCCGAACGCGCAGCTTCGGCGACATAGGACGGCAGAAGGCCGCCGCCGGCAATGATCGCCAGCCGGCCTTCAGCAGTGTCGCCAGCGGAAGCCACAGATCAGCCCTTCTGCCCCCGGCTCGGCGAAGATAGCGCGCGATCGCTCTCGGCGGCGATGAAATCAAGGATCTCGATCACCTGCTCGCAATTGGCATATTCGTCGCGAATCTGGGCGGCATTCTCGCGGATCGAACCGGCACCCTCAAAGATCGCCTTATAGGCGCGGCGAACCGTATGAATGACAGCGCGATCAACGCCGGCGCGCGTCATGCCGACGACGTTGAGACCGCTCAGAATGCCGGGATTGCCGTTCAGCATGCCGTAGGGAATGACATCATAGCTGACGGCCGAGAGACCGCCGACAAAGGCATATTTGCCAACTCGGGTGAACTGATGCACTGCCGCGCCGCCGCTGATGATCGCGTGATCGCCAACAGAGACATGGCCAGCCAGCATGACATTGTTGGACATGATGACATGGTTGCCGACCCGGCAATCATGGGCAACATGCGAATAGGCAAGGAAAAGGCTGTTGTCGCCAATGACAGTCGAACCGCCATGCTCGACGGTACCGGTGTTCATCGTAACGCCTTCGCGAATCGTGCAATTGCGGCCGATGATCAGCGACGTGTCGACAGCGCTGTGACGGGCGCTTTGCGAGTCGCCACCAATAACGGCCGAAGGAAATATACGCGTACCGGCGCCGACGGTCGTCAGGCCGAGAACAACCACGTGACTGATCAGTTCGACATTGTCTTGAAGCGTGACCTTGGGGCCAACATGACAAAACGGGCCGACCACCACGCCTTCACCGACCGTGGCACCGTCCTCCACTACGGCCATCGGATGAATTCTGGCGCTTTCGGCGATCATGCTCATGCGTTGTCCTTACGTACGATCATCGCGCCGATATCGGCCTCGGCGACGAGCGCGCCGTCGACCTTTGCGTCGCAATGGAATTTCCAGATATTGCCGCGTTGCTTTATTTTCTGCACGTGAAATTCAACGCGGTCGCCCGGCACGACCGGCTTGCGGAAGCGGGCATTGTCGATCGTCATGAAATAGACGAGGTTGCCGGTCTGGCCCTCCTTCTTGGCGCAGATCGCGCCCGCAGTCTGCGCCATGCCTTCTACCAGCAGAACGCCCGGCATAATCGGCGCATCAGGGAAATGGCCGGTAAAATGCGGCTCGTTGACCGTCACATTCTTGATGCCCACGGCGGCGTTGTCGCCATCGATATCGACGATCTTGTCGACCATCAGAAACGGATAGCGATGCGGCAGCAGCTTCATTATCTCCATGATATCCGCCGAAGAGAGCGTGGCGGCGGTTTCCTCAGTCATTCTTGCCTCCCTTTTTTCCGCGCGCTCCGGATTTTGCCATGAGCTGGGCAACGTCTTTCAGATAGTCATTTAGAGGACGTGCAGGTATTCCGCCATAGCGGCCGCCCGCAGCAAGATCGGTCATCACACCGCTTTTTGCGGCGATCTGTACGCCATCGCCTATGGTGATATGCCCCTTGAGGCCGACCTGTCCACCGATCTGCACGCCATCGCCGACGATCGTACTGCCGGCAAGACCGACCTGCGAAACAATGGCGCAATGGCGCCCGATGCGGACGTTGTGACCGACCTGGACCTGGTTGTCGATCTTGGTTCCTTCGCCGATGACGGTATCGTCCATGGCGCCGCGATCGATCGTCGTATTGGCGCCGATTTCGACATTGTCCTGGATGATGACGCGACCGATCTGCACGATCTTGATCATGCCGCGCGGACCCGGCGCATAACCGAAACCGTCCTGGCCGATACGGACACCGTTATGGATGATAACGCCGTTGCCGATGAGCGCGCAGAGAATGCTCGCGCCCGTCGAGATCGAACCGTTGCGGCCGATCTTGACGTTGGGGCCGATGATCGACTGAGCACCGATGCGCGTGCCCTCGCCGATCTCCGCGCCGGGGCCGATGATCGCCATCGGCTCGACAATCACGCCCTTCTCCAGCCGGGCTGTCGGATCGACGACGGCGCTCGGCGCGATCTCCGTCTCGCCGGATGAAAACGTCACCGGCTTGAGAGCTGCGGGATAGAGAAACCCGCCTGCCATCGCGAAGGCAGCATGTGGATTGGAGGAGATCACCACAGGGATATGCGGCGGCACCAGCTCAGCCAAGGCCTTGTCGCAAATCACGGCCGAAGCCTCGCAACTCAGAAGCTCGTCGCGGTTACGTCGAGAGAGGATATAACAGATATCCCCCGCCTGGGCTCTCGCTATCGGCGAGACCGAATGGATGATGACATCGCCATGAGCGGAATTGCCAAGTTCCGCCCCAAGAAATTGCGCCAACTCAACGAGCCGCACGCCTTCATGGGGCGGAAAAAAAGTATTTTGCTCCATCGGCAAAACTCCAGAACGGAATTGAAATTTACAGTTCCGGACTGCCGATATCAGAATTGGTTGTTAATGCCAAACTTGAAGCGCTGGGTCTTGTCGAAGTCTTCCTTCATGACCGGGATCGCATAGTCGACGCGGAGCGCGCCAAAGGGCGACTGCCAAATCAGGCCGAGACCGACCGAAGCACGCAGCTGCGCGTCCGTACCTTCTGCAGTATCCGAACCGAGGAGTTCGACATCGTTGCCGAACAGCGTGCCGGCGTCTGCGAAGACTGCGCCGCGCAGGTTGAAGTCGCGCGGGAAGCCCGGCATCGGGAACGTCGCTTCGGCAGAAGCGGTGAAGTAGGTCGTACCGCCGAGCGGATCGTCCGGGTTCACGATGCGCGGGCCGATGCCCTTGTTCTCAAAGCCGCGGATATCGGAATTGGTCAGCGTGAACTGGTCGAAGACGTTCAGATGATCGCCGAAGCCGACAACATAACCTGCCGAAGCCGAGAGAGAGCCGATGATATCGGCGTCGTCAGCGAGCAGATGGTAATATCGGGCCTTACCGTAGATCTTGTAAAATTGCGAGTCGCCGCCGAGGCCGGCAATTTCCTGGGTCGCGGTAGCGTAGATACCCTCACGCGGCAGGACGGTGTCATCCAGTGTATTGTAAGTCAGCGTCTGCGAGATGGACGACTTTACCCACGGGCCGTTCTCGACCAGGTTTTGATAGGTAGCGGACAAATCGCTCAGACTGCTTCCGCTGGAATCGTACTTCATCTGCTTGTAGTTATAGCGGAACGTCGTCGCCAGATCTTCCGTGATCGGCGCAGTAACGCGCAGAACACCGCTGGTTTCTTCGTAATCGTAGTTGTCGTTGCTCGACGTTTCGCTGTGATTGATGTCGAAACCGGCGGCGAGGCGATAGCCGAGGAAGTAGGGTTCGGTGAAGTTCAAGCCGTAAGCACGCGAGCCTTCCTGACCGCCACCGGCCGAAACGCGGATGTACTGACCGCGGCCGAGGAAGTTCTTTTCTTCGATCGAGGCTTCGAGCAGCAGGCCATCGCCGCCGGCCGCGTAACCGGCACCGATGCCGAACGAACCGGTCGACTGATCCTGCACGTCGACAACGATGACAACACGGTCAGGCGAACTGCCCGGCTGGGTCGAGATGTTGACCGAGGAGAAGTAGCCAAGCGCTTCGAGACGGCGCTTTGCGCGGGTGATCATCTGCTGATTGAAGGCGTCGCCTTCGCTGAGATCGAACTCGCGGCGGATAACGTAATCGCGCGTGCGGCTGTTGCCACGGATTTCGATACGCTCGACATAGGCGCGCTCGCCCTGATCGACGAGGTATTCGACGCCGATCGTATTGTTGTTCAGGTCGCGGTTACCACGTGGGGTAACGCGTGCGAAGGGATAACCGGCCGAAGCAACCTGATCCGAAATCGCTTCGATGGACTTCTGAACTTCCTTGGCGTTGTAGACCTGACCTTCGCGGGTTCTGACCAACCCCTGCAACTGCTGGGCGTCGACGCCCTCAACAGTCGACTGGACGGTAACTGCACCGAAGTCATAGCGCGGGCCTTCCTCGATGTTGAAGGTCAGCGTGTACTTGTTCGTCGCCTCGTCGAACGCAGCATCGGAAGAAACGATGCGCATGTCGGCATAACCGCGGTTGTAATAGAACTGACGCAGCGCATCTTCGTCAGCGTGCAGCTTGTCCTCGTTGTAGACGTCCTTGCGGGTCAAGAACGAGAGGAAATTCGAACGCTTGGTCTGAATGACGGCAGCAAGACGGCCGGCGCTATAGGCTTGGTTGCCAACGAAATTGATGGCGTCGATCTTGGTACGGTCGCCTTCATTGATGACGAAAGCGAGATTGACGCGGCCTTCGCCGAGCGGCACGACCTGCGTCGTCACTTCGACTTCGCTGCGGCCGGTAGCGGCATAGGCTTCCTTGATCGCTGCGATATCGGACTGGATCTGCGCGTCGCTATAGGGACCAGCGGCATGCGTCTTGACGACAGCCGCCAGCTTGTCGTCCTTGACCTTACGGTTGCCGTTGAAGACGACCTGGTTGACGAGCTGCGCTTCCTGAACGTTGACGACGAGGGTGCTGCCGGAAACCGAAATCTTGACGTCGGAGAAGTAACCGGTGCCGTAAAGCTGCTTTACGGAGTCGTCGATATCGGTGTTGGAGAAGCTTTTGCCAGGAGTAATGGTGAGGTTCGACCGGACGGCCTCAGCACCGACGCGGCTTGCACCGTGCACGTCGATCCGCTGAATGACGGCAGCTTCCGCAGCCGTAGCCGAAACGAAAGTCAAAGCACCTGCGCCAGAAGCAACAACACTAGCAGACAGCGCAATCGCCGATACTGCGTTCAAAAATCTTGAACCAGCCTTCATTTCACCCATTACCTTTTTTCCCTCGTCTCCGGCCCCAGGGGATCCCCCGATTCCGGCCACGTGTGTCGTTTTACCCGCTTTTGACATACAAGCAAGGGAGCTCGTTAATTTCTGTTTACTTCATTTCGAAGCGTGACCCATTCGCCACTACAGCTTTGAAACATCGTAAATAAACAGTAATTTTCCCTATCTTTTACGCGCTAGCCGATGAGCGCGCTAATGTCATTCCAGGTCGCAAAAACCATTAATGTAAGCACCATGGCCAAGCCAATGCGAAACGCAATTTCCTGAGCCGAAGAACCGAGCGGCCTTCCCCTAACCGCTTCCACCGCATAGAACATCAGGTGGCCGCCATCAAGTACCGGGACCGGCATCAAATTCAGCAATCCAATCGAAACCGACAAAACCGCAGCAAGCTGCAGCAACGCACCTATTCCAAGCGTAGCCATCTGGCCCGAAGCTTGCGCCACGCGGATCGGACCACCCAATTGGTCAGCTTTCATCGATCCATTGAGCAGGTTGCCGATATATTTGAAGGTGCCGGTCACGATATGCCAGGTCTGGATCACGCCTTCATGCAGCGCTTCCAGCGGCGTGAAGGTCTGCAGGCGGAAGTGGCCGACTTCTTCGTTCGTGACGATTCCGATCAAGCCGATCTCGATCTTGTTGCCGAACTGGTCGGTGATATCGGTGCGCTGCGGCACCATCGGCAGGTCCATCTTTTCGCCGTTACGCTCGACGGTCACGACGATGTTCTGGTTCGGACGGATGCTGACATAACGGCGCACGTCGTCGAAGGTCTGGACCTTGGTGCCGTCGATGGAGAAGAGCAGGTCGCCCGGCAGTACGCCGGCTGCCGCGGCAGCACTATCCGGCTTTACTTCAGCGACGACGGGATCGGACACCGTCCGGCCATAGATCGAAAAAAGGACCGTGAAGATGGCAATGGCGAGGATGAAATTGGCAATCGGACCGGCGGCGACGGTTGCAGCACGCTTCCACAGCTTTGCACCGGCGAAAGAACGCTCGCGCTCTTCGTCCGTCATCGCTGCAAGCCTGTCCGTATCCGGCTTGCTGGAGGCATCCTCATCGCCGAAAAAGCGTACATAGCCGCCGAGCGGGATCGCCGAGATCTTCCAGCGCGTTCCGTGGCGATCGGTGAAACCGGCAATCTCCGGGCCGAAGCCGACGGAGAAGGCTAGGATGCGGATACCGCTCCAGCGTCCGACGAGATAGTGGCCCATCTCATGCACGAAGACGAGCAGCGACAGCACGATGACGAAGGGGACGATATAGCCCGTCAAAAAACCGAATATGCCGGTCACCGCTTCCATGAGTTCCTTCTTCTATCTGGCCGTAATGATCAAAGGCCGAACAACGCCGCACCGAGCGACGTCGTTCCGCCGCCCTTTATCAGCGAAAAAAGACCAGCAAGCAAGAACGCTGAAAAACAGGCGAAAATCAGTCCATCGACACGGTCCATGACACCGCCATGCCCCGGAATGAGACGACTTGAGTCCTTCACGCCGAATTTTCGCTTGATGAAGCTCTCGAAAAGATCGCCTGATTGGCTGAAAACGGACAGGACAAGCGCAATCACTGCGGCTTGATCCTGGGCTTCCGGAATCAGGAAATGGACAATGACGGCTCCGGCAATGACGGCCGAAATGGCGCCGCCGACCGCCCCCGACCAGGTCTTGCCGGGCGATATGCGCGGCGCAAGCTTTGGGCCGCCGAGCGCGCGGCCGACGAAATAGGCGAGAATATCGGTCGCCCAGACAACGGCGAAGATGAAGAGCATTGCATAGAGACCTAGTGTCTCATCACCGCGGATCGCAGCGAGCGCCAGTCCGGTGCCGCCGGCGTATAAAAGCCCCGGCGCGAACCAGCGGCTGGCACGATGCAGAAAGATCATGGCAATGCCAACCGCAGTCAGGGCAATCAGCATTCCCAGGGCATATTCGAACGCGCCGGCCAGAACGAGAAGGGAAACCAGCCCCTCACCCACCCAGCCGAGCACGTTGGTGACCGGGTCGCGGGCAATGCCTGTTATCGTCGACCATTCGTAATAGATCAGAAGAGCGATCGCTGCCGCCACGACGCGGAAGATAAGGCCGCCATACCAGGTTGCGGCAAGAACGACGATTGCGAGAATCAGGCCTGAAACGATGCGGAGCTTCAGTTCCTGCTTCATCAGGTGTTCACTGCCGCAGCCTGCGCAGACAGTCCGCCGAAGCGGCGATCACGCGAGGCGAATTTCTCGAGCGCTGAAAGAAAGAGCTCACGGCTGAAATCCGGCCAGTATTCCGGCAGGAAAACGAATTCCGAATAGGCAGCCTGCCACAAAAGGAAGTTGGAGAGCCGCTCCTCGCCGCTGGTGCGGATGATGAGATCAGGGTCGGGGATACCGGCCGTATCGAGCCGGGCGTTGATCAACGCGGGCGTGATATCCTGCGACCGGAGATGCCCCTCCTCCACATCCTTGGCAAGGCTCATCATGGCGCGGGCGATCTCATCGCGAGAGCCATAGTTGAAGGCGATGACGAGCGTGAGTGCCGTATTGGCCTTGGTCGTCTCCTCGGCTTCCAGCAGCAGCTTGAGGATGTCGCTGCGCAGATTGACACGGTCGCCAATCACCCTGATGCGTACATTCTGCCGATGGAGCTCCGCGAGATCGCTGCGAATGAAAGCCTTCAGCAGGCCGAGGAGATCGGTGACCTCGGCCTCCGGGCGGCGCCAATTCTCCGAGGAGAAGGCAAAGAGCGTCAGGTACTTGATGCCCAGATCGCCTGCCGTGCGCACGGTCTGGCGAACGGTCTCGACCGCCCTGCGGTGTCCCATCGTCCGCGGCAGGCCGCGCTGCTTTGCCCAACGGCCGTTGCCATCCATGATGATCGCAACGTGCTCTGGCGCAGTCAAAAATGAGGTTTCCGACATTTTCCGTCCGGTCTTTCTTGGCGAGGACGCAAGTATACTAGACTTGCATGATTTCCTTTTCTTTCTCGCCAAGCAAGCGGTCGATTTCCAAAATCGTCTCGTCCGTCATTTTCTGAACGCGTTCCGACTGTGCCCGGCTTTCGTCCTGGCCGATTACGCCATCCTTTTCGGCTTTCTTAAGGCCGTCCATGCCATCGCGACGAACATGGCGAATCGCAACTTTGCTCTTTTCGGCATAGTCGTGCGCCACCTTGACGAGCGACTTGCGGCGCTCTTCGTTGAGCTCCGGCAGCGGGATACGAAGGTTCTGACCATCGACGATGGGGTTCAGGCCGAGGTTCGATTCGCGAATCGAACGGTCTACGGCGCCGACCATGCTTTTGTCCCAGACGGATACCGTCAGCATGCGCGGCTCGGGCACCGTGATATTGGCAACCTGGTTCAGCGGCATGCGCGAACCATAGGCTTCAATCGTCACCGGATCGAGAATGTTGGCCGAAGCACGGCCGGTGCGCAGCGATGCAATGTCGCTCTTGAACGAGGAAATGGCACCGTCCATGCGGCGCTTCAATTCCTTGATGTCGATACCTTCACTCATGTCTATGCTCCCGTCTCAGAAGTTTTGCGCCGTCAGCAGCGCAGCTCCCTATCAGTTGTCGGATACGATGGTCTTGAGACCACCCCCCGTCAAGATTTCACCGAAACGCCCCTTCTCGTGGATCGAGAAAACGATGATCGGAATGGAATTTTCTCGCGCCAGCGCAACGGCTGCGACATCCATCACGGCAAGGCCCCTGTCCAGAACTTCCTTATGGCTCAGATGGTCGAAACGGGTCGCGTCCGGATCCTTCTTCGGATCGGCGGTATAGATGCCGTCCACCTGCGTGCCCTTAAAGATTGCCTCAGCGCCCATTTCGGCGGCGCGAAGCGCTGCAGCGGAATCGGTCGTGAAGAAGGGATTTCCTGTGCCACCGGCGAAAATCACTACCCTGCCAAGCGACAGATGATAGAGGGTCGCGCGCTGCGAGAAGCTTTCGCAGATTTCCGGCATGGAGATTGCCGAAAGAACCACCGTGTCAATGTTCAGCTTGCGCAGGGACGTTGCCAGCGCCAGCGCGTTGATGACGGTGCCGAGCATGCCCATGTGATCGCCGGTGACGCGGTCACCACCCTTGGATGCAACTGCCACGCCGCGAAAGATGTTACCGCCGCCGATAACGACGCCAACTTCGACACCCATGTGCCTTGCCTCGGCAATGTCGGAAGCGATGCGATCTGCTACCGCAACGTCGATGCCGAACCCCTGGGCACCCATCATGGCTTCTCCGGAAGCCTTGAGTAGAACACGTTTATAGATTGGCTCCGACGTCATGTTGGCTCCTCGTATATTGCCGCAATTGCCCGATACACGAAGGGCACCGCGTTGTCACGCGATGCCCTTCGGTTTTCCCAAATATGGCTGAAAAGATCAGCCCTTGGCGACAGCGGCGACTTCGGCCGCAAAGTCGGTTTCTTCCTTCTCGACGCCTTCGCCGAGGAGCAGGCGAGCCATGCCGGTGATTTCGATCGGCGCGCCGGCTTCCTTCTCGGCTGCCTTGATCGCAGCGCCAACCGTCAGGTCCGGGTTGATGACGAAAGACTGCGAGAGAAGAGCGACTTCCTCGAAGAACTTGCGCATGCGGCCTTCCACCATCTTTTCGATGATGGCTTCCGGCTTGCCGGATTCGCGGGACTGCTCGATGAAGACGTTGCGTTCGCGCTCGGCGACTGCAGCATCGACTTCTTCGGCGCGGATCGCCAGCGGGTTGGTAGCCGCGATATGCATGGCAACCTGGCGGCCGATCGAGGTCAGAACGGCCTTGTCGCCGACGGACTTCAGCGCGACGAGAACGCCGAGCTTGCCAATGCCGTCGCCGGCAGCGTTGTGGATGTAGGTTGCCACGACACCGTGCTCGACTTCCAGCTTGGCGGCACGACGGAGCGTCATGTTTTCGCCAATGGTTGCGATCGCTTCCTTGATGGTGTCGGCGACCGGCTTGCCGGATGCGGGATAGGTCGCAGCCGAAATGGCTTCGACCGTGCCGTCGGTGGACAGCGCAACTTCGGCGACCCCGCGTGCTAGATCTTGGAAGGCATCGTTACGGGCAACGAAGTCGGTTTCGGAATTGAGCTCGATGACGACAGCCTTGTGACCGGCGCCGGCAATGGCGACCAGGCCTTCAGCGGCGGCGCGGCCGGACTTCTTGTCGGCCTTGGAGATGCCCTTGGCGCGCAGCCAGTCGATCGCGGCTTCGATATCGCCGTTGGTCTCGGTCAGCGCCTTCTTGCAGTCCATCATGCCTGCGCCAGACTTTTCGCGCAGTTCTTTCACCAGTGCAGCCGTAATCTCGGTCATAAGCTTCCTCTTGTCGGTTTATACGGTGGCCCGCGGAACGCGGTGCGGCACCGGATTGAGGCACGAAATGTACCTGTATGTATGACAGCGTTATGAAGACGCATCATAACAAAACTCTTGGGGCGAAAGCAGCGTGCGCTTCCACCGGAAACGAGCAAGGCCGCCGAACTTCAGAGAGTCGCGAGCGGCCTTTCCCAATCTTCACAAGCTTCAGCGGAGATTTGCTCCGCCCGCTTTATCAGGCGTCGGCTGCCTCATCGAGCGCCGGCTCGACCGGAACTTCGGTCGAGGCGCCGAGGTCGCGGCCCGATGCGCTCTGCTGACGGGCGATACCGTCGATGGCAGCGCGGGCGATCAGGTCGCAGTAGAGAGCGATGGCGCGCGAAGCGTCGTCGTTGCCCGGGATCGGATAGTCGATCAGGTCCGGATCGCAGTTCGAGTCGATGATGGCAACGACCGGGATGCCGAGGCGCTTGGCTTCGTCGATCGCGATCTTTTCCTTGTTGGTGTCGATAATGAACATCAGGTCCGGCGTGCCGCCCATGTCCTTGATACCGCCGAGGGCCTTGTCGAGCTTTTCGCGTTCGCGCTCGAGGTTCAGGCGCTCCTTCTTGGAGTAGCCGGACTGCTCGGCGCTGAGGATTTCGTCGAGCTTGCGCAGGCGCTGGATCGAATTGGAGATCGTCTTCCAGTTCGTCATCATGCCGCCGAGCCAACGCGAGTTGACGTAGTACTGGGCAGAACGCTTAGCCGAGTCAGCGATCAGTTCGGAAGCCTGGCGCTTGGTGCCGACGAAGAGAACGCGGCCGCCACGAGCAACGGTGTCGGACACGACCTGCAGGGCGCGCGACAGCATCGGCACGGTCTGGGCCAGGTCGATGATGTGGATGTTGTTACGATCGCCGAAAATGTACGGCTTCATCTTCGGGTTCCAGCGGTGCGTCTGGTGACCGAAGTGGACGCCTGCTTCGAGCAGCTGGCGCATAGAAAAATCAGGCAATGCCATGCCTTGTTACTCCTTTTCCGGTTGAACCTCCGCAAGGCGAACAGCATCCTCTTTGAAGATGCCACCGGGCGGAAAAGCCGGATTTCTCCCGGACGATCCCATGCCTTACGTGTGGAATGCGCGTGGCCTTACATTCGATTTGCCGTAAAAGCAAGGCTTATGCCAAAAAATCTGCTTGGACCCGCATGCGAATTGTCGAGACGATCGGCTCAGCTTGCCAGTTCCGGTCAGGCCTGCGGCGAGGGCTGCCTCAGTGGCAGACCGGCGCAGCCTTCTTGTCGAGAAGCTCAAGCTTGGCGAGCTTGCCGGTCAGGACGAAATCACCGTAGTCCATCGTCAAGTCGCGCGTGATGCCGTTCTCATAGAGCTTGAACGACATGCGGTAGACCGGCAGCGTGTCCGATTTGGCATTCTC
Source organism: Rhizobium sp. BK275 (assembly GCF_014193555.1). Taxonomy (NCBI): domain Bacteria; kingdom Pseudomonadati; phylum Pseudomonadota; class Alphaproteobacteria; order Hyphomicrobiales; family Rhizobiaceae; genus Rhizobium; species Rhizobium sp. BK275. The sequence goes on from NZ_JACHZL010000003.1 coordinate 130,956, forward strand.
GTTGAAATAAGAGATCGTCACCGGCCAGAAGGACGACTTGGCGAACTGGCCGGCATTGCCGGCATCGGCCTCATCCGTGACCGGGGTCTCCTGCTTGCCGACAATGGTCGTGGTGACAAGGGATTTGTCGCCGTCGTCGGAGCCGTCGAAAACGCGAGCCTCGAAGAAGCGCTTGCCATCCTTGGCGTTCTGGATGACGTCGAGCATGTGCTCGGTCGGAAAACGGCTTTCCTCGAGCTGCAGTTCACGGCTGGCCGGCTGTGTCAGGTCGACCTTCACGCCTTCCGGCTTATCCTGAGCCGCGCCGTTGACTTCCTTGTCGAGCTGATCGTCGGTGAAAGACTTGGTATCGAAGGTGAACTTGCCGTCCTTCAGGCTTTCGAAGGTCTTGGTCTGCTGGTCGCTGACACGCACGCTGTCGCCGGTGTCGATCTGGGTGACGAAGCGGAAATTCGTGGTGAAGCCTTCACAGTAATTGCCGTCGAACTCATAGACCATGCGGCCGTACATGGAGGAGATGCCGGAGCGTTCCGAGGCGTCCTTCAGTTCCAGGTCGTAGACGGCGCGGTGAGCGACGAGCCCGGTCGCGATCGCAGCGCTCGTCGCCGGCGCGGCCGCCGAAACATTGGCGGAAACGCTTGCGAGAAGAAGAGCGGCAAGTGACGATCGGAACATTCATTAACTCCTGTTGGACTCGTCCGCGATGTTATAAGAACCGTTTCGGCCAAATAGAGGCGGCCAAGTCGAGGCTCGAAACTGTCACATTAAAGATTCTAGTCTTGATGCATAATTTTTGAAGAATTGACAACAAAAGCGGAGACGAAAATGTCCGATCAAATCGCCACGCGCCTGTCGGAAATGGGGATAACCCTGCCCGAAGCTGCCGCACCTGCCGCCAATTATGTCCCCTATGTCATCAGCGGCAATCTTCTCACTATTTCCGGCCAGCTGCCGCTCGAAGGCGGCAAGGTCGCGATTTCCGGTCACCTCGGCAGGACTGTCGACGTCGCCGCCGGTCAGCGTGCTGCAGAACTTTGCGCCATCAACATCCTCGCTCAGGCAAAGGCAGCGCTTGGCGGCGATCTCGGTCGCATCCGCCGCGTCATCAAGCTCAACGGTTTCGTTGCCTCTGCACCTGATTTCGTCGAGCAGCACCTTGTCATCAACGGCGCATCGAACCTGATCGCCGGCGTGCTCGGCGAAGCCGGCAAACATGCCCGCGCTGCCGTCGGCATGGCTGCTCTGCCGCTCAATGCCGCAGTCGAGATCGATGCTATCATGGAAATCGCATAATGACGAATGCCTCATGGATCAAAGAGCTGCCGGTTGCGCACCGCGGCTATCATGACCTCAACAATGTCGTCTGGGAAAATACGCTTTCGGCCTTCTCGCGTGCCGTCGAAGCAGGCTTTGCCATCGAATGCGACCTGCATTACGCCTCCGATGCAGTGCCGGTCGTCTTCCACGATGAAGATCTGGAACGCCTCTGCAACCTGAAGGGCGACGTGCGTGAACGGACCTCCCAGGAGCTCGGTCTGATTGCCGTCGGCGGCACGAAGGACAAAGTGCCGACGCTGAAGCAGCTTCTCACCCTTGTGCAGGGCAAGGTACCACTGGTGCTGGAGCTCAAGGGCCGCGAAGCCGACGACGAGGGCTTTGCCGAGGCCGTTCTCGAAGTGCTAGAGGGCTACCAGGGCAAGGTTGCGCTGATGAGCTTCGACCATTGGCTGCTGAAGGACCTCAAGGACCTGAATTCGCCCTACCCGCTCGGCCTGACGGCCAACGGCAACACGGCCGAAGAATATGCCGTGCATGAAAAGGCAATGGAGATCGGCCTCGATTTCATCTCCTATTATTATGCCGACCTGCCGAACCCGTTCATCACCGGCCAGCGCGACAAGGGCATTCCGGTCATCACCTGGACGGTGCGCGACGATGAGGCCCGCAAGCATACATTCGAGAACGCCGACCAGATGACTTTCGAGGGCTTCGATCCACGCACGGCGGTTTGACGCTCGCTTTTTCGACAAGATCGTGCGCAGACTGGGAGGGAGCCCGCTCCCTCCTCCCAACGGCTTCGCATTTGCTTCATGACAGACGAATCGTCAGACGAACTTTCCATTCGCATCGAGCGATCATTCACTGCGATTTCCCCAGAGCGCTGGTCCAGGCTTTCGGGAGCATCGAAGGCGTGCGATATCATCGCCTATAACCCCTTCGTTTCGCATGCCTTTCTCTCGTCGCTGGAAGAATCCGGCTCGGCCACGGCACAGACCGGCTGGCTCGGCCATCACATGCTTCTGGAAACAGACAAGGGTGAACTGGTCGGTGCCCTGCCCGGCTATCTCAAGAACCACAGCCAGGGCGAATATGTCTTCGACCACGGCTGGGCCGACGCTTTCGAACGGGCCGGTGGCAGCTATTACCCGAAGCTGCAATGCTCGATCCCTTTCACGCCTGCAACCGGCCCTCGCCTGCTCGTGGCCGAAGGATTTGCAAGACTACCAGTTCAGAATGCCATGGCGGAAAGCCTCAAGGAGGTTGTACGCCGTCTCGATATTTCCTCGGCCCATATCACCTTCGTGCCAGAGGACGAGATGCCGGTCTTCGAGACCGACGGCTATCTCCATCGCACCGACAAGCAGTTTCATTTCATCAATGAAGGCTATGCCAACCACGATGAGTTCCTGGAAACGCTTGCCTCCCGCAAGCGCAAGGCACTGCGCAAGGAGCGTCGGACGGCGGTTGAAAACGGCATTACTATCGACTGGCTGACCGGAAAAGACCTGACCGAAAAAATCTGGGACCAGTTCTTCGCCTTCTACATGGATACCGGCAGCCGCAAATGGGGCCGCCCCTATCTGACGCGCAAATTCTACTCGCTGATCGGCGAGCGCATGGCCGACGACATCCTGCTCGTCATGGCGAAGCGCGACGGCCGCTATGTGGCAGGCGCCATCAATTTCGTCGGCGGCGATACGCTCTACGGGCGGCACTGGGGCTGCATCGAAGATCATCCCTACCTGCATTTCGAGGTCTGCTACCATCAGGCAATCGACTTCGCGCTGGAAAAGGGTCTCAAGAAGGTGGAGGCCGGCGCGCAGGGCGAACATAAGCTAGCGCGCGGCTACCTGCCGGTGACGACACATTCGGCCCACTATATCGCCCATGCGGGATTGCGCCGTGCGGTTGCCGACTACCTCGAGCGGGAACGGGAGGATGTCGAGTACATAAATGAGATGCTGAGCGAACACACTCCCTTCCGCAAGGGCGAACGGCTGCAGGAGGATTGACGCGCTTGGCTCCGCCGCGCTACGCGATCAAGGAAAGCATGAGGAGATTTCGCCATGACCAGCGCCGCCTATGACGACAACAACATCTTCGCCAAGATCCTGCGCGGCGAGATCCCGTCGCATCGCGTCTATGAGGACGACAAGACAGTCGTCTTCATGGATGTGATGCCGCAAGCGCCGGGCCATGTTCTGGTCCTGCCGAAGGCACCTTCCCGCAACATCTTCGACGCCGATCCGGCTTCGCTCTCTCACACTATCACCGTCGTCCAGAAGGTCGCCAATGCGGTGAAAGAAGCCTTCGACGCCGACGGCGTCTTCATCGCCCAGTTCAACGAGCCGGCAGCAGGTCAGACGGTTTTCCACCTGCATTTCCATGTCATCCCTCGGCATGAGGGCGTGGCACTCAAGCCGCATTCCGGCAAGATGGAGGACGGCGCGGTGCTCGCCGCCAACGCGGAGAAGATCAAGGCGGAACTCGCGTAACGGAAACACCGCCCGATTTGCGCGACATGCTTTAATGCAAATAAAAAGGCCGCTTTTCAACGGCCTTTTTCATTCTCTGGCTTTGAAGACTTACTTCTTGCGCGGAACCTTCGGAACCGTCGAACCCTTCTTGGGGGCGTCGCGAACTTCCGGTTCAGGCCGCGGCACGGTCTTGGCCTTTGTCTTCTTGACCGGCTTGGTCTTCAGCTCGCCATCATCCTCGTGAGCCGCTTCCGGGTGAACCAGTTCGGCCTCAGGCTTCGGCTTGATCGGCGCCGTTTCCGGAATGGCTTCCAGAATGAGGCCGGGCTTGCCGTCTTCCTTGGGACCGACGGTGACGTTGACGACGCCGCCCTTCTTCAGCTTGCCGAAGAGGATTTCGTTCGCCAGCGGCTTCTTGATGTTTTCCTGGATCACGCGGGACAGCGGGCGGGCGCCCATCTTCTCATCGTAACCCTTTTCGGACAGCCAGGCGATCGCATCCTCGTGCAGGTCGAAGGTGACGTTGCGTTCGGAGAGCTGAGCTTCAAGCTGCATGATGAACTTCTGTACGACCTTGTGGATGACGGCCGTCGGCAGCGCCGCGAACGGGATGATCGCGTCGAGACGGTTGCGGAATTCCGGCGTGAACAGGCGGGTCAGCGCCTCTTCGTCTTCGCCAGTGCGCTTGGACGAACCGAAGCCGATGGCGGCCTTGGCCATTTCCGAAGCGCCCGCATTGGTCGTCATGATGAGGATGACGTTGCGGAAGTCGATCTTCTTGCCGTTATGGTCGGTCAGCGTGCCGTGGTCCATGACCTGCAGCAGGATATTGTAGATATCTGGATGCGCCTTCTCGATTTCGTCCAGCAGCACCACGCAATGCGGATGCTGGTCGACGCCATCGGTCAAGAGGCCACCCTGGTCGAAGCCGACATAGCCGGGAGGTGCACCGAGCAGACGGGAAACCGTATGCCGCTCCATGTATTCCGACATGTCGAAGCGCAGTATCTCGACACCGAGCGAGGCGGCAAGCTGCTTGGCGACTTCCGTCTTGCCGACGCCGGTGGGGCCGGAGAAGACATAGGCGCCGATCGGCTTATTCGGTTCGCGCAAGCCAGCACGGGCCAGCTTGATCGAAGTGGACAGGGCTTCGATCGCCACATCCTGACCATAGACGACCGAGCGCAGCTCCTTCTCGAGATTGGCAAGAACGGCTTCGTCATCCTTCGAGACGGTCTTTGCCGGGATACGGGCCATCGTCGCAATCGTCGCTTCGATCTCCTTTTCGGTGATCAGCTTGCGGCGCCTGGACGGCGGCAGCAGCATCTGGGCCGCACCGGTCTCATCGATGACATCGATCGCCTTGTCCGGCAGCTTACGGTCCGAAATATAGCGAGCCGAGAGTTCGACAGCGGTCTTGATCGCCTCGTTCGAGTAGCGCAGGTGGTGGTATTCTTCGAAATAGGGCTTCAGGCCCTTCATGATCTCGATTGCATCGTCGATCGACGGCTCATTGACATCGATCTTCTGGAAGCGGCGGACCAGAGCCCGATCCTTTTCGAAGAACTGGCGGTATTCCTTGTAGGTGGTCGAACCGATGCAGCGGATCGCGCCCGAAGACAGGGCCGGCTTCAAGAGGTTCGAGGCATCCATTGCGCCGCCCGACGTTGCACCCGCACCGATGACGGTGTGGATTTCGTCGATGAAGAGCACGGCACCCGGATATTCTTCCAGTTCCTTGACGACCTGCTTAAGGCGCTCTTCGAAGTCACCGCGATAACGCGTGCCGGCGAGCAGCGTGCCCATATCCAGCGAAAAGATCGTGGCATCGGCCAGAGCTTCCGGAACCTTGCCTTCGACGATCCGCTTGGCAAGGCCTTCGGCAATCGCCGTTTTACCGACGCCGGGGTCACCGACATAGAGCGGGTTGTTCTTGGAGCGGCGGCACAGGATCTGGATGGTCCGGTTCACCTCGGCGTTACGGCCGATCAACGGGTCGATCTTGCCGCCCTTGGCCTTCTCGTTCAGGTTCACACAGTAAGCCTTCAGCGCATCCTGCTGCTTCTTCGGCCCGCTTTCCTCCTCATTGCCGCGTGCGGTCGGCTTGGACTCGGACTCGTCCTCAGCGCCGCGCGGTGGACGGCTTTCGGATACGCCGGGGCGCTTGCCGATACCGTGGGAGATGTAGTTGACGGCGTCGTAGCGGGTCATTTCCTGCTCCTGCAGGAAATAGGCAGCATGGCTCTCGCGCTCGGCGAAGATCGCGACGAGCACGTTGGCGCCAGTTACCTCCTCGCGGCCGGAAGACTGGACGTGGATCACCGCGCGCTGAATGACGCGCTGGAAACCTGACGTCGGCTTGGAGTCCTCGTCGTAACCGGTGACCAGGTTGGAGAGTTCGTTATCGACATATTCCAGGAGCGTTTTGCGGAGCGCGTCGAGGTCGACATTGCAGGCACCCATGACCGCAGCCGCATCGGCATCGTCGATCAGGGCGAGCAGCAGATGCTCGAGCGTCGCATATTCATGGTGCCGCTCGTTGGCAAAGGTCAGTGCCTGATGGAGCGCCTTCTCAAGACTAGGCGAAAATGTTGGCACGTTCAGTTCCTCACTTCTTTTCCATGACGCATTGCAGCGGATGCTGATGCTGCCGGGCAAAGTCCATCACCTGGCTCACCTTGGTCTCCGCTACCTCGTATGTGAATATTCCGCATTCGCCGACGCCGTGGTTATGGACATGCAGCATGATGCGGGTGGCACTTTCCCGATCCTTCTGAAAAAAACGCTCCAAGATGTGAATGACGAATTCCATTGGGGTGTAGTCGTCATTCAAAAGCAGTACGCGATAGAGATTAGGCTTCTTGGTCTTCGGCTTGGTGCGCGTGATGACCGAGGTTCGATTTCCGTTGTCCCCGTTCCTTTCGCTGTCGTTTTGCATCCGGATCGGTCTGGCGATCATTGTCATTCATTCCTCAATCAATCCGGCAGGGGAGCATGGGAGGGGTGCTTTCCCGACGAATATCTGAAACCCTAAGGTAGTTCATAATAGAGCGATTTTAAGCCCCTTGTTTCCGACTGCAATCACAATTCCGCAGGACTTGACGCAAAGGCCAAAAAAGTCTGCGTAAAAACCAGGGCAGGCTTCGGGAAACAAAAAAGACCGGCCGCAGATGCGGTGCCGGTCTTTGATTTTCAATAGGCGGCGCGCAATGCGCTACAAGATTTATGCGGCGGCGGGGGCTACCGGGGTCGCTTTCGAGACCTTGGCGGCAGTGGCGGCCATCGGTGCTTCGTAAGGCTTGTAAGCATTTTTGGCGAGGTCGGCATACATTTCGCCGAGTTTGGTCGCCTCGGTCACGAAAGCCTCATAGGAAGACTTCGCATAATTGGTCTGCAATTCGAAAGCCGCTTCGAAGCTCTTTAAGCCCGACAGCGTCTCGAAATGGGTGACGGCATCCTGGAAGGACTTCTTGGAATATTCGGCCGCCTCGGAGGCGATCGCCTGGAAACCCTTGGCAGTATCGGAATAGCTCTTCAGCATCGAATCCACAGTTTCCTTGCTCTTCCGGTTTACATCATCGAAATTGAACATGACCATCCTCCAATTGGCTGTTGCAGGCAGAAGGTAGCTGCAATGCACAAAGAGTCAAGTAGTCTTGTGCATCGCAAAACATCCACTGGTTGTGGTCGTTAACGACATTAAAGACCGGATTTTTGGGCACGTTCGTCTTTCATTGATTTTGCTAATATATATCAGGCGACTGCAACCGCAGGGTTATCATAAATTTTGGCGAACCAGCATATTTGGCGATCGGCGCAAACAAAAAAGCCGTGCATCGGCTGGCGATGCACGGCTTTTGATCGAAGTGACGGCCGATCAGAGATCGACGTCGAGAATTGCCATCGAGAAATTGTAGGAACGGTCACCGTCCTCGTCATCGATGTAGATGACACCCAGAAATTCTTCGCCAATGTAGACTTCCGCGGAGTCGTTCTTGCGCGGGCGCGCCTTCACCACGATCTGCGGGTTCAGCGTGCGTTTGAAATAGGCGTCGAGCTTCTTGATTTCTTCAGGCTTCACTCTTTTGATCTCCGTAAGCGACCTCGGTTGGCCGCTTCTTGCACAGGTAAAGCGGCGCTGTAAAGGTCGCAAGCTCCTGTTAGCAACGACTGTCTCCACCGGGATCTAGGCGTTTTTCCGCATTTTTCCAATGAAGGCTCAGATATCGGCGCCGATAACCTGATCCATCACACGTGCGGGCTCGGAGCAGCCGGCCTCACCGACAACCTTGGCAGGCACGCCCGCCACCGTGGTCTTTGGCGGCACCGCTTTCAGGACGACGGAGCCGGCGGCAACGCGCGAGCAGAAGCCGATCTCGATATTGCCGAGGATCTTGGCGCCTGCGCCGATCATTACGCCCGTGCCGATCTTCGGGTGACGATCGGCCCCTTCCTTGCCTGTTCCGCCAAGCGTCACACCATGCAGGATGGAGACATTGTCGCCGATGACAGCCGTTTCGCCAACGACGAGGCCGGTCGCGTGGTCGAGGAAGATGCCCTTGCCGATGCGAGCGGCGGGATTGATGTCCGTCTGGAAGACGCTGGAGGAGCGGCTCTGCAGGTACAGCGCGAAGTCGCGCCGGCCGCGGTTCAACAGCCAGTGCGCCAGCCGATGCGTCTGCAGCGCGTGGAAGCCCTTGAAGTAGAGAACGGCTTCCATGAAGCGCAGGCAAGCGGGGTCGCGATCATAGACTGCCTGGATATCCACGCGCAGGATCGAGCTCCATTCCGGCCAGTCCTCGAGCATTTCCTCAAAGGTCTGGCGCAGCAGGTTTGCCTGCATGTCGGGATGGTCGAGGCGCTCGCAGATGCGGTGGATGACGCATTCTTCGAGCGAGCGGTGGTTGATGACCGTCGAATAGAGGAAGGCTGCCAGCACCGGATCGCTTTCTGCAGCAAGGCGCGCTTCTTCTCGCAGACTGTCCCAGATAGGGTCCATCACCTTCAGCGGATGGGCTGCATCCAGCGTGCGGATATCCGTCTTAGCGACCATTTCCGGTCTCCTCATTTCCTGTTGGAATGCGATTATATAGAGGAAAACGCCGATAACATAAATGGGTGCCCGCGGCACACCGGTGCAGTGCGTTTTTCCTGGAAATCACGTTTATGTCACCTGCCGGCGACATCAGCCGGCAGCGACCTTGGCGTAGAATTCCAAGACAGCCTTCTTGAACACCCGGTCACCCACGGCGAGCATGTGGTCGCGGCCGGGGATATCCAGCGCTTCGGCGTCAGGCATCAGCGCCGCAAGCTCCTGGGGAGAACCGGCAATGTCGTCTTTCGTTCCAACCCCGATCAGGGTGGGCGCATCGATCTTGCCCATGTCGGCGCGGGCAACCAGATCGCGCGAACCCTTGATACAGGCGGCAAGCGCCTCACGGTCACTCTTCGTCTGCTCGGCAAAAGCGCGGAACATCTGCCCGCGCTGATGGGTGACGTAGGCAAGCGACGGCGCAAGCAGCGCATCGGCGATCGGGTCCCAATCGCCCACCCCATCGGTCATGCCGATACCGAGGCCACCGAGCACCAGCGAGCGGACGCGGTGTGGATGGGCAAGTGCCGCAAAGACGGAGATGCGGGCACCCATGGAGTAGCCCATCAGATTGGCCTCGGGAATACCGAGATGATCAAGCAGCGCGATCGCGTCACCAGCCATGAACCATGGCCTGTAAGCTTCGGCATCGCGCGGCTTGTCGCTGGCGCCATGCCCCCTGTTGTCGACGGCAATGACACGGTAGCCGGCGTCACCCAAAGTCTTCAGCCAGCCCGGATGAACCCAGTTGACGCTCGCCGACGAGGCAAAGCCATGAATCAGCAGCACCGGCGGGCCAGAGGGATCCCCCTCGTCGAAGAAAGCGAGTTTCAGTCCATCATGAGTGAAGCTTGAAAATGCAGGCGTATTCAGGTTCATCGGGTCGTCCTTGTTTGGCGCGACCATAGTCGAGCGACCTTTGAGCGTGAAGCCAAAAACTCGCATTGGAGCCTTGCTTTGGCACTACACTTTTCCTTCGAAGGCCTATAAGGTCCGCGCAGAATATCAAAGCATTCGGAGACAGACATGGCCGGCCACAGCATTCCCCACTTCCAGAACGACGGCGGTCACCGCGTTATCGAAGTCGGCGTCAAGGAATTCATGTGCACCGGTGCCTCCGCTCCCTTCGATCATCCGCATATCTTCATCGATATGGGCGATGACAACGAGAAGGTCTGCTCCTACTGCTCGACCCTCTATCGCTACAATACGTCGCTGAAGGCCAACCAGACCAACCCGCCCGGCTGCGTCTTCCACATCAAGGCAGCGTAATTTTCCTCTTCTTTTAGATCGGACACCCCATGCCGGTCGAACATGCCGCCATCATCGGCGCCGGAATTGCAGGCCTGACAGCCGCGCTGGCGCTCGCAAGGCGTGGCATCAGTTCCGATATTTTCGAACAGGCGTCCGAGCTTGCAGAGGTAGGTGCCGGCCTGCAGATCTCTCCCAATGCATCGCGCGTGCTTGCCGAACTCGGTGTGCTCGACGGGCTGGCCAACCTCTGGCTCGAGCCGCAATCCATCCGGCTGATCTCAGGCAGTTCGCTGCGCGAGCTTGCGGCAGTGCCTGCCGGGAGTTTCGCCCGGAATCGCTGGGGAGCACCCTACGGCGTCCTGCATCGCAAGACGCTTCAAAAGGCTCTTCTGGATGCGGTGATCGCCAATCCGCTTTGCACGCTGCATCTCGGAACACGATTCGAATCGGATCTGCCGCAGGGCCGGCGTTCGGCCGATGTCATCATCGGCGCCGACGGCGTCTGGTCCAGACTGCGGCAGGCAATACCAGGCGCCCCTGTCCCGCAATTCTCCGGAAATATCGCCTTCCGTTTCACCATCGCAGAAGCCGAAGCGCCGGGCTTTCTCGACCGCACCAGCGTCTCGGCCCTGCTCGGCTCCTCGGCGCATATGGTCTGCTATCCGCTGAAGGAAACAGGCGGCTTCAACATGGTGGCAATCACCGCCGGCAATATTGCTCCGCAAGCCTGGCAGGGCGCGCCGACACAGGCCCAGCAGGAGCTTCTGCAGTCGCGCTTCCGTCGCTGGCATCCTGTTATCGCCGGTCTGCTTCGCGGGCGCAGCGACATCACCTTCTGGCCGCTCTTCGAAGCGACGCCGGGCAAGTGGCAGGATGGGAACAAGACCGTGCTGATCGGCGATGCAGCGCATGCGATGATGCCTTTTGCGGCGCAGGGCGCGGCAATGGCGATCGAGGATGCCTTCGAGCTTGCGGCCTTCCTCGCCACCCGTCCGGTTTCCGAAGCCATCTCGCTTTTCGAGCGGCATCGCACGCCGCGCATCGCCAAGCTTCGCCAGCGCGGCGCCTTCAACCGCTTCGCCTATCATGCAAGCGGACCGATCCGCCTCGGCCGGGATATCGTGCTGTCGCTGAAACCGCCGCAAAGCCTCGCGGCGGATCTTGACTGGATTTACGGCTACCGCCCCATCGGCTGATCAAATGGCGGCTGATCAGACGGCGTTTGCCGCAGCAAAACCGCGTTCGATATCGGCCTTGAGGTCAACGATATCTTCGAGGCCGATCTGCAGGCGAATGACCGGACCTTCAGCCGGCGCCTTGGCGATCTTACGGTCAGAGAGATTGACCAGCACGGCAAGGCTTTCGTAGCCCCCCCAGGAATAGCCGAGGCCGAAATAAGAGAGAGCATCGAGGAAGGCATGCGCCTTCGGCTTGACTTTCTGCGGATCGCTGGCCTTGAGCACGAAGGAAAAGATGCCGCTGGCACCCTTGAAGTCACGTTTCCAGATATGGTGCGACGGGAAGCTCGGCAAGGCTGGATGCAGGACGCGGGCAACCTCTTCGCGGCTTTCGAGCCATGTGGCGATCGCCAATGCGCTTTCATAGTGGCGCTCCAGCCGGATACCCATGGTGCGCAGACCGCGCAGGATCTGATAGGAATCGTCAGGCGCACCGCAAAGGCCGAGCGTTCCATGCGTCTCGATCAGCCTCGGCCAGTGCTCGGCATTGGCGGAAATGGTTCCCATCAGAATGTCGGAATGTCCCGATGGATATTTGGTCGAGGCATGGATGGACACGTCGACGCCGAAATCCAACGGCCGGAAATAAAGAGGTGTGGCCCAGGTGTTGTCCATCAGCACGACGGCACCGTGCTTGTGTGCCCCCGCCGCGATTGCCGGGATATCCTGCATCTCAAAAGTATTGGAGCCAGGAGCCTCGGTCAGCACGACCGTAGTGTTCGGCTTGAAGAGCGTTTCGATGGCCGCGCCGATCGCCGGATCGAAATAATCGACCCCGACCCCCATACGTTTCAGGATCGTGTCACAGAAATGGCGCGTCGGACCGTAGACGGAATCGACGATCAGGACGTGATCGCCCGCGGCGACATAGGCGAGGATCGCGACCGTGACGGCGGCGAGCCCAGAAGGTACCAGCACAGTGCCGGCCGAGCCTTCGAGCGCATTGATCGCTTCGGCCAGAGCGTCGGTCGTCGGCGTGCCGCGGGTACCGTAAGTGTATTTCTTGTTGCGTGTCTCCATGGATTTGGCATCGGGAAAGAGCACCGTCGAAGCGCGCACCACCGGCGGATTGACGAAACCGTGATAATCTGCGGGGTCGTAGCCGATATGGGAAAGACGGGTGTTGATGCCGGCGCCCGGCAGGAGACTGTCTAGATCTTTCATGTGGGAAATGGCCTTCTGGCGAGGGTATGCAAAGGCCGAACTCTTGAACCGCGTCGCCATCAGGGTCAACCCCTACAACTCGACGTGATAGCCTCGCCCCGCAAAGCCGTCGGCCTTTACTTCGCGATTTCAGCGCTATTTTTTCCTCAAGCTAGAGCCCAATTTCTAGCCAAGTGCCTAGAGACGCAGCGCAATCTACCAAAATGCTGAATTTTGCCGCAATTATTGGCCGCGACACTTGACCATAGTGACATTTGCGACTGTGATAGACCTACTCGCGCCGGGAGGGTTGCGGGAAACGGGGAGGCACACGGGCAATTTCAATCCGGCCACTCCTCAAAACGATAAAATATAAGACAACGGAAAAAAGGTTGGGAAAAATGAAGTACAAGCTCCTGTCCGCAGCTGTCGGCGCAGCAGTTTTCGCTCTTGGCGCTTCGGCCGCTTCGGCCACAACTCTCGGAGACGTAAAGGCAAAAGGTTTTGTCCAGTGCGGCGTCAACACCGGTCTTGCCGGCTTTGCTGCCCCTGACGCGTCCGGCAACTGGTCGGGCTTCGACGTTGACTTCTGCCGCGCGGTTTCCGCTGCGATCTTCGGCGATCCCAACAAGGTGAAGTTCACCCCCCTCAGCGCCGCCAACCGTTTCCCTGCGCTGCAGTCCGGTGAAGTCGACGTGCTCGCCCGCAATACGACCTGGACGATCAACCGCGACACCGCTCTCGGCCTGAACTTCCGCTTCATCAACTATTATGACGGCCAGGGCTTCATGGTTCGCAAGAGCCTGAACGTGAAGTCGGCTCTGGAACTCTCCGGCGCATCCGTCTGCGTACAGTCGGGTACCACGACCGAGCTCAACCTCGCCGACTACTTCAAGGCCAACAATCTCCAGTACAATCCGGTGGTCTTCGAGAAGCTCGACGAAGTCAACGCCGCCTATGACTCCGGCCGTTGCGACGTCTACACGACTGACCAGTCCGGCCTCTACTCGCTGCGTCTGACGCTGAAGAACCCCGACGAACACATGATCCTGCCGGAAATCATCTCCAAGGAGCCGCTCGCGCCGGCCGTCCGCCAGGGTGACGACCAGTGGTTCGATATCGTTAGCTGGGTCGGCTACGCGATGATCAACGCCGAAGAATTCGGTATCACCCAGGCCAATGTCGACGACATGAAGAATTCGCCGAACCCGGATATCAAGCGCTTCCTCGGCGTTGAAGCCGACACGAAGATCGGTACCGATCTCGGCCTGACCAACGACTGGGCCTACAACGTCGTCAAGACCGTCGGCAATTATGGCGAAGTCTTCGAAAAGAACATCGGCCAGGGCAGCCCGCTGAAGATCTCGCGCGGCCTCAACGCTCTCTGGAACAAGGGCGGCATTCAGTACGCTCCGCCGGTTCGCTAACCGGCATCAGGCATGAAAAGCCGGAAAGGCGGGAAACCGCCTTTCCTCATCCTCCTATAAAAAAGCTCCGAAAAGGGGCGCATAACGTGGGGAATTGGCCAGGCATGACGCATCAGGTTGCGGATTCATCCTCTTTGACTAGGAGCGGCTGGAGCTTCCAGTCTGCCCTCTATGACCCGACAATTCGGGGCATCTTCTTCCAAGCTCTTACCATTGTCTTGCTGGTCGCGCTGATCTGGTCGATTGCTCACAATACGGCAGTCAACCTGGCACGCGCCAACATCGCATCGGGTTTCGGCTTTCTGAACGGGCGCGCCGGTTTCGAAGTCGGCCAGTCGCTGATCCAATATTCGAGTGATTCGACCTACGGCCGCGCACTTCTCGTCGGCCTTCTGAACACGCTGCTGATCGCCGTCACCGGCATCATCACTTCAACAATAATCGGCTTCGTCATCGGCATCGGCCGCCTGTCGCGGAACTGGCTGATTGCCAAGCTCTGCACGGTCTATGTGGAAGTCTTCCGCAACATTCCGCCGTTGCTCGTGATCTTCTTCTGGTATTCTGGCGTTCTGGCTATTCTGCCCAATGCCCGTGACTCGCTGCATCTCCCCCTCGGATCATATCTGAACAATCGCGGCCTCGCCTTCCCCAAGCCGATCTTCGGCGACGGTTTCTGGCTGGTCGGCGTTGCTTTTGCTGTCGCGATCATTGCCACTGTTATCACCGCACGGTGGGCGCATCGCCGGCAGGCAGCGACAGGTCAGCCGTTCCACACGATCTGGGTTTCGATCGGCCTCATAGTCGGCCTGCCGCTCATTGCCTTTCTGCTCGCAGGCGCACCGCTGTCTTTTGATTTCCCGGTCGCCGGCAAGTTCAATCTGACCGGCGGTTCCGTGGTCGGCCCGGAATTCATGTCGCTTTTCCTGGCGCTTTCCTTCTATACGGCCGCCTTCATAGCCGAGATCGTGCGCTCGGGCATCCGCGGCGTGCCGAAGGGACAGACGGAGGCAGCAGCGGCACTCGGCCTGCATCCTTCGGCAATCACCCGGCTGGTGGTCATTCCGCAGGCGTTCCGCATCATCATTCCGCCGCTGAGCAGCCAGTATCTGAACCTCACCAAGAACTCGTCGCTGGCTATTGCCATCGGCTTTGCCGATCTCGTCGCCGTCGGCAGCACGACACTGAACCAGACCGGTCAGTCCGTAGAGGTTATTCTCATCTGGATGGTCATCTATCTCGCCATCAGCATCGTGACCTCGCTGCTGATGAACTGGTTCAACGCCAAGATGGCATTGGTGGAGAGATAAGATGAGTGACAGTTTCGTCAGAACCAGCATGCTGGCCCAGGAGCCGCCGCCATCTGGAGAAAAGGGCGCCGGAGCCTGGATACGCCGCAACCTGCTTGCTACACCCAAGGATATCGTCCTCACCCTTCTGGCAGTGACCTTCCTCGCCTGGGCCTTGCCGCATGCCATCAACTGGCTGTTTGTACAGGCGGTCTGGACCGGCCCGGACCGCACCTTCTGCGCCACTGCCGTCCAGGGCGGCATCCAGCCGGACGGCTGGAGCGGTGCGTGCTGGGCCTTCGTCAATGCCAAATTCGACCAGTTCATTTTTGGACGTTATCCGCTCGACGAGCGCTGGCGGCCGACGCTGGTGGGCATTCTCTTCGTGCTGCTGCTCGTGCCGATGCTCATTCCATCTGTGCCGCGCAAGGGGCTGAATGCGATCCTGCTGTTCATCGTGCTGCCGGTCGTCTCCTTCATTCTGCTTTACGGCGGCTTTGGACTGGAAATAGTCGAGACACCGCTCTGGGGCGGGCTGCTGGTGACGCTGGTGCTTTCCTTCGTTGGCATCGCCGTCTCCTTCCCGGTCGGTATTATTCTGGCACTCGGAAGACGCTCGCAGATGCCGATCATCCGCACGGTCTGCATCATCTTCATCGAGGTCGTCCGCGGCGTGCCGCTGATCACAGTTCTTTTCATGGCGAGCGTCATGCTGCCGCTTTTCCTGCCGGCCGGCTGGACGGTGGACAAGCTGTTGCGCGCGATCGTGGGTGTGTCGATCTTTGCCTCCGCCTATATGGCCGAGGTCATCCGCGGCGGCCTGCAGGCAATTCCCAAGGGCCAGTTCGAGGGGGCCGATTCACTCGGCCTCGGCTACTGGCAGAAGATGCGGCTGATCATCATGCCGCAGGCGATCAAGCTGGTGATCCCGGGTATCGTCAACACCTTCATCGGCATGTTCAAGGATACCTCGCTGGTGTCGATCATCAGCATGTTCGATCTGCTCGGCATCGTTCGCCTCAACTTCGTCGATCCGAACTGGGCAACCGCGGTAACGCCGCTGACAGGGCTGATATTCGCCGGCTTCGCCTTCTGGCTTTTCTGCTTCGGCATGTCGCGCTATTCAGCATTCATGGAACGTCATCTCGACACCGGCCACAAACGATAAGAATAGGAACACGCAATGGCAGAAGCCCAAACAAAGAAGATGACCGTGTCGGCGACCGACGTTGCCGTCGAGATCATCAACATGAACAAGTGGTACGGTGATTTCCATGTGCTTCGCGACATCAACCTGAAGGTCATGCGCGGCGAGCGTATCGTCATTGCCGGCCCTTCGGGTTCCGGCAAGTCGACGATGATCCGCTGCATCAACCGTCTGGAGGAGCATCAGAAGGGCAAGATCATCGTTGACGGCACGGAGCTGACCAACGACCTGAAGAAGATTGACGAAGTGCGCCGCGAAGTCGGCATGGTGTTCCAGCACTTCAACCTCTTCCCGCATCTGACGATCTTGGAAAACTGCACGCTGGCGCCGATCTGGGTGCGCAAGATGCCGAAGAAGCAGGCGGAAGACATTGCCATGCACTTCCTGAAGCGCGTCAAGATCCCCGAACAGGCCAACAAATATCCGGGCCAGCTTTCGGGTGGCCAGCAGCAGCGCGTGGCGATTGCCCGCTCACTCTGCATGAACCCGAAGATCATGCTGTTCGATGAGCCGACCTCGGCGCTCGATCCGGAAATGATCAAGGAGGTGCTGGATACGATGGTCGGCCTTGCCGAAGAAGGCATGACCATGCTCTGCGTCACCCACGAAATGGGCTTTGCGCGTCAGGTTGCGAACCGCGTGATCTTCATGGACCAGGGCCAGATCGTCGAGCAGAATTCACCGGCCGAATTCTTCGACAATCCTCAGCACGAACGCACCAAACTGTTCCTCAGCCAGATCCTGCACTGATCGAACACTGATATCGGCGTATAGAAATTCAAAACCCGCCGGCTGATTGCCGGCGGGTTTTGCGCATTTAACGGAAAGCCGCAGAGCGCAGCAGCCTGCTTTTAAAATCAAATCATAACCGTTTCAAAAAATGGGACACGTAGAACCTCAGGGATGCGGACGACACGCTTTCCCGATCGGCCGCAAGGATGGCAACATCTATTGGATCAGTTGCTTCCATCGTTCGGACGGGATTTCCGTGCCTCGGTGCTGCTGGAAGAGGCTGTTTTTCCGTCCGGCTGCTGGCCGAAATAGGTCCCGCCAAGATGTCCTCCGGCACTGGTGTTCTCGACCTGCCGTTCCGTTCGCTTGCGGATATCGTCTGCATTGGTCTTGCTCATTCTGATCTCCATAGTTTGAAGAAATGGATATCTGGACAACCGATGCAGGCCGATAGGGTTCCATAAAAGATGGCCGCGGCAGCTTGGCACAGGCAGATCTCGGAACCAAAATGAGGGCGAAAGCTTTTCTGCCTTGGTTATGACAAAGCCGACGCTATATCCTTCGCGCGATATCCAAAGGAGACGGAAATGAAAAAAATACTCGCGACCACAATCGCCGCAGCCTCGTTGCTCCAGGCTTTTGCCATGAGTGCCGGCGCAGCGGACCTGGTACGGAGGGAGCCGCCGGTAGCTCCCGATGTAAGTGGGGGCGTGAAGATCGGCTACCTTGCCTGCGATATCGGCGGCGGCGTCGGCTATGTGCTCGGGTCCTCCAAGCAGATCGATTGCGTCTTCCAGCCGACGAGCAGCAGCGAATCGCCTGAGCACTACAGTGGCGCACTGCGCAAGTTCGGCGTGGATCTCGGCTTTACCACGCGCGGTCGCCTGCTCTGGGCAGTCTTTGCACCGACAGCCGGCTATCACCGCGGCTCGCTGGCTGGCCTCTACCAGGGCGCAACCGCTGAAGCCACGCTCGTCGGCGGCATCGGCACCAACGTGCTCTTCGGCGGCACTTCCGGCTCGATCCATCTGCAGACGATCAGCGTCACCGGCCAGCTCGGCATCAATGTTGCCGCGACAGGCACGTCCATGACGCTGACACCCGAAGGCTAAGTCGGCAAGCCGGAGAAATCGGGCTGGCCGCGCATTCAACTTTGATCATGCCTGGCCAGCCCTTATTCCGTTATCAAAATCATCGTCCGCAGCGAGCAGAAGTCTGCTGCTCAGTTCAAATTCTTTGAATACGATTGCACCCCGACGCATACGTTCGGAGTCAAAGCCTCTGTATCTAGCAAATTCTTCAAATTCGAATGCCTCAAATGAGTCGGCTCTTGACGTGACGGTCGACGAGCCTCCGGACAAAATCGTCCTCGGCAAAATCTCTCAACCACCCCATCCAAGGAAGTGATACAGAAAGGCTTGAGCTCTGCCATCTGTATTGATCTTGAAACCAATTGGAATCGAACTTATCTCTTTTTCGCTCCCGGCAGGAGCACGCCGCCCGTCAGTTGCGAAGCTGTTGACAGCACTGCCTTGGTGGAAAGTCGAACCCGTTCATGTTTTTTGATCGGGCTCAGAAGCGGTTGACGGGTGACGCTTCAAAAAGAGTCCGGGAGAAAAGAACATGTCCGTCAACGACATTAGGCCTACCACAATCGAGGGCATTAGGCGCCTCGCGAAAACCATCTCCAAGCAGGACGACGTTGCCCATTCAGTGGGTCTCGATCGCGCATCGGTTCGAGCCGGTTTTTCAAACTACACCAACGCTCTGCGGACGCTGCAAGCCTCAACGGTTGTTCCGTCATCGCCCATTTTCTCCACGTTCATCAGCGTTCATTGGCGGAACCCGAAGACAAAGGCGAGTGGCAACGAGATCATCGAGGTCTCGCTATCAAAGCCCCTCGACGAGATCATCGCAACTCGCCAATACAAGCAGGCTCGCGGACTGGGATACTTCACGCGCTGGGCGTCCGACCTGATCCACTGCCAGATGAATATAGAGGGCGCGGATTCAGCTCTTGCCCTCGCGTGTAAAGCGGCGCGTACATTGCAGTTTATGGCTTCCACCGGACTTAAGCCCTCCTCAAAAAGGATGCCCATCAGGGGTGATTTTGGACGTGACCTCCCCGGAAGAGATCACGGCAGCAGCTGGTACGATCCCGTCGAAAAGCGTTTCCTCTTCGTCGATGAACCCTACGCGGCAGCGGTAGAGGATCGGCAGCAGGAGCGCAGTACATGGTCTCTTCGCAATCGCTGGGAAATTGCCAAGCCGCTTTGGGCTGGTATGTACTATCCGGAAGGCGGGAGTGAGCTTTATCTGATTTCGGATGAGCAGAAAGGCTTGCCACTTGGACCGGTTCTTTTGGCGCTGTCGCGCATGCCCGCCCCTGTTGTACCCGAAAACTGCAAACGGGTGACCGTGACTGATGGCGAATTGTTTCGGTCACCTGGGGAAGTACGGGACGCAGAAGAAAAAGCTCAGAAAGCGAAACAGAAGCGCGGCCCCCGGACGACGGGCAATACCGTGCCGTACCGGATGGTGATGGCTTCTGGCCGGCGGCCGAATGTAAAAATGGCTATCGCCACGCATCAGCGTGTCGGCCAACTATTGAAGGATGTTATAAGTGCGACCCGGCAACGAGCCGGAATCGTCAACAGGCTCGCTTCCGTTCGTTCGGAACTGGATGATTGGGTCCAGCTTGAGTATGACAGTAACACCCTGCCGAACGATGTATTCTTCGAACTCTACTATCATGAGCGCAACATTGTGCCTGATGATGAGTATGGCATCGCCGGCCGCAGCCTTCACATCGAACGCTTGCAGGAAGCGAAGGCGCTGATCGCCTCCTCCTATCCCGATTGCAAGCCAGTTCGCGGTCTGCTTCGAAAGCTCGACCTTGCGCTTCAGTCTCTGACGAGTTGGAAGTGAAATTCAGCGCGCCTCAGGGCATGACCTCGAGGCGCGCTCGCACCAGATTGTCGCCCATGTCCTAGGTACGGAGTGTTACCGATGTCTCCGGGTCGGACAAAGATAAAGATGGCGACCCCTGCAGGACTCGAACCTGCGACCTGCTGCTTAGAAGGCAGCTGCTCTATCCAGTTGAGCTAAGGGGCCGTCTGTCTGCATATGTCGCGAGCCCGCGACACCAGCATTTCTGTCTCAAGCAGCGGGCGGATCAGTGCGTCCAGGGCTGGGTACGGGTATAGCGGAAATTATCCGGGTAAGCGACGACCTGGCGCGCGGGATCCTTGGGCGCGATCACGCGGTATTCGATGCCGTTGCGCTTGGCATAGGCCTCGGCAAGTTCCTGCGTTTCGAAGGTCAGCTTCAGCTGCTGGCGCATATCGCCCGAAGACGTGTAGCCCATGATCGGGTCGATCTTGCGTGGCTGCTCCTGATCGAACTCCAGCACCCAGAGATGCGTCTTGGCCTTGCCGGACTGCATTGCGGTCTTGGCCGGACGATAGATCTTAGCAGACATGACTGCGGCGCCTCCGATATGCGGGCCACGCCCGCCTTTCATAACTCAGCCTGGGATCAGGCTTGCTTCCATACCGAACATCGCAGGAAGAAGTGAATTTTGCTTAGCCGCGAATCCCCGTTTTTTCAAGGGAAAAGCGCTGCTGCCACAGGATCGGTGGATCGACGAAACCGATTGCCGCATAGCGCGTTTCTTATACGGAGCGCTTAAGGCGCAGCCCTCGTAGCCGGGTGTGGATAAGCGGGCAATCCTGTCACACAATCCGAAATGTTTCGGATTGTTGCATGTTTTGATCGCTTTCTAATTGTTATGACCGGCATAGGCGACTACGATGTCTACCAACCGTTGTGATACGGGTGAGAGCTATGAGAACTTCTGCAGAATTCCATGCCATCATGATTGGAGCAAGCATCACTGCGTTTTTCTACGCAGCGATCAGCTATGCTCAGTATGTCGGCCTGCTTGCTCAAGGCTGAGTCACAGCACGCCTGAGCATGCGTGATTTGCGACGTGAATGGTATCGTCGCCATCTTCCGGTGCGAAACACGTCCCGAACAAAAATATCTCTGCAGCCACAGGCGACGACACGCTGCGAAGCCATCTCAAATTGCGGAAGATATTGGGAGAATAATGGTCGGAGTGGAGAGATTCGAACTCCCGACCCTCTGGTCCCAAACCAGATGCGCTACCAGACTGCGCTACACTCCGAGCCTTTGATGGCAGCGGGAATACACGCTTCCCCCTGCCCTAGCAACCCCATAAATCTGCCTTTCCCGGCAGTTTTCACAGGCTTACTTCACCTTTTTCGTTGTCGTGGCGCTGACGATGCGATCGCCGGGGCGAATATTGAGCTTGCGGGCTGTGCCGGCATTCACCTCGACCACATAGCGAACGTCGCCCATCGAATCGATGATGTCGCGGGAATAGGGCGTGGCGTCTTCCTTGATATGGGTGATCACACCGCGATCGTCGGCAAAGAGCATATCGAGCGGCAGGAGGGTATTTTCCATCCACATGGTGACGCGCCGCGATGTGCCGAAATCGAAGATCATACCGGCGTCTTCGGCCATCGCCTTGCGAAACATCAGGCCATAGGCGCGCTGGTCGCCGGTGGCCGCGATCTCCACGGTGAAGTGCAGCATCTTGCCGGCAGCCGTCTGGATGATCAGCGGCTCTTTTTCGAATCGCATGTCCTGCTGCGCAAATGCCGGCAGGGCGACCATGAAAAAAAGCGCCATGAAGGCGCCTCTTATCATCTCGACCGGGAACAGGCCGCCCATCAGTGAGACCGGCCCACCGGGCTCGGAACATCCGGATGGATCTCGGCGGCCATCAGGCCCTTCTCGCCGTCGCCGAAGCGCACCAGCACCACCTGTCCGGGGCGCAATTCGGTGAGGCCGAAACGGCGGAGCGTCTCCATGTGCACAAAGATGTCTTCCGTGCCCTCGCCGCGCGTCAGGAAGCCGAAGCCCTTGGTGCGGTTGAACCACTTCACGAGGGCACGCTCGAGGCCGCTGGTTGCCGTGACCTGCACATGGGTGCGAACCGGCGGCATCTGCGATGGATGAACCGCAGTCGACTGGTCCATGGAGAGAATCTTGAAGGCCTGGTAGCCACGCTCGCGGCGCTGGACGAGAGCGACGATGCGGGTGCCTTCGAGGATGGTCTGGTAGCCATCGCGGCGAAGGCAGGTTACGTGCAGCAAGACGTCCTGCATGCCGTTGTCAGGAACGATGAAGCCAAAGCCCTTGGCCACGTCGAACCATTTCACCACGCCGGTGATTTCAACGAGATCGACCGGTTCCGCCGACAATTCTTCAAGGTCGGTGAAGCCATTCGATGAAATCCTGTCAGCCATGTCGCCAGCCCCTCAATACGCGTCACACTGTTACGGTTAACTGATTCTTGAAATCAAGATTAACATCTTGGTAACGGATAAGCGCAAGTCCTAGTTTTCGGTTATTCCCAACTGTACATTTTATAGCGATGACTTGCCCGAAACTGGTGTCTGTTACCCAGACGGGCTAGCCCAAAAAGAGAGAGGAAACAAAATGCGCTATCTCCACACCATGGTTCGCGTCAAAGATCTCGACGCCTCCCTCCATTTTTACTCCGCCCTGTTCGGTCTCGAGGAAATCCGCCGCCATGATAACGAAAAGGGCCGCTTTACGCTCGTTTTCCTGGCTGCTAGGGACGATATCGACCGTGCCCGTAGCGAAAAGACTCCCTGCCTCGAACTCACCTACAACTGGGACACGGAAGATTATACTGGAGGACGCAATTTCGGTCACCTCGCCTATGAGGTGGATGATATCTACGCGCTCTGCCAAAAGTTGATGGACAACGGTATAATCATCAACCGTCCACCGCGCGACGGCAACATGGCCTTCGTGCGTTCGCCCGACGGCATCTCGATCGAGATCCTGCAGAAGGGCGAAAAACTGGCTCCGGCCGAACCCTGGCTGTCCATGGGCAATACCGGCACCTGGTAAGCCAAGCTGCGGGCAAGCTTCGCAAGGCACTCTCCGGCTCTATCGTAACGGAAGCGCGCTTTCGGGCGCCTTCCGCATTCACCGGAGATTTCTCGGTTGACCAGAAATAACAAGCGGATTGCCCCTCCGAGCCGGCAGGCTGTCGGTGCTTTGCTGATTGCCAGTTCCGTCCTGGCGCTTTCCGGCTGCGTTTCCGACAAGAAGGCGCTTGATTCGGCCGCCGTCGCCGCGCCGGCTGCAGCAGCGGGACAGCCAGCGCCGCGACTGGCTGCGGCAATGCCGGCCGCATCGACGCCCACGGCACCAAAGCAACTCTATCGCGATCCGATGCTGACGAATGTTTCCGGCGTCGATCCGCAGGTTGCGGTGCAGGATCCGAATGCGGCACCGTCCGCTCCACCCGTCGATCCGGCCATTCAGCCGCAGCAGCCTGCCAATATCGGCGGCCTCGTCATGCAGTCGACGCGAATCAATGCGCAGGCGATGAGCATCTTTTCCGATCATCAGCCGCTGCCACAGAACAACTCGACCTCCACGGTCATCCAGCCGCAGGGCGCGAACGCTTACGCACCTGAGAATGCCGGCCCAAGATCGAGCGTGTTCAGCGCGCCGCCGGAGCCACAGCAAGGCGAGATGCTGCCGCAGCAATCGTCGCAGAATACCAGCACGAGGATTGCGCCCGTACAGACCGCCTCGCTTGCCGGCGGCAGCATTCCGGGATCGACGACGAATGCGCTCTACAGTGCGCCGAAACAGAACCTGCTCAGCAGCCTTTCCGGGCTTCTGCAGAAGGTATCGCTGCCTGGCATGACGCGTGTCGCGCCGAATGGCCTGCATGTGCAGAACGACAGCGTCCAGGTCGGCTGCTTCAAACCCGATCTCATGCGGGTCATCAAGACGGTCGAGACCCATTTCGGCAAGCCGGTCGTCGTGACATCGGGCTACCGCGATCCGCAGCATAACCGTGAAGTCGGCGGCGCCGAAGAATCGATGCACAAGAGCTGCGAAGCTGCTGATATCCAGATCGACGGCATCAGCAAATGGGATATCGCCCAATATATTCGCTCGCTGCCGGACCGTGGCGGCGTCGGCACCTATTGCCACACGGATTCGGTCCATCTGGATACCGGCAATGCTCGCGACTGGAACTGGGGCTGTGGCCGCAAGAGCGCGCCGATTGCTTCAGCAAGGGCCATATGACTTTCAGCCCTTGAACAGCATGACGTAAGGGAAGCGGTCGGCATCTGATTTCCAGCGACCGTTGCAGCCCTTTGATTCGGCTGCAATAATCTTCATTTTCCACAAGTGGGAACGAACTGTCATTTTTTTGAAAAATTTCAAATTTGCCGCTTGCGGGATCGGAAGTGCCTGACTATAAGGGCGCCACCACAGCACGCGCCCTTCGTCTATCGGTTAGGACGACAGATTTTCATTCTGTAAAGAGGGGTTCGACTCCCCTAGGGCGTGCCACTTCCTCTTATAATACAGTGCTCTATCTACTGCTTGCGGAACGCATTGCGCCCTCCTATTTGAGTTGCAAGCCTGCGCCCTTCGTCTATCGGTTAGGACGACAGATTCTCATTCTGTAAAGAGGGGTTCGACTCCCCTAGGGCGTACCAAATTATATAATTATGTCATGTAGATAGTACTGATTCATAACAGCCGGACAACCATTGCCATTATGGGGCACGCCAGGGCACGTGAATGGGCAGTGCATATTCTTCTCGGGAAAGTGCCAACGTTTCGCAATGAGAACCAATCCTAAAGGATTGGACAACCGGGGGCAGCTCGCCTCCTTGCCCGGGCCATCTCCTCGTCTCGCGTTCCACTTATCACCTCCCTCTTCTATCCCTTCAACTCCTTCTTTAGTTCGTTGAAGAAACGCCAGTCAGTGCCCTCGGCCAGGAGCTTCTGGGGTGTACTCTTGAGCATCCCGACTTCGTGGAGGCGTAGGGCATAGAAGCGCAGGGTGTCCTCAGCGCTATACTCGCGCCACTGATATGGCAGCGCCTTCATAACTTGTAGGGCATGGTCATAGCGCTTAGTATAGCCCTGTTCCACCATGAATTGTGCAGATTGCTGGGGCTCGCTGGCGCAGAAATCCGCCGCTTTCAAGATGGCGCGGAGGGCGCGCTTGGTGGCCACCGGATTCGTGCGGACGAACTCTCGATTCCCAGCCAGCATGCAGCAAAAGTATTGCGACCAAGGCCGGTCCACGGTGCTGCTAATCACCACATGGCCGATTTGCTGCTCCCGCATCTCCTGTGGTTCGGGAGGGAAGCCCAGATAGGCATCGATCTTCCCCTCACTTAGGAGCCGGACGGACTCGGGTCCGGGATACGCCACGAAGTGTATGTCCTTACGGACGTCCAGGCCGACGTAAGCCGCGATCGAGGCGAGGAAGACGAATCGGCTGGAATCTAGCGCCGGTACCGCCACGGTCTTCCCCTTGAGGTCGCGGATCGTCTGGATGCGATCGGTCCCGAACAACTCAAAGCAGCCGACGTGGAGTCCTGCCAGAATGACGATAGGATCCCCCGCCTCCAGGCGGAGAAGGAGCGGAGCGGCGAAATGCCCATTGAGATCGGCTTCGCCTGAGGCCAGGGCCGTCTCGATGTCTGCGGTTCCCTCCTTCCGGAGGTACTGCACTTCGGTGAACCCTTCGCCGTGCAACAGTTCTTCGGCTACATATTGGGGCGCCTGACAGATGCTGGGAATCCTGACGAGCCGGATCCGCGTCGTCTCGGGCGGCGGCTCCGTAGCGGCTCGCGTGGGGTACCAGCCTAGGAGCCCAGCAGTCCCTGCCAGAGTTATCCCACGCAGGAACCTCCGTCGGCTAAACCGTCCAGGGTATAGGGTATACATGGTGTCCCTCCCTTCCAAATGCTGGCCAGCGTGACATGAAGAATGTACCCATGGGGCCTCTGACCTCGCATGAACAGATACAGCTTCGTACGGTTTAACTGGATTGCGAATAATAGCACATAGGGTGCACGAGGTTAAACCCGCGGCAGGGTGCACGGAAGCAAAGCAATGCTATCTCCGCGCTCGCGAGCGGTAGGCGCGGTCCTCGAACAGCGCGCGGCGGCTTCGCTCGCCTGTGGTTCGTTTGCCGCGCCGCTCTATTAGGCGAAAGTGCTGCACCGTAAGTCTGGCTAATCAGTTCGGCTTAAGGCAGGTACCGAGCGAGACTATCAAAGTCGGCGTGAAGATGTCCGACTAGTAGGCGAGCCGGTTGCTGCCGGAAAGCTTTCCTCTCGATACCGGCGCCGCCAAGGTGTATAATCTTAGCGGTGGAAACTTCAGTGCCGGCGCGAGAACTCACCCTTAGGCGCTCTCCGCAGTGATAATTACATTGCCCGAAGTTTCTGCCCTCTGGGATCATTTTTTTAGCGATTCTGTTTGAAATTTTCCTGCTGAGTTTGGAGGGGATTCACTCCGATGCAGATCATTCAGGAACGCTGCCAAAACGTTCGGGTGTAATCCGAACGTTGTGCTTTTCCAGGGAAGGAGAGCACTATGCAACTGATGCTAAACCGGCGCCGTTTCTTGGCAAGCGCCACGTCCGCAGTCGTCGCTAGTCTGGGCGGCGCAGTGGAGTCGTTAGCCGCGGAAGCGCCATTAGAAACCAGCACCATCCGCTTGGCAAAGATCAGGGGCATCTGTATCGCCCCCCAGTACGTCGCCGAGGAGTTGCTGCGTTTGGATGGGTTCACAGACATCCGCTATGTGATGGCAGAAGCAGGCTACGCCCAGGCCGAGCAGATCGCGCGCGGTGATGTGGATTTCAGTTTGAACTTCGCTGCACCACTTGCCCTTGCGATCGATGCGGGTGAACCGATCACCCTGCTGGCGGGCGTGCATTCCGGCTGCTTCGAGCTGTTTGGAAACGAAAGTATTCGCGGCATCACAGATCTGAAGGGAAAAACTGTAGGCATACAAGGCTTGGGTTCAACGCCGCACGTGTTCGTGACCAGCATGGCTGCCTATGTCGGGCTTGACCCACAAAGGGACATCCGCTGGGTGACCAATCCGTCCGTCAGGCCAATGGAGCTTTTCGAGAACGGAAAAGTCGACGCGTTCCTTGGCTTTCCACCCGAACCCCAGGAACTGCGCGCCCGCAACATCGGTCACGTTGTCGTAAACAGTGCCATCGATCATCCCTGGTCGCAGTACTTCTGCTGCATGCTCGCAGGCAATGCGAACTTCGTTCGGAACAACCCCGTCGCCACCAAGCGCGTGTTGCGCGCCATTCTCAAGGCGGCAGACCTATGCGTGGCCGAGCCACGTCGCGTTGCACGACAAATCGTCGATGGCGGGTTCACCGCCAACTATGATTATGCCCTGCAAACGATGAGCGAGGTGCCCTACGGCAAATGGCGCGATTACGATCCCGAGGACACGATTCGATTTTACTCCCTGCGGCTGCATGAGTCCGGCATGCTCAAGTCGAGCCCGCAAAAAATCATCGCCGGCGGTACCGATTGGCGCTTCCTCAACGAGGTGAAACGCAAGCTGAAGATGTAGGCGAGTGGCCAGACACGCTCTTTCGGGAGGGAAGAAGGGGGTTTCAATGAGATGGCCAGCACAGATTCTGCTGTTGATGTTGCTAGGCGCGCCAGCGCAGGCGCATGATACATCGCACGACGAGCGTTTGCCGACCATCGGAGCGGCGCCGGACTTTACTCTGACGTCGCAGGACGGCGTACCTGTGTCACTCCGCGATCTTCGCGGCAAGGTCGTCGCCGTCGCGTTCATCTTTGCTTCCTGTACCGACATTTGCCCGATGCTGACCGACAACATGGCGCGTGTGAAGGACGCGCTTGGCCCTGTGTTCGGGCCGCAGATCAGCTTCGTTTCGATCACGGTCGACCCCGAACGGGATACACCTGAAGTGTTGAAGCAATACGCGCAGAATTTCGCCGCCGATGTGAAGGGCTGGGTGTTTCTTAGCGGCGATCCGGCAGTCGTTCACGATGTGGGGCGGAGGTATGGCGTCATAGCGAGGAAGACCGTGGGCGGCGACGTCGATCATACCCTGTTGACGTCGCTCGTGGATCGTAGCGGTAACTTACGCGTGCAGTATATCGGAGCTGGTTTCGATTTGGAGGAGTTCCGCAGTGATCTTCTCAGCCTCGTGGATGAAGCCCGGTAGCGTCGCGACCCGGCTGATTGGTTGGATTGCGCGCCTGCCGGTACGCGTTCAGACCAAGCTCCTAATCGCGTTCCTGTCGATCGTCGGACTGCTGATCGTGCTCGGGGCGGTCGGGTTGCAGGTGTTGAGCGGGGTCAACGATCAGACGACCGAACTGATCAAGCTGCAGCGCAAGATCGCAGCCTATCGCCAGGTC
Source organism: Rhizobium sp. BK275 (assembly GCF_014193555.1). NCBI lineage: Bacteria > Pseudomonadati > Pseudomonadota > Alphaproteobacteria > Hyphomicrobiales > Rhizobiaceae > Rhizobium > Rhizobium sp. BK275. The sequence goes on from NZ_JACHZL010000003.1 coordinate 159,417, forward strand.
CAGCACGACACGTCCAACCAGCTGTACAGCATCTCGACGGCACTTTTGCTTCAAGATGAGAGGATGTTGGATGCGGCGCTACGCCAGCTCAACCAGTTTGGTTATGATCTCGATCGGATGGAGTTCGTCGCCGTGAGCGAGGTGGAAGTGCTCGGTCAGGTCCGGCTTGAGTATGACCGGTTTACGGCCGGTGTGACGCGCGGCGCGGGACTCATCCGCGCCGGTCAGACTGAGGAAGCACGCAACGTTCAACTTAATGAGATCATGCCTTCGGCCGACCGGCTCGAACGGCTGATGAACCAGTTGGTCAACATGGCCGAAGCCGAGATGGTGACGGCTATCGAGGTGACGGAGGGAGCCTACGACACCTCGCGACTGGTGGTAGTGTCCTTTGCTGTGGGCAGTATCCTCTTAGCGCTGGGTCTTGGCTACGTCATCTCCTGGTCGCTGATCGAGCCCGTCAAGAAGATTGAGACGCGTCTACGCCAGATAGCAAGCGGCGACTTTGCCCAACAGGTTGCAGTCGGCAACCGGGACGAGCTGGGAGTGCTCGCCGACAATGTCAACCAGACCTCTGCGCAGTTGGGGCGGCTTTACCAGGAAATTGAGACCCGGAACCGAGAGCTGACTGAAGCACTTGAGCAGCAGATGGCGACGAGCACGATTCTGCGCACGATCGCCGCTTCCCCGACCGACATTCAGCCTGTCCTGAATGCCGTCGCCGAGAGCGCGGCAAAACTCTGCGACGCCTACGACGCGATCATACTCCTGAAAGACGGTGAGTCGCTGACAATCAGGGCGCATTACGGCCCGATTCCGATTGACTTCGTCAGGTGGCCGATCAGCCGTGAGTGGATTTCTGGTCGCGCCTTTGTTGACAGAGAAACCGTTTTCGTAAGCGACCTCACCACCGCAGGCGATGATTTCCCTGCGGGCCGAGAAATGGCGATGCGGCTTGGCCATCGGACCACGCTTGCTGCCCCGCTCCTGCGGGAAGACGAAGCCATCGGAACTCTGACAATCCGTCGTATCGAAGTTCGCCCGTTCAACAGCAAGCAGATCGAACTGCTCACCACCTTCGCCGACCAAGCGGTGATCGCGATCGAGAATGTGCGTTTGTTCCAGGAGGTCCAGGCGCGCACGGCCGAACTCGCGCGCTCTGTCGCCGAATTGCAAGCGCTTGGAGAGGTCACCAAGGCGGTCAATTCGACGCTTGATCTCGACACCGTGCTGCAGACGATCGTAGCTAAGGCCGTACAACTCTCGGACACGGATGCGGGTACTATCTATGTGTTCAGCAGCACCAAGCAACAGTTCCGTCCGCGCGCAACTTACGGAATGAGCGACGAGCTTGTTGCTGCGATTTCTGGGCAGACCATCTCTCTGAATGATCCGGTGATCGGTGAAGCCGCCCGGCGCCGCGAACCTGTTCAAGTGCCCGAACTCGGCGAAGGCACGCCGACTCCCGCTCAGAAAATTATTCGAGACGCCGGATATCGCAGCGTTCTGATTGTTCCATTGCTCAGGCCGAACAAGATTGTTGGCGCTCTCGTCGTCAGGCGCCGCGAACCCGGGGAATTTGACGAGCAGATTGTCCACCTGATGGAAACTTTTGCCGCTCAGTCGGTACTGGCCATTCAAAACGCCAAGCTGTTCCGCGAGATTGAGGATAAAGGCCGGGAGCTTGAGACCGCAAGCCGCCACAAATCTCAGTTCCTCGCAAACATGAGCCATGAGTTGAGGACGCCGCTTAATTCGGTTCTGGGCTTCACCGAACTTCTGTTCGACGGCATATACGGCGAGCTTCCAGACCGGGCAAAGGCGACGGTGGCGCGAGTACAGGCCAACGGTCGCCACCTCCTGGGACTCATTAACGACGTGCTCGATCTTTCAAAGATCGAAGCCGGCCAATTGACACTGGCGTTTGACGATTATTCCCTTGCGCAGATCGTTCGAAGTACCGCCGCTGCGGTAGAGCCGCTGGCGCGGGAAAAGGGCCTCGTGTTCACCGCGACACTTGCCGACGATCTTCCGACCGGCCGCGGTGACGAGCGCCGTCTGACTCAGGTCCTGCTCAACATCGCCGGGAACGCTATCAAGTTCACCGAGGCGGGGTCGGTCAATATTCTGGCCAGCGCAGCCGATGGCCACTTCGAGATCGTCGTGCGGGACACCGGCCCGGGCATCGCGCCTCAAGACCAAGTTCTCATCTTCGAGGAATTCCAGCAGGTAGACAACAGCAGCACCAAGCAGAAAGGAGGAACGGGTCTCGGTCTGGCGATCTCGAAGCGCTTTGTTGAAATGCACGGCGGAACAATAACCGTGGAGTCGGAGGCCGGTTCCGGTGCGACCTTCCGCATAACGGTCCCAATTGATGCAGGGGAGCGCGATCAAGCGGCATGAACAAACGAATCCTGATGGTGGAAGACACAGAAGACAATCGCCAGATCGTGCGCGACCTCATCGCGACCACCGAATACGAACTGATCGAGGCCGCGGATGGCGCCGCCGGCGTTACGGCTGCAGCGGCCCACAGGCCGGACTTGATCCTTATGGACATCCAGTTGCCCGTGATGGACGGATATGAAGCGACACGCCGCATCAAGTCCGACCCAGCGCTCCGGCACATCCCGATCATCGCCGTCACCTCCTATGCGCTGTCCGGCGATGCGGCAAAAGCCCTTGCTGCAGGGTGCGATGGCTACATCGCCAAACCATTCAGCCCGCGATTGTTGCTGGCAAAGATTCGTGAATTCCTATCTTAGGGAGGCTGCACCATGCATCATCCGCCCCGCATTCTTGCCGTCGACGACACGCCGGAAAATCTTGAGATCCTGCGGATGCGCCTCGAGGCGAATGGTTACGAAGTGGCGACCGCCGCGGATGGCGAAGAGGGGCTCGCTAAAGTGCGCGACCTCATGCCTGACCTCATCCTTCTCGACATCATGATGCCGAAACTCGACGGTATCAGCGTCGTGCGCATACTTAAGCAAGACGTTTCGTTACGATCAATCCCGGTCATCCTCGTGACTGCAAAAGCCGACACGGGAGATGTCGTAGAGGGGCTGGATGCGGGTGGCGACGACTATCTCACTAAGCCATTCGAGCACAAGGCGCTGCTGGCGCGTGTCCGATCGATGCTACGGCAGAAGGCGCTTCACGACACCGTCGAAGCCCAGGCACGGAGCCTTCAGGACCTGACCGCGCAATTGACGGCGTGGAACCAATCCCTCGAACAGAAAGTGGCGCGGCAGGTCATGGAGATCGAGCGGATGGCTCGGCTCCGACGGTTTCTGCCCGCCCAGGTTGCCGATCTCATTGTTGCGGCCGGCAATGGCGAAGCGCTTCTCCAAAGCCACCGCCGTGAGGTCACGGTGGTTTTCTGCGATCTACGCGGCTTTACGGCATTTGCCGAAACTGCCGAGCCTGAAGAGGTGATGACGGTTCTTGGCGAGTACCATTCCTGCCTCGGTGAACAAATCACCCGCCACGAAGGGACGTTGGAACGGTTCGTGGGCGACGGCATTCTTGTGGTCTTCAACGACCCATTGCCCTGCGCCAGCCATACTGAGAGTGCTGTTTCAATGGCCGTGGCGATGCGTGACGCAATTGACGAGCATTCAGAACGATGGCGCAAGCGGGGCTATTTGCTCGGTTTCGGAATCGGCATCGCCCGGGGCCATGCAACCATCGGGCAGATTGGTTTCAACCAGCGCTCGGACTATGCGGTCATCGGTACTGTAGCGAACCATGCGGCCCGATTGTGCGAGGAGGCCAAGTCTCGTCAGATCCTCGTCAGCCAACGCGTCTTCGGCGCCGTCGAGTCATTCGTCGAATCCATTCCTGTTGGCGAATTGACTCTGAAAGGTTTCCACCGCCCGATGCCAGCTTACGAAATTGTTCGGTGGCTTGGCTGACAAAGTTAGCAGCGGGAGGCAGTGACTATACGAGGCAATAAAGCCGCTCTTTTCGGCTTTTCCACAAGCCCAACAAAAAACTGCACAATCCGGCAAAAATTTCTTATTTTGCCGCTTGCGGTGCAGAAAAGTGCTGACTATAAGGGCGCCACCACAGAGCACGCGCCCTTCGTCTATCGGTTAGGACGACAGATTTTCATTCTGTAAAGAGGGGTTCGACTCCCCTAGGGCGTGCCACTCTCCTCCAATATTTCCTTTTATTTTTATAGAGTTATCTCGGTACGCTCGCTGAGCCGCGATGTGCGAATTGACGGCGGCGTGCCGCTTGGTATGCCCGTCACTCGTCCTCGCGGAAAAGCACCATTTTTCCAGCTCAGCCGACCTGCCCTCATCCTGACCCCTTGCCCTTCAGCCCGTCACTTGGCCTGCGCGCCGTCGCTGATCCGCAGCTGGATTCTGCGCGAGCCTTGATAGTGTTCGGCACCGAGCGAGCCTGCGACATGCACGTTGGCGCCGCGAGAGTTAAGAAGCAGATTGCCGAGCGGGGTCTCGGCAGCCCTGAAGGCGATGCCGTCGAGGCGTGCGCCATCCATGGCTTCCAACGTCACTTTCACATGCCGTTCGCCGACTAGACGGGAATCGCGCACACGATGGCCCGGTACGGCAAAGAGCGGCTGGGAATGTCCCGAGCCATAAGGTCCCGCCGTTTCCAGACGGTCGATAAGCTCGATCGTTGCACCGCTTGCAGCGATGGCGCCATCGATCTTCAGTGTTTCATTGGCGACGAGGGCCGACACCGTCTTCTGGGCCTTCTCGGTGAAGAAAGTGCGCAGCAGGCCGAGCTTGCTGCGCTCCACGGTCAAACCGGCCGCCATGGCGTGTCCGCCGCCCTTGACGAGCAGTCCCTCATCAACCGCTGCACGCACCATCCTGCCCATGTCGAAGCCATTGATCGAACGCCCCGAGCCGGTACCCCTGCCGGATGGATCGAAGGCGATGGCGAAGGCAGGTCGCTTGAATTTTTCCTTCAGGCGCGCGGCAATGAGGCCAACAATACCGGGATGCCATTTCTCATGCGCGGTAACGATGACAGAGGCCCCCTCGCCGTCTCCATACTCGGCTAGCGCTTCGGCCTCAGCCTCCTGCAGCATGACCGCTTCCATGGCCTGACGCTCGCGATTGAGTTCATCCAGCCGCTGGGCGATGGCTTCGGCCTCTACGGCATCATCCAGTGTCAGCAGGCGGCTTCCAAGCGCTGCATCGCCGATTCGTCCGCCGGCATTGATGCGCGGACCGATCAGGAAGCCGAAATGATAAGGCGTAACAGGGCCTGCCAGGCCCGCCTTGCGGAAAAGTGCTGCAAGACCGGCATTGCTCTGGTGGCGCGCGGCGACCAATCCTTTGACCACATAGGCGCGGTTGAGCCCCTTGAGAGGCACGACATCGCAGACGGTGGCGAGTGCGACGATATCCAGCCACTGCAGGAGATCGATCGCGAGAATGCGCTTGTCTCCTGCCTCTCGCAGCAGGCGCAGCGTTGCGACAAGCACCATGAAAACGACACCCGCCGCACAAAGATGCCCCAGGCCGGAAAGATCGTCTTCGCGGTTTGGATTGACGAGGGAGTGGCAAGGCGGCAGCTCGTGTGTCACCTGGTGGTGATCGATGACGACGACATCGATGTTGCGGTCTGCGGCAGCCGCCAGCGTCTCATGACTGGTGGAGCCGCAGTCGACGGTGACGATCAGGCTTGCACCGTTGTCGATTAGCTGATTGATGGCCGTCGGATTGGGGCCGTAACCTTCGAAGATGCGGTCGGGAATGTAGATATGCGCCTTGACGCCGAAATGGGTCAGGAAGCGATACATGAGCGCGGAAGAGGCCGCACCGTCGACATCGTAATCGCCGAAGATCGCAACGGGCTCACTATTACGGATCGCCGCGGCAAGGCGTTTGGCGGCCTTCTCGCAGTCGGTCAGCTTGTAGGGATCAGGCATGAGGCTGCGGATCGTCGGATCGAGGAATTCGACCGCCTCATCCACCGCAACGCCGCGCCCGGCAAGCACGCGGGCGATCAGGTCAGGCAGGCCATGCATCTGCGACATGGCGAGCGCGCGGTTTTGCCCCGCCTGGTCGAGACGTGAAACCCAGCGATTGTCGAGAACGGACCTTTCGACGCCCAGGAAGGCGCGCGGTACCGGATCGACCATATCTGCCATGCCAAACTCCGCTTTCATCATCTGCCTCTTTTTACAGATGCGGAACGGATAGCAAAGCGGTGATTTGAAGGCTGTGGATTACCAGAAAAGTGTCCAGATAACCAAGCCGATACCCAGTGTCTGAACGAACACGATCGAAAGCAGGATCAGGAGCGTAGCCCAATTTCGCCCTTGCGGCCCCTCGCATTCGAGGGCCACTCCAAGGGTCGCCTGATCATATCTCTGTAAATCCGCCCGAGGACTCTCAAGCTCCGTGGGAGCATGATCATCCGTATGCTGCTCGATATTCCTCAACCCACGACTCCAACATCTCGCGGATTGATTATATCTATATCTCAATATCTGTTAATATAAATTTTGGCGAAGTGCCTTGATTAATAACAGAAAACCCGTCCGAGTGACCTCGGACGGGTTGAACCGTTCCAAACTGGAACAAAGCGTCAGGATTCTTCCTTCGGACGTTCGATGCGGATCACCTGCGGCTCTCCGACGAGGTAGCCCTCCTCCTTGATCGCCGCGACTGCCTTGCGCACGGAATCCTCCATTGTCGCATGAGTGACGAGGACGATCGTCTGATGATGCGAGGGCGCCAGATGCTGCTGGGAGCGTTGGACAATCGATTCCAGCGAAATCTGGTTTTCAGCCATGCGGGTGGCGACGCTGGCGAAGACGCCGGTGCGGTCGAGAACGGTCAGGCGAATGAAATAACCGCCTTCATGGCTCTGGATCTGCGCCTTGCGGTAAGGCTCCAGTGACTTTGCCGGATGACCGAGAACGGGAACGCGCTGGGCGCCCGGCTGGCTTTTGGCGATGTCGGCGATATCGCCAAGCACAGAAGATGCCGTGGCGTTGCCACCGGCACCGGGGCCGACCATCAGCAATTCGCCGAGGATATCGGATTCGATTGCGACCGCGTTGGTGACGCCATCGACCTGGGCGATGACGGAATCAACTGGCACCATGGTCGGATGCACGCGCTGTTCGATGCCGGTATCCGTGCGCTGGGCAACGCCGAGCAGCTTGATACGGTAGCCGAGATCGGCCGCAGCGCGGATATCCTCGATCGAGATATTCGTGATGCCTTCGAGATAGATATCATCGGCGGCAATTCTGTTGCCGAAGGCAAGCGTCGTCAGGATCGACAGCTTGTGAGCAGTGTCATTGCCTTCGATGTCGAAAGCCGGATCGGCCTCGGCATAACCGAGACGCTGAGCCTCCTTCAGGCAATCGGCAAAGGACAGACCTTCCTTCTCCATCTTGGTGAGGATGTAGTTGCAGGTACCGTTCATGATGCCATAGACGCGCGAGATCGTATTTCCCGTCAGCGATTCACGCAGCGCCTTGATGACCGGAATGCCGCCGGCGACCGCCGCTTCGAAGTTCAGGAGCGAGCCCTTTTCTTCGGCAATCGTCGCAAGCTCGACGCCACGATAGGCAAGTAGCGCCTTGTTGGCTGTCACCACATGGAGACCTCGAGCGAGAGCGGCACGAACGGCTGTGTTTGCGGCGCCTTCTGCGCCACCGATCAGCTCGACGAAAACATCGATGTCGGCTTTTTCCGCCAGCTCTTCCGGGCGCTCATACCAGGCGATGCCTGTCAGATCGATGCCACGGTGCTTCGTTCGGTCACGGGCCGAAACTGCCGTAATCGTGATCGGGCGGCCGCAGGTGACTGCAAGTTCGTTGCTTTTCTGCTTGATGATGCGAACAAGCGAGGCACCAACGGTACCCAAGCCCGCAATGCCGATTTTGAGGGCATCTGCCATGGATCGATCCTGAAATGTCTCTGATGAAAGACAGCCGCAGTTTCGCGGCTGTCTTCAAGGTTGGAATTAACGGTGGGCGTTGAGCGAGATGACGTTGTGCATCGTCTCGTCGGCCGTCGACATGAACTTCTTGATGTTGCGCGCAGCCTGGCGGATGCGGTGTTCGTTCTCTACGAGCGCCAAACGGACGTAGTCGTCACCCTGTTCGCCAAAGCCGATGCCCGGGGCAACGGCGACGTCGGCCTTCTCGACCAGCAGCTTGGAGAATTCCAGCGAGCCGAGATGACGGAACTTTTCCGGGATCTTTGCCCAGGCGAACATGGTGGCCGCCGGCGGCGGCACTTCAAAGCCGGCCTTGCCGAAGCTTTCGACCATGACGTCGCGGCGACGCTTGTAGACGTTGCGGACTTCCGCAATGTCGGAGCCGTCGCCGTTCAGGGCATGGGTGGCCGCAACCTGGATCGGCGTGAAGGCGCCGTAATCGAGATAGGACTTCACACGCGTCAGCGCCGCGATCAGCCGCTCATTACCGACGGCAAAGCCCATGCGCCAGCCAGGCATGGAGAAGGTCTTGGACATGGAGGTGAATTCGACCGTCACGTCCATTGCGCCCGGAACCTGCAGCACAGACGGTGGCGGCTCGCCATCGAAATAGATTTCCGAGTAGGCGAGGTCCGACAGCACGATGATGTCGTGCTTCTTAGCGAAGGCAATGACGTCCTTGTAGAAGTCGAGGCTGGCAACGAAGGCCGTCGGGTTCGACGGATAGTTCAGGATCAGCGCCAGCGGCTTCGGGATCGAATGGCGCACCGCCCGTTCCAGCGGCGGGAAGAAGCTTTCGTCCGGCTCGACCGACATGGAGCGGATCACACCGCCAGCCATCAGGAAGCCGAAGGCATGGATCGGATAGGTCGGGTTCGGGCAGAGGATGACGTCCCCCGGTGCGGTGATCGCCTGCGCCATGTTGGCGAAGCCTTCCTTGGAGCCAAGAGTGGCGACGACCTGCGTATCGGGATTCAGCTTCACGCCGAATCGGCGGGCGTAATAGGCAGCCTGCGCACGGCGCAGGCCGGGAATGCCCTTGGAGGACGAATAGCGGTGTGTGCGTGGGTCCTGGACGACTTCGCACAGCTTGTCGACGATCGCCTGAGGGGTCGGAAGGTCAGGGTTTCCCATGCCGAGATCGATGATATCGGCCCCGCCCGCTCGCGCGCTCGCTTTCAAACGGTTGACCTGTTCGAAAACGTAAGGCGGCAAACGCCGGACTTTGTGAAACTCTTCCATCTCTTTCCCCATGGAAATGCGGCCAACTGACCGCTGTCGAAGCTCGTTCCGTCTCCCGGCATCTGCGATACGAGCTTCAGACTCGCAGCGCCGTATTCCTCTTCAACTCAAACTGCGCGGCAAATCTTTGACGGAGAGCCGCACATGAAGCGCATTATCGGGAAAATTGCATCTTCCGATCCATCCGGAAGGCTTTGCGTCCAAATCGCCTTAAAGGCAAGGCTTATTTGGTGATTTCGGAGAGCGTCGAGGCCCCGTGGTCGGCGGCAAGCGCGCGCATCTCGGCGACGCGACGCTGATATTCCGCCTCCGAGATCGCGCCTGAATTGCGCTTGCCCGTCAGCGCTGTCAGCTGGTGCTGCAGCTCGGCTGCCTGCTCGTCACTCATTTGCACGTTGGCGGCGGTCAGTGGCGCACCGAATGAGGGATAACCATCACGGCTTTTGGTCAGGCCACCTTCGACAGGCTCTCCCTTGGACGCCGGCATCACGACTGCGGTCGGCGCTGCCATGCGCTGGGCGAAGGCCTTCTTCTCCTCGGCGGTCTTGTTGCATCCGGCAAGCGCGAAGGCCATTGCCGCGGCCGCCGCGCAGATTGCTGCGGTGCGGGTGAAGGTCGCGAAATGCCCAATGCCTGTCGTCGTCATGCCTGATGATCCAATCCTGCCTGCTTCGACTGTTAAATTCGTCGCAGCGACAAAGCAATAGCACGAGAGCGGGTCTGCGGAACTTGTTTTCTTCATCGTCGCAGATGTACAACGAACAAACAGTGGATGCTGCCGCCGGAGGAAATGCGTGACCGACAGCAAGCGGGAGAATGGTGCCAAGCGGGATTTCGACGCCAAGGATCTTGATCCCTATCTCCTGAAGGATCCCGAGGCCATGGCGATGAACTTCGCCCGTGCGCTCGAAAACCTCGGCAAGGCAGCTTCAGCGTGGCTGGCCCCGCGTGAGCGTGGCGAAATCTCCGACACGGTCGTCGAACCCGTCACCGATATGGTGAAGACGCTCTCCAAGGTTACGGAGTACTGGATTTCCGATCCGCGCCGCACCTTCGAAGCCCAGACGGAGCTCATGACCTCGTTCTTCGGCATCTGGATGCGGTCGATGCAGCGCATGCAGGGCGAGACGGTCGAACAGGAGATCGAGCGCAAGGACAAGCGTTTCGCAGACGAAGACTGGCAGAAGAACCCCTTCTTCGAATTTTTGAAGCAGGTCTATTTCGTGACCGCCGACTGGGCTGAAAAGCTCGTGGCCGAGACCGAAGGGTTGGATGAGCACACGAAGCACAAGGCCGGCTTCTATGTGAAGCAGATCACCGCGGCACTATCGCCCACCAATTTCGTGGTCACTAATCCGCAAGTCTACCGGGAAACGATCGCGACCAGCGGCGAGAACCTCGTGCGCGGCATGAAGATGCTGACCGAGGATATCATCGCGGGCCGCGGCGAACTACGCCTGCGCCAGACCGACATGACCAAATTCGCCGTCGGCCGCGATATGGCGCTGACCCCGGGCAAAGTGATCGCCCAGAATGAAATCTGCCAGATCATCCAGTACGAGCCTTCGACGGAAACCGTATTGAAGCGGCCGCTGCTGATCTGCCCGCCCTGGATCAACAAATTCTACATTCTCGATCTCAACCCGCAGAAATCATTCATCAAATGGTGTGTCGATCAGGGACACACCGTCTTCGTTATCTCCTGGGTCAATCCGGATAGCCGCCATGCGCTGAAAGACTGGACGGCTTACGCAAGGGAAGGCGTCGATTTCGCGCTGGAGACGGTGGAGAAGGCGACCGGCGAGAAAGAGGTCAACGCCATCGGCTATTGCGTCGGCGGCACACTGCTCGCCGCTACGCTGGCATTGCATGCCAAGGAGAAGAACAAGCGCATCAGGACCGCGACGCTCTTTACCACGCAGGTCGATTTCACCCATGCCGGCGACCTCAAGGTCTTCGTCGACGAAGAGCAGCTTCAGGCATTGGAAGCGCATATGCAGGAACTCGGCTATCTCGACGGTTCGCGCATGTCGACGGCCTTCAATATGCTGAGAGCAAGCGAGCTTATCTGGCCCTATTTCGTCAACAACTACCTGAAGGGCCAGGAGCCTCTCCCCTTCGACCTGTTGTTCTGGAACGCCGATTCGACCCGCATGGCAGCAGCCAACCATGCCTTCTACCTGCGCAACTGCTACCTGAGGAATGCACTAACAAAGGGCGAGATGATCCTCGACGGCAAAACCGTCTCGCTGAAAGACGTCAAGATTCCGATCTACAATCTCGCGACGCGTGAGGATCATATCGCGCCGGCGAAGTCCGTCTTCCTCGGCAGCCGGTTCTTCGGCGGCAAAGTGCAGTTCGTCGTGACCGGCTCCGGCCATATTGCCGGCGTCGTCAACCCGCCCGACAAGCACAAATACCAGTTCTGGAGCGGCGGCCCGGCCAAGGGCGACTATGACGCCTGGCTTGCCAAGGCGAAGGAAACGGCGGGCTCCTGGTGGCCGCACTGGCATGCGTGGATCGAGGCGCAAGCCGGCGAGCGCGTTGCGGCCCGCAAACCGGGCGGCGCGGCACTCAACGCCATCGAGGAAGCACCCGGCAGCTATGTGATGGCGCGAAGCTGACGTCGGAAAAATCTTCCACCATCGAATCACCCCTCACCGGGCGGTGACTGCAAACCTTTGAAAAATAGCTTTCCCTAAAATATTGCGTCTCTTTTCGTGACAATCGAAGCAGAGCGCCGTGCCCGTAAACCAATTGGAAACCATAGTTCGTCATCCTTAAGAAACGGTCGCATGCCGCGGACGGGCCAAAATTCGGCCTTTTTGGGCAGTTAGCGGCTCCGGCATAGATCAGTAGTCAGTGTTGCCGGCCTGCGTAGCGAGTTTTGGAAGACGAGTAGAGTATGGCGTTTGCAGTAGGGACGTTCAATAACGTCGCCCCTTTTGGCGGATCCCCTGTTCGTTCGGGCAGATCTCGCGGTTTTCTTACCGGCATCGCAATCGCCGGACTTTTGACCTCCACGTGGCTCATCGGCGCTGTTGCGACGATGCAATCCGTGCCGATGCCGTTCTCCTCCCGAAAGGAGATTGCTCAGGTCACGGCTGCGCCGAAGGCAACACCTGTTGCCGTTGCGCATGAGCGCCTCATCCACGTGAACAAGGCTTCGCGGCTTGCGGCATTCGACGCCAAGCCGGTTGTGCCTTTGACGGCCCAGTTGATCCAGTCGCATGCGGAGAAGACATCGGCTGCCTCGAATGCAATCCTGGCACTTGCGAAAACCAACCGCCTTCCCATTGCCGTCGCGCAACTTCAGCCGGTTGCCCTCTCCGACAATCCGCGCTTCAACAAGGACGACACGCTCAAGGCGCCGCCAACCGTCGTCGAAACCGCTTCCGCTGCGTCTGACGTCGATGACAGGATCATCATTCCGTCGAAGGAAGCCGTTGCTGCTGCCGAAATGCCGGCAACGCTCGCGCTTGCCGAAGCCGGACCTCGCGTGACGCCCGTTCCGGTCGAGCCGGCGCCGGTCAATCGGGCTGCCGCTCCTGCTGCCGGCAAGCCGGCAGAGGTGGACGTTGCCGAGGCAGACAGCAGCCCGCGGCCTTTCGATCTGGTTCTGGCGCCCGATGAAGATTCCGTACCGCTGCCGATGGCGCGGCCCGATGGCCTCGTCGGCAAGCCGGCTCCGGCCTCCAAGGGTTCGCCGCGCGCTGCCGAGCCTGTGCTTGCTTATGCCAAGCCAAACTCGCCGATCGAGGATGACCAAGACGATGCAGTGCCGCGCTACGATAAGCCGGTCTTTTCGCCGCGCCTGCGCGCCGGTGTTGCGATCTACGACATCGAAAACGCTACGGTCTACCTGCCGAACGGCGAGCGGCTGGAGGCCCATTCCGGCCTCGGAAAGATGCGCGACAACCCACGCTACATCGATCAGAAGATGCGCGGACCGACGCCGCCGCACACCTATAATCTGACCATGCGTGAAGCCTTGTTCCATGGCGTAGCGGCCATTCGCCTGACGCCGGTGCAGGGTTCGGACGCGATCTTCAACCGCGTCGGCCTGCTGGCACACACCTACATGCTTGGGAAGAACGGCGATTCCAACGGCTGCATTTCCTTCAAGGATTACAAGCGTTTCCTCGCCGCCTACAAGCGCGGCGATATCAGGCAGCTCGTCGTCGTGCCCCGGATGAACAACAAGCCTGCTTCGACGCTCGCTTCGCTCTTCTCGTCGCGAACCTAAAGACTGGCCGCGAGGAAATCGGCCAGCGACCGGCTCTCCGCCGAGAGGCGCAGCTTTCCCCTGACGAGCGCAAGTTCGGATGCCGGCTGCGGATCGAACCCATCTGCCGCTGTAAGCCGGCGATGTTCAGGCAAGACGGCATCCGATGGCAGCAGGCTGATGCCGAGGCCGGAAGCGACTGCGGCCTGAACTCCCATCAAACCCTGGCTCGTATAGGCAATGCGCCAACGCCGCCCGCTGCGCTCGATGAATCGGATCGACCGTTCGCGATAGATACATCCAACAGGAAAAACCGCGAGCGGCACCGTCTCATCGTCCTTTACCGGCCGGTTCATGCTCTCGACCCAGACCAGCTCTTCCTCCCAACTGGCCAGACAGGCGCCGTCGCCGGGCTCGCGTTTGATCAGCGCCAGATCGATTTCGCCGGCGTCGAGGAGGCGGCGAAGCTCGACGCTCCATCCGCTGACAGTGTCGAGCCTTATATGCGATGAGGCAGCAGAAAAACCGGAGAGAAGATCAATGAGCCTGCGGCCGGCAAAATCCTCGGGAACACCAAGCCTGACGGTCTTGGGCGCAGTGGGCTTGCGCATGACGTCCATTGCCTCTTCTGCCGTCGCCAGCAGACGTCGCGCATAGCTCAGGAGCACTTCGCCCTCCTCGGTCGTCTGGATGCCACCCGTCGACTTGTCGCGCAGCAGCAGGGTGCGACCGATATTGGCCTCAAGCTTTTTGATCTGCTGGCTGACAGTGGACTGGGTGAGGTGAACGCGCTCGGCCGCACGCGTGAAGCCGCCGGCGTCGACCACGGCTGCAAAGGTGCGAAGAAGATCGAGGTCGAAAGCGAAGCTCATTCGATTTTCCACTATGTGAAATTACAACATTTAATTTCTCAATGACTCCATTCTTTGTCAACATGGCGAAAATCATGGAGACGACAGATGACACTTCCCGGAAATCGGCCGAGCTGGCTGACATTCGACTGTTACGGCACGCTGATCCAGTGGGATGAAGGGCTGCTTGCCGCGATGGATGCGATCCTGTCGGCAAAGGGCGGCGATATCGACCAGTCGGCCTTCATTGCTGTCTACGACCGATACGAGCATGAACTGGAACAGCAGAAGCCGCACCGATCCTTCGGCCAAGTCACCGCCCTTGCATTGGAACTGGCAATGAACGAGTTCGGCCTGCCGTTCAACACTGCCGATGCCGATCTGCTGACGTCATCGATCGGCCGGATGCCGCCCTTCCCCGAAGTCGTCAAAACGCTCGACGAGCTGAAGACTGCCGGGTTCCGGCTCGCCATTATCTCGAATACGGACGACGCGATCATTGCCGGCAATGTCGCACAGCTCGGCGGCCTCATCGACCGGGTGATCACCGCTGAACAAGCGGAAGCCTATAAGCCGTCGCCACAGATCTTCCGGCATGCCTGGAAAACACTCGACATAGGCATGGATGATCTCGTGCATATCTGCGCCAGCCCGCATCTTGACCTTGCCGCCGCGCGCGAACTCGGTTTTCGTGCGATCTGGGTGGATCGCGGCACGGGACGGAAGCCGCTCAGCGATTACCGTCCCAACGAGATCGTGCCGACGCTCAACAAGGTGCCTGGCCTATTTGCCGCAAACGGCTGGATGTAATTGACGCGATTGGAGACAAGACATGGCTCATGAACTGAACCTTGCGAAAGGACAGCCCGCGATATTGCGCAATTTGCCGCTCGATACGGACGAGATTTGGCAGGCGCGCGTCGATTTGGCGGCCTGCCTCAGAATGGCCGCGCGGCTCGGGCTCGAGGAAGGCATCTGCAATCATTTCTCGGCCGTCGTGCCCAGCCATCCCGATCTCTTCCTGGTCAACAGGCTCGGTTGGGCCTTTCAGGAGGCCACCGCTTCGTCTCTGCTGATCTGCGATTTCGATGGCAATGTCATCGCCGGCGACGGTGTGCCGGAAGCGACCGCCTTCTTCATCCATGCCCGCCTGCACAAGATGTCGCCGCGCGTCGGTGCCGCCTTCCATACGCATATGCCGAACGCGACCGCGCTCAGCATGGTCGAGGGTGAACCCTTCGTCTGGGCCGGTCAGACGTCGCTGAAATTCTATGGCCGCGTCGCGGTCGATGAAAACTATAACGGACTGGCGCTCGATGAGCGCGAGGGCGACAGGATCGCGGCCGTGCTTGGCGACAAGGACATCCTGTTCATGAAGAACCATGGCGTCATGGTCTGCGCGCCAAACATCGCCGAAGCCTGGGACGACCTCTATTATCTTGAGCGCGCTGCAGAGGTTCAGCTCAAGGCGATGAGCACCGGGCGGCAATTGATTGCTGTGCCGACCGATATCGCCGAACAGGCCGCAAAGCAGATGCGGGAAGGCGATCCGGAAAGTGCGCGCCTGCATCTCGAAAGCGTCAGGCGTGTTCTCGACCGGCAGGCCCCGGAATACCGGGACTGAAAACGCCTACCTCAGCCAGACGCCGATGCGCTCCAGCGCCTCGGCGATCTCGGCCTCCGAACCGGCATAGGAGATGCGCAGCGTATGCGGTCCTTCAACCGGATCGAAATCGAGGCCGGGGGTGGCGGCGACATTGATCTCCGCCAGCATGCGCCGCGCGAAATCCATGCTGTCATTGGTGAAGCGCGCAACATCCACATAAGCGTAAAAGGCGCCGTCCATCGGTGACGCCGGCGCAAGACCGATCTTCGGCAGGCGGTCGAGCAGCAGTTCACGATTGGCGGCATAGCTTGCCTTGACGCCATCCAGTTCATCGCCGGCACCGAGGGCGGCGGTGGCGGCGATCTGCGAAAGCTCCGGCGGAGAGATATAGAGGCTCTGGGCGACGCGCTCGATCGGACGCACCAGCCGCTCGGGCAGCACCATCCAGCCAATGCGCCAGCCGGTCATGCAATAATATTTGGAGAAGGAGTTGATGACGATCGCTTCGTCGGTCAGCTCCAGCGCGCTCGTCTCTTCTCCTGCAAAGGTCAGGCCGTGATAGATCTCGTCGGAGATGAAGGCGATGTCGTTGGCGTCGCAGTAAGCAGCAAGCGCCTTCAGGCCATCGCGACCGGTGACAGTGCCGGTCGGGTTGGCGGGGCTGGCAAGCAGCACGCCCGTCAGCTTCACGCCCTTTTCCGTCTGGATCGCTTCGAGGCTTTCTGGCGTCAGGGTGAAATGCGTTTCTGCGGTAACGGGCACTTCGACCACATTGAGGCCAAGGGCGCCGAGGATGTTACGATAGGCGGGATAGCCCGGCCGGGCGATTGCGACGGCATCGCCGGCATCGAAAAGTGACAGGAAGGCGAGATTGAAGGCGGCCGACGAACCGGTTGTGATCGCGATACGCGCAGGAGCGATCTCGAGGCCGTGGCGATCGCGATAGTGCTCGGCGAGCGCATGTTTCAGCCGTGCCGTGCCGAGCGCATCCGTATAACCGATGCGCCCTTCGGCGAGCGCCGCGCGGGCGGCTTCAAGAGCCAACTGGGGTGCAGGATGCGACGGCTGGCCGACGGCCATGGAAATGACGGGGTGGCCGCCTGCGCGCCTCTTCGTCGCCTCGGCCAGGACATCCATGGCGTGGAACGGTTCGACTTCGCTGCGTTTCGAGATGGAAAACACGATCACTTCCTGCCTGGGTTCAGATGACGGCCAGACAATTGCCGCAATAATCGGCTCATCACAATCCCGCGAGGGCTTGGATCGGAGGAAAATTCCTGTTTGATGGCGGCCCGACGCGCCGTAATTTGATGCGGACGCATCCAAGCCCATTAACCCGGTAATGGTAATTTCGCTTCGAAAACCCATCAGCCGACGACGAGGATACCATGGCCTTCTTCTCCAAAACGCTCACCGCGCTGGCGCTTGCAGCCTCTATAGCCCTTCCGGCTCAGGCATTTGCATTCGATGACCAGCAGAAGAAGGAACTGGGGGAATTCATCAAGCAGTACCTGATCGAAAATCCTGAGATCATGCTCGACGTGCAGGACGCGCTGCAAAAAAAGCAGCAGATGGCCCAGCAGGTGAAGGCCACCATGGCCATCGAGAACAATACCGACAGGATCTTCGATTCCAATGACGACGTGACGCTCGGCAATCCCAAAGGCGATGTCACCGTCGTCGAGTTCTTCGACTATAACTGCACCTATTGCCGCCACGCCCTGCCCGACATGCAGGCCTTGTTGAAGAAGGATAAGAATGTCCGCTTCGTGCTGAAGGAATTCCCGATCCTCGGGCCGGATTCGGTCGCGGCGCACCGCGTGGCGGATGCCTTCCGCCGCCTTGCGCCGGAAAAATACGGCGATTTCCACGTCGCGTTGCTCGGCAGCGATGGCCGCGCCTCCGAGGACACTGCAATCCAGGTCGCCTCTTCTCTCGGCGTCAGCGAAGACAAGATCCGCGCGGAGATGAAAAAGAGCCCGAACGATGGCATCGTGCAGGCGACTTATCAGCTTGCAGCCAATCTCGGTATCAGCGGTACACCGTCCTATGTGATCGGTAACGAAATGGTGCCCGGCGCCGTCGGCCTCAACGATCTCGAAGCCAAGGTGAAGAACATGCGGGCCTGCGGCAAGACGAGCTGCTGAACCCGCGCCCATCAAATCGCCTAAATCGAAGCGTTTCAGCCATGTGGACAAACATGGCGCGACCTCCGCTGCCGATTCTGTAAGGGCTTTCAATAAGCCCGCGCGGAGTCTATAGGTGGCGCTCGCGCATTCCCGTGCCTTTGCCGTCGAAAGGCTGACACAGGGCGCGATGAATACAATGAACCGCGTAACGGTCGCCTGATCCAGAGAGGATCAAGAGCCGGTGCGCCAAACGGAACATTCGATGACGCAAACGATTTTCGTCCTGAACGGCCCCAACCTGAATATGCTGGGCAAGCGAGAACCTGGCATCTATGGCGGCAAGACGCTCAAGGACATAGAGGCGGACTGCAAGGCTGCGGGCCGCGAACTCGGATTCGACATCGATTTCCGCCAGAGCAATCACGAAGGCACGCTGGTGGACTGGTTCCACGAAGCGGATGAAAAGGCTTTCGGCGTTGCTATCAATGCAGGCGCCTATACGCACACATCCGTCGCGCTGCATGATGCGATCCGTGCTATTTCCATTCCCGTCATCGAACTTCACATATCCAATGTGCATGCACGGGAAGAATTCCGTCACAAGTCGATGATCGCGCCGGCATGCAAAGGCGTGATCTGCGGCTTCGGGCCTCACAGCTACATCCTGGCGCTCTGCGCGCTGAAGAACATCACGGCATAAGAAGAAGACAGGGCAACACTCATGGCTGAAAAGAAATCCGGTATCGATCAGGCACTGATCCGCGATCTCGCCAACATCCTCAAGGACACGGATCTGACCGAGATCGAAGTCGAACAGGAAGATCTGCGTATCCGCGTTTCGCGTGCAGGCACGACCCAGTACATCCAGGCGCCGATTGCGGCCCCCGCCTATGCAGCACCGGCTGCAGCTGCAGCAGCCCCGGTAGCGGTTGCCGCTGCTCCCGCTGCGGCAGGCCGTAACCCGGCGAACACGGTGAACGCGCCGATGGTCGGCACGGCCTATATGGCCCCGGCCCCTGGCGCTCGCGCGTTCATCGAACTTGGCGCCACCGTCAAGGAAGGCCAGACGCTGCTCATCATCGAAGCGATGAAGACGATGAACCAGATCCCCTCGCCGAAGTCGGGCAAGGTCACGGAAATCCTCGTCGAAGACGGCTCGCCCGTCGAATACGGCCAGCCGCTCGTCATCATCGAATAAGGCTTTGCCAATGATCTCGAAGATCCTCATAGCCAATCGCGGCGAGATCGCCCTTCGCGTGCTGCGCGCCTGCAAGGAGCTCGGCATTGCAAGTGTCGCCGTGCATTCGACGGCCGATGCCGACGCCATGCATGTGCGCCTTGCCGACGAAAGTGTGTGCATCGGCCCACCGCCTTCGCGCGAAAGCTATCTCAACATCCACCAGATCGTCGCAGCCTGCGAAATCACCGGCGCTGACGCCGTGCATCCGGGCTACGGCTTCCTGTCGGAAAATGCCAAGTTCGCCGATATCCTCGAAGCGCATGGTATTACCTTCATCGGCCCGACGGCGGAACACATCCGCATCATGGGCGACAAGATCACCGCCAAGACCACGGCACAGGAACTCGGCATCCCCGTCGTTCCCGGCTCCGACGGCGAAGTGAAGACCGAAGAGGATGCGCTGAAGACGGCTGGCTATATCGGCTATCCGGTGTTGATCAAGGCAACGGCCGGCGGCGGCGGACGCGGCATGAAGGTTGCCAAGACCGAAGCAGACCTGATCGAAGCCTGGTCGACGGCCCGCACCGAAGCGGCCGCCGCTTTCGGCAATGACGCCGTCTACATGGAAAAATACCTCGAAAAGCCACGCCACATCGAAATCCAGGTGTTCGGCGATGGCGAAGGCAATGCCATCCATCTCGGCGAACGCGACTGCTCGCTGCAGCGCCGTCACCAGAAGGTCTGGGAAGAGGCAAACTCGCCTGCCCTCAATGTCGAACAGCGCAAGAAGATCGGCCAGATTTGCGCTGACGCCATGAAGAAGCTGAAATACCGCGGCGCCGGCACGATCGAGTTCCTCTACGAGAACGGAGAGTTCTATTTCATCGAAATGAACACTCGCCTGCAGGTAGAGCATCCGGTTACCGAAGCCATTACCGGCATCGACCTCGTGCATGAGCAGATCCGCGTAGCCTCGGGCGGCGGTCTGTCTGTCACGCAGGACGAGGTGCATTTCCAGGGCCACGCCATCGAATGCCGCATCAATGCCGAGGACGCGCGCACCTTCGTGCCCTCACCGGGCACGATCACGCATTTCCATGCACCGGGCGGACTTGGCGTGCGCATCGATTCCGGCGCCTATCAGGGCTATAAGATCCCGCCTTACTACGACAGCCTCATCGGCAAGCTGATCGTTCACGGCCGCACGCGCGTCGAATGCATGATGCGCCTGCGCCGTGCGCTCGATGAATTTGTCGTTGACGGCATCAAGACAACGCTGCCACTGTTCCAGGATCTCGTTTCCAACCAGGATATCGCCAACGGCGACTACGATATTCACTGGCTGGAAAACTATCTCGCCAACAGCAAGCCGGCAGCATAGGACAGGAATGGCAGGAGCGCGCAGGAAGTCACCAGGTATTACCCCGGAAATCCTCTTGCGCGCCTATTCTATCGGCCTGTTTCCCATGGCCGAATCCGCCGACGATCCCGAAATCTTCTGGGTCGAACCGGATATCCGCGGCGTCCTGCCGCTGGACAATCGTTTCCACGTCTCCAAAAGCCTTCGAAAGACGGTCCGCCAGAAGCCCTTCGACATTCGCTTCAACAGTGACTTCGATGCAGTGATTACCGCTTGTGCCAGCGAGACATCCGATCGGCCGAGCACCTGGATCAACGAAACCATCAAGACGCTCTATTCCGCCCTGCACCGCATGGGCCATGCCCATTCTGTCGAGGCCTGGGATGGCGATGAACTCGTCGGCGGCCTCTATGGTGTTTCTCTCGGCTCCGCCTTCTTTGGGGAAAGCATGTTCTCGCGGCGCACCGACGCTTCGAAAATCTGTCTCGTCCATCTCGTCGAGCATCTGAGGCGGCAGCACTTCACCTTGCTCGACACGCAATTCACGACAGAGCATCTCAAAACATTCGGGGCGCTCGACGTGCCGAAAGCGGATTACGCGCTGATGCTCGCCGCGGCGATGGAATCGCCACACCTTAAGTTTTAAGGTTGAATTTTTCACCTCAGCGTTGATTTTTCGACCAATCGGTTTAAGGTCGGGCTGCAACGGAGGGTGAAATCTTGAAGCGATATTTTGCGGCAGCGATCCTGCTCGCCATGGCTGCCGGGACAGCCGATTCCCGCCCCTATCAGGAAATGTTTCCGAACAGAACGGATTTCTCCGAGCAAGAAAAGCCGGTTCTGCAGAAGCTCGACTTCCAGCAAGGGGCGATTAGGCTGCCGGCTGCGAGGGCAACGCTGAACGTACCGGATGGGTTTTACTATCTCAGCCCTGAAGATACGAAGACCGTGCTTGTCGATATCTGGGGCAACCCTCCGGGCGCGGCGGCTGATGCGTTGGGCATGTTATTTCCTGCACAATATTCCCCGACTGATGTCGGGTCATGGGGTTCGGTCGTCGAATTCAGCGCGGATGGCTATGTATCGGATGCCGACGCAGCGACGATCGACTACGATGAACTGCTGCAGAACATCAAGGACTCTATTTCGGAGAGCAATACCGAGCGACAGAAGCAGGGCTTTCCGACGGTGACACTCGTCGGCTGGGCCTCTGCCCCGCATTACGACCAATCCGCACACGCCCTGCACTGGGCACGCGATTTGGTGTTCAACGAAAATGGAAACACGCAGCATACACTGAACTATTCCGTGCGCACGCTGGGCCGTGAGGGCGTCTTTCAGTTCGACTTCGTTGCCGGTCTCGAACAGTTGAAGGAAATCGAGACCGCCGTCCCGACCGTGACCAAGCTCGTCCAGTTCGACAAGGGAATGGCCTATAGCGATCACGTGGATGGCGACAAGATCGCTGCCTACGGGATGGCGGGCATGATCGCTGCAGGCGCTGGCGCCAAGGTTGCCGCGAAGATCGGACTGCTGGCAATCGCCGCTGCCTTTCTGAAGAAGGCGTGGATCCTTGTCTTTGTGGTATTTGGCGGGGCGGTCGGCCTCGTGAAGAAGCTCTTCACCGGCAACAAGACGCCCAACGCATAGCGGCCAGCATCAGCAGGCGTGTCGCATCGAACGGATCTTATGCGACACGCACCCGGCGCCGCCATCATCTTGCTGTAGATAGTTATTTGCAGCTGAAAGCCCGGTCGATCAGGCGTGTGCTCTTACTTCGCGCCAGCGCTGTCCGGTGGCGGGACGTCGGAGTTCTGCTTGCAGTCCTTCAGCCAGACGTCATAGATCGGATGCTCGACGGCGTTGAGGCCGGGGCTGTCGGCAAACATCCAGCCGGTGAAGATGCGGCGGATCTTGCGGTCCAGCGTGATCTCGTCGACTTCGACGAAACCATCGATCTTCTGGGCTTCCGACTGGTCGCGCGAATAGCACGCCTTCGGCGTAACCTGTAGCGCGCCAAACTGGACCGTTTCGTTGACATAGACATCGAAGGTGGTGATGCGGCCGGTGATCTTGTCGAGGCCGGAGAAGACGGCGACCGGATTATCGATACGGGCAGCCTGCGCGGGAGTGGAAAGAAGCGCGGCGGAAAGCGCCAACAGCGATACAGTTCCCGCAGCCGGCAGGACCATGTTTCGCAGGGAAAGCTTCATATCTACCCGTCTCCAGCACATATCAGGTTCACGGCCGCGCGATTGCGGCCAACCTGCGGGTAAAGGTCAATTGTGGCCAAAGCGCGGGGCAGACCCCGCCATCGATTGCTTGACTCTCAGTTGCCAGGTGTCCATGCGTCGTAGTCGCCGGTCACGCGCGGACGTTCGCCGGCAACCGAGAGCGAGCCCGGCGGGCGATAGGCCTGCGGCGAACCCGTGGGGTTGGCGCGGTGGGGCTTCTGCCATTCCTTGGCAGCGTAATTTTCCTTCGACGGCGGAACGTCGGTGCGGTGATGCATCCAGCCGTGCCAGCCCGGGGGGATGGCGGACGCTTCGGCGTAACCCTTGTAGATCACCCAGCGCTTCGGCAGACCGTAGGAGGAAAGACCGCCTTCGTAATAGACATTGCCTAACTCGTCTTCACCAACGCGCTTGAAGCCGCGAAGGGCGAACAGCGTGCCGAAAGTGTAATTGTTCCACCAGGTGAAGGTGTGCAGCAGGAACTTGATCATGTCTTTTCCTCGTGGCCGCAGGACGCGGACGAAAGCAGATAGGCTTTTTCGCTTATGCCGCCGCCAACCCGAATTGTCCAGTGATTCCCGCCGAAACGACGGTCATTTCAGAGCCATCTTGAAACCGATATGCGAGGGCTTGAAACCCAGCCTTTCATAGAAACGATGGGCATCCTTGCGCACTGCATTCGATGTCAGCTGGACGAGCCGCACGCCGCGACTTTTCGCCTCGGCAATGGCGAATTCGATCATCCGAGCACCGATGCCCTGCCCACGCAGATCGGCACGCGTCTGCACCGCCTCGATGATCATGGCGGACGAGCCGCGTCCATTGAGTGAGGTGGTGATCATCGTCTGGAAGGTGCCGACGACTTCTCCATTCCATTCGGCAACATAGAGCGTCTGGTTCGGCGATGCAGCGATCGTCGCAAAGGCGCTGATATAATCCGGATAAGCCTTCGGATCGGTCGTATCCCCATGGCCGCCGAGCGGATTGGCGGCAAACATTGCGATCAAGGCCGACAGAACGCTTTCACGCGCCTCGCGAATGATTATGTCGCCAAATGCCATGTCAGTGGAGCTCGAGCACCTTTTCGAGGACCAGCGTCGGGATGCCGGACTGGCCGGGACCGTCGTTCTCGTTACTGCCGGCTTCGACGAAACCGAGCCGCTCATAGAAATGGATGGCTTTGTGGTTCTGCACCTCGACTTCCAGCCGCATGATCTCTGCGTCCGGGAAGCAGGTTTCGAGCTCCGCGAAAATATCGCGGCCAATGCCCTGCCGATGCAGGCCGGGTCGGACATAGAGGAGATATAGCATGACGGTCTTCGTCGTTTCGTCCGACATCGCCGCATAGCCCATGCCGCCGATATCCCTGCCATCGTCGGCGACGAGAAACTCGGCATTTTTCTTCGCCAGCCGCGCCTTCAGCGCAGCCGGCGAAAAGAGATGAGCGACCAGTTCGTTGACCTTTGCGGCACCATAGCCGGCGTCATAGGCGGCATGGAAGCTTTCGACCAAGAGGGCTCGCACCTTATCGAGATCGCGCTCGCTGGCCGTTCGGACGAAATAAACCAAGACCTTCTCCTTACGGCATCGGCCATTCGAAAACCGCTTCGCACGCTTCGGCTAATGCCTTCAGCTTATTCCTCGATGCCGAGCTTAGCCTTGACGAGAGCCTGCACGGCCTGCGGGTTGGCCTTGCCACCGGTCGACTTCATGACCTGACCGACGAACCAGCCGGCAAGCGTCGGCTTCGCCTTGACCTTGGCAACCTGATCCGGGTTGGCGGCGATGATTTCATCGACAGCCTTTTCGATCGCGCCGGTGTCCGTCACCTGCTTCAGTCCGCGGCTTTCGACGATCTCGGCGGGATCGCCGCCTTCGTTGAGGATGATTTCGAAGACGTCCTTGGCGATCTTGCCGGAGATGGTCTCAGCCTTGATGAGGTCGATGATGGCACCGAGCTGGGCCGGAGAAACCGGCGTCTCCTCGATATCCTTGCCGGTGCGGTTCAGTGCGCCGAGCAGGTCATTGATGACCCAGTTGGCAGCCGTCTTGCCGTCGCGGCCTTCGGCAACAGCTTCGAAGTAATCGGCAATCGCCTTTTCCGAGACGAGCACGGAAGCGTCATAGATCGAGAGACCGAGCTCGCGAACGAAACGCTCTTTCTTGTCGTCGGGCAGTTCCGGCAGATGTTGGGCCAGATCACTGATGAAGGCGTCGTCGAATTCGAGCGGCAACAGGTCCGGATCGGGGAAATAGCGATAATCATGCGCATCTTCCTTGGTGCGCATGGACCGCGTCTCGCCCTTGTTCGCGTCGAACAGGCGGGTTTCCTGATCGATCGTGCCGCCATCCTCGAGAATGCCAATCTGCCGGCGGGCTTCGAATTCGATCGCCTGGCCGATGAAACGGATGGAGTTGACGTTCTTGATTTCGCAGCGCGTGCCGAAAGGCTCACCCGGGCGGCGCACGGAGACGTTGACGTCGGCACGCATGGAGCCTTCGTCCATGTTGCCGTCGCAGGTGCCGAGGTAGCGCACGATCGAGCGCAGCTTCGTCATGTAGGCCTTGGCCTCATCGGAGGTGCGCATATCCGGCTTGGAGACGATTTCCATCAGCGCCACGCCCGAACGGTTCAGGTCCACATAAGACATGGTCGGATGCTGGTCGTGCATCGATTTGCCGGCGTCCTGCTCCAGGTGCAGGCGCTCGATACCGATCTCGATATCCTCGAACTGGCCCTGACGATCCGGGCCGAGCGAGATGACGATCTTGCCCTCGCCGACGATTGGGTCTTTATACTGCGAGATCTGATAGCCCTGCGGCAGGTCCGGATAGAAATAGTTCTTGCGATCGAAGACCGAGCGCTTGTTGATCTCAGCCTTCAGGCCGAGACCGGTGCGCACCGCCTGCTTGACGCATTCCTCGTTGATGACGGGCAGCATGCCGGGCATGGCGGCATCGACCAGCGAGACATTCGAATTCTGCGGCTTGCCGAATTCCGTCGAAGCGCCGGAGAAAAGCTTGGAATTGGAGAGCACCTGGGCATGGACTTCCATGCCGATGATGACTTCCCAATCGCCAGTGGCGCCGGGGATATAACGTTTCGGATCGGGCGTGCGAACGTCGACAATGGTCATGAGATGCTCTTCGAAGGCTGTTCTTTTCAACTGGTGAGGTAAAGGAAATGGCCTGCCGGTGCAAGGCTTTCAACGGTTAGAAACCGGGGCCGTAACCTTCCGGCTCCTGCGGGCCGAGATGCTTGGTGAGCCCGACGGACGGTACGTCACGATCGAGCTTCGGATTATAGGCGACCGAGAGCCAGTGGATCGAATAACCGTGCTTCTGAAAGAAGGCGATCGCCTCGGAATTTCCCGAGTGGGTCTGTATTGCCGCCTCCTCGAAGCCCTGCTCCAGAATATCGGCCTCGATACGCTCCAGCAGAGCGGTGCCGAGCCCCTGCCGGTTGAAGCTCGGGTCGATCCAGAAGTCGGAAATCGTCTCGTCCAGCCCCTCGCGCGCAGCCCAACCGGCAACCTGTCCGTTCTGCTCGACGACAGTGATGGTCAGCCAGTTATTGTCCACAAAAGTCCGGAAGGCGCTGCGGGCTCCATCCGTCATGGCGTCCGATTCGCCGATCAATGCCATCGCTCTTTGCCAGGCTCGTAAGCCGATTTCGCTCAAGAGTTCCGTTTCGCCTTCGCGGGCATTGCGAATGTGGATCAATGGCACCTCCGCTCTACAACAGAGAGTAGACCATTGAGTCGGGCAATTTTCCAGTGCCTCCAATGAGATAAAAGGGGAAAGCATTTCGATCGGCTTTTCTGCGCAAGCCTCGTCCGGCTTGACCGGATCGTGGTTGCTGATAAAAGACGCGCCAGAGGTGTTTTATGTCTAACCTGTCTGAGTCCCGGTAAAGGTCCCTGCCCGCAAGCACAGGCTCGCGCGCATGGACCCGAAAAACGAAGCCGCGGCGTATCGGCAAGCCCGAACGCCAGGTCGTTTTTGTGCGCCTTTACTAAGGCGTGTTTCCGGATCAACAGCAATGGACATCTCGTGCGCAGAACAGCGCATCCTGCACCTTATGGCCCAGGGCGGCCGTATCGAAATTACCCGCGACGACAATAAGAAGATCGAAACGGTGAACTGCTTCACCCGCGACGGCTGGGTCTATCCCGGCTTCGGTCTGGAGCTTTTCCGTAAGCTGAAACGGCTGAAGGCGATCAAATCTTCCGCCGGCCAGCCTTATCGGATCACGGACAGAGGGCTGAAACTGGTCAGGTCGCAGCTCGACAACAGATAGGGCTGACAAGAGCTTGGCCGTGCAGCAAAGTTGCTGTGCGGCCGACAGAGTTTCAGAGCTTTTCGGAAAGCTCCGGACGCATCGCCGTCCACTCCTCGGCAATCGTGCCCGCGCCGACCGTCTTGCCGGCGCGGCGATACCAGTAGCCGGCGTTCCAGTCGTCGCCTTCGACGCGATGACAAAGCGCGTGGCCCCAGTCGAAGGGCTGTTCGCCTTCATGGTTCTGGCAGATTTCGTGAACCGCCTCCCACTCCGCGCCCATCTTAAAGCCGCTGGCAGCGAGGCGATCAAAGGCCTCGATCAATCGCGCAAGATCCCGTTTCGGCATGAGGCCCTCCCCGCAAAGTCCTCCCTCTATAACAGGCGCCGCCTCGAAATCCGAGACGGCGCCTGCTTTTCTTCAATCGCGAAGATTGATTGGATCGTTAGATCTGTTACCACCACTTGGCCGGCGTGAACTTGCCGGCCGCCTGTTCGATGACATGGGCGGTCTTGAAGAGGGTTTCCTCGTCGAAGGCCTTGCCGATGAGCTGCAGGCCGAGGGGCAGGCCCTTATGGTCCAGACCGGCAGGGACGGCGATGCCCGGCAGGCCGGCCATGTTGACCGTCACGGTGAAGATGTCGTTCAGGTACATCTTGACCGGATCGGCGGCGAGGTTCTCGTCGGCAACGCCGAAGGCGGACGACGGGGTGGCCGGCGTCAGGATGGCGTCGACGCCGGCATCGAAGGCGAGTTCGAAATCGCGCTTGATCAGCGTGCGAACCTTCTGGGCGCGCAGGTAATAGGCGTCGTAGTAACCGGCCGACAGAACATAGGTGCCGATCATGATGCGGCGCTTAACTTCCTGGCCGAAGCCGGCGGCGCGCGTCTTTTCGTACATATCGACGATATCCTTGCCGTCGACCCGTAGCCCGTAGCGCACGCCGTCATAACGGGCGAGGTTCGAAGAGGCTTCGGCGGGCGCCACGATGTAGTAGGCCGGAAGGGCGTATTTCGTGTGGGGCAGAGAGATGTTGACGATCTCGGCACCGGCATCCTTCAGCCAGGCGATGCCCTGCTGCCAGATGGCTTCGATCTCCTCGGGCATGCCGTCGACGCGATATTCGTTCGGAATACCGATCTTCATGCCCTTCAGCGATTTACCGATGGCGGCCTCATAATCCGGAACCGGCAGATCGACCGAGGTCGTGTCCTTGGCGTCGACGCTGGCCATCGACTTCAGGAGGATTGCGGCATCGCGAACATCGCGGGCGATCGGGCCGGCCTGATCGAGCGAAGAGGCGAAGGCAACCGTGCCCCAGCGCGAGCAGCGGCCATAGGTCGGCTTGATGCCGACGGTGCCGGTGAAGGCTGCCGGCTGGCGGATCGAGCCGCCGGTATCAGTGGCGGTCGCACCGGCGCAGAGATGAGCGGCAACGGCTGCGGCCGAACCACCGGACGAGCCGCCGGGAACGAGCTGCTGGTTGGAGCCCGCAGCCCGCCAGGGGTTGATGACAGCGCCATAATACGAGGTCTCGTTGGAAGAGCCCATCGCGAACTCGTCCATGTTCAGCTTGCCGAGCATGACGGCGCCGTCGTCCCAGAGGTTCTGGGTAACCGTCGATTCATACCGCGGCTCGAAACCATCGAGAATGTGGCTGCAGGCCTGGGTGTGCACGCCAACGGTGGCGAACAGGTCCTTGATGCCGAGCGGGATGCCTTCAAGATCACCTGCCTTGCCGGCGGCAATGCGCTCGTCGGAATTCTTCGCCATGAGGCGTGCGAGATCCGGCGTGACCTTGATATAGGCGTTGAGCTGGCCATTGGCCGCATCGATCGCCGAAATATAGGCTTCGGTCAGCTCGCTGGCGGTGATCTCCTTGGCGCGCAACTTCTGGCGGGCTTCGGCAATGGTCAGGCTGGTGAGTTCGCTCATCGTGTTTTCGCTTCAGATCTGAAAATGGCAACAGGGTCGGAAAGAGGCGTTGAGCGCCTTATTCGACGACTTTCGGCACCAGGAAGAAATTGTGGTCAGTGATAGGCGCATTGGCAACGACATCGGCGGCCTTGTTGCCGTCATTGACGACATCGGTCCGCTTCTTCATGTCCATCGGCGTGACCGAGGTCATAGCCTCGACACCTTCGACGTCAACTTCGGAAAGCTGCTCGACGAAGCCGAGGATACCATTCAGCTCACCGACCATGCGATTTGCCTCTTCTTCCGAGACGGCAATACGGGCAAGGCGCGCAACGCGCTTAACGGTGGCGAGATCGACGGACATGGCATTCTCCGGATAGGAATTTTCCTATCGCTATAAAGACCCTGTCCGTCCTGTGCAACGGGTTTGCCTTTTCGGCTACGCAGAATTCCTCTCCTCAAATCCACCTGGATTCGAGGAGTTATGCATCAGAGCGAGAAGCTTTCGCCGGGCTTCGGCGCCTTCACTTCGGTCTTGGAAGCCTCCATGCCGGCAATGAATTTCTCCGGCGTCTGGTCGATGATCGGGAAAGTGCCGTAGTGGCCGGGAATGGCCGTCTTGAAGTTGAAGTAGCGCTGGCAGGCAAGCGCTGCGACAGCACCGCCCATGGTAAAGCGGTCGCCGATCGGGACGATGCCGATATCCGGCTGATGCAATTCGTTGATCAGCCCCATGTCGGAGAAGATATCGGTGTCGCCCATATGGAAGAGGCTGGGCTCGTCCTCGAAATGCAGCACGAGGCCGTTCGGATTACCGAGCGAATGGGAAACGCCATCTTCGGTGATCTGGGCGGAAGAGTGCAATGCATTGGTGAAAGTCGCACTGAAGCTGCCGAGCGAGACGGTGCCTCCGGTATTGCCCATTTCGAGCTTCTCGACTCCTCTGGAGCCGAGCCAGGAAGCAAGGTCGGCATTGGCAAGAACGACGGCGCCGGTTTCCTTGGCAATCTGGACCGTATCGCCGACATGGTCGGCATGGCCGTGGGTCAGCAGGATGTGGGTGATGCCGTTGGTCACGTCCTTGATATCCTGGCCGGCGAAGGATGGGTTATAAGTCAGGAAGGGATCGATCAGGATTTTGGCGGCTTTCGTCTCGATGCGGAAAGCAGCATGGCCGAGCCAGGTGATCTTCATGAAAAGTCTCCTTTATTACGTGATGCAAAAAGACGATTTCGGAGCCAGAATGGTTCAAAGCAATTCCGGCCGGAAAACCGTTTCGCACTTTTTCTGGAATTGCTCTAAGGACATAGCCGATATGGCCGCAAAGAAAAGCGGTGGGCGGTTCAATTTCTTTTGACAGGATGACACGACAATGACGGTGCTGACGATCGAGGAACTGGCCGAAGCACTCGGCCCCGGACAGGCAATTGCCGGCCTCGATCTTGGCACGAAGACGATCGGTCTTGCCATGTCCGATCTCGGACGCCGCTTTGCGACGCCGCGCCCGGTCATCAAGCGCGAGAAATTCACCATCGATGCCGAGACCCTGCTGGCCTTCGCAACGAAAGAAAAAGTCTCAGCCTTCGTCATCGGCCTGCCGATGAATATGGACGGATCGGCAGGGCCGCGCGTTCAGGCGACGCGGGCTTTCGTGCGCAACATGGAGCAGAAAACCGCCCTTCCCTTTATTTATTGGGATGAGCGGCTATCGACGGTGGCGGCAGAACGAGCCTTGCTGGAAATGGATGTTTCACGGGCAAAACGCGCCGAACGGATCGATTCGGCTGCGGCAAGCTTCATCCTTCAGGGAGCGCTTGATAGGCTTTCCTTGCTGGCGAGGTCGGCAGACGATACGGAGGCGTGACGCGCCTTCCACCATGCCGCAATCTGACGGCGCTTACGGAAGCCCATGATGGCGAAGACGACGAGGCTGTCGATGGCGATGGCGCGGGCGACGAGCGGCGGGATTTCCTGCGGCGGCAGGCCGAGCACCTTGCCGTAAACCTGGAATGTCAGGTCATGGACCTGCCGCGTCAGCATGAAGATGCCGAAGTTCAGATCGTAATAGGAAAGCCAGTACCATCCCGCCAAGAAGACGATCGGACCGGCCCAGAAGATCAGAAACCACTTCATGCGGCCTCTCCTTCGTGCTTGCGCAGGACCGGCATATCAAGAGAAACGAGCCAGACCGACGATGCCATGATGCAGAGAACGAGCGTGGGTACCGTGATATCCAGCGCCAGCACGGCGAAAAACATCATCGCCGCGACAAGCAACGCGGTTCTGGCTGCTCTGGTTCCCATCACTGAACTCGGGTCCACATTCGTTACATTTCTACCTGACACCACACTGGCGGGTTAACCAGCGTCACGCAACGTAAACCAATTGTTAAGGTTAATGCCCGGGCGCCGGCTGTGGATTATTCAGCCGTAGACGCCGCGCACCAGCCGCTTCAACGCACCTGCCGCCTTCTCCCAGTCCTTGCCGTTCTTCAAAACCAAACCCGCGCACTGACCGCCGGCCGCTGCTGACAGCACAAGATGCTGGATCGAGGCAAAGATCAGCGCATTGACGGCTGCCGTATCGATGCCCTTCGGCGGCGTCAGCGAGCCGCGCATGCGATCTAGCCACAGTCCGAGCGCTTTTGAGCGCGCTTCGGAAAGGCGCCTCACCTGCTCGGTATTTTCCGAAATTTCCCAGGCAACGATACGCCGCATCAGAGGATCGTCGCGCAGAGCTTCCAGGAAAAGCAGCGAGAGCCGCTCCATGAGGTCGCCATAGGTCAGGAGGAACATGCCGCCGGTATCTTCAGGGATGCGATCTTTGACCCAATTGCCGAGATCGGCGCCGATCGCCTCGACAAGGCCATCGAGGCCGCCATAATAGCGGTAGATGAGCTGTTTATCACAGCCGGCGCGGCGGGCGACGGCATTGATGCCGAAATTCTGGAAGCCTTCTTCCGCCAGCAGATTCTTGGCGGCTTTCAGGATAGCGCGCTCAGTCGCGCTTCTGTCGCGGATGCGCTTTTCAGGTTCAGCAGCACCCGTCTGTTCGAGCACGGCCACGGCACTTTCATTCAGCATTCGGTCAACCCCGGTCTGTCACCAATCGGTGAGTAACAGCGGAATTTTCCGCCTACAATCCTATCTAATTGAGAAGACTGTGGATATTGATGATCCGCAGCTCTGCAGACGCTGGTGGGCGGCCCGGCGGCATCTTCTCATCGCTATCACGCGTCCGAGAAATCTTGCCCATGCGGTTGATCGCGATGGACGAACCCGGCATAGCTGCATTATGAAAAGAGACGACAATTTCTGCTAAGGCCTTGCAATGGTGAATTATATCGAAGCCTCCTCCGCGCCGCCGAAGAATACCGGCGCCATCAGGCTTTATGGTCCCGAAGCATTCGAGGGAATGCGCGATGCGTGCCAGCTGACCGCGCGCTGTCTCGATGCGCTTGCCGATATCGTCAAGCCGGGTCTCGCGACCAATGAAATCGACCGCTTCGTTTTCGAATTCGGCATGGATCACGGCGCTTATCCGGCGACGCTGAACTATCGCGGCTATACGAAGTCCACCTGCACTTCCATCAATCATGTGGTCTGCCACGGCATTCCCGATGACAAGCCGTTGCGAGAAGGCGATATCGTCAATATCGACGTGACCTTTGTCGTCGACGGCTGGCATGGGGATTCGAGCCGCATGTACCCGGTCGGCCAGATCAAACGCGCTGCCGAGCGACTGCTCGAAGTGACCTATGAGTCGCTGATGCGCGGCATCGCCGCCGTTCATCCCGGCGCGCGCACCGGCGCGATCGGCGAAGCGATCCAGACCTATGCCGAAGCCGAGCGCTGCTCCGTCGTGCGCGACTTCTGCGGCCATGGTGTCGGCCGTCTGTTCCACGATTCGCCGAACATCCTGCATTACGGCCGCGCCAATGAAGGACCGGAATTGCGTGAGGGCATGATCTTCACCATCGAACCGATGATCAATCTCGGACGCCCGCATGTGAAGGTGCTGGCGGACGGCTGGACCGCCGTAACGCGTGACCGCTCGCTGTCAGCGCAATACGAACATACCATCGGCGTGACCGCAAATGGCTGCGAGATCTTCACGCTTTCGCCCGCCGGTCTCGACCGGCCGGGCCTGCCGTCACTGAACGGGTGACGGTCTCCATGGCGAAAGGTCCCGTTCCGCAGACCGGCGATGACGAATTGCCTTTCGACATGGACGAGGATATCGCCGTGGACGAACGGGCGTTTTTCGGACAGCCGGCAAAGGCGGCGGCTCCCGCAAAAAAAGCCGCCCTGCCTGGCAGGGAAGAACATTATCACGGCCATCGCGAGAGGCTGCGCAACCGCTTCCGTGAGAATGGCGATACGGCGCTCGCCGACTATGAAATCCTCGAACTGCTGCTCTTCCGGCTGATCCCGCGCCGCGACACGAAACCGATCGCCAAGGCGCTGATCGATCGCTTCGGATCACTTGCCGGCGTCTTCGGTGCACCGGCAGTACTGCTGCAGGAAATCAAAGGCGTCGGAGAGACGGTGGCGCTGGACCTGAAGCTGATATCCGCCATTGGCCATCGTGCACTGAAGAGCGAGCTTAAGGGCAAGCAGGTGCTTTCCTCGTGGTCGTCGGTCGTCCAATATTGTCATGCGGCCATGGCACATGAGACGCGCGAACAATTCCGCATTCTCTTCCTCGACAAACGCAATGCGCTGATCGCCGACGAGGTGCAGGGGCATGGCACGGTGGACCACACGCCTGTCTATCCGCGCGAAGTGGTGAGGCGGGCGCTCGAGCTTTCGGCAACGGCGCTGATTCTGGTCCACAATCATCCTTCAGGCGATCCCACTCCATCGCGCGCCGATATCGACATGACGAAGATGATCATCGATGCGGCAAAGCCGCTCGGTATTGCCATCCACGATCACATCATCATCGGCAAAGACGGACAAGCGAGCCTCAAAGGCCTGCGTTTGATATAGGACGCCGGCGAGGGCATGAAAAAGCCATTTTGGCGTTCTCCAAGCTGAAGGACTGACAACAGGATGGGAAATATGGGCGTTTTTCCTGGTCGCTTGTACGCGCCGCCGAGCCTTCGATCGCTGATACGGCTGACGCTTCTGCTGCTGGTTATAACCGGTCTCTATCTCGGCTACCTGCAGCTTTCGACCAACGTGCATGCGGTCGTCGATGGCCAGGTGTACCGCTCCGCCCAGCCCTCCCCCGCGAAGCTTGGCGAACTCGTCAAGGAGTACGGCATCAAAACCGTACTGAACCTGCGCGGCGACAGCAGCGGCGAGGCCTGGTACGACAACGAGGTCGCGGCTGCAAAGGGCCTCAATGTCCAGCATATCGATTTCCGCATGTCGGCGACCAAGGAACTCTCCATCGAGGAAGGTCGTCAGCTGATGGCGATCATGGCGGCCGCGCCCAAGCCTATGCTCATTCACTGCAAGGCCGGCGCCGACCGTACGGGACTGGCTTCAGCTATCTACGTCGCCGGCATTGCCAAGGAAGGAGAGATGGCGGCGGAGTCGCAGATCTCGCTGACATACGGCCATCTGTCGCTTTTCTTCATCGGCGCCTACGCAATGGACCGCACATTCGAGCGGCTTGAGCCGATGTTTGGCTTTTTGAACTCCTAAACTGCACGGGAATACAAACTGTAACATTGACCGGCTACCGATGAACGCGCGACATTTCGCGTCGCAATATGATTCCAATTCCAGTTCGGGGCTAAAGATGTTCCAGTACGATCTCGTGGTAGTCGGCAGCGGTCCGGCGGGGCGCCGCGGCGCAATCCAGGCTGCAAAACTCGGCAAGAAAGTACTGGTCATCGAGCAAGGAAAGCGTGTCGGCGGCGTGTCCGTCCATACCGGCACGATCCCTTCCAAGACGCTGCGCGAAACCGCACTCAATCTTTCCGGCTGGCGCGAGCGCGGCTTTTACGGCCGCAGCTACCGCGTCAAGCAGGAGATCAGTGCCGAAGACCTGCGCCGCCGCCTGCTGATCACGCTCGATCATGAAGTTGAAGTGCTCGAACACCAGTTCGCCCGCAATCGCGTCCAGCACATCCGCGGCAAGGCAAGCTTCGTCGACGCCAACACCCTGCAGGTCATCAAGGACGACGGCGATACGATGACGGTGACCGGCGCCAGCATTCTGCTCGCCGTCGGCACCAAGCCCTTCCGACCTGACTACATGCCGTTCGACCACAAAACCGTGCTCGACAGCGACGAGCTGCTCGATATCGAAGAACTGCCGCGCACGATGGCCGTCATCGGCGCCGGCGTCATCGGCATCGAATATGCGACGATCTTTTCGGCGCTGGATACAGCTGTAACCGTCATCGATCCGAAGTCGACCATGCTCGACTTCATCGACAAGGAAATCGTCGAGGACTTCACCTATCAACTGCGCGACCGCAACATGAAGCTGCTGCTCGGCACGAAGGCAGAGAAGGTCGAGCGGCTTGATACCGGTAAGGTGCAGCTGACGCTCGACAGCGGCCGGCATCTCGTGACCGACATGGTGCTTTTTGCCGCCGGGCGCATGGGCGCCACCGATACGCTGAACCTGCAAGCCGTTGGCATCGAAGCCGACAGCCGCGGCCGTCTGAAGGTCAATCCCGAGACTTTCCAGACCTCGGTACCGAACATCTACGCCGCCGGCGACGTCGTCGGTTTCCCGAGCCTTGCCTCGACTTCGATGGAACAGGGCCGTATTGCAGCGCGCGTGGCGATCGGCGCCGTCGCCAAGGAGCCGCAGAAATACTTCCCCTACGGCATTTATGCCGTGCCGGAAATCTCCACCTGCGGCCTGACGGAAGAGGAAATGAAGGAGCGCGGCATTCCCTATGAATGCGGCATCGCCCGCTTCCGCGAGACCTCGCGCGGCCACATCATGGGCCTCGATACCGGCTTGCTGAAGCTGATCTTCTCGTTGAAGACGCGCCGGCTGCTCGGCGTGCACATCGTCGGCGAAGGTGCGACCGAACTGGTACATATCGGCCAGGCCGTGCTGAACCTGAAGGGTACAGTCGAATATTTCGTCGAAAATACCTTCAACTACCCGACGCTTGCCGAAGCCTACAAAATCGCCGGCCTCGATGCGTGGAACCGCATGGGCGATATAAAGTCCGAACTTTAAGGAAGCGAGGGGAACGCCCTCGCCTTTCCAAGCGGCAGAACGCAGGTCGCTGATATTTAATTTTATTTCTCCGCGGGGCGTCTCGTTGCACGCTACTGGCGATTGCCTGTACCCTGCGCCGATGACCTATATCCTATGTCAAAAGATATTGGTAAGGTCAGCGTGTTCGCACCCTGCATTGTTCTGTTGCGTTTTGCTTATCGCCTTCCCAAGTATGGGGTGCGCCTTTCGACAGCCTGAAATCCATGTCGTAGACCGGCCTGCGGTACCAGTAAATCCAGCAATGCAGACCACAACGAAAGATAGATATTTTGTCCGATACTTCAGAGGCTGCTCGCAAACGGTTTCAGCTCATCCTGATAAAGCCGTCGCACTATGACGATGACGGCTATGTGATCCGTTGGTGGCGGGCAATGATCCCTTCCAATTCGCTGGCAGCCATCTACGGGATTGCCGCGGATTGTGCCGAGCGGCAAATTCTTGGCGCCGATACTGCAATCGACATCACAGTCATCGACGAGACCAATACACGCATCGATTTTGCGGCGCTGCTGTCGCAGTTCAAGCGCAACGACAACTTCGGGATGATCGCGCTTATCGGCGTGCAATCCAACCAGTATCCCCGTGCGCTCGATATCGCCCGTCCGTTCCGCGATGCCGGACTGCCGGTTTCGATGGGTGGCTTCCATATATCGGGATGCCTGTCGATGCTCGACGGTGATGCGATCGGCCTTGAGGAATGCCGCAAGATGGGCGTTTCGATGTTTGCCGGCGAAGCCGAAGGACGGCTGGAGCTGGTGCTGCGCGATGCGGCCGCCGGCGAACTGAAGCCGCTCTACAATTTCATGAA
This sequence comes from Rhizobium sp. BK275, assembly GCF_014193555.1. Taxonomy (NCBI): domain Bacteria; kingdom Pseudomonadati; phylum Pseudomonadota; class Alphaproteobacteria; order Hyphomicrobiales; family Rhizobiaceae; genus Rhizobium; species Rhizobium sp. BK275. The sequence goes on from NZ_JACHZL010000003.1 coordinate 196,394, forward strand.
CGACCTTCCCGGCATCGGCGGCACGCCGGTGCCTTTCCTGCCGAAAGACAATATCCAGCGCACGCTTGGCCTCAGCACCAGTTTCGATGCAGGCCGCGGCTGCCCCTATCAATGTTCCTTCTGCACGATCATCAACGTGCAGGGCCGCAAGTCCCGTTTCCGCTCCGCCGACGATGTCGAGAAGCTGGTGCGCATGAACTGGGCGCAGGGTATCCATAAATTCTTCATCACCGACGACAATTTTGCCCGTAACAAGGATTGGGAAGCGATCTTCGACCGGCTGATCGAGCTGAGAGAAAAAGACGGCATTCCGCTCGGCCTGATGATCCAGGTAGACACGCTCTGCCATAAGATCCCGAACTTCATCGAAAAATCGAAGCGTGCCGGCGTTACCCGCGTCTTCATCGGTCTGGAAAACGTCAATCCAGACAACCTGACCGCCGCCAAGAAGAACCAGAACAAGATCACCGAATATCGCAAGATGCTGCTTGCCTGGAAGGCGCAGGGCATCATGACGCTTGCCGGCTATATTCTGGGCTTCCCGGCAGACACGCCGGAATCGATCCGCCGCGACATCAAGATCATTCAGGAAGAGCTTCCGCTCGACGTCATCGAATTCTTCGTTCTGACGCCGCTCCCCGGCTCCGAGGACCATCAGGTTCTCTGGAAGAAGGGCGTCGAGATGGATGCCGATCTCAATATCTACGATGTCGAGCATGTCTGCACGGCCCATCCAAAGATGAGCAAGCGGGAATGGGAAGATATCTACCAGGAGGCTTGGTCGCTCTACTACTCGCCTGACCATATGAAGACCCTGCTGCGCCGCGCTGTGGCGACCGGCATCAAGCTGAGCAGTCTCGTCAAGGTCCTGGTCTCGTTTGCGACCACCGTACCGCTGGAGAATGTCCATCCGTTGCAGAGCGGCCTTCTGCGCCTAAAACATCCCTCAGAGCGGCGCCCTGGCCTGAAGCGCGAACATCCACTGCTGTTCTGGCCGCGTTTTGTCTTCGATACCGCCCGCAAGCATCTCTCGCTTGCCGGCACAATCATCGGCCTCAGCGTTTCGGCCTTCCTGATTGCGCGTGGTGCCGGCGCCAAGACCTATACGGACAAGGCTCTGACGCCCGTGGGTGACGATGACGAAGACGTTCTGGATCTCTTCACCAAGACGGCCGGCGGCACGGCTGCCGTCAGCCACATCAAGAAGGTTGCCGAACTGACTCACACGCGCAAAGCCGTCTGACAAAGTCACCGGGCCGGCGCACGGCCCGCCTGGTTTCAGAGCCCAACAAAAAAGCCCTGCCGCATGCGGCAGCGCTTTCGAATTTCAGCAGGAAAGAGCCGATTATTCGGCGCTGTCTTCAGAAGCCTTCTTCTTCGGAGCTGCCTTCTTCTTCGGAGCAGCGGCTTCTTCGCCTTCAGCGGCTTCGGCAGAAGCCTCGGTCTTGGCGGCAGCCTTCTTCTTCGGTGCGGCCTTCTTGGCGTCGGCCTTGTCGGAAGCTTCGCCTTCTTCGTCGGCGAGCAGCTCTTCCTTGGTCACCTTCTTGTCGGTGACGTTGATTTCGGTCAGCAGGTGGTCGATGACCTTCTCTTCGAAGATCGGAGCGCGGATCGAAGCGGCGGCACCCGGCTGGCTGCGGAAGAACTCGAGGATTTGCTTTTCCTGGCCCGGATACTGACGCAGCTGTTCATAGATCGCGCGCTGCATTTCATCTTCGCTGACCTCGACGCCGGCCTTTTCGCCGATTTCGGAGAGAACGAGACCGAGGCGGACGCGGCGCTCGGCGAGCTTCTGGTATTCTTCGCGGGCCTTCTCTTCGGTCGTGTCTTCGTCTTCGAAGGTCTTGCCGGACTGGGCGAGGTCGTTGCTGACCTGGTTCCAGATGCCGTTATATTCGGCTTCGACGAGCTTGGACGGGGTTTCGAACTTGTACAGCTCGTCGAGCTGGTCGAGGATCTGGCGCTTCAGCTTCTGGCGCGTCAGCGAACCGTACTGGGATTCGATCTGGCCACGGACGATTTCCTTCAGGCGATCGGCCGATTCGAGGCCGAGCTTCTTGGCGAGTTCGTCGTTGATCTCGACATCGGCTGGAGCTGCAACTTCCTTGACGGTGACGTCGAAGGTGGCTTCCTTGCCAGCGAGGTTCTTGGCCGGATAGTCGGCCGGGAAGGTTACGGTGATGGTCTTCTCGTCGCCAGCCTTGAGGCCGACGAGCTGGTCCTCGAAGCCCGGGATGAAGCGGCCGGAGCCGAGAACCAGTTCAGCGTCCTGATCGGTGCCGCCGTCGAAGGCAACGCCGTCGACCTTGCCGACATAGTCCATCTTGACGCGGTCGCCGTTGGCAGCCTTGCCCTTCTTTTCAGCGTAGTCGCGGGCGCTTTCAGCGACCTTCAGAACCTGCTCGTTGACTTCGTCATCGGAGATGTCGACGACTTCGCGCGTGACCTTGATGCCCGTGTTGGACTTCAATTCGATCGGCGGGAGAACTTCGTAAGACAGGGTGAATTCGAAATCCTGCTGGGCGGCGAGGATCTTTTCCACTTCGGCCTGGTCTTCCGTCATGTCGATTTCCGGCTGGGTGGCCGACTTTTCGCCGCGGCTGGACAGGATCTGGGTCGGCTGGTCGCGGACGATCTCGTTGACAAGGTCGACCATGACGGACTTGCCGTAAAGCTTCTTGAGATGACCGGCCGGAACCTTGCCCGGACGGAAGCCGTTGATGCGAACCTTGTCCTTCACGTCGGCAAGGCGCTCGTTCAGCTTGTTTTCCATGTCCTTGGCCGGGATAACGACCTTGATTTCGCGCTTCAGCCCTTCAGCGAGCGTTTCGATAACCTGCATGTCTTCCTACCTTCATTTCCGTGGCGGCCGTGCCCAGACGCCGTTCGTTTCGGTGAGCACGACGCCGGCCAACTGCCGCGCGTGGCTTTTTCTAATTCCTGTTCGTTCCGTTCGAAGCGGAACAGCACTCGCTTTCCGGGTATCCGGGACAACCAAGTTCCAGTCCTCCCGCCCTGCAAGGCAGCTTGGTGCGGGTAGAGAGACTTGAACTCCCACGCCTTGCGGCACCAGAACCTAAATCTGGCGTGTCTACCAATTTCACCATACCCGCGTTCGCAAAACCGCATGCATATGCCTGCGCATGAGGCCTTCCGGAGCGCGGCGTCTCTATATCACCCGATTTAGAACAGGCAAAGGAAAAATGAACGGCAAATGACAGGGATTTTCGGGTAAAAGCGCGCCCCTCCCATCACCCGTCTCGCCTCTCAGTAGAGCGGCTCCTCATAGGCCGGCTTACCGTCGACGACGAGGCTGCGGATCTGCGCGGCACCCGAGGGCGAAACGCTGGCGGCAATCGAAACGACACCCTCGTTGCGGGCCTCCTCCAGCGGCTTGCCTTTGCCTTCCGGCACGTAATATCGCTCGATCCCGTATTCGACCCGGATGGTTTCGCCGTTATCGGGACCGTAGCTGTAGAAAGGCAGGCTGCGCATCACGACCGTGTCTGACGCGGCCGGCAATTGTTTGAACGACGATTCGACAACACCCCAGAAGCCGTCCGGCTGGCGCCTGAGGCGCACCCAGAGCGTCTGCTCGCCTGCTTCTGCCGGAATGCCGCCTGTCACCGTCGAGACCGGGACGGTAGATATGTCGTAATTCAGCACCACATAGTCGCCGCGCAGGAAATCCCGCGGATCGACCGGCGCCGTCTTGAGCAATATCTCGGTGCCTCCGGCAAGAATTGAAGCGCGGCTCTGTATGATATAGCCAAGGATCAGCGTCTGCAGGCCAGCGACCAGAATCGCAGCAATAATATAGAAGCGGGTGGATTGCGGTCTTGCAAAGGCAAAGCTCATGCGCGTTCCTCCACTCGACCTGCCGAGAAGCGTTTTTCAAGGCGGATGACGACCCAAGCAACGGCTGCCACCACCAGGCCGGAAAACAGGAAGAGGCTCGATGTGCCGAGGATCGTGCCGACCGTCACCGAGGCCAGATAGAGCATCTCAGCAGCGAAAGCGCCGTAGGCCAGGTAGCGTACCGCGCCATTGTTGCGGCCATGCAGCACAATCGCCACAACCGCAGCACCCAGCGTCAGCAGGCCAAGCAGGACCATGCGCCCGCCTTCGTCCATTTCCATATGCAGCAGGAACAGTCCCATAATGGCGACAAGGAAGCTATAGAACGCCGGAGCGGCACCCGCCGTTCTCACGAGCGTGGAAATCGGGCGGACGGGCAAGGCCGTCAGCAGGAACGCCGCCATGCCGAAAACTGCGAAGGCGATCGCCACGGAAATCTCGTCAAAAAGTACATAAAGCCATGCGAGCCAGCCGATGACCAACAGATAGGCGAGATGGCGGGCGCGATCGGCGCCCGTAAAGCGCACCAGCCCGAGAACAACAGCCGCCATCACCAGCGGCGCGTAGGGACCGAAGCCGACCCAACGCGTATCGTAATTCTCGATGTATACGGCAAAGGAGGCCCAGGAGAGGAAGCCGGCGACAACGGTCACCGCGGCCGAGCGGAAAAGGATTGCCGAAACAGTTGCAACGGCAAACCAGAGATACATGACCGTCTGCTCGTCGCCTGAGAGATGATACATCTGGCCGATAAGGGAGATGGCGCCGCCGAAACTGAGGGCACCGATGATAAGCAAACCGTTAGCGGTCGCCAGCGCACCACGTACAAAAAGAAGTGCGGCGCCGATATGAACCGCCCAGATGAGCGCCAGCATGAGGCCTACGCGCACGAGGCGCGGAATATACTCCCAGTTTGAGGCGACGAGCAGCAGCAGGGCCGCGCCAAGCAATATCGCCGCCAGCCCCATCAGCACGCGACCGAGGCTGAAACTTGCCGGGCGCGCGTCATATTCGGCCAGCAGTGTCTCCGCCGTCTTTTCCTCAAGCAGTCCCTTCCCCACCCAGAGCGAGAGATCACGCTCCAACCTGCCGCGATACATGCCCTACCCCGCAATGATCCGCCATATTCGGCTGACGCATTTATAGCGCAGGATCGGCGCACGGAAACGTCGGCATTTGAAATATGCAAATTCCTCCCTGGTCTAAATTGGGGCGACCGTTAACGAAACACTAACCGCGGCATTGCTAATATATAACTACCGCAGAAGAGGCATGCATGAACAGCATAGCCCTCATGACCATATTGCACTGCAAAAAGATCAAAAGTCATACTATTTACCTGTTTATCGAAGCACGGGGATGGCGCCCCGGCCCGGGTTGCCGGATGCCTGCGGACCATTTGTCCGTGACGAGATTCGCAGACGCGCACTCCTCCTCCCAGCGCCCTGCGATAGACTGGCAACACTCCTCCTCCCAGTTGCCAGTCACCATCACGACGCCCACCGGATCCTCCCCCGGTGGGCGTTTTGCTTAATGGATGATTAAACGATTAGCACCCTGCCCTTCCGGGCCTTCGCGAGAATCAAGGTGAAGCATTCGTTAAGCCTCATCCGAGAGCCAGCGACACGGCTTTCGAAGCTCGACCAACGACCAGTTACCAGGACGCGCTGAGGAAGGCGCCAACGGGAGAAAAGCCCCTTCGCAGGTATGGAAGCTGGCCAAATATCTATCCACGAAAGCCGGGAGGCTGAGAAAAAATCATTCTGCCTATTCGTTGACCAGAAAATGGCTAAAGCGTGTGAATCTCGGCCTGAGCTCTGCGAATCACGCATAGGTGGCTTGAAATCTTGGCTCTGTTAGTTCTTCGCGCCGCAACATATATTCTGGTCATCAAATAGAGGTCAGCGCCGAAGACAGGCTGCTGGCAGGATCAAGCCCTAGGAAAGGGGATTAACATGAACTTCTCTCGCTCTTTCAATAACTGGCGCAAGTATCGTCAGACCGTTACCGAACTCGGCCGCATGACCAACCGCGAATTGCATGACCTCGGCATCGACCGTTCGGACATCCATCGCGTTGCTCGCGAAGCTTCCGCCCGCTAAGTACAGGTAATCGCTGCTCCTCCCAAGCAGATTGCCTTCCCAAAACGCCTGCTGCCTCCGCAGCGGGCGTTTTCTTTTTGCCTATCGGTCGGACTGCCGAAAAAGTTGCAGAAGTATTAATTCTTGGTCCGCTCAAAAATCGTGCTCTGCATAATTAGCGAGCATCAGATTGCACAATTGCATAGCAGACGCCTTTTATTTGCACTGCACAATATCGATGACCTCGATTATATAGATGTCAACCGCAGAGACAGCGATCCCGCTGCCTGCACAAGACATCTGAGGAAAAAGATCATGAACCCAATCCGCATTGCAAAGAGCTGGATTAGCTACCGCCGCACGCTCAACGAACTTGGCAACCTGTCCAACCAGACGCTTGCCGATATCGGCGTCAGCCGTTACGACATCCGCAACATCGCATCCCGCTCGTTCCGCTAATACATCGAGCGAACCATTCTCCAAGACGGCGCCATCGGGCGCCGTTTTCGTTTTTGGGCTTTGCTCTTTCTTTATCGGAACCCTACAGCCTTCCGTCAGTTCTCCTTCACGAAAGGAGACTACCATGGCAAACCGACTTAATGCCGGCTTTACCGGCCAGCCGGCGAATAAGCCCGAAGGCATTCGCAAAGCTGCTTCCAATACTGCCTCTGCCGTCAAGCGCGAAGTACAGGCCGTTGCAACGGGTGCGGCCGGTCATCCCCATACCGCCAGCTCCGTCGTTGTAGGTATCGGCGTTCTGGCTTTCAGCATCGGCTATCTGCTCGGTCGCCAATCCGTCGAGACCAGCCGTTTCTGGAGGTGACATCATGGCCAAAACCATTCTCGAAAAAGCAACTGACGATGCGCGGGCCGAAGACAGCCCGGCTGCCGACGCGCGTCGTCGCGAAATTGCGGACGAAACCTCCCGAGCACTGGATGCCCGTCGTGAGGGCAGTCCATCACCAAAGGGTGAAATAGACGCCTTCACCACAGACGCTGAAGAAATGAACCCCGACGACCTCCCTAACCTTGCTGCACAACGCGAAGCGGCGCGAGAACATGGCGACGCATACGTTGTTGCTGCCGATCTCGAAGATGCTGACCAGCGCGAAGCGTCGCCCGGAACGCGAGAGCAGAGCTAATCACGTTGCGGCGCCGGCCGGCGCCGTTTTCGATTCTATTGTTGGATCGCATGTCCTGGCGTGATATCAGCCGCCGATGATCAACAATTCCTCCTATTCCCCTATTCATGTCATCGGCGGCGGACTGGCCGGCTCTGAAGCTGCGTGGCAGATTGCCAATGCTGGCGTTCCCGTGATCCTGCACGAAATGCGTGGCGTGCGCGGCACGGATGCACACAAGACCGATGGACTTGCCGAGCTCGTCTGCTCCAACTCCTTCCGCTCGGATGACGCTACCAGCAATGCGGTCGGCGTCATCCATGCGGAAATGCGCATGGCCGGTTCGCTGATCATGGCGTCGGCCGATAGGCATCAGGTGCCTGCCGGCGGTGCACTCGCCGTCGACCGCGATGGCTTCTCCGATGCCGTGACCAAGGCGATCCAGGAACATCCGCTGATCACGGTCATGCGCGAGGAGATCTCCGGCCTGCCGCCGAGGGAATGGGATCTGGCTGTTATCGCCACCGGTCCGCTGACTGCGCCATCGCTTGCGAGCGCCATCCAGGCGGAAACGGGGGAGGATTCTCTTGCTTTCTTCGATGCCATCGCGCCGATCGTCTATCGCGACAGCATCGACATGGATATCTGCTGGTATCAGTCGCGTTACGACAAGATCGGCCCCGGCGGTACCGGCAAGGACTATATCAACTGCCCGATGACCGAAGAGCAGTATAATGCCTTTGTCGACGCGCTGATTGCCGGTGATACCGTCGGCTTCAAGGAATGGGAAGGCACGCCCTATTTCGACGGCTGCCTGCCGATCGAGGTCATGGCAGAGCGCGGGCGTGAGACGCTGCGGCACGGGCCGATGAAGCCGATGGGCCTCACCAATGCACATAATCCGACCGTGAAGGCCTATGCCGTCGTGCAGCTCCGCCAGGACAATGCGCTCGGCACGCTCTACAATATGGTCGGCTTCCAGACAAAGCTGAAATATGGTGCGCAGGCTGATATCTTCCGCATGATCCCAGGGCTTGAGAATGCAGAATTCGCCCGACTCGGCGGCCTGCACCGCAACACCTACGTCAACTCGCCCACCTTGCTCGATCCGTCGCTGACGCTGAAATCACGTCCCGGTCTGCGTTTCGCCGGCCAGATCACCGGCTGCGAAGGCTATGTCGAAAGCGCAAGTGTGGGTCTGCTCGCCGGCCGCTTTGCCGCCGCGGAACGCAAGGGAGAACCAGTTTCGCTCCCCCCCGCAACGACGGCGCTTGGTTCGCTGCTCGGCCATATCACCGGCGGACATCTCGTCACCGACGAGGAGCCAGGCAAGCGCTCATTCCAGCCGATGAACATCAATTTCGGTCTGTTTCCCGAGCTTCAACCCGGCTCGATCGTCAAGCCTGAAGGCGTCAAGCGCTTCCGCGGCAAGGACAAGACGATCATGAAGCGGCAGTTGATTGCCAAGCGAGCGCTTGCAGATTGCGCCGCCTGGCTGGGTCAGGACGTCAAGCTCGCCGAAAGCATCTGAGCCTACATTTTGTTTTGACCAAAGCACGTCGCGATCTTTCAGATTCGCTCGCCGTGCTTTAGGTCTTTGTTTTTACGCGTGTCGATATCGCAAAACCGCGCACACTTTTGCGCGACACGCTTTAATGGCCGTTTGCGGCGGACGAATTCGGCGCAGGCAATTCCTTATCCGGCTCGGCAACATAGTTGCCGAGCAGCCAGAGCGACACTTCTGACGCCTCCTTGGCGGAGGTGAACTCGTAAGTGCCGTTGTGAGAGGGCGCATTGACAAATTCGATGCTTAGGCCCCTGCCCGTTTCGGAAGCAAGAACGCGCACCGTTCCCGGCTCGATCAGATGACAGGCGAAGTGACGCGACATGTTGCGCATGAAGCCGGCCTTGTTATCGTGCAGACGAACGAAGACGGCCTGACCGTCAACCGTCGCCTGAAGCTGGCGGATCGCTTCATTGGGGAATGCACGGCCGAACTCGATGATGGCAAGGCCCGTGTCGTGCAGGCCATCTTCCTTGTTCTGAGCAGCCATGCGCGTCGCCACGAAGGCGAAGAAGATGACGATGGCGAAAAGAACGCACCAGACGATAATGCCCACGCGGATTCTCCGTTTAGAATGGGGTTATGCCTGACATAACGCGCGAGACTTGCGCGAGTTTGACCGTCGTCAGATTTTCTTACGCATGCCCGCAAGAGCCATGCGCATCTGACGACGCCATTGCGGCTCCTGCAGAGAGCCTTCCAAAACGGCAGCACCGCGCTTCTGCGCTTTCACCAGCACCGGTTCCGCAAGCGCAACCGGCAGGAAGGCCGGCACGATAACCGGCGACAGCGCAGAGGCCCTCGCCTTGGCAAGGTGATCGCGGCCGAGCCCGGCAAAAGCTTCGATGGCCGCAGAGATGCGCGGCCTGTCCGTACCAGCCAGGAACGTCTCCCGGTCGAGACCCGTCGCCGAGAGAATTTCGAGCGGGATATAGACCTGGCCGCGGCGTTGATGGAGCGGCATCAAAAGCAGCATGCCTGATATCGCCTGCGCCACACCGGCATGACCGGCAGCATCGGCGGATTTTGTCGCGTCTTCCGGCGAAAGGACAAGGCTCGCAAGCTGAATCAGCGCCGAGGCCGTTTCACCCGCATAGCCTTCGAGCGAGGTGCGGCTTTCCATCGGGTCGTCGTAGAGGTCGAATATCCGCGCTTCGATCATGTTGACGAGCGTCTGGCGCGGAAGCCGATGCGTCTCGACGGCCGTAAGAAGGGCCGCGGCAAGAGGATTGGCCTCGGTCGAACCGTGCGCATTCCCCTCCAGAAGGTCGCGCCAGTATTGCATGCGGATCTCGCCGGGCAGCGGCTCGTGGACGAGATCGCGGATGCGGGCGAGCTCGGCATTGAAGGCATAAAGGGCAGCGAGCGCACCGCGCTTGGCCTCGGGCGACAGCAGGCAGGCAAGATAGCGGTCGCGATCGGTGTCGCGCAGCATCGCCAGGCTGATATCCTGGTTCGTCTTCACATCGGACATGATCAGACCGCGATCAGGGCGGCGGCGACGGCGCGCTGTTCGGAAAGCATGATGTTGAAGGTGCGCACGGCGGCACCCGTGCTCATCGGATCTGAGGAAATGCCGCGCGCTTTGAGGGCGGCACGCAATTCCGCGGGCAGACGGCGAAGCTCCGTGCCCGTGCCTACGAGCAGCACTTCGATATCGGCGGCTTCATCGAGCACAAGACGGAAATTCTCTACAGACAGCGGCGTCGTCATGTCCATATCCCAGCCGTGAATGCCCGATGGCAGGCAGAGGATGGAACCACGATGCGACATATCCGCAAAGCGGAAGCCGCCATTGCCATAGGTGTCGATGGGAGCGCGGCCCGGGAAATGGGCGTCGCGGATTTCAATGCCTTTTGCCATGGATCTATACCGCCGGCTTGCCGGATTTCATGCTGGTGTCGCCCTCGTCCTCACCGTTCGTGTTCCGGCGCAGCCGGAAGATGATGAGGACAGGCGCTGCTATATAGATGGAGGAGAATGTTCCAAGCGCAACGCCGAAGAGCATGGTGAATGTGAACGAGCGGATGACGGCTCCGCCGAAGATGTAGAGCGCAAGCAGCGCAAGCAAGGTCGTGGCGCCCGTCAGAACGGTGCGCGAGAGCGTCTGGTTGATCGCCGCATCGATCAGGATCGGCAGCGGCATTTTCCTGTAGCGCTTCAGGTTTTCGCGCATGCGGTCATAGACGACGACGGTGTCGTTCAGCGAATAGCCGACGACGGTGAGCAATGCGGCCACGCTCGTCAGATTGAATTCCATGCCCGTCAGCACGAAGAGGCCGAGCATGATGATGACATCGTGCAGCGTCGCGACGACCGCGCCGACCGCAAACTGCCATTCGAAGCGGATCCAGATATAGACCAGGATGGCGAACAGCGAGGCAAGGATGCCGATCGTCGCCAGCATCGTCAACTCGCCGGAGACGGCCGGGCCGACGACCTCGACACGGCGAAAATCATAATCCTCGGCCAGTTCGCCGCGAATGAACGTCGCCACCGATTGCTCGGCATTTTCGCCGCCGTCCTGCGAGCCTACGCGGATCAGGGCGTTGGTGGCATCGCCGATTCGCTCGACGCGCACCGGTCCGAGGTTCAACTCGTTCAGACGGGCGCTGAGATCGGCAATATCGGCATTGCCCTGCTTCGCTTTGACCTCGACCAGCGAACCGCCGGTGAAGTCGATGCCGAGCTGCAGGCCGACCGAGGCGAAGGCGAGCATTGCGGCGATGCAAAGTGCCGCCGATGCCGTGAAGACATAGCGGCGAATGCCCATGAAACGAATATTGGCATGCTCGAACAGGCTTGCCAGCGCGCTCTTCGGCAGATGGCGGGGATGCCGCTTCGCCAGCCAGGCGGCGACGAAGCCGTGCGTCAGCGTGAAGGCCGTCAGGATGGTCGTGAGGATGCCGACGGCCAGCGTCACGGCAAAGCCGCGAATGGATTCGCTGCCGACGAAAAACAGAATGACGGCGGCGATGAAGATCGTGACGTTAGCATCGACGATGGTGGCGAAAGCACGCGAGAAGCCGCGCTCGACCGCCTGGGCGAAGGTCGTATGCGGCACCCTCGCTTCTTCGCGGATGCGCTCATAGATCAGCACGTTGGAATCCACCGCCATGCCGACGATCAGCACGAGGCCGGCAATGCCCGGAAGCGTCAGCGTCGCACCGGCAACGCTTAAGACCGCAACGATCAGCACCAGATTGAAGACCAGTGAAACGAGGGCGATGATGCCGAGCATACGATAGAGCGCGATCATCAGCACAGCGACGAGCACCACCGCGACAATGCCGGCAATCAGACCGGAGAAAACGGATTCGGAACCGAAGAGCGGGCTGACAGTGCGCTCCTCGACGGCCGTCAACGTCGCAGGCAGCGCGCCGGCCCGAAGCATGACGGCCAGATCCTCAACGCCCTCTTCGGAGAAATTGGCGGCAATCTCACCGCGTCCGTCTGTGATCGGCGCTTCGATGACGGGGCTTGCCATCACCTGATCGTCGAAGACGATGGCGAGATGCTTTCCGACATTGGCGGTCGTTGCCTGTGCAAGGCGCTGCGCAGCCTCGGCGTTCAGCCGGTAGACGACCGCGCTGTCCTGCGTCTGTGGGTCAGTCTTCGTATCGACCTCGGCAAAATCTGCGCCTGTCGCAATTATCGAGCGATCGACGAGATAGGGGATCGGCGGATCATCCAGCGAATAGAGCACCTGCGATGTCGCGGGCCAGCGGCCGGCGAGCGCCTGCTGGCCGGTCATGCTTTCATCGATCAGGTGGAAGGAGAGGGCCGCAGGTTCGTTCAGCAGGTTCTTCAACCGCTCGGCGTCGACGGAGCCGAGGACCTGCATGGCGATACGGTCGTTCCCGTCAGGACGAACGGTGAAATTCTCCATTCCAAAGCCGGCAATGCGGCGGGCGACGATATCGAGGGAGCGCGTCTGCGCCGCTACCGTATCGGCATCGATCGCCTTGTCGGAGATCTGCAGCGTCAATTGGCCATCATTGCTCTGCTGGAGAGCAACATTGGCCGATGTCAGTGATTTCAGAAGATCGGCGGCAGCCTGAAGCTGGGCCAGATCGGTGATCTTGACCGTCACCGTCTGGCCGGTTCCTGTGAGCCCGGTATAGCGGATGCCGGCGCCACGGAGCTTGTCACGAACGCCGGCGACCGTTTTTTCGAGCCGGTCTCGGATGATATCCGCGCGCTCGAGGCGAAATACGATGTAGGAGCCGCCCTGCAGATCGAGACCGAGGGTGATACGGTCCTGCCGGACCCACCCTGGCAGGGAGGAAAGCTGCGCCTGGCTCAGAAGATTAGGCGCAGCGACGACAATAGCGGCAATCGCGAACAACCAGATCAGAAGTGTTTTCAAGCGGGAAAAATGGTGCATTCTCTCGACTATCTTCCGATCCGGCGGGTGTTGCTATTGCATATTATGCAGCGTCAGCCTTGACCGGCTCGCCCTTCACGCGGACTTCGGAAATTCCGGTACGGACGATGCGCACGCGCACGCCTTCGGCGATTTCGACTTCCACTTCCTTCTCGTCGACAACCTTCGTAACCTTGCCGACGAGGCCGCCGCCGGTGACGATCTGGTCGCCGCGACGGATCGCCTTCAGGGTTTCCTCACGCTTCTTGGCCTGAGCACGCTGCGGGCGGATAAGCAGGAAATACCAGACCACCATCAGCGGCACGAACAGGATGATCATTTCGAGGCCTGAGCCGCCGAAAGCACTCGTGGCGTCAGTTGCGCTCTGGGCAAATGCCGGGGTGATAAACATGCTAAGCTCCTAAGGCTGTGGGCGGCGGAACCCCGCCTCTCTTTTCAAGTCGCCGGACTATAGTTGCAGCCTTGATGAATGCAACAAAAACAGCCGGCAACCGTACCGATTCCGCTGCCTCATAACCTTTCCGCTGTGGAAAGGCCATGCTACCCGGCATCAAAAAAAGAAAGCGGATTATCGCTGCAATCTATGAAGGAGGCACCCGATGGCCGAGGAAATCAATAGCGTTCTGCTTCAGGAGCTGAAGAGGCTCGCGAATGCGGTGGAGCGGCTGGCGGGACCGGCGCCTGCCGTCAACGACTGGAATGCTGCCGACTGTTTCGTCTGGTCCCCTGCCCGCCAGTATCTGCAGCCTGTCAAGCGTCCCAACCGCGTAGCGCTGAAGCTCATCCGCGGGGTCGATCACGTGCGCGATATCCTGCACGAAAATACCGTGCGTTTTGCCGAGGGCTATGCGGCCAATAACGTCCTTCTCTGGGGCGCGCGCGGCATGGGCAAGTCGTCTCTCGTCAAGGCAGTGCACGAAGACGTGCGCCGCGAGAGTGGCGTATCGCTGAAGCTCGTCGAAGTGCATCGCGAGGATATCGCCAGCCTGCCCACACTTCTCGACCTCCTCAAAGATACGCCGCATCGCGTCATCGTCTTCTGCGACGATCTTTCCTTCGACCACGACGATACTGCCTACAAGTCGCTCAAGGCCGCGCTCGATGGCGGCGTGGAGGGACGGCCGGACAATGTGCTGTTCTATGCCACGTCCAACCGGCGCCACCTGCTGCCGCGCCACATGATGGAGAACGAACAATCGACGGCAATCAATCCGTCCGAAGCCGTCGAGGAAAAGGTGTCGCTTTCCGATCGCTTCGGGCTGTGGCTCGGCTTCCACAAATGCAGCCAGGAAGATTATCTGATGATGATCGATGGTTATGCCGACCACTTCAAGCTCGGCCTCGACCGCGAGAAGATGCATGCCGAAGCGCTGGAATGGGCAACGACCCGCGGCGCCCGCTCCGGCCGCGTCGCATGGCAGTATATCCAGGATCTGGCGGGGCGACTGCGCATCCATCTCGACCCCGCTTAGACATTTCCCAACGCGTGTCGTTATCGCAAACCGCTGCACGCTTTTGCGCGAAACGCTTCAAAACGACAAAAGCCCGGTCACCGACCGGGCTTTTGCATTTCCCTGAGACGCTCTACCTGCTCAAGAAATATCGCTATTCAAGAAAGGTCATCGGGTTGACCGGGGCCGCATCCTTGCGGACCTCGAAATGTACCTGCGGCTGCTTTACGTCGCCGCTCATGCCCGACACGGCGACCGTCTGGCCGCGCTGGATCTTCTGGCCGCGGGTGACGCTCAGCGTATCGGCGTTACCGTAGACGGTGACGGTGCCGTCATCGTGACGGACGAGAACGGTATTGCCGAGTTCCTTCAGGCCGTTGCCGGCATAGATGACGACGCCATTTTCAGCAGCCTTGATCGCAGTACCCTGCGGAACCGAGATGTCGATGCCGTCATTGCGGCTGCCGTTGACGTTGGCACCATAGGCGGCAATCACCTGACCGCGAACCGGCCAGCGATATTTGCCGATGCCGGTGGCTTCCGGAGCTGCTGCGCTGACATCGGACTTCTTCTCGACGTCGTCGACCGTCTGCGTGGCGGCAGGAGCCTTGTAAGGCGCCGGCTGCGCGGAAGCGGTCTGGACCGGAGCGCTCGCGGCCTGGGCGGGCTTTACCTGATCGACCTTCTGCGCCGGGATAGACGCGGTCTTGATCGCGTCGGCGGAAGCCGCGCCGTTCGGGATCTTCAATTCCTGACCGATGCGGATCGAGCCTGCCGACAGATTGTTGGCCGCCTTGATAGCGTCGATATTGGCGCCCGTTGCCTTGGCGATCTTGGTAAGCGAGTCACCCTGCTTGACCGTGTAAGTACCGACAGCGCCCTTCGGATCCTTACCGGCACCTGAGGGAACCTTGCCTGCCGGGTCCGCGCTTGCGACGGTTTTGTCGCGAGCGGAATTGGCGCCTGGAACAACGGCCACCTTCTGTTCCTGGCCCTTCGTCGGCTGCGGCAGGTTGCCGGGCTTGGAAAGGTCAGCGGACTGGGCTGCGGCCTTGGCGGCGTTGTTGCCACCATTGAAGGTCGGGATGAGGATCGCCTGGCCGGGCTGTGCGGCGGATGCCGTCTTCAGATTGTTGACGCGCAGGATTTCCTTTTCCGGAACGCCGTACCGACGGGAAAGGATGGCGATGTTTTCACCGGGACGCAGAGTGACGGACGGTGCATTGGCGCCGGACCAGCCGGAGACCTTCGGTGTCGTGCCTGTCGTCAGCGCATCGGGCGCAACCCTCGGAGCCGACGCAGCAGCCGGTGCAATACGATCAGGCTTCGGAGCGGCCGGGAACGGTTGGGCGAGAGCGACATCCCTCTCTCGCTGACGTGAGGAAACCGGACCTGCGCTTGGCGGCGAGAGATCGGAACGCTGAACAGAAACCGGGGTGGATGCCATCCGTGCGTTGGAGCTGACCGGCTCATAGCTCGAACGACCCGGATAGGGCTGGCTCATCCCCTGATTGCTCGCGCCGTAAGCCGGCTGGCCCTGATTGCTCGCGGCATAAGCCGGTTGAATGCCTGAGCCGCCGAGATCGGCGCGCGGCACCGGGTCGCCCTGCGGGCCGTTGAAGCTCCTGCGCGGGATGGAATTTGTCGTGATCTGATCCTGCCCGGAGGAGGAAAACAGACTGCCGAAACGCGTCACATCAGAGCTGCAGCCCGTAGCTGCGCTCGCCAGCAAGGCGACCACCAGAAGATTCCCGGCCGACTTCCCGAACTTCGGCGAAAAACTAAAACGCATGACTCGACCCACTTAGAACGCAACCATTTGTGAATCTATTAAAGCGCGTTAGTGTTACCATGCGGTTAAGGCGCTGGAATCAGTGCTATATTTTTGAGAGCTTGATAACCATAAGTTTGCGGGCGAAAAGTCATAGCCCGCAGGCCCTGGAGCCTTACCTAGCTTAAAGCTGGGAAGCGAGGCGGGGAACGATCGGCAGATAGGGAGCGTCAAAGAGCTCTTCCCGCTCGAAGCGGCTGCCGGTTTTGGTCAATCGAACCATGCGGCATTCGTTTTCGGATATGATCAGCGGCGCAATCATAGAACCGCCCGAAACGAGCTGATCGGCATAGAAGCGCGGCATGGAATTGAAGGCAGCCGTGACCAGGATACGGTCGAAGGTGCCCTCGCCCTGCATGCCGGCGCTGCCGTCGGCCTGACGGATGATGATGTTGCGCAGGCTCAGCGATTCCATGCGGCGCTGCGCCGAAAGCGTCAGCGTCTTATATCGATCGACCGTGAGCACGCGTTCGGCAATGCGACCGATGACCGCCGCGGTAAATCCGCTGCCGGTGCCGATTTCGAGCACACGCTGGCCGGGGCGGACTTTGAGATGATGGAGAAGACGGACGGCAAAATCGACGCCTTCGAGGAAGGAGCCGCAATCAATCGGAATGGTGCGGCTGGAATAGGCATTCTCTGCAAATTGCGGAGGCACGAAGAGCGAGCGCGGCGTCTGCTCGACTGCCGTCAGCAAATCGATGTCGGAAATGCCTTCTGCGCGCAATCTGAGGACCAGCGCCGCAAAGCCCTCCTTCTCGGCCAGTTTCGCCGTCACCCCTTCACTCCGTGTCCGATGGCCCGCGCCACGCGGTCCGTCACGGAATAATCGGTCAGATCCAGTTTCAAAGGTGTTACCGAAATCTTATTATGCTTCAGCGCGTGAATATCGCTGCCCTCGGTGAAGGCGCCGGCGCGCTCGCCGAATTTCAGCCAGTAATAGGGAAAGCCGCGGCCATCCGTGCGCGCGTCGACCTGCAGGTTGAAAGCAAGCTTGCCCTGCGCCGTCACCTCGACGCCCTCGACCTCGTCGGGATGACAGTTCGGAAAATTGAGATTCAGGAAGGTACCCTCAGGCAGATCGACCGCCATCAGCTTTTCGAGCAGTGCCGGCGCATGTGCCTCGCAAACCTCCCAGGGCAGGATGCGCGCACCATCATCATAGATGTAGGCCTGGCTGAGGGCGAAGGAGCGCACGCCCTGCATCGTGCCTTCAATGGCGCCGGCGATCGTGCCGGAATAGGTCACGTCGTCGGCGACGTTGGAACCGGAATTGACGCCTGACAGAACAAGATCCGGCTTGATGTCGAGCACCTGCTTGATGCCCATGATGACGCAATCGGTCGGCGTGCCGCGCAGCGCATAATGCTTGTCTGAAATCTTCCGGAGCCTGAGCGGCTCCGAAAGGCTGAGCGAATGGGCAAGGCCGCTCTGATCGGTTTCGGGGGCGACGATCCAGACATCGTCAGAAAGCGCTCTTGCGATCCGTTCCAGCGCACCCAAGCCTTCGGCATGGATACCGTCGTCATTCGTCAGCAAGATGCGCATCGTCTCAAGCCGCCCGTTCGATCTTCGTCAGACCGCCCATATAGGGCAGCAAAACGTCCGGAATCGTGACCGAGCCATCCTCGTTCAGATAATTTTCGAGAACCGCAATCAGGCAGCGGCCGACCGCCGTACCGGAGCCGTTCAGCGTGTGGACGAACTTCGTCGCCTTGTCGTCCTTGCCTCGATAGCGAGCATTCATGCGCCGTGCCTGGAAATCGCCGCAGACCGAGCAGGAGGAGATTTCGCGGAAGGTGTTCTGTCCCGGCAACCAGACTTCGAGGTCATAGGTCTTGCGCGAGCCGAAGCCCATATCGCCGGTGCAGAGCGTCATCGTGCGGAAATGCAGGCCGAGGCGTTTCAGCACTTCTTCAGCGCAGGCCGTCATCCGCTCGTGCTCGGCAATCGCGCTCTCGGCGTCGGTGATCGAGACGAGTTCGCACTTCCAGAACTGGTGCTGGCGCAGCATGCCGCGGGTATCACGGCCGGCAGAGCCCGCCTCCGAACGGAAGGACGGCGTGAGCGCGGTGAAGCGCAGCGGCAGCTTTTCCTGATCGAGGATTTCTTCGCGCACCAGGTTGGTCAGCGTCACTTCCGCCGTCGGGATCAACCAGCGGCCGTCCGTAGTGCGGAACAGATCTTCCGCGAATTTCGGCAGCTGGGCGGTGCCGTAGACAGCTTCGTCACGAACCATCAGCGGCGAGGACACTTCGGTATAGCCGTGTTCGGTCGTGTGCAGGTCAATCATGAACTGACCGAGCGCACGTTCAAGCTTGGCCAATTGGCTGGTCAGAACCGTGAAACGCGAGCCTGACAGCTTGGCTGCGCGTTCGAAATCCATGTAGCCAAGGGCCTCGCCGATTTCGAAATGCTCCTTAGGCGCATGGTTCCAGCGCGGCTTTTCGCCAACGACGCGGGTCACGACATTGTCGTGCTCGTCCTTACCAACAGGTACGTCGTCAAACGGCACGTTCGGAATACGCGAGAGCTGATCGTGGAGTTCAGCGGAAAGCGCACGCTCCTCCTCTTCAGCAGCCGGCAGCGTTTCCTTGATCTCGGCGACCTCGGCCTTCAGCTTGTCGGCAAGCTCGGCGTTCTTCTGCGCCATGGCCGCACCGATCTCCTTGGAGGCGGCGTTGCGGCGGGAGAGCAGATCCTGCGCCTTCTGCACGGCGGAGCGGCGCTTTTCGTCAAGGGCAATGAGAGATTGCGACAGAGGTTCCGCGCTGCGCTTGGCAAGGGCAGCATCGAGAGCCTCGGGATTCTCACGGATCCATTTGATATCGAGCATCGTCGTTCCAGATCGTTTCAACAGAAATGAACCGGTCGGAGAAAACCCCGACCGGATGGAAAACGGCAGAACTCAGAGAAATGTCCTGATGCGCTCAGACGCTGTCCGTCTTGGCGACGTCGGAGGATTCACTGGCCTCTTCAAGCGCCTGTTTGGAACGCTGACGCTCCACGAGTCGTGCCGCGTAGATGGAAATCTCGTAGAGAAGGATCGTCGGCAGCGCAAGACCGATCTGAGACATGGGATCGGGCGGCGTCAGAACCGCAGCCACGACGAAGGCAAGCACGATCGCGAACTTGCGCTTCTCAACGAGCCATTGTGAGGTGAGAAGACCGACGCGGGCGAGCAGCGTGGTGATGACGGGAAGCTGGAAGACGAGACCGAAGGAGAAGACCAGCGTCATGATGAGGCTCAGATATTCCGAGACCTTCGGCAGGAGCGAGATCGCCACTTCGTCATGGCCCGGCGCCTGCTGCATCGACAGGAAAAACCACATGACCATCGGCGTGAAAAAGAAATAGACCAGCGCGGCGCCCATGAGGAACAGGATCGGCGATGCGATCAGGAACGGCAGGAAGGCCTGGCGCTCGTTCTTGTAGAGGCCGGGAGCGACGAACTTGTAGATCTGTGCTGCGATGATCGGGAAGGCGATCACAAGACCGCCGAACATGGCAACCTTGACCTGCGTGAAGAAGAACTCCTGCGGCGCGGTGTAGATGAGCTGCGCTTTCTCGACATCGAGGTGAGCCCAGCTGACGGCAAGCTTGTAGGGAAAGACGAGATAATTAAAGATGTGCTTGGCGAAAATGAAGCACGCGATGAAGGCGATGAAGAACGCCCCGATCGACCAGATAAGCCGCTTACGCAGCTCCATCAGGTGCTCGATCAACGGCTGCGGCTTGTCTTCGATATCACCGCTCATGCCTCATCCTTCTTTCTTCTTACGGCCGGCTTCTTGACCTCGGTCGGCTTCTTCGTTGCAGCAGCGCGCTTCGATTTTTCGACAGGTGCGGCAACAAGGGCCACCGCATCGGCCTTGTCTGCTGCCTTCACCCGCGGCTTGCGCACCGTCTTCGGCTTTTCAGCAGCTACGAGCGGCGCAACCGGCGGCGGCGCGGGAACGGCTGGCGGCGTTTCCGGCAGGCTCAGGGACGGCGCCGGTGCAGAGACTTCCGCAAGCGGCACTTCAGTCTTGTTTTCAGCGCCCTGCTCGACCGGCTTGTCAACCTTCGTCGCGTTCTGCAGATCGGACCTGATCTCGTTGCCCATCTGGCGCAGCGGGTTCATCGCCTCGCGCAGGCTGTTGACCGGGTTCAGCCTCTGGGCGTCGCTGATCGTGCGGCGCACGTCGTCAAGTTCGGCTTCGCGCAGAGCTTCGTCGAACTGGGCACGAAATTCACCTGCCACCTTGCGGGCACGTGTCGTCATCTTGCCGAAAGCGCGCAGCATCGGCGGCAGATCCTTCGGACCGACAACCACGATCAGAACGACCGCGATAACCAAGAGTTCGGTCCAGCCAATATCGAACATGCAAGGCTCCTGAACGGGCGGCGCGGGGGCTGCGCCCTTTCCCGTACGTGATTACTTCGTTTCGTCGGCCTTGTGATCGACGGTCTTTGCGGTTTCAGGCGCGTCTTCGTCGTTCATGCCCTTCTTAAAGCTCTTGATGCCCTTGGCAACGTCGCCCATCAGTTCCGGGATCTTGCCGCGACCGAACAACAAAAGCACGATGACCAAAACGATCAACCAGTGCCACATGCTAAAAGAACCCATTACGCATACTCCCTGTTTCGGTATTCCCTCGATGTAAGAATTTCCGATCCGGTTTCCAACATCAATCCTTCTGGACTGAGCTTAATGTCACGGTATCGGCCTTTGTGACAAGCCATTCATCCATCGAAAAGTCATGATTGACATTGTTTTGCGAGGGCGTGGCAAAAGCAAGACCAACCTTCATCATTCCTCGGAGGCGCCACCCGGGGCGAGCAGTCCAAGCTCTTCAAGGTCCAGTTGTGTAATTGGATCCTCGTCCTCGGTCAGTTCGTCGTTCATGAGGGGCGACGGAATGTTGAAATTGGCGGGGATCCGGCCGGACAACAGGCCGGCGCCCTTCAGTTCTTCAAGACCAGGCAGGTCGCGCAATTCCTCAAGGCCGAAATGATCGAGGAAATCCCGCGTCGTGCCGAGCGTCACCGGCCGGCCCGGCGTGCGACGGCGGCCGCGGAAACGTACCCAACCCGCCTCCATCAGCACGTCGAGCGTACCGCGCGAGGTCTGCACGCCTCTGATATCCTCGATCTCGGCGCGCGTCACCGGCTGGTGATAGGCAATGATCGCCAGCACTTCCAGCGCAGCACGCGAGAGCTTCTTCACCTCGTTCTCGTCACGGCGGATGACGAAGGAAAGATCGGCGGCGGTGCGGAAAGCCCAGGCATTGTCAACCTGCACGAGATTGACGCCACGGGGAGCATACTGCTCCTTCAGGCGCAGCATGATCTCGTGCGCATTGAATCCCTTTGGCAGGCGTTCAGTAATGAAACCTTCGGATACCGGCTGGGCGGAGGCGAAGACCAGCGCTTCGGCAATGCGCTCCGCCTCTATTTCGGCCTGCAGATCGCGGGCAGTGCCCTCGCCCTCCCCGTCTTCGCGTTCAAAGTCCTCGTCCTGCACGTCGATCAATCCGACTGCTCCTGTTCGACCACCTGCAGGGTGGCATGTTTCGGGCCGCGGCGCATGTAGATCGGCTGGAAAGCGCCGTCCTGGCGTATTTCGAGCTTGCCCTCGCGCACCAGTTCCAGCGAGGCGGCAAAGGCACTGGCGACGGCAGTGACCCGCTCGGCGGGGCTTGCGAGGTAGCGCAGCAGATATTGTTCGAGCGCCGTCCAGTCGACGATATCGCCGATCATCTGGGTCAACAGTTCACGGGCATCGGTCAACGACCAGACATTGCGGCGCTCGATCGTTACCTGAGTGATCGCGTGGCGCTGACGCAAGGCCGCGTAGGCGCTCAAAAGGTCGTAGAGATTGGCGTCGTAGGCTGACTGCTGGCGATCCGGGATGTGCTCCGGCGCGCCGCGGGCGAAGATATCGCGACCGAGCCGGTTGCGGTTGACGAGACCATCGGCAACCTGACGCATCGCTTCCAGTCGCTTCAGGCGGAAGGCGAGCGTTGCGGCCATTTCCTCGCCGGAGGGACCGTCGTCCTTCACTTGCTGCGGAATGAGCAGCCTGGATTTCAGATAGGCAAGCCAAGCCGCCATGACGAGATAGTCAGCGGCAAGCTCGATGCGGATACGCCGCGCGCTTTCGACGAACTGCAGATATTGCTCGGCAAGGGCCAGAACCGAAATGCGCGACAGGTCGACCTTCTGGTTGCGGGCAAGATAGAGCAAAAGATCGAGCGGGCCTTCGAAGCCGGCGACATCGATCACCAGCGCCGGCTCATGGGTGGCCCGTTCCGAACCGTTCTGCTGCCACAGCTTGTCCATCGGCGTTGACGCCGCCTGGGACCGCTCCGTGCCCTTGATCGTGTTCACCCTACCCTGCCTTTCCGACCTCTTCTCAAGCCGTTGCAAACATGGCGTCGAATTCCGCCCTTATCGTCGCCTCGTCTACAGCATCGGCGGTCGGGAAGCCGTCCTCAACCAGCCGTGCCCTCTCGCGCGCAAGACCTGCCAGCGGCGGAACATTTGCCACGACCTGAAGCATCTCGTCCATATGGCCGTTGCAATGCAGCACGATATCGCAGCCGCCCGCAATAATATTCGCCGCCCGTTCGCCGATCGTGCCGGAAAGCGCATTCATCGAGCTATCGTCCGACAGGAGCAAGCCCTTGAAGCCGATCTCAGTGCGGATGACCTCGTCGATCACCTTACGGGAGGTGGTTGCCGGATTGTCCGGATCGATCGCCGTGAAGACGAGATGGCAGGTCATGGCCATCAACTCATCCTTCATGGCGATAAAGGGCGGGAAGTCGTGAACTTGCAGTTCCTCGCGCGATACCGTAACGACCGGCAGCTCCAGATGCGAATCTGCAAAGCCGCGCCCATGACCCGGCATGTGCTTCATGACCGGCAGCAAGCCACCAGCCTTCAACCCCTCGCAAGCAGCCCGGCCCATTTCCGTGACAGTGACGGGATCGCCGCCATAGGCTCTGTTGCCGATGACGTTGCTGCTGCCTTCGATGGGCACGTCCAGCACCGGCAGGCAATCGACATTGATGCCGAACCTCTGGAGATCGAAGGCATGCAGGCGCGACATCAGCCAGGCCGCGCGCAGCCCAAGCGCGCGGTCGCGGCGATAGAGATCACCAAGCGCCTGTCCCGGCGGATAGTGCTGCAGGATCGGCGGACGGATGCGCTGAACGCGACCGCCCTCCTGATCGATCAGCACAGGCGCATGCCAGCCGACGCATTCACGCAGCTCGGCAACGAGATCACTGATCTGCTGGGCTTCGGAAATATTCCGCCCGAAGAGGATAAAGCCCCAGGGGCGTTCAGCCTTGTAGAAGGCCTTCTCTTCGTCGGTCAGCTTGAGGCCGCTGCAGCCGAGGATCATTGCTTTTGATTCGGTCATACTCGAATCATAAGGGCAGCCTCGCGAATTGCGAGCAAGGTCAAGCGCGATCCCACAAAAAAGAACGGCGGGACAAGCCCGCCGTTCCGATAAAATTATTCAGAAAGCTCAGCGCGAGATGAGGCAGCTTCCGCCGGCGGAGCGATACTGCTCGCAAAGGGCGGCAGCTTCGTCCTTCGAGCCGGCCGGGATGCGGACGCGGTAGAAAGTACCTTTGCCGGCGATATCTGCCTTACGGATTTCGTAGGCGCGGCCACCGAGCACACCGGCGAACTTCTTCGACAGGCTGGCGTAGGACTTCTTCGCCTCATCCTCCGACGGCAGCGATGCGATCTGGATGCCGTAGCCACCGCTTGCGGCGGCCGGAGCCTGCTGTGCCGGCTGGGCAGCGGTTGCTGCCGGTGCAGAAGCGACCTGCGTCGGCTTCTGCTGAGCCGTTGGGCGAACATTGCCGTTCTCGGTTACCGTGCCGACGACATTGACCGGCTGCTCGGCCGGGCGGGCGGTCGGGACAGGCGCCGTATCGGTCGCCACGGCAGAGGCAGAGGCAGCGTCGGCGATCGGCGTCGTCTTCACTGCGCGAACCGGCGGATCAACCTGATTTGCGTTGGCGGCATTCGCCTCAGCCACCTTGGCCACCGTCTGAGCTGCAGGCGCAGTTCCGACAGGTGGAATTGCTGTGGAAGCAACCTGATTGCCGGTGCTTGCCGGGAAACTTGCAGCAGATGGCGTCGCAGCCGGTTGGGCTGCAGGGGTTGTCGCCGCCACGTCATTGGCTGGCGCGGATTGCTCGGCAGGCGCGAGCTCTTCGCGAGCGACGAGCGTGCCGTCCGGCTTGACGATCATCGTGCGGACCTTGCGAGGCGAAACGGACGGTACCGCATCGTCGTCGGAAGCGGAGGCATTCACAGTGCTGTCGTGATCGGGCAGCAGGCGCGGATCCTGCGTTTCGCCGACTGCAGTCGGCATGACCTGATCGGCACTACCTTCATTGTCATCGGGCGAAACTTCCGGCGTCAATGTGCGCTGGACGACATCGACCGGCGCCTCATCGGAGGAAACAAGCGCCTTCTGCTTCGGCTCTTCGGCAGCACCTGCGACCCGGTCATAGACAGCCTTGTCCTGGTTCGGCACGGTCTTGCCGCCCGGATTCTCGGGAACGACCTTCACCGGATCCTTGTCGGCGGTTATGACGCGCGGCTCGCCGGAGCTGACGATGCCAAGGCCGGGACCGTTGGAAACCCAAGTGTAGACCCCATAAGCGCCGCCGGCAAAAACGACCAGCATGGCGGCTGCAGCCAACAGACGGCGCATGGAGCGGGCGCGGTTGAAATCCGCGGTCTGGCTCGCGGATTCGATATGGACTTCGGAAACATTCTCGCGGCGCTCGACCGGCTCGCGCACACTGCGGCGGAAATCCTCTTCCAGCGCGCGCTCGAAATCATCAAGCCCGTCGGCAAAGACGGAGTTCGCGGGCTTGGCCACAGCAGCGGCCGTTGCAGCACTGACCGGGGATGCCCAAGCCGGGGCAACCGGTGCTTTCTCCTGTCGCTTGGCGGGCTCGAAGAAGCTTGCGATCTCGGCATCGAGATCGAAATCGAAGTCGGCGGTCTTGGCGACCGGTTCCGGATGCTCGACAGGCGGCAGCGTCGGAACATGCATGTCCTCCACCGTCTCGGGACGATCTTCCGGATCGGAGATCATCGACGGATCGAAGGGCAGATCCTCGGTGGATTCGCTTGCCGGCGCCGGCCTGGCATAGCTGACCGGAGCAGGCTGCGGCTCAGGCACGAAAACCGGGGCCGGCTGCGGACGCGGCGAAGGCTGTGCTGCGACGACAGGCGCAACTCGCACGGGTTCGGGCTCGGGTTCCGACTGCGGAGCCTGCGGCTCGGCGAAGTCGAGATCGGCAAGCTCCAGTTCGATACCGGCGAGATCCAGTTCGAAATCGTGGCCGGCAAAAGGATCTTCAGCCTCCAGTTCCGCCTGGCGCGCGACGCCAGGCGCGGGCGCGATAGGCTGCGAGACCGGCTCCACCGGAGCCCGAACGACCGGCTTCGGCGCTTCGGGCTGACGAAGAACGGGCGTCGCACGGCTCATCGGCACAGGCGCAATCACCGTCGGCTGCACGGATGCGCGAGCAACGGGCGCTTCGAACAAGGGCGTATCGAACACCGGAGCTTCGAAGACGGGAACAGCAGCAACCGGCGCCGGTTGCTGTGCCGACGACGCAACGACAGGCTCGGGTGCAGCGGCGACGGGCTCAGACGCAACGGACGATGCAGCGCGCTGCGGTACCGGATAACGGGAGACATCCGCAAGCAGATCGTCGAGATCGAAGGTTTCCGCATCGAAGGCGGGCTCCGGCAACGCTTCGGTGAGCGCAGCATCGGGATGGACATCGCCTTCGGCTGCAGCCGCGATCAGGTCGAAACCGGAGTTAGCGGGCTCAACAGGCTCTTCGAAGGAAGCACTATCTTCGAACGCTGCGACGGGCTCTTCAGGAAGGGCAACTTCTTCGTGGCGATCGATCTCTGCCGGAAAACCGAAGGATGCGGCAACCGGCTCGAAATCCGCAGCTTCAACGGCGGCGACCGGCAGAGGCTCTTCGGCGACAGGCACAGCCATTTCGGGTTCGACCGTGAACGCCGGTTCGGCAACAAATTCAGGTTCGACAGCGAAGGCTTCCACCGGAGCCGGCTCGACAACGGGCGCCTCGATGGCCAGCTCGGTGAGAACCGGTTCCTCGCGGCGCGGCGCGTGGAAATTGGCGATCGGCAGACGAATGCTGGCGGCCGACCATTGCGGCGCCTTCGTCGGCGGCTGAATGGACGGAGCGGCAGGAAGAGCGCCGCTGATGGAAAGCTCCAGCTCTTCGATCAGATCACGAGCGCCGCCATATGCCGTAAACGTGGCCGGAGGTTCGGCAGAAACGGCAACGGGCTTCGTCGGAACAGGAGCCCAATCATCGGTGACAGGCGCCTCCCGATTGACCGCAACCGGTTCGGGAGCAGCCACTTCGGGAGCAATGACAGCTGCCTCCGGGAGCTCCGGCTCGACCACAGGCGTCTCGAAATCGAACACGACCGTCGGGACAAGTTCCTCACCGATCGAGGGGACGTCCTCCTGAACCGGCTCGACATAGTCGTAGGCTTCGACTTGTTGTTGAGCGACTGGCTCCACCTGATGATCGGAGTCAGCCGGGGGGCGCGGCGCATCATAGCTCTCGAACTCGCGGAGAAGCTCGTCCTCAAGATTGAGAACCGGCTCCTGCCGCTGAGGTTCGTCTACAGTATTGGCCGCAATTCGGGGTTCAAAGCCGACGATACGAGCAAGTTCAGCCAACGGATCATCGTCGGCAAACATATCGTCTTTACCGCGCGTGTCATACGCAAGTCGTTTATCAGCCATGCCCATCCCCACTCAAAAACGCAAACACTTCAATGCCAGCGCATTGTGGGGAAATGGTGACGTTATCGCATTTCGTCCGGTGCGGCAGTGCCTGTAATGGCAAGTCCCGACTTCAAAACCGACGCGACGGCGTACACCAGCCCAAGTCTGGCAATACTCGATTCTCGGTTCTTATCGTTAACAAATCGTAATTCAGTCTGATCTTTACCTTTGTTCCAGTGCGCGTGGAAGGCGCTGGCAAGATCATAGAGGTAAAAAGCGATGCGATGCGGCTCTTGAGACTGGGCTGCACTTTCAACGATTCGCGGGAATTCCGCGGCCTTGGCAATCAGCTGCAATTCGGCGGAATCGCTAATGCCTGCAACGGATTGCGCCAAAAGCTCCGGCGTCGGGGCAAGATCCGGGAATGCTTCCTTCGCCTGACGGAAGACCGACATGCAGCGGGCATGCGCATACTGTACGTAAAAGACCGGATTATCTTTGGATTGCTCCGTTACTTTGGCGAAATCGAAGTCCAGCGGCTCGGAATTCTTGCGGTAAAGCATCATGAAGCGGACCGAATCACGTCCGACTTCCTCAACCACATCGCGCAATGTGACAAAATCGCCCGAGCGCTTGGACATCTTCACCGGCTCGCCGTCGCGGAACAGCTTCACGAGTTGGCAGAGCAGCACCGTCAGCTTCGCCTTGCCATCCGAAACGCCGCGTGCAACCGCCTCGAGACGCTTCACGTAGCCGCCATGATCGGCGCCGAGCACATAGATCATCTCGTCAAAGCCGCGATCGAACTTGTTCTTGAAGTAGGCGACGTCGGCGGCGAAATAGGTATAGGAGCCGTCCGACTTGATGAGCGCACGGTCGATATCGTCCCCGACTTCGGTCGAGCGGAAGAGCGTCTGTTCGCGGTCCTCCCAGTCTTCGGGAAGCTGACCCTTCGGCGGCGGCAGCGTGCCCTTGTAGACATAGCCCTTGAAGGTCAGGTCGTTGATGGCGGTGCGGATCGCGGCTGCGCCATTGGCATGCAACGTGCGCTCCGAGAAGAAGATGTCGTGATGGACGTTGAGCGCGGCCAGATCCTCACGGATCATCGCCATCATCATCTCGATGGCGCGATCCTTGACGATCGGCATCCACTGCTCTTCCGGCATATTGTGCAGGCGCACGCCATATTCGGCAGCAAGCGATTCCCCGACCGGGACAAGATAGTCTCCCGGATAGAGACCGGACGGGATCTCGCCGATCTTCTCGCCGAGCGCCTCGCGGTAGCGCAGGAAGACGGACCGCGCGAGCACATCAATCTGGGAGCCTGCATCGTTGATGTAATATTCCTTGACGACATCGTAGCCGGCAAAGGCGAGCAGGTTCGCCAGCGCGTCGCCGACGACGGCGCCTCGGCAATGGCCGACATGCATCGGGCCGGTCGGATTGGCCGAGACATATTCGACATTGACCTTGCGGCCCTGCCCCAGACCGGAACGGCCGTACTTGGTGCCCGACTGGATCATCGCGCCAAGCAGGCGCTGCCAGTAACCGACGGAAAGCCTAAGGTTGATAAAGCCCGGACCGGCGACCGAAACTTCGGCGACGTCAGCATCTTCCTGCAGCTTGGCGATGATGATTTCGGCCAGTGCACGCGGATTGGTGCCGAGCGGCTTGGCAAGCACCATGGCAGCGTTGGTCGCGACATCGCCGTGGCTCGCATCACGCGGCGGTTCGACGGCGATGCGACCGAAATCGAGCTCGGATCGCTTTTCCTTGACCAGATCGAGCTGTTCAAGGGCGTTTTTAATCCTGGCTTCAAAATCGGTAAAAAGGTTCATCGCACTCTTCCATGCACAGGCTGTGCCAATAGGATTGCCGGCGGCTGCCGGGCGCCCGCTGCCTATCGCAAATCCGGAGTGTGGTCAAACAATCGCCTGTGGGCACTGATGGCATAAGTGTCCGTCATGCCGGCAAGGTAATCGCCGACATGGCGGGCTTTCGGCGCATCGGAGAGACCGGCGATATGGTCTACCCAATAATGGCTCTGCATCTCCTTGGGATTGGCCATATAGGCACCGAAGAGATCCTTGACGATCTGGGCGGCACCGGCGCGGATGCGCATGATGTCGGGATTCCGGTAGATGCGCTTGAAGAGCATCGCCTTGATCTGCCTGTCGGTTTCGGCCATCTCGTCTGAAAACGTTGCAATCACGTGATCCGCCCTGCGGATATCATCGGCGCTCTGCGGTTTCAGCTCTGCGAGGCGTTTCTGCGCCACTCCGATGACGTCCTCGACCATGCGCGTGATCTGACGGCGCATGATTTCATGCGTGAAACGGCTCGGCTCCAGATGCGGGTAGCGCTCTCTCACCTCTGCCATCAGCCCGGCGAGGAACGGAATTTCCTCCAGCATCTCGAAACTCAGATAACCCGAGCGCAGGCCGTCATCGATGTCATGCGTGTTGTAGGCGATGTCATCGGCGATGGCGGCGACCTGGGCTTCGAGGCTTGCATAGCTCGCAAGCTCCAGATCGTGCAACTCGCAATAGTCGAGAATCGGCTGCGGCACCGGTCCGCGCGTGCCAACGCCATCGGCGGTCAGCAGCGGGCCGTTATGCTTGACGAGACCCTCGAGACTTTCCCAGGTCAGGTTGATGCCGTCGAATTCGGCATAACGCCGCTCGAGTTTGGTGACGATGCGCAAGGATTGGGCATTGTGGTCGAAGCCGCCATAGGGCAGCAGTTCTTCGTGCAGCGCATCCTCGCCGGTATGGCCGAAGGGCGTGTGGCCGAAATCGTGGACGAGCGCCACGCCCTCAGCCAGGTCCTCATCAGCCTTCAGGGCACGGGCAAGCGCGCGGGCGATCTGCGCCACCTCGATCGTATGCGTCAGGCGCGTGCGGTAATGGTCGCCGTCCTGGGCGATGAAAACCTGTGTCTTATGCTTCAGCCGCCGAAAGGCCGTCGTATGGACAATGCGGTCGCGATCTCGCTGGAAATCGGAGCGCGTCGGGCTGCCGCTCTCTGGATAGAGGCGCCCGCGCGAGTTCCATGGATCTGCCGCATAGACCGCCCGTTCGCCATAACCGAAACCCAATGCATGCGTGTCGAAGCTCATTCTTCACCATCACCAATGCGTTGCGACTTGCCCATTGACGCCGCTTTCCGCTCTTCATACCTATAGCCTACAGAAACGGCAAAGAAGCACTTTGTCGACCGCTTCGCCAGATCCTGTCCTTTATGGGAGGATCATGATAAGTTTCTTTGATATCATGCGTTTGAACATCAAACGTCTAAAATGGGTTCTCTCCGGATCTTGACCCCGGCAGGAGGAATAATGACTGAAGCAAATGTAACCCTTTCCGATGCCGCGGCAAAGCGTATCGCCGCTATCGTCGGCAGCGATCCCGGCAAGAGCGCGTTGCGCGTCTCCGTCGAGGGCGGCGGCTGTTCGGGCTTTTCCTACAAGTTCGATCTTGTGGATGCTGCCGCTGACGACGACATCGTCGTCGAGAAGAACAATGCCAAGGTGCTGATCGACAGTCTCTCGCTGGTTTATATGGCTGGCTCCGAAATCGATTTCGTCGACAACCTGCTCGGCCAGTCCTTCCAGATCAACAACCCGAATGCGGTGGCAAGCTGCGGCTGCGGCACCAGCTTCGCGATCTGATCCGACAACTTGCTTTCCACATATAACCGGCCGGAGATTTTCTTTCGGTCGGTTTCCTGTCTTGTCCGCCGGCGCCGGTGCGCGATAAAAGAACGCTCACACGGAGCTAGGATACAAGCCATGAAGATCGCGACCTGGAACATCAACGGCGTCAAGGCGCGCATCGATAACCTGACGCAATGGTTGAAGGATTCCAGCCCCGATATCGTCTGCCTGCAGGAAATAAAGACAGTCGATGAAGGCTTCCCGCGGCTGGAAATCGAGGCGCTTGGCTACCATGTCGAAACGCATGGGCAGAAAGGCTTCAACGGCGTCGCCATTCTTTCCAAGAGCTCGCCTTCCGAAGTCAATCGCGGCCTGCCGGGTGATCCGCTCGACGAACAGGCACGTTTCCTCGAAGCCGTGTTCTCGCTGCCCGGCAACA
Source organism: Rhizobium sp. BK275 (assembly GCF_014193555.1). NCBI lineage: Bacteria > Pseudomonadati > Pseudomonadota > Alphaproteobacteria > Hyphomicrobiales > Rhizobiaceae > Rhizobium > Rhizobium sp. BK275. The sequence continues at coordinate 227,585 of NZ_JACHZL010000003.1, forward strand.
AGGTGGCGCGCGTCTGCTGCCTCTACCTGCCGAACGGCAACCCGCCGGAAACGGAAAAATATCCCTACAAGCTGGCATGGATGGAGCGTCTGCGCAAATTCGCGGCCGAACGCCTGGAATTCGAGGAAATCTTCATTCTCGCAGGCGACTACAACGTCATTCCCGAGCCACATGACTGCTTTGACCCGAAGGTCTGGGAAAGCGACGCACTCTTCCTGCCGCAAACGCGCGAATCCTTCCGCCGGCTGGAAAATCTGGGGCTCGTCGATGCGGTGCGCTCGGCAACCGATGCGACAGCGCTCTATTCCTTCTGGGATTATCAGGCCGGCGCCTGGCCGAAGAACAACGGCATCCGCATCGACCATCTGATGCTGTCGCCGGAAGCAGCCGACTGCATGACGTCGGCGGCGATCGAAAAGCATGTGCGCGCCTGGGAAAAGCCGTCCGACCACGTGCCTGTCGTGGCTTACTTCGAGTTTGCTGCCTGAGCTTTAAAGCACTTCCGTTTTACGCGATTAGACAACAACCGCTGCGCACTGTTGCTGCTGGAATTGCTCGAAAGCTCAGTCGTCCGAGCCGGTCGCAATCGAATGCGACAGGGATACGGCCGCGCGCCGATCCGCCTCGCTGGCGACCGAGAAAGCATCTTCCTGCAGCGACTGCATCCAGCTGCAATCCTTCGGTTTGCAGCGGTCGAGAGCCGCCGTCATCAGCGCCAGACCGCGGGCAGACTGGCCTTCATCGAAAAGGATGTTGCCGAAGACCGACATGGCGCCGGGGTGGCCGCTCTTGCGGGCCTGATTGAGCCATTTCTTGGCCTGATTGATACTCGCGCTGCCGCCCTCGCCTGCGAGCATCATCTGCGCAAGCTGGAACTGCGCCTCGGGGACGCCGAAGGTGGAAGCGACCTGGAAATAGAGCTGGCGGGCCTGATTGAGATCGATCTTCACGGGGCTGCCGGCAATGCCGTGCTTGTAATAGCTGGCAAGCGACAGCAGCGCATTGATGAAGAAGCCGGTATCCTCCGAACCGGGCTCCACACCCTGCTGTGCGATCTCGCTATAGATCTTGAAGGCTTCGAAATCATCCTGCGCCACGCCGTCGCCGTCGGCATACATGTTGGCGAGCGCCCAGCGCGAACCGGTGTGGCCCTTTTCGGCGGCATACTTATAGGCTTCGACCGCCTCTTCCTTCTGACCGTTCTTGTACGCCTTGAAACCGAATTTGAAGAGATCGAAGGGGCCTGATTCTTTCGTAACGCCCGTCTTGATGTCGAATGCCAGGACCGGACAGGCTAAAGCCAGGGAAACGGCCATCGACATGCTGACCAGCATGAATTTGAACAATCTGAACTCGGACGTTACCATCTTTACCGGTTTCTTTCGTTCATCCCAGACGCTTGGCGGCGGCCTTGTTCGCCGTTCTGCCCGCGCGGATGCATTCCTTCCAGGCGAGCGATCCCGCGGCGGGCTCCAAGGCCCCTTTACCCGCGTCGCTTCCAGCCCCATGCCCCTCTTTCAAAACCAGCACATCCTTGCAAACCATCCGGCTTCCGGCACGGCCCGCATGTGATGCCTGCGGTACTTCCTCTGCGATCCAGGTCCCCACCCGTCCGCCTTCATCGTCTTCGTAAAGAGCAAATGTGACCAAACCGGTATCGCGCCCTTCCCGGGAGAATGAAGCTTCATGCCGGGGGATCGAAAATGATGGAAAGACGTGAATCTGCAACACTGCCGAAGGTGCGGATTTCCGGCCGGAAATGCCTTTAGCGGAAAGCAAAACGGCTGCTGCCGCTGGCTTCTCGCCGCTGCTATCGCACTGTCTGGCGTTAACGGAAAAAATTCGACCCATGCTACTGCTTACACACACCCTACGCTTGTCATCTCCTCGCCCGCCAATATCGCTGCGCCCTCTTTGTGGCGGGAAATGGACAAATTCGCCCCGCCGACACCATACGCGAACCATCGTAAAAAAGTGTTGCTGAATCGTCACAAAACGGGACGAGAAAATGGGATGATTAACGGCGGCAAACAAAAGAAGAGCCCGGCTGGGCCGGGCTCCTCAATTCTTCAAATCAGGAATTAAAACTTGACCTTTATGCTGGTCGACAGCGCGGCAACCAGATCGTTGCCAAAGGAATAGGAGACATCATCTCCAAACGTGACGCCGTCCTCGGTCACAACGCCAGACGAACCGCTTGTCAGCACGCCAACGGCACCAGCGACGCGCCACTCGATATGTTCGGTCGGCGTGAAGGCTGCACCGACGCCCAGCGTCCAGCTATCGGTCTGAGAGCCGTAGCCCTGGCTGGTGCCACGGTCCCAGGTCAGGCTGACCGCGCCTGCCCATTGGTCGTTGAACTTGTGGCCCACACCACCGGTGATGGTCCAGCCGTCGCGATAGAGAAGGTCGAGCGAGGTGAGTTGCGTCGCGCTGGTGCAGGCGACCAAGCCCTTCGTCGATGTTGGGCAAAACGGCACGGACTGCAGTACACTCCAGTTCGTCCACTTCACCGAGCCGAAAGCAAGCCAATCCGGGGCGATACCGCTCTGCAGCTTCAGTTCCAGCGAATCCGGCGCTTCGGCGGAACCGTAGACGGGTGTGATTTTGCCTCCGAATATCGGCACGACCGGAACCTGACGGAGATCAACAGTCCCGGTCAGGTTATCGTACTTGACGCGGCTGTTATAGACGAGGCTCGCACGCATTGCATATTCCGGGATCTCGTAGGCGAGACCGGCACGCCAGCCCCAGCCATTGTCCTCGAGATCGAGGCGACCGATACCATTGCCCGTACCGGTCAGAAGCGGAACCGTAGAAACCAGACGCTCCTTGAAGCCCTCGACTTCCTGATAGAAGGCGCCGCCGATGAAGCGAAGCTGTCCCTGACCGACATCGAAGCGATAGGAGCAGGTGCCGCCATAATTGCGGGTTTTGATCTCCGTCTCGATATTGTTGTTGGCGCCGGCCCAGTTCAAACCGGGATTGGAATGCCCGCCGAATGGCTCAGAATAGTCGACAAGGCAGTCGATCGCATCGCCGAAACCAGCCTTGAAGCCAATATAAGGAACGGTGTAATTCGCGGTATCGTCTGCAGTACTCGGACGGTTGTTCAGATTGCCGCCGCCGCCAATTGACGTATCCGTGTCGCGTACGTCTTTTAGCTTGCGTTGAGGCGTGACATAGATGATGCCCGACTGGAACGAGAAAGGTGAGGTATCGAACAGCTGATCGATATTGTAGCCACCGCGCTCCAGACCGCCCGCGAAGGACGGCGAAGCCAGTGCCGAAAATACGATGAGCGATGTTACGCCCCTGGAAAACATACGCGCTGCCATTGTGTCTTCCCCACTCAAGCAATTGAAGTAATCACACTGTGGTAGTGAACTTAATAAATCGCAACGAAGCGCTCCGCTGCGATGCGAAGTTGCGTTATGGCTAATTTACGTAACTGATTGACGGGCACGTCAAAAAATCAGATAGATAAAATTCTATTCTTCTGCCTGTCAGTTTTGAGGGGTTGATTAGATTCTCATTCCACGAAGAGTGGGAGCTGTATCTAAGTGACAACAGTGGCAGTTTTCGCGTTCAGCATCCCTCAAACGGGTGATATCCACAGGCTAAAGGGTCAAAACAGCGCGTTTCTCACGAATCATCATACTTTTAAAACGCAAAAGGCGCGCTCACGGGGAACGCGCCTTCAGGAATATTATACTCGTTAACCGCGATTACCCCGCTTCGCTAACTCGCGCCAGAGCGGTCCTCAGGCTCTCGATCTGGCCCGTCAGTTCAGCGTGGCGTTCGCGCTCGGCTTCCACCACTTCCGGGTTGGCATTGGCGACGAACTTCTCATTCGAGAGCTTGCCGTCGATGCGCGCGATTTCGCCATCGGCCTTTGCAATCGCCTTTTCAAGGCGGCTCTTTTCCGCCGCAAGATCGATCAGATTGCCGAGCGGCAGGCAGGCGGTCGCTTCTGCGACGACGATCTGAGCGGCACCCTTCGGTGCAGCTTCAGCCAGCGAAATGGCTTCTACACGCGCCAGGCGTTTGATGGCGGCGTCGTGACGGAACAGGCGTTCGCGCGTCAGGCTGTTGGCACCGACGACGACGAGGGGCGCGGTTGCCGATGGCGGCACGTTCATTTCCGAGCGGACCGAGCGGATGCCGGAAACGAGGTCGATCAGCCAGTTGATCTCATCGGCTGCGGCGTTGTCGGCATAAGAGGGCGACGGCCATTCGGCATGGCAGAGAAGACCGTCGCGTTCGGCGCCCTCACCCGCCGTATGCGCCCACAACTCCTCGGTCATGAAGGGCATGAAGGGGTGCAGCAGCTTGTAGATCTCCTCCAGAACATAGGCGCTGCAGGCCTGAGCTTCGGCCTTTGCGCCCTGATCTTCGCCGCTGAAAACCGGCTTCAGAAGCTCGAGATACCAATCGCAGAACTGGTTCCAGACGAAACGATAGAGCGCACCGGCAGCATCGTTGAAGCGGTAGGATTCAAGAGCTTCCGTTACGTCACGTTCCGTGCGGGCAAGTTCCGTCAGGATCCAGCGATTGATCGTCAGTTCGGCGGCTTCCGGCACGAAATGCGGATCGCTCTTCACGCCGTTCATTTCCGCAAAGCGCGTGGCGTTCCAGAGCTTGGTGCCGAAATTGCGGTAGCCGGCGATGCGGGCCGGATCGAGCTTCACATCGCGCCCCTGCGCGGCCATGATCGCCAGCGTGAAGCGCAGCGCGTCCGCACCGTATTCGTCGATCAGTTCGAGCGGATCGATGACGTTGCCCTTGGACTTCGACATCTTCTGACCGTTCTTGTCGCGCACCAGGGCGTGGACATAAACGGTGTGGAACGGCTCGACCGGATTGTCGTCCTCATCCTTCGTGAAGTGCAGCGACATCATCATCATACGGGCGACCCAGAAGAAGATGATATCGAAGCCGGTGACGAGAACGCTGGTCGGATAATAGCGCTCGAGCTCCGGCGTCTTGTCCGGCCAGCCGAGCGTCGAGAACGGCCAGAGGGCCGAAGAGAACCATGTATCGAGCACGTCTTCGTCGCGCGTCAGGATCTCACCGGGCTGGAAGTTTTCCAGCTTGTCCTGAACGAAAGCCTTCATCGGGCCTTCATGCGAGAGATAATGCTGGATAGCAGCCTGCAGCGCCTCTTCCTCGGTCTTCTCGACGAAGACCTGACCGTCCGGACCGTACCAGGCCGGGATCTGATGACCCCACCAGAGCTGACGCGAAACGCACCAGGGCTGGATGTTTTCCATCCACTCGTAATAGGTCTTTTCCCAGTTCTTCGGCACGAAATTGGTGCGGCCCTCGCGAACGGAGGCGATCGCCGGCTCAGCCAGCGTCTTGGCATCGACATACCATTGCTCGGTCAGGCGCGGTTCGATCGGTACGCCGCCACGGTCGCCATGCGGAACCATGTGCTTGTGTGGCTCGATCTTGTCGAGCAGGCCGGCTTCCTCGAAGATCTCGACGATAACCTTGCGGGCATAGAAACGATCCTGCCCTTCGAGGCGATCCCAGGCGCCGTGCAGTGCCACCGGATGATCGAGCCCTTCGAGGAAATCCTCGTTGTCCCTGATGGTGATCGTGCCGTCGACATTCATGATGTTGATGACACGCAGGCCCGTGCGCTTGCCGACATCGAAGTCGTTGAAGTCATGCGCCGGTGTAACCTTGACCGCGCCGCTGCCGGCAGTCGGATCGGCGTAGCTGTCAGCAACGATCGGGATGCGGCGGCCAACGATCGGCAGGATGACATGCTTGCCGACGATCGCCTTATAGCGATCGTCCTCTGGATTGACGGCAATGCCGGTATCGCCGAGCATAGTTTCCGGACGTGTGGTGGCGACGACCAGATAATCGCGGGTCTCCCATTCGGTCGGTTTGCCCTCTTCATCGAAAGCAACCGGATGCTGATAGGTGACGCCCGGCTCCAGCGGATAACGCAGGTACCAGAGATTGCCCTTGATCTCGTGCTGCTCGACCTCGATGTCGGAGATTGCCGTCAGCAGCTTCGGATCCCAGTTGACCAGACGCTTGTCGCGATAGATCAAGCCTTCCTTGTAGAGCGTGACGAAGACTTCGAGAACGGCCTGCGACAGGCCCTCATCCATGGTGAAGCGCTCGCGCGACCAATCGCAGGAGGCGCCGAGGCGCTTCAGCTGGTTGAAGATCAGGCCACCCGATTCGCCCTTCCACTCCCAGACCTTTTCGATGAAAGCGTCGCGGCCCATATCGCGGCGGCCGGGAAGCTGCTGCTCCATCAGCTTGCGCTCGACGACCATCTGCGTGGCGATGCCGGCATGGTCCATGCCCGGCTGCCAGAGAACATCCTTGCCGCGCATGCGCTCGAACCGCACCATGACGTCCTGCAGCGTGTTGTTCAGCGCATGACCCATGTGCAGCGAGCCCGTGACATTCGGCGGCGGGATGACGATGGTGAAGCTGTCAGCACCCGGCTTTGCGTTGACGCCGGCGCGAAAGGCATCGGCCTCATCCCATTTCGCAGCGATTTTCGGTTCGACGGCGGCGGAATCGTAGGTCTTTTCGAGCATTTTCTGACCAATTCGAGGTTCGAGGATGGGCGTTTTGTAAATAGGATGGCTACGGCCAAGTCAATAAAAAAGCCGCCCCGGAGACCGGAGCGGCTCTTGTCTGGAAAAAGCGATCCGATCAGCGGCGCGGGCCGCGCGCCACGCGTTCGATCTCTTCGCGCACGAGGCGTTCGACGAGCGTCGGCAGGTTGTCATCCAGCCACTCGCGCAGCATCGGACGCAGCATGTCTTCGGCGATCTCATCAAGAGAGCGGCGCTCGGCGGCACCATCGATGGCAGCGGCAAGCTCTTCGAAGGAGCGGGCAACCTGCAGGCCGGTGTTCTGGGACAGAAGTGACGGCTGCGCTTCTTCTGCGACACGCGCAGGCGCAAGCTCGGCGGGCTGGAAGGCTACCGGCTCGACGCGCAGTTCGACAGCGGGAAGCACGGGCGACTCCTCGACGAGCGCAGGCTGCGGAACCTCGGGCAGGCGCGGCTCGGCAAAGACGGGTGCAGGCTCGGCAGCATATTGGGCGACGGGAACAATCGGAGCAACGCGTGGAGCCGGAGCCGGCTCGACCGGGCGCGGATCGGCAGCGGCGCGCGGCGCTTCGTAGGCTGCCTGCGGCTCGAATTGCGGCTGCGGTTCGCGGGACGGCTGGGGCATGTCACGGAGAGCCTGGCCGGCCTGAACGGCGCTGCGCTCGGAAGCGGCACGGACGCGGGCTGCGACATCGGCAAGCGACATGGCGCGAGCAGGCATTTCCGGCTCCGGAGCGGTACCGGCGGAATTTGCAGCGACGAAACGCGGATCGCCACGCAGCGCTGGAGGCTCCGGAAACTCGACGCCAGCATAGGTGTCGTCAACCGTCAGATGGATTTCGGAGTCGTTTTCCTCTTCCGCACCGTAAACAGGGGGAAGCGAGGCGGATATCGCCTTTCCGGCGCCTGGCTCATTGCTTTCGATGATCTGGCGAATGGAGGCCAGAATCTCTTCCATGGACGGTTCACGCACTACACCTGGCTGAGCCATATCTATCCCCGTTATCCCTTAAACAACGATCGGACGGCGTGGAGCATGCATCCGAATCACCATGACCTTAGAATACCCCAAAGGGGAAAAAAATCAGCGCGAATCAAACAAATGCAGCCGTGCACAGTTTTGTTACCCAAGTGTAAGCGAAGTCTGTGAAGGCTTTTTTGACAGCCGAAACGAAAACGGGCGCCTATGGCGCCCGCTCAAAAAAACGAAGGCAGAAACGCCTTAGAATACGAATTCACGAGCCTTGGCGAAACCGGGCAGCGGTTTGACCGAAGCATTGAAGAAGACGTTTTCGGAAACAGCGCCGCGCTCGCTGACGAAGACCTTCGCGCGGGCAGCATTGCCATAACCCTGCACGGCAACGAGACGGCCGCCATCCTGCAACTGGCCAAGAAGTGCCGCTGGAACTTCCTCCACCGAACCGTTGATGAAGATCAGATCATAAGGAGCGCCGTCGGCATTGCCCTTCTCGAGCGGGCCAGTTGCCACCTGCACATTTGCATAACCGGCGAGATTTGCCTTGGCTTCAGCAGCAAGGGTCTCATCCGATTCGAGCGCGACGACGGAGCCTGCGATCAGCGACAACAGCGCGGACGCGTAACCGGTGCCGGCGCCAACTTCGAGCACCGCATCATCCTTGGTGATGGCGGCGAGCTGCAACAGCTTTGCGAGCGGCGACGCCTCCATGAGGAAACGGCCCGGATTGCCGGCAGCCGCCGGAGCAATTTCGATATCATTGTCGATATAGGCCAGCGCCTTCGCTTTCTCCGGCACGAATGCCTCGCGCGGGACGGTGAGGAAGGCCGTCAGCACCGAATGCGAGGTAACGTCCGTGGTGCGGACCTGGTTGTCGACCATCTTTACGCGTGCTGCTTCGAAATCCATCATATCCTCTCGCCGATGAAAGCGGTTCAGTCTTCCGTCTCTTAATCTCCGGCACGGATGCTTTCAAGGCTTGCCGGAGGCGCGTTTGAAGAATCCCGGAAACCCCTCGCCGCATGCAACAGGTGAAAAGCGATAGCTGCAACTTCTGCGTGGAACAAATGGCGATTTCATGGTATTATTGCGATTGGAGGAAATGAGGAGGAGCAGGCCATGTCTGCCGTTCTGGAATATTTCACGCTGTTCGACTTTTTCATCGCCGCAGCGCTCGTCGGCATATTCTGCTGCGGGCTGCTGGACGGCAAATCGACCTGAACAGATCGTATTCTCTCAGTAAAAGTTGCCTGGCCGCTTGCTCGGCGCGCCGAAGAAATGGTTTTCGGCACCCAGCCGGGTCAAACTGGCACGGCCGATTGCGTCATTAACTCTATATCAACCATACTGTTGCGCCAGCCGCGGCTTTCGCTAGGTTTGCGGCATGCAAACATTCGCCGTTCAATCCCCAGATATCGAAGCGCTTCACTACAATCCGGAAGCGCGGCTCTTGCTTGTGAAGTTCAAAAACGGCGCCATCTGCAATTTCACACGGATCTCGGCGCAGGCGCTGCAACGACTGCTCGGTCCAGATGTGCAGATAGGGAACCAAACGGCAGAGGGTGACGCCGACTATCTGGCGGGCCTGCGCAGCGGCGGATTGCGGGCGCTTTATTCCCTCACCGGCATCAAGCCAGCCCAATTCGATTTCACCCAAATCCCCGGTATCTGGTGAGTGGAACTGCGACGCCGTTGGCACGCCTCATATGACGCGGCCGGAGTTCTATGTCATGGTGAGAAGATATTGGAGGCCTCGCCCGGAATTGAACCGGGGTACAAGGATTTGCAGTCCTCTGCGTCACCACTCCGCCACGAGGCCTCACAGGCTGTCAACTTAGCCGTGGCGAGCGTTTAGAATGATCGTAAGGAAATCGCAAGAGGGCTTTCCAAAAACATTTCCTGCAATTTCAAACTCTGGCCACATCCGGGTCGTACGGAATAAGGGTCGATCCAGCGCCGGAAGGCGGCGAGACAGCCGCCTCCATATCTGATGATAAAAGGCCTACCCCGCAAAAAGTTCGAGCTTTCTTGAACAATAATTAGGCCAACAGCCGCTCGAATAGGCCTCCTTGCGCTCCGGATTGTGCAATAGGCGAAATCAACATGCCCTCAGCCTATTGCCTATATTTATCCCCGAGGCGTCATCCGTCGTGACGACATCGCCTCCACTTTAATTATATTAGAAACTTCGGAAGTTAACCTAAAATATGAGTAACAAATTCTTAACTTGACTTTCATCATCGTCATTCCATCCTCCTCTTGGGAGAGATAGGAGCAGAAATGAATTGGGTGCCTTTGAATTCCAAGCAGATCCGTGCTGTATCCTACGATCCGCAAGTCCAAGTGCTTCATATCAAATTTGCCGGCGGCCGATCAGTGCGACATAACGGGGTGCTGCCCCATATCTACGACAACCTCATCGAAACCGACGATCCGGAATTTTATTATAAATACTATCTGGAACCGTCGCGTGTCCAAGCCGGCTGGTGGCAGAGCCTCGGCGCCAGCTCCTATGCGGTAAAACTCTTGATATTTCTGATCGGCGTACTCGTGATCACAACGACCGCGCTTGAGGAAAGTGGCGAGCTGCCGATCTACCTGTCGGAAATCACCGAGTCAGGAACAGCCGCTCCGGCGTCCGTTGACGGTGCTGTCATCTCTCCACAATGAGAGCGCAATGCCGCATGAATCCATGGCGCGATTCGGGCGGCAAACAACCGACATCGCAGGCCGCTTGCTGTTTCCCCGGAGGCTTCAAGCAGGGCGCTTTCGGCGATGCCACCAGACTGCGACGCGGCGTCGCCATCTGCGTGCGACCGGTAGCTCGTGGGACAGCACGAGGAAGCCGAGCGGTAACATCCAGAAGCCGAGAACAGGCAAAAAGCCCAGAATGCCGCCGAAAATGAGCAGTGTTCCGGTCGTCATGCGTGCGATGCGCGAGCGCGGCATAGGCACGCGCAACGAGCCGAGAACCAGCTTGCCATCCCGGTGATCGATCCCGAAATGCGTTTCTCCGGCCTTTTTCGGCCCATTTTTCCTGTTAGTCATCCACAAGAGATGGGCGCAAACACCGCAAATACAAGCTGATTTCATTTTTTTGAAAAAACTGCTTGGCAAATCGGGAAAGCATTTGTATTACCCCGCTCACGCCGCGGCCAAGCGGTGATCCCTGGTAGCTCAGCGGTAGAGCATTCGACTGTTAATCGACAGGTCGCCGGTTCGAATCCGGCCCGGGGAGCCAATTTGAAGATAAGCGCCTGTTTTCGTTGAATATTCCGAAGCAGGCGCTTTCTTTCCCACTCCCTCTCCTACCTCCCTTCCCACTTTGGGAACGCATTTTTGTCAGGCAGTAGCCGCAACGCGCGCCCCATAAGGCGGAACCATCAAGTCCGAGTTTGGTTTAATTCAGACACTTGTCGCTAGCGGAGGCTACGATGTGGGCTATCTTGATCGGTGCCGCTCTTATAATTGGCGGACTACTTTTATTCTTTTCATCGACGCTTCGTCGAAGATCGAGTGATCCGCATCAAATACCCCAAGGCGGCACCACGCTTGAACCACGGCACCAGGGCATCAGGTTTCTCGGTGTATCCCAAAACTGGCAAGCCCTTGTCATTATCGCAGTCGGCGCACTTCTCTTGGCATTTGGTGCGTATTCATGACGCTCGACAGCACTTGACCGCTCCATTCGCCGTAGGTGCTGAAGTCACCGAGATGGCAGCAGTACACCTTCGGGCTATGACACTTGCACTCGCTTGGGTTTTCGTCAAAATCCTGATTGCAGTGCGCAGGCGCCTGACAATCATGGCTCGCGCCGGCGAATATTTATTATAGAACTTCAGGGCCGATGCGGCGACGGCAGCAATCAAGCCACGATACCCATTAATTCGAATTTTCCGACCTATCTTCACGGCGAGAAGGCGACATGGATTTCGACGCATCGCAAGGGGACAGAAAATATCGGACCAGCGAGCGCGTGGGCGGGCTTGTCGACTGTTCAGGGCTGCAGGTCGAGCTCCGGCGTTTCGATCCGGGCTGGCAGGTCGACCTTACACTCGAATGCACAGAAATAGCCGTCCTGCTCTCGGGACAGTCGAAGATCCGATGGACCGGTGACGGTCACAGGCGGGAAGCTATCGCCCGCCCCGGAGTCGCATGGGTATGTCCGGCTGGAGTCAATGAGAGCGCTGTAGAAATCGTCGGCACGATGCCTGAGTCCCTTCACATCTTCCTGCCGCCATCGCTCGTCGGTGAGAGTGCACTTTCAAACTTTGACATCGATCCGGCGAGAGTGCAGCTCGCCTATGCGGGCGGCGTCCCTGATCCAGTGGTCTTGCAGCTCGGTGAGCTTTTTCGTGGTGTGTTGAACCGAAAACTGGAAGCGACAGACCGGCTGTTTCTCGACGGGATTCAGCTGGCGCTGGCGGCGCATTTGCTTGGCACCTATTCGTCCGCCCGCTGGCGTCCGCCGACGCGGACACCCGCCATCGATCCGAAAAGGCTGAGGCGCGTCCTCGATTTCATCGAGGCTCGCATTGCGGCGGAAATCTCGCTGGAGGATCTTGCGGCGGAGGCCTGTCTCAGCCCCTTTCACTTTTCTCGCATCTTTCGCGTGGCCACCGGCAAGGCCCCGCATCGCTACGTTACCGAGCGACGGATCGAGGCGGCCAAGGAGAAACTGCGGCTCGCGCAGTCCTCGCTGGTGGAGATCGCTATCGATACCGGCTTCGGCTCACAGGCCAATTTCACCCGCGTCTTCCGCAAGATAACCGGCCTGACGCCCGGCCAGTACCGCGCGCTCTTCACCTCTTAGCAATATCCGCCGTCCGGACGCGTTCGCCGCCCCCTCTGCGTGCCCATTCGAGCGCAAGATCTGCACATAGTGCAGCAAGAGATGGAAATACGGCAACGCGCCTTCGGCCTACACCTGTCTCATCGAACGGGGAGCACCCACCCTCGAACGAAGAGGAGACAGGGACATGATTACCGCTGAAGAAGCGCGCAGGGTCATCGCCGCCGGCGAGGCGCGAGCAAGAGAAATTGGCGTTCCAGCCAATATCGCCGTGCTCGACGCCGGCGCTCACATGAAGGCTTTTGCCCGCATGGACGGCGCCTTGCTGGGTTCCATCGACATCGCCGTCAACAAGGCCCGGACGGCGGCGCTGTTTTCCATGCGCACCGAAGCAATCGGCGAATTCTGTAAACCCGGCGGCACCTCGTTCGGCCTAGAGCAAACCAATGGCGGCCTCGTCGTCTTCGCCGGCGGCATTCCCCTCACCGATGGACGTAACATCATGATCGGCGCAGTCGGCGTGTCCGGAGGGGCCGTCGCCCAGGACCTTGAAATTGCCCAGGCTGCAGCGGCTGCCCTCACCGCCTGAACGACTTTTCTCCGTCTGAACTACCTTTTTTCAACCCAAGCACATCGAAAGGAAGTTATTGTGACCAAGACCATTCTCATCACCGGCGCAGGCTCCGGCTTCGGCAAAGCCGCCGCCATCGGCATGGCCAAGAACGGCCACAACATCATCGCCACCGCGCAGGTTTCCTCACAGGTCACGCCGCTGCGCGAAGAAGCCGCCGCCCTTGGCCTGAGGAGTTTCCGCGTCGAGCGCCTCGACCTTACCGACCCCTACGACATCAAGCAGGCCCAAGGCTTCGATTTCGACGTGCTCTGGAACAATGCCGGCATGGGCGAAGCCGGCCCGGTCTGGGAAATTCCGATTGATCTCGTCCGCAAGAACTACGAAGTCAACGTCTTCCTGCCGCTCACGCTGACCCAGGGTGTCGTCCAGAAATGGGTGCGCGAAGGCAAGAAGGGCAAGGTGGTCTTCACCTCATCGATGGGCGGCCTGTTCACGCCGGCCAACTGGGGCACCTACGTCTCCACCAAGCACGCTCTGGAATCGATCGCCGAAGCGCTGCAGCAGGAGCTCGGCCCCTACGGCATCAAGATCCAGACGATCAATCCGGGCGCCTATTACACTGGCTATAACGAGACGATGGCCGACAATCCGTTCCGCTGGCTGGATGACAGTAAGAATTTCACCAAGCGGGCCGACCTGCGCAACGGCTTCAACGACTTCTTTGCCACCCCCGAAGGCAAGATGGACCCGACGGAAATGATCGACCGGATGATCGAGATCGTTCCAGCCGATACTGGCAAATTCCGCAACGTGGTTCCGAAAGTTATCGAGGACATGCTTAGGGAGCATCAGCTCAAGGCCTGGGAAAACCAGATCTGATCGGCATCGCGCGTCGCAGCGGCACCCGCTGGCGGGTGCCGCACCACCGTCCCAATCCCTGGAGGAAACCATGTCCATCCCTGCAAGCGCAACTGTCCGCAGCCCGACATCCGTTGCCCGCCGCATCTTAAACGCTGCTCTCGGCATTGCCGCCACAATCCTGGCCCTGGGCGGGCTCGAAGCCCGTGCCGCGCCGCAGACGCTGACCGAAACCGAACGCCGCAACAAGGCGGCCGTCGAGGCCGGCTTTGAAGCGTGGGCGGCCGGCACAGGCAGCCCCTATGACCTGCTCGCCGACGACGCCCGCTGGACGATCGAGGGTTATTCGCTGGCGTCGAAGACTTATCCGAGCCGCGAGGCGTTTCTGCGCGAGGTGATCCGCCCGTTCAACGCCCGCATGAAGGCGCCGCTGAAGCCCGTGATCCGCAACGTCTATGCCGACGGTGACACCGTGATCGTCTTTTTCGACGCCCGCGGCATCGCCCGCGACGGGAAACCTTACGTCAATACCTATGCCTGGTTCCTCGACATGCGCGACGACCGTATCGTCCGCGCTTCGGCCTTCTTCGATTCGGTCGCATTCAACGAGTTCTGGACCCGTGTGACGCCATCCGAATAGGCCAGTAGGATTTGATCTCGCTCAAACGATCCGGGCTGAAGCAGACGTAATCTCCGGTCACAACCAACGGAGATTCCTATGCCAACAGATACCATCATCATCGTCAGTGGCGTTGTCGCAGCATTTGCGTTTTTCGCAGTCGGCCTCGCTTTTGCGAGCATTACCTCCAGCAAATAAGAGCCGGCGGCTCGCAATCGCGTCAGAGGCAGGCTCAGTCACCGAAAACAAAGACGCCCCGGAAACCGGGGCGTCTTTTTGATTCGATCGAAATCCGCGGCGAACTTACGCCGAAGGCTGCTTGGTCTTCCTGAGATAGGGCAGAACCGTATCGAAGGAGCCGAAGCGGGCAATCGCGTCTTCGTTGGAAACGGCAGCAGTGATGATGACGTCGTCGCCCTGGTTCCAGTTGGCTGGGGTTGCGACCTGATGCTTGGCGGTCAGCTGGATGGAATCGATGGCGCGCAGGATCTCGTTGAAATTGCGGCCCGTCGTCATCGGGTAAGTGAGGATCAGTTTGATCTTCTTGTCCGGGCCGATAACGAAGACCGAGCGCACGGTGGCGTTATCGGCGGGCGTGCGGCCTTCGGAGCTCTCGCCGGCGCCGGCGGGCAGCATGTCGTAGAGCTTGGCGACCTTGAGGTCCTTGTCGCCGATCAGCGGATATTCGACATCGAAGCCGGTCGCCGTCCTGATGTCATTTTTCCATTTGGCGTGGCTTTCGACGGGATCGACGGAGATACCGATGATCTTGACGCCGCGCTTCTTAAATTCGCCTTCGAGGCCGGCCATCGTGCCAAGCTCGGTCGTGCAGACCGGCGTGAAGTTCTTGGGATGCGAGAAGAGGACGGCCCAGCCATTGCCGATCCAGTCATGGAACTTGATGGGACCCTGGGTGGTGTCGGCGGTGAAATCGGGAGCAATATCGTTAATACGTAAGCTCATGGTCGGCCCTCCTGTTGCCAATCGTTTATCTTGAACACTTGCAGACGTGCCCGCATGCTGGTGACTATCTACAGACTTGTGCCGAGCGCGGTCAAACCAAAGCCTTCCGCGAAAAGGGCGGCGGCGGAATATTATTTCCCGCAGGCAACGATGGCGTGACATCGAGCTAAGATATGATGCGCTCAAAAAGGCAGCGGCGCGCGCGCAAATCGATGCTTTTCGCATGCCGCAATATTCCCTACTCACTGTCAAGGACTGACAAAGAGGGAAAGCGGCGATGGCGACACCATTCTACTGGAATGAACTGAACACTTATGATTTTGCCGCTCTCTCTGCCGAAACGACCATCGCCATCCTGCCGATCGCCTCGACGGAGCAACACGGTCCGCATCTGCCCGTCGCAACCGATGTGGCGATCGCCAACGGCATGCTGGCGGAACTGCGCCGGCAACGGCCCGATGACCTCGATATCCTCGTCCTGCCGACACAGGAAATCGGCAAGGCCAACGAGCATGTCTACGGTCCAGGCACGCTTTCCCTCAGCGCCGAGCTGCTGATCCCCGTCTGGACGGCGATCGGCGCGAAGGTGGCGGAAGCCGGCCTGCGCAAGCTCGTGATCGTCAATTCGCATGGCGGCAATGTCGATATCATGAGCATCGTCGCCCGCGAGCTCAGGGTACGCTACCAGATGGCCGTCGTTTCCACCCAATGGGGCCGGTTCGGCAATCCCGAGGGCATGATCAGCGAGCACGAAACGCGTTACGGCATTCATGGCGGCGAAGTGGAGACATCGCTGATGCTGCATTTCCGACCGGATCTGGTGCGGATGGAAAAGGCTGAGAATTTCATATCAAAGGCCGAATGGATGCGCGCGCAATCGCGCTATATCCAGCCGCTGCCACCGCATTCACTTGCCTGGATCGCCCACGATCTCAATCCGAATGGCGTGGTCGGCGATGCCTCGAAGGGCACAGCCGAAAAGGGCGACGCGATCTGCCGCCATCAGGTGAAGGGCTTCATAGAGCTGCTCTACGACCTGAAGCGCTATCCGCTCTCCAACCTCTATTCGCAGTAATTACGCAACGACAGGCCGCTCCAGCGGGATGTGTCCCTTGGCCTGCAACTCCTGAACGAGGCCCGCAAGCTCGGCCAGCAGATATTCGACGAAAAGGCTGGTCGCGGAATCGAGCGGCGCGCGGGCACGCGCGAAAAGCTTCATCGGCTGATGGCGGCTGTGCGGCTCGGCAAGAGGGCGGAACACCAGCTCGCCCTGGCGGCATTCGGTAATGACATCGAGCGGGTTCAGCATGGAGAGCCCTGCCCCACATTTGACCAGTTTCTTCAGCATTTCCGATGCATTGGTTTCCAGAACCGGCTCGACAGGGATATCGAGCCTGGCCATTGCGAGGTTGATGACCTCACGCAGGCTGGTACCTTGCTGCGCAAGCACCAGCCGTTCCTGCACGACGTCGGCAAGGCTGATCGGTCCGGGTCCGATCAAGGGATGGCCAGGCGGCAGGATGACGCCGATCGGGATATCGAAATTTCCGAGCGTGCGGATGCCGGGTGTGGCCGGAATATTGAAGCCCAGGCCGATATCCACCTCACCCGACAGCACCGGATTGACCGTCATCGTCCCGGCATCGTTGCGCAGTTGAATGAAGACGCGCGGATGCTCGGACTGGAAGCGGGTGATGATCTCCGGCAATGGACCTGAGGCAAGACCGACAGTCGTCACCAACCTGACCTTGCCGGCCTGCTGCATCTTGAGGCTTTTGATACGCCCCTCCAGCCGCTCGTAGTTCTTCAGAACCTCACGGATATGTTCGATGCAGAGCTCGCCGGCGGCCGTCAGCCGAAGCCCCCTCGGTAGGCGCTCGAAGAGCGGAGCGCCCATTTCCTCCTCCAGCGCCAATATCTGCCGGTTGATCGCCGAAGAGGCAACGTTGAGGCGCGCTGCGGCCTTTCGGATCGAGCCCGTGCGGGCAATCTCGTTGATGTAGAGAAGCTTTCTGGAGTGCAGCATTGCGACCTCATTGCATCGTTTTTGAGCACAGCGCCCAATTCAGGCACAGAATCCAGTGGGATGCCAAAAAGGCATCACTGCGCACGAATTTTGCTGCTTTTCAAAGAGCGAAGCAATCGCTCAAATGAAGAAAATCGGGGGTCGAAAACGAGCTTCCAAGGCACCAGAAGGGGAATGCCGCCATGTCCAACAGATTGAAAACATCCGTATTTTCTGCAGTTCTTGGGCTTGGCGGCATGTTTGCCGCCAGCGTACCCGGCTATGCGCTCGACAAGGTCAGCTATGGCACCAACTGGCTGGCGCAGGCCGAGCATGGCGGCTTCTACCAGGCGGTCGCCGACGGAACTTATGCCAAATACGGCCTCGACGTTTCCATCGTGCAGGGCGGGCCGAACGCCGCCAACAATGCGCTGCTGATATCAGGCAAGATCGATTTCTACATGGGCGGACCGCAGGGTGAAATCTCCGCTGTCGAGCAGGGCATTCCGCTCGTCGATGTCGCCGCGATCTTTCAGAAGGATCCGCAGATCCTGATCGCTCATCCCGATGTCGGCGTCGATAAGTTCGAGGACCTTGCCAAGCTGAAGGCGCTGTTCCTCAGCAAGGACGGTTACCTCACCTATTTCGAGTGGATGAAGGCAAACTTTCCAGGTTTCAAGGACGAGCAGTACAAGCCTTACAACTTCAACCCAGGTCCCTTCCTTGCCGATAAGCAATCTGCCCAGCAGGGTTATCTGACCTCCGAGCCCTACGAAATCCAGAAGCAGACCGGCTGGGAACCGAAGGTCTTCCTGCTCGCCGATAACGGCTACTCGCCTTATTCGACGATGATCACGACGACGCAGCAGATGATCGATAGCAAGCCGGACGTAGTGCAGCGCTTCGTCGATGCCTCGATCGAGGGCTGGTACAACTATCTCTACGGCGACAACAGCAAGGCCAACGAGCTGATCAAGAAGGACAATCCCGAAATGACGGATGGCCAGATCGCTTATTCGATCGCCAAGATGAAGGAATACGGCATCATCGAATCCGGTGATGGCCTGGACAAGGGCATCGGCTGCATCACGGACGCCCACTACAAGAAGTTCTTCGACGAAATGGTGGCGATCAAGGTCTTCAAGACCGACACCGACTACACCAAGGCCTTTACGACGAAATTCGTCTGCAAGAGCGTCGGTGTATCACTGAAGAAATAGCCTCCCAAGGCAGGCTCGTCGCTCTCAGGCGGCGGGCCGCATCCCCTTCGATAAAAGAGCGAGAGAATGTCCCTAGCCGAAACCAAGGCGGCGCCTTCGAAGGAAATACGCAAGCGGCCGCTGGTCGTCATGCAGTCCGTCTCGAAGGTTTTTTCCAGCGGCACGATCGCGCTTTCGGGCATGTCCCTGACAGTCGAAAGCGGCGAGTTCATCAGCCTTCTCGGTCCTTCCGGCTGCGGCAAATCCACGGCCCTGCGCATCATCGCCGGCCTTGGCGACGCCACGGCGGGCAAGATCGACTGGCCAAGTTCGCGCATCAATTCGAAGGGCCTGCCAGAAGGCGATATCGGCTTCGTCTTCCAGGAGCCGACGCTGATGCCGTGGAAGACCGTTTTCGGCAATGTCTATCTGCCGCTGAAATTGCGCGGCGTTTCCAAGGCGGAGGCGAGCGACCGGATCATGCAAGCGCTCGCGACTGTCGGCCTGCATGATTTCGCCGATGCCTATCCGCGCGAACTCTCCGGCGGCATGAAGATGCGTGTGTCGATCGCCCGCGCCTTGGTGACCAAACCGAAACTGCTGCTGATGGACGAGCCTTTTGCCGCTCTGGACGAGATTACCCGCCAAAAGCTCAATGACGACGTTTTGCGGTTGTGGAAGGCGACCGGCATCACGGTGATTTTCGTCACGCATTCCGTCTTTGAGTCTGCCTACCTTTCCAATCGGATCGTGGTGATGAAGGCGCGGCCGGGCCGCGTCCATGCCGATATTCCGCTGACCACGAGCGTCGATCGTGATGCGCACTACCGAACTTCCGAGGAATACCGGCGGGCCTGCGAGACCGTTTCCTATTCGCTGATTGGCGCGATCAACGCAGCAAAGGAAGACTGATGAGCATAGAGACAGTCGAAAACTCCCTGCCGGCCATGTCCAATCCGCTCAATGCGAAGCGCCGGGATCTGGCGCTCCGCATTAGCGTGCCTTTTCTCGCCATCATCGTGCTGATTGCGATCTGGGCGACCTATGTCAAGGTTTCGGGCGTGCCGCCCTATATCCTTCCGAGCCCATTTGCGGTTGCCGGAGCGCTCGTCAGCGATTGGGGCACGCTTTCGCCGGCGCTCTGGGTTACGACCAAGATCACTTTCATGTCACTGGCGCTCGCGCTGATCGGCGGCGTCGGTTTTGCGGTCTTCCTAGTGCAGTCGCGCTGGATCGAGATCGCCTTCTATCCGCTCGCCGTCATCCTGCAGGTCACGCCGATCGTGGCGATCTCGCCACTGATCCTGATCTATGCGCCGTCCACGCAGGTGGCGTTGCTGATCTGCGCTTTTCTCGTCGCTTTCTTTCCGATCCTGTCGAACATGGTACAGGGATTGAAGAGCGTCGACCACAACCTCATCAATCTCTTCGAGCTCTACGGCGCCTCGCGCTGGCAGACGCTGCTTTATTTGAAGTTGCCCGCAGCCCAGCCCTATTTCATGACCGGGCTTCGCATCGGCGGCGGTCTGGCCCTGATTGCGGCAGTTGTGGCCGAGTTTGCAGCCGGTTCGGCAGGTGCGGGCTCCGGCCTCGCCTTCCGGCTCCTTGAAGCACAATATCGCATGAACATTCCCCGCCTATTCGCCGCGCTCTTCATGCTGTCGATGCTCGGGGTCGCAATCTTTGCCATTACCTCCTTCATTTCATGGCTCAGCCTGCATCGCTGGCATGAGAGCAGCCTGAAGCGGGAAAATTGATGACCTATTCTTTCATGTCTCCTCCCAATGCGGGCCGCTTCGTGCTTGCCAATGCGACGCTTCCGGCCGTTGCGACAGGCTATGCGGCGGCAGCAGCCGAGGGGCTCATCAAAGCTGACATCGTGATTGCGGACGGCTTAATTGCAGCGATCCTGCCGCCGGGCACGGCTTCGGCGGAGTTCGCCAAATCCGATATGAAAGAGGGTATGGTCTGGCCTTGCTTTGCCGATATCCACACACATCTGGACAAGGGCCATATCTGGCCGCGCAAACCCAATCCGGATGGAACCTTCATGGGTGCGCTGGAAGCCGTAGGCAGAGACCGGGAGGCAAACTGGTCGACAGCCGATGTGCGCAAGCGCATGGAATTCTCGCTGCGTTCGGCCTATGCACATGGCACCGGGCTGATCCGCACGCATCTGGATTCGCTTGCCCCGCAACACCGCATTTCCTTTGAGGTCTTTGCCGAAATACGCGACGAGTGGAAGGACAAGATCGCCCTGCAGGCGGTTGCCCTTTTCCCGCTCGACAATATGGTCGACGAAGGTTTCTTCGCCGATCTCGTCGCCGTCGTCAAAGACAAGGGCGGCCTGCTCGGCGGTGTCACCAAGATGGGACCATTGCTCGACTGGCAGCTCGATACGCTTCTGCGCGCGGCAGCAAAGAACGGACTCGATGTCGATCTGCATGTCGACGAGACCGACGATCCGGGCGTGGAGACATTGAAGGCGATCGCCGAAGCCGTCCTGCGCAACCGGTTCGAGGGGAAGGTGACGGCAGGTCATTGCTGCTCGCTTGCTCGGCAGGATGACGATACGGCGCAGCGGACGGTGGAACTGGTCCACCAGGCGGGGATTTCGATCATCTCGCTGCCGATGTGCAACATGTATCTGCAGGATCGCTATCCGGACCGAACGCCACGCTGGCGCGGGATTACGCTCTTCAAGGAACTGGCGGCTGCCGGTGTCGAGACGGCAGTCGCCTCCGACAATACCCGCGATCCCTTCTATGCCTATGGCGATCTCGATCCGGTCGAGGTATTCCGCGAGGCAGTGCGCATCCTGCATCTCGATCATCCGCTCGACAACGCGGCGCGTGTCGTCACGACGTCACCGGCCAGGATTGCCGGCAGGCCGCAGATGAGCCGTATTGCCGTCGGCAATCCCGCCGATCTCGTGCTCTTCAGCGCCCGGCGCTGGAGCGAATTCCTTTCCCGTCCGCAGTCTGACCGCGTCGTGCTTCGCCGCGGCAAGGTGATCGACCGCAGCCTGCCGGATTACCGTGAACTCGATAGCGTCGTTGGAGGCTGACATGGCCGATTTTCAGAAGATCAAAAGAGAACTCGAAGGCATCGCGATCGAGGACAATCCGGCGCTCGTTCGCCAGAAGAGCCGGGATTTCTACTGGTATTCGCCGATCCTGAAGGCGCAGCTCGACAATGTGACGGCCGATATCGTCGTCACACCAAAGAACGAGGCCGAGGTCATCCAGACGCTGAAGGTCGCTTATGCCCATGGCGTCCCAGTGACCCCGCGCGGCGGCGGCACCGGCAATTACGGCCAGGCCATGCCGCTTTCCGGCGGCATCATCCTGAACCTTGCCGCCATGGACAAGATCAAGGAGATCCATCCCGGTCGCGTCATCTGCGAACCCGGTATCGTGATCGCCCAGCTCGACAAGCAGACCAAGGCGCATTCCGGCCAGGAATTGCGCTTCCACCCCTCGACCGCCCAGATGGCGACGGTCGGCGGTTTCATTGCCGGCGGTTCTGGCGGCGTCGGTTCGATCACCTGGGGCGGATTGCGCGACCTTGGCAATATCCTACGCCTGCGCGTCGTGACCATGGAGGCGGAGCCCCGGGTGCTCGATCTCACTGGCTGGGACCTGCAGAAAGTCAGCCACGCCTATGGCACCAACGGCATCATTACGGAAATCGAAATGCCGCTCGCACCCGCCTATGACTGGGTGGACGTTCTCGTCGGCTATGACGACTTCATGGATGCGGTGCGTTTCTCCGATGCGCTGGCGAAGTGCAACGGCATTCTCGTCAAGGAAATCGCGCCGATCGCCGCTCCCATCCCGCATGACTATTTCACCCGGCACAAGCCCTATATCCGTCAGGGCCAGTCGATTGTCGTGCTGATGATCGCGCCGCATTCCATGGATGCCTTCCTTGCGTTTACTGCAGCTCAGAAGGGTGAGATCATGTTCCGCTCCGACAAGGTCGAGAGCATGCGCGGCATTCCGCATGCCTATGAGCTTGCCTGGAACCATACGACGCTGCGTGCGCTCAAGGTCGATCCGACATTCACCTATCTGCAGGTGCAGTATCCGGGGCCGGATCATGTCGCCAAGGTGCGGAAAATGGTCGAGATTTTCGGCGACGAGGTGCCGGGTCATCTCGAATTCATCAGGTTCGACGGGCAGATCCAGTGCTCGGGCCTGCCGCTGGTACGCTACACGACAGAGGAACGGCTGGAAGAAATCATCAAGATCCACCAGGACCACGGCTGCCCAATCTTCAATCCGCACCGCTATACGCTGGAAGAAGGCGGCATGAAGCGCACCGACAAGGTACAGCTCGCCTTCAAGCATGAGACCGACCCGAAGGGGTTGCTCAACCCCGGCAAGATGATCGCCTGGGAGAATCCCAATTTCGACTTCAACGCCGGCAAGAATTACCTCTTCCCCGGTCTTGCGGCCGTCATGGAGGCCTCATGAGGGTTCTCGTCATCCACTCGCACCCGGTCGAGGAAAGCTACGGCAAAGCGCTCTACAGGCAGACCCTGGAGAGCCTCGCCAGGGCCGGGCATGAGGTGGACGCCTGCGATCTCTATGCCGAAAAATTCGATCCCGTTCTCTCCCAGCATGACCGGCTGGTCTATCACGACTATCCGGAGAATACGTCTCTGGTAAAACCCTATGTCGACAGACTGAGGCAGGCCGAGGCGCTGGTCATCTGCACACCGGTGTGGAACTTCGGTTTCCCGGCCATCCTCAAGGGTTATTTCGATCGAGTCTGGCTTCCCGGCGTCTCCTTCGAACTCGTGGACGGCAAGGTTGAATCGCGCCTCCGCCATATCAAAAAGCTCGGAGCGGTGCTGACCTATGGCGCGACACCTTTCCGTGCCTTTGTCGCCGGCAATCCCCCGAAAAAGATCGTGAAACGGGTTCTGCGGGCGCAGATCAACCCGCTCAAACCGGTCACCTTTCTCGCCCATTACGACATGAACAACTGCACGCCGGAAACGCGGGCAGCATTTCTCGCCAAGGTGCAGACCGCGATGGAACGCTTCTAGAGAATTTCCGTTTATCTCCGAACCACGGAAATGCTCTATCTCTTTGTTTTCACGCAGAGCTTGCGATCAAGCCGTAGAGGTCAAACGACCTTTGCGGCCGTGACTTCTACTTCGACCAGAAATTCAGGCCGGGTAAAACCGCTGACGATGATGAGCGTCGAAACAGGTTTTGGGTCGAGCGTGAACCGGTCGCGCACCGCCATATAGGCAGGGAAATCTTCCCGCTTCGTCACGAAGCCGGAAATGCGGATGACATCGGCAAAGCTCATCTCGGCCTCGGCAAGGATCGCCTTGATCGCTTCGAAGCAGAGCTCGGCCTGTGCCGTCACATCGTCAGGGATTTTTTCATCGAGGCTGATGCCGAGCTGACCGGACGTGACCAGCAGGGACGCGCCCGGCGGCACGAGGAGGCCGTGATTGTAATTTCCAAAGGGGCGGCGGACAGATGGCGGATTGAAAATCTTCTTCATGAAAAAACCTCGCTACAGACAGAGATTTATAGCGAGGTTTCTCAACACATTCCAAGCACTTGCTTGCACTACGCCCTCAAAAATCCAGCGATTGTTGAGCCGGCGCAGGCGGGCCGACCTGCACGCCTTCGAGCTCCAGCATGCGAAGCTTGGAGGTCGAACCGCCGGGTGCGGAAAAACCTCCAATCTTGCCGCCTGCGGCAAGCACGCGATGGCAGGGGATGATGAGCGCGACTGGGTTCTTTGCCATCGCCTGCCCCACATCCCGTGCTGCTTCCGGCCCTGCTCCGAGCTCCCTGGCAAGCGTGCCATAAGTCGTCGTATGGCCCCAACCGATGCGGCGCGCGGCGGCATAGATATCGCGGAAAAATGCGTCTTGACCGTCGAGATCGACAGGCACGCTGGAGAAGTCGATTTCCTCACCTTCGAAATAGCGCTTCACAGCGGCAACCGCCTCCTGAATCAGTGGCGTCGGTGCGCCCGGTTCAGCAACCGTCAAACGGCGCAACAGCAGGCGTTCGGTCGACTCGGCGCTCTTCGTCGGCAGCTGGAACCGCGTCACGCCGGCGTCGCTCCAGGCAATGCCACAAAAGCCGCCAGCGGTTTCGAAGATCAGATATTGATGCACTTTCTGAGCCATGGTGAAGCCCTCACGTCCGTTGGTCATTAGAATCGTACCGCGGAAGCTTAAGTTCAACCCGTTTCTTGCGCATGCCCCGATAAAGCGTCAGGCCGATGCGGCGGTTGCCGCAAACGTGGATATCTGCGGTCTCTTTGCCTTCGCCTTGCCTTTTACCGCATCGAACAATGCGTAGCCGCCGGTCCAGCGGCCGAAACCGCTGGCAATGTTGATATGGCCTGCGAGACCGATATTGCGGACCTCGGTTTTCCAGAGGCGGGTGTAGA
Source organism: Rhizobium sp. BK275 (assembly GCF_014193555.1). Lineage (NCBI taxonomy): Bacteria > Pseudomonadati > Pseudomonadota > Alphaproteobacteria > Hyphomicrobiales > Rhizobiaceae > Rhizobium > Rhizobium sp. BK275. The sequence goes on from NZ_JACHZL010000003.1 coordinate 252,596, forward strand.
AGCTCAAACGGTCGAGCGACATGTACTTGTCGTCGAGGCTGCCGATGGTGAGGCTCGGAAACGGAAGCGGGTTTGTGGGCATGGGGCCGAAGGCGAGCGAACCGGGATGCAGTCGCTCCGTTGCGTGCAGATCACAAGGGGCGACCAGAAGTGCCCCCTTTACTCTATAAGCCAGGGGCCGGTCGGCGAGCCTTGCCGTCAGGATGCAGCCGAGGCTATGGGCAACGATATAGGCTTCTCCCGCCTCCAGCAGCGCCTGCTCCAGCCGCTCCATCCAGTGGTCCAGACGCGCGTGGTTCCAGTCGTCCTGTTCTATCAGCCGGCTCTGCGGCACATCATGGAGCCAATAGCGCTGCCAATGCCCCTCGTCAGAACCGAACAGACCCGGCACGATCAGGATTTTTGTCACTGTTATCTCCTGGGCTATCTCCTGGCGAATGCGCAGCAATCTGCTGCGACGCAGCTCAACCAAAATTATCTATTAAATTTATAGACTAAAGAAACAAAGCTCCAAAACCCACGCGAGGGCTGGAAAATCCATCGCATAAGTCATTGTCGCCGCAACCGCTCCGATCAAATTTCGGAACAAGGAGTTCGCTGAGGGGTTAGGGGAATGTCACCAAAGATGAAAATCGAAGGAGGATAGCCCTATGCGTAAATCCCTTATCGCCGCATCGCTGCTTGCCATCGGCATGGCGTCGTCGGCATTTGCCCAGTCCAATCCCGACAGCATAGGCCCGACCAATGGCGGTTCCACGGACCCAAATTCGGGCAATTACTCGTCCGACTATACGAGTGACAGCAACGGCATTCATCCGGTTCCCGCAAGTCCGGTAGACCCGACCACAACGCAGAGCATCGGTGGCCAGGCAATCGAATGCCCGGGAATGCCGCAGCAGCGCACGGGCATCGATACGCGCGGCGGTGAAAGCGGCGCTTCGATCAGTGAGGCATGCCGCGAATATGACAATTGATCGGGCAAAGACCCATTCGTTGAGAGAGGCCGGCTTGACCGGCCTTTTTCATGCCCGCCTGCTGAAACTGTTGATCCGATTGCCTCTATCCGCTGGCGCATACTTGAGACCGATGCAGAGGGGCCGCTTCTTGCAGCCACATTCAGCGGCCGGCAAAAGCCGCTGACGGGCTGGACGCTCGGCTATCTTCTTGCGGCCATTCCCTTCTTGACCGTCAAGATCATGGCTGGAATTCACTGGGAGGCTCTGAAACTCTGGCTGAAAGGCGCCGTCTATATTCGCCGGCCACCGCCTCCGCCGCCCGTCAGCGTGAAGCCCCCCAAGCCGGCTTGCAGAAGCTGCGGAATGAATCTAGCGTTCGCCTCGATCGCCGGAGGAGAGGCGCAGGCGTCGTCCCCAACCGGCCAGAAAATGCGGGAGGACGGAGGATGAGCAAAACACAAGACTGGAACCAAACTGCCCGGGATGCCGTGACATTGACGGCAGAGAACGTCTCGCGCATCGTCAAAGGCCTGCCTTTCAAGGCCAAGCTTGCGCTGCGGGGGCTGCTGCGCATGCAGCATGGTTCGCTTGCCGTCACCCTGCCCGACGGGCGCAGGGTGTTCATCAAGGGAAGGATCGCCGGACCGAACGCAGCGCTCACGCTCCGGAATTGGAACCTTCCAGACCGGGCTCTGACCAGCGGCACGATCGGTGTCGCCGAAACCTATATGGATGGCGACTGGGACAGCCCCGACATCACTGCCTTCCTCGAGCTTTTCCTCGTCAATGGCGAGGCCGCGCATAGCTATTCGCATGGCAAGGGCGGTGTCGGCCGCCTCGTCGAGCGCATCCGCCACTGGATGAACGCCAACACCAGAATAGGCTCGAAGCGCAACATCTCGGCTCATTACGACCTCGGCAACGACTTCTACAAGCAATGGCTCGATCCGAGCATGACCTATTCCTCGGCGCTCTATTCGACCGGCGCCAATGACCTGCAGTCGGCGCAGAATGCCAAATATCGCGCGTTGGCGGAGGCAACCGGCATCAAGCCCGGCGATCACGTGCTGGAAATCGGCTGTGGCTGGGGTGGCTTCGCCGAGTTCGCGGCAAGCGAACTGAGTTGCCGGGTGACGGGCCTGACCATCAGCCGCGAGCAGCTTGCCTTCGCGCAGGCGCGCATCAGCAAGGCAGGCCTCAGCGACAAGGTCGATTTCCGCTTCCAGGACTATCGCGACGAAACAGGGGTCTACGATCGCATCGTCTCAATCGAGATGTTCGAGGCTGTCGGCGAGAAATATTGGCCAGCTTATTTTTCCAAGCTGAAACAATGCCTGAAGCCGGGCGGCAAGGCTGGGCTGCAGATCATCACCATCCGGCCTGAAGCTTTCGAGCAATATCGCTGCAATCCGGACTTCATACAGAAATATGTCTTTCCCGGCGGCATGCTGCCGACGCGCCACCATCTCGCCGAACTCGGCAGGAAGATGGACATGTTACTGGTCAGGGACTTCGGTTTCGGCCTTGATTATGCCCGTACGCTGGCGGAATGGCGCGAGCGTTTCTGGTCCGTCTGGCACAAACTCAGGCCACTGGGCTTCGACGACCGGTTCAAGCGGCTCTGGGAATTTTACCTCTTCTACTGCGAGGCAGGCTTTCGTGCCCGCAACATCGATGTGCGGCAGGTGGTCTTTTCGCGGCCTTGATCACTCGGCTGGATGCGGTGTCACCGGGCGGTGACCGGAGTTGGCGCGTCGCTCACCCCAACCGGTGAAGCGGTTCACCAGTGCGAAATAGAGACCATAAGGCAAGATCCGCAGGAACTTCAGTACGTAGGTGAAGCGCTTCGGGAAGGTGATTTCGAAAGCCTGCGATTTAAGGCCCGCCGCAATGCGCTCCGCCGCCGTCTCGGGCGAAACCAGTGCCGGCATGGGAAAGGCATTCTTGCGCGTTGCCGGCGTGTCGACGAAACCCGGATTGATGAGCTGGATGCGGATACCGATCTTGTCGAGATCGAATTTCAGGCTTTCGGCCATGTTGATCAGGGCGGCCTTGGTCGCGCCGTAAGCGGCGCCGGTCGGCAATCCCGTGTAGCCCGTCACCGAGGAAACGATCGCAATCTGCCCCTGCCCTTTCGCCTTCATGTGGCGGATCGCCGGCAGCAGACAATTGACGATGCCTGACAGGTTGACGGCAAAAGTCTTCTCGAAATCAGCCCGGTTCAAATCCTCGCCATGGACGGGCTGATAGATGCCCGCACACAGGATCGCCATGGCGAGCGCGCCGTGCTCATATTCGATCGAGGCCATGACGTGTTCCATGTCTTCGGCATCGGTGACATCGCCATCGAGAACGATGATGCTGCCGGGCAGTTCAGCTGCATCGACCTGCAATTCCACCAGTTTTTCGTGATTGCGGGCGGTGACGGCGACCCCGTATCCCTCGCCTGCGAGCTTCAGCGCCAGCGCCCGGCCTATTCCGGAACTCGCGCCGGAAATCCAGACGATACCATGCTCCGGGCGGGCGATGAAATTACGCATGACACTTCCTCCGGTCTGTCGATTTGAACACGAATACTGGCCCGGAAGCTTCTCATCTCCCCCGGGACCATGGCTCTATCACAGCATTATGGCTGCTTTCAGCCGATGAGGTCGCCAATGATCTGCCGGAACGATCCGGTGAGCTTGATTGGGCCGTCCGAAACGGCGAAGGCGATGCAGGGCCGGTCCTTCTCGGCGACAGGGCGATGGTCGACGGTCGCGTCAGCAACCGAGATATCTCCCGGCCCAAAACGGCCACGTTCATCGCGGAAGGCTCCGTCGAGAATGAGGATCAGCTCCATGCCCGCATGTGTATGGGCCGGCAGCGCGCGGCCCGGCCGTATCCACATCAGGCTGACCTCGCAGCCGTCAATATCGGTCGCATATTCCTTGAAGCCCGGAAGCCGCTTGCGCCATGGCACGTCATCAGCTTCGAAACCGATGAGATTGCGCAAGGCGCGCGGGAAAAGAGCACCCTGCGGACGTGGCGAGAGCTTCGGACGGGAAGCCGGGGCCTTCGAGCCGAAGATTGACGCAAGCTTCGCATCGCGGTCGCCAACCAGGCTTGGCGGGATACTTTCCAGCGCCTCTCCCGCCAGCCGTTCGAGGTCAGCCACCAGGCTGCGATTGTCCGGTTTCATTTCCAGGTGGGATTCCACGAGTGCGCGAGCCGGCCCCGGAAGGGAGCCAGCAACATAATGCGCCATCAATGCATCGATCGTATCGATATTCTCGTGAACCATCTCAGATTCGGACACGCCTTGTTCCTGCGCCCGCGCTTGCTTTGTCGTCATCCATACGTCGAAAGTCAATCTTCGGATCACTACTTGCCCGAGCTGGGAGAAAGGCTGGAAACGGAAGACTAATTTTATCGCGGGCTCCGAAGGCATGGAATAGGATTTCTTGCCAATGGCGCCTTGTGAAGGGAAAAGACCGTTCCTAAACTATGCGTAAACGAGGCAGATTCCATGACCTTCCACCCCTCCGTAATCGAGGCTATCGGCAACACGCCCCTCATCAAGCTCAAGGGTGTTTCCGAGGCGACCGGCTGCACCATTCTCGGCAAGGCCGAGTTCCTCAATCCGGGCCAGTCGGTGAAGGACCGAGCGGCGCTCTATATCATTCGTGATGCTGAGAAGAAGGGGCTGCTCAAGCCTGGCGGTGTGATCGTCGAGGGCACGGCGGGCAATACCGGCATCGGCCTGACGGTCGTCGCCAAGGCGCTTGGCTATCGCACGGTCATCGTCATCCCGGAAACGCAGAGCCAGGAAAAAAAAGATGCGCTGCGGCTGCTCGGTGCAGAGCTCGTCGAAGTTCCAGCCGTTCCCTACAAGAACCCGAACAACTACGTGAAGGTTTCGGGCCGTCTTGCCGAGCAGCTTGCCAAGAGCGAGCCGAACGGCGCGATCTGGGCCAACCAGTTCGACAATGTCGCGAACCGGCAGGCGCATATCGAAACCACCGCACCCGAGATCTGGAAGGATACGGACGGCAAGCTCGACGGCTTTGTCTGCTCGGTCGGCTCGGGCGGTACGCTTGCCGGTGTCGCCGCAGGTCTCAAGACCTTCAACAAGGACATCAAGATCGGCATTGCCGATCCCGAGGGTGCGGCGCTCTACGAGTTCTACAAGAATGGCGCCTTGAAGTCCGAGGGCTCGTCGATCACCGAAGGCATCGGCCAGGGACGGATCACCGCCAATCTCGAGGGCTTCACGCCGGACTTTTCCTATCACGTCACCGATGCCGAGGCGCTTCCCTACCTCTTCGATCTCGTCGAGCATGAGGGGCTTTGCCTTGGCGGCTCCACGGCGATCAACATTGCCGGCGCAGTCCGGCTCGCCAGGGATCTCGGCCCCGGCCACACGGTCGTGACAATCCTCTGCGATTATGGCAACCGCTATCAGTCCAAGCTCTTCAATCCGGATTTCCTCTCATCTAAGGGCCTTCCCATTCCCGAATGGATGGTCGGCTCGACGGATATCAAAATACCCTACGAACCCGCAGCGTGAGCCCCGATGCCAGTCGATGCCCTCTACCGTGACGACTTCTATCTCTCTACGTGCGAAGCGGTCGTCACGGCCGTTCACGAGGACGGGGGCATCGAACTGGACCAGACCTGCTTCTATGCAACATCGGGCGGGCAGCCAGGCGATACCGGCTTCTTCGAACGGGGCGACGGCTCCAAGGTAGAGCTTGGCCAGGCGAAACATGGCGCGACCAAGGACGTCGTCATCCATATGCCGCTGGAAGGTCAGGCACAGCCGGAAATCGGCGAAAAGCTGGTGCTGCACATCGACTGGCCGCGCCGCTACAAGCTCATGCGCATGCACACGGCCTGCCATCTCCTCTCCGTCGTCTGTTCCTATCCGATCACCGGGGCCGCCGTCGGCGAGGAAGAAAGCCGCGTCGACTTCGACATGACCGACACGATCGACAAGGATGATGTGACGGCTAAGCTCATGGATCTCGTCAACCAGAACCATCCGGTCTACCTTCAGTGGATTACGGACGAGGAGCTTGCGGCCAATCCCGGCATCGTCAAATCGAAGAATGTGCGCCCGCCTGTTGGACTCGGCCGCGTCAGCCTCGTCTGCATCGGCGAGAACTCCGCCATCGACAGCCAGCCCTGCGGCGGCACGCATGTTTCGGAAACACAAGAAGTCGGCCAGATTCATATTGCCAAGATCGAGAAGAAAGGCAAAGAGAACCGGCGCTTCCGCATTCGCTTCGGCGCGCCCGGCAACGAATCCTGATAGCCGAATTCTGATATCTGGGGAGATCATCATGAGCGACACCAAGAGCCGTTTCGTCGTCTCGGCCGAGTGGCTGCAGGCCGAACTCGGCAAGCCGGACCTGCGCGTCCTCGACGCATCCTTCTATCTTCCGGCGCAGAAGCGTGACGCCGACGCGGAATATGCCGCCGGGCATATTCCCGGCGCGATCCGCTTCGACCAGGACAAGATCGCCGATCACTCGACGAACCTGCCTCACACGATCCCCTCACCCGATTATTTCGCGGCGGAAGCCGGCAAGCTCGGCATCAGCGAGAATGATCGCATCGTCGTCTATGACGGCATCGGCATGTTCGCCTCGCCGCGCGTCTGGTGGCTGTTCCGGGTGATGGGCGCAAAGAACGTTTTCGTGCTCGACGGCGGGTTGGATGGCTGGAAGGCCGAAGGACGACCACTCGAAACCGAAGTACCACGCTATGCACCGGCAGCCTTCAAGGCGAATTACGACGCCAGCCGCGTCGTCCACCTCGATCAGATGCGCGATATCGTTTCGAGTGCGGCCCTGCAGATCGCCGATGCCCGTAGCGCCGGCCGTTTCGCAGCCAGCGAGCCAGAACCGCGCGCCGGCATGCGCTCCGGTCATATGCCCGGCGCCCGCAGCCTGCCATCAGGCGTCTTCGCCAATCAGGGCCGCTTCAAATCACTGCCCGAACTGAAGCAGACGATCGAGGATGCCGGCATCGATCTCTCCAAGCCGGTTGTCACCTCCTGCGGATCAGGCATCACCGCGGCGATCATTACATTGGCACTGGAATCGCTCGGCCATACCGACAACAAGCTCTATGACGGCTCCTGGAGCGAATGGGGCAGCCGCGAGGACACGCCCGTCGTGACCGGCCCGCCGGAACCGGTCAAAGCCTGAACGCCATGGGAAAGACGCCCGCCTCGCTCAAGGCCCATATCACGCGACTTGAAATGGTCGCGCCGCCAAAGACGAGCCTGCCCGTGCCCGTCAACATTCAGACGGCGATCATGCGCGCGCCCGGCATTCCGCTTGCCTTCTATCGCTACCTCTATCGGCAGGTCGGCGCGCGTTGGCAGTGGGTCGACCGGATGCGGATGACCGACGAAGAGCTTGCCGCAACGCTCCATGACAAGCGCAACAATATCAGCGTGCTCTATGTCAACGGTGCGCCGGCTGGCTTCTTTGAATATTTCTGTGAGGATGAGGACACGATCGAGCTCAGCCATTTCGGGCTTTTCGAACACGCGCTCGGCCTCGGCATCGGCAAATGGTTTCTGCTTCAGGCACTCTACGCCATCTGGACGCTGAATCCGAAGAAGGTCACGACGACCACCAACAATCTGGACCATCCGCGCGCGTTGCAGCTCTACCAGATGTTTGGGTTCTCTCCCGTCTCCACAGGTACCGGGATCGTCAGACCGCTCAGCGACAAGGAACTGCTGGAAATAGCCAGAAGAGGCTGACGCGTTTGCACGCGCAGCGGTCAGTCTCTTCGAAGCAAGAATCGGGTGGCTTCAGAGGTTGCCTGAGCAGAAAGTGTGGCAAAGCTCAAAGGAGATTTGCCATGACCAGCATTCAATTTTCCGCCATGCCGACAGCAGATGCAGAAGCGCTATGGAATGGCGGCCGCGACGCGTATGACCGTTTGCCGGAAACAATGGTCTCAGATGGCGACGGTAATCCCTGCCGGCATTGCCTGCGGAACATCGGCGCGGGAGAAGAGCTGCTCGTCTTCGCCTATCGGCCCTTTCCGGAACTACAGCCCTATGCCGAGACCGGCCCGATCTTCCTGCACAAACAGCCCTGCGAACGCTATTCCGCCAACGAGGTTCTGCCTCCGGTGCTGACCACGAGCCCGGATTTCATTGTCCGCGGCTATGGCGAGAGCGACAGGATCGTCTACGGCACCGGTGCAGTGACGCCGATCGAGAGGATTCCTGCCTATGCGACCGAATTGCTCACGCGGCCGGGCATTGCCTATGTGCATGTGCGATCGGCACGCAACAATTGCTACCAGTGCCGGATCGACAAAGAAAAAGCGCCGGCCCCTGCGGAAGCCGGCGCTTTTATCTGACCTTGAGTCAGCACGTTTAAGCCACGTTCAGCGCGCTCTCCGGGGCCACGGCTTCATAACCCAAGGCCTCGGCAACAGGCTTGTTGGTGATACGCCCCCGGTGGATGTTCAGGCCGTTGCGCAGGTGCTTGTCCTCGGCAATGGCGCGCAGGCCGCGATCGGCGAGCGCCAGACCGTGGACGAGTGTCGCATTGTTCAGCGCGTGAGCAGAGGTGACGGGAACGGCACCCGGCATATTGGCAACGCAATAGTGCACGACGCCGTCGACGACATAGGTCGGCTCGGAATGCGTCGTCGCGTGCGAGGTTTCGAAGCAGCCGCCCTGATCGATGGCAACGTCGACAATGACGGAACCCTTTTTCATGCCCGAGAGCATTTCACGGGTAACGAGCTTAGGCGCGGCAGCGCCAGGGATCAGTACGGCGCCGATGACGAGATCGGCAGAGAAGACCTCTTCTTCCAGCGCCTGGATGCTGGAATAGCGCGTGTGGATACGGCCATTGAAGATGTCGTCGAGCTGGCGCAGGCGCGGCAGCGACTTGTCGAGAATGCTGACATCAGCGCCGAGACCGGCAGCCATCTTGGCCGCATGCAGGCCGACGACACCGCCGCCGATGATGGCAACCTTGGCCGGCAGAACGCCAGGCACACCGCCGAGCAGGATTCCGAGGCCCCCATTGGCTTTCTGCAGGGCGGTCGCACCGGCCTGGATCGAAAGGCGGCCTGCGACTTCAGACATCGGCGCCAAGAGCGGCAGCCCGCCGCGATCGTCAGTCACCGTCTCATAGGCAATGGCCGTGACGCCGGAAGCGAGCAGGCCTTTGGTCTGTTCCGGATCTGGCGCGAGATGCAGATAGGTATAAAGCAGCTGCCCGTCGCGGAGTTGCGCCCATTCCGAAGGCTGGGGCTCCTTTACTTTGACGATCATGTCGCATTTTTCGAAGATATCCTTGGCCGAGGCGGCGATCTTCGCGCCAGCAGCCACATAGGCCGCGTCATCGGCACCGATGCCGGCACCTGCCTTCGTTTCCACCCAAACCTCATGGCCGTGGGCGACATATTCCCTCACAGAAGCCGGCGTCAGACCGACGCGATATTCATGGTTCTTGATTTCCTTCGGGCAGCCGACACGCATTCGCGTTCCTCTCATCTTATGTCCGCATTCCGCGGAGCGTTTTCTTGCCCCTAAATCCAACCACCACGGCCACGAAATGTCCTTGCAAAGAGGATTTGCCTTGAGGCGAAGTTTCGAAGATTATTGCGTCACTCCTCCATTTTTCGAAAGTTCTTCGAATGTCCGACCTCGATAATATCGATCTTGCGATTCTGAAGGCGTTGCAGATCAATGCGCGTATCACCAATGCGGAGCTTGCCAACAAGGTGGGACTGTCGCCTTCCGCCTGTTCTCGGCGGCTCGACATTCTCGAAAAGAGTGGCGTTATCGGCGGCTATCATGCGCGGGTTTCGCATAAGGCGCTCGACTACAAGATGATCGCCATCGTGCATATCTCGCTGTCCGGCCAGTTCGCCAAGACGCTGTCGGAATTCGAGGCGGCAGTGAAGCGCTGTCCGAACGTGCTCGTCTGCTACCTGATGTCCGGCGAGTACGACTATATCCTGCGGGTCGCCGCACGTGACCTCGAAGATTATGAGCGCATCCATCGCGACTGGCTTTCGGCGCTGCCGCATGTGGTGAAGATCAACTCCAGCTTTGCGCTCCGCGAAATCATCGACAGGCCGAATGTCGGCTTCTGAGCCCTTGCAAAGCGAGTGAAACCCTGCCCTAGCTTGGCTCTGCGGGCATCTTCCGCTTCAACGGCAAGACATGAAATCCAAGACCCACGGCTATATCTTCCTGCTTCTCGCGCTCACCATCTTTTCAGCGCAGGACGCAATCTCGAAACATCTTGGTTCAACCTATTCGCCCATCTTCGTGACAATGGTGCGCTATTGGGCTTTCGGTCTGTTCACCGTGATCCTGGCCGCAAGGATGCGCGGCGGCATCGCTGCCACCGCCTGCACGAAACATCCCTTTCTTCAGTTCTCGCGCGGTGTTCTGCTTGCCACGCAGGTGGTGCTGGCAATCACCTGCTTTGCGCTGATCGGCCTTGCGCATTCGCAGGCGATCTTTGCCGCCACCCCGATCATCGTCGCACTGCTTGCCATTCCGCTTCTCGGCGAGAAGGTCGGCTGGCGCCGCTGGACCGCGATCGGTGTCGGGCTTCTCGGCGTGCTGCTGATCCTGAAGCCGGAAGGCGGATTTTTCGATGTGAATCTGCTTCTCGCGGTCGTTTCCTGCTTCAACTTCGCGCTTTATGTGATCGCCACGCGTTACGTGAGCCGGCAGGATTCGGCGATGACGAGCTTCTTCTATACGGGTGTCGTCGGAGCCGCCGTCATGACGCTTGCCGGGCCTTTTTACTGGGCGCCGGTCCATGGATGGGACTGGATGTGGATGCTTGCGGTTTGCCTGACCGGCACGTCGAGCCATTATTTCCTGATCCGCGCCTATGACGCTCTCGATGCGGCCGCGGTCCAGCCGCTCACCTACATCCAGCTCGTCTACGCCTCCATCCTCGGGGTGCTGATCTACGGGGAAACGCTGACGCTGAACATGATCGTCGGCTCGCTCATCGTGGTCGCGGCGGGTATCTTCACAGTCTGGCGCGAACATGTCGTGGCGCGGCGGGCGGCCGTGCGGAATTGAGACTTTCGGCGCAATTTTAGACAAGCCTCTAAAGGCATTTCAATCTTCCGCGCCTATGCTTTTCCCGAATTCTTCAGGGGGACAAGCATGACACGTAATCTCAAGATCACTGCCCGGAAGGCTGACCGCAAGAACTGCCGCGTCTTCGGCAAGATCCGCTATATGAACAGCCAGGTGGATGCCCGCATCCTCGATCTTTCCGCCACGGGAGCAGCGCTCGAGGTCAAGGCGCCGCTCTACGCGGCCTCCGGCAGCAAAGTACGCATCGAAGCCGAGGATCTCGGCCTGCTCGACGGCGTCATCCGCTGGAAACACAATGGCCGCGTCGGCATCCAGTTCGACGTGAATTCCAATGCGCGTGCGCTCATTGCCTCCTATTTCCGCTTCTTCCATCGCGACGTGCCGCGCGTTCGCTAAGGTTTTTCAAAACGATGCCGCCTTTGCAGCATCGTTGTTGCTCTTCTGTCATTTTCGCGATGTACTCCTTCGCCAATCATCCTAAGTTCAGCGAACCGGGTGATGCATGATGTCAAAAGGAGTGTTGCCGTGTCTTCCATTTTCGATGTGCCTACGATGAGCGCCGTTCCCTGCTCGGCGGTCTCGCCGCCACTTCCGCTCTCGTGCTGCTGCACCCATTCAGCGCCCGCGCTGCCGCAAACCAGGCGCATCTGCGGCTGATGGAAACGACCGACATCCATGTCAACGTCCTCCCCTATGACTATTATGCCGACAAGCCGAACGACACGATGGGCCTGTCACGTACGGCAACCATCATCGACACAATCCGGGCAGAAGCCGTCAACTCGCTGCTGATCGACAATGGCGATGTGCTGCAGGGCAATCCGATGGGCGACTATATGGCCTATCAGCACGGCATGAAGGACGGCGATATCCATCCGGTCATCAAGGGGATGAACACGCTCGGCTACACCGTCGGCACGCTCGGTAACCACGAGTTCAACTATGGCCTGGACTTCATGTTCAAGGTGCTGAACGGCGCGAACTTCCCCTTCGTCTGCGCCAACCTGACCAAGGGCCAGCTCGCCTCCGACCCGAAGCAGGACGAGTTGTTCTTCAAGCCCTACATTATCGTCGAAAAGCAGATCAAGGATGGCTCCGGCAATGAAAGCCCGGTCAAGATCGGCTTTATCGGCTTCGTGCCGCCGCAGATCATGCTGTGGGATGTCAAGAATCTCGAAGGCAAGGCGCAGACCCGCGATATCGTCCAGGCGGCCAAGGCCTGGGTGCCGGCCATGAAGGAAGCCGGCGCCGACATCGTCATCGCCCTTTCCCATTCCGGCATCGACGGTTCCGCCCCGTCCGAAAAGATGGAAAATGCCTCGCTCCACCTCGCTGCCGTCGAGGGCATCGATGCGATCTTCACCGGTCACCAGCATCTTGTCTTCCCCGGTCCGAAGAGCTGGGATGGCATAAGCAATGCCGATCCGGTCAAGGGCACGCTGCATGGCAAGCCCGCCGTCATGGCAGGCTTCTGGGGTTCGCATCTCGGCCTGATCGACCTCCTGCTGGAAAAAGACGGCAACAGCTGGAAGATCGTCGACTTCACCTCCGAGGCGCGGCCGATCTACCATCGCGACGACAAGAAGAAAGTCGTTGCCGATGTTGCCGACAAGAAGGAAGTCGTCGAGGCAGCCAAGGCAGAGCATGAGGCAACGCTTGCCTATGTCCGCACGCCTGTCGGCAAGACCTCCGCGCCGCTTTATTCCTACTTTGCGCTCGTCGCCGACGATCCGTCGGTACAGATCGTTTCACAGGCGCAGACCTGGTATATCAAGCAGATGCTGGCGGATACGCAGTTCAAGGATCTGCCCGTTCTCTCCGCGGCAGCCCCCTTCAAGGCCGGCGGTCGCGGCGGTGCGGACTACTATACGGATGTTCCAGCCGGCGATATCGCCATCAAGAACGTCGCCGACCTCTATCTCTATCCGAATACGGTTCAGGCCGTCGCCATCACCGGCGCGCAGGTGAAGGAGTGGCTGGAGATGTCCGCCGGCATGTTCAACCATATCGAACCCGGCGCGAAGGACGCGGTCCTCCTCAACAAGGACTTTCCGTCCTACAATTTCGACATCATCGACGGTGTGAACTATCAGATCGACCTGTCGCAGCCGCCGAAATATGATTCGTCGGGCAAGGCCATCAATCCGGACGCCAATCGAATCCAGAACTTGGCCTTCGAGGGCAAGCCGATCGATCCGGCGCAGAAATTTGTGGTCGTCTCCAACAACTACCGTGCAGGCGGCGGCGGCAACTTCCCGGACATCGCCTCCGATAAGGTGATCTTCCAGGCGCCGGATACCAACCGCGACGTCATCGTCCGCTATGTCCATGATCAGGGCACGATCAACCCGTCCGCCGACGGCAACTGGACCTTCAAGCCGCTGCCCGGCACGACCGTCGTGTTCGAAAGCGGCCCGAAGGCCAAGCAGTACCTTGCCGACGTCAAGAGCGTGAAGATCGAGGATGCCGGCGAAGGCGCCGAGGGCTTCACAAAATTCAGACTGATTCTCTAAAGCCGCAGGGGCGCGGTTTCTTCAACCGCGCCCTTTTCGCTCAAGCAGTTTCCGCCTCAGCTTCGATGCGACGAACAAGCAAGCCGAGTTCGGCCGGCGGCTTCTTTTCGATCCTGCGATATTGCCTGCCATCCCGGGTGCGGTGGACAAGCCCGAAATCGAAAAGCTCGCGGCGCAGCAGTGCGGCATCGCCGAAGAGGTGCAGGCGGCTCAGCAAATCGCTGATTTCGCGTTCCGTCAGTTCCGTATCCGCCGGTATTTTCGACCACAGGAACCACAAGCAAAGTTCCTGCAGCCCCCTCCTGCCCGGCCAGCGGATCAATTGCCCGTTGCCATCGAAATGGCGCGATGCCTTCAGCACGCGGTCTTCATTCGGCAAAGGCTCGGGATCCAGCTTCAGGCTCCAGTCCTTCAGGACCGCAGCGGACTGCGCCACGCTGCGGAAATGCTGGTAGTTGCGATAACCCGCCGCGCGGGTCAGCAGGTTGAGCATCTCGACATGGCTCGGATTGTCAGCGAGCGCTTCGATCTGCTTGCGGAGAGATTTGGCGAAAGCCGAAAGATCGGCGATTTCCATTGGAAAGATAGATCTGGTCACGTCTTATCCTCAACGCGCCGTTCCCTGAAAAAGGTGTCGGTGGTCGCCGGCTTTCGACTTCGGCACAGGACAAGTGCTGATCATCTCTCTGGAGCAGGTTTAGCTTCCCTTGCGGGACGGCGACGCCTCGGTGAACTGCAGACCGTAACGCCGTTATAGCAAAGGCCGGAAACCCGTCAACCGTGCAGCTATTCGGCAGCTTCGGGAATGGCATGCAGCCCGTCAATGCCCAGTATGTTGATCATTTCGCCATGGCTCGGGCACATGGAGAGCCGCCCGCGAAAGGCCTCGACCAGCCATTGCCCGGCGGGGCCTGGCGGATTTGCGGCCCTGCGCATGGCATAGATCGGATATTCGCCCTGCTCGTAAGCCTCCAGCTTGATGGCGACCAGATTGCCCTTCATGATGTCCTCTCCGACGACCGAAACCGGAAGGCCACCCCAGCCGAGACCACCCCTGATGAGCTGGTGCTTGGTCGCAATGTCGCTGACACGCCATGTCCTGTAAGACAGGACGTTGAAGTCCCGCCCCTTGGTCAGGCCGGAGGCATCGGAAACCACAAGCTGGATCTCTTCGCGCACATCAGCCAGCGTCAGCGGGCGGCCAATGCTCGCCAGCGGATGATCGGGTGCGACCACGGGAACCATGAACGAGTAGCCGATCTTTTCGGCCACAAGCGAATCGTCCTGCCTCACAAGCGCTCCGCCAATCCCAATATCGGCCTTGTCGTTCATCACCATGTCCATGACCATGCCGAGCTCGCCGACATTGAGGTTGAGGGCTACACCCGGGAATTTTTCGCGGAACTCGCGCAGCACCATCATAGCGGCATCGGCAGGCACCATGACACTGATTGCCAGAGAAAGCTCCGCCTCCAACCCCTGCTTGATGCTTTTCACGCGGGCGCGCATGACTTCGAGGTCGGCCATCAGCCGGCGGGCATCCTCCAGCATCGCCTTGCCGGCATCCGTCAGTTTCGGTTGGCGGGCGCCGGAACGCTCGAAGAGCGGCACTTCGAGCTGGGCTTCCAGATTGGCGATCGTATAGCTGACCACCGACTGCGCGCGGTTCAGCACGCGCGAGGCGGCCGAAAAGCTGCCGGTTTCGGCGACCGTCAGGAAAACCTGCAATTGATCCAGTGTCGGGTTGGGAAGCATCTTCCATCCAATCCATCGATAATTTTGATCGACATTATCCCAGTTTTTTCGATAGCGGGCCAGCCTTATTTTCACACTCGAACACAGCGGTTTGCCGTTTCCAACCGGCAGCTGAAATCCAATTCGAGAGGAAATTCAACTATGTCTTCCATTCTTCTTCTGACGTCCAGCCCGCGTTCGGAATCACTTTCCACGTCGATCGCTGCCGAGCTCGCCGACAAGCTCAAGAGCCAGAACCCGGGTAGCGTCGTCGTTCGTCGCGACCTCGCCGCAAATCCGCTGCCGCATATTGATGACCTGTTCACTGCTGCCATCCGCAAGCCGCCGGAAGCCCGTACGGCTGAGGAAGCTGCAGCCGTGAAGACTTCTGATGAGCTGGTCAACGAGCTTCTCGCCGCCGACAGCATCGTCATCGGCACCGGCCTCATCAACTTCAACATCTATTCGTCGCTGAAAACCTGGATCGACAACGTTGCCCGCGCAGGCCTTACGTTCAAGTACACCGAAAGCGGCCCGGTCGGCCTCGCGACCGGCAAGAAGGTCTATGTCGTTCTCGCCTCCGGCGGCGTCTACTCCCAGGGTCCGGCCGCCGGCATGAACCACGCCGTTCCGTACCTAAAGTCGGTTCTCGGTTTCCTTGGCATCACCGATATCGAAACCATCTATGTCGAAGGTCTCGCCTTCGGCCCGGAAGCAGCGGAGAAGGCCATCGGCGCTGCCAAGTCGCGCGTCGAAGAGCTCGCGCTTGCTGCTTAATCCGTGAACTAAGAAGTACCACTCGACGGGGCCGGCGCGATGCCGGCCCTTTCATTTTCCCGCGAAGTCATCGGTGAAGGAGCGGACCGTTTCCAGGATTTCGTCGGAGAGCTCTTCGTCGTCGACAATGCGTGCGAGGCCGACGGCGCCCGTCATCAGGCTGGAGAGGATAATCGCCTTTCGACGTGCCTGCGCCTCATCGGCCGCTGCCACACGTCCGGCCATATTTCCCAGATTCGCCTTCAACTGATCGGTCGCAAGCGAACGGCATTTCTCGCCGCTACGGGCAAGGTCGGCCGTCAGAGCAGCAAAGGGGCAGCCGCCGCTCACGTCCTCGCGATGATGCGGGCTCAGATAATTGGCGGAATATTCCGCCATCGGGATATCTGCGGGTGCCCTGCCCTCCGAACGCACCTTCGCTTCCCAGGAGCCGAAAGCCAGTTTCATGGCTTCGGCCACCATCTCGTCGCGCGAGGCAAAATGCTTGTAGAAGCCGCCAACAGTCAGCCCCGCCTCCTTCATTAGATCGGCCACGCCGAGCCCTTCCAGTCCTTTCTCTCGCAGACGCTTGGAAGCGATCTCGACGATCCTGTCGTGCGTCTTCTGCTTTTCCAATTGCGAATGACCCATCGAAAATCTCCCGATATGCGGACTTGACTTATGTGGATTATAATCATAATCCTTGTAGATATCGATCATAATCCAGATCGAGCCATTTTCCAATAGGAGCCATTCCATGCGTCTCAAGAACAAGATCGCGCTCATTACCGGCGGCAACAGCGGTATCGGGCTTGCCACTGCCAAGGTTTTCGTTGCCGAAGGCGCGAAGGTCATCATCACCGGCCGCAACCCCGAAACGCTGGCAGCGGCCAAGAAAGCACTTGGCGGCGACGTGCTGACGCTGAAGATCGATCTCACAGACGTTGCGGCGGCGGAGAAGGTCTTCGCCGAGGCAGCTTCTGCCGTCGGCAAGTTCGATGTCGTCTTTGCCAATGCCGGCATCGGCGGCGCAACGCCGCTCGGCCAGACCTCGCTGGAACAGTTCGAAAAGATCATCAGCACCAACCTGACCTCGGTTTTCTTCACGGTTCAGTCGGCACTTCCGCATCTGAATGATGGCGCTTCTGTCATCCTCAACGGCTCGGTCCATGCCGTTCTTGGCGCGCCCGGCTGGTCGGCCTATGCCGCCACCAAGGGTGCCGTGCGCTCCATGACGCGCAACCTTGCCTCCGAGCTTGCGCCCCGCGGTATCCGCGTCAATCAGGTAACGCCGGGCGGCACGCGCACACCGATCTGGTCGCCCTATGCGCAGACCGAAGATGCGATGTCGGCACTCGAAGAAAAGCTCGGGAACATGAGCGCGCTTGGCCGCATGAGCGAAGCAGATGAGATCGCAAAGGCCGCGCTCTATCTCGCCTCCAGCGATTCCAGCAATGTCACCGGGATCGAAATTACCGTCGACGGCGGTATGACGAGCGCTCCCTCCGGCGCCAAGCTTTTCCGCGCCGCCTGAGCGGGCGGAAGCTAGCTGACTTTCACGACACCGGAGCGGCCGACGACACAGTTGCGGCCGCTCTTCTTTGCCTCGTAGAGGCGGCTGTCTGCCGCCGAAAGCACGGTCGTGAAGCTGGTACCGTCTTCGTCGGCGGTTGCAGCCCCTATGCTCACCGATACCGACGCATCATCGGGCGTCTTCACACTGGTCACGATCGTCCAGCGCAGGCGCTCGGCGAGCAGCAAGCCTTCCTCATGGCTTGTGCCTGGACAAACGGCGACAAACTCTTCGCCGCCGAATCGGAAGATACGGTCGCTGGAGCGCAGCGTCGTTCCTAGCCTCGAGGCAATGGCCTTCAGAACCTTGTCGCCCTGCAGATGGCCGAAGCCGTCATTGACGTCCTTGAAATGGTCGGCATCGATGATGAGAACGGTCGCGTACTGGCCCTGCCGCAGCGCTTCGCGCACCATCAGCGGCGCCTCCAGTTCCATGCGGCTGCGGTCATAGACGCCGGTCAACATGTCGCGGCCGGTGCGCTCCAGGAGATCGTTATAGCGCTCGCGGAATGTCAGATCCCCGAAGAGGTCGCTGATCGAGCGGGCCGAGGCGGCAACACCGTCCCGGCGGATACGGTATTCATAGACGGCGAACATCAGTGAATAGAGGCAGACGGCCAGCATCTTGGCTTTCCATCCAGCCCAGAAGGCCGTCATCGGCACGCCCACGAAATAATGCAGGCCGCTGAAGAAGAGGATCTGGTCAAATGTCAGAAGTACAAGGCCCGAGATCATGAAGCGCAGCACGACGCGGCGACGCGTGAAATCGCCAAGCTTCTCGTAGAGCAGGATGATGCCGAGCGAGTCGAGGTAGAGGATTGCCGTGCCCCACACCATCAGCCACCCCATTTCCTTCAGGAAATTAACGTCTGCCGGATGGCCGGGCGACAGATCCAGCGGCTGATGAAGCTGCAGCACCCAGGCAATGGCGACGGTCAGGAGATTGCCGAGAAACAGACCATAGATCGGCTGGCGGACGGTCGCCGCATCCTCCTGCAGGTAGAGCATGAGGATCATCATCAGCTTGCCGGAAAAGAAGATCGAAGACCCCGGCGATACGTTCCCGAATGGCAGGGAAACATAGAAGACCGCAGCAAGATAGGTCTCCATGAAATGCATGACGCCGAGCGCCGTCAGGAAGACACCCAGTCCGAGGCGCTGTCGAAAATGCAGGAGACTGACCATCAGCACGAAATAGCTGACGGCTTCGACGATGAAGAGCGCGGTGTTGAGGAGTTCCATCACTGCCCTCCGCCGACAACAGGAGCGCACGAGCGAGCCACAGCCACCGCGGCGGATCTTCTGGTCAATCGTCCGGAAAGCTCAAACACAAGCGGCGCCCTGCAAAACCTGCAGGCGCCACCTTCGCCATAATCCTTTAAGATTAGGTGATCAAACCAGCAGTTTCCGTCACCGAAATGCTGTCATAGTTTTGAAAAACAACGGGAAATGTCAGCTCGGACAAGGTTCGCCCGGCTCGCGCCCTCAGACCTGCCGAAGCTTCTCGCCATCGCTGAAAAGAGAGGGGCCGTGCTGGTCGATAATCTGCTGCGCCTTACGCACCGTGCATTCGATCGCATCATCGGACGAGGAGAAGAGATCGGCGCGGATGAACTTGCGCACGAGAACGTCCTCACCGACTTTCTTCTCGATCCGGCCGGCTAGACGATACTGGCCGCCTTCCTTCTGCGGCTCGGCATAGATGGTGCAATCGCCATAGAGCTGCGGCTCGCCGGAAGGACCCGCAGCCGCCTCATCTGAGGATTTGCCACCGCCGGAGAAGACCGAAAGAATGTTTGAAAGGAACGAAGCCATAATCCGCCTTTAGCACGCAGTGCTGTCTACGCAAAGTCAAATGATCAGGTTTGCGACGATCTCGTTTTCGGTGATGTCCTCGAAGCCCATGCCTGATCTTTCGAAATTGGCGACCAGCGTCGCGAAGTTCTCCGGAGCCGTCGTCTCGATGCCGATCAGGATCGAACCGAAATTGCGCGCCGATTTCTTGAGATATTCGAAGCGGGCGATATCGTCATGCGGTCCGAGAAGATTGAGAAAATCGCGCAACGCGCCGGGACGCTGGGCAAGGCGCAGGATGAAGTATTTCTTCAGACCGGCGTAGCGCATGGCCCTTTCCTTGACATCGGGCAGCCGCTCGAAATCGAAATTGCCGCCCGAGACGACAGCAACGATCGTCTTGCCTTTGATGGCCTCGCGATCCATGGCGGCGATCGCCGTCAGCGCCAAGGCTCCGGCCGGTTCCAGCACCACGCCTTCGACGTTCAGCATCTCCTGGATGGTGACGCAGATGGCGTTTTCCGGCATCAGCCTGACCTGTTCGGCCGAAAAACTCTTCAGCGCTGCGAAATTCAGGTCGCCGATGCGGGCGACCGCTGCGCCGTCGACGAAATTGTCGACCTTCGACAGCGTGACGATCTGCCCCGCTTCGAGGCTGCGGCGCAGGCTCGGCGCGCCGGCAGGCTCGGCAAAGACGAAGTCGGATTGCGGCACAACGCCGTCGAGAAAACCGGTGATACCGGCGGCAAGGCCGCCGCCGCCGACCGGCAAGAAGATCATATCCGGTACTGTTCCCTCGGGAAGCTGCTGCATGATTTCCGCGGCGACCGTCGCCTGCCCCTCGATGATATCAGCATGATCGAAGGGCGGCACCATGACGCCGCCGATCGCCTCCACATGATCGCGGGCCGCCTGATAGCACTGGTCGAAGAAATCACCGATGAGTTCGATGGTGATGAAGCCGGCGCCGAACATGCGGGTCTTGTCGATCTTCTGCTGCGGCGTGGTGACCGGCATGAAGACGACGCCCGGCACGCCGAAATGGCGGCAGACGAAGGCAAAGCCCTGCGCATGATTGCCGGCGGAGGCGCAGACGAAGGTCTTGCCGCCCGCGCCCTTGGCAATCGCCTTGCGGAAGAAATTGAATGCGCCGCGGATCTTGTAGGATCGCACCGGCGAAAGATCCTCGCGCTTCAGCCAGATATCGGCGCCATAGCGGGCGGAAAGGTGATCATTGAGCTGTAGCGGCGTTGCGGGGAAAAGGCTGCGCATCGCCTCTTCGGCGCCTTCGACATCGTGTCTTGTCACGGGCGTTCGTCCATTCTTCAAAAATCCAGACGTTGCTATGACACAGGCCGCTTGTGGAAAGAAGCCCGTTTGCGCCATTTGCGGTTCGCCCGATGAAAGGCTTCCTTAAGCGCGTCTCCAGATTGCGCCCAAGATCCAGGTCACGTGGACGGCTTTTAACTTGATGTCGCACAGCAATTGCTAATATGACAGCAAGATGACATCCAAGATCACAAAGCTACTGGCATGGCTTCTTCTCGCCTTCATCCTGTTCGTGACAGTTTCACCGATCGAATTGCGACCTCACACGATCGAGACACCTGACATCGACCGCGCTGCGGCTTACCTGGCGGCAGGGCTGGCTTTCGCTCTTGCTTATCCGAGACAATGGAAAATGGTCGCCGCGCTGCTGATCTTCGGTGCCATCGCGATCGAATATCTGCAGTACCTGTCGCCGACGCGGCATGCGCGCCTTCACGATGCAGGCGTCAAGGCAGCAGGCGCAGCAGTCGGCCTAGTCGCCGGCTGGGCCTTCAACAAATGGCGGGAGGCAAGAGCCATGGCGGATGCCGCCACAGACTTTGCCAGACGCTGACCGTAAACAGGGACGTTAAAGTCCGCGCAGTTGCAAGGCCCAGAAGAACAACGGCACCGCTGCCACTGCCGTTCCCAACAGCAGGAGGGCACTCATCTTGAAAAGTCTGATGCGACGCGTCCTTGCACCATTCCAGTCGTAAACCATCGTCTTACTCCCACTAAGACAACACTTACTCAACCGCACAGTGCCTACATTTTTTGCACCGTTGAGACCATAGACAAGCGCTGCCTATGGTTTATCCACATTATACAAGCATATTCGAACGGGTTTATAAAGATGGTGCGAGCAACGGGGATCGAACCCACGGGAGCATCCCAGAAAGATGCTCGCTTCTGTCACAACTCTACCTCTTGAGTCAGCGCTCAGTATCAAACTGCTGCGAGGCGCTTCGATCGCGCCGCCCTCGCTTCAGGATACCTTGAAAGCATACTCCCCCGAGTATCAAGGGGACACTCACATTCACCGGCGGTACAAGCGCCGAGCAGCAACCACGGATATCTCGCTACGCCAATCCACGGCTTTCTTGTCGCGGTGTTGCGGGGATCTGGCGCTGCCAACTGTCGAGAGATGTGGAATTCAGCCAAGGTTCCTGCGTTTCTCCAGGTCGCTGGCCGTTGAGACGATCTCGCCGGCACCCGCCTTGATCAGCCCCTCGCGGATATGCTGCGTATCGGATTCTTGGGTGTAGTGCAGCGTAGCGAGGAACGGCTCGATGCTGAAGTCGGGCGCAAGCGCTTTGACCTGCTTCATATGTGCGGATGCGGCAATATCGTCGCCGAGCCAGCCATAGCAGGCCGCGACGAAAGCGTGCTGGACGTGGTCCATGGCGGAAAGATGCATGAAGGCCTCGATCGCCTCGCCATATTGCCGGGCGGTGAAATGGGCCTTTCCGAGGTGACTCCAAAAACGTGCCGGATGATGCGGGTTGAGCCGCATGGCCTTGCGGATCCATTCGACTCCTTCTTCCGGCCGGCCGAGCCAGGTCAGCAACTCACCCTGCTGAACCACCACCAGGTCGTAATTGGGGTTGAGCGAGAGGGCGCGCTCCTGATGATATCGTGCCGTCGTCAGCTGGTTGTTGTTGACATTGACCGCGGCGAGAATGCGATGCACGTCGGCGTCGTTGTCGTCGAGCGCAAGCGCCCGCTCCAGCTCGGAATTGACTTGCGCCCAAGCCGCATCTTTGTCACTGCACCAGCCATTCACCCAGGCCTGCCCGAGGATGCAAGCCCGCCAGGCATGGGCATGCGCATAGCCTGGGTCGAGTTCGATGGCCCTGTCGATCAGCGCCTGGGCTTGCTCATTGTCCGAGGCGCTGCTTCTATGGTGCAGCACCTTGGCCGCGAGCGCACACTCGTAGGCGGCCATGTTTGCCGGCTTCGTGCGTGCGAGTTGGTCTCGCTGGGCCGCCTCGACGCGCCCGGGAAGCGTGGCGGCGATCGCGGCCGTCACCTCGTCCTGGATGGCGAAAATGTCGTCGAGTTTGCGGTCGTATTTGTCCGCCCAGACATGGGCATCGTTGACCGCATCGATCAACTGGACCGTGACGCGCACCCTGTCGCCGATTTTCCGTACGCTGCCTTCGACCAGGTACTGGGCGCCGAGCTTCTCGGCCACCTCGCGCACATTGACGGGTTGGTTCTTGTAGACGAAGCTGGAGTTGCGCGAGATGACGAAGAGCTCGTGGCGGCGCGACAGTTCGGTGAGGATATCCTCAGTCAGGCCGTCGGCGAAGAACTCCTGCTCGGGATCGCCGCTCATGTTGTTGAAGGGAAGAACGACGATCGTGGGTTTGGAAGCGGTCCGCCTGGCGCCCGCAGCATCCGCCGCGGGCGCCAGGACGGTGTCATCGACCCCGACCCGATAAAGGTGAACCGGACGGCTGATATTCTTCAGTGCCTTCTCGCCAAGATCCTCGATGGCCACTTCGAGTCGGTCGGCAATTTGCGTCGCCACCGCGGCCGTGATGCAGATGCCTCCGACATCGGCCAGTTGTTCGACGCGCGCGGCAATGTTCACACCATCACCGAAAATGTCATCGTCGTCGAAAATGATATCGCCGACATTGATGCCGATCCGGAATTCGATCCGTCGATCCTGCGGCACGTCGGAATTGCGCCGCTTCATGCGCTGCTGGATTTCCACGGCGCATCTCACAGCGTCGGTCACACTCTGGAATTCGACCAGCATACCGTCGCCCGTCGTCTTGATGATGCGGCCCTCGTTCTTGGCGATGGCAGGGTCGATCAACTCTATCCGGTGGGTTCTGAGGCGGGCGAGCGTGCCTGCTTCGTCCGCCTCCATCAGTCGGCTATAGCCTGCCATGTCGGCCGCCAGGACTGCTGCTAGTCTTTGTTTCATCGATTTGCCAACAAAGGATTCGCCATGACCAGACCGGAATTGGCGGTCTCGGCCCATTCTACCGCAGGCCGTTGCGATCACCTATCTAAATTAGCGTCAACTGATGATGCGAGGCGGGCAAAGCAGCCAGCGCTTTAACATCCGTGAAGATAGATGAGGCCTATACTTTCTTTGCAAAATCGACCATGTCTGCAAGGCAACAAGCAGTCCGGGAGTTTGTTAGAAATCCATCCAACAACGTTATGGCCTGTTTGGCCTAGTCTCCGCGTCCGCGCCCCGGCTGCCCCTCCCCCAGGAAATATCGGGATTTCTGTTCGAGGGAGGATAAGCTGCTTTTCAAACGATAATTCAATGTGGTGCGAGCGACGGGGATCGAACCCGTATAGCCTAAGGCCGAGGGATTTTAAGTCCCTTGCGTCTACCAGTTTCGCCACGCTCGCGCGCCGTCCAGATCAACGACTTGGGCGGATTCGTCAAGACAATGTTTGCGTGGTGTTGCGACTGCTCGGGAAACCTGTCTCGGATATCGCTGTCCCAAAATAAAACGGCGGCCCGAAGGACCGCCGTTCAGAGAAAGATTTAGACTGAACTCAGGCGAGCTTTGCAGTCATCTTGGCGACGTGCGCGCCCTGATACTTGGCAGCTTCGAGTTCGATTGCCGAAGGCTGGCGGGAGCCGTCGCCGTTGGTGATGGTGGATGCGCCGTAGGGCGAGCCGCCCTTGACTTCTTCCGTACCCATCTGGCCCTGGAATGCATAGGGAAGGCCGACATAGGCCATACCCTGATGGAGGAAGGTTGGAACGAAACCGAGGATCGTCGATTCCTGGCCGCCGTGCTGGGTCGCGGACGAGGTGAACATCGAGCCGACCTTGCCGACGAGCTTGCCGGTGAACCACAGGCCGCCCGTCTGGTCCCAGAAGTTGCGCATCTGCGATGCAACCGTGCCGAAACGCGTGCCGGCGCCGACGATGATCGCATCGTAGTCAGGCAGTTCGTCGACGGTGGCGATCGGCGCTGCCTGATCGAGCTTGTAGTGGGAGGCCTTGGCGACTTCTTCGGAAACCAGTTCCGGAACGCGCTTGACAACAACTTCAGCGCCGGCGGACTTCGCGCCTTCGGCTACGGCATAAGCCATGGTTTCGATGTGGCCGTAAGCCGAGTAGTAGAGGACGAGAATCTTCGCCATTGTTATCTCCAACGAGGACTGGTTGAATTTCGTGACCGCGACCGTTCTACCAGTGCGTCCGGTTCAACATAGTCCTGCACGCAAGAACTCACTGTTCACCGCCTGTAGACGAAATTTCACTTGCCGTTTCGTTTCGACCCTTGGGCCGCGTCGCTTTGCCGTTTGCAAAGTGGCCAAACGGCGCTACCTATTTCCGAGCTTCACACTACGGAAATATCCCCATGAGCAATGAGACCGTCGTTACCGCCGCCGTGCTAGCCATCGGCGACGAGCTTCTTTCCGGCCGCACCAAGGACAAGAATATCGGCCACCTCGCCGACATGCTGACCATTTCGGGCATAGACCTGAAGGAGGTGCGCATCGTTGCCGACGATGAGGATGCAATCGTCGCGGCGCTGAATGCGCTTCGCGGCAAATACGATTATGTCTTCACCTCGGGCGGTATCGGGCCGACGCATGACGATATCACCGCGGATGCCGTCTCGAAGGCTTTCGGCGTGCCCTGCGAGCATGATACGGCGGCGATGGCGCTGCTTGCGGAAATGTACAGGCGCCGCGAAATGGAATTCACCGAGGCCCGCCAGCGCATGGCGCGCATGCCGCGCGGTGCTGCGCATATCGCCAACCCGGTTTCGACAGCGCCCGGCTTCGTCATCGGCAATGTCTATGTGATGGCCGGCGTTCCGCAGGTCTTCCAGGCCATGGTCGACAATGTGCTGCCGACGCTGAGGACAGGCACGCCCGTCCTGTCGCTCGCTATCGCCTGCCCCTATGGCGAAGGCGAGATCGGCACGCCGCTCACTGCGATCCAGAAGGCACATCCGGAAACCAGCATCGGCTCCTATCCCCGGTATGTCGGGCAGAAATTTTCGACCGAAATCGTCGTGCGCGGTCGCTCGCAGGATGTGATCGAGGCTGCGGGTGCGGACGTGCGGGCCATGATCGAGGATATCAGACGCAGGAAGGACATTGCCGAGAACTATCAGGCGGAAGCGTGAAGGAGGTTCTGCGGTCTTGATCCCGGTCAAGGAACCGCAGCGCGTCCCGGCGCATTTCTTTCCTCGCGGGCCATTATTTCAGCCGCAAAGGAGAATTGATATGTCTTATAAAACCATTCTCGCCATTCTGGATACAGCAGACAATAGCGGCGCCGTTGCCGATTTCGCCTTTGCCATTGCCGCTGAAAGCGGCGCCCATGTGATCGGCCTGCATGCCGAAACGATCGCCGCCGTGCCGCTGCTCGCTCCAATGGAAATTCCCGATCCGGTCGCCGTGCAGGCGCTTCAGGATATGGCCCATTCCGAAACTGTCGAGGTCGAGCGGATTTTCCGCGCCCGTGGCGAGGCTTCCGGTGCTTCCTTCGAATGGCGCGCCTTTGCCACATCGACGGGATACGGCTCGGCGCCGCTGATCGAAAGCGCGCGCAGCGCAGATCTGCTGATCGCCTCGCAGGCCGATCCGGCAAGGCCCTCCGACAGTCATGTTGATGTCGATGACTTCCTGTTCGAAAGCGGCCGCCCGGTGCTGATGATCCCCTACATCATTCGCCAACCGA
Organism: Rhizobium sp. BK275; assembly: GCF_014193555.1. Taxonomy (NCBI): domain Bacteria; kingdom Pseudomonadati; phylum Pseudomonadota; class Alphaproteobacteria; order Hyphomicrobiales; family Rhizobiaceae; genus Rhizobium; species Rhizobium sp. BK275. The sequence goes on from NZ_JACHZL010000003.1 coordinate 279,008, forward strand.
AGCCGATCAAGCGCGTGCTGATTGCCTGGAACGGCTCCAAGGAAGCCACACGCGCCACTTTCGACGCCCTGCCGATCCTGAAGGCTGCCGAAGCGGTGGAGATCTTCTCGGTCGATCCGGCCGAAACGGCCACGCAGTCGCCAACGACAGCCGGCGCGGAGATCGCCGCAACGCTTGCCCGTCACGGCGTGAATGTAACGCTCGCCACGGCCGCAAGCGGCGACAAGAACGCCTCGCACATCATCGAGAACCGGCTTTCGGACGACAGTATCGACCTTCTCGTCATGGGCGCCTACACGCATTCCTGGCTGTGGCAGGCGATCTTCGGCGGGACGACGAAGACGCTTTTGCAGTCCATGACGGCGCTGACATTGCTCTCGCGTTAAGCCCGCTCTTGCCTTTTGCCTCCAAATCCCGCTAATTGCGGCGACCGATGATATCAGGCTTCGGCATCCATCGCGCAGTTCCGGCTGCGCGATTTGCGTTTTGCCAGCCGATGTCCCCTCGGTCGCCGGCAAACGGCGTGTCGTTTTTTTCATGCCGCGGAGCAGCCCGATGTCCCTTCCCGATAAAGCCTTTCCCGTTTCCTGGGATCAGTTCCACCGCGATGCGCGCGCGCTTGCCTGGCGGCTTGCCGGCCTCGGCCAGGAATTCAAGGCGATCGTCTGCATCACGCGCGGCGGCCTTGTTCCGGCGGCGATCATTTCGCGCGAACTGAACATCCGCCTCATCGAAACGGTTTGCGTCGCCTCCTATCATGACTACGTCAATCAGGGCGACATGGTGCTGCTCAAGGGCATTGCGCCCGAACTCATGGAAAACGGCGGCGAAGGCGTTCTCGTCGTCGACGATCTCACGGATACCGGCAAGACCGCCGCCCAGGTGCGCGGCATGCTGCCCAAGGCGCATTTCGCCTGCGTCTACGCCAAGCCCAAGGGCGTGCCGACGGTCGATACCTTCATCACCGAAGTCAGCCAGGACACCTGGATCTACTTCCCCTGGGATATGGGCTTCACCTACCAGGAGCCGATCGCCAAGGGCGCCCGCGGCTAGAGTATTCTCTTTGTTTTCACGCAATTCCGGACGCGAAACCGCTACGCACTTTTGCTGGAATTGCTCTAACAGCGCAAACACGAGCAACCTCCAGTTTTACGACCGGAAATTGTCCCAATTTTTGTCTCCCCGATAGCGGATTCCAGCCCCGTTCGGTAACGTCCGTTTTATTTTATTAGCATAGCGTCAGGCAACTACCGGTCGTAGAGGCCGGATACAAAGTGCGGCTGAATGCGGTTGGGGAAGCGCAATGGCATGCTGGGGCAAGATTCGAACGGCAGCAGCCTTCGGGCTGATCTGCTGCCTGTTTCCTTATACGCCTGTCGGGGCTGAGCCGGCCTATATCGGCGTTGTGCGCGACTATGTCGAAAAGCTGGTCCGGCCGATGGTCGAGGCTCCTGTCGTCATGAAGGCGATCGAGGAGCAGAACGCCAAATTCGGCGATGTCAGCGAGATGGACATGCGGGTGCTCGACGAAACTTACCGGGCGGAGGTCGCGCAGGGCGACTTCCAGATGGTCAAGGCGCTGATGGCTAAATCCATCTCGCATTATCTCAAATCGAAGCAGGACGATTCGCAGGGAGCGATCATCGAGTTCTTCGTCACGGACCGCTACGGGCTGAATGTCGGCCAGAGCACCATCACGACGGACTACTGGCAGGGTGACGAGGACAAGTTTCTGAAAACCTTCGCCCTCGGTTCGCAGGATATCTATGTCGGCCGGGCTGAGCGCGACGAGTCGACGCAGCATCTGGAGACTCAGGCGAGCTTCGTCGTCACCGACGAAAAGGGCAAGCCGATCGGCACCGCGACCGTCACGATCGCCATCGACGCCCTCTAGAAACTGCTGATTTCTCTCAACGAATCGATAAGCGCATTTACGTCGTAAAAGCCACCCTAACTTTTGCCGCACTCGATTTTTCTGACATTCCGCTGCTTCCGTCATTAAACCGCCGCCGCAAGCCCTTGTATTTTCAGGCTTACCCGTGTTTTCCCCAGTCTCCACAAGGACATCCACAAGATGTTGTGGTTAGCAAACGGTTACGTTCCACCCCTTGACGGAATCAGCCGTTTCAAACTTAATGTTTCAGATGTTGCGGCGGCGACTGAACCGGAGGTAACGAGCCCGGTTCTCCCAAGGAGAATTGAACGCGGAATCAGGGTGTTGAACCGTCGAAAACGGTGACGCCCGTAAGGTTTTTTGCGCCTTTTTCTAGCCTCAAAAAGCGATATCGAGGACTGGTAAAATTTAGCTGTTAACACTATATTTAGCGTTTGCAGCCAGCCTCACCACAAGATACAGGAAAGACATCTTTGGATGACATCCTGTCACAAGACGGAACGAGCACCGGCTGCACGAAGGGACAACGTGTAGCCGGAAGGGAATTTTGCGCCCTTTCGGGTGCCAACAAGAGGTTAAGGACATGCGCATCGAACGTCGGTTTACGAAGGCTGGTCAGGGCGCCTATGCGGATATCGAATTCCGCAAGGCGACGAGCGAGATCAAGAACCCTGACGGCTCTATCGTCTTCCGCCTCGAAAACATCGACGTTCCCGCGCAGTTCTCCCAGGTCGCGACAGACGTTCTGGCGCAGAAATATTTCCGCAAGGCCGGCGTCCCGGCCCGCCTGAAGAAGGTCGAAGAGAACGATGTCCCCTCCTTCCTGTGGCGCTCCGTTGCCGACGACGCGGCGCTGAAGACCCTGCCAAAGGACGAACAGACCGGCTCGGAAACCGACGCGCGCCAGGTCTTCGATCGTCTCGCCGGCACCTGGACCTATTGGGGTTGGAAGGGTGGCTACTTCTCTTCGGAGGAAGATGCCGCAGCCTTCAAGGACGAGCTTGCCTATATGCTCGCCACGCAGCGCGTCGCCCCGAACTCCCCGCAGTGGTTCAATACCGGCCTGCACTGGGCCTATGGAATCGACGGCCCCGGCCAGGGCCATTTCTATGTCGACCCCTTCACCGGCAAGATCACCAAGTCCAAGTCGGCCTACGAACATCCGCAGCCGCATGCCTGCTTCATCCAGTCCGTCGAAGACGACCTCGTCAACGAAGGCGGCATCATGGACCTGTGGGTGCGTGAAGCCCGTCTCTTCAAGTACGGTTCGGGCACCGGCTCCAACTTCTCCATGCTGCGCGGCGAAGGCGAGAAGCTTTCCGGCGGCGGTCGTTCCTCCGGCCTGATGAGCTTCCTGAAGATCGGTGACCGCGCTGCCGGCGCCATCAAGTCTGGTGGTACGACCCGTCGCGCGGCCAAGATGGTCGTCGTCGACATCGACCATCCTGACATCGAGGAATATATCAACTGGAAGGTCAAGGAAGAGCAGAAGGTTGCCGCTCTCGTGACCGGCTCCAAGGTCGTCGCCAAGCATCTGAAGGCGATCATGAAGGCCTGCGTCAATTGTGAAGCCGACAATGGCGATTGCTTCGACCCGGCCAAGAACCCGGCTCTGAAGCGCGAAATCCGCGACGCCAAGAAGTCCCAGGTTCCGGAAAACTACGTCCAGCGCGTGATCCAGTTCGCCCGCCAGGGCTACAAGGACATGGAGTTCAAGACCTACGACACGGACTGGGATTCGGAAGCCTATCTCACCGTCTCCGGCCAGAATTCCAATAACTCCGTCTCGATCAAGGACAACTTCCTGCGCGCTGTCGAGGAAGATGGCGATTGGAACCTGACCGCCCGCAAGGACGGTAGGGTCATGAAGACGCTGAAGGCGCGCGATCTCTGGGAAACGATTTCCTATGCCGCCTGGGCATCGGCCGATCCGGGCATCCACTTCAACACGACGATGAATGACTGGCACACGTCGCCGGCCGGCGGCCCGATCCGCGGCTCGAACCCGTGCTCGGAATACATGTTCCTCGACGACACGGCCTGCAACCTTGCTTCGCTGAACCTCCTGCAGTTCAAGGACAAGGCCACCAAGCGCATCAATATCGGCGACTACGAACATGCTGTTCGCCTGTGGACCGTCGTGCTCGAAATCTCGGTCATGATGGCGCAGTTCCCGTCGAAGCGCATTGCCGAGCTTTCCTACGAATACCGCACGCTCGGCCTCGGCTACGCCAATATCGGCGGCCTGCTGATGTCTTCGGGCATCCCTTATGACAGCGCCGAAGGCCGCGCCATTGCCGGCTCGCTGACGGCAATCATGACCGGCATCTGCTACGCGACCTCGGCCGAAATGGCTGCCGAACTCGGCCCGTTCCCGAACTACGAGCCGAACCGCGAGCATATGCTGCGCGTCATCCGCAACCATCGCCGCGCCGCCCATGGCGAGAATGCCGGCTACGAGGCTCTCTCGGTTAACCCGGTCGCGCTGATCCATCAGGAAAACCCGGACCAGGATCTGGCAGCCCATGCAATGGCTGCCTGGGACAGGGCGCTGGAACTCGGCGAAAAGCACGGCTACCGCAATGCGCAGGTTTCGGTCATCGCACCGACCGGCACGATCGGCCTCGTCATGGATTGCGACACGACGGGCATCGAGCCTGACTTCGCGCTGGTGAAGTTCAAGAAGCTCGCCGGCGGCGGCTACTTCAAGATCATCAACCGCGCCGTTCCGGATGCGCTGCGCACACTCGGCTATTCGGAAAGCCAGATCGCCGAGATCGAAGCCTATGCTGTCGGCCACGGCAACCTGAACCAGGCTCCGGCCATCAATCCCTCGACGCTGAAGGCCAAGGGCTTCACCGACGAGAAGGTGGAAGCCGTCAATGCGGCTCTGAAGAGCGCCTTCGACATCAAGTTCGTCTTCAACCAGTGGACGCTCGGCGCGGACTTCCTGAAGACCACGCTGAAGGTCTCCGACGAGCAGCTCACCGACATGAGCTTCAGCCTGCTCGACCATATCGGCTTCTCGAAGAAGGATATCGAGGCCGCCAACATTCACGTCTGCGGTGCGATGACGCTGGAAGGCGCACCTTTCCTCAAGAAAGAACATCTGCCGGTCTTCGATTGCGCCAATCCCTGCGGCAAGATCGGCAAGCGCTACCTCTCGGTCGAAAGCCATATCCGCATGATGGCGGCTGCCCAACCCTTCATCTCGGGTGCGATCTCCAAGACGATCAACATGCCGAACGAGGCAACGGTCGAGGATTGCAAGAACGCCTATATGCTCTCCTGGAAGCTCGGCCTGAAGGCGAACGCGCTTTACCGTGACGGCTCCAAGCTGTCGCAGCCGCTCAACGCCTCGCTGATCGAAGACGAGAGCGACGAGGATGCGCTGGAAGATCTGATCCAGCAGCCGCTCGCCGCCCAGGCCGTAACGGTCACCGAAAAGATCATCGAAAAGGTGATCGAGCGTGTTTCCCGTGAACGCGAGAAGCTGCCGAACCGCCGCCAGGGCTATACCCAGAAGGCTGCCGTTGGCGGTCACAAGGTTTATCTGCGCACCGGCGAATTCGGTGACGGCCGCCTCGGCGAAATCTTCATCGACATGCACAAGGAGGGTGCAGCCTTCCGTGCGATGATGAACAACTTCGCCATCGCGATCTCGCTCGGCCTGCAATATGGCGTGCCGCTGGAAGAATATGTGGAGGCCTTCACCTTCACCAAGTTCGAGCCGGCCGGCATCGTCATCGGCAATGACGCGATCAAGAACGCAACATCGATCCTCGACTACGTGTTCCGCGAACTCGCTGTCTCCTACCTCGGCCGTCACGACCTCGCCCATGTCGATACGTCGGATTTCTCCAACACGGCGCTCGGCAAGGGTATCCAGGAAGGCAAGACGAACCTCGTCTCGACTGGCTGGACCCGCGGCTACAAGCCGACGCTGGTCTCCAACACCGGCAGCGACCGTCAGCTCGGCGAGCCGAAGGGTGCGGCAACGGCAGCCCCAGCCCGCGCCTCCTCGAGCGGTTCGGTAACCTCCTTTGCAGGTGCAGCCGCCCGCAAGCTGGAGCCGACAGTCGCCATCTCCACCTCCGAAATCGTCGCCTTCAAGCGCGATTACGAAGAGCGCGCCAAGGAGCTGGCTGAAGAGATTGCCGAGGAAGTGCTCGAAGAAGCAGGCGCAGACGCAACCGCCCTCTTCTCCGACAAGGCCGCAGCCGACGCTGCAACCGCCAAGACGGAAGCCAAGAAGGTAGAGGCTGAACGCCGCGCTCGCTCGATCATGCAGGGTTACACAGGTAATATGTGCAGCGAGTGCCAGAACTTCACGATGGTGCGCAATGGTACCTGCGAGAAGTGCGACACGTGCGGTGCGACGAGTGGTTGCAGCTGATTTTTTCGGAAAATCCTGGCCGCCGCCACTCGTTTGAAGCGCGGTCATTGAAGTGAGCTAGAAATTGAAATGGCCGGACCCGAAAGGTCCGGCCGTTTTCATATCGGTGTCGTGCCCACTCAAACATCATACGGGCGACGATTTCCTTGAATAATCCGAAGAAATCGTCTCCCGCGCAAGGCAAACCGCGTCCGATGGACTTGTCATGTCCTCACGAACCTGTTGCCGTTCCTTGGATGCGGGATAAAGATATTGATGGTGTCTTACCGGAGGCCCCAGTGAAAATCGCACTCGCATGCATTGTTTTTGCGGCGATGTTGGTGGGAGGCGTAGACTTTGCCGACGCCCGCCGACGAGATCGCGATGAAAACAGTCCTCGCAGAACCTGCGAGCAGATGCAGCAGCGATTGTCGCATACTTCAGGTGGCAAGAGGCCCGGCAACGAAGTGGAAAAAAAGGCGAAGATGATGGAGCGCATGCGGAAGCGAGGGTGCATTTGATATGCGCCTGAAAGCAGGCACTATAGCGAGGATCATGACTGTATGGCGATGCAGCTATGTTCACCGCCGGTCGATCTCGGCGACCGAATGCCGGGCGGCGAAGGGAGAATTCATCCTGCACTAGTCCGGCATTGCCAGACGATCAGACATGCGCTTCGCCATGGGGAAAATCACCATCGTCCAACTTGCGGCGTAGTGTGCCGCAGAGAATGACGACATAGAAGACAGCCACCATCGTGATAACCGGCCAGCCGGAAATCGGTCCGAGTGCCGCGTTGTCGACAATATAGCTCCACGAATGTGCCAGCTCTTGCGGCGCGCCTTCCGCTTGCAGCTTTGGCGTCGAGATCTTCAAGATCCATGCCATCAGCAGAATCGCATACATCCAGCAATAATTCCGCCGCAGCCGCCGCTGCATAGCCTCGAAATAGCCGAGGAGAAGCCGCGGTGCACGCAGGCTCTTGGCAATCGATAGCGCCCAATCGGGATTGAGCTCGGCTTCGGGCATCAAAATCTGCGCAAAATAGCTGCGCTCCAGTTGCCGCACCCGCGCCCGATAAACGTCGAAGAACCGATAACGTCGCGCCTCGATCATCAGCAGCAATGTGATCAGCATCATGCCAAACAGCAACACGCCATGATGGGACGTTGGTGTCGACAAGGACACGGAGAGCAGCGCCGCCACGACGGTGATCGCCCAGTTCGACGTCCGGTCGATGCGGTCCCGCCAACTGGTCATCCGCGCGAGCTCGCCGCGGTAATAATGGTTCAGCGTGTTGGTGATTTCCCCCGTGGTCGTGGGTAGCGGCGGCCGTTTAATGTCCGTGGCGCTATCCAGGAGATGGGATGTAGTGAGCTCGGTGGCCATCGTTGTTTCCTCCTCGCATTTACTCTTTCTCGCAACGGTCTTATGGCCTGCCGCTGCTGCGAAGGAATATCTTGCTCCTTCAACCCCACCATCGCAAAAGCTATTCAAAAGGTTTTAACAAGCAGCGCGGTCATTGAAGTGAGCTAGAAATTGAAAATGGCCGGACCCGAAAGGTTCGGCCATTTTCATATCGGAATACTGATAGAAGCAATGAGGCTTGGGCCGGATAGGCTCGGCCTCGCCCAGGGGGATCCGAAACGACGCGGTGCTTCCGGCTTGTTTCGACGATGCTGTCGATCCGATCCAGCACGTCAGACGTCAGCTTGCTCTCGTGCGAGACAGCGGCGAGATTGTCCTGCAACTGGCTCGCGCGCGAAGCGCCGAGGATGACGGTCGAGGCGTTTTTGTTGGCGAGGCACCAGAGAAAAGCGAGATCGGTCATCGACAGGCCGATCAGAAAACAGCTCCAGGCGCCACGCGTCTGGAGTCTTTATTCAGAGCGGTCGGCAATCTCTCATGGGATCCGCTGTATTCGACTCGCAGCGCCCCCACGTCCTCCCCTCGTTCTAACGCTCGCGCCGTAATCCTGTCACAATAGTCGTCGTGAACATAGGATCAGAAAGGTGGACGAGACATGAAGATCCTGTTGGTCGAAGACGAAACAAGGCTGGCGGAAGCGATTGCGGCCTCGCTCGGCAAGAACGGCATCACGGTGGACCACACCGCTTTCCTTGGGGATGCAATCGAACTCGCTCGACAACAGACCTACGATGCCATCGTGCTCGACAGACGCCTGCCGGACGGCGACGGCATTACATTCATCCCTTGGTTACGAAGCTCCGGCGTCGTAACGCCGGTCATCGTCCTGACGGCCAGAAACGAACCGAAAGAAAGGGTCGCAGGCCTGGACCTCGGCGCCGACGACTACCTGGGCAAGCCGTTTCTGATGGAGGAGCTTTTCGCTCGACTGCGCGCGCTATTGCGACGCCCGTCGGGCCTGGCGGAGCCGTCCATCGTGGTCGGACGGATCACCGTGGATCCGATCCGGATGGACGTCATGGTCGGCGAGCTGCAGCTCGACCTGCCTCGTCGAGAGCTGATGGTGCTCGTTACCCTTGCGAAGCGAAAAGGTAAGACCGTCCTCAGATCGGCGCTGGAAACCGAAATATACAATTACGAAGAGACGATCCAATCCAACGCGCTGGACGCTCACGTGTCGCGACTGAGAAAACGCCTGGCCGACGCGGATGCCGGCGTGTCCATCCACAACATCCGCGGGGTCGGATACCTGCTTAGGGAACATTGATGCGATTTCCGAATACGTCGTCGCTGTGGTGGAGACTGAGCTGGCAGCTCAGCGTGCCATTCGTCGTCATCACGGCAACGGAGATCGTCGGTCTGAGCATTTATGGGGCGATGATCCATTCTCCGAACGTCGGTATGCAGCACCGGCTTCTGAATGCCCTGGAGGGGTCCTTGAACTACGAACCTGGACGAGGACTTCGCATCAAGGACAGCGAAGAGCTCACAGCGTTGAAGAATGATACCCCCAATCTCTTTTTCTACGCTGCGGCCCCAGACGGAACGGCTGTGGCATATGGGAACATTCCACCTGCGTACACACAGCTCACCAAGTTCGTGCCGCTTATCAAGGACGCCGATATTCGCGACACGTCGGCAAGTGGCCCGGTGCCAGCTTCAGTCGACGACATTGAGATCAATACGACCGAGATCAGGGTGCTTTATGGCGGTCGCAACGGAAGCGAGTCGACATTCCTTGCGATACTCGGCAGCGCATATCCGATCTACGTGCCTCTGCTCGCGTTTACTTTGCCCGCCCTCTTCTTCGCCGTGCCGCGACTGGTCAGGCGTTCGCTCTTAGGGCTGAGCCACGTCGTACAGAAAGCGCCGGAGATCGACCCTCGCCAGCCAGGATCCCGGCTGCCGGTGGATCGGGTTCCGAGCGAGGTCGTTCCGCTTATCCATGCGTTCAATTCCGTCCTGGAGCGCCTCGAGCAGCAGTTCGCAGCCAGAGAACGTTTCCTGATCGACGCCGCACACGAGCTCCGCACGCCGATCGCCGTCATGCAGACGCGTATCGATACGACCCTGGAAGGAAGCACACGCGAGACCATGATGGATGACATCGGGCGTCTGCGGGAGACGGCGGAGCAATTGCTCGACTTCGAACGGAGCGAGCAGTCTCCGGAGCCATATGAACAAGCCGACTTGGTAGAAATCGCCAGGAACGTCGTCGCCGACCAAGCCCCGCTTGCCATAAGAAATGGATATGAGATCTCGTTCGACAGTGACGTGGACGAGCTTTATCGCCTGGTAAGTCGGTCGGCGATGGCACGCGCCATAGGCAACCTTGTGCGCAATGCGATCGACCATGGCGGAAATAGCGGCGCGATATCGGTTCGCGTGTCCGAATGGGGAGGCATCTCGGTCTCGGACGAAGGCCCGGGAATTCCAGCAGCGCATCGAGACCTCGTGTTCGAACCATTCTACAGGGTCACACCACGGAGCACGGGTGCCGGCCTCGGATTGAGCATCGTGAAGCAGATCGTGACCCGTCACCGCGGGAGTGTAACTCTCGAAGGTAATCCGACAGGGACCACGGTGACCATCAGCCTGTGACAGATACAGCGATCAGCTCCCCGCTCTGACGCGCGGTCAATGAAGCGCAGTAAAAATGAAATGGCCGAACCAAAGGTCCGGCCATTTTCGTATTGGAATAAAGACAAGGGCAAAGATACCCGATCTGGCTTTGGCCTTGCCTAAAAGCGGCGCGGTGCTTCCGGCTTGTTGCCGACGATGCTGTCGATCCGCTCCATTACGTCAGCCGTCACCTTGTTCTTGTGCGAGAGGGCTGCGAGATTATCCTGCAACTGGCTTGCGCGCGATGCTCCAAGGATGACGGTAGAGACGTTCTTGTTGGCGAGGCACCAGAGAAGGGCGAGATGGGTGATCGACAGGCCGATCTCGTCTGAGAGCTTTGCAAGCTGGCGAACCTGTTCGAGCTGGGCGACGCCGGCATCGGTGGACCATTTTTCCTTCAGCCATTCGTAGCCGGGCAGGTTCATGCGGCTGTCGGCCGGTATGCCGTCATTGTATTTGCCGGTGAGCACGCCCGAGGCAAGCGGCGACCAGATGGTGGTACCGAGGCCGATCAGGTCGTAGAGCGGAAGGTAATCGGCTTCGACCTTCTGACGTTCGAAGATGTTGTATTGCGGCTGCTCCATGGTCGGCGGCGTGATGCGCAGATCGCGGGCGACGGCGTAGGCTTCCGTCAATTGCTGCGCGGACCATTCCGACGTGCCCCAGTAGAGCACCTTGCCCTGGGCAACGAGATCGTGCATCGCGCGGACCGTTTCTTCGATCGGCGTGTCGATATCCGGGCGGTGGCAGAAATAGAGGTCGAGATAATCCACCTGCAGTCTCTTGAGCGCTGCGTGGCAGGCGTCCGTCACATGTTTGCGCGACAGGCCGCGTTGCGTCGGCTTTTGACCTCCCCAGAAGACCTTGCTGGATACGACGTAGCTGTCGCGGCTCCAGGCAAGCGACTTCAGCGCCTCGCCCATGACGATTTCGGACTTGCCGCTTTCGTACCCTTCCGCGTTGTCGAAGAAGTTTATCCCATTGTCGTAGGCGAGCTTCATGAGGTCGACGGCATCGCCGCCATTGACCTGCTTGCCGAACGTGACCCACGATCCGAAGGAGAACTCGCTCACCTTCAGACCCGACTTCCCTAAACGACGATATTCCATCATGCAGCTCCCATAGGTTATGAAAATGTGCCGCCTACCAAGCGAGGTCGGCGTGGTGCGATCAAGCGATTATCGATTTCTTGCACTCTATGTCACCGGCAGCAATATGCGAAGCTCCGCCATCACAGAAAACTGCGTCCTTTTGCATCACCTCTGCTTATCTGACAATATTGGATCGTTTTCAATGGCTTCACCGGAGAAAGCCGTCGTCCCCCGGTCCGCTGCGCTAGCGATCCAGCATTCAGTCAACTTCCGAGCTTCGTCTGGCGGCTCGGCAGTTTGTCAATAACTGCAAGGTCTATCGTTGCCAAATCCACCCAAGCACGCCGGTCGGAGCCCAATGTCGGCGCTTTGCCCATACCCGACCGAGCCGGTCTGGATCGAACTATCCGAGCTCGTCGTGCAGGACGATGCCAAGGCTATGACGACGACAGCTGCCCCGGCTGCCAGCAGTTTTCGAAATTGGGACATTTTATCTACCCCCATACCGATAAGCGACGACATCGGAACCTCATTACAGGCTCGTGTCATCGCTAGGCAGATAGGCTGGTCCGAAGCTCCGGGAACCGCGTGGGCAATCAAGATTTCGTCATTCACGCAGCCTGCAGACGTTTGCAGCCGCGTCTTACCCACCGGCTGCCGGAGCCGAGACTAAGCCTCATCCCCGGTTATGCTGTCTAGTTCCGTCAGATGCGCTTCTGCCGCGATCAGGGCGTTTTCAACGTTGTGCGCCGCAACGCTACCGGGGGAGCGTCGCCAAGCCCAAAGGGATAGTCCACTCAGAAGCGAGTTGCCGCGGCGAAGATCTCCGCCAGGCGCTCGATCCCTACCTGGTCGTCGGCATCGAAACGGGCGGGAAGCGGGCTGTCGAGGTCGATGACGCCGACGATCCGGTCGCCGTTTCTGATGGGAACGACGAGCTCGGACCGGGACGCGACATCGCAGGCGATATGGCCGGGGAACGCATGGACATCCTCCACCAGAATGGAGGCGCCTTCCTTGACCGCCGTGCCGCAAACGCCTCGGCCGACGGGAATGCGCACGCAGGCCGGCTTACCCTGGAAGGGGCCGAGCACGAGTTCATCGCCTTTCAGGAGATAGAAGCCCGCCCAGTTTAGGTCAGGCATCATCTGGTACATCAGCGCCGAGGTATTGGCGGCGTTGGCGATCATGTCCGGCTCGCCTTCGAGCAGGCCTTGCAGCTGCTGGGCAAGCTCGCGATAGAACTCGACCTTGTTGCCTAATTCGATCGATGCCGCCTGGAACATTGTCACATCCACTTCCTGTTTCCGAGACCGCTGATATAGGCAGTGAAACTGCCTTTGACAAACGGCCGATCCCGAGCGCGGCAATTGAATTGCGACAGCGAATCCGATCAGATCCGCGCATGACGAAGATGATCAGAATATCGGCGGCCCTTCTGTTGCGGGATGATGGCCATACGCTTCTGGTGCGCAAGTGCGGCACCGTGGCCTTCATGCAGCCGGGCGGCAAGATCGAGCCCGGAGAGACGCCTGAGGACGCTCTGATCAGAGAGCTGGCAGAGGAGATCGGCGTCACCGCATCGGCCACCGAGTTCGAATTTCTGGGGCGGTTTCAGGCGCCTGCCGCCAACGAGCCGGATCATATCGTCATCGCCGATGTCTTTCTGATGCATGCACAGGATCACGACATCAAGGCAACGGCGGAGATCGAGGAGGTCCGTTGGATATCGCCGGCCGAGCCGGGCGAGATCATCATGGCATCCCTGACGGAACATCACATCCTGCCATTCTACCGCCAACGGGAAACCCGGCGACCAGCCAAGGTATCCGGCATCAGTTTTGCGGAAAGCGATCGGCGGGCGGATTGATGTCATCAGGCACCGCTCTATTCTCCCACTGGATCAAGGGAGGATCACGCCATGGCCTTCATTCAGACCCCCGATGCATCCGCCAGCAAGAAGACGGCTTCGATGTACGCCTCGGCCGAAGCGAGCTACGGCTACCTGCCGAACATGTACCGCGCCTTCGGACACCGGCCTGAAGTGATGGAAAACTGGGGGACGCTGCTTGCCAGCATTCGCGGCCATATGAGCCAGCGGCGTTATGAACTGGTCACGCTGGCGGCAGCCAGAGAGCTCAAGTCATCCTATTGCATGCTGGCCCATGGTTCCGCACTGCTGCGCGACGGTTTTACCAATGACAGCCTTTCGGCAGTGGCTGGCGGCAGCGAGAAGGCGCCCATTGATGCCGTCGAGCGGGCAATCATGGATTTTGCCGCCAAGGTGGCGCGCGATGCGACCTCGGTGACGCAGCAGGACATCGATGGCTTGAAGCGGCACGGGCTTGTTGACGCAGAGATCTTCGATGTCACCGCGGCAGCCGCCGCGCGCTGCTTTTTCTCCAAGATGCTGGATGCGCTGGGTGCCGCGCCCGATCACGCCTATGCCGAGCGGCTAGATCCCAAGCTGCGTCAGAATCTAGCCATCGGCCGGCCGATCGAGGGGCTGAATTCGAGCCACTCGTAAGAACTGCGATCGTGTGGTTCCGGATTGGCCCTTACTGCGCTGGCGGATCTGCAAAATGCGCGATCGCGAATTCGGCGATCTCCTGGCCTGCCTTGTCAGCATCATCCAGCACCGAGGGGAAAAGCTGCCATTGATGCGGCATTCCCGGCCAGACCTGCGTCGTCACGTCGACGCCCGCCTTGTGCGCCTTGTCGGCAAGCCGCAGCGTATCGTCGAGCAGCAGCTCGCCGGAACCGACCTGCAGCAGCAAGGGCGGAAAACCCGAGAGATCGGCATAGAGCGGAGAAATGTTGGGATCCGTCGCGGAATTATTGCCGAGATAGGCCTTGCGCAACGCTTCCAGCGCATCCTTGTCCAGCACCGGATCATTGGTGGCATTCTCTGTGACCGATGCACCTGAGGCGGATAGATCGGTGATCGGGCTCAGCGCCACGACGGCTGCCGGCAGCGGCTGGCGGGAGCGCATCTGCCGCAACACGGCTTCGAGCGCCAGATTGCCACCGGCACCATCGCCGATCACCACGATATTTCCGTTGCTGTAGCCGCTGTCAAGCAGCCAGCGGTAGGCGGTGAGCGCATCATTGACCTGCGCCGGGTAGTTATATTCAGGCGTCAGTCTGTAATCCATCAGCAACACATCGCTGGACGCTGCCTTGGCGAGCGAACCGGCGATCAGGTGATGTGTGCGAATGGAACCGCCATAGAAGCCGCCGCCATGGATGAAGAGGATGGCGCGCCGGCCGATCGGATGATGAAGGCGCGCAGGCCAGACAAGTTCGGCATCGACGCCATCGGCATCGACATGCCGGATCTGGATGCGTGTCGGCTCGGGCAGCGATTCCATGAAATCGCGGAAAGCGGTGCGACGATCCCGCAGGGTCTCCGCACCCTTGAAATGTTCTTTCCAGCGGGAAAGCAGCTTTTCGACCTGCTCCTTGGAAGCCGGTGTTTGTGCCGGCATTTCCTGCGCCGATATTTCCAGCGGAAAGGCAGACAACATCATCGCTGCAAACACTGACAGCAGCCCTTTGCGACATTCCATTTTCCACCGACTGCCAGCAGAAAAAAACGGCTTTCTCATTCGCCCCTCCGGCGCTGATCTTCCTTCTTGCGGCGCATCTTCTCCACTTCGCCACCGAGAGTCAAAAGGGAGTTTTGACTGATTGCCGAGAGCTTTTCCCGGTCAGCTTGGGGTATTCTGACCAGAAAAGGCTACGGGTTCGTAGTCCGCATTTTTTGGTTGTGCTAGACTACTTTAAGGAGGGGAAGATCATGGACAGAGCCGCCCTCATCGGGACGTGGCGCATGATCTCGTGGACGCGAACCGTTGTTGCGACCGGGGAAGTCAGCGATGCCATGGGTGCCGATCCCATTGGATATATCGCCTATCATGCCGATGGCCGGATGATGGCTTTCGCTACCAACCGACGCAGGCCGAGACCCAACGGCAAAGCCCCCAACGACAACGAAAAGGCCGCACTTTTCGATACGATGCTGGCTTATACCGCCGCCTATACGCTGGAGGGCGACAAAGTGATCCATCATGTCGAGGCCGCCTGGAATCCGACATGGGAGCGGCCGCTGATCCGCCCGGTGCATATCGAGGGCGACATACTCGTCATCAGCGATGCACCCGCCACCGATCCGATAACGGGAGAGGATGTCGTCTACCGCCTGGAGTTCCAAAAACTCTGACGACTACAGCATCGGCCCGAAAATCGGCATCGATTTTCGGAAAGCCTGATGTGCGGATTCAAAGAGTTAGAGTATCCTCTGTGCGTCCGATTGGACGCACGGCACTCTAATCGCCGCGGATCGCGTCGATCACTGTGCGGAAGCCCGCCGAGATGTGCCGCCGGCTGGGATAGTAGAGATAAAGCGGTTCTTCCGGCTGGCACCATTCGTCCAGCACCTGAACAAGCTGGCCGCTTGCAATCAGCGGTGCCACCCTGCCTTCCCAGACATAGGCGAGCGCCACACCGCTGAGGGCAGCCGTTGTCATCAATTCATGGTCGTCGAGGGACAACGGACCCGTAGGATGGAAGGTGATGGCCTGGCCGTCTTTTTCGAAATCCCAGGGATAACGCGCGCCTGACGGAAACATGTTCTGTATGCAGATATGCCGCTTCAGATCATGCGGCGTTTCCGGCAATGGTCGAGTTTCGAAATAGGCGGGCGAACCGACGACGACGAGACGCATGCGCGGCTTGATGCGAACGGCGATCATACCCTCCGTGACACGCTCACCGAAACGGATGCCGGCATCGAAACCCTCCTCGACGATATCCACCAGCCGGTCCGTTGCGGCTATTTCGAGCTGCAGATTGGGGTTCTTCATCAGAAGCGGCCCGATGACCTGACCGACGACGAAAGGCGCAATGGAATTGCCGACATTGATGCGGACCCGACCGAAAGGTGTATCGCGGAAGCGGTTCAGCGCATCGAGCGCGGCGCTGATTTCGCCGAAGGCCGGATCGAGATGAGACCGGAGCAGTTCGCCGGCTTCCGTCAGCGAGACGCTGCGGGTCGTGCGGTTCAAGAGGCGAATGCCGATGCGGTCCTCCAGATTGAGGACGGCGTGGCTGATCGCGGAGGCGGTCACGCCCCTTTCCTCTCCCGCCTTGCGGAAGCTCTTGTGTCTGGCGACAGCGGCGAACGCTGCCATTTCGGAAAGCTCGGTTGCCCTCATTGCTGAATTTCACTCATCACAATCTCTTAAATAACAAATCTTATACATGAGCGAGATTTGCGTCAAATTCCTCTCCGTCAGCAACGAACTGCTGAAACAAACAATCTGACGAAAGGAAATTGCCATGAAAGTCTGGTTCATCACGGGTGCATCGCGCGGCTTTGGCGCGCTGATGACCAAGGGTGCTCTTGCCAACGGCGACGCTGTCGTTGCCACCGCCCGCAACCCCAAGACCATCACCGAACAGTTCGGCGATCATCCGAACCTGCTTGCCGTCGCTCTCGATGTCACCAATGAAGACCAGGCTAGGCAAGCTGCCGCTGCCGCCGTTGCCCGCTTCGGTCGCATCGACATCCTCGCCAACAATGCCGGCTACGGCCTGCTCGGCGCCGTCGAAGAAGCCACTGCCGCCGAGATCGAGAAGATCTATGCCACCAACGTCTTCGGCCTGCTGAAGGTCACCCGCGCCGTGCTGCCTTACATGCGCCGCCAGCGCGCCGGCCATATCCTGAACTTCTCCTCGATCGGCGGTTATGCGGGCTTCCCCGGCTGGGGCGTCTATGGTTCCACGAAGTTTGCTGTCGAGGGTCTGTCGGAATCGCTGGCGACCGAAGTCGAGCCTTTCGGCATCAAGGTCACGATCATCGAGCCCGGCTTCTTCCGCACGGACTTCCTGCATGACAATTCGCTGGCGATCAGCCCTGCCTCCATCCCCGACTATGTCGGCACACCGGCCGGCAACATGCGCGACTTCGCAGCCAGCGCCAACCATGCCCAGCCGGGCGATCCGGCCAAACTGACTGCCGGCATCATCGAAATGGTGAACGCCGCCCACCCGCCGCTGCGCATGCCGTTCGGCAGCGATACGGTCGCCAGGATCGAAGAAGAACATGCCAATGTGGAAAAGGAACTTGCCCAATGGCGCAAGCTCGCCGTCTCCACGGACTTCGAGCAGACCGCCTGAGAAGGCCTGACTTTCCCCACAACAACAAGCGCGCCCGCCGGCGCGCTTGTTTCATTTCAGCGTGAAGAGCGTTCAACAGGTCAAGATTTTCATTCGCCCCGGCGCTTCGATGGCCTATGTCTACCGCGTCATCACGAATAGGAAGAGGCAGGGCATGGCGAGCACATCCATCTGTATCTACGGAGCCGGCGCCCTCGGAGGCGCGATCGCCGTCAAGCTTGCAAGCCGGCTTGGCGATCACGCGACCGTCTCGGTCGTCGCGCGCGGCGCGCATCTGGAGGCGATCCGCAAGGATGGCCTCTCCCTGCATGAAGCCGGTGCCGATGGGCCGATCAATGTGCGGATCACGGCAACGGACGATCCCGCGACGCTGCCGCCGCAGGACCTCATCATCACCGGACTGAAGGGGCATCAGCTCGGCCCGGCGGCGGAAGGCATGGCCGCGTTACTGAAGGACGATACACGGGTCGTCATGGTGCTGAACGGCATTCCCTGGTGGTATTTCCATCGTGATATGCAAAGCGGCCATGCCGAGCTGCAATTCGATGAGCTCGATCCCGGCGGCAAGCTGTGGCGCCTGATCGGCCCGGAGCGGGTGATCGGCTGTGTGGCGATGCAGGGTGCGGAAGTCGTCAATCCCGGCGAAATCCGCCTTTCCAACAATGGCCGCTTCGTGCTCGGCGAACCCTCCGGCGACATGTCGGCCGATCTCGAAACCGTCGCCGGTCTCTTCACCAGGGCCGGCCTCACTGTCTCGACCACGCCGCGCATTCGTGACGAGATCTGGAACAAGCTGACGGGCAATGCAGCCTTCAACCCGATCAGCGCGCTGACGCGAGCCTTGATGACCGATATCATGGCCGATCCTGCGCTTTTCGACATGGTCGGTAAAATCATGAACGAAGTGCGTGCTGTCGGCAGCGCCCTTGGTGCAACATTCAGCATCACCATTGAGGAGAGACTTGAGCAGTCACGCCATATCGGCCCGGTGCGCACCTCGATGTTGCAGGACTTGCTGGCCGGCAAAGCGCTGGAAATCGTGCCGCTCGTCGGCATGGTTGTCGCGCTCGGGCGCACGGCCAAAGTGCCGACGCCCGTTTCCGAGGTGATACTGGCGCTCGTCACGCAGCTCGACAAGGAAAACCAGCGCGGCGGCTGACAGCCGCCTCTTTATGCTATTCCTATATCTTCGCTCTCCACCCCGAATGGATTTCCTATCGGACGTGGCAGTAGCCTTTGACACAACAACAAAGGTTACCACCATGCGAGATGTCATGTCCCCCCAATACCAGCCGCTTCGCCCGCACCGGATCACGCGCGGCAAGAGGCAGATGCGCGAAAAGCGCACGGCCCAGGCGCTGATGGTGTTCGGCATCGTGCTCGCCTGCGTCGAACTCTATGTGGTCCTGAGCTCGCTCTGAGAGCCCATCATGAACAATACGGGAAAACTGCGCCCAGGCGGCGCGATCACCGCGCTCGTCACGCCGTTCCGAGACGGTGAGGTCGACGGCGCAGCATTGGAGGACCTTGTTGAATGGCAGGTGCTGAGCGGCGTCGATGGACTCGCGATCTGCACCGCGGCGGGCGAAGGGCCGACCCTTTCGCCTCAGGAACGCCGCATGGTGCTCGACATCTGCATCCGGACCGCGGCGGACCGTATCCCGGTGATCGCCGCGGCCGGAACCAATTGCACCGAAAGCACGATCGCTCTGATACGGGACGCGAAAGAGTGCGGCGCCCGCGCCGTGCTGGTGACTGCGCCTTATTACTCCAAGCCGGGGCAGAAGGGTATCGTCCGTCATTTCGAGCGTATTGCCGCAGCAACCGATCTGCCTGTTCTCATCGAGAATGCGCCGGCGCGGACGGCGAGCGATCTGACCATGGAAACGCTGGAGCGGCTTGCCGCGTTCGAAGCGGTCGTCGCGATCGTCGATTCGACCGGTGATATCGCCCGCTTCGCCAACCTGCCGCCGGCGCTGCGGCAACGCTTCCGATTCCTGTCCGGTCATGACGCCACCGCCCTTTCCTTCCATCTCTCGGGCGGCGACGGTATCGTGTCCGCGGCCGCAAATATCCTTCCCCAGCTCGTCACGTCACTGCAGAAGGCCGCTTATGGAAGCCATATCTCGGCGGCATTCGCGCTCAGCGACAGGCTGCTGCCGGTTGTGGCCGCACTCGGCCCCGAGGACGATCCTGCAAGGCTGAAATATGCGCTGCAGATATTGCGCGGCACGCCTTCGGATCTTCGCCTTCCGCTTGTGCCGATTGAGTCCGGCAGCTGCTTTGCGATCGCCAAGTCGCTTGCCCCCTTCATCGGCGGCAGCGTCGCGCGCATGGCGCTATCCCTATGAGATTTTAATATTTTCGCTTTCGGCGCCAAATGGAAACCCTATCCGCCGGCATCTATCTTGATCAGCGTGACACCGCCGCGACACTCAAACGGCGGTTGAGTTAGACTTCGAAAGGACAAACGATGTCACGCCTAACTGATACCTGTACCAAGACTGACCCGCTGCAACGTGGCGCAAGCCCCCATGCGGCTGCGGTTGATCCTTCCCATCCGCTCTTTGCCGGTCTTGTGGCCGTCGCACTCCGGCTCGGCGCCGTCATGGCCTTTGCCGGGCTCGTGCAGGTGAGCCTCCACCTTATTTCCCAGTAAGAGCCGGATCGAGGATGACGACAATGGCAAATGTACACCAACGCCGACAGATTTCGGCTCCCGTCGCCGCCCGTCCGGCCCGCTTCACCGTCGGCCGCGACAAGGGTGGCCGCTGGATCGTCCAGGATCGCGAGGGGCTCGTCGGCGGTCTCTTCGTCAATGAAGCTGCGGCCCTCCATTTCGCAGCGGAAGAGTGCAACCACAATCCAGATGAGATCTGCCGTGCGGCAACGGGCGCGGTGCTCGATTTTGCACCTCTTGCGCGCAGCACCGGCAATATCCACTGAATACTGTGCCGTTCCTGCCGTTTTGGCACAGCAGGAGCGGCAACACGGCGGAGATTTCCAACTTTTCCTTAACTGCCGTCCTGATAAAGTCCCGCATGCAGAGACTACATATGCCGCGAGACCAATGCCGAAACCGAACTTCCGCTTCACCCATTATGATATCAAGGAACAGCGCGCCGGAACGATCGTCGAGGTGTCGCTGAGCGCCGTGAACAATGTGCGGCTGATGACGGCTCCCAATTTCCAGCGGTTCACCGAAGTGCTCGATTTCAAATATATCGGCGGCGTCGCGCGCAAGTCGCCGGTCAAGCTCGCCATTCCCGAAAGCGGCCACTGGCATATCGTCGTCGATATGGAAGGCCATCACGGGCTGGCGGATTCTTCCGTCAAGCTGATCACCGCTCCAGCCACACAGAAGCGCGCCTGATATCAGCGCTGCCCGATTTCAGCGCGGATTGCGCTCCTTACGAAGTTTTGCCCACCAGTCCAACCGCTTGCGGATCTCGCGTTCGAAACCGCGTTCGGGCGGATCGTAGAAGGTTTGGCGGCCCATTTTTTCCGGGAAATAATCCTGGCCCGAGAAGGCATCCGGCTCGTCGTGATCGTAGCGGTAGCCTTCGCCATATCCCTCGCCCTTCATCAGCTTTGTCGGCGCGTTCAGGATATGCTTCGGCGGCAGGAGCGAACCGTTCTGCTTCGCGGCCATGGTCGCCGCTTTGAAGGCGGTATAGACCGCGTTCGATTTCGGTGCGGTTGCGAGATAAACGCAGGCTTCCGCTAAGGCCAGTTCGCCTTCCGGTGAGCCCAGATAGTCATAGGCATCCTTGGCGGCGTTGCAGATCACCAGCGCCTGCGGATCGGCAAGCCCGATATCCTCCACCGCCATACGCACCAGCCGCCGGCCGAGATAGAGCGGATCCTCGCCAGCATCGAACATACGGGCGAGATAATAGAGGGCGGCATCGGGATCGGAGCCGCGTACGGACTTGTGAAGCGCCGAAATCAAATTGTAGTGGCCGTCCTGCGCCTTGTCATAGACCGGAGCTCGGCGTTGGACGATGCGCGTCAGGCCTTCGGTATCAAAGGTCTCGCCCTCGCGGGTGGCGCGCCAGACTTCTTCAGCCAGCGTCAGCACCGCGCGGCCGTCGCCGTCGGCCATGCGGATCAGGCTGGCGCGTGCGTCCTCGGTCAGCGGCAGTGGCCTTCCCTCGACCGTCTCGGCGCGTTTCAGCAATTCCTCCAAGCTCTCTTCATCATGCGACTTGAAGGTCAGCACGCGGGCGCGCGACAGAAGGGCGGCGTTGAGCTCGAATGACGGGTTTTCCGTCGTCGCGCCGACGAGGATGACAGTGCCATCCTCCATGACCGGCAGGAAACTGTCCTGCTGGGCGCGGTTGAAGCGATGGATCTCATCGACGAAGAGCAGCGTCTGGCGACCGTCCATGCGGCGCATGCGGGCCGCCTCGAAGACTTTCTTCAGGTCGGCAACGCCGGAGAAGATCGCCGAGATCTGTTCGAATGCCAGCCCCGCCTCGCCCGATAACAGCCGCGCAACCGTCGTCTTGCCGGTACCCGGTGGCCCCCAGAAGATCATGGAGCCGAGAGAGCCGCTCTCGATCATGCGGCGCAGAACGCCGTCTTCACCGGTCAGATGCTCCTGGCCGGTGACTTCACCGAGCGTCTTCGGCCGCAGGCGATCGGCAAGCGGCCGCCGGCTGGCGACCTCTTCCGGAACTCGCGGCGCGAAGAGATCATCACTCATCGGAAGAACTGCCTGATACGCTGACCATCGCGCTCGATCTCGACCCGCCAGAGGCTGGGATCGGAATCGGCGATCGCCTCCAGGTCGCGGCTGCTTTTCACTTCGGCCCCATTGATGGAAACGATGATATCCTTCGGCTCGAAGCCGAGGCGGGAAGCGGGAGACCCGCCCTCAACATCGGAGATAACCACACCCGTCGAATCGAGCGGCATCCTCAGCTCATCTGCGACACGCGGCGAAAGGTTTTCCACGACCGCACCGGTAAAGGGCGTGCGTCCGCCGATCGTGCGCTGATCGCGAGGCTGGGTTTCCGGCGCGCGGGCAAGGGCAAGCGTTACCTGCTGCTCGCGCCCGTTCTCCATGACCGTCAGGTTGACCGACTTGCCGAGGCCAGCCGTCGTCAATCGATAAAGAAGCGCATCTGGATGTTCAACGGAGACGCCGTCGACGGCAGTGATCACCTCGCCCGCCTTAAGGCCGGCCTTGGCTGCCGGGCTATCCGCCGTGACCTTGGCGATCAGCGCACCGCGCGCCTTGTCGAGGCCGAGTGCATCGGCGACCTCAGAGGTCACCGGATCGAAACTCGCGCCGATATAGGGCCGCTCGAAGGATTTGACCCCGGAATCGGCCGAGGTGAGGAAGACCTTGACGAGATTGGCAGGAATGGCGAAGCCGATACCGTTAGACCCGCCGCCGCGCGAGAAGATCGCCGTGTTGATGCCGATCAGCTCGCCCTTCATGTTCATCAGCGCGCCGCCGGAATTGCCGGGATTGATCGAGGCATCCGTCTGGATGAAGAAGCCGAATTCGTTCTTGACCACCTGATTGCGGGCAAGTGCCGAAACGATGCCGCTGGTGACGGTCTGGCCGACGCCGAAGGGATTGCCGATTGCCAGCACGAGATCGCCCACTTCCACCGCATCGGAATTGCCGATCGGCAGTGCCGGGAAATCCGCCTTGCTGTCGATCTTCAGCACGGCGAGATCGACGCGGTCGTCGCGCAGAACCACCTTGCAGGGGAACTCGCGACCGTCCGACAGCGCCACCTTGATATCATCTGCACCCTCGACGACATGATTATTGGTCACGACGGTGCCGTTCGCCTCGACGATGACGCCGGAGCCGAGCGAAGACTGCTTTTCGGAGCGGTTTGGCATCTGCTGGCCGAAGAACTGCTCGAAAAAGGGATCGCCGGCAAAGGGCGACTGCCGCTGAATGGTCTTTTCAGCATAGACGTTCACGACAGCGCCCGAGGTCTGCTTGACCAGAGGTGCGAAAGAAAGCTGCATCTGCATCTGACTTTCCGGCACGGTCTTGGTCTGCGCCTGAGCGTAGGCGGGCAGCAGGAGCGTCAGTGCCAGAAGCGAAACGGAGGCGTGCTTGAACAGGCCTTGCATGGGAATCCTTTTGAAATGCTCTCACGAAAAATGTTGTAGCGCCCGACGCTAGAAAGGAAAGAGGGCGGAAGCATGGAAGACAAAGGCATCGCGGATTTGGGAATTTGAATCAGCAAAATCAAGCAGGTTACTGATATCTAAGCTCAAAAGCAGGACGTAGTCACCGGGCAGGGACATCATCTTGAAAGCGGCCCGGCGGGTTTGATCCTTGCCATAAAACGGAGCTGCATCATCTTTGCCGTGAGGCCGAAACAGAGTGCCCTTACAGCTGGAGAGATTATGAAGACCGCCATCCTATCCGCCGCCATCTGCGCCACGTTATTCGCTCTTGCACCGAATGGCGCGCAGGCGGCGAGCTTCAACTGCGATGCAAAGGAGCTGCAGCCGGATGAGAAGGTGATCTGCGAGAACCGACCACTCAACGATGCCGATGTGAAGATGGTGACGACCTTCGAGCTGTTGTCCGGCCTGCTCGCCATGGGTGCGCGCGGTACGCTGCAGGACGAGCAGACCGCGTGGCTGAAGAAGCGGCAGGCCTGTGGCGCAGATGCCGCCTGCATTGGTGCTGCCTATCAGGAACGGTTGAAGCAGCTCGGTGAGACCTACAAGCACATCAATCGTCCGCTCTGAGGACGTTCAGTCCTGATCTCCCCGGCCCTGGAAATCGGCAATCATCTCGTTGATGAGGCTGGCGGCCTGGCGCAGCCGTTCTTCGCCATAGGTGGCACCGTGTTCGTTTGCCCATACTGCCTGGCGGGCGGAGATATCTGCAAGCGCTTTCTTTCCCGCCTCGGTCAGCTCCATCAGCTTGGCGCGCTGGTGGACCGGGTTGGCGCGGTAGGCAATCAGCCCCTCGCCTTCAAGAAGATCGGCGATCCGCTGTACGCCTTGGCGCGCAAGACCGAGCGCACGCGCTGCATCGGCAACCGACATAGGCGCGTGGTCGGCCGCAGCAAGCACCTGCCAGCGCGCACTGGTCTGCCCGGCAGGTCTGGCAAGCGCATCGCCTTCAGCCTGCAAGTGGGAGGAAAGGCGGATCACCGCGATAGAGAGGGCGGCAAAAGCATCGCCGTCAGGCATACGTTTTCTCATCATCTTGACAACATATTGTCATTCATTGATAATGACAATATGTTGTCATATGGTGCAGCAACACGCAAGGAGGAGCGCATGAAGAAGACCTATCACGGAAGCTGCCATTGCGGCCGTATCCGCTACGAGGCCGATATCGACATTCAGGCCGGGACGGGAAAGTGCAACTGCTCAATCTGCTGGAAGCGCCGCTACTGGGGCGCCAACATCAAGCCCGAGGATTTCCGTCTTCTGTGCGAGGAGACCGGCATCAGCGATTACCAGTTCGGCACCTTCTCCGGCCATCACCGCTTCTGCGCCAACTGCGGGGTGGCGGCTTACGGCGACGGCTATGTCGAGGCAGTCGGCGGCGCCTATGTCTCGATTAATCTCGCCTGCCTTGACGATCTCGATCCCGCCGAGCTTGCGGAAGCGCCGGTGCAATATTTCGACGGCAGGAACAATAGCTGGTGGAATGTGCCGACCGAAACGCGGCATCTCTGAAAACGCCACGACCCGCTGACTCTTAGTCAGCGGGTCGTAGGTTTGAAATACTATACGTCTTAGCGGGCGTTCAGATCGCGTACGGCGCCACGGTCGGCACTTGTTGCGAAAGCCGCATAGGCCTTGAGCGCAGTCGAGACGTTGCGCTTGCGCGGCTCGGCCGGATGCCAGCCCTTCTGATCCTGCTCGGCGCGGCGGGCAGCAAGCTCCGCATCGCTGACACGCAGGCTGATCGTACGGTTCGGAATATCGATGTCGATCATGTCGCCCTGGCGCACGAGACCGATCGTGCCGCCGTTGGCAGCTTCCGGCGAGGCATGGCCAATCGAGAGACCGGAGGTGCCACCCGAGAAGCGGCCGTCAGTGATGAGCGCACAAGCCTTGCCGAGGCCTTTCGACTTCAGATAGCTCGTCGGATAGAGCATTTCCTGCATGCCAGGGCCGCCCTTCGGGCCTTCATAACGGATGACGACGACATCGCCGGCAACGACTTCATTGCCGAGGATGCCCTTGACGGCCGCGTCCTGGCTTTCAAAGACCTTGGCAGGACCGGAGAATTTCAGGATCGACTCATCGACGCTGGCCGTCTTCACGATGCAGCCGTCGAGCGCCAGATTGCCCTTGAGGACGGCCAGACCACCATCCTTGGAGAAGGGATGCTCGACGGAGCGAATGACGCCGCCGACGCGGTCGGTATCGAGTTCATCCCAGCGGGCTTCCTGGCTGAAGGCAACCTGGGTCGGGATGCCGCCGGGAGCCGCGCGATAGAACTTGCGAACCGTCTCACTGTTGGTGCGGGTGATATCCCAACGATCGATCGCGTCACCCAGCGTTTCGGCATGAACCGTCGGGCAGTCGCGATTGAGGAGGCCGCCCTTATCGAGCTCGCCGAGGATCGACATGATGCCGCCGGCGCGATGAACGTCTTCCATATGCACGTCGGACTTGGCCGGAGCGACCTTCGAAAGGCAGGGAACGCGGCGCGACAGCGCATCGATGTCGGCCATGGTGAAATCCACCTCGCCTTCATGGGCAGCCGCCAGAATGTGCAGAACCGTATTGGTCGAGCCGCCCATGGCGATATCGAGCGCCATGGCATTCTCGAAAGCCTGTTTCGAGGCGATCGTGCGCGGCAGGGTCTTCTCATCCTCCTGCTCGTAATAGCGGCGAGCGAGATCGACGATCAGGTGGCCGGCTTCGACGAAGAGGCGCTTGCGGTCGGCATGGGTGGCAAGCGTCGAGCCGTTGCCGGGCAGCGACAGACCGAGCGCTTCCGTCAGGCAGTTCATGGAGTTTGCGGTAAACATGCCGGAGCATGAACCGCAGGTCGGACAGGCAGAGCGCTCGATGACCTTGACGTCTTCGTCGGAGATCTTGTCATCGGCAGCAGCGACCATGGCATCGACGAGGTCGAGCGCATGCGTCTTGCCATGCAGGACGACCTTGCCGGCTTCCATCGGGCCGCCGGAAACGAAAATAGTGGGTATGTTGAGGCGGAGCGACGCCATCAGCATGCCGGGAGTGATCTTGTCGCAGTTGGAGATGCAGACCATGGCGTCGGCACAGTGGGCGTTGACCATGTATTCGACGCTGTCGGCGATCAGTTCGCGCGAGGGCAGCGAATAGAGCATGCCGTCGTGGCCCATGGCGATACCGTCGTCGACGGCGATCGTGTTGAACTCCTTGGCAACGCCGCCGGCCGCTTCGATTTCGCGGGCGACCAGCTGGCCGAGATCCTTGAGGTGGACGTGGCCGGGCACGAACTGGGTGAAGGAATTCACCACGGCGATGATCGGCTTGCCGAAATCCGAATCCTTCATGCCCGTGGCGCGCCAAAGGCCGCGCGCGCCCGCCATGTTGCGGCCGTGGGTCGTGGTTCTGGAACGATAAGCTGGCATCGGTGTCTTCCTCAATATCCAGGAATTGTCTGGCGATGCGGGGCGGCAAAAGGATTTGCGGAGGCCGGGCAGTCGCTGCTTTTTGGAATTGTCCTAATCCAATCGACCCTAGCTGTCACTACCGGGAACGCCCAAAGCGGTACGGGTAGCACCATCGGGTATATACGGACGCAAGCTCTCTTTTGTTACGGCCTATTCCATCACGGACGAACACAAAAAATTGGCTTTTCGTCGCTAGGATTCAAGGCATACACACTGATCCAAAGCGCGTAATTTGCGTTTAAGATTCACGCGGGCTGCCCCGCCCAAGAGGAATTCGACATGCCAACCTATCGTCCGCCCAAGGTCCCTTCTTCCGAGATCACGCCGCGCGAGGTTTATATGAAGCGCCGGGAATTTCTTGGCGCCGCGACACTCAGCGCCATGGCGCTCTACGGCGCTGGCAAGGCGAGCGCTGCGGCGCTTACGACCGTCAAGAGCAAGTACACGGTCGATGACAAGCTGACGCCGATCAAGGACGTGACCACCTACAACAACTTCTACGAATTCGGCCTCGACAAGGGCGATCCTGCAGCCCTTTCCGGCAAGTTCAAGCCGCTGCCCTGGACGATAAAGGTCGACGGCCTCGTCAATAAGCCCGGCACCTTCGATATCGAAGCGCTGATGAAGGAATTCCCCATCGAGGAACGCGTCTACCGCATGCGTTGCGTTGAGGCCTGGTCGATGGTCATTCCGTGGAGCGGCTTTCCGCTTGCTTCGCTTCTCGACAAGGTGGAACCGCAGGGCAGCGCCAAATATGTTGCCTTCGAGACCGTTGTGCGGCCGGAGGAGATGCCCGGTCAGGCCGGCTTCTTCCAGTCGCTCGACTGGCCCTATGTGGAGGGTCTGCGCATGGACGAAGCCCGGCACCCGCTGACACTGCTTGCCGTCGGGCTCTATGGCGAAACGCTGCCGAACCAGAATGGCGCACCGGTGCGTCTCGTTGTCCCCTGGAAATACGGTTTCAAGGGCATCAAGTCGATCGTGCGCATCACGCTGACCGACCAGCAGCCGAAGAATACCTGGCAGGTGACAAACCCGCAGGAATACGGCTTCTATGCCAACGTCAATCCGGCCGTCGATCATCCGCGCTGGAGCCAGGCGACGGAGCGGCGCATCGGCGAAAGCGGCTTCTTCGGCGCCAGCCGCCATCCCACCCTGCCCTTCAACGGCTATGCCGACGAAGTCGCCAGTCTCTACGACGGCATGGATCTCCGGGTGAACTTCTGATGGCAGCGTTTTCGCTCGCCATTCCGAAGCGCTTGCAGCCGGCATCCGTCTGGCTGCTCTATGGTGTGGGGCTCCTGCCCGCAGCCTGGAACTTCTATCTCGGCGCAACGGACCAGCTCGGCGCCGATCCGGTGAAGACCTTCGAGCTCTTCCTCGGCATCTGGACCATCCGCTTCCTGATCCTGACGCTTGCGGTTACCCCTGCCCGCGATCTTCTCGGCTGGAATTACCTGCGCTATCGCCGCGCACTCGGCCTTCTGACGTTTTACTATGCTCTGATGCATTTCACCGTCTACATGGTGCTCGATCAGGCGCTGGACGTCGCTGCCGTCATCGATGACGTCGTGAAGCGACCCTTCATCATGTTCGGCATGGGTGCACTGGCGATGCTCGTTCCACTCGCGCTCACATCCAATAATTTCTCGATCCGCAGGCTGGGCAAGAACTGGATCTGGCTCCATCGCCTCGTCTACATCGTTGCCGCATCGGCAGCACTGCACTTTGCTCTGTCGACGAAGATCCTGGACCTCGAGCAATATATCTATGTCGGGCTGATCATCGCGCTGATCCTCTACCGCTCCTACAAGCCCATCGGGCGGAGCCGAAAGATGGGTCAAGGACGGGCACGCGGACGAACCGTAGCATCATCAGCGTCATAGAGATCCGCGTTACGGCTCGGAAGACAATCGCCTGCGTGCGGGATCAAGCGCATAGGCCGCAGCTATCCCGATAGAATAGGCGACGATATTCCAGAGCGAGAAGACTCTCCCAAGCAGCAAGGCGCCGGCGGTCGTCGATCGAAACGCATCGAGCCAGGGCGTGTGATGGAGCCGGAACAACTCGACGCTTATCGCAACGCATAGCGCCATAAGAGCAATTCCTGCGGGGCGAATGCTCCCAAAGAGGCCTGCGATGATAAATGCAAGCAGGACATAAACCATCGATCCCCAGAGCAGTGAGCCGCCGTATTTGACGATGAAGAAGGGAAGATCGGCCGCATAACCGAATCGCCGGAGTGTCAAACCGGAAATGATGATGAGCAGCAGGGCCGCGAGGCGCTGGGCATGGATGCGCCGAATAATCTTGTGTGAATTCAAAAAGGCAACCACAATTCTAACCGAGTTCCGCTGCCTAATTTCCAATCATCAAGATATCAAGCTGTCGCCGTCACTCGGTAGGTTCGCACTGTTTCAAAACAGAGGTTGCTCGCCAGCATATGCCAAAAGTCGCCGCACTCCCGGAATTACTTCCTCTTTTGGACAAGCATCTGATCGACCGGCCGGCCGATCTTCAACGCAATGGCATCGAACGCTTCATCGTCGAATTCTTCTATTTTGCCGTCAAGGAGGCCCGAGCCTGCCTCTTCGCAGGCCTGTTTTTTCTGTCGGTCTTCCTGGTCCCGCATGCAGGCATCATCGGTATTCCGCGTTATGATCTGCTGCTGATTATCGCTCTTGCGATTCAGGCTTGGATGGTCTGGGCAAAGCTCGAAACCATCGACGAATTGAAGGCGATCTCTGTCTTTCATCTGATTGGTTTTGCACTGGAGGTCTTCAAGACCTCAGGCAGCATCCAATCGTGGAGCTATCCGGATTTCGCCTATACCAAACTGTTTGGCGTCCCGCTTTTTTCCGGCTTCATGTATGCGGCTGTCGGCAGCTACGTCATTCAGGCTTGGCGCCTTTTTGATCTGCGCGTGAGACATCATCCGCCCTACTGGATGGCCGGGCTCATGGCATTGGCGATCTACGCCAACTTCTTCACCCATCACTATATCGGCGACTACCGTTGGTACATCGCCGCCTGCACGCTCGGTCTTTATGCGCGCACCACCGTCATTTTCAGGCCCTATGATCAGGACCGCAAGATGCCCCTGCTTCTCGCCTTCATCCTGATCGGCTTCTTCATCTGGCTTGCGGAAAACATCAGCACCTTCTTCGGCGTGTGGCGCTATCCGAACCAGATCGGCGCGTGGTCGACCGTGCATATCGGCAAATGGAGTTCGTGGTGCCTGCTGGTGATCATGACCTTCACGATCGTCGCGAACCTCAAGCACATCAAATACAAGATCCACGTGCCGGAATGAATGCAAAAACAGGCAGCGAACCAGCAAACCGGTAGATGCACCGCCGAATGCGAGCAGGGCTCGTCTATATGTGGGTCCGCAGCTGCTCGTCCCAGTAGCGCGGTCTGCAACCTTCAGCAAGGCATTGAAGGGCAGCGTCGCGTCGGGGAGGCAATGCCGTTGCGGGAGGCACCTTAGCAAAATCCTGCAGATCGGCCGGCTCTATTCCCTCAAGATCGTGTCACGCATCAAACGATGCCTCATGGTCCGCTCACCCGTCTTGTCGCCTACGCGGGTCAAGTTCCTGAAACCGGCGTGTCGATTTCGGCCTGTCGCCTTCGACTAAGGGTGAGCTAGTCGAAGAAGAAGAGCCAACCATGGTTTCCATTGAGCACTCCGAACAAGTCCAACTACAGTCGCAGCACCTCAGTGTCGTGCGCACCTTGCAAGCGGTTTGGGTACTGCTGAAGCATCAGCGAAGGTACCGCCGAAGCTTGAGCAAACTTTCGCGGTTTGACGCTCGCCTGCTACGTGACGTCGGGTTGGTGTCCCCGGAAATCTCAACCGGGAAAATCGCAGAATGGTTTCCTCCCTGTCCAGACGATCAGAGGCTGGGATCAAAGCCGCCCATCCTTACGGTAGGTGACGGAATTTAAGCCGTGCTTGCGTATTCTCGTGCATCTCGAGGATTGACGGGGCGGAGGTCAGGGCTTTTTGACGAAGCCCATGAAGTTTGCGAGCAGCTTGTCGTATCGGGTTGCGACGCGTCTGAACTGTTTGAGCTTGCTGAACAAGCGTTCGATACGGTTGCGCTCCCTGTAGAAGACGGCGTCGTAAGAGCGCTGGAGCTTGCGGTTGCGTTTCGCCGGGATGACGATGTCAGCACCAATTTCGGCGATCTTGACGCACAGATAATCGGCGTCATAGCGGCAATGGTAGCTGCCGCTGCGCTGTCCGGGAGAGGCGAGCCGGAAGTCCAAGCGACTCTGTTGTGGCAGGATTCTTTTTCGGTCTTTGTCGAATCGTGGCCTCCAAAAGCGACTAATATCGACAGCACCATGGAGAACCTAATGCGCTACCTCTGTCTCTTCTACATCGATCAAACTCTTGCTGATGCCGCCAGCAAGGAGGAATGGGCCGAGATTGACCGGGAGTCTCTCGCTTCCAATGAAGAACTCAAACGATCAGGCCACTATCTCGCCTCCAACGCGCTTGCTGACCCAAAGACTGCAAAGACACTGCGCGTTCGCGCCGGCAAGGTCAGTTGGAGCGACGGGCCGTTCGCAGAGACTAAGGAGCATCTGGGCGGCTTCCTGCTCATTGAAGCGAAGAACCTTGCGGAGGCAATGGAGATCGCAGAGCGGGACTCGCTCGCTCGGATGGGGGCAATCGAGGTGCGAGAGACTGCTGGTTTTTAGATTCGGAGCGCCCGGTTACTTCCGCAGGCTATACCGTTCGATGTTCTGGAATGAGACGCCGCCATGGCATGGCCAGGATCGTTGCGGCGTGCGCAATGTCATCAAGCCGTCCTCGGTGACAGGCCGGCGACGATCGATCGCTTCAGTCTACCTGAGCGAAAACGGTCTGCCAGCCTTCTATTGCCTACGAAAAAGCCGGGCGCAAGGCCCGGCTTTTCTGCTTTTCCGAAACCGGAAAATCTCAGGCAGCGACAGACTGCTCTTCGGCAGCGACGCGAGCCTTGTCGGCTGCGCCCTTTGCATAGGCGTCGCGGTCAACGAATTCGATGACGGCGAGAGCGGCGTTGTCGCCCTGGCGGAAGCCCGCCTTCATGATACGCAGGTAGCCGCCGTTGCGGGTTGCGTAACGCGAAGCGATCGTGTCGAAGAGCTTCGAAACGACAGCGGCGTCCTTGATCTGCGAGATCGCCTGACGACGAGCGTGCAGGTCGCCGCGCTTGCCGAGGGTGACGAGCTTTTCGACAATCGGACGGATTTCCTTGGCCTTCGGAAGGGTCGTTACGATCTGCTCGTGGGTGATGAGCGAAGCCGCCATGTTGGCGAACATCGCCTTGCGGTGGCTTGCAGTTCTATTCAGCTTGCGGCCGGCTTTACCATGGCGCATTGCTATTCTCCTTTAATGCAGTGCCCTTACTTCGTTACCGGGCCTGCCGTTTCCTGGCACATGCAGGCGATAGGCCTGCTGTTTGACGGGGAAAGGCAGCCGTGAAGAGCCTGCCTTTTTGGTTCTTAATATTGATCTTCGTAGCGCTTGGCGAGATCTTCGATGTTCTCGGGCGGCCATGCCGGCACTTCCATGCCGAGGTGCAGGCCCATGGAAGCGAGAACTTCCTTGATTTCATTCAGCGACTTGCGACCAAAGTTCGGGGTGCGGAGCATTTCTGCTTCGGTCTTCTGAATGAGGTCACCGATGTAGACTATGTTGTCGTTCTTCAGGCAATTTGCCGAACGAACGGACAGTTCGAGCTCGTCCACCTTCTTGAGGAGCGCCGGGTTGAAGGCCAGTTCGGTGACGGCTTCTTCTTCGGCTTCCTTCTGCGGTTCGTCGAAGTTGACGAAGACGCCAAGCTGGTCCTGCAGGATGCGAGCCGCGAAAGCGACGGCATCTTCGCCGGAGACTGAGCCATCGGTTTCGATGGTCATGGTCAGCTTGTCGTAGTCGAGAACCTGTCCTTCGCGGGTATTTTCAACCTTGTAGGACACCTTCTTGACCGGTGAATAGAGGCTGTCGACCGGGATAAGACCGATCGGAGCATCTTCCGCACGATTGCGCTCGGCCGGGACATAGCCCTTGCCGTTGTTGACGGTGAACTCCATGCGGATTTCGGCACCCTCGTCGAGCGTGCAGATGACATGCTCGGGGTTGAGGATTTCGATATCGCCAACCGTCTGGATGTCGCCAGCGGTTACAACACCCGGACCCTGCTTGCGCACGACCATGCGCTTGGCATCGTCGCCATCCATCTTGATGGCGATTTCCTTGATGTTGAGCACGATGTCTGTAACGTCCTCGCGAACGCCCGGGATCGAGGAGAATTCATGCAACACGCCGTCGATCTGCACGGCCGTAACAGCGGCACCGCGCAGAGAGGAGAGCAGAACGCGACGCAGCGCGTTGCCGAGCGTGAGGCCGAAACCGCGCTCAAGCGGCTCTGCAACGAGAGTCGCCTTGGTGCGCGAGCTCGAAGAGAACTCCACCTTGTTCGGCTTGATCAGTTCCTGCCAGTTCTTCTGAATCATAATTTTGCCTTCCGTTCGTTGCCACCATCCAATCGTGGCAACCGAGCTTGAAAACCACCGGGAGCGCTGAGGCGCTCACCGGTGACGATAGCGATGATCAGACGCGGCGCTTCTTGCGCGGACGGCAGCCATTGTGCGGGATCGGGGTCACGTCGCGGATGGACGTGATCATGAAACCGGCAGCCTGGAGCGCGCGCAGAGCCGATTCACGACCCGAGCCCGGGCCGCAAACTTCGACTTCCAGCGACTTCATGCCGTGTTCCTGGGCCTTCTTGGCGCAGTCTTCAGCAGCGATCTGGGCAGCGAACGGGGTCGACTTGCGCGAGCCCTTGAAGCCCTTGGCGCCAGCCGACGACCAGGCAATTGCATTGCCCTGCGCGTCGGTGATGGTGATCATCGTGTTGTTGAAAGTCGAGTTGACGTGAGCGACACCCGACGAGATGTTCTTGCGTTCGCGACGGCGAACGCGGACGGCTTCCTTAGCCATGGTATTCCTTTCGTTGATCTCTTCACCGCCGTAATCCCAGCGGCTACACCGGAACGGTGCCTACATGACCCCGCTCCAAACTCAAAAGAGGCCGGCGCAGACCGCCAGCCTCCCCATCCCGGTTTCCCGGAAATTACTTCTTCTTACCAGCGATTGCCTTTGCCGGACCCTTGCGGGTACGAGCATTGGTGTGCGTGCGCTGACCGCGGACCGGAAGGCCGCGACGATGACGCAGGCCGCGGTAGCAGCCGAGGTCCATCAGGCGCTTGATGTTCATCGAGGTTTCGCGACGAAGATCACCTTCGACCTGATAGTCGCGGTCGATGGTTTCGCGGATCTGAAGGACTTCAGCATCCGTGAGTTGATGAACGCGGCGATCAGCCGGAATACCGACCTTCTCGACGATTTCCTGCGCGAATTTCTGTCCGATCCCGTGAATGTAGGTCAGCGCGATGACGACGCGCTTTGCAGTCGGGATGTTGACGCCAGCGATACGTGCCACGCCTATTCTCCTTGCATTCCAGTTGCCGTCCGGCAATAGGGCTTCGTTATGCAGCCAAAAGGCCGCTCGTTCAAATTCGGGTTCGCAACATCACAAAACGACCGAACCCGGATTTCCTTCGGGAAATCCGCGCCGATCGCAGGGGATGTCGCGAGTTGGCGCGGTTTAGCGGAATCAGTGCAAAAAAGCAACCGTTCCCGCCAAGTTTATTTTCAAAGCTTTAAAGCTTGGAAAGAATGCCTTCGATCTCGGCGGTAACCTGATCGATTTCGGCCATGCCATCCACGGACTTCAATTTGCCCTTGGCGTAGTAGTAGCCGATCAGCGGCGAGGTTTCCTTGTAGTAGACCTCGAGGCGCTTGGTCATGGTCTCGGCATTGTCATCGGGACGGCGCTTGAAGTGGGTCGAACCGCACTTGTCGCAGACACCTTCCTTGTCTGGAACCTTGTCCGTATCGTGATAGACCGTGCCGCACTCAGCACAGGAGTAGCGACCTGCCACGCGGCGGACCAGTTCCTTGTCGTCGACACGGAATTCGATGACGACCGAAAGATCAAGACCCTTGGCCTTCAGCATCGCCTCAGTAGCATCCGCCTGCACCAGCGTGCGCGGGAAACCGTCGAGGATGAAACCGTTAGCGCAATCGGGCTGATCGATTCGTTCGGAGACGATGGCATTGACAATCTCGTCCGAGACCAGATTTCCGGCGTCCATGACAGCCTTGGCGCGCTTGCCGACTTCAGTACCCGCCTGAACGGCGGCGCGCAGCATGTCACCCGTGGAAAGCTGCGGAATACCATGCTTTTCCACGATCCGCTGGGCCTGGGTCCCCTTACCCGCGCCCGGCGGCCCCAA
Source organism: Rhizobium sp. BK275 (assembly GCF_014193555.1). NCBI lineage: Bacteria > Pseudomonadati > Pseudomonadota > Alphaproteobacteria > Hyphomicrobiales > Rhizobiaceae > Rhizobium > Rhizobium sp. BK275. The sequence goes on from NZ_JACHZL010000003.1 coordinate 314,573, forward strand.
AAGTATAAGTCTCATCGCCCCCTCTTTCCTCCACGCAACTTCGATTTCTTGATCAGGCCTTCGTACTGCTGTGCGATCAAATGGCCCTGGATCTGTGCCACCGTATCAAGAGTTACGCTAACCACGATCAAAAGCGAAGTCCCACCAAGGGCTAATGGAATGCCGGTTTGCGACACCAGGATCTCAGGCAGGATACAGACGAATACGAGATAGATAGCGCCGATCACCGTGATACGGGTCAGCACGTAGTCGATATATTCGGCAGTGCGATCGCCCGGGCGGATGCCGGGGATGAAGCCGCCATGCTTCTTCAGGTTATCGGCAGTGTCCTTCGGATTGAAGACGATGGCCGTGTAGAAAAAGGCAAAGAAGGCGATGAGTGCCGCATAGAGCACCATGTAAAGCGGCTGGCCGTGGCCAAGCGCTGCAACGACGGCGGTCGCCCAGGCGGGCATCGCCGTCGTGCTGGCAAAGCCTGCGAGCGTCGCCGGCAGAAGCAGCAGCGAGGATGCAAAGATTGCCGGGATAACGCCCGAGGTGTTCAGCTTCAGCGGCAGGTGCGAGGTGTCGCCCTGGAACATGCGGTTGCCGACCTGACGCTTCGGATACTGGATCAGAAGGCGGCGCTGCGCGCGCTCGACGAAGACGATGACGGCGATGACGGCGATCGCAACGACGATGACGGCGAGGATGAGCGTCGTCGACAGCGCACCGGTACGGCCGAGTTCCAGCGTACCGGCAAGGGCTGTCGGAAGACCGGCCGCAATGCCTGCGAAGATGATCAGCGAAATACCGTTGCCGATACCGCGCGAGGTGATCTGCTCGCCGAGCCACATCAGGAACATCGTGCCGCCGAGAAGCGTTAGAACGGTCGAAATTTTGAAGAACCAGCCCGGATCGACGACGAGGCCGTTACCGCTTTCGAGACCAACGGCAATGCCGTAGGCCTGGAGCGCGCCGAGGATGACCGTGCCGTAGCGGGTGTACTGGTTGATGATCTTGCGGCCCTGCTCGCCTTCCTTCTTCAGGTTTTCGAGCGCCGGCACGACCGAAGTCATGAGCTGCACGATGATCGAAGCGGAGATGTAGGGCATGATGCCGAGCGCGAAGATCGCCATGCGCTGTACGGCGCCGCCGGAGAACATGTTGAAGAGGCCGAGAATGCCGCCAGCTTGACCCTGGAAGGCCTGGGCATAGGCCTGCGGATTGAGGCCTGGAAGCGGAATATGGGTACCCAGCCGGTAGACGAGGAGAGCTGCCAGTGTGAACCACAGGCGCTTCTTAAGATCCTCGGCTTTGGCGAAGGTCGAAAAATTGAGGTTTGAAGCCAGTTGTTCCGCTGCAGAAGCCATGCGTTTCTCCGCGCTACCAATTCCGGGCGCTCTCGAGTCGGCCGGCACCGGAATCAGTATGAATTTCTTTTAAAAACCGGGCTTCGGACGGATCGCTGGCGCAACCCTATGCCTCACCCTCGTTTTCAGTCTTACCGTCCCGACGCGGATGCGTCCAAGCAGGTTTTTGTGAGGCTCACATATGGGAGCAAAATCGCCCGGTGTGAAGCACCCCGGGCGATATATCATGAGTTTATTATTCTGCCGCTGCGGCAGAAAGAAGCGTTACCTTGCCGCCGGCCTTTTCGATCTTCTCGACGGCAGACTTGGAAGCGCCTGCAACTTCGAGCGTGATCTTGGCCTTGAGCTCGCCGTCGGCGAGAACGCGAACGCCGTCCTTGGCGCGGCGGATGACGCCGGCGGCCTTGAGAGCAGCCGCATCAACCGTTGCCTTCGCGTCGAGCTTGCCGGCATCGACGGCAGCCTGGATGCGTGCCAGCGATACGACGACGTAGTCGGCTGCGAAGATGTTGTTGAAGCCGCGCTTCGGCAGGCGACGATAGATGGGCATCTGACCGCCTTCGAAGCCGTTGATGGCGACGCCCGAACGGGACTTCTGACCCTTTACACCGCGACCACCGGTCTTGCCGGAGCCCGAGCCGATACCGCGGCCGAGACGCTTACGGCTGTGGGTAGAGCCTTCGTTATCCTTGATTTCATTGAGTTTCATGAGCGTTACTCCGGTCTCACTTCTCGTCGACAACGCGAACGAGATGCTGGACTGCACGGATCATGCCACGAACGGCCGGAGTGTCTTCCAGCGTGCGGCGACGGTGCATTTTGTTCAGTCCGAGACCGATCAGCGTGCGCTGCTGGACGTCCGGACGGCGAATCGGGCTGCCGATCTGTTCGATCGTAACAGTCTTCGCTTCAGCCTTCTTGGTAGCCTTGGCCATTGGTCAGCTCCTCTTATTCTTCAGAGGCGTTGCCAGAAGCGGCACGGCGAGCCTGGAGCGTAGCATACTTGATGCCGCGCTGGGCTGCGATGTCCTTCGGGTGAACCTGGTGCTTCAGAGCGTCGAAGGTGGCGCGAACCATGTTGTAGGGGTTCGACGAACCAGTCGACTTGGCGACGACGTCGTGGACGCCGAGCGTTTCGAAGACGGCGCGCATCGGACCACCGGCGATGATACCGGTACCGACCTTGGCCGAGCGCAGCAGAACCTTGCCGGCGCCATGACGGCCATGGACGTCGTGATGCAGCGTACGGCCGTCACGCAGCGGTACGAAGATCAGTTCGCGCTTGGCGGCTTCGGTTGCCTTGCGGATGGCCTCCGGCACTTCGCGTGCCTTGCCATGGCCGAAGCCTACGCGGCCCTTCTGGTCGCCGACGACGACGAGAGCGGCGAAGCCGAAGCGACGGCCACCCTTAACAACCTTGGCGACGCGGTTGATCGCGACCAGCTTGTCGACGAATTCGCTATCGCGCTCTTCGCGGCTCTGGCGGTCTTCCCGCTGCGGCCTTCTTTCCTGTGCCATTGTCCTCTTCCTTTTTCTTTTCCGGGTGCAATCGGCAAACAAAACGAGGACCGCATCGGCTTCCCCAAGGGAACGGTTTGCGGTCCGGTGAAATCCGGCCGAGGCTTAAAGGCCTTCGGCCGGAAACTGATTAGAAGGTCAGACCGCTTTCGCGGGCTGCATCTGCCAGGGCCTTGATGCGGCCATGATAGATGAAGGCGCCACGGTCGAATACGACCTCAGTGACACCTGCCTTGGAGGCGCGCTCTGCAACGAGCTTGCCAACGAGGGCTGCTGCTGCGGTGTCGGCACCGGTCTTCAGAGAACCGCGCAGATCCTTGTCGAGGGTCGATGCAGCGGCAAGGGTCTTGCCGGCAACATCGTCGATGATCTGAGCATAGATGTTCTTCGAGGAGCGATGAACCGACAGGCGCGGACGGCCGTTGGCCACCGACTTGAGATGACGGCGCACGCGGTTGGCACGACGTGCAAGTGCTTCTTTCCTGCTAGCCATTTCGCGTGATCCTTACTTCTTCTTGCCTTCTTTGCGGACAATCCGCTCTTCGGCATACTTGACGCCCTTGCCCTTGTAGGGCTCCGGACCGCGATATTCGCGGATCTCGGCGGCGACCTGACCGACCTGCTGCTTGTTGATGCCGGTGACGATAATTTCCGTCGGCTTCGGTACAGCGATCGTGATGCCCTGCGGCGGTTCGTAGACCACGTCGTGGCTGAAACCGAGCGCTAGCTGCAGGTTCTTGCCCTGCAGGGAAGCACGGTAACCAACGCCGTTGATTTCGAGCTTGCGCTCGAAGCCGTCCTTGACGCCCTTGAAGATGTTTTCGATCATCGTGCGGGACATGCCCCACTTCGAACGAGCATTCTTCGTCTGGCTGAGCGGCGTTACGACGACCGCATTGTTTTCGAGCTTGAGGCTGATTTCGTCGTTTGCGACGAAAAACAGCTCGCCCTTCGGACCCTTAGCGGTAACCTTCTGGCCATCGACCGTAGCCGTGATCCCAGCAGGCACCTGAACGGGCTTCTTACCGATACGAGACATGTTTCAATCCTGTCTGTTCGCTATGGAGACCCTGCGCTGTCTTAGAAGACAGAGCAGAGAACCTCGCCACCAACGTTCTGTTCGCGAGCCTGGTGATCGGCCATCACGCCCTTCGGGGTCGAAAGGATGGTGATGCCGAGGCCGTTCGCGACCTGCGGAATGGACTTGACCGAGACATAAACCCGGCGGCCCGGTTTGGACACACGGCCGATCTCACGGATCACCGATGCGCCTTCATAGTACTTCAGTTCAATGTTCAGTTCGGACTTGCCGTTGCCGAAATCGACGACGGAGTAGCCACGGATGTAGCCTTCGGACTGGAGGACATCGAGAACACGTGCACGGAGCTTGGAAGCAGGCGTCGAAACCGACGACTTGCGACGCGAAGCACCGTTGCGGATACGGGTGAGCATATCGCCCAACGGATCAGTCATTGTCATCTAACCTGCTCCTTACCAGCTCGACTTGACGATGCCCGGCACCTTGCCGAGATTGCCCAGTTCGCGCAGCGCGATACGCGACATACGCAGTTTACGGTAATAAGCGCGCGGACGACCGGACACTTCGCAACGGTTGCGAATGCGGGTCTTCGATCCGTCACGCGGCAGGGATGCCAGCTTGATCGAGGCCTTGAACCGCTCTTCGATCGGAAGAGCCTGGTTCATGATGATCGCCTTCAGAGCTGCGCGCTTGGCAGCCTGGTTTGCGACCGTATTACGGCGGCGCTTGTTCTTTTCAACTGCGCTTGTCTTCGCCATGTCAGGTTCCTTTTCTACGCTCGTCGTTACGGTTACTGACGGAACGGGAAGCTGAACTCCGTGAGGAGAGCGCGAGCTTCGTCGTCGGTCGTGGCCGTCGTGCAAACGATGATGTCCATGCCCCACATCTGATCAACCTTGTCGTAGTTGATTTCAGGGAACACAATGTGCTCCTTGATGCCCATGGCAAAGTTGCCACGGCCGTCAAAGCTCTTCGGGTTCAGGCCGCGGAAGTCGCGAACGCGCGGAAGCGCGATGTTGACCAGGCGATCCAGGAACTCGTACATGCGGGCGCCGCGCAGGGTGACCTTCGCGCCGATCGGCATGTTTTCGCGGACCTTGAAGCCAGCGATAGAGTTGCGTGCACGGGTGATAACCGGCTTCTGGCCAGCAATGGCAGCCAGGTCGGCAGCAGCAACGGTCGGCTTCTTCGAGTCAGCCGTGGCTTCGCCCACACCCATGTTGATAACTATCTTGTCAAGCTTCGGGATCATCATCTCGTTGGCGTAGGAGAACTTCTCCTGCATCGCCTTACGGATCCGCTCGACATATTCCTTCTTGAGCCGCGGCTCGTACTTTGCCTCAGCCATCGATCACTTCTCCCGAACGCTTGGCCACGCGGACCTTCTTGCCGTCAACAACCTTGAAGCCGACGCGGGTCGGCTTGCCGTCCTTGTCGACGATCGCGACGTTGGACAGGTGGACCGAAGCTTCCTTGGAAATGATCCCGGCTTCCTGGGTCTGTGTCTGGCGCTGATGGCGCTTTACGACGTTTACGCCGCGAACGACGGCGCGATCTTCCTTCGGCAGGACCTGGATGACTTCGCCAGTGCGGCCCTTGTCCTTGCCTGCGAGCATGACGACCTTGTCGCCCTTACGAATCTTTTGCATCGTTCTCGCTCCTTACAGTACTTCGGGAGCCAGCGAGATGATCTTCATGTGGTTCTTCGCACGCAATTCGCGCGGAACCGGTCCGAAGATACGGGTGCCGATCGGCTCTTTTTTGTTGTCGATGAGGACTGCTGCGTTGGTGTCGAAGCGGATGACAGAGCCATCCGGACGACGGATGTCCTTGGCGGTGCGAACTACAACCGCCTTCATCACGTCACCCTTCTTCACACGGCCGCGCGGAATAGCTTCCTTGATCGAAACGACGATGACGTCGCCGATCGAGGCATACTTGCGCTTCGAGCCGCCCAGCACCTTGATGCACATGACACGACGGGCGCCGGAATTATCCGCGACGTCGAGGTTTGTTTGCATCTGAATCATATCAGGTCGCCTTCTTGTTCTTACCGGAATGGTTGGGCAAAGCCCCCTCTCCCGGCTTATGAAAATTGTCTGCCGGCCGCTCGTCACAGGAACAGCGAAAGCACGGCAATAGCTTGAATAGCGCGGGATCGATCGTTGCCAGGGTGGTTTCCCAGATGGGACCTTCCGTGCGCTTAAAGCAAAAGAACGCCCGGCATTCGAGCGTTCCGACGCTGCTTCATACAGAAATTTCCGCGAGACGCAAGGCCTCGCGCGAAATTCTTACTTGGCCTGGGCGGCAATAACCGTCCAGCGCTTGTCCTTGGAGATCGGTGCGCACTCCTCGATGGAGACGATATCGCCGATCTTGTACTGATTGTTTTCGTCGTGGGCCTTGTACTTCTTGGAGCGACGAACGGTCTTCTGGAGCAGCGGATGAGCGAAACGACGCTCAACGCGAACTACGACAGTCTTCTCGTTCTTGTCACCAACCACGACGCCCTGCAGAATACGCTTCGGCATGTTTTTTTCCTTTAAGCCTTTGCTTCTGCCGCCTTCTGGCGGGCAATGGTTTTGACGCGGGCGATGTCCTTGCGGACTTCGTTGATGCGCGAGGACTTCTCAAGCTGGCCGGTCGCCTTCTGGAAGCGCAGGTTGAACTGCTCCTTCTTCAGGTCGGCGAGCTTGTCCTTGAGCTGGTCGGCCGTGAGGCCGCGTACTTCTTCGGCTTTCATCGTGCCTTCTCCTTACTCTGCGATGCGCTGAACGAAGCGCGTCTTGACCGAGAGCTTGGCCGAGCCGAGGCGAAGCGCTTCGCGCGCGATTTCCTCGGAGACACCGTCGATCTCGAACATCATACGACCGGGCTTGACCTTGCATGCCCAGTATTCCACGGAACCCTTACCCTTACCCATGCGGACTTCGGTAGGCTTTGCGGTTACCGGAACGTCCGGGAACACGCGGATCCAAACACGGCCGGCGCGCTTCATGTAACGCGTGATCGCGCGGCGGGCCGCTTCGATCTCGCGTGCGTTAACGCGGTTCGGCTCCTGAGCCTTCAGGCCGAATTCGCCGAAGGCCAGGTCAGAACCGCCCTTGGCTACGCCCTTGATGCGGCCCTTGAACTGCTTGCGGTACTTAGTACGCTTTGGCTGCAACATTTTCTTACTTCTCCGAGCTTATCTTTCGCCAGCGCTAATTACGCGTTGTCGCGTTCGCGGCGACGATCGCCACGGTCGCGTTCGCGGCTTGCCGGACCCTGTGCATCGCCTTCCAGCGCGCGGCGTTCGGAAGCCATCGGATCGTGCTCAAGGATTTCGCCCTTGAAGATCCAGACCTTGATGCCGCAGATACCGAATGCGGTTTCGGCTTCAGCCGTACCGTAATCGATGTCGGCGCGCAGGGTGTGCAGCGGAACGCGGCCTTCGCGGTACCATTCCGTACGAGCGATTTCTGCACCGCCGAGACGGCCGGCGCAGGTGATCTTGATGCCTTCGGCGCCAAGACGCATCGCGGACTGAACGGCGCGCTTCATGGCACGGCGGAAAGCCACACGGCGCTCGAGCTGCTGGGCGATCGACTGAGCGACGAGCGTCGCGTCGATTTCCGGCTTGCGCACTTCAACGATGTTGAGATGCGTTTCGGAGTTCGTCATGTCCGACAGCTTCTTGCGGAGCTTGTCGATGTCGGCGCCCTTGCGGCCGATGATCAGGCCCGGACGGGCCGAGTGGATCGTGACGCGGCACTTCTTGTGCGGACGCTCGATGACCACCTTGGAGATACCGGCCTGCTTCAGTTCGCTCATGACGAACTTCCGCATCTTCAGGTCTTCGTGCAGGAGCTGGCCGTACTCGGCATTGTCCGCAAACCAGCGGCTATCCCAGGTACGGTTGATGCCAAGACGGAAACCAATCGGATTGATTTTCTGACCCATTATGCGGCCTCCTCTTGTGCCTGCACTTCACGAACGACGATCGTCAGGTGAGCGAACGGACGTTCGATGCGCGATGCGCGGCCGCGGCCGCGAGCGTGGAAGCGCTTCATGACGATCGACTTGCCGACATAGGCCTCGGCGACGACGAGAGCGTCGACGTCGAGGTCATGGTTGTTCTCGGCGTTGGCGATCGCAGATTCGAGCGTCTTCTTGACGGCACCTGCGATACGCTTGCGGGAGAATTCCAGCTCAGCGAGTGCACGCTCGACCTTCTTGCCGCGGATAGCCGCAGCAACCAGGTTGAGCTTCTGTGGGCTGACGCGGAGCGTACGGGCGACTGCTTGCGCCTCGTTGTCCTTCAGCCGGCGTTCGGCTTTAGCCTTACCCATCGTTACTTCCTCTTTGCCTTCTTGTCCGCGCCGTGACCGTAATAGGTACGGGTCGGAGAGAATTCACCGAATTTGTGACCGACCATGTCTTCGTTGACACTGACCGGAACATGCTTGCTGCCGTTGTAGACGCCGAAGGTGAGACCAACGAACTGCGGCAGGATCGTGGAGCGACGGCTCCAGATCTTGATTACTTCTGCACGTCCGCCTTCACGAACCTTCTCAGCCTTCTTGAGAAGATAGCCGTCAACAAACGGACCTTTCCATACTGAACGAGCCATTGAGGACTTCCTCTCTTACTTCTTGCGCTGATGACGCGAGCGCATAATGAACTTGTCGGTCGCCTTGTTAGAGCGTGTGCGCTTGCCTTTGGTCGGCTTGCCCCACGGCGTCACCGGATGGCGACCACCAGAGGTGCGGCCTTCACCACCGCCGTGCGGATGGTCGACCGGGTTCATGACGACGCCGCGGTTATGCGGACGCTTGCCGCGCCAAACGGTACGACCGGCCTTGCCGTCGTTGATATTGGCATGGTCAGGGTTCGACACAGCACCGATCGAAGCAAGGCAGGTGCCGTGCACGAGGCGCTGTTCGCCGGAGTTCAGGCGAAGGATCGCCATGCCCTGGTCGCGGCCGACGAGCTGTGCGTAGGAACCGGCGGAGCGGGCAATCTGACCGCCCTTGCCCGGCTTCATTTCCACGTTGTGGATGATGGAGCCGACCGGAATGTACTGCAGCGGCATCGTGTTGCCGGGCTTGACGTCGACGGCCTTGTCGGAAGCGATGACCTTGTCGCCGGCAGCAAGACGCTGCGGAGCGATGATGTAGGCCTTCTCGCCGTCGGCATAGCTGACGAGCGCGATGTAAGCCGTACGGTTCGGGTCGTATTCGATACGCTCGACCGTCCCTTCGACGTCGAACTTGCGACGCTTGAAGTCAATGATGCGATACGTACGCTTGTGACCGCCGCCGATGAAGCGGGCTGTGATGCGGCCGAGGTTGTTACGACCGCCGCTCTTGGTCAGACCTTCCGTCAGCGACTTGACCGGCTTGCCCTTGTAGAGGCCCGAACGGTCGACGATGACCAGCTGGCGCTGGCTCGGGGTCGTCGGATTGAATGTTTTCAATGCCATCTTTTTATTCCTCAGAGACCGGTGGAGACGTCGATCGTCTGGCCTTCAGCCAACGTCACGACAGCCTTCTTCACGTCCTGCTGCTTGCCGACAAAACCGCGGAACCGGCGGGTTTTGCCCTTGCGCAGCAGGGTGTTGACGGCCGTGACCTTGACGCCGAAGAGCGCCTCGACCGCAGCCTTGATTTCCGGCTTCGTCGCCTTCTTGGCGACATTGAAAACAACCTGGTTGTTTTCCGATACCAGCGTGGACTTTTCGGTGATCGCAGGAGAAACGATCACATCGTAGTGGCGAAGATCGGTCACTTGAATCGCTCCTCTAGCGCTTCAACGGCAGCCTTGGAAAGCACGAGCTTGCCGCGGCGGACGATGTCGTAAACGTTGATGCCCTGGATCGGCAGAACATCGACGTTCGGGATGTTCTGAGCAGCGAGCTTGAAGTTACCGTCGAGCTCGGCGCCACCGATGAAGAGGGCGTTGGTGAGACCCAGCGAGGCGAATACGCCGGCCAGAGCCTTCGTCTTTGCTTCGTTGGCGACCAGATCATCGATGATGATCAGTTCGTCTGCCTTGATCTTGGCGGACAGCGCATGACGCAGGCCGAGCGCGCGAACCTTCTTGGGAAGGTCGTGTTCATGACTGCGGGCGACCGGGCCGTGGGCCTTACCACCGCCGCGGAACTGCGGAGCACGAGCCGAATGGTGACGAGCGCGGCCCGTACCCTTCTGCTTGTACATCTTGGCGCCGGTGCGGGAAACGTCCGCGCGGCCCTTTGCCTGATGGGTGCCCTGCTGCTTCTTGGCAAGCTGCCAGCGGATGACGCGGGCGAGAATGTCTTCGCGGGGCTCAAGGCCGAAAATCGCGTCAGAAAGGGAAACCTTCCCAGCGTCTTTGCCCTCGAGGGTCTTGACGTTCAATTCCATTGGTCTGGCTCCCTTACTTCGCTGCCGACTTGACGGCGTCGCGCACGATGATCCAGGCACCCTTGGAACCGGGTACTGCACCCTTGATCAGGATCAGACCACGATCTTCGTCGGTCGAAACCACTTCAAGGTTCTGCGTCGTCACGCGCGTCTGGCCCATATGACCAGCCATCTTCTTGTTCTTGAAAACCTTGCCCGGATCCTGGCGCGAACCCGTCGAACCATGCGAGCGGTGCGAAACAGACACACCGTGCGTGGCGCGCAGACCGCCGAAACCGTGGCGCTTCATGGCGCCGGCAAAGCCCTTACCGACCGTGGTGCCGGTGACATCGACGAGCTGGCCAGCAGCAAAGTGGCCAGCCTTAAGCTCAGTGCCAATATCGAGCAGGTTGTCTTCCGAAACACGGAATTCCTGGAGCTTGGCCTTCGGCTCAACGTTAGCAACGGCAAAGTTGCCGCGCATCGCCTTGGACGTGTTCTTTACCTTGGCCTGGCCAGCACCGAGCTGAAGCGCGGTATAGCCATTCTTTTCTACGGTGCGCTGGGCCACGACCTGGCAGCCATCCAAACGCAGTACCGTTACCGGGACATGCTCGCCGGCGTCGTTGTAGACGCGGGTCATTCCCACCTTCTGTGCAATCACACCTGAACGCATCGGTTCAATCCTTCCAACTCAGCTCGAGCAAGCTCAGAGCTTGATCTCAACATCGACACCTGCGGCGAGATCGAGCTTCATCAGCGCGTCTACCGTCTGCGGGGTCGGATCTACGATGTCGAGCAGGCGCTTATGCGTGCGCATCTCGAACTGTTCGCGGCTCTTCTTGTCGATGTGCGGGGACCGGTTGACCGTAAACTTCTCGATGCGGGTCGGAAGCGGAACGGGGCCCCGGACGCTTGCACCGGTGCGCTTCGCCGTCGACACGATCTCGCGCGTGGAAGCATCGAGAATCCGGTGATCGAACGCCTTCAGGCGAATGCGGATATTTTGGCCGTTCATTCGACGTTATCCTTGTGTTTGTTTTCCCTCATGTCTTTGGGCAAGACATGGGTTGTTCTTTCTTCCTAAGGCGGACCACCGGTTTCAAAGATCGAGAGAAATGCCTGTTACGGCATCCCTATCCATTCTTCAGGGCCTTTTGACCCACCTTATTGTTTGTTTAGTCACCGCTTCGTCATCCAAAGCGGTACGCAAATCGCGCTCGCGCGCCATTTGCAACATTTCTGTGTAATAAGCAAGCGGCCAGCGCCGCCTGCTTCATAATAATGTCATCGAATCGGCTGCTCCACCGGAGCAGCCGAATGGATTACTCGACGATGGAAGCAACGATGCCTGCACCGACGGTGCGGCCGCCTTCGCGGATCGCGAAGCGAAGCTTTTCTTCCATCGCGATCGGAACGATCAGCTCGACGTCAACGGTGACGTTGTCGCCAGGCATGACCATTTCCGTGCCTTCCGGAAGCGTCACGATACCCGTCACGTCCGTCGTGCGGAAGTAGAACTGCGGACGGTAGTTCGTGAAGAACGGCGTATGACGGCCGCCTTCTTCCTTCGTCAGGATGTAGGCTTCGGCCTTGAACTTCTTGTGCGGCTTGACAGAGCCCGGCTTGCACAGGATCTGGCCACGCTCGACGCCGTCACGGTTCACACCGCGAACCAGCGCACCGATGTTGTCGCCGGCCTGGCCCTGGTCGAGCAGCTTGCGGAACATTTCAACGCCGGTCACCGTCGTCTTCGAGGTCGGACGGATGCCGACGATCTCGACTTCTTCACCAACCTTGACGATGCCACGCTCGACGCGGCCGGTCACAACCGTACCGCGGCCCGAGATCGAGAACACGTCTTCGATCGGCATCAGGAACGGCTGGTCGATCGGACGCTCAGGCGTCGGGATGTAGGCGTCGACCTGAGCCATCAGCTCGCGGATCGCGTCTTCACCGATCTTCTTGTCGGAATCTTCAAGCGCAGCAAGCGCCGAACCCTTGACGACCGGAATGTCGTCGCCCGGGAAGTCGTAGGACGACAGAAGTTCGCGCACTTCCAGCTCGACGAGCTCGAGCAGTTCGGCGTCGTCGACCTGGTCGACCTTGTTGAGGAACACAACGATCGCCGGAACGCCAACCTGGCGGGCGAGCAGGATGTGCTCGCGCGTCTGCGGCATCGGGCCGTCAGCAGCAGAGCAGACCAGGATCGCGCCGTCCATCTGCGCGGCACCGGTGATCATGTTCTTCACATAGTCAGCGTGGCCGGGGCAGTCGACGTGCGCATAGTGGCGGTTCGGCGTCTCGTACTCGACGTGAGCCGTCGAAATGGTGATGCCGCGCGCCTTTTCTTCCGGTGCCGCGTCGATCTGGTCATACGCCTTGAACTCACCGAAGTACTTCGTGATCGCTGCCGTCAGAGACGTCTTGCCGTGGTCAACGTGGCCGATCGTGCCAATGTTGACGTGCGGCTTGTTGCGCTCAAACTTACTCTTTGCCATTTTCGGCTCTCCATTCTTTGGCCCGAGGGGCGCTAATTCTTGTTATCGGTCAATTGGTATTCCGGTCACTTCTGACCGGAATACTTTGCCTGGATTTCGGTTGCGACGTTCGACGGGACCGGCGCGTAGTGATCGAAGGTCATCGTGTACTGAGCACGGCCCTGCGACATGGAGCGCAGGTTGTCGACATACTTGAACATGTTGGCCAGCGGGACGTTGGCGTTGATGACAACGGCGACACCACGGCTTTCCTGACCCTGGATCTGACCACGGCGGGAGTTCAGGTCGCCGATGACGTCACCAACATAGTCTTCCGGGGTAACGACTTCGACCTTCATCATCGGCTCGAGAAGCTGAGCTCCAGCCTTCTTTGCCGCTTCACGGAAGCAAGCGCGGGAAGCAATTTCGAATGCCAGAACCGAGGAGTCGACGTCGTGGAAGGCGCCGTCGATGAGCGTCGCCTTGACGCCCAGCATCGGGAAGCCAGCCAGCGGACCGGAAGACAGAACGCTTTCGATACCCTTCTGAACGCCCGGGATGTATTCCTTCGGAACAGCACCGCCGACGATCTTGGATTCGAACTTGAAGTCGTCGCCATCCGGGTTCGGTTCGAAGACGATCTTGACGCGTGCGAACTGGCCGGTACCACCGGACTGCTTCTTGTGCGTGTAGTCTTCTTCGTGCTGGCGCGTGATGGTTTCGCGGTAAGCAACCTGCGGCGCGCCGACGTTTGCTTCGACCTTGAACTCACGGCGCATGCGGTCGACGATGATGTCGAGATGCAGTTCGCCCATGCCGGCGATGATCGTCTGACCGGATTCCTGGTCCGTCTTCACACGGAAGGACGGATCTTCGGCTGCCAGGCGGTTGAGCGCGAGGCCCATCTTTTCCTGGTCACCCTTGGACTTCGGCTCGATAGCGATCTGGATGACCGGCTCCGGGAACTCCATGCGCTCGAGGATAACCGGCTTCAGCGGGTCGCAGAGCGTGTCACCCGTGGTGGTTTCCTTGAGACCTGCGAGAGCAACGATGTCGCCGGCAAAGGCTTCTTCGATATCTTCACGCGAGTTGGAGTGCATCTGCAGCATGCGCCCCACGCGCTCGCGCTTGTCCTTGACCGTGTTCATGACCGACGAACCCTTTTCGAGCTTGCCGGAGTAGATACGGGCGAAGGTGAGCGAACCGACGAAGGGGTCGTTCATGATCTTGAACGCGAGCATGGACAACGGCTCGGCGTCGTCTGCATGACGCTCGATTTCGGCTTCGGTCTTGAAGTCGATGCCCTTGATCGCGGGAATGTCGAGCGGCGACGGCAGGTAGTCGACAACGGCGTCGAGCAGCGGCTGCACGCCCTTGTTCTTGAAGGCCGTGCCGCAGAACATCGGATGGAACTTGACGTCGATCGTACCGCGGCGAACAAGTTCGCGGATCTTGTCGTTGTCGGGCATGACGCCTTCGAGGTAGGCTTCCATCGCAGCTTCATCGATCTCGACAACCGTCTCGATCAGCTTTTCGCGATATTCTTCAGCCTTGGCCTTCATATCTTCCGGGATCTCGACGACATCCCACTGGGCGCCGAGAGATTCATCGCGCCAGATCAGAGCGTTCATCTCGACGAGGTCGATCACGCCCTTGAAGTCGCTTTCAGCGCCGATCGGCAGCTGCATGACGACGGCGATCGCACCGAGACGGGTCTTGATCATCTCGACGGAGCGGTAGAAATCCGCACCGGTCTTGTCCATCTTGTTGCAGAAGATCATGCGCGGAACATGATACTTCTCAGCCTGACGCCAGACGGTTTCGGTCTGCGGCTCAACACCAGCGTTGGCGTCGAGCAGCGCGATGGCACCGTCGAGAACGCGCAGCGAACGCTCGACTTCGATGGTGAAGTCGACGTGGCCGGGGGTGTCGATGATGTTGAAGCGGCGCATCTTGCCGTCACGGCCCTTCCAGAAGGTCGTGGTGGCAGCGGACGTGATCGTGATGCCGCGTTCCTGTTCCTGCTCCATCCAGTCCATCGTGGCTGCGCCATCGTGGACTTCACCGATCTTGTGCGACTTGCCGGTGTAATAAAGGATACGCTCGGTCGTCGTGGTCTTGCCGGCGTCGATGTGCGCCATGATACCGAAATTGCGGTAGTCTTCGATCTTATATTCGCGAGCCATTATGGACTGCCTTTCGATATCGTTCGGGATTACCAGCGATAATGCGAGAACGCGCGGTTGGCATCAGCCATCTTGTGCGTGTCTTCGCGCTTCTTGACCGCGGAACCGCGGTTGTTGGACGCGTCGAGAAGTTCGCCCGAAAGACGATCGATCATGGTGGTTTCGTTGCGCTTGCGCGCAGCAGCAATCAACCAGCGGATGGCAAGAGCCTGGCGGCGCTCCGGACGGACATCGACCGGAACCTGGTAGGTCGCACCACCGACGCGGCGCGAGCGGACTTCAACGTGCGGAGCGATGTTGTCGAGCGCGGAATGGAAAACCGTGAGCGGTTCCTGCTTCGACTTGCCCTGCACGGAGTCAAACGCGCCGTACACGATGCTTTCGGCGACGGACTTCTTGCCGTCCAGCATGATGGCATTCATGAACTTCGTGACAACGAGGTCACCGAACTTCGGGTCCGGATTGATCTCGCGCTTTTCTGCTTTATGGCGTCTGGACATACTTCTCGTCTCTTTAACTGTTAAGGCGCTTCACCACGCGGAGGACCTCGCGCAGCGCCGGAATCTCACTTTCAAGCCTTTCCGGGCGGTATCGCCCGGGGCGAAATTACTTCGGACGCTTCGCACCGTACTTGGAACGGCGCTGCTTGCGGTTCTTGACACCCTGGGTATCGAGAACGCCGCGGATGATGTGGTAGCGAACACCCGGAAGGTCCTTGACGCGGCCGCCACGGATCATGACGACGGAGTGTTCCTGAAGGTTGTGACCTTCACCGGGAATGTAACCAATGACTTCGAAGCCGTTGGTGAGGCGGATCTTTGCGACCTTACGCAGAGCCGAGTTCGGCTTCTTCGGCGTCGTGGTGTAAACGCGGGTGCAAACACCGCGCTTCTGCGGGTTCTCCTGAAGAGCGGGAACCTTGTTACGCTTTACGTTCGCCTGGCGAGGCTTGCGGATCAGCTGGTTTACGGTAGGCATTCAACCATCCCTTACGTTTGTCTCAGTACCCTTGCGGGCTCGAACTTCGCCGTTTCCGGCATTGCCACACATATTTCCCTCAATGCGCAAAATATGGCCCGATCCGCTTCCGCAGATGGACCACATAGAGCAGAGGACGCAAAAAGGTGCGTCATGCGTGCAGCATCATGACTTCAACGTGCGTTTAGAACCTTGTTTGAGGCGTTCTTCAGGGCGCGTCGCCCCGAACAGCCAAACCTCACATGGGATCCGATGGCGGGCGTACTACTGGTTTCCGCCCTGCTCGTCAAGGCCGGTTAAGAAATAATCTCCGCCCCGGCAGCTTCAAATGCCCGGAGAACACGCTGTTTACAGGCTCTTTAAGCCGGTTAAAGATACCCGGCAAGATAAACTTGGGCATTGCAGCAAAAACAGATAGGAATCAGTATTTGCAGACATCAAGCCCTTATATGGGACCTGCATATTGCGATTCTTAGAGAGCCGAAGGACAAAAAAATGATCGGGACACCGGACAACGACAACAATTTCGACGGACCGATGATCTTCATCATCATCGGCAAGGGCTATGAATCCGATACAAGCGAGGGCGTGGACCTGCACGTCATGCTGAAGGCTGCCGACGATGACAGCGCCGTGCGGGAAGCCTTGAACGCACTTGCCGAGGAGGGCTTCATCGAGGCCGATCTCGACCAGATCGGCATGTTGACCGAAGTGCCCTCCGAAGAACCGCACGCCTCCGCCTATCAGGGTGCACTGGACGGCGAAGTCTCGATCATCCGTTTCAGCTGAGCCTATAGACAAAGAACGGGGCTGCGCGCCGCGCGGGCCTGATCCCCCGCCCTCGCCTTTCCATTTTGGCAGATATATGAGGGCGGCGAACCTGCAGCGTGTTATCGCGATACCGTCGCCAACGGCCCCCAGCAAATTCGACATTCATCGCAAAGCCGCCGGCAAGCCGGCGGCTTTATCGTTTTCCGCTTGGAATGAGGTATCCAGATATTTCCGGACAAAGAAAAACCGCCCGGATTTCTCCGGGCGGCCTTGAATTTTTAAACTCTGGACTGCCTGTTATTCGGCGGCCGGCGCGCTTTCGTTCGCCAGGTCCTGCAGCATCGGCGTTGCAGCCGCTGCCCCGGAGCCCTTGCGGCGCTCTTCCAGGATCAGGTCGTCGCGAGCCGTCGCGATGCGGCGGATCTGGGTCATGGTGCCACCGGTACCGGCCGGGATCAGACGGCCGACGATGACGTTTTCCTTCAGACCCTGCAGGCCATCGGTCTTGCCGGCAATCGCGGCTTCCGTCAGCACCTTGGTCGTTTCCTGGAAGGAAGCGGCCGAGATGAAGGACGGGGTCTGCAGCGATGCCTTGGTGATGCCGAGCAGAACGGGATCGCCACTGGCAGGCTTCTTGCCTTCCTCGATGAGCTGGTCGTTGACGTCTTCCAGCTCGATACGGTCGACATTGTCGCCGACGATGTAGGTGGAGTCGCCTGCATCGGTGATCTCCACCTTCTGCAGCATCTGACGGACAATCACCTCGATGTGCTTGTCGTTGATGACAACGCCCTGCAGACGATAGACTTCCTGGATTTCGTTGACGAGGTAGGAAGCCAAGGCTTCCACGCCCTTGATCGCCAGGATGTCGTGCGGAGCCGGGTTACCGTCGAGGATGTAATCACCCTTTTCGATATAGTCGCCCTCCTGAAGGTGGAAGGGCTTGCCCTTCGGGATCAGGTATTCGACAGGCTCGACACCGTCTTCTGCCGGCTCGATGATGACGCGACGCTTGTTCTTGTAGTCGCGGCCGAGGCGGATCGTACCATCGATCTCTGCGATGATGGCGTGGTCCTTCGGACGACGAGCCTCGAACAATTCTGCAACGCGCGGCAGACCACCGGTGATGTCCTTGGTCTTGGCGCTTTCCAGCGGCGAACGGGCAAGAACGTCACCCTGGGAGACCTTCTGGCCCGGCTCGACGGATAGGATCGCGTCGACCGAGAGCAGGAAGCGGGCTTCGCCACCGCGGGAGAGCTTCGCGACATTGCCGCTTGCATCCTTGATGACGATGGCCGGCTTCAGATCCGAACCGCGCGGGGTCGAACGCCAGTCGATAACCTGACGCTTGGTGATACCGGTGGATTCGTCGGTCGCTTCGAGAACGGAGAGGCCGTCGACGACATCTTCGAACTGAACCGTACCGGCTACTTCCGTCATCATCGGACGGGTGTAGGGGTCCCACTCCGCCAGACGCTGACCGCGCTTAACCTTGTCGCCTTCGTCGACATGCAGCTTCGAACCATAGGCAACACGCTGCGAGGAACGCTCCACGCCACGCTCGTCCAGGATCTGGACGGTCATGTTGCGGCCCATGGCAACGAGGTTGCCATCGGAGTTGCGCAGGATGTTACGGTTCTTGATCTGCACCGTACCTTCATACGAGGCTTCCAGGAACGACTGGTCGACCACCGTTGCCGTGCCACCAAGGTGGAAGGTACGCATGGTGAGCTGCGTGCCCGGCTCGCCGATCGACTGAGCCGCGATAACGCCGACGGCTTCGCCCATGTTGACCGGCGTACCGCGCGCGAGGTCGCGGCCGTAGCAGACCGAGCAGACGCCCGTCTGGATTTCGCAGGTCAGTGCCGAGCGAATGCGGATCGACTGGATACCAGCCTTCTCGATCTCGGTGACATCGGGCTCAAGGATCATCTTGCCGGCATCGACGATACGCTCGCCGGTAACCGGGTGGTCGATGTTGTCGAGGGCCGTACGGCCGAGGATGCGGGCGCCGAGCGAAGCAACGACCTGACCGGCATCGACGATGGCGGTCATAGTGAGGCCGGTTTCGGTACCGCAATCGACGTGCGTGACGATGCAGTCCTGCGCGACGTCGACGAGACGGCGAGTCAGGTAACCGGAGTTCGCAGTCTTCAGGGCGGTGTCTGCCAGACCCTTGCGGGCGCCGTGCGTCGAGTTGAAGTACTCGTTGACCGTCAGGCCTTCCTTGAAGTTCGAGATGATCGGCGTCTCGATGATTTCACCTGACGGCTTGGCCATGAGGCCGCGCATACCGCCGAGCTGACGCATCTGGTTCGGAGAACCACGGGCACCCGAGTGCGACATCATGTAGATGGCGTTCATCGGCTTCTGGCGACCAGTCTTATCGTCGAACTCGACAGCCTTAATGCGGGCCATCATATCTTCGGCGACCTTCTCCGTGGCCTTACCCCACGCGTCAACGACCTTGTTGTACTTTTCGCCCTGAGTGATCAGACCGTCGTTGTACTGCTGCTCGTATTCCTTCACCAGGTTTTCGGTGTCGGCAACGATCTTCGCCTTGGATTCCGGAATGACCATGTCGTCCTTGCCGAACGAAATGCCGGCGCGGCAGGCGTGGGTGAAGCCGAGTTGCATGATGCGGTCGCAGAAGATGACCGTGTCCTTCTGGCCGCAGTGACGGTAGACCGCGTCGATCATCCTGGAGATGTTCTTCTTGGTCATTTCCTGGTTGCAGATGTCGAAGGTCACCTTGCCGTTTTTCGGCAGGAGCTCACCAATGAGCAGGCGGCCCGGCGTCGTCTCATAGATCTTCGAGTACGGCTTGCCGTCTTCGCCGATCGACTTGAAGCGGCCGCGGATCTTGGTGTGCAGCGTGACGACCTTGTTTTCGAGCGCGTGATGCAGCTCGCCGAGATCGGAGAAGGCCATGCCTTCGCCCGGCTCGTTCTGGTTTACGATCGAGAGGTAGTAGAGGCCGAGAACCATGTCCTGCGACGGAACGATGATCGGTGCGCCGTTTGCCGGGTGCAGGATGTTGTTGGTCGACATCATCAGAACGCGGGCTTCGAGCTGGGCTTCGAGCGACAGCGGCACGTGAACGGCCATCTGGTCACCGTCGAAGTCGGCGTTGAAGGCCGTGCAGACGAGCGGATGCAACTGGATCGCCTTGCCTTCGACCAGGATGGGTTCGAAGGCCTGGATGCCCAGGCGGTGCAGCGTCGGCGCGCGGTTCAAGAGAACCGGATGCTCGCGGATGACCTCATCGAGGATATCCCAAACTTCCGGCTTTTCCTTTTCAACCAGCTTCTTGGCCTGCTTGACGGTCGAGGAGTAACCCTTGGCGTCGAGGCGGGCGTAGATGAACGGCTTGAAGAGCTCAAGCGCCATCTTCTTCGGAAGACCGCACTGATGCAGCTTCAGTTCCGGACCGGTCACGATGACCGAACGGCCGGAATAGTCGACGCGCTTGCCGAGCAGGTTCTGACGGAAGCGGCCCTGCTTGCCCTTGAGCATGTCGGACAGCGACTTCAGCGGACGCTTGTTGGCGCCGGTGATGACGCGGCCACGGCGGCCGTTGTCGAAGAGCGCATCGACAGATTCCTGCAGCATGCGCTTTTCGTTGCGGATGATGATGCCCGGTGCGCGCAGTTCGATGAGACGCTTCAGACGGTTGTTACGGTTGATGACACGGCGATAGAGATCGTTCAGATCCGACGTCGCGAAACGACCGCCGTCCAGCGGAACGAGCGGGCGCAGATCCGGCGGGATCACCGGAACGACCTTCATGATCATCCATTCCGGACGATTGCCTGACTCCATGAAGTTCTCGACGATCTTCAGGCGCTTCATCAGCTTCTTCTGCTTGAGATCCGACGTGGTGTCGGCAAGCTCGGAGCGCAGATCGCCAGCGATCTTTTCGAGATTCATCGATGCCAGCATCTCGTAGATGGCTTCCGCACCGATCATGGCCGTGAACTGGTCTTCACCATATTCGTCGACGGCGAGCATGTATTCTTCTTCCGTCAGGAGCTGGTGCTCCTTGAGCGCGGTGAGACCCGGCTCGGTGACGATGTAGTGTTCGAAGTAGAGGACGCGCTCGACATCCTTCAGCGTCATGTCGAGCAGCGTGGAAATACGTGACGGCAGCGACTTCAGGAACCAGATGTGGGCGACGGGAGCGGCGAGCTCGATATGGCCCATGCGCTCACGGCGAACGCGCGACAGCGTGACTTCGACGCCGCACTTTTCGCAGATGATGCCCTTGTACTTCATGCGCTTGTACTTGCCGCACAAGCACTCGTAGTCCTTGATCGGTCCGAAGATGCGCGCGCAGAAGAGACCGTCGCGTTCCGGCTTGAACGTGCGGTAGTTGATGGTTTCCGGCTTCTTGATCTCGCCATAGGACCAGGAAAGAATCTTCTCCGGAGAGGCGATCGAAATCCGGATGGAATCGAAGTTCTGTGCAGGCACCTGCGGATTGAAAAGATTCATGACCTCTTGGTTCATGCCTGTCTCCTTCATGGGCGAAAGCGCCCTTATCTTGCGAGGGTTGGCGGCCAATTCCCGGGAGCCGCGCCATCGCTTAAACGACAATAACCGCAGAATGCGGCGAAAGCGTCCCTGCCCGACCGACACATTACGGGGCCATGGCGGGAACGGTGTGCGCCCCTTCGAAGAGCGCACACCCTATCAAGTGGTTATTCGGCAGCGTCCGGCAGCTGGCCTGCAGCCTGCAGATCCTCGACCTTGGAATTTTCGAGCTCGACCGAGAGACCCAGCGAGCGCATTTCCTTGACGAGAACGTTGAAGCTTTCCGGAATACCGGCCTCGAAGGTGTCGTCGCCACGGACGATCGCTTCGTAGACCTTGGTGCGGCCGGCCACGTCGTCCGACTTCACCGTCAACATTTCCTGCAGCGTGTAGGCTGCGCCGTAGGCTTCAAGCGCCCAGACTTCCATTTCGCCGAAGCGCTGGCCACCGAACTGCGCCTTGCCGCCCAGCGGCTGCTGGGTAACGAGCGAGTACGGGCCGATCGAACGAGCGTGGATCTTGTCGTCGACAAGGTGGTTCAGCTTGATCATGTACATGTAGCCAACGGTGACCTTGCGGTCGAAGGGCTCGCCGGTACGGCCATCGTACAGAACCGACTGACCGGACTCGTGCAGACCTGCCTTCTTCAGCATCGAGGCAACGTCGGGCTCATGCGCACCGTCGAAGACCGGCGTTGCGATGGAGACGCCCTTGCGGGACTGTTCAGCCAGCTTGACGAGCGAGGCGTCGTCGAAGTTGGCGACTTCGTCCTTGGCTTGGGAAGCATACACGTCCGTCAGCTCGCGCTTCAGGTCGGTGATGTCCATGGTCTTGCGATACTCTTCGAGCAACTCGCCGATCTTCTTGCCCATGCCTGCGCAAGCCCAGGCAAGATGGGTCTCGAGGATCTGGCCGACGTTCATGCGCGAAGGCACGCCGAGCGGGTTCAAGCAGATATCGACATGCGTACCGTCTTCGAGGAACGGCATATCCTCGACCGGAACGATGCGCGATACGACACCCTTGTTGCCGTGACGGCCGGCCATCTTGTCGCCCGGCTGGATCTTGCGCTTAACAGCGACGAAGACCTTGACCATCTTCATGACGCCCGGAGGCATTTCGTCGCCGCGCTGGACCTTTTCGACCTTGTCCATGAAGCGCTGTTCGAGGCGCGACTTGGATTCGTCGTACTGGCCGCGGAGTGCTTCGAGCTCGCTCTGGACCTTTTCGTCTTCGACGGCGAACATCCACCACTGCGAGCGGGGATATTCGGAAACGACGGCGTTCGACAGCTCGGTGCCCTTCTTGAAGCCCTTCGGGCCGGCAATGGAGGACTGGCCGCGCAGCATGTCGATCAGACGGCCGTAGACGTTACGGTCGAGGATCGCCTGTTCGTCGTCGCGGTCCTTTGCAAGACGCTCGATCTCTTCGCGCTCGATTGCCATCGCGCGCTCGTCCTTTTCAACGCCGTGGCGGTTGAAGACGCGCACTTCGACGATCGTGCCGTAGGTGCCGGGCGGCATGCGCATGGACGTGTCGCGCACGTCGGATGCCTTTTCACCGAAAATGGCGCGCAGGAGCTTTTCTTCCGGCGTCATCGGGCTTTCGCCCTTCGGCGTGATCTTGCCGACGAGGATATCGCCCGGCTGAACTTCGGCACCAATATAGACGATACCGGCTTCGTCGAGGTTCTTCAGCGCTTCTTCCGAAACGTTCGGGATGTCGCGCGTGATTTCTTCCGGACCAAGCTTGGTGTCACGAGCCATCACTTCGAATTCTTCGATGTGGATGGAGGTGAACACGTCGTCGGCAACGATCCGTTCCGACATCAGGATCGAGTCTTCGTAGTTGTAGCCGTTCCACGGCATGAACGCGACGAGCGCGTTGCGGCCGAGAGCCAGATCGCCCAAGTCCGTCGACGGACCGTCGGCGAGAATGTCGCCGCGGTTGACCACGTCACCGACGGTGACCAGCGGGCGCTGGTTGACGCAGGTGTTCTGGTTCGAACGCTGGAACTTCTGCAGGCGGTAGATATCGACGCCGGACTTGCCGGCTTCGAGGTCTTCCGTGGCGCGGATAACGATACGCGTCGCGTCGACCTGGTCGACCACACCGCCGCGGCGTGCACCGATGGCAGCACCGGAGTCGCGGGCGACGACCGGCTCCATGCCGGTACCGACGAACGGCGCTTCAGCGCGCAGAAGCGGAACGGCCTGACGCTGCATGTTCGAGCCCATGAGAGCGCGGTTGGCGTCGTCGTTTTCCAGGAACGGGATGAGAGCGGCTGCAACCGAAACGACCTGCTTCGGCGAGACGTCCATCAGGTTCATGCTGTCGCGCGGAGCGAGCATAACTTCGCCAGCATGGCGGCAGACGACGAATTCGTCGACGAAAGAGCCGTCCGAAGCCAGTTCGGCGTTGGCCTGGGCAACGTAGTACTTCGCCTCTTCCATGGCGGAGAGGTAGAGCACGTCATTGGTCACCTTGCCATCGACGATGCGGCGGTACGGGCTTTCGATGAAGCCGTACTTGTTGACGCGTGCGAAGGTCGCCAGCGAGTTGATAAGACCGATGTTCGGGCCTTCCGGCGTTTCGATCGGGCAGATGCGGCCGTAATGGGTCGGATGAACGTCGCGGACTTCGAAGCCGGCGCGCTCGCGGGTCAGACCGCCCGGACCAAGAGCCGAGAGACGGCGCTTGTGGGTGATTTCCGAGAGCGGGTTCACCTGGTCCATGAACTGCGAGAGCTGCGAGGAACCGAAGAATTCGCGCACGGCTGCGGCAGCCGGCTTGGCGTTGATCAGATCCTGCGGCATGACCGTGTCGATTTCGATCGAGGACATGCGTTCCTTGATCGCGCGCTCCATGCGGAGCAGGCCGAGACGGTACTGGTTCTCCATCAGTTCGCCGACCGAACGGACACGACGGTTGCCGAGGTTGTCGATGTCGTCGATCTCGCCCTTGCCGTCGCGCAGTTCGACGAGCATCTTGACCACGGCCAGGATGTCGTCCTTGCGCAGGATGCGGACGGTGTCTTCGACGGAGAGGTCGAGGCGCATGTTCATCTTGACACGGCCAACGGCGGAGAGGTCGTAACGCTCCGCATCGAAGAACAGCGAGTTGAACATGGCTTCGGCCGATTCCATGGTCGGCGGTTCACCCGGACGCATGACGCGATAGATGTCGAACAGAGCGTCCTGGCGGTTCTCGTTCTTGTCTGCCGTCAGCGTGTTGCGGATGTAGGCGCCGACATTGATGTGGTCGATGCCAAGAACGGGGATTTCGTCGAAGTGATTGGCGAGGATGACACCCAGTGTCTTCTCGTCGATCTCGTCGCCGGCTTCGAGATAGATCTCACCCGTCGAGTAGTTGACGATATCTTCGGCAAGGTAGTTGCCGTAGAGATCGTCATCGGTCGCCTTGAGGGCCTTCAGGCCCTTGTCGGAGAGCTGGCGGAGCAGACGCGGGGTCAGCTTCTTGCCGGCTTCCACAACGACTTCGCCGGTATCGGCGTCGACCATCTCGGTGATCGCCTTAGCACCCTTCAGCGTCTCCGGCTTGAAGGGAATGCGCCAGCCTTCACCGTCGCGCTTGTAGAGCGACTTCGTGTAGAAGGTGTCGAGGATTTCCTCGCCGTCCATGCCGAGGGCCATCAGCAGCGACGTCACCGGAATCTTGCGGCGGCGGTCGATACGGGCGTAGACGATGTCCTTGGCGTCGAATTCGATATCGAGCCAGGAACCGCGATAAGGGATCACGCGCGCAGCAAAGAGCAGCTTGCCGGAAGAATGGCTCTTGCCCTTGTCGTGATCGAAGAAGACGCCCGGCGAACGGTGCATCTGGGACACGATCACACGCTCGGTGCCGTTGACGATGAACGTACCGTTGTTCGTCATGAGCGGCATGTCGCCCATGTAGACGGACTGTTCCTTGATGTCCTTGATCGACTTCGCGCCGGTATCCTCGTCGATATCGAACACGATGAGACGGAGAGTAACCTTCAGCGGCGCGGCATAGGTCAGGTCGCGCTGGCGGCATTCGTCGACGTCGAACTTCGGCGGTTCGAATTCATAGGACACGAACTCCAGCATGGAAGCGCCGGAGAAATCGGTGATCGGGAAAACGGACTTGAAGACAGCCTGGAGGCCTTCGTCGGGACGACCGCCCTTGGGCTCTTCAACCATCAGAAACTGGTCGTAGGATGCCTTCTGAACCTCGATGAGGTTCGGCATTTCTGCGACTTCGGGGATTTTACCAAAAAACTTGCGTACGCGCCTACGACCATTGAACGAAAGGGTCTGAGCCATCGTCGCTCCTTCAAAAATTGCATCCGGGCCTGCAACGGACGGGAACCGATGGCCAGTCGATCCCGTCAACCAATGAGTAGTTCAACCTCGTCCCACCTCCCGAAACAACCAGGCCGGATTGCCTTGGCGCCTCGGTTCGAGACCATGCTCTTGAAGAACCCATTACCCAAAAGCCGTTTTCACGCGGCTTTTGGGTAATTCGTTCAGAAAAACGGCAAATGGGAGGCCGTAAATACCGCCTCCCAAGTGCAGTTCAAGATTACTTGACGTCGGCCTTTGCGCCAGCGTCTTCAAGCTTCTTCTTGATGTCAGCGGCTTCAGCCTTGGAAACGCCTTCCTTGACAGCCTTCGGAGCGCCTTCGACGAGGTCCTTGGCTTCCTTGAGGCCGAGGCCGGTGATGGCGCGGACTTCCTTGATGACGTTGATCTTGTTGGCGCCGGCATCCGTGAGGATGACGTCGAACTCGGTCTTTTCTTCTTCAGCCGGAGCAGCTGCACCGCCTGCACCACCAGCAACGGCAGCGACAGCTACCGGAGCAGCGGCGGAAACGCCCCACTTTTCTTCGAGCAGCTTGGAAAGCTCAGCGGCTTCCAGGACGGTCAGCGAGGAGAGGTCTTCAACGATCTTTGCGAGATCAGCCATTTTCTAGTTCCTTTTGTTCGGTTCGAACTGTTGAGTTTGTACAGCGAAAAACCGCCTTAAGCGGCTTCGTCCTTCTTGGCGTAGGCCGAGAACACGCGAGCAAGCTGGCTTGCCGGTGCTGCAACAACGCCTGCAATGCGGGTAGCCGGAGTCTGGATCATGCCCAGCAGCTTCGCACGCAGTTCGTCCAGCGAAGGCAGGGTCGCAAGCGACTTGACACCTTCGGCGTTCAGCGTTGTCGTGCCCATGGCGCCGCCGAGAACCACGATCTTGTCGTTGGTCTTGGCGAAATCCATGACGACCTTCGGAGCGGTGATCGGATCATTGCTGTAGGCAATGAGGGTCTGACCCTTGAAGAGATTGGAAATCCCTTCCGCTTCCGTACCCTGAAGGGCAATTTTGGCCAGGCGGTTCTTCGCGACTTTGACGGTGCCGCCAGCAGCGCGCATCTTCGAACGAAAATCGTTCATCTGTGCGACTGTAGCACCAGCATAGTGGGCCACGACAACCGAGCCCGATGCCTTGAAGACATCGTTCAGTTCCGTGACGAATTCGCGCTTTTCCGCTCTTTCCACTGCCTATCTCCAGTTGGCGGGACCGTTTGAACGGACCCACCGGGTTGCCTTTGCCTCCTGGGATCAGAAGCGATCCCAAGCGACGCTTGAGGATCCTGTCCCCTCGCGCTCCGCGCCAGTAAAGGCAAAGGAGGCACAAGGCATCCAAGGCTCGAACCGATTTCCTAGAAGTAGAACTTCATGCAATTCGGGTCTTACCCGTCTCATGCAGGCAAAGTGATTAAGGGAAAACCACCTGCAATCTCGGACAGGATTCCGGATTTCTCCGGAATATCCCGGCCCCTTGCGAGGCCGGAATTCTTGTAATCGGGCCGGAGCCCGATGAAACTTAAGCAGCCGTAACCGCTGCGGTGACCGAGCCAACTTCGATCTTGACGCCCGGCCCCATGGTCGAGGAGATCGCCACGCGCTTGACGTAGTTGCCCTTGGCGCCAGCCGGCTTCGCCTTGATGACGGCGTCAGCGAAGGCACGGATGTTTTCTTCCAGAGCCTTGGCATCGAAAGATGCCTTGCCGATGCCAGCGTGAACGATACCAGCCTTTTCGACGCGGAACTCGACAGCGCCGCCCTTGGAAGCCTTGACGGCACCAGCGACATCCATCGTAACCGTACCGACCTTCGGGTTCGGCATCATGCCGCGCGGGCCGAGAACCTTACCGAGACGACCGACGAGCGGCATCATGTCCGGGGTCGCGATGCAGCGATCGAATTCGATCTTGCCGCCCTGGACGATTTCGACGAGCTCTTCTGCGCCGACGATGTCTGCGCCGGCAGCCTTGGCTTCATCAGCCTTGACGCCACGAGCGAAAACGGCGACACGAACCGTACGGCCGGTGCCGTTCGGCAGATTGACCACGCCGCGAACCATCTGGTCTGCGTGACGCGGATCAACACCGAGGTTCATCGAAACTTCGATCGTTTCATCGAACTTTGCTACGGCACGTTCCTTGACCATGCCGATGGCGGTCGTCAGAGCGTAGAGCTTGGTCGGATCAACACCTTCGTTGATCTTCTGAGTGCGCTTGCCTGCCATGGTCTTAACCCACCACTTCCAGGCCCATGGCGCGGGCAGAGCCCTCGATCATCGCCATTGCACCTTCGATATCTGCTGCGTTCAGGTCCTTCATCTTGGCTTCGGCGATCGTCTTGATCTGAGCCTTGGTGAGGGTACCAGCCTTTGCGCCCTTGCCCGGGGTCTTGGAACCGGACTGGATCTTGGCTTCCTTCTTCAGCCAGTAGCTGACCGGCGGCTGCTTCATGACGAAGGTGAAGGACTTGTCCTGGTAATAGGTAATGACGACCGGAATCGGCATGCCCTTTTCCATTTCCTGCGTAGCCGCATTGAACGACTTGCAGAACTCCATGATGTTAATGCCACGCTGACCAAGCGCCGGACCAATCGGCGGGGACGGGTTTGCCGATCCTGCCTTGACCTGAAGCTTGAGCTGGCCTGCAACTTTCTTAGCCATATCTCTCTGCCTTTCACTGACGGCCGGTCGCCCGACCCTTGATGCCGGATCACTCCGGCGGCTGCGGTTGCGTGGTGCGGATCGTTGAGGTCCGGCTAAGACCCCTCACCTTCCACGCGATGCGGCGTTCGCCGCGCGAGGATCAGCCATCAATGACCGAACCCCAATCTTAAAATCAGACCTTCTCGACCTGAGCGTATTCCAGCTCGACCGGGGTGGCACGGCCAAAGATCGACACTTCCACCTTCAGGCGCGAACGCTCTTCGTCCACGTCCTGAACCGTGCCATTGAACGACGCGAACGGACCATCGGAAACGCGAACCTGCTCGCCGATCTCGAACGTGACGGAGGCCTTCGGCCGCTCGACACCTTCCTGAACCTGACCGAGAATGCGCTCGGCTTCAGAATCCGGAATCGGAACCGGCTTGTTGTCGGAACCAAGGAAGCCCGTGACCTTCGGCGTATTCTTGATCAGGTGATAGGCCTCATCCGTCAGGTTGGCACGAACCATGACATAGCCCGGAAAGAATTTGCGCTCGGAATCGACCTTACGGCCACGGCGCACTTCCACCACCTTCTCGGTCGGCACGAGGATCTTCTCGAACAGATGCTCAAGCCCTTTCTGGCGAGCCTTGTTCTCGATGTCTTCAGCCACCTTCTTTTCAAAATTAGAATATGCGTGGACGATGTACCAACGTGCCGCCATTTTCATCTCCACCCGTATCAGTTGCCGGTATTGAGCACGAAGCTCAGCGCCCAGCCAATGAGCTGGTCAGCGGCAAAGAAAAACAGCGCAGCAAAAACAACCATAACGAGCACCATGACCGTCGAGATCATCGTCTCGCGGCGCGACGGCCAGGTAACTTTAGACGTTTCCGTGCGGACCTGCTGCAGAAACGCGAATGGATTGGATTTGGATGCCATCGACTGCCCACGCAATTACGGCGCGTAAAGCTGAAACTATCAGCCCCACGCACCGCGTGTCTGTTGAACCCTAAATAAACATCGATCTCCGAATACACAAGAGGGAAACCGACGTTTGACGAAATTTGTCGCCATATAAACAATCCTCGCCGGAACGCTGCGATACGTCCGCGCTGTCCGTTCAAGGAAAATGGCAGGGGCAGAGGGGCTCGAACCCCCGACCTGCGGTTTTGGAGACCGCCGCTCTACCAACTGAGCTATACCCCTTTACGCTTTGCATTCAGCCCGTTGACCTTGCAATCTTGAGCCGGTGAGAAGCATGGCGCTCCCTTTAAGACGGCGGCTCAGGATATGCAAGAGCGATTTTCGATTTTCAGAACCATTCTCCGCAGACAGCCCGGGGAAGCGGCCGGCAGCCGCTGATGCCGCCGCCGGACTCAGTCTGCAATGAGCCCGGCAGAGATGTCCACTTAACCGGAATCTCAGACTTTCACGTATTTGCGCCAGTCGTGCTCTTCCTTGAAGCCAAGCACTTCGCGAATCTTCCGGTTGGAAAGCAGGCCTTCATATTCACCGATCTCGCGAGTGAAAGGCACATTCGGGAAGAAGCGTTTGGCGAGCTCTTTCGACGGCGTGTTGGCCGAGACGGTGTTGTTGGCAGCGTTGAAGACCTGGAAACCCAGTCCATCCTTCTCGATGCAGAGATGGACGATCTGGCCGAGATCGCGCGCGTCGATATAGCTCCAGGCGATGCGCTTGCGCATCTCCGGATTAGCGAAATAGGTCGGGAACTTCTCGTACTCATGCGGCTCGATGACGTTGCCGATTCGCAACGCATAGATGTCAAAACCCGAACGTTCGGCAAAAGCGCGCGCCGTCTTCTCGTTCAGGACCTTGGAAAGGCCGTAGGAATCCATCGGGTTGACATCATAATCTTCCTCCAGCGGGAACTGGTGGAAGTCGCGATGGCCTTCGGCGAAGCAGACACCATAGGTGGTCTCGCTCGAAGCGACAATGATCTTCCTGATGCCGAGCTTCACCGCCGCCTCGATGACATTGTAGGTGCCCATCGTGTTGATGCGGAAGGTCTCGTTGTCGGGCTTGATCAGGATGCGCGGCACCGCAGCGAAGTGGACGACAGCATCGAAGGGCTGCACACCCTTGCCCGATTCCAGATCGGGAAAATCCCGGTGCATGGAAAGCACATTGAACATCTGGCCGCTATCGGTGATGTCGGCAATGAGATTGGTGACACCGGGGCTTTCCAGCGGCACGAGATCGACATTATGGACCTCATAGCCTGCATTGACGAGCCACGGCACGGCATGGCGTCCAGCTTTGCCCGAACCACCGGTGAAAAGAACACGCTTTTTCATGGAATATCCTCCGCATCATGAAATCGGAGGCATAGATAAACTCTTCCGCGCGAAGAGCAAGCGAGCGTCTCGCAAGCAGGTTCAAACCCGCTTCGGCCAGGAGCTTCCGACCGGAAGCACCTGCCCTGTCATTTCCAATCACCGCCGGATTTTCCGGCGATCCTGCAAGGTCGTCACTTGACGACGCTTACCTCATCCAGCTGCACGCCGGCCGCCTGAACGACCTCTTGCGGAATTGCCGCGATGAAAAACATTGTGAAAACATACATTGCGAATATCGTCGCAACGAAGGTGGCCTTTTGAATCATTGTGGCTCTCCTTTCTACAGGATGGAGTCTGAACCAAAAAAGCCGGATCGCAAAACGCTTTCTGAACGCGAGATGAATAAAGTGCTGCGTCTGGAAATTTTAACGATATTTTTACAACATCTCATGGACGGCCAGACGCCCGTCAGAAACGAAAAACCCCGCCGTTTCCAGCGGGGTTTTCCTTATTCGGGGATAGTCCCGGATTACTCGACGATGGAAGCAACGATGCCAGCACCGACGGTGCGGCCGCCTTCGCGGATCGCGAAGCGAAGCTTTTCTTCCATCGCGATCGGAACGATCAGCTCGACGTCAACGGTGACGTTGTCGCCAGGCATGACCATTTCCGTGCCTTCCGGAAGCGTCACGATACCCGTCACGTCCGTCGTGCGGAAGTAGAACTGCGGACGGTAGTTCGTGAAGAACGGCGTATGACGGCCGCCTTCTTCCTTCGTCAGGATGTAGGCTTCGGCCTTGAACTTCTTGTGCGGCTTGACAGAGCCCGGCTTGCACAGGATCTGGCCACGCTCGACGCCGTCACGGTTCACACCGCGAACCAGCGCACCGATGTTGTCGCCGGCCTGGCCCTGGTCGAGCAGCTTGCGGAACATTTCAACGCCGGTCACCGTCGTCTTCGAGGTCGGACGGATGCCGACGATCTCGACTTCTTCACCAACCTTGACGATGCCACGCTCGACGCGGCCGGTCACAACCGTACCGCGGCCCGAGATCGAGAACACGTCTTCGATCGGCATCAGGAACGGCTGGTCGATCGGACGCTCAGGCGTCGGGATGTAGGCGTCGACCTGAGCCATCAGCTCGCGGATCGCGTCTTCACCGATCTTCTTGTCGGAATCTTCAAGCGCAGCAAGCGCCGAACCCTTGACGACCGGAATGTCGTCGCCCGGGAAGTCGTAGGACGACAGAAGTTCGCGCACTTCCAGCTCGACGAGCTCGAGCAGTTCGGCGTCGTCGACCTGGTCGACCTTGTTGAGGAACACAACGATCGCCGGAACGCCAACCTGGCGGGCGAGCAGGATGTGCTCGCGCGTCTGCGGCATCGGGCCGTCAGCAGCAGAGCAGACCAGGATCGCGCCGTCCATCTGCGCGGCACCGGTGATCATGTTCTTCACATAGTCAGCGTGGCCGGGGCAGTCGACGTGCGCATAGTGGCGGTTCGGCGTCTCGTACTCGACGTGAGCCGTCGAAATGGTGATGCCGCGCGCCTTTTCTTCCGGTGCCGCGTCGATCTGGTCATACGCCTTGAACTCACCGAAGTACTTCGTGATCGCTGCCGTCAGAGACGTCTTGCCGTGGTCAACGTGGCCGATCGTGCCAATGTTGACGTGCGGCTTGTTGCGCTCAAACTTACTCTTTGCCATTTGAATGCTTCCTGTGGACGTAAAATGGGTGACCCCGGCGAACCGGTTTAGTGCCGCCGTTTAAGGCTTTCGGCGAAATTGCGCAAGACTTAATTACAGACGCCATTCTTGGCGTGTGGCCGGATATGGGAGATAATTTGCAACCCACAAGACGATTCGCCTGCCGCCTCCCCAAAATCCCTGAAATTTCAGACAAAAATCGAAAGAGGGCGGGCTCGCGTCTTCACCGACCCTGGTCGTGACTGCAAATTCCGCAATCGTCGCGCAAGCATCGTATGGTGTCGGCAATGCAGAACCTTCCGACCCTGACGCAAAGCACTACGACAGGTCTTCTATGAAGGGGAACAGATGGAGCGGGTAGCGGGAATCGAACCCGCGTATTCAGCTTGGAAGGCTGCTGCTCTACCATTGAGCTATACCCGCGGGGTGGTCCGATCCAATGACGAATGGTGGAGAGAGTTGGATTTGAACCAACGTAGGCTGAGCCAACGGATTTACAGTCCGTCCCCTTTAACCACTCGGGCATCTCTCCAGTTTTTCGTCCGGATCTTGAAGACCAAGTTCGTCAGACTTTGAAGCGTTGCCGCCCCGTCGTCTGCGCCGCGTATATGACCGGACGATTTCAGTCTGTCAACACGATGACAATGGAAAATACAGGAAAAATTTCATTGTCCGTTGAAAGCCGGCGCATGAAAGAGGGCCTATGCGGCAACAAGCGCCATCGTTATAAAGCCGCATGAGCAAAGATAAAAAATCCGGCGGCACGCCCGCCACCGACAAGTCCGCAAAAGACACGCATTACGCAACGCTCCGGCGCGCGCACCGCGACGCCAAGCGCGAACGCGGCGAAATCCCGACACCAGCGCCGCAGAAGCGCAAGCGAGGCGCTGATGACTGGAAGCCGCCGGCGCTCGCCCCCGATCAGGTCTTCCTCTACGGCCTTCATACCGTTCGCGCCGCGCTTGAAAACCCCGAACGCAAAAACATCAAGCTCTCGATCACGCAGAACGCGCTTGCGCGACTGGAGGTCGATCCCGACGTGATCGGCATTCCGGTCGAAATGGTTTCGCCGCAGGATATCGACAAGGTGCTCGGCCCCGAAGCGATCCATCAGGGCGTGCTGCTGGAAACGCGCCCCCTGCCCGTCCGGCGACTGGAAGCGCTGAAGGACAGCCCGCTGCTTCTCGTGCTCGATCAGGTGACCGATCCGCACAATGTCGGCGCCATCATGCGCTCGGCCGTCGCCTTCAACGCCGGCGCCGTCATCACCACCCAGAGACATAGCCCGACCGAATCGGGCGTGCTTGCCAAATCGGCTTCGGGCGCGCTGGAGCTCATACCTTATATACAGATCACCAATCTCTCGGATGCGCTCGGCGAGTTGCACAAGCTCGGCTTCTTCACGATCGGTCTCGATTCGGAAGGGCCGGCGCCGCTCGAAGGCACATTCTCAGGCGGCAGAATCGCGTTGGTGCTCGGCTCCGAAGGCAAGGGCTTGCGGCAGAAGACACGGGAGACCGTCAGCGCGCTCGCCCGCCTCGATATGCCCGGCGCCATCAAATCGCTGAACGTGTCGAATGCCGCGGCGATTGCCCTTTATGCGGCAAGGCTGCACCTGAAGGCATAGGTGTCAATGCCCGGCTTCTCGGGCAGCCACCACCAATATGTCGTGGACAGAGGCAAGGATTGCCGCGCTTGCGGTTGAACACCTTCGTTCATGGTCCATATTCCGCCTTGGAAAAGGCCAGCCGGTCATTGTACTCGGCTATACATTCTTTTTTCCAGGGGCGCCGGCAAAAAGGAAATCCACATTATGGCATTTCGACCGCTGATCTTCGGCGTTCTCTTCATCGCGGTCCTTGTCATGATCATTCTGAGCCTCATCTGGGTCGATAAATCGCATCCGATCCGGCAGCCCGACCCGCTCGCGCCGACGGCACCGGCAAATCCGCCCCAGCCAGCGCAATAGCCGGTCCGGAACCCACCAAGCTGTCGGATGTTCAATCCCGCAAGACAAACAGGGATTTAAATGTTCGTGCGCCCGAAGATGCCGTCGTTGCCGTCTCAGCGAACGAGGCGCAGGACGTTATCCTCGATATCACGAAGCAGCTTTGCGCAGCTGGCTCCATCGTCGCCGGCATCGTCCTGATTGACGACCCCATGAAGGGCGTTGAACAAAAATATGGCGGTGAAAGCCGGGTCCGCCAACGACCATGCGCCTTCGCGGTTTCCTTCTGCGAGCAGTTCCGCTGCGACCGAATACAGGTCGCGCAAAAATCCCGTCGCAAGCTCGAAATCTTGCGACGGGATTTTGTTCGGGGTTGGAAGGCGGCTTGCCTCACTCAGCTCCGATAGAGCCAATAGGGTCTCAGCTCCGATAGAGCCAATAGGGTCCGCCGTGATGGCGCCGCCAATATTGACGCTCGCGCCAACGCTCTTCCTGCCACGGGCTCCAGCGGCGCTCATAACCCCAGGCCGGGCGCCAGTAACGACGTTCACGCCAATGGCGGCGCTCGCGCCAGTCACGGCGATCGCCCCAATCCCGATCGCCCCTATCGCGATCACCCCAATCCCGATCGCCGCCACGGACCTGGATCACATCGCTCCGTTGCGAGACGGCAGGACGGTCGAGAGGGACAGCCGCAGCCGGGGCTACGGCGGAAAACAAAGTACCGGCCGAAATGGCGGCTGCTAGGAGAAAACTGGAGATCCTCATGGCTCACTTCCTCGTTTCTGATGAAGCGAGAATGATCGAGCGCGTCTGAATTGCTGCTGAATCGACCCTTCAGTCTCTGTTCATGTAATGGAATGGCTGGAAAACTGGTGCCCCCGGCAGGGTTCGAACCCGCGACCCCCTGATTACAAATCAGGTGCTCTACCAACTGAGCTACAAGGGCAATGGCTGCGAAGTAGCAGATTCTGATCTTTTGTAAAGAAAATTTGCCCTTTCCGGCAACGAGGCAAATCTATCCACAGCGGAGGTTTTGTGCCATCGGCGCTTCGATAAGGATTCAATTCGAGCGCGGACGTAACCTGCTGCGACATATCGATCGAAGGGCGGCGGCCTATCTCTTTGTTTCCAGGATCGCCCAAACTCCGGCAGCAGACGCAAAACGTCTTGTCGTAGAAGCCCTTTATCCTTTAGCTAGAGCAGCATAACAAAGGGCATTGCATGGGCCGGTCATTTCAGACGCTTTCTTTTATCGCCTCGCCGACCACGGAAGCGCTCGCCGCGCGAGACGAGCTGATTCGCCTTTACGGCGATGTGCCCGCAAACGAGGCCGATGTGATCGTCGCGCTCGGCGGCGACGGCTTCATGCTTCAGACGCTGCACAGCACGATGAACAGCGGCAAGCTCGTCTACGGCATGAATTGCGGATCCGTCGGCTTTCTGATGAACGATTACAAGACGGACGGCCTGCACGACCGCATCTGTGCCGCCGTCGAGAATGCGTTTCACCCACTGAAGATGACGACATCCAATGCCGACGGCAGCAACTCGTCGGCGCTTGCGATCAACGAAGTCTATCTTTTCCGGCAATCCTATCAGGCAGCGAAGCTCAGGGTGGAAATCGATGGGCGCGTGCGGCTGGAGGAGTTGATCTGCGATGGCTTGATGGTGGCCACGCCTGCCGGCTCGACCGCCTACAATCTTTCCGCCCACGGTCCGATCCTGCCGCTTGACGCGCCCCTCCTCGCCATGACGCCGGTTAGCGCCTTCCGGCCGCGGCGCTGGCGCGGAGCGCTACTTCCCAACCGGGTGACCGTCGACATCCATATATTGGAAGCCGAGAAGCGGCCTGTGAATGCGGTCGCAGACAATACCGAGATCAAATCCATACTGCATGTGCGCATCGCCCAGTCCGAGGACATGACGGCACGCATCCTTTCCGATCCCGACCGCTCGTGGTCGGACCGGATTCTGGCGGAACAGTTCGAGGATTGAAATGATGGCGATGCGGCAAGCATTTATGACGGCGCTCCTTGTTTCGGGCTGGGCGACCGCCGCCGAGGCGCAGACCGTTCACGACGATATCCTGCCGGCCTCGATCATCTTCGCGACCAGCACCGGCTATTGGGAAGATGACGGCAATTCGCTGCCGGTCGAGCGTGCCCCGACAACCACGCAGAGCGTCAGCACCCAAAATGTGAGCGGGGAGGATGCCAAACCGCAGCAGCGGCACGGCTATTACAAGCTTTTCGCCGTGCGCCAGCCGGACAAAACCTCCAAGATCTATCTGCAGCAGATCGCGCAGAGCGACGCCGGACCTGCCATCGTCTCGACGGTCGAACTGCAGGAAATCAGCGACCTCAAACCCTATGTCACGGATATCCGGCCCGAGAATTCGAGCGGCATCATCAAGGAGCCGGGCCTTTTCGCCACGGTCTACCTGAAGACCGATGCTGCTGCCGAATCCGACGGCTGGACGGTGCTGATCGACGAGTTCGGCGATATTACCGTGGAGAAAGCGACGAACTGAGCGTCGCAGGCTATTCATCGGGGCTAAGCCATGAAACTCGGCTTTCGCGAAGGCATTCTCCATGACGAGACGCGGCCTGACTGGGGCGGGACCGGCCCAAGACCTGTTCGCTGGTCCCTGTGGTATCCGGCAGCCGAGGGCTCGCTTGAAACCGAAATTCCGGGACGAAGCTGGTTCCGGAGGGCCGCGGTCGCCCGCGATGCGCCCATCCGCCCGGCGACGAAATCCTATCCGCTGGTCCTGCTGTCGCATGGTACCGGCGGCTCGGCAGCCGGGCTGGAATGGCTCGCCCGCCGTCTGGTCGATCGTGGTTTTATCGCTCTCGGCGTCGACCATCATGGCAATACCGGCGGCGAAGCTTATCGCGCCGAGGGTTTTGCCTGTCTCTGGGAGCGCGCGCCCGATCTGAGCTTCATGCTCGACCGCCGAAAAGACTGGCAGGGCGATCTGGCCGGACATATCGATACGGACAGCGTGTTCGCCGCCGGATTTTCAGCTGGCGCCTATACGGTGATGCTGCTTCTCGGTGCCGTCGCTCAATTCTCGCAGTTCGAACAATCCAGGCTGAAACCTGGAGGGCCACGTGGCCCGCGGGAGTTTCCCGATCTCGCCGATCATATCCCGTCGCTGCTCCGCACGAGCACGGCATTTCGCGAATCATGGTCGCGGATGTCGCGATCCTATCGGGACGACAGAATCAGGGCAGCGCTGGTCTGCGCGCCGGGTCGATCTATCCGCGGCTTCAGCGAGGAGAGCCTGAAAGCCATCCACAAGCCCGCTCTCATTCTGGTCGGCGATGCCGACAACACGGCCCCGGCCGAAGAATGTTCGTCATGGCTGCATGCGCGGCTTGATCGAAGCACCTTGAAAATCCTTCCGGGCGGTCTTGGGCATTATATCTTCCTGCCGGAAGGCACGGCATTGGGACTCTCCTTTGCAGAGCTCCTGTTTACCGATCCGGCGGGTATTGAACGTGCTGATGTTCACGAGGAGATCGCCGAACTATCGGGTGCGTTCTTTCACGGAATCGACATTTCTGCGGACGCCTGAAAATGAAAAAGCCCCGTTTCCGGAGCTTTCTATTTCAGGTCTGTCTTTGCCGATCAGTCGACGTCATCGACGACGGCATCGGCTGCGCCGCTGATGCGGTGAGCAAGTGCTGCTTCCATGAACTCATTCAGATCGCCATCGAGCACGTCATCGGGAGCAGTGCTCGTAACGCCGGTACGCAGGTCCTTCACGAGCTGGTAGGGCTGCAGAACGTAGGAGCGGATCTGGTGGCCCCAGCCGATATCCGTCTTGGAGGCAGCCTCGGCGTTTGCGGCCTCTTCGCGCTTCTTCAGCTCGGCTTCATACATGCGGGCACGCAGCATTTCCCAGGCCTTGGCGCGGTTCTTATGCTGTGAGCGTTCCTGCTGGCAGGCGACGACGATACCGGTCGGAATGTGAGTGATACGTACGGCCGAGTCCGTCGTGTTGACGTGCTGGCCGCCGGCACCCGACGAGCGGTAGGTATCGATCCGGCAATCGCTTTCATTGATCTCGATGTTGATCGAGTCATCGACGACAGGATAGACCCAGATCGACGAGAACGAGGTATGGCGGCGCGCATTGCTGTCATAAGGCGAGATGCGCACGAGGCGGTGCACGCCCGATTCCGTCTTCAGCCAGCCATAGGCGTTGTGGCCCTTGACCAGCAGGGTCGCGGACTTGATGCCGGCTTCTTCGCCGTCATGCACTTCCATGAGTTCGACCTTGAAGCGCTGGCGCTCAGCCCAGCGGGTATACATGCGCAGGAGCATGTTCGCCCAGTCCTGGCTTTCCGTGCCGCCTGCGCCGGAATGGACTTCCAGATAGGTGTCGTTGCCGTCGGCCTCGCCTGACAGCATGGCTTCGACCTGTCGGCGGGCGGCCTCGGCCTGCAGGCCTTTCAGCGCGTCCTCGGCTTCCTTGACAATGCTTTCATCGCCCTCTTCCTCGCCGAGTTCGACAAGCTCGATATTGTCGGAAAGCTGCTGCTCCAGCGACCTGACGCCATTGATGCCGTCATCGAGCTGCTGGCGCTCGCGCATCAGCTTCTGGGCTTCCTGCGCATCGTTCCAGAGGTTGGGATCCTCTGCCTTGTTGTTCAACCAGTCCAGTCGTCTTACCGCCTGGTCCCAGTCAAAGATGCCTCCTCAGCAGGGTGATAGCCTGCTTGGTTTCATCGACTATGTTCTGGATTTCCGCTCGCATTTTCCTGCTTCTTTGCTTCGGTATTCTGTGAGTAACCGGGTATTCTGTAAGGCTGGTGACATAGAGACGCCCGCCGCGGATGTAAAGAGCCGTGGCGGGCGCAATGGAAATCGGTTGTGATCAGAACAGGCCGGGCGTGTTGGTCTGGACTGCCTGGTTTGCCTGCGGCGACGTGCGCAGGATTTCTTCCGGCGCCATCATGCCGTCCATGCCGATGACGGAGAGGCTGTCGGCCGGGCCGGTGCCTGGCTTGAAGGCTTCGATGATGGTGCCTGGATCGCCATCGACAGCCGCCATGCCGGTCTTGCGGTTGATCGCGATCATGTTCATGCCGGCCGGGACCACGAATTTGGATTCAGGCATATCCTTGACAGCCGCCTGCATGAATTCATTGAAGATCGGCGCCGAGAGACCGCCGCCCGTGCCGCCGCGGCCGAGCGGAGCCGGCGTATCGAAGCCCATGTAAAGGCCTGCGACCAGATCCGGCGTGAAGCCGACGAACCAGGCATCCTTCTCGTCGTTGGTCGTGCCGGTCTTGCCGGCAACGTCGCGGCCCGAAAGATCGATCTTGCCGGCAGCGGTACCGCGCTGGATGACGCCCTGCATCATCGAGGTGATCTGGTAGGAGGTCATCGGATCGAGAACCTGCTCGCGGTTGTCGACGATGTTGGGCTCGTCCTGGCTCTGCCAGTCGCCGGCATTGCAGCCTTCGCAAAGACGCTCCTCATGCTTGAAGATCGTTTTGCCGTAACGGTCCTGGATACGGTCGATCAGCGTCGGCTTGATCTGCTTGCCGCCATTGGCGATGACTGAATAGGCCGAAACCATGCGCAGCACCGTCGTTTCGCCCGAACCGAGCGACATGGCGAGCAGCGGCGGCATCTTGTCGTAGATGCCGAAGCGCTCGGCATATTCGGCGACGATATTCATGCCGAGATCGTTGGCGAGGCGCACCGTCATCAGGTTGCGCGAATTCTCGATGCCGGAGCGGAGCGTCGAGGGGCCGCCGACTTCGCCGCCATAGTTTTCCGGCTTCCAGACCTGACCGCCCGAAACGATCTCGATCGGCGCGTCCATGATGACCGAGGCCGGCGTGTAGCCGTTGTCCATCGCGGCAGCGTAAACGAAGGGTTTGAAGGAGGAACCCGGTTGGCGCATCGCCTGGGTGGCACGGTTGAATTCCGACTGGGCATAGGAGAAGCCGCCAACCATGGCGAGAACGCGGCCTGTCTTCGGGTCCATGGCGACGAGACCGCCCTGCACTTTCGGTGGCTGGCGCAGACGATAGGAGGTCGAACCGTCGCCTCCGAGACGCTCGACATAGACGACATCGCCTGCCGAGACGGCGCCGACCGGCGACTTCGTGGTCTTGCGGTCACCGCCGGCGGAGCGGAATGCCCACTGCATGTCCTTGGCCGCAATCGTGCCACGCTCACGTGCGGCCGCAACCTTGCCGCCTCCATCCTTCGGCGGCTGGAGGCCGATATCGACAGCCTCATTGGAAACGGCAAGCACGACCGCAAGGCGCCATTCCGGCACGTCGGAGAGAGCGGGTACTTCGGCGAGCGGCGGACCCCAGTCGCCAGACGTGCTGATCTGCTTGATCGGACCGTGGAAACCGCGACGCTCGTCATAGGTGATCAAGCCGTCCTGCAGCGCCCTTCTGGCCTCGAGCTGCATCTGCGGATCGAGCGAGGTGCGCACCGAAAGGCCGCCCTCATAGAGCGCCTTTTCGCCATACTGGTCGATGAGCTGGCGACGGACGGCTTCGGCGAAATAATCGGCGGCAAAAAGAGATGAGCCGCTGTTGCGGGCGGTAACGCCGAGCGGCTGCTTCTTGGCGTCCTCGCCATCGCTCTGGCTTACGTAGCCATTTTCGACCATACGATCGATGACCCAGTTACGGCGCGTGACGGCGGCATCGGGATGGCGGAACGGATGGTAGTTGGCCGGCCCCTTCGGCAGCGAGGCGAGATAGGCCGCCTCGGCAATGGTCAGTTCACTGACGGACTTGTTGAAATAGGTCAGGGAAGCGCTGGCAACGCCGTAAGAATTCAGGCCAAAGAAAATCTCGTTCAGATAAAGCTCGAGAATCTTGTCCTTGCTGTAGGCCTGCTCGATGCGGAAGGATAGGATCGCTTCCTTGGCCTTACGCTCCATGGTCTGTTCGCTCGACAGCAGGAAGTTCTTGGCCACCTGCTGGGTGATGGTCGAACCGCCCTGCGTCGGACCGCCGGTCAGATAGGCAACCACCGCGCGCATGAAACCAGTGATATCGATACCCGGATGCTGGTAGAAATTCTTGTCTTCGGCCGAAAGGAAGGCCGCCTTCACGCGGTCGGGCACGGCCTGGATCGGCAGAAACAAGCGCCGCTGCTTGGCATATTCGGCCATCAGCGCGCCGTTGCCGGCATGGACTCGCGTCGTGACCGGCGGCTCATAGCTGCTCAAAACGGCGTAGTCCGGAAGATCCTTCGTGACGCTGCCAAGATAGACGGCGACGACAGCCGCAGCGCCCAGAAAACCGACGCACGCTATTCCGAAGAAATATCCAAGAAGTCTAACCATATTTTCAGCTACCGGTACTTCTAATCTCTGATCGGCGCAGCCGCTACAATCGCATAGACGATGCTGGTTTGCACGTTGCGCGGCTTACTCCATGCGCGTTGGCGCCACAAGACGATTCCGTCTCACATATGCGAAACATATAGACCCGAGTAACGGCGTGAATGTGAGCAAAATAGGGCTCGTCCCACCACTTTCCCTTTCCCTTCCTCCAAGAGGTCCGGTTTAGGCCTGGGTGTCGCTTCCGGGCAACGCCTGGTTTAGCCGCCGTTGGCCATAAGGCTCGTGCGGTAACGCTTCACCGCATCGGTCAAAAGATCGGTTATCTTTCCGCGCCAGCCCTCATCGAGCAGAAGCTTCTCGTCATCGACGTTGGAGAGGAAGCCGAGTTCGAGCAGGATCGAGGGGACGTCCGGCGCCTGCAGCACACGAAAGCCCGCATGACGGTGCGGATTGTTGATCGTGCTGACCTGATCCTTGAAGGAAGCGAGTATGCTTTCGGCGAGCGAGATCGAGAAAGCCTGTGTCTCGCGCCGCGTCAGGTCGAGAAGGATATCGGCGACTTCCGGCGGCTCGGCGACCGTTTCCTTGCCGGCGATCTGGTCGGACAGATTTTCGCGTTCGGCGAGATCGGCGGCGAGCTTGTCCGAGGCTTTGTCGGAAATCGTGTAGACAGTCGCGCCGCGAATGTCTTTCTGCTTCAGCGTATCGGCATGCAGGGAAATGAAGAGACCGGCGTGGTTCTGCCGAGCGATGAGCACGCGCTGCGAGAGCGACAGGAATTCGTCACTGTCACGCGTCAGGAAAGCCTTGATGCCCGGCTCCTTGTTCAGGCGGTCGGCGAGCGCCTTGGCGAAGGCAAGCGTCACCTGCTTTTCCTCGGTCTTCGTATCGACGCCGATAGCGCCCGTGTCGATACCGCCGTGGCCGGCATCGACGGCAATGACGAAATCTCCCGGCGCGGTCTTTTCCGGCTGCGGAATGGCGCTCGTCGTCTGCGCTGCATTGGCCTGATCGGTCCAGGACTGGGTCTTCACCAGTTCGGCGAATTTCTGTTTGTCGATCATCTCGGCATCGAGCACCAGCCGGTGACCGC
Organism: Rhizobium sp. BK275; assembly: GCF_014193555.1. NCBI lineage: Bacteria > Pseudomonadati > Pseudomonadota > Alphaproteobacteria > Hyphomicrobiales > Rhizobiaceae > Rhizobium > Rhizobium sp. BK275. Next base: position 357,153 of record NZ_JACHZL010000003.1, read on the forward strand.
TGCCTTTCTCATCCGTCTGTACCTTGGCGAGCGCGAGCTGGACCGGGCGTGCCGCCGTCAACACGATGCGGGCGCTCCCCTCGTCCATGGCACCGTAGCGGATGTCCTTGAAGAGGCCGCGGGCTTCGAGGTCCTTGGCCGGGAAACCGAAGGCCGTTGCCGGCAGGTCGATGACGATACGCTCGGGATTGGCGATGTAGTGGACGGAGAAACGCGGCTCGCGGTCGAAATCGATGACGATACGGGTTCTGGCGTCGTCGCCGACGATTCGCGCTCCATAAGCCAGCAGGGAATCCTTCGCACCGGCTGCGCTGCCCGGAACCGTGCAAAGCGCCGCGAAGGCGAAAAGCCACGCCGCAAATCCCAGTTTTCGCCCTGCGGACAACTCCGCCCCGACCCAAAACCTCTTAAACAATAGCCCGTCACACCCTATTTATTACTGCGATGGACCCTACGTCGCCCCGGCGCACTCTCGCCAGAGGCGAGCGCGCATATGCCGACCCGCGAATCAGGATCGCTTATCCCCCAGGAGTTTATGCGATACGAAATCCATCAATATTATGGCACATTTGGCTTTTCCCTTGCTATTGTGACAGAGAAAACATACAACAAATTTCAGGGTAGAAGTGTTGACGGGATAGAGTCGCCGCGAGGCAGCCAGCCGGCCCCCGGACCTGGCGCCACAACCGGCAATCGTCCGCCGTCGAATGCATTTCCACCCGAGAACTGGATCCTGATTTTCCGGCTTCATGCTGGGATTTCATCGGTGGATCAGCCACCACGCTCTCAGGGAGCAAACTCATCGGACCCGAAATGGGTCTTCGTCATTGTCGATCACGCTTGGTTGTTGATGGTTTCGCAGCAGGTTTTATCTGAAGTGTACAGGCCCCGGAACGAAATTGTTCCGGTTGCGGTCTGGCTGCTGCCCTCTCCCCCGCACCAATCGCGACTTTCATTATCCGGCGCGGCCACGGCGGACCGCATTCTTTCTGTGTCAACAGCAGTCGGGAATGCGCTCTCGCGGCCTCGCCGAGGAGCTCAGCTTACATGGCAGACAAAATGCTTATCGATGCGTCTCACGAGGAAGAGACGCGCGTCGTTGTCGTTCGCGGGAACCGCATAGAAGAATTTGACTTTGAGTCGCAGCACAAGAAGCAGATTCGCGGCAACATCTATCTTGCAAAAGTAACGAGGGTCGAGCCCTCGCTGCAGGCCGCTTTCGTAGATTACGGCGGCAACCGGCACGGCTTCCTTGCCTTCGCCGAAATCCATCCCGACTATTACCAGATTCCGCTTGCCGACCGTCAAGCCCTGCTTCGCGCCGAAGCCGAGGAGCACCGCCGCGACGAGGATGTCGAGCATGTCGAGACGGCTCCTGTCGTCGATCTCTCGACGCAGGATCAGCCCGATATCGGCATCGTTCCGGTCGAACAGCCCGAAGCAGAGTCTGCGGAAACAAACATAGCAGCAGTGGCGACCGAAGAAGCAGCACCCGTCGCTGAAGAAGCGCCTGCCAAGAAGCCTCGCGCCCGCCGCAGCCGCAAGAAGGCAGCCGAACCTGTCGCCGAAGAGGCCGCAGCACCGGAAGCATCCGTTGCCGATAACGACGATGAAGGCTCCGTTGGTGGCGAGATGGCCGCTATGGTCGAAACGGACTCTATTTCCGAGGACGTAGACGTTTCCAAGCGTCGTCACGACGATGATGACGACGATGACGACCACGGCGAAGAGGAAGTCATCGAATCGGTCGGCGCCGAAGATGCGATGGAAGAGGTTCCGGACCGCGTGCAGCGCAAGCCGCGCAAACAGTACCGTATCCAGGAAGTCATCAAGCGCCGGCAGATCCTGCTGGTGCAGGTTGCCAAGGAAGAGCGCGGCAACAAGGGCGCGGCTCTCACAACCTATCTCTCGCTTGCAGGCCGCTATTCGGTTCTGATGCCGAACACGGCGCGTGGCGGTGGCATTTCCCGCAAGATCACCAACCCGCAGGACCGCAAGCGGCTGAAAGAAATCGCCCGCATGCTGGAAGTTCCGCAAGGCATGGGCGTGATCCTGCGTACCGCCGGCGCGAACCGCACCAAGGTCGAGGTGAAGCGCGACTTCGAATATCTGATGCGCTTGTGGGAGAACGTCCGCACGCTGACGCTCGCTTCCACCGCTCCCTGCCTCGTCTATGAGGAAGGCTCGCTCATCAAGCGCTCGATCCGTGACCTTTACAATAAGGACATCGGCGAGATCATCGTTGCGGGTGAGGAAGGCTATCGTGAAGCCAAAGACTTCATGAAGATGCTGATGCCGAGCCACGCCAAGGTGGTTCAGCCCTACCGCGATATCCATCCGATCTTCTCGCGCTCCGGCATCGAGGCGCAGCTCGACCGCATGCTGCAGCCGCAAGTGACGCTGAAGTCCGGCGGTTACCTGATCATGAACCAGACCGAAGCGCTGGTTTCGATCGACGTCAACTCCGGTCGCTCGACCCGTGAGCACTCGATCGAGGACACGGCTCTCCAGACGAATCTCGAAGCAGCGGACGAAGTCGCCCGCCAGCTTCGCCTGCGCGACCTTGCTGGCCTCATCGTCATCGACTTCATCGACATGGAAGAGAAGCGCAACAACCGCGCTGTCGAGAAGAAGCTGAAGGAATGCCTGAAGAACGACCGCGCCCGTATCCAGGTCGGCCGCATCTCGCATTTCGGACTTCTGGAAATGTCGCGCCAGCGCATCCGCGCTTCCGTTCTCGAATCGACGACGCAGGTCTGCTCGCATTGCGGCGGCACCGGCCACGTCCGTTCGCAATCCTCCGTTGCCCTGCATGTTCTGCGCGGCGTCGAGGAATATCTCTTGAAGAACACGACGCACAATATCACCGTGCGCACGACGCCTGACATCGCGCTCTACCTGCTCAACCACAAGCGCCAGACGATCGTCGATTATGAAAACCGCTTCGGTGTGGCGATCATCATCGATGCGGATGGCTCGGTCGGTGCGCAGCACTTCGCGATCGATCGCGGTGAGCCGGTCGAAAACCCCGTCAAGATCGAAAGCCTCTTCAACTTCGCAGCCATTCCCGATGACGATGATGACGATGTCGTCATCGAGCATGACGAGGAAGAAGACGAAGAGCTGGAAGAAAAGCCCGCTGCTGCCGAGCGCCCTGCCGCCCGTGCAGAGAGCGAAGGCGAAGGTGGACGTAAACGCAAGCGCCGCCGCCGCCGCCGTGGCCGCAACGGCAGCACCGAGCAGCAGGTTGCTGCCGATGCCGTCTCCGACGAGGCTGACGATAGCGAAGAGGGCGAGGACGGCGGCAGCGAGGGCGACAGCGATGTCTCCGAAGGTGCCGCAGAGACCCGCGCCGAAGGTGATGACTCCCAGCGCCGCAAGCGCCGCCGTCGCGGCAAGCGTGGCGGCCGCCGTAACCGTGGTGAGGAAGGCGCTGAGGGCGCAGTTTCGGAAGACGGTAGCGCGGACGAAGACGATGACAGCGCAGCTGAAGAGACGTCTGCGACCGAGGTGGAGGCAGTCGAAGTCGTCGCAGCCGAAACCAATGAAGGCCAGTCCGCGGCGGCTGCCATCGAAGGCAGTGAAAGCGTTGCCGAGGTGGTCAAGCCGGCACGCGGCCGTGGTCGCCGTAAGGCGGCCGCCCCCTCGCCGGTCGAAGAGCCCGTCATTGAAGCCCCCGTCGCCGAAACGCCTGTTGCTGAAGCCGAGCCGGAAGCAGCGGAAGCCTCTGCGGATCTCGCCGCGCCGGCGCAGGACGAGGCAAAGCCTGTTCGTGCCAACCGCGGCTCCAACATCTCGTCTTCCGAACCGACGGTCACCTCGAACCGCACCGACAGCGCGGAGGCTGAAGGCGAAGGCAAGCCGAAGAAGGCAGGCTGGTGGCAGCGCCGCGGCTTCTTCTGAACGCTTATTTTCGGGAATAAGTGACATGATCCGGCTGCGGTGACGCGGCCGGATTTTTTATGCAATTGAATGAGAGCGTTCAGCCCGCCGTCGGTTGGACGAAGCTCAGCCTCGAGCGTACGGCCAAACCAGACGGTGGTTTCCGAGAGCGAGACGAGCGGCGGGAGCAGGCGCACGAAGCCCGCGAAGATCAGAAGCGCAGACCGCCCTGATTGCCGGCGTTGATGCCGGGATAAATGCAGCACATGCTGCACTTTCGGGCCTGCGACACCCAGATGGCTCGCTCTTGCCCGCCGTCACACATCGCAAGCGAAATGGCGTAGATCTCACCGAGATCGCCCCTTACGCATAGCGAACGGCTGCGCTACGCAGCAGGCGGGTAAAGCAGATCGACGATATAGCTCGCGTCGAAGCGCGAATCGAGCATGCCGTAGGTCGAGCGCCAGCCGCCGGCAAGACGGGTCTCGATGAAGGCATCGGCAATGCGCCCTGCCCCGAGACGGTAGAGTTCGGCGGCACCGGCGGCAAGCGCCAATTGCTCGACGAGCAGGCGGGCCGCGCCCTCGTCCTGTTCGCAGAGCGCGATCGCCGCGCGCAGCACGTCGATCGTCTTCTTGCCGGCCGGGCCGAGATCGCGCGCAAAGCCTGCGAAAACCGTCTCGAAGAGATCCTTGCCACGATTCAGCACACGCAGCACGTCCAGCGCCATGACATTGCCCGAACCTTCCCAGATCGCATTGACCGGGGCCTCGCGATAATGGCGGGCGATCGGGCGCTCTTCGATATAGCCGCTGCCGCCGATGCATTCCATCGCCTCATAGATCAGCGACGGGGCGATCTTGCAGCACCAGTATTTGGCGACCGGCGTCATGACGCGGGCATAGGCCGCGTCTTCGGCATTGCCGCGCGCCTTGTCGAAGGCATCGGCCAGACGGAAAGAGAGGGCCGTGGCCGCGGCCACATCGAGCGCCATATCGGCGAGCACACGCGTCATGATCGGCTGGTTGACCAGCATCTTGCCGAAGACGCTGCGACCGCGTGTATGATGCACAGCTTCAGCCAGCGAGGCGCGCATGATGCCGGAAGAGGCCAAGGCGCAGTCGAGCCGTGTCAGCGTCACCATATCGAGAATGGTGCGGATGCCGGCATCGGGGCCACCGAGCAGGAAGCCGAACGTATCGGTGAACTCCACTTCGGATGAGGCGTTGGAGCGGTTGCCGATCTTGTCCTTCAGGCGCTGAAATTGCAGGCCGTTGGCTGAACCGTCCTCCAGCAGGCGCGGCACCAGGAAGCAGCCCATGCCCTCCTTGGTCTGCGCCAGCATGATGAAGGCGTCACTCATCGGCGCGGACATGAACCACTTGTGGCCGGAGAGCCGGTAAATGCCCTCGCTGATTTTTTCGGCAGCGGTCTTGTTGGCGCGCACATCCGTGCCACCCTGTTTTTCCGTCATGCCCATGCCGATCGTCACGGCCGATTTCTGCATGGCCGGCCGGTTGGACGAGTCGTATTTGCGCGACAGGATCTTCGGCGCCCAGTCCTTTTGAACAGCCGGTGACGCCGAGAGAGCGGCAACGGATGCGCTCGTCATCGTCAGCGGGCAGAGATGGCCGGATTCGAGCTGCGCCGTCAGATAGAAGCGGGCCGCGCGAATGTGGTGGGACTGGTCCTTGGCCTCGGTATCGGCCTGCGGGTCCCAGACGGAGGAATGCAGGCCCGAAGCCATGGAACGGCGCATCAGCGCATGCCAGGCGGGATGGAATTCAACGATATCCAGACGCTCGCCGCGCGGACCGTGGGTGCGAAGCTGCGGCGTGCCCTGGTTTGCCATGCGCGCCAGTTCCTGGGCCTCGGGCGAGGTCACGTAACGGCCCATGTTTTCAAGGTCATCGCGGATGGTGCGCGGCAGCGTGGAGGTCAGATCGACGATCAGCGGATCGGATCGATAGGCATTGATTCCCGACCAGAGGCTCGGCTGGTTGAGTTCGGCGAGTTTGTCTTCAGTCCGGTTTGCGGCGGTCATTATTCGCTTCTATTTCAAGAGCCCGGCAAAAGGAAACCGGAAGTTCATGATTCGCAGATTTCTGCTCTACAGCGCCGCGCGTCTTTTCAGATGCGCAAAGGACGCTGCAGCACCTTAAATTGCTGCATAATTTAATCCTTAATCGATTCCGATTTAAGGAATCATGCAGTAGCGGGATTCGGCGGAAAATGCATGGGGAACGTAGGGATTTGCGCATAGCACATGCTTGCCCCTTCCCCCCGCACTCTTTATAGACCCCGCGAAGACAATAAGAGGCAGGGTCATGGTCTTTTTCCCCCACCGCCACCTCATTGGCATCAAGGGCCTCACCGAGCAGGATATTACTTATCTTCTCGACAAGGCCGACGAAGCCGTCAAGATCAGTCGACAGCGAGAGAAGAAGACGTCGACCCTTCGGGGCCTGACGCAGATCAACCTCTTCTTCGAGGCATCGACACGGACGCAAGCCTCCTTCGAACTTGCCGGCAAACGCCTTGGCGCCGACGTGATGAACATGTCGGTCGGCAATTCCTCGGTAAAGAAGGGCGAGACGCTGATCGACACGGCGATGACGCTGAACGCGATGCGGCCGGACGTCTTGATCATCCGCCACTCCAGCGCCGGTGCCGCAGCGCTTCTCGCCCAGAAGGTCTCCTGCTCCGTCGTCAATGCCGGCGATGGCCAGCACGAACATCCGACGCAGGCGCTGCTCGACGCGCTGACGATCCGCCGCGCCAAAGGGCGGCTGTCGCGCATCATCGTCGCAATCTGCGGCGACGTTTTACATTCGCGCGTGGCGCGCTCCAACATCCTGCTTCTGAACGCCATGGGAGCCAGGGTGCGCGTCGTCGCCCCTGCGACGCTGCTGCCGGCGGGCATCGCGGAGATGGGCGTCGAGGTCTTCCATTCGATGAAGGAAGGGCTGAAGGACGCCGACGTCGTCATGATGCTGCGGCTGCAGCGCGAGCGCATGTCCGGCGCCTTTGTGCCGTCGGTGCGCGAATACTATCATTTCTACGGCCTCGATGCGGAAACGCTGAAGGCGGCGAAGGAGGATGCGCTCGTCATGCATCCCGGGCCGATGAACCGCGGCGTGGAAATCGCTTCCGAGGTCGCCGATGGTCCGCAGAGCGTAATTGCAGAACAGGTGGAAATGGGGGTCGCGGTGCGCATGGCCGTCATGGAGACGCTGCTCGTTTCCCAGAACCAGGGACCCCGCACGGATGGAGTGGGCGCATGAGCAATCTCGTCCTCAAGAACGTCCGCATCGTCGACCCCTCCCGCAATCTCGATGAGATCGGCACTGTTATCGTCAAGGACGGCCTCATCGTTGCGGCCGGCAAGGATGCGCAGAACCAGGGCACTCCCGGCGGCGCCACGGTGCGCGACTGCACCGGCCTCGTCGCAGTGCCCGGCCTTGTCGACGCCCGCGTCCATATCGGCGAACCAGGCGGCGAACATCGCGAGACCATCGCTTCGGCAAGCCGCGCTGCGGCGGCGGGCGGTGTGACCTCGATCATCATGATGCCGGACACGCATCCCGTCATCGACGACATCGCGCTCGTCGAGTTCGTCAAGAAGACGGCTCGGGATACGGCCGTCGTCAACGTCTATCCGGCAGCGGCCATCACCAAGGGTCTTGCCGGCGAAGAGATGACGGAGATCGGTCTCTTGATGGAGGCTGGCGCCGTCGCCTTCACCGACGCGCATACCAGCATCTCCGACACGCAGGTGCTGCGCCGGGTGATGACCTATGCACGCGAATTCGGCGCCGTCATCTCCTGCGCTACGCGCGACAAGTATCTCGGTGCCAATGGCGTCATGCATGAAGGGCTGCTCGCAAGCTGGCTTGGCCTTTCCGGCATTCCGAAGGAAGCGGAGCTGATCCCGCTGGAACGCGACCTGCGCATCGCGCAGCTAACGCGCGGCAACTATCACGCGGCGATGATCTCCGTACCGGAATCGGTCGACGCGATCGAGCTTGCCCGCTTGCGCGGCGCGAAAGTCACCTGCGGCGTGTCGATCAACAATCTGGCGCTGAACGAGAACGACATCGGCGAATACCGGACCTTCTTCAAGCTCTATCCGCCGCTGCGTTCCGAAGACGACCGTGTGGCGATGGTGGATGCGCTGGCCAGGGGCGTAATCGATATTATCGTCTCCTCGCACGATCCGCAGGATGTCGATACCAAGCGCCTGCCCTTCGGCGAAGCCGAGGACGGTGCGGTCGGGCTCGAAACCATGCTCGCGGCAGCTTTGCGGCTTTATCACAGCGAGCAGGTCAGCCTGATGCGGCTGATCGATGCGATGTCGACGCGACCGGCGCAGATCTTCGGTCTTAATGCCGGTACGCTGAAACCTGGTGCGAAAGCTGATATTGCATTGATCGATCTCGAAGAACCTTGGCTTGTCGCCAAGGACATGCTTCTCTCCCGCTCGAAGAACACGCCGTTCGAGGATGCACGCTTCAGCGGGCGAGCCGTCGCGACCTATGTCGGCGGCAAGCTGGTTCACGCATTGCAGGGCTGAGAGCTGCCCAGCCCTTGCGGGCAGCCTCTCGGCAAAGGATTGGGGAACAAAATGATATCTGATCTTGTCACCTGGCAGATTACGCTGCCTCTGGCGCTTGCGGCTGTTGTCGTCGGCTACCTGCTCGGCTCCATTCCGTTCGGCCTCATCCTCACACGCGCTGCCGGCCTTGGCGATGTTCGCAGCATCGGCTCCGGCAATATCGGCGCGACGAATGTTCTGCGCACCGGCAACAAGAAGCTTGCGGCAGCAACGCTGCTGCTTGATGCGCTGAAGGCGGCCGCAGCCGCCTGGATCATGGCCTATTTCGCGGGTGAGGAAGCGGGCATCGTCGCCGGTTTCTTCGCCTTCATCGGCCACCTTTTTCCGGTCTGGATTGGCTTCAAGGGCGGCAAGGGTGTCGCCACCTATATCGGCACGCTTCTCGGTGTTGCGCCATCAATGGTCCTCCTCTTTGCAGCCGTCTGGCTGGGGACCGCCTTTATCACCCGCTACTCCTCGCTCTCCGCGCTGATTGCGATGCTTGTCATTCCGGTTGCATTATGGATATTGGGCGACGAAAAGGTTGCGGCGATCATGGCGATCATGACCGTCATCTCCTACTGGAAGCACAAGGCCAATATTTCCCGCCTGATGAATGGCACGGAAAGCAAGATCGGGGCTAAGGGATAATGGACGCGCTCAGCGCAAGGCCAAAGGGAATTGCGCTGACGGAGAGGCAGAGGATCGCCTGGCTGAGGCTGATCCGTTCCGACAATGTCGGCCCTGCAACCTTTCGCGATCTCATCAATCATTTCGGCTCGGCGGAAGCGGCACTTTCCATGCTGCCGGAGCTTTCGGCGCGCGGCGGTGCGACCCGTTCGATCCGCATCGCCACCGAGGCTGAAGCGCATCGCGAACTCGAGGCGGCCCAGCGTTTCGGCGCTCGTTTCGTCGGCATCGGCGAGCCCGATTATCCGCAGGCGCTACGCCAGATCGACGGCGCGCCGCCGCTGCTCGCGGTCAAAGGCGATCTTTCCGTGCTGAACAGGCCGGCGGTCGGTATCGTCGGTTCGCGCAATGCTTCGATCAGCGGCGCGAAGTTCGCGGCGATGATTGCTCGAGACTGTGGCCGGGCTGGCTATATGGTCGTCTCCGGCCTTGCCCGCGGCATCGATACGGCCGCCCATCGGGCGAGCCTCGATACCGGCACCATTGCCGCAATGGCCGGAGGGCTCGATCAACCCTACCCGCCTGAAAATATCGGGCTGCTCGAGGAAATATGGAATGGCAACGGGCTTGCCGTCAGCGAGATGCCTTTCGGCTGGGAGCCGCGTGCGCGTGATTTTCCCCGCCGCAACCGGCTGATTGCCGGCATCTCGCTCGGCGTCGCGATCGTGGAAGCAGCGGTTCGCTCCGGTTCGCTTATCACGGCGCGGATGGCCGGCGAATTCGGGCGGCTGGTCTTTGCCGTGCCAGGTTCGCCGCTCGATCCACGCTGCCACGGCACGAACGGCCTTCTCAAAGAGGGAGCGATGATCGTCACTTCGCCCGAGGATGTCGTGGAGGCGCTGGCGCCGCTCTCCCAGCCCGATCTCTTCTCGCTGCCATCAGCCGAAGAACCGAAGCGCGAGGGCGGCAGGATGTCGCTTCCGCCCGACGAAACGGATCGCACGCTCGTCAGCGATGCGCTCGGTCCGACGCCGGTGGAGGTCGACGACATCATCCGTCACACCGGTCTTTCGGCTTCCGCCGTCTATCTCGTTCTTCTCGAGCTGGATATGGCCGGGCGGCTTCACCGCCATGCCGGCGGATTGGTTTCAATTTCCATGACCGACTGAGCCGTCATGCATGCGTGACTGCAGGTCTCCAGCCTCGACATAAGCCATCTCGATGAGATAGCAGAGCATCTCCGCCTTTTCGCGTTCTGCCACCTGGTGCAATTCGCCGAGCATCTGCCGGATGAAAGTAATGTTCTCAAGCGATGCCAAGCGATCGATGTCTTTTTCTGCAACCTTGGGCGCCATAATTGTCTCTGTGAAATCAGAAAAGGCTGCTTTACAAGGAGCCCGAACCACGCGTCAAAAACGATAGAGCAATTATCCTGAATTGCAACAAACTTTCAATCTCGCAATGGTTGCGACGCCTCGGAAAGAGGTAAAATTAGAGCAAACCTCTTGACCGGAGCGAATTCCCTGTCCATGTCGGAGGGCCGGTATTCATGTTGCAGTGCGTGTTCCGCCTGCTTGTTCGCCGGATCGGCATCTTTTTTAGAGAATCATCATGAATGTTGTAGTGGTGGAATCGCCTGCCAAGGCCAAGACGATCAACAAGTATCTGGGTCCAGGATACAAGGTGCTCGCCTCTTTCGGCCATGTACGCGATCTGCCTGCCAAGGATGGATCAGTTCTTCCGGATCAGGATTTCGAGATGCTCTGGGAGGTGGATGGCGCCTCGTCCAAGCGCATGAAGGATATTGCCGACGCGGTGAAATCCTCCGATGCCTTGTTCCTGGCGACCGACCCCGATCGCGAAGGCGAAGCGATCTCCTGGCATGTTCTCGATCTTCTGAACAAGAAGCGTGTCATCAACGGCAAGCCGGTCAAGCGCGTCGTCTTCAATGCCATCACCAAGAAGGCCGTGCTCGATGCGATGGCCGATCCGCGCGATATCGACGTCCCTCTGGTCGATGCCTATCTGGCACGCCGCGCGCTCGATTATCTCGTCGGCTTCAATCTCTCGCCCGTTCTCTGGCGCAAGCTGCCCGGCGCGCGTTCGGCAGGCCGCGTGCAATCGGTTGCGCTGCGCCTGGTTTGCGACCGTGAATCCGAAATCGAACGTTTCATATCCGAGGAATACTGGAACCTGTCGGCGCTCCTGAAGACGCCGCGCGGCGACGAGTTCGAGGCAAGGCTGGTTTCTGCCGACGGAAAGCGGTTGCAGCCGCGCTCGATTACCAATGGCGAGGAAGCCGGCAAACTGAAGGCGCTGCTGGACGGTGCAAGCTACGTCGTCGAAAGCGTCGAGGCAAAGCCCGTCAAGCGCAATCCGGCACCGCCCTTCACGACCTCGACGCTCCAGCAAGCGGCGTCCTCCAAGCTCGGCTTCTCGGCCTCGCGCACCATGCAGATTGCGCAGAAGCTTTATGAGGGCGTCGACATCGGCGGCGAGACCGTCGGTCTCATCACCTATATGCGTACGGACGGCGTGCAGATGGCCCCCGAAGCGATCGATGCGGCGCGGAGCGCCATCGGCGAACAGTTTGGCGACCGTTATCTGCCAGAGAAGGCGCGCCTTTACTCCACCAAGGCGAAGAACGCCCAGGAAGCACACGAAGCAATTCGCCCGACTGATTTCAATCGTTCGCCCGACCGCGTCCGCAAGTTCCTCGATGCCGACCAGATCCGCCTTTACGACCTGATCTGGAAGCGCGGCATTGCCAGCCAGATGGCATCCGCCGAAATCGAGCGCACCACGGCCGAAATCCTCGCCGACAAGAACGGCCAGAAGGCCGGGCTGCGCGCCGTCGGCTCCGTCATCCGTTTCGACGGTTTCATCGCCGCCTATACCGACCAGAAGGAAGATGGCGAGCAGAGTGACGATGCCGATGACGAGGATGGCCGCCTGCCGGAGATCAATGCGCGCGAAAACCTCGCCAAGCAGAAGATCAACTCCACGCAGCATTTCACCGAACCGCCGCCGCGCTATTCGGAAGCCTCGCTCATCAAGAAGATGGAAGAGCTCGGCATCGGCCGTCCGTCCACCTATGCCGCGACGCTCGCCACTTTGCGCGACCGCGATTATGTGACGATCGACAAACGCAAGCTGATCCCGCAGGCAAAGGGTCGCCTCGTCACCGCCTTCCTCGAAAGCTTCTTCACGAAGTACGTGGAATACGATTTCACGGCCGATCTCGAAGAGAAACTCGACCGGATCTCGGCTGGCGAACTGAACTGGAAGCAGGTTCTTCGCGACTTCTGGAAAGACTTCTTCTCGCAGATCGAAGACACCAAGGAACTGCGCGTCACCAACGTTCTGGACTCGCTCAACGAAGCGCTGGCGCCGCTGGTCTTCCCCAAGCGTGAGGACGGCAGCGACCCGCGCATCTGCCAGGTCTGCGGCACCGGCAACCTGTCCCTGAAACTCGGTAAGTATGGCGCCTTCGTCGGCTGCTCGAACTATCCGGAATGCAACTATACCCGCCAGCTTTCTTCCGAAAACGGCGGTGAGGCTGAAGGCGTCGCGCTGAACGAGCCGAAGAACCTCGGCACCGATCCGACCACCGGCGAGGAACTGACACTAAGGTCCGGCCGTTTCGGACCCTATATCCAGCGCGGCGACGGCAAGGAGGCCAAGCGCTCGTCCCTTCCCAAGGGCTGGAAGCCCGAAGATATCGACTACGAAAAGGCGATGGCACTGATCTCGCTGCCGCGCGACATCGGCAAACATCCGGAATCCGGCAAGATGATCTCTTCCGGGCTCGGTCGCTATGGGCCGTTCCTGCTGCATGATGGCACCTATGCCAATCTGGAGAGCATCGACGATGTCTTCTCGGTCGGCCTCAACCGCGCCGTGACGCTGATTGCCGAAAAGCAGGCCAAGGCGCCGGGCGGCAGCCGCGGAACGCCGGCTGCGTTGAAGGAACTGGGCGATCATCCTGACGGTGGTGCGATCACCGTTCGCGACGGCCGCTATGGTCCCTATGTCAACTGGGGCAAGGTCAATGCGACGCTCCCCAAGGGCAAGGATCCGCAGGCCATCACCGTCGAGGAAGCGTTGGCGCTGATTGCGGAAAAGGCCGGCAAGGCGCCCGCTGCCAAGACCAAGGCTAAGACAGCTGCGAAGCCGAAGGCTGCAGCAGCCGAAGCCAAGACGACGAAGACTGCCGCAAAGCCGAAGGCAGCCAAGGCAAAAGCAGCGGCGAAAACAAAAAAGAGCTGAGAGTGGCCAGAGAACCGCGCGAGACTACGAGAGCCATGGGCAAGCGCCCGGGAAAGTTCGGACGCGCGAGTAGAGAAGCCGCGCCCGAACCATTGAATATCGCGCACGGCGTCCTGCCGCCGCGCGAGGTCATCCTGCGCTTCATTGCCGAGCATCCGCAGAAAGCCTCCAAGCGCGAACTCGCAAAGGCCTTCGGGTTGAAGGGTGAAAGCCGTGTCGAGCTCAAGCATCTGCTGCAGGAGCTGGAGCAGGAAGGCATGCTGCAGAAGACCCGCAAGTCGCTGATCCGGCCAGGCGCGCTGCCGCCCGTCACCGTGCTCGACATCACCACCCGCGACAAGGACGGGGATCTGATCGGCCGGCCGGCCGAATGGCCTGAAGATCAGGGCGTGGCGCCTGCCGTCGCCATCCGCCAGCAATCTCCGGCAGGCCGCCAAGGCAAGGGCAAGTCGCCCGTTGCCGGCCTCGGCGACCGTATCCTCGCCAAGATATTCCCGGCCGTCGACCGCGGCGGACCGGCCTATACGGCGCGCATCATCAAGGTGATCGACAAGCGGCGCGGCGCGACCATGGGCGTCTTCGAGGACGCGCCCGGAGGTGCCGGACGCCTGCTGCCGATCGACCGGCGCGGCGAGGAAATGGTGATTGATCCCGACTACAAGGGCGATGCCAAGGACGGCGACCTGGTCGAGGTAGAGATTGCGCGTCTCGGCCGTTTCGGCCTGGCTCGTGCCAAGGTGCTTTCGGTCATCGGCTCCGTCGGTTCGGAAAAGGCGATCTCGATGATCGCAATCCACGCGCACGGCATTCCGCATGTCTTCCCGCCAGCCGCCGTCGCGGAGGCGGATGACGCCAAGCCTGCCACGATGTCGCATCGGGAAGACTGGCGTGACATGCCGCTGATCACCATCGACCCCGCCGATGCCAAGGACCATGACGACGCCGTCTACGCCGAGGATGATCCATCGGAAGACAATGCGGGCGGTGTCATCGTCACTGTCGCGATTGCCGATGTCTCCTGGTATGTGCGGCCGAATTCGCCGCTTGACCGGGAGGCGTTAAAGCGGGGCAACTCGGTCTATTTCCCCGATCGCGTCGTGCCGATGCTGCCGGAGCGGATCTCCAACGATCTCTGCTCGCTGAAGGAGGGGGTCGACCGCCCTGCCCTTGCCGTGCGCATGGTCTTCTCGAAGGAAGGCCGCAAGATCGGCCACACCTTCCACCGCATCATGATGAAGAGTGCTGCCAAGCTCTCCTACCAGCAGGCACAGGCAGCAATCGACGGCAAGCCCGACGACAAGACCGGCCCGATGCTGGAGCCCATCCTGAAACCGCTTTGGCACGCTTACGAAACGATGAAGCGTGGCCGTGAGCGGCGACAGCCGCTCGAACTCGATATGCCCGAGCGCAAGATCCTGCTGAAGCCCGACGGCACCGTCGACCGGGTCTTCGTGCCGCCACGCCTCGACGCGCACAAGCTGATCGAGGAAATGATGATCCAGGCGAATGTCTCCGCTGCCGAAACGCTGGAGAAAAAGCGCCAGCTGCTGATCTATCGCATCCACGATGCGCCGACGCTCGCCAAGCAGGAAGTGCTGCGCGAGTTTCTCGCCACCCTCGGCATCTCGCTTGCCAAGGGCGGCAACGTGCGCGCCAACAGCTTCAACGGCATTCTCGCCAAGGCGGACGGCACCGCCCACCAGACCATGGTCAACGAAATGGTTCTGCGCTCGCAGAGCCAGGCAATCTATAGCCCCGACAATATCGGTCACTTCGGCCTGAACCTGATGAAGTATGCGCACTTCACCTCTCCGATCCGCCGTTATGCCGATCTTATCGTGCATCGTGCGCTCGTCGGCTCGCTCGGCTTCGGCGAAGGCGGCATCACGCCGGAAGAGGAGGCAACTCTCGACGATATCGCGGCCGAGATCTCCACCTTCGAGCGCCGGGCCATGGCCGCCGAGCGCGAGACGGTCGATCGCTTGATCGCTCATCATCTTGCCGGCCGCATCGGCCAGGAGTTCGAAGGACGCGTTTCGGGCGTTACCAAATCAGGCCTGTTTATCCTGTTGCCGGACTATGGCGCTGATGGTTTCATCCCTATATCTACGCTCGGCACCGACTACTTCATCTATGACGAGGCGCATCAGGCTCTGAGCGGTGAAAAAACCGGGCTCGGCTATCGTCTTGGCGATAATGTGACCGTGCGATTGGCAGAGGCCATCCCGCTTGCGGGTGCCTTGCGTTTTGAAATGCTGAGCGAAGGACGCAAGATGCCGACGGCAGTGCGTTCCTTCCACAAGGCGGGACGGCGCGATGCAAGCCGCGCCCGCAAGAAGATCGGAACGAGGCCGCCGCGCGGGCGGCGCTGAAGCAATTCCGGCAAAAGTGCGCAGCGGTTTTGCGTCCGGAGTTGCGTGAAGAGAAAGAGACAGAATCTTTCCATATTTCGAAGAAAGATGGAGAGACTCTGGTCCCGGGAAGGGAAAGATCGATGAGCACACCGACAGACGAGGTCGTCCGCTACGGGGATACGCCCGATGCCGAGCGCCCGCTCGGACGCTCCATTATGCGTGGTATGCTGAACCGCTGTCCGGCCTGCGGCAGCGGCAAGCTGTTCCGCGCCTTCCTCAAGCCCGTCGATCACTGTGCGGCCTGCAGCGAGGCGATGTACCACCATCGCGCCGACGACCTGCCGCCCTATCTCGTCATTCTCGTGCTCGGCCACGTCGTCGTCGGCGGCTTCATGCTGACGGACACGGCCTTCGTGCTGCCGGTCTGGATGCATCTCGCCATCTGGGCGCCGATCACCATCATCACCGCACTCGTCTCGATCCAGCCGATCAAGGGTGGCGTCATCGGCCTGCAGTGGGCGCTGAAAATGCATGGCTTCGGCGGCCAGGACGACGAACCTGATGATTACGACGTATCCGGCCGGCAAGCTTGAACACCTTCACCTTACAGACATATTTCGCGTGTAGGGGCAGCGGTCAGAGCGCCATGGCCTGTAGCCGACTATCCGCAGCAGATCGACACGGTAATTATTTCTTGTACGGGGAAAGTTTACACTCAAGAAATCGCCGGCAGATGCCAGAATTATTATGAAACCCTGCCCGTCACCTGGATTTGGCATGCCTATGTCTTTCTATGTGGCACCAGACGGACGATTCGTCCGCATACTTCTCTAAGGATGGATAAATGTCTCAGCCGAGGAACGGCACACCGGGCGATGTCGAGGAAATCCATTGGCCTTCTCTGGTAGCTGCCGTCTCTTCCATCTCCGCCGTCGGCATAGCGATCGGCCTGGGACTGCCTCTTCTCAGCATCATTCTCGAAAAACGCGGCATTTCCTCCACTCTTATCGGCCTCAACACCGCAATGGCCGGTATCGCGGCGATGGCGGCGGCGCCGATCACCACCAAGCTCGCGCATAAATACGGCGTGGCGCCCACCATGCTGTGGGCGGTATTGATTTCGGCACTGAGCGCACTGGGTTTTTACTATGCGCAGGACTTCTGGATGTGGTTCCCGCTGCGCTTCGCCTTCCACGGCGCCACGACCACGCTCTTCATCCTCTCCGAATTCTGGATCAACGCCGCCTCGCCGCCTTCCAAGCGCGGATTCGTGCTCGGCATCTATGCCACGGTTTTGTCCATCGGTTTTGCCGCGGGACCGCTGATCTTCTCCTTGCTCGGCAGTGACGGCATCCTCCCCTTCCTGGTCGGCGCAGGCGCGATCCTGCTTGCCGCCATCCCGATCTTCATCGCCCGCTATGAAAGCCCTGTTCTGGACGAGAAGCCGGAACTGCATTTCATGCGCTACGTCTTCCTGGTGCCGACCGCGACTGCAGCGGTCTTCATTTTCGGTGCGGTCGAAGCCGGCGGCCTCTCGCTCTTTCCGATCTTTGCGGTGCGCGCACATTTCACCGAATCGCAGGCCGCCCTGCTGCTCACCATGATGGGTGTCGGCAACGTCATCTTCCAGATCCCGCTCGGATTGCTTTCGGATCGTATCAAGGACAAGCGTCCCCTGCTGGCGCTGATGGCCCTGACCGGTTTCGTCGGCACGATGATGCTGCCGGTCCTCGTCAATAACTGGCTTCTTATGGCCGGCATCCTGCTGTTCTGGGGCGGCTGCGTCTCCGGCCTCTACACGGTTGGACTCAGCCATCTCGGCTCGCGACTGACAGGTTCGGACCTTGCGGCGGCCAATGCGGCCTTCGTTTTCTGTTATGCCGTCGGCACCGTTGCGGGTCCCCAGGTGATCGGCGCTGCCATCGACGTTGCCGGAAACAACGGTTTTGCCTATGCAATTGCCGGTTTCTTCGGGCTTTATGCCCTGCTCGCAGGCATAAGGCTGCTTTTCATCGGAAAGCGGGCTTGACTTTTCGGGCTAGATTCGTAGTTTCGCGCCAGAATTTGCCGTGGAGCCTATCCGGCTTTCCACGGCTTTCATTTTCTTAAAGGCAGGACGACCATGGCCAAGGCTACCACTATCAAGATCAAGCTTCTGTCGACGGCCGACACCGGTTTCTTCTACGTCACGACGAAGAACAGCCGTACGATGACGGACAAGATGACGAAGACCAAGTACGACCCGATTGCCAAGAAGCACGTCGAGTTCAAGGAAACCAAGATCAAGTAATCACTTGGTCTGACGGTTCTAGAAAAGCGCGCGCCTTCGGGTTGCGCGCTTTTTGTTTGTTTTGGACTTGCTGACGGCAATGTTAGCGCAAACAAAGAAAAACGCCGCCCTTCCATCTTCGGGAAGCGACGGCGTTTTTACGAAAAGGGGGTCGGCCAGCATGCAAAACGGCACGAGGAACCGTCTTAAATTGCGTACCAGCCGACCGACCCCACGACCCAGGAGATGCGGCGGACCTGAGCATCATGGGGTATCGACAGCTCCTCCATGGGAGCGTTTTCTGTTCTGAGCCGATAATTTGCGCAAAAATGAAAGAAAATCAACAAATTCTTAATGGTAAAATTTCAAGGCATGATTCTATGGTTAAAAGTCCAGTTTTGGTACGTGTAAAACGGCATCCAATTCTCTTTTACCAAGAGGACAATATTTGACCAAACTAAGAATTTCATAAATATATTGCAATAACACCATCACCCCTACCCTTACGTGAGGCACCGGCGTTACGTTTTCTGAAATACGATTTACGCGAACAAACCGCTCGGAAGGCTATTATAGTCCGCTCTTCTTTCTTCATTCCCTGCCTCTAGCTTTCGGGAGCAGGCGATACGCATTATCGGAAGAAACGCGCTTTAAAGTCCTTTTTTGGGCTATCGGGTTGAAAAACAAGCGTCTTCGTTGCAGCCGTCAATATTAAATATTCGTAAGGTTCAGTTACCGCCAGTGGATAACCGAAAGCGATGCGTTACGGCACATTGTGCGGTCAGGCGGCCGAGGCCACGACCCGGTTGCGCCCGGTGTTTTTCGCTTCATAAAGCGCAAGGTCTGCCTGCTTCATAAGTTGGTCGGGCGTTATGACCGAGGCGATACGCGAGGATATACCGAAAGAGGCCGTGATATTCAGTGTTTCGCCTGACGACTTCAGCAGGAAGGGTGTGGTTTCGATGGCTGCGCGCAGGCGCTCGGCAACGGCCGCAGCAACTTCGGGCGAGGTGTCCGGCATGACGACGACAAATTCTTCCCCGCCGTAACGGCAGGCAAGATCAGCGCCGCGGACGGTCGAGCGCACGCGGTTTGCGAATTCCTTCAGCACTTGGTCGCCGCCATCATGGCCATAGGTATCGTTGACCTGCTTGAAGCGGTCGATATCGGTAATCAGGATCGAAAGCGGCCGACCCCGCGCCATCGAACGGTTGAAGAGCACGTTGAGATGGTTGTCGAGATAACGGCGATTGCTGAGACCGGTCAGTGGATCGGTGACGGCAAGCTCGATCGTCTGCTTGACACTGGCGCGCAGGCGGTCGTTGTAACGCTTGCGGCGGATCTGCGTCAGGCTGCGGGCGACCAGCTCGTTCGGATCGACAGGGCGGACAATATAGTCGTTGACGCCGAGATCGAGCGCCCGGATGACCATCTCGTCGGCGCCCTGCTCCGTGATGATCAGGATCGGCAAAAAACGGGTCCGCTCCAGCGAACGGAACTGCGAGCAGAGCCGCAGCGGGTCGTAATCATCGAAATTGGCGTTGACGATGACAAGTTCGAAGGCGCTCTCGGCCGCTTCGAAAAGGGCAGCCTGCGGATCGGAAATGGCGAGAACATCGGCGACAGGCTTCAGCGTTTTGATGATGCGTTCCTGCGAGTTGGCGCGGCTGTCGACCAGCAATACCTGCCCAGCCTCGTCGGAGCGTCCGTCGCCAGAGCGCATCAACTCATCCATGCCCATCGTATGGGCGGTCTCGGCGCGCACGCGCAGTTCGTCACTCAGTGTCTTCAGGCGCAGCAGGCTTTTTACGCGGGAGATGAGCTGCAGGTCGTTGACGGGCTTCGTCAGGAAATCATCGGCACCGGCCTTCAGGCCGCGCACGCGGTCGGCCGACTGGTCGAGCGCGGTCACCATGACGACGGGAATATGCGCGGTCTTGGGATTGGCCTTCAGCCGCTCGCAGACTTCGAAACCGTCAATGCCGGGCATCATGATGTCGAGGAGAACGAGATCGACCTGGTTGCGGTCGCAGATCGCCAGCGCCTCGTAGCCGTCGGCCGCGGTCAACACGTCGAAATATTCCGCCAGCAGCCGCGCTTCGAGCAGCTTCACATTCGCTGGAATATCATCAACAACCAGTATTCGCGCAGTCATAATCTCTTCCGATGCCTCAGGCGTCGCCCAAATAAGTCTTGATCGTCTCAATGAATTTCGGAACGGAGATCGGCTTCGAGACATAGGCCTCGCAGCCGCCCTGTCTGATCCGCTCCTCGTCGCCCTTCATGGCAAAGGCCGTGACGGCGATGACCGGGATCACATGCAGTTCGTCGTCTTCCTTCAGCCACTTGGTGACTTCGAGGCCGGAAACTTCCGGAAGCTGAATATCCATAAGTATAAGGTCGGGGCGATGTTTGCGCGCAAGATCAAGCGCTTCCATGCCGTTGCGGGTCTGGATCGTGGTATAGCCCGAGGCCTCGATGAGGTCGCGAAAGAGCTTCATGTTGAGCTCGTTATCTTCTACAATCATCACCTGTTTGGGCATGATCAGCTGTCCCTACGTCCGCTCTTGAAGCCAAATGTCCATGATAAAGACATTAGCTGACAAATGGCTTCATGAAACCGATAGTGCAAGCTACCGGTATTTGGTTGAAGAAAAGGTAACTCGACCACCGCAATGCAAAGCAATTTCAAGACTTCGAAACAACTTGCGGCGACAGCCGATCCGCAAGAAACGGCCATCGCCGTCCTTGGCTGGCTTGCGAACGACCCGGATCTCTTCGGTCGCTTCCTGGCATTGACCGGCGTAGAACCGAGCCAAGTGCGCAATGCCATCAATGATCCCGGCTTTCTCGCCGGTATGCTGGATTTCCTCATGAACCATGAGCCGACGGCGATCGCCTTCTGTGAGGCGACGGACACGACACCCGAAGCGCTGACGGCGGCATGGCGACACTTCTCGCCACCCGGCCTCGATTCCGGAGAATATTGATCGTGAACGACAGCGCCGAACTCGACATCTCGCATATCCGCCTTAGCGACAGGCCGCTCATCGTCTGCGATGTCGATGACGTCGTACTGCAATTCATCGATCCCTTTCAGTTATACCTCAAGAGCCTCGGCCATGAATTCCTGCCGCGCTCCTTCCGGCTTCACGGCAATGTCGTCTCGCTTGCCGACGGGCTTGCGCTTGAGGATCAGCATGTCAGCCGGCTGATCCTGGAGTTCTTCGAGGCCCAGGAAAGCTGGCAGACGCCCATCGATCCTGTCGTTTCGACACTCGAACGCCTGTCTGATGATGCCGACATCCTGTTCCTCACCGCGATGCCGCCGCAGTTTTCCGCTCATCGCCGACGCCTCCTGGACCGCACCGGCCTCACTTTCCCGCTGCTGGCCAGCGAACAGCCGAAAGGACCGATCGTGCAGGCGCTGCATGGCGGTCGCGACCTCCCGGTCGTCTTTATCGATGATATGGCGCGCAACCTGCATTCGGTGAAGGAGCATGTGAGTGCTTGTTTGCTCATCCATCTCATGCCGGACTCGCCCGTTCATCGCCTCGCACCGGCGGCCGCTGAGGATATTAAGCGGGCACGGGACTGGGCGCACGCCGCCATGCTCATTGACCAGCATCTTGCGGCAGACACCATCAGGCGCGCAAATCCAGCCGCATGAGCGGTCGGCCGTCCTTGCGCCGCGCAATCGTCTCGAAACCGACAGCATCGAAAATAGCCGTCGAGCCGATGCAGAGCGTGACGGATTTCGACTGCTTCACATGGTCGATCGGACAGGCTTCCAGCAGCCGCGCACCTTGGCTGCGGGCATAATCGACGGCGCCGGCAAGCAACCTGTGACTGACCCCTTTCCCGCGCAGCTTCGGCAGCAGGAAGAAGCAGCTGACCGCCCAGATCGAGGGATCGTGCGCATCGCCATCCTCCAGCGGCCGCGAGACCGTGCGCGGCGAATTGAACTGCGGCACGTCGTGGCGTGGCCCCACTTGCACCCAGGCCACTGGCTCGCCTTCGACATAACAGAGAATGCCCGGCGGCGGCCCCGCCGCGATGCGGCCGTGCATATAGGCCTTGCGCTCCGCGGGCTCCATCTTGGTGCGGACGGCATGCGGAAGGCGCAGCGCCACACACCAGCAATTGTAAAAGGCACCCTGCGGGCCGAATAGCGCCTCGAAGTCATCCCAGCGTTCGGCGGTGACAGGCTCGAAACGAAGATCGATATCCACGGCCAAGCTCTCCTCCCTCTCTTGAGACTCGAAAGCTTAGGGCGTAATGTTGCGATGTTCAACCTTTGTTCTCACCATGACGCCTGCACCTGACAAGACACCCGGCTTCTGTCGCGACTGCCTTGCCGGGCAGAAGGGTGAGGCGCGCCGTTGCCATGCCTGCGGCAGCCCCCGCCTCGTGCGCCACAAAGAGCTCTATGACCTGACGCTCGCGCATATCGATTGCGACGCTTTCTATGCCGCCGTGGAGAAACGCGACAATCCGGAGCTCGCCGACAAGCCCGTGATCATCGGCGGCGGCAAGCGTGGCGTCGTCTCTACCGCCTGTTATATTGCCCGCATCCATGGCGTCCGCTCGGCCATGCCGATGTTCAAGGCGCTGGAGGCCTGCCCGCAGGCGATCGTCATTCGTCCCGACATGGAGAAATATGTAAAGGTGGGAAGGCAGGTCCGCGCGCTGATGCAGGAGTTGACGCCGCTGGTGCAGCCGCTCTCCATCGACGAGGCCTTCCTGGAACTCGGCGGCACCGAGCGGCTGCACCACGATCCGCCGGCCCGCACATTGGCGAAGTTTGCCCGCCGCATCGAGAAGGAGATCGGCATCACCGTTTCGGTCGGACTTTCCTATTGTAAGTTCCTCGCCAAAGTCGCCTCCGATCTGCAGAAGCCGCGTGGCTTTTCCGTCATTGGGCGCGAGGAAGCGGTCGAGTTCCTGGCGCCTCGCTCGGTGACGACCATCTGGGGCGTCGGCAAGGCTTTTGCTGCGGCGCTCGAAGCAGACGGCATCCGCACGATCGGCCAGTTGCAGGGGATGGAGGAGAACGACCTGATGCGCCGTTACGGCAGCATCGGCCAGCGGCTCTCCCGCCTGTCACGCGGCATCGACGACCGCGAGGTGCATATCAACGATGCCGCAAAGAGCGTTTCGGCCGAAACCACCTTCTTCGACGATATCTCGCGTTATGACGATCTGGTGCCGATCCTGCGCAATCTCTCGGAAAAGGTCTCCTGGCGGCTGAAGAAGAACGGCATCGCAGGCCATACGGTCGTACTGAAGATGAAGACGGCCGATTTCAAATCCCGCACCCGCAACCGCCGCCTCGAAGACCCGACACAACTTGCCGACAAGATCTTCCGCACCGGGATCGAGCTTCTGGGGAAGGAAGCCGACGGCACGAAATTCCGCCTGATCGGCATCGGCGTCACCGATCTCGGCGATGCCGGCCGCGCCGATCCGCCCGATCTCATCGACCAGCAATCCGGCCGGCGTGCGGCGGCGGAAGCTGCCATGGACAAGCTGCGCGACAAATTCGGCAAAGGCACGGTTGAAACCGGCTACACATTTGGCGGCAAGGGCAACCGATAGCTACGCCAGCACGGTCTCCTGAAGCGCTGCGTCCCGGTTCTTTATTGCTTGAGCATAGCCCGGATCGATCGCGATCGCGCGGTCGTAGCTCTCCACCGCCTCGTCATGGCGTCCCAGCCGCCGCAGCACATTGCCGCGATTGTTGAAGGCGATGGCATGGCCAGCATCCAGCGCGATGGCCCGGTCGTAGCTTCCAAGCGCTTCTTCGAAATTCGAAAGACGCGCAAGTATATTGCCGCGATTGCAATAGGCCGAAGCGGAGACCGGTTTCACCTCGATCGCCTTGTCGACACAGTCCTTGGCTTCGCCGAGAGCGCCTTTCTGTAGCAGCAGCAGCGCCAGATGCTGCAGAGCATCGAAATGCTCAGGCACGATCGCGATCACATCGCGGTAGCCCGCTTCCGCCGCGACCAGATCGCCGGCCCGGTGCCGTTCGGCAGCCGCGCTGAAATGGGCTGCGGGATCGCTCACCAGTCTCGGCCGCTGCGTTGCTTCTATTTTCGCCAACAGTGAGGTTGCGGGCGCATGTGCATCGTCGGCGACAAGGATCTGCCGGCAGCAGAGTTCTGCCGACTCCGGGTTTCCACTTCTGAAAAAATGTGCCGCCTGATGCATGGCGCTATCCAGCGAGCGCGAGTCGAGGCGATCGCCGATATTGCGGCCGGAGAGCGTGGAGACCTGCAGCTTCTCAACGATATGGTGTTCGGAGCCCAAAAGATCCTTGTAGCCGTAATTGCCCGTGCCGAGATCGTAGGTTCGGTAGCCGTTCTCGATGCCCCAACGCATATTGTAGCAATGGAGCAGGAAGCCGGGGCTGATCGAGCGGCGGAAAGTCAGGTCGCGGCTTCCGAGGAAGCACATCATCGATTTGCGGTGGGGATCCAGGAAGCTGATGAAGGTGCAGACCGGCTTGTCCTGATGCCAGAGGATCGGCATGAAGACCGAACCGTCCTCTATGCAGGCCGGCAGCATGTGACGGCTGTTATCGAGGATGAACTTGCCGTAGCGCGGCTGACGCTCACCCCACTGGACGTTCCACATCCCGTAGAAGATTTCGAGATCGCGCTCCATTGTCTCCGGCGTCACATGCGTGATGCGCAGCTCATTGTCCGGCGCGACGAGATCACGCAGCGCCTTTCGCGCGTTGCGCCGCGTCTTGGCACCGATGCGCTCGTCCAGGAAGGTTTCAAAGACCTCGCCAAGCGGGACGTAGACATAGACGTCGTGGTCGATGTTTTCGCCATCAGCTGTGATATGCGGCCGGCGCGGAACTTTCCTCCTTGAGAATTCTGAGGCAGAAAAGCCCGCCAGAAACCTCTTCAGTCTCGCTTCGGACATATAGACGTCATCAAGATCGAGATGTTTCCAGTTGAAGCTCTGCAGGCAATCGGCGAAAGCGCCGAGCACCGCCTCGGCGTCCTCAGGATGCGTCAGAAGGCCGTTATAGCCGGCATAGGGCGTGCCGCCGAGGCGCACGATATTGCCAAGGCCCTGGCCTTCCTCGAAATCGACGTGGAGCTGAATGGGAAGGAAAGCTACATAGCGGTCATCCGCCTGCCGCCGCTTGGCGGCAAGAACGAACCATAATGACCGCCGCTGCAGCCATTGCGCCATCCAGTGCCAGGAAAGGAAATAGTGCGCTTCCGGGTCGGCGGCGTATACCTCGTTCCAGTTATCCTTCAGGGCATGCAGATCATCGAACGCAGAAACAATATCGACATGCATTTCCAAGTCTCCCCCAAGACTTCCCTTATTTTAGATTTGCATAAAATTGAATATCCCACAATCTCGTGATCAAAACGCGATGGCGTATTCAAGCCTTCGTTAAACTTCGCATGCTTAACTCGCGTGGTTTTTGTGCATGTGGTGTATTGCGTCATGTCTGTGCGTGTAGGTGTCCTTATCGGGTTGCTGTCGGCGACCGCCCTTGTCGATCCTGCTTTTGCAGCCGGTGCGCGTACGCTGCAGATATTCGTTTCCAAGGACAGGCAGTCGCTGACCGTCTATGACGGCGCGGAGGTCGTGGCGACCTCCAAGATCTCGAGCGGCAAGGACGGGCATACGACGCCGAGCGGCATCTTCTCGGTCATCGAGAAGCAGAGATACCACGAATCCAACATATATTCGAATGCGCCGATGCCCTTCATGCAGCGGCTGACATGGTCCGGGATCGCCCTGCATGAGTCCAATTCCGTGCCGCGCTACCCGGCCTCGCATGGTTGCGTGCGCATGCCCGACGCGTTTGCGAAATCGCTCTACAAGATGACCGAGATGGGCGTACCCGTCATCATCACCGACAGTGAGCTGACGCCCGAGCCGATCGACCATCCAACACTTTTCCGTCCCGACCGGCCCGAGCCGTCACCGCTGCTTTCCGACGTCGAGCTTCGCCCGGCCATCGGCGACGCGAAGACGCAGGTGCAGGTCGCCATGAACGAGACGACGGCTGCCCTGCCGATGCCGATGATCCAACTGCAGGCGCCTGCTGCGGATACCGCGCCGATCAGCATGCTGATTACGCGCCGGACGCTGCGTGAAAACGTCATCGACATCCAGACCTTCCTGAACAAACTCGGCTTTGCTGCCGGC
This sequence comes from Rhizobium sp. BK275, assembly GCF_014193555.1. Classification (NCBI taxonomy): domain Bacteria; kingdom Pseudomonadati; phylum Pseudomonadota; class Alphaproteobacteria; order Hyphomicrobiales; family Rhizobiaceae; genus Rhizobium; species Rhizobium sp. BK275. The sequence goes on from NZ_JACHZL010000003.1 coordinate 383,338, forward strand.
GAGCCCGACGGGCTGGCCGGTCCCGCGACGGTTCAGGCCATCAATGCCTTCAAGGCGTTGCGACCAACCGAATTTGCCCGTGACAAGGGCCTGATCACGGATACTCTCCTCAGGGAAGTTTACGCCGCGGCAGGCAAGGGCGAACCGCCGAATGGCGTCATCATGGTGCGGCAGGATTTCAAGCCGCTCTTCGAAGCGCCGATCACGATTGCCGATCCGGGGCTTGCGCTCGGCACCCACTTCTTCTCGCTGCATGCCGTGGATGAGGCGGCCGGTACAGCCGATTGGCTGGGCGTCACGCTGGAAAACAATCTCTCTCGCGAAACGGTGAAGCGGCTCGGTATCGCCAATCAGGAAAGCTCCATCATCAGCGGCCGTCCTATCGCGAAGGCACTCAGCCGCATCTCGATGTCAGAAGAGACCCGTCATCGGATCGACGCACTGATCTCGCCCGGCTCGACACTGACAATCACAGATACCGGCCTCGGTTCCGAAACCGGCGAGGGCACGGAATTCATCACCATCACTCGCGAGAGCTGAGACCTACCAGAGCTTCTCGCTGGCGCGCTCGTCATAGCTTCGGCGAGCGGAGATGATCTTCGCCTGGTTCGTCTCGGTCCAGACGACGAGCGCCTTGATGGTCTCATGCAGTGTGCAGCCGAGTTCCGTCAGAGCGTAATCGACCCTTGGCGGCACCACTGGATAGACTGTCCGCTCGATCAGCCCGTCGCGCTCGAGCTGGCGTAAGGTCGTCGTCAACATGCGCTGGCTGATGCCATCGATGCTCTTGCGCAATTCGGTAAAGCGCAGAGTGCGCTTTTCAAGCAATGCGATAACCAGCAGCGACCATTTGTCGGCGATGCGATCCAAAATCTGACGCACCTCGCATTCCTCCCGCGAATCCCACTGGTGGATGTCGTAGTCGCGCTCGGTGCTGCAGCAGTCACTCGGTGAGTTTGAAGTGCCTTCTTCCATGGGTTCGAACCATGCCTTATGTCAGCTTTGGTTACAATAGGGAACCGAGGATTATAATGTAACCATTCTCGCTCTTCCCTGCTTCACGACAAGGAAATCATGATGTCTACAAGTCCTCCACTTACGGCGGAGAGCGGAAGAATGAGCCGCAGTGCTGCCGGCATGCTCGCCGTTCTCTGCGGCGCGATCTTCCTCGAAGGCGTCGATGCGGCCATGCTCAATATCGCGCTGCCCTCGATCCGGGCCGAGCTTGGCCTTTCGACCACGACGCTGAGCGCCGTCGTCTCCGCCTATGTGCTTGCCTATGCCGGCCTGATGCTACTCGGAGGGCGGGTCGCCGACATGTATGGTAAGCGCAAAGTCTTCCTGACGGCGCTGACCGTATTCCTGCTCTTCTCCGGCCTCGGCGGCTTTGCGACCGAAGGCTGGATGCTGCTGACGGCCCGCTTCGTGACGGGCGCAGCGGCCGCCTTCATGACGCCGGCCGGCCTTGCGCTCATCAATGGAAGCTTTCCCGAAGGGTCACAGCGCAACAGGGCCGTGCTGATCTATGCCGGCACCGCCTCGGCCGGCTTCTCGCTCGGGCTCGTCATCGGCGGGCTTTTGTCGGCCGTCGGCTGGCGATGGGTGTTCTTCGCTCCGGTTATCTTCTCCGCCATTCTTCTGCTTGCCGGCATGAAGCTGATCGTGGAGGACAGGCAAGAAGCCGTCCCGCGCCAGAGGTTCGACATTGCCGGCGCCCTGACCCTGACCGGCGCCATGCTGCTTGCCGCCTATACGCTGACACGACTGGAACATGCGACCAACGACCTGACCTGGACGATCGCTGCGGCAGCGGCAAGCGCGGTGCTTTGGCTTGCCTTCATACTCATTGAGCGTCATTCACGTGCGCCGCTCGTGCGTCTCGGAATCTTCCGGTCTGCCACCATAGTACAATCCAACCTCGGAGCGATGCTCTTCACCGGTGCCTTCTTCGGCTTCCAGTTCATCGTCTCGCTCTATCTGCAGGAACTGTTGGGCTGGTCCTCGTTCGAAACCAGCCTTGCCCTGATCGTCATCGGCATGGACGCCATTCTCGCACCGCTGCTGACGCCTCTGCTCGTCGAACGCTTCGGCAATGGACGCGTGGTGCTTGGCGGCTTTGCAATCGCTGTTGCGGGCTACGCGCTCTTTCTCCGCATGGGGCTCGATTGGACCTATGCGGCGATGCTGCCATCGACGATCCTTCTCGGCCTTGCCTTCTCGCTCGGCTACGGCCCACTGACGATCATCGCGACTGAAGGTATTGCCGAAAACGAACAGGGGCTGGCGAGCGGCCTGGTGAACACTTCGTTCCAGTTCGGCGCAGCGCTCGGCCTCTCCGCCGTCAGTGCTGTCGGCACACTTGCTCTCGGCGAGGGTGAAAGCCCGTCCGAACGGCTGGAGGCGCTGCGGACCGCTTTGCTGGTGCCGGTCGCGGCGACGTTGATCGGCATGGTCATCATGGGCTTCGGCAGAGGCCGCTGTGCCGATGCATCCTGCCGATTGCAGGCCGGCTGAAAGCAAAGGCAACCGGCACAGTGCCGGTCGCTCTTTCCCGTTCAGACGAGTTCGACGTCGACGACGCCAGGGGCAGCTCGCAAGGCCGCGGCGATCTCCGGCGTGATGCGGTACTTGTCCTGCAACACCACCTCGACCTCGCGCTTGCCCTCTTCCTTGATGACGATGAAGGAGACGAGGCCGTCGCCCTTGGCGTTCAGATGTGCTGCGACAGCGCGCAGCGGGCCGGAGTCGCGGACATAGACGCGCAGCGCCTTTTGCATCTGCAACGACTTTTCTTCCAGCGACTGGATGGTCTGCAGCCGCAGGCTCACGCCTTCCGGTCGTTCCTCGCCGATCGCGGTGATGACGAAGGACTTTCCGGGCTCCAGTATGTCACGGTACTGGTTCAGCATTTCGGAGAAGAGCACGGCTTCGAACTGGCCGGAGGAATCCGAAAAGACGATGATGCCCATCTTGTTGCCGGTGCGTGTCTTGCGCTCCTGCTTGGAAATCACCGTACCCGCCAGCCGCCCGTTCGCAGCGCCCTGCTTCACCGCCGTCGAGAAGTCCGCGAAGGTCTGGACGCGCATCTTCTGAAGGATGTTGTTGTAGCTGTCGAGCGGATGGGCGGTCAGGTAGAAGCCCAGCACCTGGAATTCCTTAAGCAGCCGCTCCGAGGCAAGCCACGGCGAGAATGGCGGCAGGGCGATCTTTTCCGGACCTGAAGACAGCGCTCCGCCGAAGATATCGGACTGACCGCTCAGCTTGTTTTCTTGGGCGCGCTGCGCATAGCCGAGCACGCGGTCGAGGCCGGCTGAAAGCTGGGCGCGATCCAGATTGAAGCAATCAAAGGCGCCGGCATAGATCAGGCTTTCCAGCACACGGCGGTTCACCTGGCGCGGATCGATGCGCAGGCAGAAATCCTCGATGCTGGCAAAGGGCTTATCTCCGCGCATTTCGACGATGTGATCGACAGCGGATTCGCCGACACCCTTGAGAGCCGCAAGCGCGTAATAGATACGGTTATCGCCGGTCTCGAACTGGCGGAAGGAGGTCTGAACGGAGGGCGCGATGACCTCGATACCGAGGCGCTTGGCATCCTGCCGGAAGTCGTTGACCTTTTCGGTGTTCGACATATCGAGCGTCATCGACGCGGCCAGGAACTCGACCGGATAGTGCGCCTTCATATAGGCCGTCTGGTAAGAGACGATGGCGTAGGCGGCGGCGTGCGATTTGTTGAAGCCGTAGTTTGCGAACTTTGCGAGCAGTTCGAAGATGTTGTCGGCCTGCGGCTTCGACACGCCGTTCTTGACTGCGCCGTCAACGAAGCGCTCGCGCTGCTGGTCCATTTCGGCCTTGATCTTCTTACCCATGGCGCGACGCAGAAGATCGGCTTCGCCGAGCGAATAGCCCGACAGGACCTGGGCGATCTGCATCACCTGTTCCTGGTAGACGATAACGCCCTGCGTTTCCTTGAGAAGATGGTCTATCGTCGGGTGGATCGATTCCAGTTCTTCGTCACCGTGCTTGCGGGCATTGTAGGTGGGAATATTCTCCATCGGGCCGGGACGGTAGAGCGCCACGAGCGCGATGATGTCTTCGATGCAATCCGGCTTCATGCCGATCAGCGCCTTGCGCATGCCCGCACTTTCAACCTGGAACACGCCGACCGTCTCGCCGCGCGAGAGCATCTCGTAGGTCTTCTTGTCGTCGAGCGGGATCTTGGCGAGATCCACCTCGATGCCACGCTTCTTGCAGAAATCGACGGCGACCTTGAGCACGGTCAGCGTCTTCAGGCCAAGAAAGTCGAACTTCACGAGGCCGGCCTGCTCCACCCACTTCATATTGAACTGGGTGACCGGCATGTCGGACCGCGGATCGCGATACATCGGCACGAGCTTCGACAGCGGGCGGTCGCCGATCACGATACCGGCGGCATGGGTCGAAGCGTGGCGATAGAGGCCTTCGATCTTCTGGGCGATATCCAAGAGGCGCGCGACGACCGGTTCCCTGGCGGCCTCCTCTTGCAGCTTCGGCTCTTCCTCGATCGCCCTGGACAGAGGCGTCGGGTTTGCCGGGTTGTTCGGCACGAGTTTGCAGATCTTGTCGACCTGGCCGTAGGGCATTTCCAGCACGCGGCCGACGTCGCGCAATGCGGCGCGCGCCTGCAGCGAACCGAACGTGATGATCTGCGCCACCTGCTCGCGGCCGTATTTCTGCTGCACGTAACGGATCACCTCTTCGCGGCGGTCCTGGCAGAAGTCGATATCGAAGTCCGGCATCGAGACGCGTTCCGGATTGAGGAAGCGCTCGAAAAGCAGCGAGAAGCGAAGCGGATCCACGTCGGTAATCGTCAGCGCGTAGGCGACCAATGAGCCCGCACCCGAGCCGCGGCCCGGGCCAACCGGGATGTCATGCTGCTTGGCCCATTTGATGAAGTCCGCAACGATCAGGAAGTAGCCGGGGAACTTCATGCGCTCGATAACGCTGAGCTCAAATTCCAGCCGCTCGCGGTAATCCTTCTCCTCATAGCCAGCCGACATGCCGAGGGTGGCAAGGCGCATGTCGAGCCCCTCCTCCGCCTGCCGGCGAAGTTCGAGCGACTCTGCGCGCTCTGCCTCCTCTGGATCATCGGTCGCACCGGTGAAGCGCGGCAGGATCGGCTTGCGGGTCTTCAGCACGAAGGAGCAGCGCCGGGCGATCTCGACGGTATTTTCCAACGCCTCCGGGAGATCAGCGAAGAGCTTTTCCATCTCCGCGCGGCTCTTCAGGTAGTGATCCGGCGAGAGACGGAAACGGCTGTCGTCGGAGACGATGGCGTTATGGGCAACCGCCATCAGCGCGTCGTGTGCGTCGTAATCGTCACGGGTCGGGAAGAAGGCCTCATTGGTCGCGACCAGCGGCAGATCATGCTTGTAAGCAAGGCCGATGACCTTCTGTTCGTGCCGCTTGTCATAAGTGCCGTGCCGCTGCAGTTCGACATAAAGCCGGTCCCCGAAGATGCGCTTCAGCGTCAGCAGCCGTGTTTCCGCCGCGGCGGCATGACCGTCCTTGAGTGGCATGTCGACCGGGCCGGTCGCGGCACCCGTCAGGGCGATCAGCCCTTCCGTGCCGATCTCATCCAGCCAGGAGGAACGGATATGGATGGTCGAGTTGCCCTCGCCACCGAGATAGGCGCGGCTGACGAGATCGACCAGCCGTTCGTAGCCTGCGTCGGTGGCGGACAGAAGCACGATGGAGGGCAGCTTGACCAGCGCCTGCTGGCCGCCCCGCTTCTCGGTTTCGAGACCGTCTTCCATATCGATCGACACCTGGCAGCCGATGATCGGCTGCAGCCCCTCATCCATCGCTTTCTGGGAGAACTCCAGTGCAACGAAGAGATTGTTGGTATCGGTAATGGCAATCGCCGGCTGGCTGTCGCCCGACGCCTTGTAGAGGATCTTTTTGAGGGGCAGCGCGCCTTCGAGCAGCGAATAGGCAGAGTGAACCCTCAGATGGACGAAGCCCGGTTTTCCGCCGATCGCACCCTGTTCCGCATCCGCCATGACATGCCCTTCCAACTGCCTCAATGAAGAGTGCGCATTGTCGGCATTGAAGGCGATTCTGTCCAGAAAAAGTCCCGCTGCGGGATCGCACGGCTGCCATGCGATCCCCTGAATTCTTACATTGCCATGACGATCAGCGAGAAGCTGGCAATGAACATTGCGATGGAGGTGAATGCTGCGATATCACGGATCATGTCAGTCATTTGGCTCTCCTTTGCTCTTATGTTTTTACTTTGTTCCATGTATGTTCTATTGTCAACAGGATTACCCCCCGTTTCCGCAGGACATGGTTAACATCGGAGCATCTGGGCGATGGACACGCAGGAACTCAACGGCTTCATCGTCGAAGCCAAATCGCAGACCTATGTCGCCGGAGCGAAGGCGCAACCGTCCTACCGGATCGGCGCCCATGACATCGGCTACAAGCGCGGCATCTGGCGCTATCTCGACAGCTATTTCGGCGGCATGGATTTCGCAGGTCAGGAGGTGGTGTGGCTGGAAGAAAAGCCGGTCTGGGCGATGAACTACTTTGGGCGGATCATCGAGCCCGGGATCATCGACGGGACTGTCGCAGGCACCATCATCAGCGCGGCGCTGTCACAGCTCTACAAGCAGGGCCGCTTCCTCGGAGGCATGATCTTCGATCATTCGCTGGGGCGTTATGTCGATACGAGCGAAGGCGACTGCACGCATTTCCGTGGTCACGAATTCATTCTCGTGGATGGTCAAAAGGCCTATGAACTCGATTATCGCGGCGGGCTGATTATCCCCTGATAATCAGAAATCCACGACCTTGCCGTCTGATATCGTCACGCGCCGGTCCATGCGCCGGGCAAGCTCGTGATTATGTGTGGCGATCAGCGCGGCAAGACCGGACTGGCGCACCAGGGCCTCCAGAGCGTCGAAGACATAGCTGGCGGTTTCAGGGTCGAGATTGCCGGTCGGCTCGTCGGCCAGAAGCAGGCTCGGTGCATTGGCAACGGCGCGAGCGATTGCCACACGCTGCTGCTCGCCGCCGGAAAGCTCGCCCGGGCGATGCGTACCGCGGTGGCCGATGCGCATATAATCCAGAAGCATCTTTGCCCGCTCGCTCGCTTCCTTCCATGAGAGGCCGGCGATGAGCTGCGGCATCATGATGTTCTCCTGCGCCGAGAATTCCGGCAGCAGGTGATGGAACTGATAAACAAAGCCGATCTCACCGCGGCGGATGGCCGTGCGCTTGTCATCGGAGAGGCCGTCACAGGGGCGACCGTTGACCGTCACCTCGCCGCCATCAGGATGTTCGAGCAGGCCTGCAACATGCAAAAGCGTCGACTTGCCGGTGCCCGATGGAGCCACCAGCGCCACCATTTCACCGCTCGTCAGCGAGAAATCGGCGCCCTTGAGGATGGTCAGCAGCGTTTCGCCCTGCCCGTAATGGCGCTCGACGCCCGAAAGCTTGAGAACGACGTTGCGTTTCATGAATGCGGCATTCCTTGGATTTGGCCTTGGATCATGCATGACCTTGGATCCCGGCCTATTCGTAACGGAGGGCCTGGACGGGGTCGAGGCGGGAGGCGCGCCAGGCGGGGAAGATCGTCGCGATGAAGGAGAGCGTCAGCGCCATGATGACGACGGAAACCGTTTCGCTCACATCCATTTCCGCCGGCAACTGGCTCAGGAAATAGAGCTGCGGATCGAAGAGCACCGTGCCCGACACCCAGGAGAAGAACTGGCGGATGGACTCGATGTTGATGCAGACGAACACGCCGAGCAGCACGCCGGCGATCGTGCCGACAATACCTATCGCAGCCCCCGTCATGAAGAAGATGCGCATGATGGCGCCGGAGCTTGCGCCCATGGTGCGCAGGATCGCGATATCGCTGCCCTTGTCCTTCACCAGCATGATGAGGCCGGAGATGATGTTGAGCGCGGCGACGAGCACGATCAGCGTCAGGATCATGAACATGACATTGCGCTCGACCTGCAGGGCGGAGAAGAAGGTCTGGTTGCGCTGGCGCCAATCGGTGATTAGGATCTGCCGGCCGGCCGCCTCCTCGACCTTGGGTCTCAGATTATCGATGTCGTCAGGGTTGTTGACGAAGAGTTCGATCGACTGCACCAGCCCGTCGGCATTGAAATAGAGCTGCGATTCCTCCAGCGGCATGTAGATGATCGAGGCATCGTATTCCGACATGCCAATTTCGAAGAGGCCGGAAATCTTGTAGGATTTGATGCGTGGATTGACGCCCATCGGCGTCACGTCACCTTCCGGTGATGTCAGCGTAATCAGGTCGCCCGCCCGCAGTCCCAGCTGATCGGCCATGCGGCTTCCGACCAGAACGCCGTCGCCCGCGGCAAAACCCACCATATCGCCGGACTTGATGTTATCAGAAACCGTCTTGAGCTTGGTCAGGTCTTCGGCCCGTGTGCCGCGCACGAGCGCGCCAGTGCTGCCGCCCGTCTGCGAAGAGGCCAACACTTGGCCTTCCACCAATGGCAGTGCCATCTTAATGCCGGGCACCGCTTCGAATTTCTTCACAAGGTCGGCATAATCGGTGAAGGGGCCATCGACCGGCTGAATGATCATGTGGCCGTTAATGCCGAGAATGCGGGAGACGAGCTCCGTGCGGAACCCGTTCATGACGGCCATGACGATGATCAGCGTCGCAACGCCCAGCATGATGCCGACAAAGGAGAAGCCGGCAATGACCGAAATGAAGGCCTCCTTGCGGCGGGCGCGCAGATAGCGCCACGCCACAAGGCGTTCGAAGGTGGAGAATGGCTTGCCAGCCGGACCCAAGCCGGATTTTGAACTCCGGTCCACTGCTGCCTCTGCCATTTCGCCTCCGTCTTTCTTAAGCCACGAACCTGTTGATCGCCGCCTCAATGGTCATCGTTTCGCGGGCGCCGGTCTTGCGGTCCTTCACTTCCACTTCGCCGTTCGCGACCGCGCGCGGACCGGCGATGATCTGGTACGGCACGCCGATCAGATCGGCGGTCGCAAACTTGGTACCCGCGCGATCGTCCGTGTCGTCATAGAGCACGTCCTTGCCCGCCTTGGTCAGCGCCGCGTAAATCAGCTCGCAGGTACCGTCGCAGGCTTCGTCGCCGGCCTTCATGTTGATAACAACGACATCGAAGGGCGCGACCGACTCCGGCCAGATGATTCCGTTCTCATCATGCGATGCTTCGATGATGGCGGGAACAAGGCGTGTCGGGCCGATGCCATAGGAACCCATGTGAACGAAGTGTTCCTTGCCATCCGGACCCTGCACCTTCGCGCCCATCGGCTCGGAATACTTCGTACCGAAGTAGAAAATATGACCGACTTCGATGCCGCGCGCAGAAAGACGCTCGCCTTCCGGAATGGCGTTAAAGGCCGCCTCGTCGTGCATTTCCGAAGTCGCGGCATAAAGCGACGTCCACTTGTCGAAAATCCCCTTCAGACCGTCGACGCTGTCGAAATCCGTGTTTTCCGCGGGGATATCGAAGTTGACGAAATCCTTGTGGCAGAAAACCTCGGACTCGCCGGTATCGGCAAGGATGATGAATTCGTGGCTGAGATTGCCGCCAATCGGGCCGGTATCGGCGCGCATCGGAATGGCGCGCAGGCCGAGACGATCGAAGGTGCGCAGGTAGGCGGTGAACATCTTGTTGTAGGAATGTTCCGCACCTTCGCGTGTCAGATCGAAGGAATAGGCATCCTTCATCATGAATTCGCGCGAGCGCATGGTGCCGAAGCGCGGACGGATCTCGTCACGGAATTTCAGCTGAATGTGATAGAGATTGAGCGGCAGGTCCTTGTAGGACTTGACCGAAGAACGGAAGATATCCGTGATCATTTCTTCGTTGGTCGGGCCATAGAGCATCGGACGATCCTGGCGGTCCTTGATGCGCAGCATCTCCTTGCCGTAAGCGTCATAGCGGCCGCTCTCCTGCCAGAGCTCGGCCGACTGGAGCGTCGGCATCGAAAGCTCGATGGCGCCCGCGCGGTTCTGCTCTTCGCGGATGATATTGTTGACCTTGTCCAGCACCTTCTTGCCCAGCGGCAGCCAGGAATAGATGCCCTGCGACTGCTGGCGGATCATGCCGGCACGCAGCATCAGCCGATGGGAGACGATTTCCGCCTCCTTGGGATTTTCCTTGAGGATGGGTATGAAGAAGCGGGACAGACGCATGGCGGATTCCGGTACAGTTGAGACGCCGCTTACCCAAGCGGAATCGACGGTCTTTGATAAAGATGGGAGCGTTCATAGCCGCTTCGCGGCAGGAAAGAAACCCGCGACCGACGCGAGCAGCCTCCCGCAGACGCATGTTAGCGCCCATAAATTCAGCAGGCGCGAAAAAGCGCGTATTTATAAGGACTTGAAGGTAAATCTTGTCAACAGAAAAATTTTGCGTGAGTGTAGCAAAAATGCAAAAAAAGCTGATGACAAAGCACAATCTTTGGGCTAGTTTTAGCTCACAAAACAGGCAAGAAGGTTAAATTCTTGCCGAATTCGCGGTCAAGTCTTGGGAGGATCAGATCTTAGGCGCGCTTGTCGCTGCCCCGGTAACGGTTAAGGATCACGCGATACTTAAAACAAGGCTTTCAGCCTTGTTTTTTTTTGCTTTTTCGGCTCCCAGCTGTCCTGAAAATCAAGCCATCTTACGTTAGGTGAGTCCGCTTTCCGTTACGCAAGCTCTTTGCCTCACTTGCGTGACGTGCATATGACAGTTTTTCGCGGTTGCGTTTACATTTGCTCAAAGTTTGAGCAAAAGACATCCCTAATAGAAGCTAGGCCCTATTTGTGGAAGTGCGTCGAAGCCGAAGCCGAAATAAGTCGAGCAGACGTACCAGATGCCGTAAATGGCGCCGGAGACGAGCGTCGTCAGAGAGAAGACGAAAAGCGGACGAAAGCGCGTCGGCGCGCTCGGAACCGTGCCAAGCACGATGTCATTGTCCTCCGCCTGCGTGCGCAGGCCGATCGGCAGGACAGCAAAAAGCGTGATCCACCAAATGATGAAGTAGACTGCGAATCCCTGGAGGAAGGCCTGAAACATGTTGGTTCCCGTCGATATGCGCCTTACAGCATCGGGCTTTCCGAAAATCGGAATCGATTTTCGGAAAGCCCGATGCGTCGATTCAAAGAGGTAGAGCGTCCTTAGTGCGTCCGAATGGACGCACGGCGCTCCAGCGCTTCGTTTTGCGTGCTTATAAGCGGGAATGCTGGCCAATTCAAAGGCTGTAGATAATTTAGGTCACTCTGCCGCAGCGCGATCAGACCTGCTCCAGCTCAATGAGCGTCCCGAAGAAATCCTTCGGATGAAGGAAAAGCACTGGCTTGCCATGAGCACCGATCTTTGGCTCGCCGTTGCCAAGCACTCTCGCTCCTGACGCCGTAAGCCGGTCTCGGGCGGCGAGGATATCCTCGACCTCGTAGCAGATGTGGTGCATGCCGCCGGCAGGGTTCTTCTCGAGGAAGGCTGCAATCGGCGAGGCGTTACCGAGCGGCTCCAGTAACTCCACCTTGGTATTCGGCAGTTCCACGAAGACGACCGTGACACCATGCTCCGGCAGCGCCTGAGGCTCTGAGACCACGGCGCCCAGCGTGTCACGATAGCTTGCGGTCGCAGCAGCAAGATCGGGCACGGCGATGGCGATATGGTTCACCCGGCCGAGCATCGTTCAGACCCTGGTGATGAAAACGGTGACGACGGGCTTCTTGCCCCAGATGTGATTGGCGGCAGCGCGCACGGCGCGGCGCACGGCCTCCTGTACCATGTCGATATCCTTCCGGCGGGCGCGCGGAATACTCTCAAACGCACCGATCGCGGCGTCGAACAACCCATCTTCCATATCTTCGCCTTCGTCATCATAGGCCGGCAGGCCGATCGCGACGAGATCGGGCTCGCCGATGATGTCGTAGCGGCCGTCGAGCACGATGCTCACGGCAACATGGCCGACATAGGCAAGTTTCTTGCGCTCGCCGATACCCATCTCATCAAAATCACCGATCAGCGACCCATCCTTGTAGATGCGGCCATGCGGCGCCTCGTCGATCACCTCGGCCGGCCCCGGCGCGAGCCGCAGCACGTCGCCGTTGCGCACACGCGGCACGGTCGCGATACCGGACTGTTCGGCAAGCTCCTTGTGGGCCGTCAGATGCGTCGCCTCGCCATGCACGGGCACGACGATCTTCGGCCGTGTCCATTCGTACATCTTCTGCAGCTCGTTGCGGCGCGGATGGCCAGAGACATGCACCAGCGCCTCTGTATCAGTGATGATGTGAACGCCCTGCTCCACGAGGCCATTCTTGATATCCTGGATCGCCTTCTCGTTGCCGGGGATGGCACGCGAGGAGAAGACGACGATATCGCCGGCGGTGAACGCCACATTGCGCATCTCGTCACGGGAAAGCTTGGCAAGGGCAGCACGCGGTTCGCCCTGGCTGCCGGTGAGAATGACCACGACCTTGTCGCGCGGAATGAAACCGTAATCCTCCTCGGAGATGAACGGCTTAATGCCCTCCATCAGTCCGATGTCCTGAGCGACATCGCACACGCGCTTCAGCGAGCTTCCGAGCAGCAGCACTTCGCGGCCCGCAGCTTCTGCGGCTTCGGCGACAGTGCGGATACGGCCGACATTCGAGGAGAAGGTGGTGATGGCCACGCGTCCCTCGGCATCTTCGATGATCTTGCGCAGGCTCTCCGAGACATCCTTCTCCGAGGGCGAAACGCCATCGCGCAGCGCATTCGTGGAGTCGCAGAGCAGTGCCAGCACGCCTTCATCGCCAAGCTGGCGGAAACGCGTCTCGTCGGTCAGAGGTCCAAGCGATGGCTCGTGATCGATCTTCCAGTCGCCGGTGTGGATGACATTGCCGAGCGGCGTGCGGATCATCAGCGACATCGGTTCGGGGATGGAGTGATTGACGGCAACACCTTCGATGCTGAAGGGACCGACATTGATCGTATCGCCCGCCTTGAAAATCGTCACCGGCACTTCGCCGATCGCATCCTTCTCGAAATTGCGCTTGGCTTCCAGCAGGCCGGCGGTGAAGGGCGAGGCGTAGACTGGAACATTCAGTCCCGGCCAGAGGTCGGCGAGCGCACCGTAGTGATCCTCATGGGCGTGGGTGATGATGATCGCCTTGAGGTTCTTGCGCTCATTGGCGAGGAAGCGGATATCCGGCAGGACGAGATCGACGCCCGGTAAATCCGGCCCCGGAAAGGTAACGCCGCAATCCACCATGATCCACTGGCGATGATCCGCCGGGCCGTAACCGTACAGCGCGAGATTCATGCCGATCTCGCCGACGCCGCCCAGGGGCAGGAATACCAGTTCGTCCTGTTTCGCCATAATGTCTATTTTTTCCACTATCCAAAGAATACATCGCCGGCCGCAATCGGCATCATCCTGCCTGTGCCGGTATCGAGCATCAACAGGCCATTATCATCTATCCCGGCGAAATATCCGGAAATCGACCGGTCGGGCAGATTCACGGTTATCTTTTCGCCAATACCACAGGCGACGGCACGCCACCGCGCCGTGATCTCGGCAATACCCTGTCCTTCATTCCAGATATCCAACACGTCGGCCATCGAGGCGAAGAGGTGGGCGAAGAGCTCTTCGGGCGAAGCTGCACTTCCCTGATCGCGCAGGCAGGTGACGGGATAGATAGGATTGTCGGGCATGACCGACACATTGATGCCGATGCCGATCACGACAGCGTGACGGCCATCCGCCAGCCGTTCGCCTTCCACGAGGATGCCGCAGGTTTTCTTGCGACCGATCAGGATATCGTTCGGCCACTTCACCTCCAGCGGCTCGGCGCCGGGCGGCAGCACACTGCGGACCGCCTTATGCACGGCGACCGCGATTGCCAGCGGCAGGGAGGCAAGGCGCTCCATCGGCGCCGGATCGATGAGCAGAAGGGAAGCGTAGAGATTGCCGCGCTCCGAAACCCAGGGACGGCCCCGGCGGCCCCGGCCGCCGGTCTGTCTTTCAGCGGTCACCCAGAGCAGGCCGCCGTCCCCTGCCCGAGCCCGGGCAAGGCATTCCGTGTTGGTCGACGACGTATCCGACAAGGCCTCGTGCCTGATATCGCCGAGCGATATCCGGCGCCGCTTGTCGAAAGGCATCAGAACAGCGTTGCCGCGGCGAGTTCGGCCGCGCCGCCGATCGGGCCGCCGATGAGAACATAAGCGGCGACGAAGAGACCGGAGAGACCGAAGACGAGACGCAGCGAACCGGAGACGCGAGCGAATTCGCCGGTCGCGTCATCGAACCACATCAGCTTGATGACGCGCAGATAGTAGTAGGCGCCGACGACAGAAGCCAGAACACCGATGACGGCAAGCGCATAGAGCTTTGCCTCGATGGCGGCGACGAAGACGAAGTACTTCGCGAAGAAGCCTGCAAGCGGCGGGATACCGGCAAGTGAGAACATCAGCGCGGTCAGCACCACGGCCATGAAGGGGTTCGTCGTCGACAGGCCGGCGAGATCGCTGACGTTTTCGACAACCGTGCCGTCCTTGCGGCGCATCGACATGATGATCGCGAAGGAGCCGAGGGTCATGACCATGTAGATCGCCATGTAGAGCATGACGCCGGTGACGCCCGTCTGATTGCCGGCCGCAAGGCCGACCAGCGCGTAGCCCATGTGACCGATCGACGAATAGGCCATCAGTCGCTTGATGTTCTTCTGGCCGATCGCCGCAAACGAGCCGAGCAGCATGGAGGCGATCGAGATGAAGACGATGACCTGCTGCCAGTCGGTCAATACCGGCTGGAACGCGCTGATGACGATACGGGTCATCATCGCCATGGCGGCAACCTTCGGTGCGCTTGCGAGGAAGGCGGTGACCGGGGTCGGCGCGCCTTCATAAACGTCCGGCGTCCACATGTGGAAGGGAACGGCCGAGATCTTGAAGGCGATGCCGGCGAGGATGAAGACGAGGCCGAAGACCAGACCGAGCGAGCGTGCTCCTTCGACCGTGAGCGCCTGGGCAACCTCGGCGAAGTGCGTGTGGCCGGTGAAGCCGTAGACCAGCGACATGCCGTAGAGCAGCATGCCCGACGACAGGGCGCCGAGCACGAAATACTTCAGGCCGGCTTCGGTCGACTTCAGGCTATCGCGGTTGATCGCAGCGATGACGTAGATCGCCAGCGACTGCAGCTCGAGGCCGAGATAGAGCGCGATCAGGTCGTTAGCCGAGATCATCAGCATGATACCGAGTGTGCACAGCACCAGGAGAACCGGGAACTCGAACTTGTCGAGCTGGTTTTCTCTGGCGAGACCCATCGACATGAACAGCGCAACGAAGGATCCGATCAGCGCCAGCACCTTCATGAAGCGTGCGAAGCCGTCAGCGAGATAAACCCCGCCATAGGCAAGGCCGTCGCCAGGGATGAAGATCAGCCAGAGGCCGGAGATGGCGATCACGATCATCGCCAGCGTGCTGACGAGCGGCCCGGATCGCTCGCCCGCGAAGACGCCGATCATGAGCAGCACGAGGGCACCGATCGCGAGGATGATTTCCGGCGCGGACAGGTACAGGCTCAGGGAGATTGTTTCAGCAGTCATGTCCTAAAGTCCCGTCATTTCATCGACAGCGCAACATTCTGCGCTGCCTGCACTGCGGCCGAATAGCTGTTGATCAGATGGTCTACGGAAGCTGCGGTCGCATCGAAGACCGGAGCCGGATAGACGCCAAAGAAGATGGTGATCGCGATCATCGGGTAGAGGATGACCTGTTCACGCGGCGAAAGGTCGAGCAGGGCCTTCAGCTTTTCCTTCTCCAGCGCGCCGAAGATCACCCGGCGATAGAGCCAGAGCGCATAGGCGGCCGAGAGGATGACGCCGGTGGCTGCAAAAAGCGCAACCCAGGTATTGGCTCGGAAGACGCCGATCAGGGTCAGGAATTCGCCGATGAAGCCCGAAGTACCCGGCAGGCCGACGTTCGCCATAGTGAAGACCATGAAGGCAACGGCATATTTCGGCATGTTGTTGACCAGACCGCCGTAAGCCGCGATCTCGCGGGTGTGGGTGCGGTCATAGACGACGCCGACGCAGAGGAAGAGAGCGGCCGAAACGATACCATGCGACAGCATCTGGAAGATCGAACCCTGCAGACCCTGTGCATTGGCCGCGAAGACGCCCATCGTCACGTAGCCCATGTGGGCAACCGAAGAATAGGCGATCAACTTCTTCATGTCGTCCTGCATCATCGCAACCAGCGAGGTGTAGATGATAGCGATCACGGACATGGCGAAGACGAGCGGCGCGAAATAGTCCGATGCGACCGGGAACATGCCGATCGAGAAGCGGATCAGACCGTAGCCGCCGAGCTTCAGGAGCACGCCCGCCAGGATGACGGAACCGGCCGTCGGCGCCTGGACGTGCGCGTCCGGGAGCCAGGTGTGGACCGGCCACATCGGCATCTTCACCGCGAAGGAGGCGAAGAAGGCCAGCCACAGCCAGGTCTGCATCGCCGGCGGGAACTTGTAGTCCAGAAGCTGGGCGATATCGGTCGTGCCGGCCTGCCAGTACATGGCCATGATGGCGAGCAGCATCAGCACCGAGCCGAGCAGTGTATAGAGGAAGAACTTGTAGCTCGCATAGACGCGGCTCGCACCACCCCAGACACCGATGATGAGGAACATCGGAATGAGGCCGCCTTCGAAGAAGACGTAGAAGAGAACGATATCGAGCGAAACGAAGACACCGACCATCATCACTTCGAGGACGAGGAAGGCAATCATGTATTCCTTCACACGCTTCTCGATCGAGAGCCAGCTTGCAAGCACGCAGAAAGGCATCAGGAAGGTCGTGAGGATGATGAACAGCATGGAGATGCCGTCGACGCCGACATGATAGCCGATGCCGGTGCCGAGCCAGCTATGCTGCTCGATCATCTGGAAGCCCGGATTGGCGTTGTCGAAGCCGATCCAGATGAAGAGCGACAGGATGAAGGTGAAGACCGTGGTGATCAAAGAGATCCACAGCACGTTCTTGCGGCCATTCTCGGTTTCGCCGTTCATCAGCAACAGGAGCACCACGCCGACGAGCGGCAGGAAGGTGACCGTTGAAAGAATAGGCCAATCGGTCATCAGAAGGAACTCCCGAGCATCATCCAGGTAACGAGCGCCGCAACGCCGATCAGCATCGCGAAGGCATAGTGATAGAGATAGCCGGTCTGCAGGCGCACGACGCGGTCGGTCACGTTGACCACGCGGGCAGCGACGCCGTTCGGACCGTAGGCATCGATGACGCCGACGTCACCCTTCTTCCACAGGAAGTTGCCAAGCGCCTTGGCAGTGCGGACGAAGAGGAAGTCGTAGAGTTCATCGAAGTACCACTTGTTGAGCAGGAACTGGTAGAGAACACGGTGCTGCTGAGCGAGCTTGCGCGGCGTCGAGGGCGACCGGATGTACATGTACCAGGCGGTCACGAAGCCGAGCAGCATGGCGATGAAGGGGCTGAGGCCGACCCATGCCGGAACGTGATGGAATTCTTCCACCAGTTCGTTTTCGGCGCCGGTGAAGAGCGCGCCCTTCCAGAACTCGGCATATTCTTCGCCGTAGAAGCGGCCTTCGAAGAGCACGCCGGCAAAAACTGCACCGATGGCGAGGAGGTAGAGCGGCACCAGCATGACCTGCGGCGACTCGTGGACATGATGCATGACCTCATGCGAAGCGCGCGGCTTGCCGTAGAAGGTCATGAAGATCAGGCGCCAGGAATAGAAGCTCGTGAAGAGAGCGGCAACGACCAGCAGCGTGAAGGCGAAGCCTGCAACCGGCGAATGCGACGCATAAGCAGCCTCGATGATGACATCCTTCGAGAAGAAGCCTGCAAAGCCGACCGGGGTGAAGGGAATGCCGACACCGGTGATCGCCAGCGTGCCGATGATCATCATCCAGAACGTCATCTTGATGTGCGGACGCAGCCCGCCCATGTAGCGCATGTCCTGCTCGCCATCGACGGCGTGAATGACCGAACCGGCGCAGAGGAAGAGCAGAGCCTTGAAGAAGGCGTGCGTGAAGAGGTGGAAGATTGCCGCGCCATAGGCACCGACACCGAGAGCGACGAACATGTAGCCGAGCTGCGAGCAGGTCGAATAAGCGATGACGCGCTTGATGTCGTTCTGCACGAGACCGACGGTCGCCGCGAAGAAGGCGGTGATCGCACCGATGATCGTAACGACCACGAGCGCATCCGGCGAGTGTTCGAAGATCGGCGACATGCGGGCGACGAGGAAGACGCCGGCGGTCACCATGGTTGCGGCATGGATGAGTGCGGAAACCGGCGTCGGGCCTTCCATGGCGTCCGGCAGCCAGGTGTGCAGCAGGAACTGTGCCGACTTACCCATCGCGCCCATGAAGAGCAGCAGGCAGGCGCCGGTCAGCGCATGCGCCTTGTCGAGATGCATGCCGAAGAGGTTCAGGACGACTTCGCCGGCTTCACCGCCGCCTTCCGCCGGAGCGAAGGTCGCAGCATTGGCGAAGATCGTATCGAGATTGATCGAGCCGAACAGCACGAAGACGCTGGCGATACCGAGCACGAAGCCGAAGTCGCCGACGCGGTTGACGATGAAGGCCTTTATTGCAGCCGCCGATGCCGAGGGCTTCTTGTACCAGAAGCCGATCAGCAGATACGAGGCCAGACCCACACCTTCCCAGCCGAAGAACATCTGGGCGAGGTTGTCGGAGGTCACCAGCATGAGCATGGCGAAGGTGAAGAGCGACAGATAGGCGAAGAAGCGCGGGCGGTGCGGATCGGTGTGCATGTAACCGATCGAGTAGATGTGCACCAGAGTCGAGACCGTGTTGACGACGATCAGCATGACCGAGGTCAGCGTATCGACACGCAGCGACCAGGACACGTCGATCCCGCCGGACTGGATCCAGCGCAGAACCTCGACCTTGATAGCGCCCTCGGGATGACCGAGCGCGACCGTGAAGAAGACGACCCAGGACAGAACTGCGGCGACGATCATCAGGCCGCTGGTGACATATTCCGACGCCTTGGCGCCGATCGCGCGGCCGAAGAGGCCGGCGATGATCGCGCCGATCAGGGGAAGGAAGACGATAGCCTTATAGAGGAACATGAGCCGCTCAGCCCTTCATCATATTGACGTCTTCGACCGCGATCGAACCGCGGTTGCGGTAGAAGACAACGAGAATTGCAAGACCGATCGCCGCTTCGGCAGCAGCAACGGTCAGAATGAACAGTGCGAACACCTGGCCGACGATGTCGTTCAGGAACGACGAGAAGGCGACCATGTTGATGTTGACCGACAGCAGAATCAATTCGACCGACATCAGGATGACGATGACGTTCTTCCGGTTCAGGAAGATGCCGAAGATGCCGATCGTGAAGAGGATGGCGCTAACCGTGAGATAGTGGGAAAGTCCGATGACCATGTTCTTTGTTCCTTGACCTCTCGGTTCAGTTCACGCCCTGGCCCGGCTTGACCTTGACCACCTCGACGGCAGTCGCGGGCGTGCGGGCAACTTGGCGGGAAATATTCTGCCGCTTGATGTTGGTGCGATGCCTCAGCGTCAGCACGATCGCGCCGATCATGGCGACCAGCAGGACCAGACCGGCGATCTGGAAGAAGTAGACGTAATTCGTGTAGAGCACGTCGCCGAGCGCGGCCGTATTGGTGCGCTCTGTGAGAGCCGGAATCGGCATGGCGACCGTCTTGGCGACCTCCGGCGAGATCACGCTGCCGCCGACGACGACGATGAGCTCAGCAGCGAGGATGAGGCCGATCAGCGCGCCGATCGGCGCATATTCGAGAACACCGGCGCGAAGCTCAGTGAAGTCGATGTCGAGCATCATCACCACGAAGAGGAAGAGAACCGCAACCGCGCCGACATAGACGACGAGCAGGATCATCGCCAGGAATTCGGCACCCAGCAGCAGGAAGAGACCGGCTGCATTGAAGAACACCAGGATCAGGAACAGAACCGAGTGAACCGGGTTCTTCGCCCAGATGACCATGAACGCCGACGCTATCGCGACAAAGGCGAAAAGATAGAAAAATAGAGCCTGCAGACCCATGTTGGTGCCTTTTTCATCTTCCCCCGGGCAGCCGGGAGTTTCCCTGCCCGATAGGACCTCGCACAGCCTTCGCCGGCAAAGCCCCGGTGCATGTTGACCGCGGCAGGCAAGAGCGCCCTCTCCGCGGCATTTCAAATCTCAATCAGCGGTACGGCGCGTCGATCGCAATGTTACGGGCGATTTCACGCTCCCACCGGTCGCCGTTTTCGAGCAGCCGCTGCTTGTCGAAGTAGAGCTCTTCACGGGTCTCGGTGGCGAATTCGAAATTCGGGCCTTCGACGATCGCATCGACCGGGCATGCCTCCTGGCAGAAGCCGCAATAGATGCACTTCACCATGTCGATGTCGTAACGCACCGTGCGGCGCGTGCCATCGTTGCGGCGCGGGCCGGCTTCGATGGTGATCGCCTGAGCGGGACAGATCGCTTCGCACAGCTTGCAGGCGATGCAACGCTCTTCGCCGTTCGGATAACGGCGCAGCGCATGTTCGCCGCGGAAGCGCGGGCTGACCGGCCCCTTTTCGAAGGGGTAGTTGATCGTCGCCTTCTGCTTGAAGAAGTAGCGCATCGACAGGAAGAAGGCGCCGACGAATTCCTTGAGGAAAAGCGAGTTGATGGAGGCGGACAGGCTTCCCATCTTATTCTCCAATTTTGCCGGAAACGAGGTTGGACATCAGCCGGCCCATCCCGTCAGTTTCAGCACGAATGCAACGATGACGACCATGGCGAGCGACAGCGGAAGGAAGACCTTCCAGCCGAGACGCATGAGTTGGTCGTAGCGGTAACGCGGCACGAAAGCCTTGACCATGGCGAACATGAAGAACACCAGGCACGCCTTCAGCATGAACCAGATGATGCCGGGCACCCAGTTGATGAGCCAGAAGTCGACCGGCGGCAGCCAGCCACCGAGGAAGAGGATCGTCGTCAGCGAGCACATCAGGACGACGGCCGCATATTCGCCGAGCATGAACATCATGTACGGAGCAGAGCCGTATTCGACCATGAAGCCGGCGACGAGTTCCGATTCGGCTTCCGGAAGGTCGAAGGGCGGGCGATTCGTCTCGGCGAGCGCCGAAATGAAGAAGACGATGAACATCGGGAACAGCGACAGCCAGTGCCAGTCGAGGAACGATGCCGGCAGGCCGAGCATGGTGCCAAGGCCCGTATGCTGCGCATTGACGATATCGGTCAGGTTCAGCGAACCGACGCAGAGGAGTACCGTGACGATGACGAAGCCGATCGAAACCTCATAGGACACCATCTGCGCTGCCGAGCGCAGCGCGCCGAGAAACGGATACTTCGAGTTCGAAGCCCAGCCGCCCATGATGATGCCGTAGACCTCGAGCGACGAGATCGCGAAGATATACAGAATACCGACATTGATGTTGGCAATCACCCAGCCGTCGGCGAGCGGCACGACCGCCCAGGTCGACAGCGCCAGAAGCACGGTGACCAGCGGAGCCAGCAGGAAGACCGCCTTGTTGGCGCCGGCCGGAATAACCGGCTCCTTGAAGACGAATTTCAGAAGGTCGGCGAAGGACTGGAACAGGCCGAAGGGACCGACGACATTCGGGCCGCGGCGAAGCTGGACGGCAGCCCAGATCTTGCGGTCGGCAAGCAGGACGTAAGCGATGAAGACCAGCAGGCAGACGAGCAGCAGCAGCGACTGACCGATCATGATGATCGCCGGCCAGACATAGGTCGAGAAGAAAGAATCCATGAGTTCCTGCCCTTACTCTGCCGCGACTTTGAAATTGTTGCGGGCCAATGCCGAGCACTCGGCCATGACAGCCGAGGCGCGCGCTATCGGGTTCGTCAAATAGAAGTCTTTGACCGGCGACGCAAACCCGGATTTGTTCATCTTGCCGGCTTTTTTCGCCAGTGCGGCAATTTGGGCGCTGTTACCTTCGGCGATCTCGTCGACAGCCGCAAAATGCGGGAATGCCGCATAGAGCTTGCCGCGCAATTCGCCGAGGGAATCAAAGGGGAGCTTCTTGCCGAGCACGTCGGAAAGGGCGCGAATGATCGCCCAGTCTTCGCGGGCGTCGCCCGGTGCGAAGCCGGCGCGGCTGCCGATCTGGACGCGGCCTTCGGTGTTGACCCAGGTGCCGGACTTTTCCGTATAGGCGGCAGCCGGCAGGATGACGTCGGCACCATGTGCGCCGTTATCGCCATGCGAGCCGATGTAGACCGTGAACTTCGCGGTCTTGGCTGCGAGGTCGAACTCATCGGCACCGAGCAGGAAGAGCACGTCCATGGCCTTCAGCATTTCGGCAGCGTTGACGCCCTTGGCGCCTGGCACGAAGCCGAGATCGAGGCCGCCGACGCGGGAAGCCGCAGTGTGCAGAACGGCAAAGCCGTTCCAGCCATCGGCGATCGCGCCGACATTGACGGCGAGCTTGGCGGCTGTTGCGAGAACGCCTGCGCCATCGGTACGGGTCAGAGCACCCTGGCCGATGATGATCATTGGCTTGGACGCCTTGGAAAGAACCTCTGCGAAGGCGTGGCCGCCGTCGAGAATGTCCTTCAACGTGTCCGGACCAGCACCGAGGTAATCATACTTGTAGCGCATTTCGCCACCCTCACCAATCACGCCGATCGGGAAGCCGCCGCGACGGTAACGCTTGCGGATACGGGCGTTGAGGATTGCAGCCTCGAAGCGCGGGTTCGCGCCGATGATGAGCAGCGCGTCAGCCTGTTCGATGCCCGCAATGGTCGGGTTGAAGAGGTAGCTTGCGCGGCCGAGCGACGGATCAAGTGCCGCCCCATCCTGGCGACAGTCGAGGTTCTCGGAACCGAGCGACTTCACCAATTCGGAGAGTGCGTACATTTCTTCGACCGAAGCGAGGTCACCGGCGATCGCACCGATCTTGTCGCCCGATGTCGCAGAAACGGCTGCCTTGATGGCGCCGAAGGCTTCGCCCCAGGTCGCCGGCTGCAGACGGCCGCCCTTGCGGACATAGGGCCGGTCGAGGCGCTGCGTCTTCAGGCCGTCCCATACGTGGCGGGTCTTGTCCGAAATCCACTCTTCGTTCACGGCTTCATTGACGCGCGGCAGAATGCGCATGACTTCGCGGCCACGCGTATCGACACGGATCGCGGAGCCGACGGCGTCCATGACGTCGATCGATTCGGTCTTGTTCAGTTCCCACGGACGAGCCGTGAAAGCGAAGGGCTTGGAGGTCAAAGCGCCGACCGGGCAGAGATCGACGACGTTGCCCTGCAGCTCGGACGTCATGGCCTGCTCGAGATAGGTGGTGATTTCGGCGTCTTCGCCGCGGCCGATCAGGCCGAGTTCGGAGATGCCGGCGACCTCAGTCGTGAAACGGACGCAGCGCGTGCAGTGAATGCAGCGGTTCATGACCGTCTTGACGAGCGGGCCGATATACTTGTCCTCGACCGCGCGCTTGTCTTCCTGATAGCGCGACGTGTCGATGCCGAAGGCCATGGCCTGGTCCTGCAGGTCGCATTCGCCACCCTGATCGCAGATCGGGCAATCGAGCGGATGGTTGATCAGCAGGAATTCCATCACGCCTTCGCGGGCCTTCTTGACCATCGGCGTGTTGGTGAAGACTTCGGGCAGTTCGCCGTTCGGGCCGCCGCGGATATCGCGCACGCCCATGGCGCAGGAAGCCTGCGGCTTCGGCGGGCCGCCCTTGACCTCGACGAGGCACATGCGGCAGTTGCCGGCAACCGACAGACGCTCATGGAAGCAGAAGCGCGGAACTTCAGCACCGGCTTCTTCGCATGCCTGAAGCAGCGTGAAATGATCCGGAACTTCGATCTCGTTACCGTCAATCCTCAGTTTTGCCATCGTCACTCAGTCCTGTTTCCCATTCGCCGGGTACCGGCAAACAAACCTATTTTTGCAACATCCATATTGCCAAGGCGGTTATTTCATCCGTCCTGGCGCTGGTATTGCCCAAATTTTCTTTCGCTGGTTCCGAGACCCGGAACCCGCCAGCGGCATTGCGACCCGGAGCCCCTGCCCCGTCGGTCGATCCGCCATTCCTCCAGCCATCGCATTCGGCCGGAAATCTACTTCTTCCTGCGTCCCCGCGTCGCCAGCACCTTGGCCTGGCCGACCCAGTCGTCGCGCAAGATACGGCCGTCAACGCCGAGTTCGGCATCCAGGTTCGCAATCTCAGCATCGCTCCATGCCGCGATATCGGCGAAGGTGCGGATGTCCCTTCCGTTTAGCACCTGCTCCAGCTTCGGACCGATGCCGGCGATCAGCTTGAGGTCGTCAGCCTTCCTGGACCTTGCGGCCGGCTTGGCCTTGGCAGCCGCCGCAGGCTTGGCACTCTTCTCGGCCGGGGCCTTGGTGGAAACCACGGTCAGCTTCGGCTTTGCCGCCTTGCGAACCGGCTCGGTCTTTTCAGCCGGCCGGCGGATATTCTCCGGACGGACATCCATCTCCGGCGCGTCTTCATCTGGCGGCGTTTCGTCGAGTGCTGCGGCTGCCATGTTCGCCGTTTCGAGCGCACCCTGCAGCACGCCGAAGAAGGCGCCAGCCATCTGTGTGGAGAGGCCGAAACCGATCGCCGTCGCAGCGGCAAATGCCGCAGCCGGATGGGCCATCAGCGGATGAATAGGCATGGCGCGCGCATTTTCCAGCATGCCGGCAGCAAGACGGCCGAAGTCAGCCGCGAAATCAGCTGCCCCTTCCCTCACCTTGCTGTCGGACGTGCTGGTCGTCATGCGCTTACTCCGCCGCCTCCAGAACCGCGCCGTGATCGAGGGCATTGGCCGTGTACTGGTCGATGCGGGCTTCGATTTCCGGACGGAAGTTACGGATCAGACCCTGCACCGGCCATGCGGCGGCATCGCCGAGCGCACAGATGGTGTGGCCTTCGATCTGCTTGGTGACCTGGAACAGCATGTCGATTTCGCGCTTCTGCGCGTTGCCGCGCGCCATACGCTCCATCACGCGCCACATCCAGCCCGTGCCCTCGCGGCACGGCGTGCACTGGCCGCAGCTCTCATGCTTGAAGAAGGCCGAGATGCGGGCAATCGCCTTGATGACGTCGGTGGACTTGTCCATGACGATCGAGGCAGCCGTACCGAAGGAGGACCCGACGGCGCGCAGGCCGTCGAAGTCCATCGGGCAGTCCATGATGTCCTTGGCCGGAACGATCGGGCAGGATGCGCCGCCCGGAATGACGGCAAGCAGGTTGTCCCAGCCGCCGCGGATACCGCCGGCATGCTTGTCCACCAGCTCGCGGAAGGTGATGCCCATTTCTTCTTCGACGGTGCACGGCTTGTTGACGTGACCAGAAAGCATGAACAGCTTGGTGCCGACATTGTTTGGACGGCCGATGGACGAGAACCAGCCGGCGCCACGACGCAGGATGGTCGGAGCAACGGCGATCGATTCGACGTTGTTGACCGTCGTCGGGCAGCCATAGAGGCCCATGTTTGCCGGGAATGGCGGCTTCAGGCGCGGCTGGCCCTTCTTGCCCTCGAGGCTTTCGAGCAGCGCGGTTTCTTCACCGCAGATATAAGCGCCGGCGCCATGATGGACATAGATGTCCATGTCCCAGCCGAGCTTGTTGTTCTTGCCGAGAAGGCCGGCATCGTAGCATTCATCGATTGCCGCCTGCAGGGCTTCGCGCTCGCGGATATATTCGCCGCGCACATAGATATAGGCAGCGTTCGCACCCATGGCGAAACTTGCGATCACGCAGCCTTCGATCAGCGTGTGCGGATCGTTGCGCATGATGTCGCGGTCCTTGCAGGTGCCGGGCTCCGATTCGTCGGCATTGACGACGAGGTAATGCGGACGGCCGTCGCTCTGCTTCGGCATGAAGGACCACTTGAGACCGGTTGGGAAGCCTGCGCCGCCACGGCCGCGAAGGCCGGATGCCTTCATCTCGTCGATGATCCAGTCGCGGCCCTTTTCGAGGATCTGTTTGGTGCCATCCCAATGGCCGCGGCTCATCGCGCCTTTCAGGGATTTGTCCTTGAGGCCGTAGATGTTGGTAAAGATGCGGTCTTTATCTTGCAGCATGTCTCACACCTCTTACCGCGGCTTCTTGCCGAAGACCTTGATATATTCCGCTTCGCCGCCCTTGGCGAGCGCCTTGGCCTGTTTGACCCAGTCGTCGCGCTCAATGCGGCCGCGGAAATTCAGGAAGCTATCGACCCATTCGCGTTCGGCCTTCTTCCAGCCCGCGATCTGCGCGAAGGTGAAGATGCCGATTTCATGTAACGTCGCTTCGATCTTCGGACCGACGCCGGAGATCATCTTGAGATCATCGGGAGCAGCGGGCTTTTCGATGCCGGCCGGACGATTCTTGTCGGTCAGCGACGGCTTTGCGGTGGTTTCAGCAGCAGTCGCCTTCGGCGCCGGCTCGGAAGCGGCAGTGCCAGACAGCGGCTGAACTTCGGCAGCCTTCGCATTCTTGGCCGATGCCTTGGGCGAGGTTGCCGGCGTCTTCAGCGAGGCGTTGGTCTCGGCATCGGTGCTCTTCGGGCGAGCGGCCTCGGAAGGCGGAACCGGCGCACCGTCGGCAGCAGCCGGGGCTTTGCCAGCCCGGGTGCGGGTCACAGTAACGTCGTCGAGAAGCGTCGTCGGGCCGCCCTCGGGCGAGGACAGGTGACGGTCGATCTGCGGACCGACCTTGACGCTGGTGCCGTTGCCGGCAGCAAACGTATCGATGATCTCTTCCAGGCGTTCCGGCGTCAGGTCCTCATAGGTGTCCTTGCCGATCATCACCATCGGAGCGTTGACGCAGGCCCCGAGACATTCGACCTCTTCCCAGGACAACGTGCCTTCAGCGTTGCGTTCGAACGGGTGCTGGTGGATCTTGCTGCGGCAGACGCCCATCAGCTTTTCCGAACCGCGCAGCATACACGGTGTCGTGCCGCAGACCTGCACGTGAGCGCGGGTGCCGACCGGATGCAGCTGGAACTGGGTGTAGAAGGTCGCGACTTCGAGAACACGGATATAGGCCATGTCCAGCATGTCGGCGATCTTTTCGATCGCCGGGCGGGTGACCCAACCATCCTGCTCCTGCGCACGCATCAACAGCGGAATGACCGCGGACTGCTGACGGCCTGCGGGATATTTCTGAATCGTCTTTTCCGCCCAGACCGCGTTTTCATCGCTGAAAGCGAATGCGGCCGGCTGGAATTGATCTTCGGCTAATCGACGAACGGACATTCTTCCTCACGCCTTGTCAGTTTAGCGTTCCACACCGCGAAGCAGTCAGAGACTGCATTTCACAGGCATAGGCCGACTGGTCTTTTTGCATAAATACCACAAACTTGCCGCCGTTCGGCACGGCGGCCTTGATTTGATAGCCCTTGGACAAAAGGTCGCCCATGGACGATTGCTCTGCCGGCGGCTGCGCTTCCTCGTGGCCCAGCGGCGTGCCGAGCTTTCCGGCTTCCTGCGCAAAGGCAGCGGAAGCCGAAAGAAGGAGTGCTGCTGCAAGCGACAGAGCCTGCATTACCGGTCCACCTCGCCGAACACGATGTCGAGCGAGCCGAGAACGGCCGCGACGTCGGCAAGCTGGTGACCACGGCACATGAAGTCCATCGCCTGCAGATGCGCATAACCCGGAGCACGAATCTTGCAGCGATAGGGCTTGTTGGTGCCGTCGGAAACGAGATAGACGCCGAACTCACCCTTCGGCGCTTCGACGGCAGCGTAAACCTCGCCGGCGGGAACGTGATAGCCTTCAGTGTAGAGCTTGAAGTGGTGGATCAGCGCTTCCATCGAACGCTTCATCTCGCCACGCTTCGGCGGAACGACCTTGCCGTCGATCGAGGAGAACGGTCCCGTCTTGGCATCACCGAGCAGGCGGTTCACGCACTGCTTCATGATCTTCACGGATTCGCGCATCTCGATCATGCGGATCAGGTAGCGATCGTAGTTGTCGCCGTTCTTGCCGACCGGAATGTCGAACTCGAGATCCGAATAGCATTCATAGGGCTGCGCGCGGCGCAGGTCCCAGGCCGCGCCCGAACCGCGCACCATGACGCCCGAGAACCCCCAGGCCCAGCAATCTTCCAGCGAGACGACGCCGATATCGACGTTACGCTGCTTGAAGATGCGGTTGCCGGTCAGAAGGTCGTCGATATCGTCGAGCTTGCCGGGGAATTCGTCGCACCATTTGCCGATATCCTGCACGAGCTGTTCCGGCAGGTCCTGGTGAACGCCGCCCGGACGGAAGTAAGCGGCATGCATGCGGGAGCCGCTGGCGCGCTCATAGAACACCATCAGCTTTTCGCGCTCTTCGAAGCCCCAGAGCGGCGGCGTCAGCGCACCGACGTCCATAGCCTGCGTGGTGACGTTCAGCAGATGCGACAGGATACGGCCGATTTCCGAATAAAGGACACGGATGAGCTGGCCGCGAATCGGGATTTCCAGGCCGATCAATTTCTCGACGGCCAGCGCATAGGCATGCTCCTGGTTCATCGGCGCCACGTAGTCGAGGCGATCGAAATAGGGAACGGCCTGCAGGTAGGTCTTGGTTTCAATCAGCTTTTCGGTCCCGCGGTGCAGCAGGCCGATATGCGGATCGACGCGCTCCACGATTTCGCCATCAAGCTCCAGCACAAGACGCAGAACGCCGTGCGCTGCCGGATGCTGCGGCCCGAAATTGATGTTGAAGTTACGGACGTTATGTTCGGTCATGGCGATGGGCTCGCTTTTTCGGGTAGTCAGTGAACGGCGGGCAAAAACCCGCCACACGCCTCAAACTTACTGCTTCGCCTTTTCGTCGCCCGGCAGCACGTATTCCGTGCCTTCCCAGGGGGACAAGAAATCGAAATTGCGGAATTCCTGCTTCAGCTCGACAGGCTCGTAAACGACGCGCTTTGCCGCATCGTCGTAGCGAACCTCGACGAAACCGGTCGTCGGGAAATCCTTGCGCAGCGGATGCCCCTCGAAACCGTAGTCGGTCAGGATGCGGCGCAGGTCCGGATGGCCGGTGAAAAGCACGCCGTACATGTCCCAGGTCTCGCGTTCGAACCAGTCGGCGCCCGGATAGACGGCGCAGGCGGACGGAACCGGCGTATCTTCGTCGGTCGCCAGCTTCACGCGGATGCGCAAGTTCTTCTTCGGAGACAGAAGATGATAGACGACGTCGAAGCGCAGTTCGCGCTGCGGCCAGTCGACGCCGCAAATATCCGTCAGGTTGACGAAACCGCACTTGGCGTCGTCGCGCAAGAAGGTCAGCAGCGGGATCAGATTGTCGCCGGTCGTCGTCAGCGTCAGCTCGCCATATTTGAGCTGCGAGGCAGCAATCAGATTGCCGCGCGCCTCCGAAAGGTACGACGAAAGCTCAGTGAGGGCTTCGCTCATAATGTCCAGTCCTTGCCCTTAGCGTTCGATCGTGCCGGTGCGGCGGATCTTCTTCTGCAGCAAAAGCACGCCATAAAGCAGCGCCTCTGCCGTGGGGGGACAGCCCGGCACGTAGATGTCGATCGGCACGACGCGGTCGCAACCACGAACAACCGAATAGGAATAGTGATAGTAGCCGCCACCGTTGGCGCAGGAGCCCATCGAGATGACGTAACGCGGTTCCGGCATCTGGTCGTAGACCTTGCGGAGAGCGGGCGCCATCTTGTTGGTCAGCGTGCCGGCGACGATCATGACGTCGGACTGGCGCGGCGAGGCGCGCGGCGCGAAACCGAAGCGCTCGACGTCGTAACGCGGCATGGAGAGCTGCATCATCTCGACGGCGCAGCAGGCAAGACCGAAGGTCATCCACATCAGCGAGCCGGTACGAGCCCAGTTGATCAGCTCATCGGTCGAGGTAACGAGAAAACCCTTGTCGGCGAGTTCGTTGTTGATCTCGCCGAAGAACGCGTCGTTGCTGCCGATCGGCTTACCGGTCGAGGGATCGATGATCCCCTTCGGCTGCGGCGCGACGAGCGTCTGATTGCCAGCGGGGGCTACTCCCATTCCAGGGCTCCCTTCTTCCATTCATAGATAAAGCCGATGGTCAGCACGAGGAGGAAGACCATCATGGACCAGAAGCCGAACCAGCCGATGGCGCCGAAGGAGACGGCCCACGGAAAGAGAAAGGCGACCTCAAGGTCGAAGATGATGAAGAGAATCGACACGAGGTAGAAGCGGATGTCGAACTTCATGCGGGCGTCGTCGAATGCGTTGAAGCCGCATTCGTAAGCCGAGAGCTTTTCCGAATCGGGCGCCTTGAAGGCAACGGCAAACGGCGCAATGAGCAGCGCCAGGCCGATGACGAGCGCGATACCGATGAAAATAGCGATCGGAATATAGGAACTGAGCAGTTCAGTCATCATGTTCATCCCTGCTTGCCGGCGGCGCCTGGCGGCGCAACTGGGCAAATGCCCGGCAAGCGAACGTGCGTTGCAACAAGCCGTGGTTAGCGCAGCCGGAGCCCCGGCGCAAGACTTTTACAGAAGCTATTCGAACAGTGGCGGACGGACATTATCAAGCAGATGCAACGATGTCGCGACAAATCCCCAAAAGTTGCGGAAGGCCGCATGGCTGACCCTCGGAAACTGCATGGCTTTTTGGAGATAAGTGGCGCGAGTGACGGGGCTCGAACCCGCGACCTCCGGCGTGACAGGCCGGCACTCTAACCGACTGAGCTACACCCGCGCATTGGACCTTGCGGACCGTGAGGATACCATGAAACCGGACAGACGGCGACAATTTGCCGCCTGCTTTGAAATGGCGCGAGTGACGGGGCTCGAACCCGCGACCTCCGGCGTGACAGGCCGGCACTCTAACCGACTGAGCTACACCCGCATTCTTTCAAGCAATCCGGTGCCTGAGCACCCTCCCCGAACGGGCTGGCCGTTGGGATGAGCGGCTAACTAAGGGGTTCGCCTTTTAGTGTCAAGCAGGTTTGGAGACAAAACCATGACAGTCCAGAAATTGTTTCGGAAAGCCTCCCCGAACCCCGCAGCAAATCGGCGATCTGCCGCGCCAAGTTTTCCACATGCAGCCGACGTGGATGCGGCCGAGACGTCCCCTCGCCGCGACGGAAATCATGACGAAGGCTCGAATCGCACGAGCATTTTCAGAGCCTGAGGCCTTTCTCAGCCGCCTTGGACCTTGCCGGCATATTGCTCGTCGCTGACCTGCTCCAGCCAATCTGCGACGCTGCCGTTCAGCGCTTCCTGGATGGCAATGTGGCTCATGGCCGTCTCGGGGCTTGCGCCATGCCAGTGCTTCTCTCCCGGCGCAAACCAAACGACATCCCCGGGGCGAATGTCCCTGATTTCCCCGCCCCATGTCTGAACGAGCCCCCTGCCTGATGTAACGATCAGTGTCTGCCCCAGGGGATGCGTGTGCCAGGCTGTGCGCGCGCCGGGCTCGAAGGTCACGTGAGCGGCCCGCACGCGCCCCGGCTCCGGCGCTTCGACGAGAGGATCCAGGCGAACGGAACCGGTGAAGTAATCGTCCTGGCCTTTCGTGGAGGGGCGCGAGCCTGCGGTTTTGATATCCATGATCTTTCCTGTTCTTCCGTCGTCTGCGGTTGAAGCCGTCGTGGACAAGGATATTTGATCGCAGCAGGCGATCCAAGCGGCATCGGCGATTGCCGCCCTAATCGGCACCTGCTACTGCGAGGCCTTTCATTACGAACGGAGGATTTCCATGAAACATCATGCTTTCGGCCGCTTGCCCTTTACCATCACCGATGTCGGCTTCGGCGCCTGGCAGATCGGCGGCTCCTGGGGCGATGTCAGCGAAGCGGACGGCCGCACTGCGCTGAATGCCGCACTCGATGCCGGCATGACCTTCATCGACACTGCCGACGTCTATGGCGACGGCCGCTCCGAAAAGATCATTGCCGACGTGCTGAAGGCGCGTGGCGGCGAGCGCCCGATGGTCGCGACCAAGGCCGGCCGCCGCCTCAACCCGCATGTCACTGAGGGCTACACCAAGGCCAACCTGGAAAGCTTCATCGACCGCAGCCTGAAGAACCTGCAGGTGGACAACCTCGACCTCGTGCAGCTTCACTGCCCGCCGACGGAGGTGCTCTATCACCCCGAGGTCTTCGCGGGGCTGGACGAACTGCAGAAGGCCGGCAAGATCAAGGGCTACGGCGTGAGCGTCGAGAAGGTCGAGGAAGCGCTGAAGGCGATCGAATATCCCGGAGTCGTCAGCATCCAGATCATCTATAACATCTTCCGCCAGCGTCCTGGCCACCTGTTCTTCGCCGAGGCCCGCCGCAAGAACGTGGCGATCATCGCCCGCGTGCCGCTCGCAAGCGGCCTGCTCTCCGGCAAGATCACCCGCGACACCAAATTCGCCAGCGACGATCACCGCAACTTCAACCGCCACGGCGAAGCCTTCGATGTTGGCGAGACCTTCTCGGGCGTGCCCTTCGAGGTCGGTCTGCAGGCGGTCGAGGAAGTGCGCAAGCTCGTTCCGGCAGGGGCCAGCATGGCCGCATTCGCGTTGCGTTGGATCCTGATGGCGGATGCCGTCACAGTCGTCATCCCCGGCGCGCGCAATGCCGAGCAGGCCAAGGCGAACGCAGCCGCTGCCGATCTCGCGCCGCTCTCGGCCGACGTCATGGCCGCAACGCGTGAAATCTACGGGCGGCTGATCGCTCCGCACGTGCATCAGCGCTGGTAAGCCCTGGCAGACCATCAAGCCCGGCCAACAACTTGCAGGCCGGGCTTGAGACATGATCCCAGCCGGACCGCATCAGGCCGTCACGACAATTTTGCCGAACTGCTCGTTCGATTCCAGGAACCGATGCGCTTCGACGATCTGCTCGAAAGGGAATGTCCTTGCAATGACAGGCTTCAGCGCGCCGGACGCGAGCCCCTCGAATATAAAGGTCTTTGCAGCCCGCAGCCGTATTGGATCGCGAATGATCTCATGGACGAGATAGCCGCGCAGCAGCAGGCATTTGCCGAGCACGGCAGGCAACGGAAGCGGTGTTGGCTGCGGGCTCAATCCACCATATTCGATAAGCATGCCGCCCGAGGACATCGCCGCCGTCAGCGGGTCGAAGATAGGTCCGGCCACGGCATCGAGGACGACACGAACACCTGCTTCTCCGGCGATTTCCTTTAGTCGTGTTTCCAGATCCTCCTCCTGCGAGGCGATGACATGCGCAGCACCGGCTTCCTGCAATGCAAGGCGCTTTGAAGAGGTTCTCGTGATCGCAATCGGTATAGCGCCAATCACGTTGGCGATCTGGATTGCGGCAAGACCTACACTGCTCGATGCAGCGGTGATAGCGACGAACTCCCCTCTTGAAAGTCGGGCGATATCGATGAGGGCGCCATAAGCAGTCAGATACGCCATCCAGAGAGCGGCAGCCTCCTCCCAGGAGATTGTCGGCGGGTGCCTGACAATAGATCCAGCGGGAAATGTGACCAGTTCACCGTAAGCCGGCGAGCGCACCATTGAGATCGGCGGGATGATGCTGACGGCGTCGCCGGGCGCAAAGCCGTCTACGCCCTCCCCTACCGCCTCGATGATGCCTGCCGCCTCAAGACCAAGGCCTGACGGCAGCGGCGCGGTTTCGATATAGGTGCCGGATCTTAGCAGGGCCTCGGCCCGGTTGATCCCAAGAGCCTTGACGCGGATCTGAACCTGTCCCGGCCCTGGGGCGGGAATATCCATATCCTCAATGCGGAGAACGTCAGGACCGCCAAATTCGTGAAAGCGGATTATGCGTGCCATTTCCCATCAACTCCAAAACAATCGGACTGAATGTTCTATGCCAATTGGATCGAGGGAGATAAATTGGGCTAGATGCAAGACAGAAGAAACCATGAGTTTGCAATATGGATCGTCTCACGAGCATGACCGTCTTCGTGAAGGCCGTGGATCTGGGTTCGTTTGCGGCAGCGGCAGCGGCACTCGGCATCTCCGGTCCGATGGTCGGCAAGCACATCCGCTTTCTTGAGGAGCGATTGGGGGTAAGCCTTATCACCCGGACGACACGCCGCCAAAGCCTTACGGATTTTGGACGCGCCTATTACGAGCGCTGCCGGGTGATCCTTGCCGAGACAGAAGCCGCGGATGCGCTCGCGTTCGACCATCTGTCCGAACCTTGCGGAAAGCTGCGCGTCACCATGCCCGTGCATTTCGGCCGGCATTGCGTGCTTCCGGTTCTGATCGAGCTTGCAAAGCGATATCCGAGCCTCGAACTCGATCTATCGTTCGGCGACCCGATTACCGATCTCGCCGATGACGGCTATGATCTCGCGATCCGCACCGGGGAACTCGCTGACAGGTCAGGCATTATTGCGCGACGTGTCGCGCGCCAGCGCATGGTGGTCTGCGCCTCGGCGAGCTATCTCGACGCGCATGGCAGACCGGAGAAGATCGAGGATATCGGCAAGCACGATGCAATCATTTACGCACGCACCGCGCGCTCCAGCCCATGGATCTTCCCGCATGAAGACCATGTTCCGGTAGAAGTTCGGCCGAATGGCCGATTGCGGCTCGATGATCTCGATGCGATTGCAGATGCGGCAACGGTCGGCATGGGGCTTGCCTGGCTGCCCTACTGGCTCATTCGCGACCGCGCGCAGGCTGGAGCGCTCGAAATCTTGCTGCCAGGTCAGCCGGAATTTCTCTATGACTGCCATGCGCTGTGGCTGCAGACACCGCACCTGCCGCTCAGGATCCGTCTTGCCGTCGACGCTTTGGCCGCCGCACTACCCAAATTCATGGCTTAATGCCGTCAAGCCGTCAGCGCGGGCGGCCAAAGAAAAGACCGGGCAAGAGTCCGGCCTTTCCATTTCATGAGACTACGAACTCAGTTCGTGGCGGTCAGGTTGACCGGGAAGAACAGGGTCTCGCCGGAAGAATCGCTCACACCGTCGTTGTCGGTCACGGCATAGGCCTTGCCCGATGCGTCGAAGGCGAAGCCTTCCAGCTTGTCGAGAACGTAGCCGTTGGTGGCCGACTTCAGGTCGCCGATGAAATCATGGGCTTCCGTCTTCTTGACGACAGGCAGTTCGCCGCCGAGCTTGCCGGGCTTCAGGTCGGAGATTGCGACCTTGTAGAGCTTCTTCAGCTTGGCCGCATCGCCGACGAGGTTGTCGCGCTCGATGATGTAGACGCTGTCGCCCTGGGCAGTGATTTCGGAGAGGCCGACCCAGCCGCTCTCGGTCTTGTCGAGCGGGTAGCGCACGCCGCCCCATTCCTTCTTCTTAGGGTTATAGGAGAGGAGCTTGACGAAGCCCTTCTCGTCATCGTTCCACTCGCGCTGAACAGCCATCCAGAGTGTTGCGTCGTCGCCAGTGCCGACGGTCGTCACACCTTCGAAGCCATAGCGGATTTCGTTGGCAAGCAGTTCCTTCGGCAGAGCGATCTCGGTCTTGATGTCGCCCTTGGCGGTGACGTTGTAGAGCGCATGCGGCACGAGGCGCTCGGTATAGCCTTCCGAAGCCAGCCAGAAGGAACCGTCGGCAGCGACAGCGATGCCTTCGATGTCGAGCTTCTGGGCCGGAGCGCCATCACGCTTGACGACGAGTGCGTCGGTGATGACGGCCGGCTTCCTGGTGGCGTCGATCGTGTAGATCGTCGGCTGCGAGCCGAGGACGCTGTCGCTGACGGCGTAGAGCATGCCCGGCTTGCCCGGAACGGCGGCGAGTCCCGAAAGGGCTGCAAAGCCGATCGGGTTGCCGTCCTTCTCGGCGGAGACGATCTGCGGATAGGCCTTCTCGCCTTCACTGCGTTCGTAGATCATGACGTGCGAACGCGTACCACCATCTTTGCCGAGGTCGAGTTCGTTGGCGGTGGCAAGCAGGTTACGCTGCGGAATGGCAATCGCGCCCTCCGGGGAAATGCCCGACGGCAGGATCTGCAGCAGTTCCGGATCAGCACCCGTATCCTTGTAAACGCCGACGACGGAAGCGCGCTCGGCGAGCAGGAAGAACAGGTTGTCATCGCCGAACTTGGCGGCTTCCAGACCTTCCGGCTCGACGCCCTTCGACGAGGACCGGCTTTCCGGATAATGGCCGAGAGAGGCTACGGCGCGCTCGAAAGAGCTGCCGGATTCGAAGAGAACCTTGCCGGTCTTATCGAAGATGGTGAAGCCGCGCGAGCCGCCCTCATAATCGCCTTCGTTGGCGACGACGAGGCGGTTGTCGTCCAGCCACTTCACGGCGTCCGGTTCGCGCTTGACGCCCTTCTTCTCGCCGGTGAATTTCAGGGCGCCATCACGCTTGGTGTCGATGCCCGAAAGGTCGACGCTGCCGGCGGTAAAGTGCGTCTTCACCGTGCCGGTCGTGCCGTCGAGAATGATGATCTCGTTGTTTTCCTGCAGCGTCAGGGCGATTTCGTTCTGGTTGTTGAAGGCAACGAATTCCGGCTCCGGATCTTCAGGGGCAACGCCTGCGAGACCGGTGAGCGCAACATGCTTGATCGTGCCGCAATCGACGGTGCCGTCGGTCTTGAGCTGGAAGACGACGAGGTCGCCTGCCGGCATCTGCGGGATCTTGCCGTCGTTGACCTCTTCATCGCGTTCGTTTTCGATCGCGATGGTGCCGAGCGTCCTGTCCTTGTTGAGAGCGATCGAATCGGGCTGGCCGCCGAGATCGCAGGTCGCGTCGATCTTCTTCGTGGCGATGTCGACGATCGCCAGACGGCCAGACGGCTTCTGCTTGCTTTCGCCGGTGTTGACGGCGACGAGCGCCTTACCGGCTGCTGTCGTGACCGAGGTCGGCTCGCCATCCATCATCAGCGCGCCGCCGGCCTTGGGTGCCTTTGCATCGGTGATGTCGATGAAGCCGATCGCGCCGAGCGGGCTGTCGCTGTAGATCAGCGTGTTGCCATCCTGCGAAGCGGTGATGATTTCGGCCGAGGTGGTCGAAAGCTTGTCCTTGTCGGCCGGCAGGTTGGTTGCAACCGGGAAAGAGGCGATGCGGTTAAAAACCGGCTCAGCCGCTGCCGGGAAGGCAACGGATGCGAGAAGCACGGCGGTGAGCGCTGCCTTGCACGAGAAAGTTGTCATTGAAATCCCCCAATGTCGAAAAAATCGAACAGAGGGTTTTTGCGGGACTGGCATGACAGAGACATGACAGCCTGCGACATTTTATACAGTTTGTGTCAGCCCGATTCCCGCTCCCGGCGCATCTCGTTGCGCATGATGAAAAGCGATGCGCCGAGGATGATTGCGGCGCCCAGCCACAAATAGCCGGCCCCGCCCTGAGAACGTCACCGTCGTAAAACAAAGCGCAACATGCGGCATGCGGCGAAAAGAAAAAGGGGTCCGGCAATGCCGAACCCCTTAAAATCCTGCGCGGCCGTTCTCGTTTACGGCCGGCGGACAATCTCGTATCAGCCGTTGACGGCGTCCTTCAGGCCCTTGCCGGGCGTGAACTTCGGCACGTTGCGTGCCGGAATATCGACTTCGGCGCCGGTCGACGGGTTGCGGCCCTTCGTGGCAGCGCGATGAGAAACCGTGAAGCTGCCGAAGCCGGCGAGACGGATGTCGCCCTTGTTCTTCAGCTCAGCCTGCACGACATCGAAAACTGCGTCGACGGCAGATGCTGCGTCAGACTTCGTCAGTCCAGCCTTTTCGGCTACTGCGGACACGAGTTCATTCTTATTCATGTTTCCACCCCTTTCTAAATGGTTTGAAACAACTCAATCTGTAAGCTAGGCGCGGAAATCGCTTTCATCAGGCCCGCCGAGAACCCAAAAGCCCTGCAAATCAAGGAAAAGCAAGCGTCTACATGACGTTTTCACAAAAAAAGGCCGGCGTTTCCGCCGGCCTTTTTGGTGATTTGCAACAATTGGGCATAAATGTGGCAACCACCAGCTCAATGAGCTATGGCGGCGCCTGCATCGTCAAGCCCTTCGACGGTCGCGATGACAGGCGTTTCGACCGTGCCATCCCATTCGATCGGCTCGGGGCGGCGGACCAGCGCA
This sequence comes from Rhizobium sp. BK275, assembly GCF_014193555.1. Classification (NCBI taxonomy): domain Bacteria; kingdom Pseudomonadati; phylum Pseudomonadota; class Alphaproteobacteria; order Hyphomicrobiales; family Rhizobiaceae; genus Rhizobium; species Rhizobium sp. BK275. Next base: position 421,260 of record NZ_JACHZL010000003.1, read on the forward strand.
TGCTTGATCACTTCACCCATGCGGGAGACCGGAATGATCTCCATGCTGTTCTTCACATTGTCCGGAATCTCTGCCAGATCCTTGGCGTTCTCTTCCGGAATCAGCACCTTCTTGATGCCGCCGCGAAGTGCCGCGAGCAGCTTTTCCTTCAGGCCGCCGATCGGCAGGACACGGCCGCGCAGGGTGATTTCACCCGTCATCGCCACATCCTTGTTGACCGGAATGCCGGTCATGATCGACACGATCGCGGTTGCCATGGCGACACCGGCCGAGGGGCCATCCTTCGGTGTGGCGCCTTCCGGCACGTGCACGTGGATGTCGCTCTTGTCGAAGCGCGGCGGCTCGATGCCGAAATCGACGGCGCGCGAGCGGACGTAAGATGCCGCTGCCGAGATCGATTCCTTCATCACTTCCTTCAGGTTGCCGGTGACGGTCATGCGGCCCTTGCCGGGCATCATGACGCCTTCGATCGTCAGCAGCTCGCCGCCGACTTCCGTCCAGGCAAGACCGGTGACCACACCGACCTGATCCTCACGTTCGGCTTCGCCGTGGCGGAAGCGCGGAACGCCCAGATAATCGTCGATGTTTGCTGCCGTGACGTGAACCGATTTCGTCTTGCCCTTGATGATCTCGGTGACCGCCTTGCGGGCGAGCTTCATCAATTCGCGTTCGAAGTTACGGACACCGGCTTCGCGCGTGTACTGCTGGCTGATCGCCATCAGAGCATCGTCGCTGACCGAGAATTCGCTCGGCTGCAGTGCATGTTCCTTGATGGCCTTCGGCAGCAGGTGCCGCTTTGCAATCTCGCGCTTTTCGTCTTCGGTGTAGCCGGCGATACGGATGATTTCCATGCGGTCCATCAGTGGGGCCGGGATGTTCAGCGTATTCGCCGTCGTGATGAACATCACGTCCGACAGGTCGTATTCGACTTCCAGGTAATGGTCCATGAAGGTCGAGTTCTGAGCCGGGTCGAGCACTTCCAGCAGAGCCGAAGACGGATCGCCGCGATAGTCCTGGCCGAGCTTGTCGATCTCATCGAGCAGGAACAACGGATTGGACTTCTTCGCCTTCTTCATCGACTGGATGACCTTGCCGGGCATCGAGCCGATATAGGTGCGGCGGTGACCGCGGATTTCGGCTTCGTCACGGACGCCGCCGAGAGCCATGCGGACATATTCACGGCCGGTTGCCTTGGCGATCGACTGGGCGAGCGAGGTCTTGCCGACGCCCGGAGGGCCGACGAGGCACAGGATCGGACCCTTGATCTTGGTGGCGCGAGCCTGGACCGCCAGATACTCGACGATGCGCTCCTTGACCTTTTCGAGACCGAAGTGATCGGCTTCGAGGATCTTTTCGGCATTGTTGAGATCGGCCTTGATCTTCGACTTCTTGCCCCAGGGGATACCGAGCAGCCAGTCCAGATAGTTGCGCACGACAGTGGCTTCAGCCGACATCGGGCTCATCTGGCGTAGCTTCTTCAGCTCGGCGTCAGCCTTTTCACGGGCTTCCTTGGACAGCTTCGTCTTGGCGATGCGCTCTTCCAGTTCGCTCATCTCGTCGCGGCCTTCCTCGCCGTCGCCGAGTTCCTTCTGGATCGCCTTCATCTGCTCATTCAGGTAGTATTCGCGCTGGGTCTTCTCCATCTGGCGCTTGACGCGCGAGCGGATGCGCTTTTCGACCTGCAGGACCGAGATCTCGCCTTCCATGAAGCCGAGCGCCTTTTCGAGGCGGGCCTTGACGCTGGTGGTTTCCAGCATCTCCTGCTTCTCGGTGATCTTGATCGACAGGTGCGAGGCAACCGTATCGGCGAGCTTGGAATAGTCGTCGATCTGGCTGGCCGCACCGACAACCTCGGGCGAAATCTTCTTGTTGAGCTTCACGTAGCTCTCGAATTCCGAGACGACGGAACGGGAGAGCGCTTCCAGCTCGACCGGATCGTCATGCGGCTCATCGAGCACATGGCCGAGGGCTTCGTAGAAATCTTCGCGGCTCGTGTAGCTGTCGATCTCGGCGCGGGCGCGGCCTTCGACCAGAACCTTGACGGTGCCGTCAGGCAGCTTCAGGAGCTGCAGCACGTTCGCGACCGTACCGACGCGGTGGATCGCAGACGGATCCGGATCATCATCGCTGGCGTTGATCTGGGTGACCAGCATGATCTGCTTGTCGGAGCCCATGACCTCTTCGAGCGCGCGGATCGACTTTTCCCGCCCGACGAACAGCGGCACGATCATATGGGGGAAAACCACGATGTCGCGCAGAGGAAGAACAGGATAGGCGGTGCTGGTGCTCGCTACAGACGTTTTCTTCGTCATTTTTATTCCTTTCCATCGTCCCGTTACCGGGCTCTTTGGCGCGGCCGCTTGGGACCGGCCGGCACTCTCACTTGTTGTTACAAGTGGAGGTTCTGACTACGCTTTTCAAGCCACGTTAACGCCCGCGTTCCACGGTTGTGACAGCTTTATTACATGGAACGCCAACACAATGAAGCGCCTATCTGGAGCGACGCTTACCATTTCCGAACCGCCTAAAATAACAACGCCAGCAACACGCTACGGAATCACAGCATCATTGCCAAGGGTCATCGTTTGCGCAATATCGGCCAAGGCTGTTTTCAACCTTGCCCGCAACTATTATCAGCGCCCGGCACCCATTTTCAAATAGAAAGGGGCCTGCACAAGGCAAGCCCCTTAAAATAACGGCTCTCAACGCAAGCTTCAGGCCGAAACGTTTGCCTTCTCGTCCTGGCGATCGGCGTAGATATACAGCGGACGAGCCGAACCACGCGCGACCTCTTCGGAGATGACGACCTCGCGAACGCCTTCCAGGGCCGGCAGTTCGAACATCGTGTCGAGCAGGATCTTTTCCATGATCGAACGCAGGCCGCGAGCACCGGTCTTGCGGACGATCGCCTTGCGGGCGATTTCGCGGAGCGCATCCTCATGGAAGGTCAGCTCCACGTCCTCCATCTCGAACAGGCGCTGATACTGCTTGATCAGCGCATTCTTCGGCTCGGACAGGATCTGGATCAGCGCATCCTCATCGAGGTCTTCCAGCGTTGCCAGAACCGGCAGTCGGCCAATGAATTCCGGGATGAGGCCGAACTTGACCAGATCTTCCGGCTCCAGTTCGCGCAGCACTTCGCCGACGCGACGGTCGTCCGGTGCCTTGACTGTCGCGCCGAAGCCGATCGAGGTCTTCTCGCCACGGGCGGAGATGATCTTGTCGAGACCTGCGAAGGCGCCGCCGCAGATGAACAGGATGTTCGTCGTGTCGACCTGCAGGAATTCCTGCTGCGGATGCTTGCGGCCACCCTGCGGCGGTACGGAGGCTACCGTGCCTTCCATGATCTTCAGAAGCGCCTGCTGCACGCCCTCGCCCGATACGTCACGGGTGATCGACGGGTTGTCGGACTTGCGGGAGATCTTGTCGACTTCGTCGATGTAGACGATGCCGCGCTGGGCGCGCTCGACATTGTAGTCCGCAGCCTGCAGAAGCTTCAGGATGATGTTTTCAACGTCTTCACCGACATAGCCGGCTTCCGTCAGCGTGGTCGCATCGGCCATCGTGAAGGGAACGTCGATGATGCGGGCGAGCGTCTGGGCAAGATAGGTCTTGCCGCAGCCGGTCGGACCGACCAGCATGATGTTCGACTTCGCCAGCTCGACATCGCCGTTCTTGGAGGCGTGCGCGAGACGCTTGTAGTGGTTGTGGACGGCGACCGACAGGATCTTCTTCGCCTGACGCTGGCCAATGACATATTCGTCGAGAACCTTGATGATGTCCTGGGGCGTAGGAACGCCATCACGGGACTTGACCATCGAGGACTTGTTCTCCTCGCGGATGATGTCCATGCACAGTTCGACGCATTCATCGCAGATGAACACGGTCGGTCCGGCAATAAGCTTCCGGACCTCGTGCTGGCTCTTTCCGCAGAAAGAACAATAGAGGGTGTTCTTACTGTCGCCGCCGTTGCTGCCGCTGACCTTGCTCATATCACTTTCCTTCCAGCACGCCGCATTTCGAACGCGAAATTGCGGTCCACTCAATCAGCTCCCTGGCAGCACTCCCTACCCGGAGTTTCTGCCGACAAGGGCTTCAGGGGCTACGAACCGGGTCCGATCCAATTGTGTCCGGGCACCGGCGGCAACGAATTCCCCTTCGAATGCCGAATGCTATGTCACAAAAATTCAACATAGCATTAATAGTTACTATTAGCGTCTCCGCCGCCAGATGAAACCCCTAGTTCAATCACAAATGGGATAGAACTGTGGCGGCGAAAACACCATCCCTATTAATTACTAGGCCTGATCGCCTTCCATTTCGATGCGCGATGTCAGAACCTTGTCGATAACGCCCCAGGTCTGGGCCTCGTCCGCATCCATAAAATGGTCGCGATCGAGGGTCTTTTCGACCTCCTCGTAGCTGCGGCCCGTATGCTTCACATAGACTTCGTTGAGGCGGCGCTTCATCTTCAGGATGTCGCGGGCATGACGCTCGATATCCGATGCCTGACCCTGGAAACCGCCTGAAGGCTGGTGAACCATGATGCGGGAATTCGGCGTGGCGAAACGCATGTCCTTATGGCCGGCGGCCAGAAGCAGCGAGCCCATGGAAGCGGCCTGGCCGATGCAAAGCGTCGAGACAGCCGGCTTGATGAACTGCATCGTGTCGTAGATCGCCATGCCGGCGGTAACTACGCCACCCGGCGAATTGATGTAGAGCGCGATTTCCTTCTTCGGATTTTCGGCCTCGAGGAAGAGAAGCTGGGCGCAGACGAGTGTCGCCATATGATCCTCGACAGCGCCTGTCAGGAAGATGATACGTTCCTTGAGCAGGCGGGAATAGATGTCGTAGGAGCGTTCACCGCGATTGGTCTGTTCCACAACCATCGGCACGAGGGCCATAGCGGTATCGACTGGGTTTCTCATGTGCGTCCTTTTAACGTCTTTCCGGCGAATGCCGGGAATCAAAGAAAAATGCCTTGTCCCTACATAGAGTGTCTCAGCCCCCCTCTTCAAGACACGCATAAGGATAACGTTAAGAAGGGTGGGCGACATATGGCTTTGACATTTCCCTATCCCGTTTCTCCCAAACGCCTGTTAACGGCGAGGCCGGACCTTTCGCTCTCACAGTTTTTCTCTATGACAGGATGAAGGAAGGCTTACCGCGCTCGACAAAAGTCGCGGGCATTTACCGAGCGGAAAGCCTACCAGCAGATATCGGCCCGATTGCCGACTACAGCCTCACGTCATTAATCAAACAGCGAGCTTCTTCGGCAAGGATGCGGCCAACACTCAAGGGGTTGATGCCGTGTTCAATGTCACTACAGGTCTGTCCATCTGGTGCTCCGAAGCCCTGACGCTGGCTCTGGTTCTGTTCGTGGCCTGGCGCCACAACCGGAAAAGCGGCGCCTACCTTTATTGGGGGCTCGGTTTCCTGTTCAGCGGCATCGGCTTTGCGCTTGCTGCGGCCCGCGGCGAAATCCCCAACCTGCTTTCCATCGAAATCGGCAATGCCGTTGCTCTGCTTGGGCAAAGCGCCTGGGTCGCCGGTTTCCTGGCGCTCGACCGCAGGAAGATGGAATGGTGGTCGCTGCTGCCGCCGGCAATCTGGCTTGCAGGCGTCTTCCTGCCGTGGATCAATGAGGATTATTCCAACCGCGTCATTCTCTACAATCTCTCCTCGGCGACCGGCGCCACCGCGCTTGCCATGGCGGTCGCCGCCGGTGACATCCATCGCGAGCGCACACGCATCAAGCTGATGGCGATCTTCGTGCTGCAGGCTTTCCTCTGCTTCGGTGTGGCATTGGCAATGGCGCTTGTTCTCCCTTCGGATGGGGAAGCGACGAATTTCGGCGGTGCGGCCGCCATGGCCACCGCCTTTCTGCTCATCATCGCCTTTGCGCTCACCTGCCGCCTCATCATGGAACGGTCGGAACGCCACCTGCGTTTCCTGACGCTCACGGATTCGCTGACGGGCGTGCTGAATCGCCGCGGCTTGCTCGGCCATTTCGACAAGATCCAGGAAAAGGCCCATGACGAGCAGCATCAGGTCGGCGTCATCCTCTTCGACCTCGACCATTTCAAGCGCGTCAACGACCGTTTCGGCCATCAGTCGGGCGATGCCGTCCTGACCGCCTTCGCCCGCCTTGCCCGCCAGTACATCCCGAACAATGTCTTCGGCCGGATGGGCGGCGAGGAATTCGCAGCCTTCGTGACCGTCCGCGACCAGACGGAAGCGGAAGCGCTGGCGGAATCGATCCGTGCCGAACTCTGCCGCCTGCCGATCAATACCGGCGAGGCACTGATCCCCGCCACCGTCAGCGTCGGCATCGCACTATCCTCGGCGATCGAAGCCAATATCGACCGGATGGTGTCGGCCGCCGACCGGGCGCTCTATTCGGCGAAGGCTGCCGGCCGCAACTGCACCGTGGTCTTCGGCGAGGAGGAAACAGCGGCACCGGTGCCTGGCGAACCGAACACCAATGCCGGCGAACTCGTGCCGACCGTCGACGATCAGGTGGAGGCACTGCGCCGCATGGGTGTACTCTCACGCGCCGGCTGAACCACTATCTCTACCACTATCTTTCCGAGGCCCGGCAAATCCGCTAAGCCTCTGGCCATGATGATACCGCCCTTCCTCAAGATCGATCCAGCAACCCGCCGCGTGTCGCTCGACGGCAGCGACCCGGCCTTCTATGGCAACCCGAACGCGGTTTATGCTGCGCTTCATGCCCATTGTCCCACCTTCTACTGGGAGGAGCAGAAGCAATGGTTCGTCACCGGCTACGATTATGTGAACGGACTGCTGCGCGACCGCCGTTTCGGCCGGCAGATCCTGCATATCGCCAGCCGCGAAGAACTCGGCCTGCCGGAACCGGAGCCGCATCTCGCCGCCTTCGATCTCGCCGAGCGCTATTCGCTGCTGGAGCTGGAACCGCCGGAACACACGCGGCTGCGCACCCTCGTCAACCGCGCCTTCGTCTCGCGCCATGTCGAGAAGATGAAGCCGGAGCTGGAAGAGCTCGCGAATAGACTGATCGACGGCTTCGCCGACAAGGGCGAAGTCGAGCTTCTATCGGCCTTCGCCGATATCATCCCGGTGACGATGATCGCCCGGATGATCGGCATTCCCGAGGAAATGGGGCCGCAGTTGCTGAAATGGTCGCATGCCTATGTGCGCATGTACATGTTCGGGCGCACCCGCGCGGACGAAGATGCCGCCGAACAGGCCGCACAGGAATTTTCCGCTTATGTGAAAACCGTCATCGCCGAGCGCCGGGCAGAACCTCGCGACGATCTTCTGACCCACATGATCCATACCGAACACAAGGGCCAGTACCTGACGGAAGACGAGCTCGTTTCGACGACCATCGTGCTGCTCAATGCCGGCCATGAAGCGACGGTTCACCAGATCGGCAATTCCGTGCGCATCATTCTGGACAGCGGCTACGATCCGGCAGAGCTTTTTCGCGACGAGACCGCCACAGAGCGCACCGTCGAAGAGTCACTGCGCATCTGCGCGCCTGTTCATATCTTCCAGCGCTGGGCGCTCGAACCCGCAGAGATCGACGGCGTGGAGTTCAAGCGCGGCGACAAGATCAGCATGATCCTGGCCGCCGCTAATCTCGATCCGGCAAAGTTCAGTGATCCCCTCACCTTCAAGCCCGACCGCAACGAGGCGCCCAACCTCTCCTTCGGCGCGGGCATTCATTTCTGCATCGGTGCGCCGCTGGCGCGGCTGGAGCTCAATGTCGTGCTGCCGATCCTGTTCAAGCGGCTGCCGAGACTGAAGCTCGCGAAGACGCCCGTCGTCAAAGACGTCTATCATTTCCACGGCCTCGATCGCCTGGATCTCGTCTGGTAGAGCATCGATCCGACACCTGAAAATAAAAAGGCCGGCATGCTCATCGCGTGCCGGCCGTTTCTTTTCCACAAGGGAAAGTCGTATCAGCCGTAGCGACCGGTGATATAATCTTCCGTGCGCTTGACCTTCGGCGACTGGAAGATCTGCGCGGTCGGGCCGTATTCGATCAGCTCGCCGAGATACATGAAGGCGGTGTTGTCGGAGATGCGGCTTGCCTGCTGCATGTTGTGGGTGACGATAACGATCGTAAACTCACCCTTCAACTGCGCGACCAACTCTTCGACCTTGGCAGTCGAGATCGGGTCGAGGGCCGAGGTCGGCTCGTCGAGCAGCAGGACTTCCGGACGCAGCGCCACGCCGCGGGCGATGCAAAGACGCTGCTGCTGACCGCCGGAAAGGCCGAGGCCGCTGCCCTTCAGCTTGTCCTTGACCTCATCCCAGAGGGCCGCCTGACGGAGCGCCTGTTCGACGCGGACATCCATGGCGGCCTTGTTGAGGCGCTCATGGTGGCGAATGCCGTAGGCGATGTTGTCATAGATCGACATCGGGAACGGCACAGGCTTCTGGAACACCATGCCGACGCGGGCGCGCAGTTCGTTCATCGAGAAGCTTGGATCGAGGATGTTCTTGCCGTCGAGCTTGATCGAGCCGGTGGCGCGCATCTTCGGATACAGCATGTAGATGCGGTTCAGGATGCGCAGCAGCGTGGACTTGCCACAGCCGGACGGACCGATCAGGGCCGAGACCTGGCGCTCGGGAAACCTCAGGCTCACATCCTTGATCGCGTGGGCGTCACCGTAATAGAAATTGACTTTCTCGAGAGCGATCTTGTCTTTGGCCGTCGACTTTTCCGACTTGCTGGCGGTCTCGAAAGTGTCTGCAGGCTGAAGCGTCATTTCCCACCTTTTTGGTTCAGGACGGAGCGCGATACGACGCTCAGGATCAGAACGACGGCCGTCATTACGAAGGCGCCGGCCCATGCAAGATTCTGCCATTGCTCATAGGGGCTCATGGCGAACTGGAAGATGACGACGGGAATGTTCGCCATCGGCTGCGACATATCGAGGCTCCAGTACTGGTTGTTCAGAGCCGTGAACAAAAGAGGCGCGGTTTCGCCCGAGATGCGGGCGATCGCAAGAAGGACGCCGGTCAGGATGCCGGTGGAGGCGGCGCGGTAGAGGACGTCGACCGTGACCTTCCAGCGCGGGATGCCGAGCGAAAGTGCCGCCTCACGCATGACATCGGGAACCAGCCGCAGCATCTCGTCGGTCGTGCGCACGACGACCGGCAGGAAGATGAAGGCAAGCGCGATGCCGCCGGCAAAGCCGGAGAACCGCGCCGTCGGGCGAACGACCAGTTCATAGACGAACAGGCCGATGATGATCGACGGCGCCGAGAGCAGGATATCGTTGACGAAGCGGATCGCCTCGCCGAGCTTCTTGCCTCGAGCGAATTCCGACAGATAGGTACCGGCCAACACACCGATCGGCGTGCCGATGACGACGGCCAGAGCGACCATCAGCAGGCTGCCCATGAAGGCATTGCCGAGACCACCGCCGTCTTCACCGGGAGGCGGCGTCATTTCGGTGATAAGGCTGGGGCTCAGCGCAGACAAGCCATGTACCAGCGTCGTCCAGAGGATCCACACCAGGAAGACCAGGCCAAGTACGGTGGCAATGCCGCAGAGCGTCAGCGCGATCATGCTGCCAATCTGGCGGCGGCGGTAGAGAGAACCTGAATAGGTAGCCATGATTACTCTCCCCTCTGTCTTGCCATGCGCACCAGCATGAGCTTGGCGGCTGCCAGAACGATGAAGGTGACAACGAAGAGGATGAGGCCAAGGGCTGCGAGCGACGACCGGTAGAGGTCATCCGAAGCCTCGGCAAACTCGTTGGCGAGCGTCGCGGCGATCGAGGTGCCCGGCTCCATCAGCGACACAGCAATATTATGGGTGTTGCCGAGCACGAAGGTCACCGCCATCGTCTCGCCGAGCGCGCGGCCGAGGCCAAGGAAGATGCCGCCGACGACAGCCGTGCGGGTGTGCGGAATGACGATGTCGCGCACCACTTCCCATTTGGTCGAACCCAGCGCATAGGCCGATTCCTTCAGCTGTGACGGGACAACCAGGAAGACGTCGCGCATGACCGAGGAGATGAAGGGGATGATCATGATCGCCAGCACGATGCCTGACGTCAGCATGCCGATGCCGAGCGGAGCGCCGGAAAACAGCGCGCCGATCAGCGGGATCGGGCCTAGCCAGTCGATCAGCAGCGGCTGGATGTAATCGGACATGAAGGGAGCAAACGTAAAGAGACCCCACATGCCGTAGATAATCGAGGGGATACCGGCCAGAAGCTCGACTGCACCGCCGATCGGCCCACGAATGGAGCGAGGCGCAACTTCAGTAATGAAAACCGCGATACCGAGGCTGACAGGAACGCCGATGATCATCGCGAGTGCGGAGGTGACCAGCGTGCCGTAGATCGGCACCAGGCCGGCGAACTGCTGGGCAACCGGATCCCATTCGGTGCCGGTCAGGAAGCCGAAGCCGAAGGTCCGGAACGCGAGAAGCCCGCCCATGGCCATGGAAATCGCCGCTGCCAGCAGAGCGGCGAGAACGAATAGGCCGCAGCCCAAAACCATCCAATAAAAAATACGATCGCCTGCGGCGCCGTCGCGGCGCTTCACGCCCGCGGTATCGGCGGGCAGCGATGCCAATGCTTCGCTCATATCCGTACGCTCTGCTACTTTGAGGGGGTGTCAAAGGCATCCGGGGCGGGAAGCAAAGCCTCCCGCCCCGACCGCAGTTTCGTCGGGATCAGCTCTTGAAAGAGGCCGTCCAGTAATCTTCGATCTGCTTCACCAGCGTGTCCGGAAGCGGAACGTAGTCAAGCGAGGACGCTTCCTTCTGGCCCTTTTCGAGAGCCCACTTGAAGAAAGTGAAAGCAGCCTTGGAGCGTTCAGCGTCCTTCGGCTCCTTGTACATGATCGCCCAGGTGGTTGCCGTGATCGGCCAGGCCTTTTCGCCCGGAGCGTTGGTCATGATCAGGTAGAAGTCCTGAGCCTTGCCCCATTCCGCGCTGGCAGCGGCAGCCGAGAAGCTTTCAGCGTTCGGCTTCGGATACTGGCCGGCAGCGTTCTGGATGAGAACGTAGGGCAGCTTGTTCTGCAGAGCGTAGGCGTATTCGACGTAGCCGATCGAATCCTTGACGCGGGTGACATAAGCAGCAACGCCTTCGTTACCCTTGCCGCCGATACCAACAGGCCAGTTGACGGCGGTGCCTTCCCCGACCTTCGACTTCCAGTCCGGATTGACCTTCGAGAAGAAGTTCGTCCAGTTGAAGGAAGTGCCCGAGCCGTCCGAACGGTGGACAACGGCGATCTGGCTGTCGGGCAGCTTCAGGCCCGGGTTCAGATCGGCGATGGCCCTGTCGTTCCACTTGGTGACGTTGCCGAGATAGATGTCGGCGAGAACCTTGCCCGAGAGCTTCAGTTCGCCTGATTTGATGCCCTTGACGTTGATGACCGGAACGATGCCGCCGACAACGAGCGGGAACTGGCCGAAGCCGCCAGCGGCCAGATCTTCCGGCTTGAGCGGGGCGTCGGAAGCGCCGAAGTCAACCGTTGCGGCCTTGATCTGGGCGATCCCGCCGCCCGAACCGATCGACTGATAGTTCAGCTTGTCGCCGGTTTCCTTGTTGTAGTCTGCCGACCACTTCGAAAGAACCGGGTAGACGAAGGTGGAGCCAGCGCCGGTAATATCGGCAGCGGAGGCCGAGACTGCCAGAGCGGCAGCCAGGCCAGCGCCGAGGCAGGCCGAAAGAAGTTTCTTGGTGAGCATTTGCGACTCTTCCCTGATGGAACTGGAGGACGACGAGGTCCCGCGCCATGGAGGGGGTGTCCACTGTCGAGGGCGCAGAATTTCCTCGTCACGGACAGTGGGGCTAGGCGCCTATTATTACAGTTTGATGACGATTTCCGACGGTCACTGCGACGTGCAAACCTGTGCATAAGTCGCTGAAGTCACTGACTTTCCGAGTGAATCGTCCGTTCACAGCGCCTTGGCGTAGGACGTGCGGACCCATTGCCGCAGGGCTGTGGTCGATTGCCGCAGCAATGCATGAAAATGTCGTCTTCAGACATCGAAATGTTCAGAGGACCGGACGATCACCTCAGACGCGTGTGCCGCAATCCATGCGACATCACGCTGCATGCTCTTGAAGTTTGCTGGATATGTCGAGCGCCGACATAGGCTTTCCGATCAGATAACCCTGCAGTTGGTCGCAACCGGCTTCTCGCAGGATCGCCGCCTGGCGCGAGGTCTCGATGCCTTCTGCGGTGACGGGAATCTGCAGAGCGGTCGCCAGAGAGATGGTTGCCCGCAATACGTCGGCGCCATTCGAGCCTTGGTCGAGAGCGGATACGAGCGAACGGTCGATCTTCATTCGATCAAACCCGAACTGCCGCAATGCGCCAATGCTTGCATAACCGCAGCCAAAGTCATCAAGCGCGAATTTTATACCGACCTGTTTGAGGTGATCTATGGACCGGCGAGCCTGTTCCGGGTTTGTCATGAGAACGCCCTCGGTGATCTCCAGCGTCAGGCGCTTCGGATCAAAATCGAGCTCCTGCAGGAGCGAGATCACTTCGCCGGCGAATTCCGGATTGCAGAGTTGGACCGGCGAAACGTTTACCGACAGTGCCAAACCGGGCCAGTTCTTCGCGTGCTCGATCGATGTCTTCAGCATATGAACGCCGAGTGCATCGATAAGGCCGCACCTTTCGGCGAGCGGGATGAAGATCTCGGGGCTGATGTTTTCTGTTGGGGTCCGCCAACGTGCAAGTGCTTCAAGACCAGTGACAGCGCCTGTGGTGGCGGAGACGAGCGGCTGGAAAAAGGCTTCGATCGTACCATTACTGATAGCGCTCCTGAGCAAACCTTCCATTTCGGCGACCCTTTGGCGCTCCCGATCCAGCTCTGGATCGTATTCGATCGCCCGGCCTCTGCCATTTGCCTTGGCGCGATAGAGCGCCATGTCCGCCCTGCGGAGAAGCTCCAAAGGCGGCACGTCTCCGTCACGTGCGGCGGCTCCGATGCTTGCGCCGACTTCGATCGTCCGCCCATCGATTTTGAAGGGCTCGGTGAACAGCGCCAGAATAGTCTCTTCTATCTCTTCACGCGCGGCGGTTCCAATCTGCACCAGCGCAAACTCGTCGCCCCCCAGCCGGGCCGCTGCAACAATTTCAGGGTGGCAGGCGATCAGCGCGTTCGAGACGATCCGGATCAAATCATCCCCTACCGCATGCCCCCAGGCATCGTTGACAGCCTTGAATCCATCGAGATCGATCAGATAGAGCCGGGGCGGCGCAACATCAGTGTTTTCCAGTTCTTCCAGCAGTGCAAGAAGCCCGTGCCTGTTCAACAGGCCGCTCAGGCTATCGTGGTTCGCTTCGAAAATCGCCGCTTGCGCCAATCGGCGCAGGCGCCGGGCCTCCAATGCGCCCACCAGCAGAACGCCCCCAAGAAACATCACAAGGATGATGACCGCGGCCGCAACGTAAGGATAGACTTGGTGAAACACGGCGTTTCCGGGCGCTTTGCTGGGCCAGACAAGATGGCCAATGACACCACCCTTGATGTCCGTGATCGGTGTGTTCAGCCGGCCCGGCTCGGGCACGGCTGCAAGGCGCAAGCCTTCGAGTTCGTGCTCGTTCGAAAAAGTGTCTAGGACTTCCGACGTAAGATCCTTGTAGAAGCTCAGCACACTCAACTTCGGAAGCTCGCCTTCCGCGGTGAAAGGCTGGATTGCCTGCGACACGATCAGCGCGATTCCCGTTTCAGTCCGGATGAAATTGACGACCGGCACCTGTCTGGATTCGGCGGCTTTGTTGATCTGCTGGTAAAAGCCTTCACCGAAAAAAACACTTGGCTGGATGGGCTTGCCTTTGGCATACGCGGAGACGACCGAAGAGCGGTCGGGGCCGATCACGACGGCGCCGTCGTAGAGCGGATAATCCGCGCTGGTTTTTCCCCAGTTCTCATAGGCCCAATCCGCGGCGGCGGCAGATGAGATCGCGTTATAGGCGTCATCCCATGCGGCGTTGTCCGTGGTTGTCGCGCTCAAGCGACTGATAAAGGCCGCAATCGCCGCACGGGCGGCGCGAGTGGCCCTGGCATCATCGATCTGGTTTGCAGATCGGGTCATCGTAACGACGACATGGGCCATGAGGCCCGTCAGCACGAGAGCGACGACAAGGAAGCAGACGGTTGTCGCAATGATGGAAGATGTTTGAGTCCGAACGCGCCTACCCGCAAGATTCGACGACATGCCAATCCCGAAAAGATGAATTGCAAGGGCATGTCTTTGGTGACGGCAGGAGACATCATGTCCGCAATGCGCTGCAGATGAGGTCTAGCATTTGATGATGTAGGCGCCGTTAATAAGAATGCTCAAAAAGCTTCTATCTGGTCGGCGCTCAAACCTTGATCACATAATCCTTGCGAGTCGTTTCGACGACTTCCCAGGTTCCCTTGAAGCCGGGCCTGAGGATCATCCGGTCACCCGCCTTTAGATGAATCGGCTCGCCGCCGTCTTCGGTCACGATGGAATGGCCGGAGAGGATGCTGAAATATTCCCATTCCTCATAGACGATCCGCCACTTGCCGGGCGCAGCCTCCCATATGCCGGCATAGAGATCGCCTTCGGCCTCTTCCAGGTTCCAGGTGCGGAATTGCGGATTGCCGGAAACGATGCGCTCCGCGGCGGGAGCGCCGACTTCCGGTTCGACGCTGTCGATATCGAAGGGGATCGCGTTTGTCATGGTCACCGCGCCGAAGTCAGAAGTTTCAGGCCGAAGCCCATGAAGATGACACCGGCCGCGGCATCGAGTGCCTTGCGGCCGCGCGCATAGGCACCGGCAACGGCTGGATTGCGCAGCACCGTCAGCACGAACGTGTACCAGAGCGAGGAGACCAGAACCATCGTGGCGACGGCCGCCGCACCCTGCATCCAGCTGTGCTCGGCCGGAAGCGTAGCGGCAAAGAGAGAGGCGACGAAGACGGCCGATTTCGGATTGGCAAGGTTGGTGGCAAGCCCCGAATAGAAGGCCTGTTTAGGAGCGATCCCCGCCCGGCCGGCCTGCGGCGCCAACCCACCTGCCCTGCGCCTTGTATTCCAGATGAGCCTAGCGCCGAGCCAGCAGAGATAAAACCCACCGGCAATCTTCAGGGACAGATAGGCGAAAGGTGCCGCCGCAAAGAGCGCGCTGATCCCCAGCCAGCCGGCGAGCCCCCAGCAGAAAGTGCCGAGGATGACGCCGGCGATGACGGCCACCGCGGCGCTGCGGGATCCCTCCAGCGCCGTTCTGACGACGATGAAGAAGTTCGGCCCCGGCGTGATGGCGGCTACCGCCCAAATGGCCACAACGGAAAGCAGGAACATGAAGGCCTTTCCTCAAATGTGGTTCGTCACATACGTTTAACAAGTGCCGAATTGAAATCATTCAGTTTTTCTGAAACCGGCTTCAGATACCTGTAGTCGATTCCTCAAATACCTTTGATCAGGTGTGGCATCTACCTCGCATACCATTGACCAACTCTGCAACTGTAGGTCAAGCCCCTGCTTTTCCAATGAAATTCATGACAGATGTGGCTTACGTCGCGCTGAACTTGAGGTGCGAGGCAGAGGACATCCGAGTAGCGCCCCGACATTCTCGATTGTGATCACGCCCGCCGGCTTTCCGCCCGGTTGCAACATCTGTTAGCCTGAACGCTATGGAATCGGGGGATGGAAATTTTGACGGACAGACAGGGAGCAACGCGCTCCACCACGGAAATCGGTGATGTGCTTCGCGATCAGGTGATCGATCTTCTTGAGGCGGAAGGCCATAAGGTGTCGCGAGAAATTCGCATCGGTACCAAGAAGGTCGATATCCTCCTAGAAATGGACGATGAGTTCCGGCCGCAAAAGATCGCTGTGGAATGTAAGAACCTCGCCAAGAACATGTCGCAGGCGGAACTGAACGCGATCTGGGCCGACTACATGTCTTTGTATGATAAAGGCGAGGTCACAGGTGTCTTCGTCATTTCAAGGCTCGACTTCTCGCCGGAGGCGAAGGCTTACGCTAAAGACAAGGGCGGTCGCCTGGATATCTTTTCCATCAAGGAATTCGAAGACAATCTCCTTGGCTTCCGTAAGTACTGTCGGGACGTTCGCGACCTGTTCAGCGAAGGCGGTCTTGAAAAGTACTATATCAAGTCCTCTATGGAAGGCGGTGGCGAACTTCATGAACGCATTCTCGCGTGGGTCACCGATCCGTCGAAGACCCCGGTCGCAATCCTTGGCGGCTACGGCATGGGAAAGACGTCATACTGCAAGTTCCTTACGAGGGAACTGGCAGACCGATATCTTGAAGACCCCTCCTCACGGGTCCCGATATACGTTCGGCTGTCTGATATCGCCAGCCAGACGGACGTGGACGGTCTGATCGCCAAGACATTGGCCGGTCGGTACAACACGAAAAACTACTCGTTCGCCAAATTTAAGAAGCTGAACCGTGCTGGGAAGTTCGTCGTCATCTTCGATGGCTTCGACGAAATGAAGCACGCGTTGTCCTGGGCGGACTTCAAGTACAACTTTTCCCAAATACACTCCCTCTTGGAGGGGAGAGCCAAGATTATCGTGGCAGGAAGGCCCAACGCGTTTCTCTCCGATAGCGAACACGCTTGGATACTGCGGGGCCAGCGGATAGCGGGCGAAAACGTTATCCGTATACCCGGCGCACCAGAATATGCGGAACTCGCCTTGGCTCAGTTTTCTGATAACGAAATCACGAGATTTCTGGAGAGGTATCTTCGACAGCATCATCCCGTCGATCTGGAGCTATCCGAGATTGATGAATGGGTCTCGGAACGTGTGACGGACTTCGATAAAATCAGGTCGAACGGTGATCTTCACCGACCAGTCCATCTAAAAATCTATGCTGACATCGCGGCCGATCCGAACGTGAAGCTCGAGAGTTTTACGACCTACGGACTCTATTCAATCGCGGCTACCAGAATTAGCGAGCGCGAAGGGGAGAAGATCGTTCGCAAGCAGATCGACGCCGAAAAAAGGGAACGCATCATCGAGCGAATCGCATGGTGGCTCTGGGACTCTTTTGACGGTCGGCGTCTTTCGTTCACGGCCGATTTGGTGCCGGAATCGATAATCGGACGAAACCTTCTGGACGACCCCAATTACGAGCGAGACACGCTTTACCGCGAGATTTTCACTGGGTCGTTTCTGGAGCGGAAATACGGCCAGAACTACTACTTCTCCCATCGATCATTCCTGGAGTTTTTTGTCGCGCGAAGGCTTGAGAGCGCTGAAAAGCACGACATTCCGGTCCAGTCGATCTTCAAAAACCTAAACCCAGAGATACTGGCGTTTCTTCGACAAAGCCCCGGATACCAAGAATTCTTGGCGTATGTCGACCGGGGGATGCAGCGGTTCAGCGGGGAGATTCCCCAGTTGCTACTGGAGGAGATATTCAAATACCGCGAGGGAAAAGGATTGGCCGACGCACAGGTTCCGATCCAGGTACTGCTGCGCTATTACGGATTCTTCCGAACCGAAGTATTCGACGCCCCGGCACTTGTGCGGATGATCACCCTCGACCTGAGTTCGAAAAATCAGGAGCATCGCGAGACCGCACTGTATTTCGCGCTTTTCCTCCTTCGAGTGAGATTCGACAGGGAAGTGCTGGTCGGTCTCCTCCAAGCACTAGCGAAAACCGTGCAATGGCCGAGCCGCGCGGGTTCTGCGCCGGGTATGAGCATGACGAAGTACTCATACTCCCGCCAGAACATCGGAGAATACGTCTTCGTGCGGTTTGCAAGGATAGCCGCAGAGATGGCAAGAGACGGCCACCCAATCGTCAGTTTTGACTATGCGCGGGCCTTCGAAGAAGTTCGAGACAAGAGGTCGCCCAAGATCGTGATCGCCGCATCAGGTTTCGAAAAGCTCGCCGATCCCGCTCCCCCGACGCGGTTGGAGTTCACCGAAATCTTCCAAGGTATCAACATCAAGGACCAGAAGGCCGCGCGCGAAGTCTTAACTGTGGGTGTGACGTGACGGCCGTCAAGCTCTGACCCATCGGTCCACTACATCCGCGGCCGATGCACCAAGCCCGATATAGCACGTCTCGCTGACGCTCACGACGTCATGCGCAACATTTGGAGCTGGTTGAAGAACCACAACAAGCGCTTTCGTTTGTCGCCTGTTCTGCCAACCAACGGTCCCGTGGCTTGCAGCTCGCGGGGCGTGGCGTCAACGCGACGTGGAGGATACCATCTTCCGCGACAGGATTGTTCGCGCAGAACAACTGCATCGGCCGGACTCCATCGCTGACTTCGAAGGTTAGCTTGGCTGAGTCGTCGAGACGGACGTGTTCGGAAACCTTGCGTACGATGGCCGAGAACTTCCCGGCCGTCATATGGGTTCGATCGCCCTCCTCGACATCCCACAGCTGCACGAAGATTTCCGACCAGGCTTCCGGATTCGCTCCGCAGTCGAGAGCAGAGAACTGGCCGGCCTTGACCTCGGTCACATGGTAGCCCGGCTTCACGGGACTTCCGTCATACAGGAACACCAACGGCAGGTCCGGTGTCTCGGCGGCTCTACCGAGCAACTCCCCGAGCGAGATATCGGTTTTGTCGGATTGGCTATTGTCGATCCTGGTCATTTGCGGCTATCCTCAATTTCAATGATTCAAGGATTATTGAAATATGGATGATCGTCAAGCCCTCTCTTCCTTCGCCGCGCTTTCACAGGAAACCCGGCTGTCCATCGTTAGGACCCTGGTCGTCGCCGGCCCCGAGGGTCTGGCCGCCGGCGCGATTGCCGAACGCATGGGCGTCTCTCCATCAAACGTCTCGTTCCACCTCAAGGAACTCGAGCGCTCCGGTCTTATCGCCCAGCGCCGAGAGTCGCGCTCGATCGTCTACAGCGCGAGTTACGACACGTTGGCCGACCTGGTGACGTTCCTGATGGAAGACTGCTGCGCGGGACATCCTGGCATCCGTGGGTCCGTCGAGCGATCCACCAGTTGCTGTTCAAGCGAAGCATAGGCCGTCAAGGAACACGTCATTGCATACAATCAAGGTTCCGGCGGGCATCGTCTCCGCTCTCGGTGTCACGCAGATCATCGGCTACGGCACCCTCTACTACTCCTTCAGCATCCTTGCCCCCGGAATGGCCAACGACCTCGGCATCAGCCTGGAGCGGGTCTTCGCCGTGTTCTCGGTCTCGCTGTTCATCGGCGGGCTGTCTGCTCCGTTCATCGGCAGGCACATGGACAGGATCGGCGCGGCGACCGTGATGACGCTTGGATCGGCACTTGCAGCGTTCACTCTGGTGCTGTGTGCATGGTCACCGTCTGTGTCGCTCTTCGCCGTTGCGATCATGCTGCTCGAGGTGTCATCCGGCATGGTCCAGTATCAGGCAGCCTTCGCAACGCTGGTCGAAAGCGAACCTCGCACGGCGTCCCGCAGCATCACCTACCTCACGCTCATCGGCGGCTTTGCCTCCACCATCTTCTGGCCGATCGCCGCGACACTGACCGGATACCTGTCCTGGCGGGAAATCTATCTGGTGTTCGCCGCCCTGAACCTTCTCGTCTGCATGCCCCTGCACTACTGGATCAGGCGTGACGGCAGAAGCGGTTCCAAGCTCGACGGTACAAGGGCCCGCGAGGTCGTCGTCGGCGCTCTTGAGCCGCAGGCACGCCGCCGTGGAATGCTGTTGGTCTCCTTTGCCTTCTCTCTTTCGGGCTTCACCCTCGCCGCGATCCTTGCCCACATGGTGCCGATGCTCGGCGCGATCGGACTTGGCAGTGCAGCGGTCGTGATCGGCTCCTTGTTCGGTCCGGCACAGGTCATGAGCCGCCTGATCAACATGGTCTTCGGAAAGAGCCTGACGCCGCCCGCGCTGGCGATTGTCTCTGCCGCGCTGATGGTCGTCGGTGCGGTGATACTCGGGATGTCGGGTGATTGGTTGCCCGGTGCGGTGGCCTTCGCCATCTGCCTTGGCCTCGGATCGGGGATCAACAGCATCGCTCAAGGGAGCCTGCCGCTCTATCTTTTCGGGTCCGCTGGTTACGGCGCGATCACGGGCAAGATGGCTGCGGCAAGGTTGGCGACTGGCGCGGCCGCCCCGTTTGCTTTTGCGGCCGCGATGACCCAGTTCGGGACCACCATCTCCCTTTTCGTCATCGCCGCGCTGGGTACGCTCGGAATCCTGGCGTTCGTCGCTGTCGCCTCATCGGTGCGCCGCGACCGCGTTGTCTGATGATGGGAGACCGCACATAAGTCTCTGCGGATCAGTCGTGAAGGCCAAGCCATAGGCTTTTGCCGGCTGATGATCCGCTACGACACCAGACGCAGCAATCGATCGTTCGGCCTATATTTGCGCCGGTCCACGGATGAGAGACAATTCATTCCACAGCGAGACCAGGGAGAAGGCCGTGGGAGAACAATCGAGAAAGTTTCTAGCGATGCCGTCCGTTGGTAAAACAGGAATGATCGTTCCAGAAGACATTAATCGAAACGAACCGCTCAACAGCCTGACCGACGCTCGACTGATCATCCTGAGAAACGATCTCGACATCTGGAGGAAGCGAAGATCATCCGCTTCTCCGGGTATCGTTGACCAGTCGATCGAGCGTCTCCTCTGCATTTATCGCGCATTCTTCGAAAATGGATTTCGGTGGTCTGGCGGTCTACCCAGGCTCGGAGAAACTCAAGCAGTTCGGCACGAGATGGCTGCTGGGGCGGTTATGTTGCTCCTGCACTTTTGCGAATGCGGGCTTGCCCGAGCCGCCCACTTTGCGGGAATTGAGTTCGATGACCATCCTACGCATCGGATGAATGCAGCCGAACATACGGCGACTATCACCTTTGCAAACGACCTGGTCCAAGCATTCAAAGAGCAATTACGCTTTGAGGGGGCAATTGGTGCGCCCGATCTGGAGCGCTCAACCCTGCATTAACCCGCGATCAATTAAAGACCCCAGATTGATTTAAAAGGGGTCCCGCATGTTGAACGTTCTTAGACGATATGCTCGCATTATTCACGCGATCGAGCCAGCCGAAGCGGAGCGCGCATATCGTGAGGCCATCTTCTTTCTCGACCAGTCATTGTCGGCTCTTGAGGACATGCTCGACGACCCCACATCGGTACTCGTGAGGGAGCGCTTGCAACTTATTGCCGAGGCGGCCCAGATACTGGCATACGAATTTTATCATCAGCACGGTCGCGTAATCGATCCCGACGCGATCGATCCAGAGACATTCACATATGACTATCTTCCCCCAGGTCACCGCACCCGTCGCCTCGAGGCGATAGAATTAAGGCGGGAAATTGTTCAGTATCTGCGGGACAGGTTTCCTCACACGCTTCCGTCCGAGATGCGGTAATTAGGTTTCCACCCAATGGAAATTCCGAGACTTCACCAAGACCCCGTAGGAGGTTCGAAACGGCCACTGGAACGCTTGGGGTCATCGCATTAGTGGGCGTGACAATCGAGACGCACCGCGAACAGGCACGGCGGAATGATCACTAGATCGATTTCAACAGCACACGCTTTTCGAGTTCGGCCGCCCGTTCTTTCCGCTCGCTGTAGCGATCGGTGAGATAGGTGGACGCGTCCCTCGTCAGTAGCGTGAACTTTACGAGTTCTTCGCAGACATCGACAACCCGGTCGTAATACGATGACGGCTTCATCCTGCCGTCTGCTTCGAACTCCTGGTAAGCTTTGGCGACGCTGCTCTGGTTGGGGATCGTGATCATCCGCATCCAGCGGCCGAGTACGCGCATCTGGTTCAAAGCGTTGAAGGACTGGCTGCCACCGGAGACTTCCATGATCGCCAGAGTCTTGCCTTGCGTCGGCCGGATCGACCCGAGGGACAGCGGAATCCAGTCGATCTGGGACTTCATGATGCCCGTCATCGCACCGTGACGCTCGGGGCTGACCCACACCTGGCCTTCCGACCATTGCGACATGTCGCGAAGCTCCTGCACTTTCGGATGGCTGACCGGAGCCTCGTCGGGAAGCGGCAGCCCCCTCGGGTCGAACATCCGCACCTCGCACCCCAGGCGCTCGAGAAGGCGTCTGGCTTCGTGTGCGAGTAGCCGGCTGTAGGACACCTCCCGAAGCGAGCCGTAGAGGATCAGGATGCGCGGCTTGTGCGTCGAAAAGGCGGGCCGCAACGCGTCGAGGTCAGGCTGACGAAGGTGCCGCTCCTGCAAGGCGGGAAAGGTCTCAGACAATGCGCTTTCCTTCCTGATCGAGGACCTGTTCGCCGTCTTCCTTGAAGAAGGCTCCCTTGAAGGCATCCGGCAGGATGTCGAGCGCGACCTCGGACGGCCGTGCGAGTCTGGTGCCGAGGGGCGTGACGACGAACGGACGGTTGATGAGGATCGGGTCCTTCAGCATCGCGTCGAGCAACTGGTCGTCCGTCAGCTTCGGATCGTCGAGACCCAATTCCGCATAAGGCGTGCCTTTCTCGCGGATCGCCTGGCGGACAGACAGCCCGGCGTCGGCGATCATCCTTGCCAGTTCTTCGCGCGACGGCGGCGTCTTGAGATATTCGATGACGGTGGGCTCGATACCGGCCGCCCGGATCATCTCCAGCGTGTTGCGGGACGTGCCGCAGGCCGGGTTGTGATAGATGGTGACGTCCATGGTCATGTCCTTTCGGTGATGGTGTTCCGGGAGACGGAGGGCGCTGCCTCGTACCAGCCCTTGGTGCGGTTAACGGCCCAGACGACCGTGAGCATGACCGGCACCTCGATGAGTACGCCGACGACCGTGGCCAGCGCCGCGCCGGACTGGAAACCGAACAGGCTGATGGCGGCTGCCACCGCGAGTTCGAAGAAGTTGCTGGCCCCGATCAGTGCCGAAGGCCCGGCGACGCAATGGCGTTCCCCCGACATCCTGTTCAGAAGATAGGCCAGCCCCGAGTTGAAATAGACCTGGATAAGGATGGGGACGGCCAGCAGCGCGATGATCGTCGGCTGTGCGATGATCTGCTCGCCTTGGAAGCCGAAGAGGAGAACGAGCGTCGCGAGCAGGGCGACAAGCGAAAGCGGCTGCAGCTTCGCCAGCATGGCGTCCAGCGCCTTGGTCGTGCCGTCCGCGGTCAGCCGCCCTCTCAGGACCTGGGCAATGATGACGGGAACGACGATGTAGAGGACGACCGACAGGACGAGCGTGTCCCACGGTACGGTGATCGCCGACAATCCGAGAAGCAGCCCGACGATAGGGGCGAAGGCGACGACCATGATCGCATCGTTGAGTGCCACCTGGGACAGCGTGAACAGCGGCTCGCCGCGCGTCAGGTTGCTCCAGACGAACACCATCGCGGTACAGGGCGCAGCCGCAAGGATGATCAGGCCTGCGATGTAGGAGTCGATCTGGTCAGCCGGCAGATACGGACGGAACAGCCAGCCCACAAACAGCCATCCGAGCAGCGCCATGGAGAACGGCTTGATGGCCCAGTTGATGAACAGGGTCACGCCGATGCCACGCCAGTACGTGCTGACCTGCGCCAGCGAGCGGAAATCGATCTTGATGAGCATTGGGATGATCATCAGCCAGATCAGGATGGCGACAGGAAGGTTCACCTTGGCGACCTCCGCCGCGCCGATGACCTGGAAAACGGTAGGCATCAGATGGCCGAGGGCGACGCCGACGACGATGCAGAGGAAGACCCAGATGGTGAGATAGCGTTCGAACGTAGACATCAGGCTGTCTTTCCCTGAGTGTTCGTCGAGCCTTCCATCGCACCGATCTGGCCGAGCTTCGTTTCGAGCGCCAGGCGGTCGATCGATGCCAGCGGAAGACTGATGAAGGCCATGATGCGGTTTTTCAGGAAACGGGCGGCCGTGGCAAAGGCGCGCTGGATTTCGACCTCGGAACCGACAGTGGCAGCCGGGTCCTCGACACCCCAATGCGCCGTCATCGGATGGCCGATCCATACCGGGCAGGCCTCGCCGTGCGCGCTATCACAGACAGTGAAGATGAAATCCATTTCGGGCGCGCCTGGTGCGGCAAAGACATCCCAGCTCTTCGACGAGAAGCCAGTCACCGGATAGCCGAGTGCTTCGAGTTCCTTCAGGGCATGCGGATTGATCTCGCCTTTGGGCTGGCTGCCTGCGGAGAAGGCCCTGAAGCGCCCGCCGCCTTCCTTGTTGAGGATGGATTCGGCGAGAATAGATCGTGCGGAGTTGCCCGTGCACAAGAAGAGCACGTTGTAAGTCTTGTCGGTCATGGTCGTTTTCCGTGGTTAGGTCGGAGGTCTGTTGAATTTCATGATCGTTGCTGATGCCGGGCAGATGCCCGACAGCTGACGGGTCGCGAGAACGGCGGGCGGCACATCGCCTCGCTCGACCACGACGAAGCCAAGGTTTTCGAAGAACGGTGCTGCCGTCGTGGTGGCCAGGAAAACTGCCGAGCTTACATTGACGGTCTTCAGCGTTTCCATGGTCAGCGTTTTTCCAAACGCCTTGCCACGATGCTCGGGCAAAATGACTAGCGACCTGAGAAGCACGTCGTCGCCGCACGCCTCGATGCCAGCATAGCCAACCGTGCCGGCACAGGAGGAAACCGCCCTGAAAAACGAACGCCCCTGGTCTTCGAGGTCTTCTGTTGGAAGACCGGACGCCGACAGCGCCAGTTTTAGTTCCGGATCGCTTCCCGGGACTGGGTCCAACCTGATGTCGCTCATGACGGCTTCCCCTCGGGAGCACAGCAGGGCGTAAGTTCGGCGATAAGCGGTGCACAAAGCTCGGTGGAGCCGCCGCAGCAATCTTTCAACAGGAAGAGCGTCAGGTCGCGCAGCCCCTGAAGGTCCGCCCGGTAGATGATCGAACGGCTCTGCCGCTCGCTTGTCACGAGGCCCGCGCGCGACAGCGTCGCCAGGTGTGCGGACATGGTGTTCTGCGGGACATCGAGAAGGCGGGCGAGTTCGCCGGCAGGCACGCCATCGGGCTCTTGCCGGACGAGAAGCCGAAACGTCTCGAGCCTGGTAGACTGGGCGAGTGCGGCAAGCGCGGCGATTGCTGTATTGCTATCCATATATCCAGAATAACGGATACATTGCCAATGTCAATCCAGTCGTCTGCTGAAGGGGCAGCGAACTTGGCGGATCGAAATCCGCCAAGGCACAACCCGTTGGTTGCGGGCGCGTGGTCAGAACCTCCAGCGGCGGGCATCATTTCTCGCACTATACCCATCGAAACCCGGCAATACAGATCGGCGAGACCGAGGCAACATGGGCCTAACAAAACCGCGTATAGGCGTGCTGGAGAGGAAATGGTCGATGACACTCTGCCTGTGAACGGGCGTCGCGATAACCCGACCGCGGGGAACGTAGCTCAGCCACCAAAGCAATCCCGTGGTAGGAAGCCAAGGCAACGAAAAGTCCGCATCACCGAAATCCAGGACCACAGGGTGACTGCCTCCCCTCCAGCGTTCGACCACCGCAGCGGCTTGATCTGACAGAAGCCAAGCCCGTGCCTTCGTTTCGGCTGATGGAGCAAAGGTCAACGCCTCGTGGAACGACGGCAAATCGCGTTTCAGCCGGTTGCCGTTCACGATCCACACCATGCGGCCGTAGAAGGCCTCGCGAGACGCCCTCTCCTGTGGCGTAATAGCCGAATACTGGAACTCAAGCACGGTTTCGCTCGCTGTCTTGACATCGGCTATGTGCATGTCGCCGTAGCTTGCGGAATGTCTGATCTCCTGCCACTCCGCGGGAAACTGGTTCTTCCAGCCGCGATGCCATTCGGTTTCCGGCTCCCACCAGTGGTCACAGGCGATGGTGCTCTTATGAGCCCAGTGGTGCAGTCGTTTAAGACCGCACTTGGGTATCATGGGCGAGGAGCATCCGGGGCAAGTTCCGCGAACGCCTATCGTCGCCTCCAGACGGATTCCTTCTACGAGGGCATACTTCATTGTCATCTCCAAACAGCCATGAGCCGCGCCAGAATCGACGCACGCTCGGTTCACAGGAGAAAATGGCGGGCGGCTTGGATACCGCTTGGAGGTTCTTCGGGCAGTTTCTGCTGCCTCATCTTCTTAGCCGTCTGGTCCGCCTGACGACTGATCGAAGACTAGAGGCTTGCTCCCGATAATGCAATGCGGCCAGGGGCGGCGGCCTGCGACGCCCTAGAGTTCGATGACGAGGTGGGGATCGAAGGCAGTCCCCTCTCCCGGATACCCGCGCGGATTGGCCAGCACCCTCGTCCACCCGACACGGTAATCGACCTTCTGATGAATGTGACCATGCACCCACAACGCAGGCTGTCCTTCGACGATAAGGTCCTCGAGGTCGCTAGCGTAGCAGGCAGACAGCGGATCGCCCCGGAACTCTGGTGGAATTGATCTCGGCGACGGAGCGTGATGCGTCACGACCACCGTTTTCCCAGCCGAGGACTCCGCCAGCACGGATTTGAGAAACGCCCTGGATTCGTGGTGTTTCCGATAGGCGTGGATCGGCCTGAACTTCTGGTAGGGAAGCTTAGAAAACTTGATCTTTTTGTAGTCGTTCATCCCGCTCTCGGCGGCCGCCATCGCCAGTTCGGGATCACCGCCGTTGAGGCGGAAGTCCGTCCAGAGGGTTGCCCCAATAAACTTGACGTCTCTGATATTCACCGCCTCGTTTTCGAGGAAGTGGATGTGCGGATGTCGATCACGCAGCATGCGGGCATCGCGGATGCTCTCCTGCACAGAGGCTCCGTAGTATTCATGGTTCCCTGCCGTGAACACGACGGGCATCGAGCAAGGGATGTTGGCTGCCAACCATTCGATGGTCCGGACGATGCCGCGTGTCAAAAGATCGCCCGCGCAGACCAGGACATCGGCGTCAGGAGGCGGTCCCTGAAGGAATGGCCGGCCGAACTCCAGATGCAAGTCGGAGATGATCCAGAGTTTCACGCTTCAGCACCTTCCTGAGGTCGAAGCGTCGTCTGAACCTGATTGCCGACCCAAAGCCGGACGACTTTTGCGTTTTCACGACACGTCTGCTGATTTTGATCTCTTAATGCCATTCCTGACCTCGATACGATAACTTCCCCTCCTCCGCTTGCGCGGTTGGACGTCAAAGTACTCGTATCGGAAACAGGACAGCTTTGATCATGACGAGAACATTTAGAGAACAAACATTCTCCCGTCAAGAGGTTGTCGAGGTCGAGTGCTACAGCCGATCGTTTTTGTTCGGATGGGACCTGTCACCGCTTGCCGGATGGCTGCACGGGGCTCAAGGTGCGTTCGGCCGAATAATAGGAGATCGCGATGGCTCGACCATCACGCCGCAAGCCCCAACGACAGGCAGCGAAGGAACCCTCTCTCGGCTCTGCCTTGGACGAGATCGGGTTCAAACCTCTCGGCCATCGGATAAAAATCAAGCACGGCGTCGATCAGGTGAAGCTTCGCCTGCGTTTAATTGCAAACATTGCAGAAGAGCGAGGGACCTGAGGTCGGGACCCTGCTCCCGGTCCTGCGAAGGCAGAGTCGCGACTTGTTGGCCGTAACCTTTCGACGGATCGCTGGTTGCCGCGATGCTCTATTGTTTTCCGGTCGACACGACGATTAAAAGGGCGGTCAGCAAGGCGGCCCCACCACCTATCAACAGCGCGCTAGCGACTCCAAAATGATCGACAGCCAGACCTCCCACCAGCGCGCCCGCTCCAATGGCAAGTTGGGCAGTCGAGACGAACAACGCTGCCACGCTTTCGAGCTTGTCAGGTGCAGAGGTGAACATAAAGGTCTGCATGGCGATAGGAAGCATTCCAAAACCGAAGCCCCAGGTGAGCGTCCAAATCGTGGCAGCCATGGCGCTATCTCCAGTCGCCACGAGGCCAAACGCCGACAAGCTGATCAACGCAGAAGTCCCTGCCAGGGCGAGATTTAGGTGCTTGCCCACCGCCCAGCCGCCGAACAGATTTCCGATAAACCCAGCAATCCCGTATCCAAGAAGGAGCGCGCTGAGCGCGGCGGCGTCAATATATGAGACCTGATTGAGGAAGGGCGTGATATAGGTGTAGGCGGCGAATTGCCCGATGAATATCAGGACAGCGGCAAGCAGACCCACTTGCGTCCTTCTGTTTCGAAGTACCGCAGGGATTTGGGCCAATCCCGATGACTGCTGTGGCTTGATCGAGGGCAAGAGCAACAGGAGCGCCGCAACCACGATAATGGCGACTCCAGACGCCAGACCGAATGAAAGACGCCATCCGAGCAGATTCCCGACGAGTGCGCCCGCCGGGACCCCGGCTACTGTTCCCAGCGACACACCGGAATAGATCAGGGACGTCGCTCGGCCGCCTTCCGCTCCGGGGCGAAGGCGCGGACCAAGTGATCCCCCGATCGTCCAGAAGCCACCGACACCGATCCCTAGCAGCACGCGGCCGAACATCAGCACCTGGAAACTGGTCGCCGCCGCAACAATTGCATTTGACAATACAAGCAGCCCCAGAAGGAAAATCAGAACGTGCTTCCGGTCGAACCGACCCGCCAGGCCGATAGTAGCCGGGGCGGCGATGGCGGCGAGGATGCCCGGTGTCGTGACCATCAGACCAGCCTGCCCCTCGCTGATTCCGATGTCCGCAGCGATCTGTGGCAGCAATCCAACGGGTAGGAATTCCGTGGTGACGAGAGCGAATGCGCCAACTCCGACGCTGGCAACTGCGGCCCAGGACGCAAGTGGGGTGTCATGCGCACGAGTTTGCGCATGACTGGAGGAAACAGGCATATCCATTTGAAGGTCCTTATAAGTGAGAGCATTCGGCCGGAGGCGTGAGCTTCCGGCCGAAGTTAGTCATCCAAATTTCACGAGGTTGAGCGCGGGGAGCGGACCGCCTGGAAACTGCACCAGCCTTCCACCGATCGAGACCGGGCCGAGGTCGATCCCCGCGAAGCCCAGCTTGGCGATCAGTGCTCCTACTTGAGCCTTCGCCCTCGCGTCGTCTCCCGAGTAAAAGAGGACGCGGCTTCCACCCTCAGCACGCGGATCGCCAGAGAGCAGATGCGGAGGAAGATGGTTGAACGCCTTTACGACACGAGCGCCTTGCACCAGGTCAGCGAACACTTCCGTCGACAGTCGGCCATTGAGGTCTGCCGGCTGGAAGAGAGGACGCTCGATCGGGTTGTTGGCGTCGATGACGATGCGCCCGGCCCAAGCGGGGAGACCGGCCAATGCCTTTGGCAACTTCGACCAAGGCACGGCGACCAGGACGAGATCAGCCTTGGCCGCTTCTTCGATCGTGCCTGCCGTGACGTATGGCGTCAGTTCTTGCGCGAAGTCCCGCAATGTGTCGGGACCGCGGCTGTTGGAGATCGTTGCGGCGATACCGTTCCGGGCGAGCGCGCGGGCGAATGCGGAGCCGATCTCGCCGGCTCCAATGATACCAATAGACATGGGGGGTCTCCGGATTGGATTTATGATCAGGCGGTGAAGCCGCCGTCGGCCACGATGTCAGCACCCGTTACGAAGGCAGCCTCGGGGCTTGCGAGATAAGCCACGACGCTGGCGACCTCGTAGTCCTTGCCGTAGCGGCCGATTGCCATGCCGGGGCCGACAATCTTCGAAACAGGGCCCCCATCGGGATTCATGTCAGTGTCGGTCGGGCCGGGGTGTACGGTGTTCACAGTGATGCCCTTGGGACCGAGGTCTCGCACGAGGCTACGGTTGAAGCCGGCGACAGCGCCCTTGGTCAGCGTGTAGAGCGAGGCCGTCGGAAAGGCTGCGTAGCGGACCATGGAAGAGCCGATATGGATGATGCGGCCGCCCGATTTCATGCGGCGTGCAGCCTCCTGCGTGCCGACGAACACACCCGTCACGTTGACCGCGATCATGCGCTCGTAGTCTTCGAACTTGATGTCCTCGATCGGACCGCCGAGCGCGATACCTGCATTGTTGACGAGGATGTCGATCGAACCGAACGTTTCCTCGGTCTTGGCCACCGCGGCCCGCACGGAGTCAGGATTTCCGGAGTCGGCATGTATGGCGATGGCACGACCGCCTGCGTTTTCGATTTCCTTCACGACATCGGCTGCCTTTTCGGGCGATGCGCTGTAGGTGATGGCGACTGCGGCTCCGTCTGCCGCAAGGCGCTTTGCGACGGCTGCACCGATAGAGCGCGAACCGCCCGTAACGAGAGCGGTCTTGTCGGAGAGTTTCAGAGAGGTGTTGGTCATTGTGGTCACTCCATTGCTTGGTTTCGATGGAGTGAATATTGCCTTCTTATTCCTCTATGATTAGACGGTATTGACTGTTATTAATTTCAAACGATTGTTGAAAGATGACGAATGGAAACACTGGCAAATCTGGAGTCCTTCGTTCGCAGCGCCGAGCTTGGCAGCTTCTCTTCCGCAGCCCGTAGGATGGGGTTGACCCCAGCAGCGGTCAGCAGGAACGTCGCCATGCTCGAGTCCAACCTCAAGGTCAGGCTCTTCCAGCGCAGCACGCGGAGTCTGACGCTCACAGAGGCTGGCGAGCGCTTCCTTCATTCGGTCCGTGACCACTTGGAGAGCCTCCAAGGTGCCATTTCCGAGGCATCCAACGATCAAGCCCAACCAGCGGGCGTGCTGAGGCTCAGCATGAGCCCGACATTTGGAGTTGAATACATTCTTCCGACTTTGCCAGAATTCATGCGTCGATACCCTTTGGTCAGACCTGAATGGATGTTTGAAAACCGTCAGGTTGACCTGATCGCCGAGGGGTACGATGCGGCAATCGGTGGAGGGTTCGAGCTGACGCCGGGCATCATCGCGAAGACGTTGGCCTCGGCCCACATCATCGCTGTCGCCTCGCCGTCATACATGCAGGACCGGGTTCCCCCTCACGACCCGTCGGGCCTCATTGAATTGGACGGCATCGTGATGCGGTCGATGCGCACAGGGCGAATTCGACAATGGCAGATGAGGAACGTCGCGGGCGACGAACTGCCAGCGGTGTTGAAGGAAAGGATTGTTGTCAACGATCCGGCCGCGATGCGGTCCGCCGCGGTTCTCGGGCTTGGCCTCGCCATGATCGCCAAACCTGACGCACTACCGTACCTGGAGAAGGGCGAACTGGTCCGGTTGATACCTGCATGGTACGCGGACGCTGGGCCGATTTCGATCTACTACGCGAACCGGACCTTGCTACCCGCAAAAACTCGCGTGTTTATTGATTTCATCAGCGAGGCTTTTCAACGTGAGAAGTTGCCCGAACGGTTTGCAGGAACGTTGGGATGATGCCCCTGTTGGCGGCACTTCCACACGAATGCCTGCGATGCATTCACGCGCGCAATGATGTGCGCCAATTGCCTTCGAGGAATTTTCTCTGAAGCTCTGGGGAGTTTTTCGTTTCCGACGACGATGCGGGTTGCGCCGGTCGTACGGGAGAAGGACTGTGAAAAGGTGCTTAACAGATGGAGAGCCGGATGAGGGCTGAATTTGTACCAGGGTTGCTCGCGGCCATGCAGAACTGCGAAAGCCGCGGTGACTACCGCACTATGCGCGCGCACTTAAAAGGTTCTGGATTTGACATCACGGAACGAGGCGACGAGGCCACTGTGCGGGAGTTTGCGAAGCTACTCCTTAGAGTGATAGTCGCTATCGACAAGGAGGCCGAGTTGGGTGCAGGGGCCCTTTTGAATCCAGACCACCCGGACAACATCGAATGGCCGAAGGTAAAGTGGTTCCCTCTGCGCTTCGCGCAAATGAGTCAGGCGGATAGTTGACGTCGTGCAAAGTCTGCGGCTTTGCCGAAGTCTGTGAAGGTTTTTTCCGACATATGGCCACCGGGTCCGCCGACAACGTAGTACCGGACACTCCCCTCTCCGTTTAAAACTGCGGCTCCGCTCCTCTCTCGAGCGAGGAGCGGAGCCTGACCGCTAGCCGTCACGTCCAGACGGATGCGGATTCGTTTTCCCCGACGTCACGGCGACGAGCGCCCGAACGTCGTCGCCGATGACGTGGCCCTTGTCGACCAGTGCTTGGGTAAGTTGATCGAGTTCCTCGCGACGCTCCGCAAGAAGCACCTTCGCTCGGTCTAACTGGGCCTTCAGCCTTGCATCGACGAGACTTCGCAGGTCCGGGTCCTGATCACGGAGATATTCGAGAGGGCGACTACCCGTGCCAAGTTCGACAGACAGCACCTCGCCAAACCCGAAGTGACGCTCAAGCCTCGTTGCGATATCGCTTGCCACAACAAGGTCCGACGACGGAGCACCGCCTGCCCCGTCTGCATGGCAGCCGTAGACCACCGTCTCGGCCGCGATGCCGCCCAGGAGCATGGCGATCCTATCGTCGTAGTAGCTTACCGTCTTCACCCGACCGACCTCGGGTTCGAAGACGGTCATTCCGACCGACTGAGCGCCGACCCCGACGGCCGCATCCCGATCGATGTGAACGTGCTTGAGCACGTCGCACGCCAGGAGGACCGCGATGATGGCGTGACCAGATTCATGGACCGCCGTGTGGCGCAGCTCGCTCTCGCTCAGGACATAGCGCTTGGGCATTGCTTCGAAGAGGAGGTCTTCCGAGAAGGCAACTTTCCGCCGCCTCGAGAGCCGCCTGGCGTCGCGAGCGAGCTTCTCGATGTCAGCTCCAGACCAACCCCTCGTCGCCTGGACAAAACGGGCGAGGTCGCCACCGAACTCCTGATCACGCAGATGATGTCGGAGGATCGCGATCCTAGCGTCCCCATCAGGCAATGGGATTTCGATCAGCGTCTCAAGCCTTCCCGGTCGAAGCAGGGCGCGGTCAATGACTGACGGGTTGTTGGTGGCACCAACGACGACGACGCCTTCCCGTCCGTCGGCAGGATCGAGACATTCGAGCATCCCATTGATTACCTGACGTCGATAATCTCTTGCATGGTCGTCGTCCCCTTCCCTGTCCCCGAAGCTATCGAACTCGTCCACGAAGAGAAGGCAGGGCGACTGCTTCGCGGCTTGCGCGAAGGCGGCGCGCATAGCCTTGAGGTAGTCGCCCAGATGGCCGGCCGCCTGCCAGCGCGCGGCGGAGGCGATCACGAGATCGACCTCACACGAGTTCGCCAGCGCCTGGGCATAAGTCGTCTTCCCGCAACCGGGAGGGCCGTGCAAGAGCGCACCGCGATCAACGTCTTCCCATGCGATCTCCCCTGCCTTCCACGCGCGCAGGTCATCGGCAAGCTGAAGGCCCCAGGTTTTCGCTGCACCATAGCCGGCCATTTCCTCAAGGCGCGGTCCCTTGGGCTTCACTGGCGCGGGCGAGGGCTTCGCGGCCTCGACGAGCGACTTCTTCAGTTGGCGGACCGCGCTCAGTAACGGCCTCGTACCACGGACGCTTGACGCGATGGCGTCAAAGGAGAACTCCGTCAGCAACTCCGCGATTTCCGGCGTCATCCCTCGCACTTTGGCGACCCGAGATGCCGCCATGTAGTGGTCGGCGGATGGCGGGGCAATTTCGGCGATGACATCGGCGGCCGCCTTGAGTTCCAAGGGGATGTTTTCCATCCGCTCGGTGACGATGACAATCTGCCGGCCGTGGCGAAAGCGGTCGTAGATTACGCGGAGATCGGTCGCCCCTTCGGACACCGTCATGACGATGGCCGTTTCATTGCAGTCCTCGTCCACAGGAACGGGGTCACGGATTAGCGACGAGGCGGCGCGTCGATAGTAATCACTCGTTCCTTCAGCGACGTGCAGAATCGCGATGAAGGCAGTGTTCTGGCGTCGCAGGAAGGGTCTGAGAACACGTCGAACGGCGCAACGGGCTGCCGCGACGGCAAGGCTGGGTGGGGACTGGCGTCTGGACAGCGTGTAGGAACTGGAAGACATCTGGTGACTCTTTCGTGATCTGGGCATGGGGCGGCGACTTCCGTTCACCGCGCTATGCGCCTGACCATCGTTTCCGGCCCTAACGGAGCGTCGTCCAGATCGACTTCGAGATAGCGATTGAGGATCATGGCGGCGAGGCCAGCGACGGGCCTCGTTTCCTGGAATGCGTTCAGGCATTCGGCGATGGGCATCGATCCGTTCTCGTCGAGAGCACCCAGCAGACGCAGGCGATCGCCAAGCGGAACTGTGTAGTTGCCGTAGCGCAGAAGGTCTTTGGCATTCCTGAGGCGGAAGCCGCCATGGACGTCTTCGCGCGACAGGGAGCGGTATTCCGCGCTTCGACGTCGGGCAGCTTCTTCGTAGGCGGCGACATCACACCGAATTTCGCGATCATGGGCGTCCAGGAGGATCACCCTGCCATCATCATGGATGACCTCGAAATCGACCGAGTGAGCGGGGTCTCCAAATGGAGTTGGCATGCACCGCCACGAGACGACAGAAGGATCGACGTCGAGCAGGCACCCGACGTCTCGAGCCGCCTGTGAACGGAAGACCTTGCCCCCATCGCAGCGAACGGTCGCCGAAGGATAGAAACCGCGGATCGATGTGGAATTCACGGCCGCCTGAATTGACGCCGACTGCCTGCCCGTACCCATGACAACCTCATACGCAAACATGGTTGTTCGCCGTCGCGGTCATCGCGACGGGAGATCAACGTATTCGTCTGAGCCGGCTCGTTGTGATCATGGACAGAACAAATAAAGAACATTTTCCGGTAGTCAACCGGGCCCCCGCGTTTTTCTCCCGGTAAACGCGTCCAGTTTGCTCTGGGCTGCCGGACGTCCCGCTCGAAACCTCCCCTTTCCCTTGCTGACCTTTGACTGGATTAGTCAAAGCCGCAACCGGGCCGAAAAGAAGCCGTCGATCCGTCAGTCTCCGTACAGCGCAGACTAGGTCGTCTCCCGCATCCCCTCTACGGGAAACCAACCGGGCATAGCCTCGATGATGCGAACCAACTTCGGCGGAAGCAGGAGGTGAGACAGATTTTGGAGGTCAAGGGTAGTGTCGATTTTATCATCTCGCCCCTCCGAGCCGTCCTCCACCCAACCGGGGTTCATCACTAATCCTTTCCCAACGGCAACGAGGGAGAGGCCCATGGACAGGGCTTCGACGGCCTGCTTCGGTGTGCGAAGCTGTCCGGCAGCAATAAGCGGAACACGTTCAGCGACACGGTCGATGAACATGCTCGTGGTCAACGGGCCGTCGCTACCGTCAAGCGGCCTCGCATTCAGTACGTTGTAAACGGAAGCGTGGATGTAGTTGATCCCGGCCTCAACCAGGCAATCGACTAACTCGAGTGCGTCGGTGATACGGAGGCCGCCGTCTAACGACTCCTCAGGCGAAATCCGATACCCCACAACGAACGGCCGTTCGGCGTGGGTGTCAACGACGCGTTTGACTTCTGCCACGACGGCCAATGGGAAGCGCATTCGGTTTTCCAAGGAACCACCCCAACGATCCATCCTTCGATTGAAGAACGGCGACAGGAAATTCTGAAGCAGGAAACCATGAGCGCCGTGTAGTTCAACGCCGTCGAAACCCGCTCTGATAGCCCGCAATGTCGCGTCACCGAACGCTTTGACGACAGCCAGGATTTCGGCCTCAGACATTTCACGCGGTACGATGGAGGGAGCGAAGGAACTCGCTTCTGTGGCCACGGGACTGGCGCTGATGACATCACCATGGGGAACCTGAGAGGGAATAGCTTTGTTTCCGGCATGGAATATCTGCAATACCGCTGCCGCGCCGCCACTTTTTGCGGCGTCTGCCAAGCGCTTCAAGCTCGGTATGAACTTGTCGTCATAGGAAGCGAACTCATCAGTGAAACCGATGCCATTCGGTTGGACATGAGTGCACCCGGTGATGACCAAACCGACGCCAGTAACCCGCCGACGATAGTAGGCGATCTCCTCGTCCGAGACCGTGCCGTCCGCATTGCCCGACCAAGTGGTCATCGGGGCCATAGCGACCCGGTTGCGTAGAGTGATGCCCTTTGCAAATTCAAAGGGCATGAACAGTTTGTTTAAGTCCATCATGGTTACTTCTGTGAAAGTTCAGGGGCGCTCTGTCGAACGCAACAGGCCGAATATGGAGGCGGAACTCTCCGCCTCACACAGGTCTCCGGATCGGTTGCGAATGAAACCAGGCGAACGGGCTTTAGCCGCGATCAAAGGTTTTCCTGATAGAACGGGATCAGCTTTTCCAGTGCTCTGGCAACGGGCTCCGGCTTGTCATAGAGATCATAGTGCGACCAGCCGTCGACCACGACCAATTCCTTCTTCTCGGATCGCGCGCGGCCGATAATCTCGCATCCGTCTCGATATGCGCCGAAGGCCCCCACCTTGTCACCGACGACAACCATGAGAGGCTGGGTCAGAAGCACCTCGGCAAGATAGAACGCATCCCAGCCGACGGCGGCCGCCTGATGAGAAAGAAGTGAGCGGTTGAGGCCGTTTGCACTCTGTCCGCGTGGCGTACGGTAGTACTCGGTCGCCTCATAAACGTCGCGCTCCGTCGCGCCGAGGCGTCTGGCCTCTTCTGGAGAAGGCGGCAGAAGGTCGTCTACGTGCAGCGGCTCGCCTCGGGCTTCTGCGGTGCGTTGCTTGGCCATAGCTTCAAGCGCGGCAATGGGATTGTAGCCGCTAAAGCCTTCCCGCATGAGCCGGCCGTAGTTTGCGCCCGTGATGGTGCCAACAGCTTTGATACGGCGTTCGGTCATCGCGGCATTGATCGAGTAGCCGCCGCCACCGCAAATGCCGAGGACGCCGATCCGCTTTTCGTCGACATAGGGG
Organism: Rhizobium sp. BK275; assembly: GCF_014193555.1. Classification (NCBI taxonomy): domain Bacteria; kingdom Pseudomonadati; phylum Pseudomonadota; class Alphaproteobacteria; order Hyphomicrobiales; family Rhizobiaceae; genus Rhizobium; species Rhizobium sp. BK275. Next base: position 457,831 of record NZ_JACHZL010000003.1, read on the forward strand.
AGCGTGACGAGGTAGTCGACGACATGACGGAAATCCTCGACACGAAGGGTCGGGTCTTCAATGGATCGTGGTTCGCCGCCGCTCGCACCCTGGAAGCTGGCGTCGAAGGCAATGACGACGAAGCCTTGATCGGCCAACTTCACGCCATAGACATTCCCCGATGTCTGTTCTTTACAGCTTCCGATCGGATGCGCACTGATGATGGTGGGATACTTCGTGTTTTCGTCGAAATTCGGCGGATAGTGAATATCGGCGGCGATATCCCAATACATGTCCTTGTTTCTGATCGCGACGGTCTTCATCTGCATATCTCCTTGTTTCAATTTGTGTTGCGTGGTCTGTGACGGTGCGACACCCGTTACGAAGTCAAAGAAACGCTGGACGGTCGCCGTCGGTATTGGGCTTGTTGACGCCAAGGTTGCGACGGCCATCAAAGTCCCCCCGAACCCCGATGAGTTCCACGATCAAGGCTGCAACGCTCTTGCGCGACACCTCGGTCCCCTTGAACGGCTCGTCGCTTCTCGTGGTTTCGTAGTCCACCTCGTCGTCATCGGTGAGCCAGGCGGGCCTCAGGATGGCATAGTCCAGTCCGGAAGCCTCTATGAGGTCCGCGGCCCGACGGTACGGCGGGAGGTAAGAGCCGATCTCGTTGCGGTTCCATTCTCCGAACTTGCCTGGAACTTCGTCGTAGATTCCGAGCGAGGTGACGAAGATCAGCTTCAGGACACCAACGTCTTTCATGGCCGCAACAATGGCTGCAGCTTGCACGTCAACGTCGCCAGCCAAGTTGGCATAGACGATGTCCTGATTGACCAGGGCCTCTCTCAGCTTTGCTGCGTCAACGACGTCGGCCTCGATCGTTCGTGCATTCGTCGGTGCTGGACCATCTAGTTTGCTGGCATTGCGCAGAAAGAGCGTCATCGCAACATCGTCGCGGTCGGCCAGCATTTTGATCGCCTGGCGGGCGATTTGACCGCCTGCTCCGAGAACCAATATCCTCTTCATTCTTTCTCTCCTGACACCGAGCCTTTGTGTATGGTCAGAAGATAAAGCCGTGGACGATTGTGAAAAACCGGGGCAAACTTCAATCAGTTTGAAGTCAGCCTTCACAATTGGACGCCATGGATCGAAATCTCTTACCAGCAATTGCCGCTTTCGCGGAAGTCGCGCGCGAAGGTAGTTTCACTCGTGCGGCATCGAAGCTCGCGGTCTCGCCGTCGGCGTTGTCACAGACGTTGCGCGTTCTGGAGGAAAGGCTCTCGGTTAGGCTACTGAACAGGTCGACGCGGTCCGTGTCCGTAACCGAAGAAGGACGAAAACTGCTGGCGGATATCAATCCCGGATTGGCGATGATCGAGCATGCGGTCGCCTTAGTCCAGGATGCAAAGGACCGTCCTGCAGGCGAAATTCGCATCAATAGCTCGCGGCTGGCCGCCAGCCATTTTCTGGAGCCACATCTAGGAGAATTCGCGCGCCGCTACCCGCTGGTGAAGCTTGAGATTGTCGTCGATGATGGGTTCGGAGACATCGTCCGAGAGGGATGCGATGGAGGAGTTCGCCTGCGCGAAAGCGTGGTGGACAGCATGATTGCCGTGCCTATTAGCCCTCCGATTAGGATGGCAGTCGTAGCCTCCCCGGCTTACCTCGCCACCTACCCTCCCCCAGAGACGCCATTTGACCTCGAACGTCACAATTGCCTCGGTCTTCGTCATGGCAATAGCAATATTGTGTCGGCCTGGGAGTTTACCGATCCAAGCGATGGGCGGGAGTTCACATTTGAGCCGACAGGTTCGTTCGTGACCAACGGTGACGACATCATGCTGAGCGCCGCGATCCAAGGCGTCGGACTTATCATGCACATGGATTTCGCCGTCCGTGATCATGTTGCCCGCGGCACTTTGGTCAGGGTGTTGGAGACATGGTGTCAGCCGTTCGACGGCTTCGACCTCTATCTACCTACGCGTGACCAAATGGCTGCCAAGATCAGGGCACTTATCGACTTTCTGGTCGAAAAGAGACGACACACAAATTGACACATCATGGAGTCTGGGGCTTCGGACTCCCTATCTCACGCGATATGCATCGCTAATCGCGGAAACGGTGTTGCCTGTCGTCGATCGTCATGGCCATAGAAAGCTTCCGGAAACCGTCAGCCCGGGCTAGCCTCTCGCGCACCGCAGCGATTCAAGGCCCACATGGCAACAAAAGCCACCATTGCCGACCTGTTTCCAGACGACGAGGGCATGATCCTCGTCGCCAAATACGTGAGCGACGGATCGCCACGCCGTATCACCGAGGTCGCCAACGGTGGGAATTGCGGATGCGTCTGCTTCGGGTGCGACAGGCGGTTGATCGCCAGAAACGGCGGCGATCCCACCGTCCGAGCGTATTCCTTCGCTCACCGCCCGGAGGACAACGTCGTAGACTGCGTGTCCTCCGGTGAAACGGCCCTCCATATCCGCGCGAAGGAAATCATCGCCAAGCATTGCAGAATAACACTGCCAACCACATCCACACCGGGCCTAGATGGCAAACCAATCGAGGTCTCTCCGGAGCGCTCCATCCAACTCACGGACGTTCACCTGGAGACGGCGGCGGGAGAAGTCATCCCGGACGTCATCGCCACCATGCCCGACGGACGGCGACTGTTCATCGAAATCGCGAACACCCATCCGTGCCCTCCCGAAAAAATCGAGAAGCTGGATGCCATGGGCGTGGAAGTTCTGGAGATCACCGTTTCGAGCTACCAAAGTCATCCGCTCGACGAACTCGACGACATTATTCTGGATATCGCCCCGCGCAAGCTGATCCACAGCGCGGAGGTGAAGGCGATGGCGGCGAAAATTGCCGAGGAGAGACAGCGGCAAGAGAGTGAGAAGATCGCGGAAGCGAAGCGTTTGGTGGCCGTCTATCGCGACCCTGAAATCTGGAACCACAAAAAAGCGCAGAAGCTCGTCGACGACCTGGTCCAGCTCGATCTCTCGGAGTTCCTTGACCTGGACGACGACCGGCCTTCGGCGTTTGTCGTCTACCGCCGTCAGTGGCAGGCAGCCATCTTCGACCGGCTGTCCAAGACGAAATCGGCCCTCGGAGCGATGGACTTCATCTCGAGTTTCTCAAAAGGCGACTGGCCGAAGAAGGACATCGCTTACACGAAATCTGACTATTCACGTTGGATCGCCGCGAACGTCGACGAAGACTTCAAGTCACCCTACGAAGAAGTCTTTGCGTACCTCAGGCGTCTACGCCGAGCAGGGGCCGTGTATGAAGTTCCTGTCAAACGGTTTGTCATGGGGCATGATATCCAAGCGGTGATCGACACCGCGATCCAGAAGCGCACGTTGCCCGAGCGCCAGAGCAAGCAACTGCGCGTCGCCTTCCACGGTGTTGGTTCTCTCATGCTTCCCGAGGACGGCGGTCTTCCCGACTACGATGTGTGGCTCCAAAGCCGGGCGGAATACTTCGACCTTTCAGTAGAGGAACTCCTCGCAGACGAGGATGGAGACTACGAAGAATTGCTGGATCAGGTCATCGCGGTCAGGACGATGATCGAGGACATGCAGCGTCTCAAGGACGTCGATCCGCCCGACGAGATGGCCGGCTTGCCGATGGGCCGCCTGATCAACCGCCTCGGGCTTGCCCGCTTGGAAGCCGAGGAGCGCGCGGAAGCCGAACTGGCAGCCCGTCGCGAGCGCGAAGTGATCGAAAGAGCCGCCCGCTTGGAGCAAGAGGCGGCTGACCGGGTCCAGAAGGCCGAGGAGGCCGCATTATTCGACGTGGACGACGTCGCCGTATTTATGAAGACACCACTCCCTGAGCATGGAGGCAAGACACCCGGAGAGTTGGCGGCAGAAAGCTCAGATGGCCTGAAACAGGTTCAGGCCATCCTCTGGAGAATTCGGGACGACAAGGTGACGGCAGAACGGGCCGAACGCGCCCGTAGGGCCATGGTCGACAAACTCTGTGACCGGGTCTACAGCCGCAACTTGCGCCGGGACGTCGCCGACCTCTGGCTGACAGCGCAGTGCAAGGAACTCGGCTGGATCAAGCCCGTGGACTACTGCAGGGACGAGAAAACGTTGGCTCGGTGTCTTGAGGTCCTGGAGGAGTTCGCAGCAAACGAGCGGAAGCGTCGGCGGCGTTGACATACAGCGATTGGACCAACGTCAGTGGCCCGCTCTTCCATGCGCTTCCCCAGCCTGTCAAAGGCAAGACCAAACCTGGACCGTCGTAAGTCGATTAAAGATATACCATGTTAGGATCACACCCGCCCAGCACGCGATCATGATTGCTCTGAGGAGCCATCTGTGCGCGCAGATGCGCGTGCCAAGTTTTCCATAGAGCGGCAAGAATTGGGCGGCAATGCTGGCGTAGTCCCTGCCAAGCTTCTCCTTTTGCCGTCCGAGGTCATCCTCAATGGTGTTCAACGTCAATAGCTGATTGTAGACGGCCACGGAAAGAAGCAGGACAAAAAGGGTCGCGCCGATTGAAATCGCCAGATTTGCCCAGAACTCGACGCCACATGCAGTCGCAGCCTTAAACTGGGTCGCGACGATAACCGTTGCGACGGGAACGCCCATTACCTGATTCTGGATATCGTGGAAGGTTTTGTGGATTTTGTTCGTGTAATCGTTGATCGCTTCTTCGGTCTTGGTCTTTATCTTCTCGTATGAGAACTCGGAGGCAAACAGCTTGTACCCATCCTGGGTTTTCGAAACGAGCTCCCTCAGATGTGTCAGCAGAAACCTGAAGCGCTCGTTTTCTGGCTGATGACGACACAGTTCGATGACATTCGAGGCGAGGATGGCAGCCTTCTGGTCCTTGTGGATTTTCTCGAAAACGAAGTCCTCGAGTTCATCGACGACCGCCTCCGTGATCCCAACGAGATCGGCGGTTTTGTAGAGTATCGGAACACGCAGGCGGCCAGGACCGAGAAAGGTAGCTTCCGCCTGATGCGGATCGACGAAAGCTGCCGCCTCGGAAAGCGATTTCACCAATCTGAGAGCAGTGCGATAGCGAGCAACTGAAGCCGGAATCGTTGCGTCGTTGTACGCGAACCGTTCGCTGATCACGTAGAAGCGCGCGGGCGCGGCTATGCGGTGACCAGGAGCGGCGATGACGCCGTCCATGTCCTTCGCCAACAATCCTAGTCCCAGTCTTGGCGTCGAGATGTCGGCATCTATACTGTCACCGACCTGCAGGTTCTGGGTGTCGCCGTCGATGCGGATGGCGGAGTCCTCAAATGCCGACTCGTCGCTGTCTATGAATTTCAATGTCGCGAGCATCGAAGAATCGGCGACACTAATGCGCCCGTTGTCCGCACCGGGGGCGAAGGCAGTATTCCTGTAGATCGGAATCAGCTGATCGAACGTGACCTTCGGCATCTCATTCCCGTTCGCGATCGAGTTCCTCAATTAAGTCGGCTGGCAGTTCGTTGAACGTGATGGTTTTCTTGTCGTGGTCGTAGACAATCTTTCCCTCGGCCAGGGCGCTGCGCTCGAACTCCACGGACCATTGTGGCGTCTTTGCTTTGAACCTGACAAGGGCTCGCAGGGATCGTCTGTTCGGGACGAAGCCGTCTCCGAGCGCGAGGTCCTGTCCCAAGGCCTTAGCGAGGTCACCAGGGTTGTCCGGGAAAAGCTCGTTTGAGAACGAATCGAAGTCGAGCGGGACGCCTTCACGTACGTGGCGCTCGCATATTTCGAAGGCTTTGCGAAGGAATACTTGCTTGTCCTTCACGATCCCTTTGGCGGGATCGGCGAAGTCTTCCAGGATTCGGATCAGCTTTTTGGTGTCTTCAGTGTCCTGGACGGCGGTCGTGCAGCCGAGGAACTCTTTGAAGTATTCGGCGACGTCGCCCTTTCCTTTCAGGAAGCCAACATAGCGGTCCGCCTTCTCCAACCACGCGCTTATGTTCACGCGGCCGGCAAATCTGAAGCCGTCCAGGTCAAGATGCTCGATATCCGCGAGATCAAGGTCTTTCGTAAGGGCAGCGCCAAGCTTGTTGTTGATGATCGCAACCATCAGGTAGACTTGGCTATCCTTCTCGATGTGCGCAAAGAGGACATGGCCCCCGGTAGCGCCGGCCTTCTGCTTCGCCTGGACGGCAAGCGTCGTCATGAGCTTCTTCGTCAACTCGGCGAAGTCTGCATATCCGCCTTCGTGAAAATCGCTTATGAACGTCTGTGCGGGATAGTCGGTGGCGTTTTCCGAGAACTTTCCGTGGGCCTTGGCGGCCCTGCTGGCATAAAGCGAATGAAGCTCGGTCACGACCCGTTCGACCGTCTTCGATACTTTGAGTTGCGCTTTTCCGAGTATCGTCTCGAAGTCGCTCGTGCCCTTTCGCCGCAAGTCGTGAACGGCAACCTGAACAACGACATCGACCATCGAATCCCCCTCGAATTACAGACCCGACGCTGTTTGAGCACATCCCGATGAGAATTCAAGGAAAACGTGTGGAAGGCAGTCAAACGGTCGCTAGAGTTGGTCGGCGTCTGGGGCCTTTTTCAAGCGTCGTTGCTGAAGTCTGGCGGCGTTGATCGAAATCCGCAGCCTTTTGACGAAACTCTCCACCTGCGTTGCCTTCTCGGCGCTGAGCAAATCGATCGAGACGGCCTCCCGGGCGGCTTTCGAAGGCACCAATTCTCCTGTCAGTACCCCTTGAGCGGCATCATATCTCAGATAAAGCGAAAACACCGTATTCTGCCAAATTCTTTGACCTCCAGCTGGAAGGTTCTCCGGCAGATGAAGGTGTCGGCAGGCGACTTCGAGCTTTCCGACGAGGTCTTTCCAAAACGATGTGAATACCTCGTCATGAATGACCGATGGATCAGGCGCGCCTCCAAGAGCCTCCTGGACGTCCGAACGACGAACAACGCATTCAGCTCTCTGCTTGCCGCCCTTCTTTGGCCACGCCAAGGGCTGAACACCGTGTTCCATCAGGGCAGAATGAAAGGCGGAGGGTTCGGCTTCGAGACCGTGCGCAAAATCGGCCACCTTCGCATATTCAGACGCAAATCTCCTGACGTGAGATCGATGCAACACTTTCGTAGCACCATTTCTGCCCACGGGGCCAAGATAGCCAGCCTCTGCAAGGCTCCTCACGGTAAATCCTGACAGGTTCAGGATTGCTTGCGCTTGGGCGAGCGTGACCGAAGACGATTTGACGCTTGTTGAACCATGCCATTCTTCAAGGGGTACCGCGATGCGGAGGCTATTGAATCCCACGCGATCTGCGATCCTTTCGGCGATTGCGATTGCGCCTTCGAGGATGCCGACCGCGATCTGGCCGCGGCTGAGACCGTATCGTTTACGATAGGCATTGATCGTAACGCCGGCTCCTTGGTCCTTCGTTGGCAGGGAATCGACCCGGGAGGTGATTTTTTCGATGCGTCGTGGATCAAACCTTGCGCCAGGCCTGTTGCCGACCTCGGTTCCTTTGAAGACCTTGAGATAGCCGCAATGGGTCAGGTGTCTGAGAGCATCTTGATGGACTCCTAGTTTAGCAGCTGCCTGCGTTGGCGTTAGCAGTTCGGCGGCGAACTGCGAAATCGCAGCTTCGTCTCGCAGATCGATCTGTATACGGAACCGGGTGGGATCGCGGAGTGTCAATTCGTCAGCAATGATCTGAACTCCACGGGCCGACATGCCAAGCCTGTTCGCCATCCCTTGGAATGAGATTTCCTGTCCGGTCAGGTGGTAGTTTCGAACCGGTCCGTCGTGCCGTCTGATGTCGAGGCCCCTCGCATCCGAAAGCGTCCGCCTCACAACGGCGCGGAGATTGGTGTCGTCGATCATCCAGAGGCTGGAGACGATCCATCCGAAAACCGACCGCAACGAGCCATTGCAGTCGATATGTCGAGGATATGCCGACAGCCAATCCAGAATAGAAGACGCGAACGAGGCCACCCCCATGGCGACAGCCTGGTAGCCGATGTCGATCCTTTCTTCTCCTTCCGGAACTTCGTGATGCCGCTGGTTTGTCAGGAACTTGCCGACCAGTTTGCAGAGGTCGACGGCAGCTCCCAACGTAGCGGCGTCGAGGATCACATTGGGCGCACGGGGAAGAAATCCAAGCCGTCCGAGTACATATCCTCCTAACCCAGACGGCCGTACTGGCGCAACGTAGTATCCGAGAGGCTCGCCGGATCGGGCGTTGGCAAAGTCCGTCCACGTCCACGACGCCGACCTTCCATCGGGTTCCACGGAAACGAACTCGATGTCATGAACAGGGCATCTGTTGAGGAAGGTGAATTCCCACCAGACCCGGTGGTGCGGGCTTTGATGGAGGCATCCAGGACACCAGCGCCTCGGATGCCGACTGATGTGCGAGTGCCGGACGCTATTGCCTGCCAAAACGATTGCATCCTCACCCTTAATAGGCGTCGCGTGCTTGAGCCTATCCACCCATTCCGCGGGTAGAGGATGTTTGAGCAGCAGTTCCAGAGACGCCTTCGGATTTACGTAGTCGCTGTCAATCTGGTTCCAGACATTGAAGGTCACGACGGTGTTGAGGCCGTGCGCGCCAACCAGTCGGCGAGCGTAACCGTGCGCGGGTTCGTCGATTTCGGGGGCGAAGTCCCAACGGGAAAACGGTAACACCATCAGTTTTCCCCGTCTTCGAACTGAGAGAACGGGACTCGATCCTTTCCGTAGGGGTTCCGGTCCGCACATGCGATACGGAGGTGACGTGCCTGGATGCAGGGGCTGCCCTCATTGATCGCCATGCAGCCTGCGGGCACGATGAAATTCATCATGCGCCCCCGTGAGCCTCCCGACGCCTGGAGGAAGTCATCGACGTACTCCTTGCGATGCAACAGCGAGGGAACTGCGAAGGGAAGCAAGGCCTCCACTTCGTACAGGAAGGTCCGAGCAGCCTCCCTGCCATCTGGGGTCTTCGGATCGAAACTCGTAAGGCGAATGGGAGCCGGGAAGTCGCCTCGGTTTCGAAGATGATCGTTCGATCTGATCGCGAACTCGACGCCCTCGGTCCCAATCAAAAGGATGTTGCACTGTCTCTGGTTCGCGACGTGATGGATGAGAGAACGGTTTGTCGCCGCTTTCGCGGGGGTCGTCTCGAACAGAAACTGGGAGTCGTCGACGATGAGAAGCTGGCCGTGTACTTGGGTCAGACGACGTGTCACCGTTGTATTCATGGATGCGAGAGTAAGCCTCGGAACGGCAGAGGCTCCCGTCTCAAGGAAGATTTGCTTTGAGAACTCGATCCGATCCCAGTCCTCGCGTGCTTCGACGTAAATGACCGGACAGGAATAGCCGTGGTCCCCAAGCACGTGTGGGTGTTGGGAAGCATAGTACTGTGCCATCCACGATTTCCCGGTCCGGGATTCGCCGATGATTCCGCCGATCCATCCGCTGGCGTGCCTTCCTCCGTCGACCGGCCGGTGGAACCGATTTGCGATGAAGTCCATGACCTGGTCGAACTGCTCGTCCATCACGAGCAGATTCGTGACCATTTCCTGGCGGGTGGCGTTGGGGAGGCTCGCGGCCCTTCTCCGCTCGTCGTCCGTCTCGAAGGGCTTCGTGTGAAATTTGGGAAACTCCCTCATTTCTTCCTCCTCTCGGCGCGCCGACGCTTGATGATTTCCTCGATATCGTCAGGGTCCTCGTACCCAGCCAACGCCCCGGTCTCGACAGGCTTCCCGGCGCGGACCGTCGGTTTTTCCGGCTTGGTGTGATGTGGTTTCATGTTGATCAGAGGATCGCCCGGCTCCAACCTGCCCTCCTCGTTGCGCACATGAACCGCGGCTGGGGTATCGCGCACGTCATAGTCTCGCGCGGCCTGTGATTTCCGGCGAACGCCGCGTGGTGTTGTCGGGTTGGCGTAGTCGATGCGCTTTGCGCTTTCGCTTGTGCTCGTGACCGCCTCCACGATTCTGCTTCGTCTCACTTTGGTCGCCACGCCGCGGAAGAACGCCGCCAGTTTGTCGGCCGTCTTCTGGGTTTTCCGCTGCTCGTACAGGTCCTTCAGGTCTTGACCATGGGCCGCCAGCGCGGTTTCCAGGTCCTTGACGTTGGAAAGCGGACGACGGGAGTGCTTGTTGTGGTGTCCGACTGCTTTCCGGTGCTGGAATAGGCGCAAGCCGCTGGCATAGCTCTTGTAGGTTTCCGCCGCGGGCACGTAGATGGCCGTCCCGGTTTCCGGAACGTCGACCCAAATACCTCCGAGGTCGGAGGGGTCTCGGGTGCAACGGTACAATGTCGTGGGCTTCCGGGACTTCCTCGCTTTGGCTTTGGAAGGAGCAGTGCTGGTTGGGGAGGTCGCGAGGACGACAAGTTTCGGATCGCTGTAGACGATATGGTCCCATACGATGCAGCCGTTCTCGATTGCCGCATGGTGAACGTGGCCCGATGCCCGAGCGAACACCTGGGGGTCGATTGGTCTACGCTGCCCCGCCTGACCGATGGTTTCAAACCACCGTTCTGCCGGAACACCCTTAAATGTGCGCAGGAAACCGAGTCCTCGATGGCTGGAATAGTTGTACTCGCAGACCCAGGCCGTCATGTGCCGTTCCAGCTCACCCAGCGTAATCTGCGGAAGTCCCAGTTCCTTTTCGTCGTCGAACTCCTTCTTTCGCGTCGGGTTCGAATGCGTGGTTCCGGGAAGATTGTGAATAAGCGAGTCGTTGAGAGTGCGGATGGTTCGTTCAAGCCCGCCCTTTGAATTGGGTTCCCCCGGGCGGAGCTCCTGAAGGATAATTCCCAGTTCGTCGCATAAGTTATGCATGTCCTCACCGACGAGATGAGGGTCGGCATCGACAACAATCACGGAGGGCTTACCGTAGAATGGCGAGGAAAGCCCAGGATATGCTGACATGTCTTTCGGATAGATGGCCTGTTTTAAGCCGTGAACAAAGGCTTCGAAACTCGGTTTGCCAAAGAAGATCGCGTGTCCGGTGATTGCCGCGCTCATTCTGTCCCGGAACAGGATGACGCTCGGACGCCCGTAAATGAACGCGTACTTGTCATCGAAGACGTTGCAGTCGAGCGTTGTGTAATCCACCTCGACGACGTCGAGAGCAGCTTTCGGAACCGCCTGGGGAATGCGAATGTCGTGGATGCGCATTGCGGCTTCGGGACCATGTCTGAGTAGCATTCGCGTGAAATGGTCGACGCCGTAGAACCGCCTTTCGATAGTCGCCTGCGAGGGGGCGACGATGTTGTTCTCGCTGTCGCATGCCTCTTCACGGACATCGCTGTTCTCGGGAAGGAACAGAAGGCGATCAAACCGCCGAGTTGCTGTGATTGCTGTTCCCTTTGGCATGCGCCACGCGTGTTCAACGGCTTGGCGCAGGACTTCTTCTAACCGCTGCGAAAACGCTTTGACGCAATTGCCGCGCGTCTTCCCCGGTGCCAAGGCGAGCAGTCTGTTGAAAGGCGCGTCGAGATAAGCCCTGATGGCAGGCCGGATTGTGCCGTAGGAGTAAGGTTTCTCGCCTAGCTTTTCGGCGTGCAAGGCGATCGCGCGACGGATGATGGCCCGTGGTGGCATCACCGTTCCCTTGCCCTGAAGTTTGAGGGCCGCCATCACGTAGCCTAGCTTGCGCTTCGCCACTGCCTCAGCGTCGGCATCGAGGGTCGAGACACTTTCAATCGTCTTCCCTGCCCTCTCGTACTCCTGGGGGATGAACCGACCTTGGCGCTCGAGCTGGGAAATCTGCCAATGTGAGAGGTGGGCCATCTGCTGGCTGGCGATGTTCTGAACCTGAAACAGACCGCCCAACCCGTCGTAGTTATTATACGAGATCACGACAAACGGGCCGCGCTTCGTCAGGTCGCGGTTGAAGATGTCGAACCGTGCGCCGGCAGCGAACCCGTATGCCTGTACGCTTTCACCATTCTCGGGGTCGGGGGGAATCTCGAGCTGTTTGATATCGATTGCAACCTGCGTGTTTTCGCGGAGCAGGAAGTCGTTATGTCGGTGGAATGACATTTATTGGTCCTTTTGCTGATCAGAACACGCGCTCGAGACGAGACGCGGGTGAGATTGGATTGCCGAGGTCCACGCTCAGGCGGCCCTCACATGCCAGTTGGAGGATGCAGGAGAAGGCGCGGGCTACATCGGTGAGTACCTGCCGTTCGATCACGCCGTCGCATTCGGCTTCCCAGATGAGATGCGGCAGGTCGGCTTGCTCAACAATTTCGGCAATGGTTGTCGGGAACGTCATACGATCGAGGACCCCGATCACTTTTCGGAGCGCCTCGGGATCGTCGCAGTCGCGATGCCTCCACAGGGTGCGGATGTTGGTCATCCTTGGTTCGACGTAGACATCCAACTCGGTGATGATCGAGTAGGCCGCACCAAGCTGATCAGCGTACGCTTGCCTTAGGTCGTCCGCCCGCCTGGTTCGGTAACGCTGTTCCGCCAAAATCGCTTCCGGCACGATGTCGCAGAACACGATGCTTCCGTCGCGGTGGAGAATACCGAGATCGGGAATGTGAGAGACCGTCGTGTCATCTCCCGACGGACCAGTACGCTGGTATTCGATCTCGATCGGATACGGTGAAATTTTCCGAACGTTCGGGTCGGTCTCCAGATGCATAAGGAAGTGAGCCATCAGCGGGTGCGCGGCTCTGATATTGCGTCCGCGAACCGACTTTTTCGTTGGCACATGGAGCGGGGTCGTACCTCCCTTCTTGCGGCTGGGGACCTCGTAGCGGGGCAACTGACCCGGTTCGAAACCGGGCGGGTAATCGGAAATCATTCGACGTTCCTTTCGGCATAGCTCCGCCGTCACCGCGCTCGGCGGTGTCACGGGGCGGAAGGGTTGATTGAGGTTACGTTCTGACGGGGTTCAGCAAGGCCATTAGCGACGCAACGGTGCTGGCTGGAACACCAAACGTTTCAAGGTGTCCAATCGGAACTGGACGCGGCGGCAGCTGGGGATTTAGACGGATCAACAAGATACACTTCTCCTGCCCGGAGCGCGCATAGCGGTCCGGTTCCAAAACGAACAATGGAATAGATCGGCTAAGGCGCTCAGCGCCCTATTCGGAATGCAGGTACGAAGGGAGGTCTCATTGGCGGCCCCGTAGCGAAGATGCAGATGCAGCGGACGTTCCATGCGTGGTCTAGCCCAGTCTCACGGGCGTTATATTCGGACCAGGCATATCCTCTGTTGCGGCATCGGCTTTCCCCTCGGAAGGCGGTTGGAATGGCCCAAGGAGCCATTCGAGCAGATGAACAAATAGGGAACACTGTGAAAATGTCAAGCGGTTTCCGGGAGTTGACACAAAAGTGCCAGCCTCCGCGCCCCGCAGGTTCGCGCCGGTACATTGTTAACCTCTCTGAATCATAATGCTTGCAGCTTCCCAACAATGCTGCTTGTCGCGAGCTTAGTTGGTTGTATTACCTCTCTGGTTGGGAAGCACGAGCCGGACCTGTGCTAGAGGTCCGGCTCCCTTCCCCTGGTGATATCTGCCTTCTCTGCAGCTAGTGTGCCGTTGAATTTCAGTGAGCGTCGTGGGGAGCCCTTAAAGAGTGCTTAAAGAAGATGCGGGGCGCGCTTTGTCCGCTCGCGACGATCTCCACCGCACCAAAGGTTGCCCTTCCCAATTGGCGTCTTCAATTCGCGAAAACCGACACAAGAAGACACGCTTCGCCGGCCTCTTCTGCCTTCAATATCGAGTTCCACAATTTTTGGGTGATCAGCTAAGGAATCGGCATGCCGATCTGGCAGCCAGATGAGGAACCCCGCCCGGGCGAAGTTTGTAGCCGAACCCCAGCCACGGTCTGGCTCGCCTCGACAGCAACGCAATACCCACGGATTTTCCGGGGATACGCCCTAATTGATGATTCCGAAATCAGGACTCTCAAGTCTTCGAATAGCGATAATCTGTGAACGTCATTCGGCCGTTGAGTACTTGGAAATGGCAAGAGGCAACGCGTTCGGGTATCAGCGTTGCCTATATTTCGACTGGGCGAGTTCCATATTTATTGGGGCCACGGAATGTGGGGCGTGGAGTCTCCTATTTCCATCCCGCCGCAGGCGAAATCGTACTCTCGCCACGCGAAAATGCAAACTGCTGTTTTCGGTGATTCTCCGAAGATCAAGATAGAAAAAGCAGCATCGAAAATATTTTCAGAAATGTCGATTTTGATGCGGTTTCCCTCGCCCGTCGGGCTTCAGACCGCCGTCCACGTGTCTATTTGGATACTTTTTGACCGGCACGATTTCTCGTCCCTTTGCGAGAAGCCGACCCAAAAAACGTCCCAACCGGATAATCGGCCAGCGTATTGGGTTCGAAGAGCGGTTAGCGAATTCCCAGGGAGAGACGTCCTTCTAACTGCCACAACGGCCAGGGACTTCGCTGGGCGGCCCAAAAGCGTGCAGATCGCAATGCGTCAAACGCTCGGACGAACATGTGAAATCCCCTGCCGAAAATTTCACATACAGGGGATTTCCGTTTGTTTTCCTTAGGTTACACCTACCATCGACGGTTGAAATGTGTCAGAGGTATGTGCGAAAAAATCAGACGTTTGTGATGAACAACATCAAATCTTCGACAACGACTGTTCGAGATCGGCGATGATGTCCTTCACATCCTCGATGCCGACCGAGAGGCGCACAACGTCCGGCCCGGCGCCGGCGGCGATCTTCTGCTCGTCGGTCAACTGCCGGTGCGTGGTGGAGGCCGGATGGATCACGAGGGAGCGCGTATCGCCGATATTGGCGAGATGCGAGAAAAGCTCCAAGCCCTCGACCAGCGCCTTGCCGGCCTCGTAACCGCCCCTGACGCCAAAGGTGAAGACGGAACCTGGGCCTTTCGGCGAGTAACGCTGCTGCAGAGCGTGGTTCGGGTCGTCCTCCAGACCGGCATAATTTACCCAGGCGATCTTCGAATGGGCCTTCAGCCATTTGGCGACATCAAGCGCGTTGTCGCAATGGCGCTGCATGCGCAGCGGCAGCGTCTCGATGCCGGTCAGGATCAGGAAAGCGTTGAAGGGCGAGATCGCCGGGCCAAGGTCGCGCAGGCCGAGCACGCGGCAGGCGATCGCGAAGGCGAAATTGCCGAAGGTCTGATGCAGGACGACGCCGTTATATTCCGGGCGCGGGCTTGACAGCATCGGGTAGTTGCCGGTCTTCGACCAGTCGAAAGTGCCGCCATCGACGATGATGCCGCCCATGGAGTTGCCATGACCGCCGAGGAATTTGGTCAGCGAGTGCACGACGATATCGGCGCCATGTTCGATCGGCCGGATGAGATAGGGTGTGGCCATTGTGTTGTCGACGATCAGCGGCAGATCGTGACGATGCGCTATTTCGGCGATGGCCGCAATATCGACGAAGGTGCCGCCGGGATTGGCAAGGCTTTCGATGAAGATCGCCCGCGTCTTGTCATCGATCTTGCTCTCGAAATCATCGGGATTATCTGGATCGGCCCAGCGTACCTGCCAGCCGAAATTCTCGAAGGCATGGCCGAACTGGTTGATCGAGCCGCCGTAGAGACGGCGGGCGGCGACGAAATTCTCGCCGGGGCGCATCAGCGTATGGAAGACGATCATCTGCGCCGCATGGCCGGAGGCAACGGCAAGAGCTGCCGTGCCGCCTTCAAGGGCCGCGACACGTTCCTCCAGAACCGCCTGTGTGGGGTTCATGATGCGGGTGTAGATATTGCCGAACTGCTGCAGGCCGAACAGTGCCGCGGCATGGTCGGAATCGTTGAAGACGAAGGCCGTCGTCTGGTAGATCGGTGTTATCCGCGCGCCGGTCGCCGGATCGGGCTGTGCACCCGCATGGATCGCCAGCGTGTTGAATCCCGGATCGTTTTTGGCCATGTCGTCCTCCCGTATTGTTGTTGACGGGCGCGATCATAACCACTCGAATGTGAAAGTTAACCGCGATCTTTTTCAACCGCGGCGCCTTCCGAGGAAAATCCGTTCTGCCCGACGGCGTCAGCCGAGAAGGCCTGGATACTCACAGCGTCAGCCGAAAAGACGCGGATATTCGATCGCCGGGCAGCGGTTCATCACGACTTTGATGCCACCGGCTTCGGCTTTGGCGGCGGCCGCGTTGTCGCTTACACCGAGCTGCGCCCATACGACCTGCGGGCGGGGCTCTAGCGCCAGCGCCTCATCCACCACCCCGTCAAGATATTCGGATGCGCGGAAGACATCGACCATGTCGACCGGCTCGGGAATGTCGGCAAGGCGGGCATAGACGGTCTGGCCGTGGATCTGCTTGCCCGCCTGCCCCGGATTGACGGGAATGACCCTGTAGCCGCGCGACAGGAGATAGCCCATGACACCATTGCTCGGCCGGGCCCGATTGGGCGAAGCCCCCGTCAGCGCGATGGTTTTCACGGATTTCAGAATGCCGGAGAGATAGTCGTCGGCATAGGCATCATGGTTCATATCTGGTGTCTCCAGTCTGGTGTCTTCAGGAGGCGGATTTGACAGTCGCTGATCATTGAAACCGGGCGGCCTGTTTCAACGTATATATAGGTGCCGGAAATATCAGGGAGAAATTGTGCCATGAAAAAGGTAATCCTTGCGCTCGCGCTCGTATTAGCTGCCTCGCCGACGCTTGCGATCTCACGCTACAATCCGCTTGCCATGAGCTGCCAGAGCGTGCGGGCGGCGATCCATAACGAAGGCGCCGTCATCTTTCGCTACACCTCGCCGCGCGGCCTTCCGCTCTACGACCGCTATGTCCGCAACAGCAACTACTGCGACGCGACCGATTATGCGGAATGGACGAGCATTCCCTCCAAGGACAATCCCAGATGCCGGGTGCTGAACTGCCAGAATATAGACAACCTGGACGGGACGTTCTTCATTCCACACTACAGCCTCTAATTCAGCATTTATTCGGAAATGTGAATATTATCGATCCTTTCGCATGCGCGAAAGGATTGATGTTCAATCCAAGGATACAAAAATCTCAAAAAAATCGCTTTCGGTTGTAAATTTACAATTATTTCAAAGTTATAGAATAATGTCTATATTTCAGCATCATAGGATTCTCGACATTCTCTTTCTCCACAAGAACTTCACCTTTCATGCATAATTTGATCATGATATGTTCACACGTTCATTAGAAACATCTCATAGTTGAATAAGGTGAGTATAATTGACGTATTTCGAGCGCACGCAGAAATTGCTACAACGGTGAGCAATTGTTCACCTAACCAATCCATGTTATTCAAATTCTGAACATGCGGAATACACCTTCAGATTAAATCGCGCAAATACAGGTTGCCGCCATAAGGCATGACCAAACGGAAAAGTTGTGATACTTTCCTATATTTTGTTGCACTGCTCCCGGACCAGCCACCTTGCCCCTCGACGTCGTTCTTCTCGTCCTTTTCGGTGCTCTTCTGCATGCAACATGGAATGCCATCATCAAAGCGGGTACCGACAAGTCGCTCGATGCGGCGCTGATCTCTGCAGGCGGCGCGGTCGCCTCGCTGCCTTTCCTGCTGCTGCTTCCCCTGCCGCAGCCGCAGGCCTGGCCTTTCATCGGCGCCTCCGCCATCCTGCAATTTGCCTATTTCCAACTGGTCGCCGCCGCCTACAGGGCGGGCGATATCGGCCTCGTCTATCCGCTGATGCGCGGGGCAGCGCCACTGCTCATCGTCGCTACCAGCGGCTTCATCCTGGGGGAGAACCTGACGGGTCGAGCGCTTGCCGGTACCATGACGATCTGCGCCGGCATCCTCACACTCGCCTTCGAAGCGCGCCACGGCAGCCGCCACGCGATCATGCTGGCCCTCGTCAACGCCTGCGTCATCGCAACCTATACCTATGTGGACGGTATCGGCGCCCGGCTTTCCGGCAATGCGGTTTCCTACACGCTGTGGATGTCGCTTCTGCCGCCGGTTCTGCTCCTTACCTGGGCGGTCTCCCAACGCGGTCTGGCGACTGTCGGCAAGCACGTCAGGCGCAACTGGTGGCGTGGGCTGATCGGCGGGGCGGGCTCGATCGCGTCCTACGGGCTGGCACTCTGGGCGATGACGAAGGCGCCAGTTGCGACCGTGGCGGCGCTACGCGAAACCGCCATCCTGTTTGCGCTTGCCATCTCGGTTCTGGTGCTGAAGGAAAAGGCCAGCGTCTGGCGCTATCTTGCCGGCATCATCATCGCGCTCGGCGGGCTGATCCTGAAGCTTGCCTGATCAATCGTCCTTCCACTCGGGCGTACGCTTGCCGAGGAAGGCCCCGATGCCTTCTTGCGCATCGCCGGTCAGCATGCTGTCGACCATAACGCTGGCGGCATAATCATAGGCTTCCTGAATGGGCATCTCCAATTGCCGGTAGAAGGCCTCCTTGCCGATCCTCAGCGCCTGCGGCGACTTCGAGGCGATGACGGAAGCGTATTTGCTGACGACCTGCGTGAGATATTGCTTCGGCACGATGCGGTTGACCAGACCGAAATCCTTGGCAGTCGAGGCATCGATCGTCTCGCCCGTCAAAAGCATTTCCATCGCCTGCTTGCGGTGGGCGGCGCGGGAGACGGCGACAGCCGGCGTCGCGCAGAAAAGGCCGATATTGACGCCCGGCGTGCAGAAGGTGGACGTATCCGTGCAGATCGCAAGATCGCAGCTTGCGACGAGCTGGCAGCCTGCCGCCGTCGCGAGCCCGTCGATCTCGGCGATGACGGGCTTCGGAAGGCGGCTGATCTCCAGCATCAGGTCGGCGGCCAGCGCGAAGGTTTCTTCGAAGAAGGCGATGCCATCATCCTCGTCGGCGCGGTGGGCCGTCAGTTCCTTGAGGTCGTGTCCGGCGGAAAAGACATTGCCGGTCGATGCGATGACGACGATGCGCACGTCCTCGTCGTCGGCCGCGCCCTGCAGCTCGCCCATCAGCGTTTCCATTGTCGATATCGACAGGGCATTGGCCGGCGGATTGTTGAGCGTCAGGCGCAATATGCCACCGGAAAGCTGACGGAGCACAAGGGCGCCTTCGCCCGAATTGCTGTTGTCCTTGCGGAAGGATACGATTTCGGCCATGGCATGTTCCTGTCGCTGTCTCTATCCCGTCCTTGTGCCACAAGGGTGCGGCGATTTCGAGCCGAATACGGCATTGCAGGGCCTCCTAAAGGGCAAAACCTCCTGCTTTCAGGCGCATTAAAGTGAGGTATTCAAATACCTCACACTTAAGTCATTGTTTTCAAATATCTATTTTTCCGATCACCAGAAGCGCTCATATTGACCCGATAGGGGTTTGCCGCTATAAGCCGCGCCGGAAATGCAGCCTTTCGGGGCTGTTTTCTTTTTTGGTCTGTCTTTCGATCAGCCAAGCCAAGCAACAAGAAACGCCCCTTCGCCTTCGGGCATGGGGATCCAAGAGAGAGTGACAATTATGGTAACCTTCTCCCAGAAGCCTGCAGAGGTGGAGAAGAAGTGGGTCGTCATCGACGCCGAAGGGCTCGTCGTTGGCCGTCTCGCTTCCGTCATCGCTATGCGTCTGCGTGGCAAGCACAAGGCAACTTTCACGCCTCACGTTGACGACGGCGACAACGTTATCGTTATCAACGCTGACAAGGTCGTTTTCACCGGCAAGAAGTATTCCGACAAGGTTTACTACTGGCACACCGGCTATGCCGGCGGTATCAAGGAGCGTACGGCTCGTCAGATCATCGAAGGCCGCTTCCCGGAGCGCGTCCTCGAGAAGGCTGTTGAGCGGATGGTTCCCCGCGGCCCGCTCGGCCGTCGCCAGATGAAGAACCTGCGTGTTTACGCCGGCCCGAACCATCCCCATGAAGCCCAGCAGCCGTCCGTCCTCGACGTGGCCTCGCTGAACAAGAAGAACGTAAGGAGCGCCTGATAAATGGCTGACCTTTCCTCCCTGAAGGATCTCGGCACGTCGTCTGAAGTAGCAGCTGCTGCTCCGGCCCACGTCCGCAAGGTCGACTCGCTTGGCCGTTCCTACGCGACCGGCAAGCGCAAGAACGCCGTTGCCCGCGTTTGGGTCAAGCCGGGCTCCGGCAAGATCATCGTCAACGGCAAGGAATTCGCGGAATATTTCGCACGTCCGGTTCTGCAGATGATCCTGCGCCAGCCGATCGTCGCTGCTGCCCGCGACGGCCAGTTCGACATCATCGCCACGGTTGCCGGCGGCGGTCTCTCCGGACAGGCCGGTGCTGTTCGCCACGGTCTGTCCAAGGCCCTCACCTACTTCGAACCGGGCCTGCGCTCGGTCCTGAAGAAGGGCGGCTTCCTGACCCGCGACAGCCGCGTCGTCGAGCGTAAGAAGTACGGCAAGGCCAAGGCCCGCCGTTCGTTCCAGTTCTCGAAGCGCTGATCGCTTTCTGGATATGCTTTCATGGAAAGGCCGGGTTTTCGCCCGGCCTTTTCGTTTGTGCTGTAATCTTTTGACAAATTCCCACTGTGAATTATAATTCACACATGATCGAAGTTCGTCAGACCGCCTTATTCACCAAATGGCTTGGCGAGCTTCGGGACGGAAACGCCCGGATGCGCATTGTCACGCGGATTCGCCGTCTGGAATTGGGAAATCCCGGTGACGTGAAGCCAGTCGGTGAAGGCATCAGCGAAATGCGCATCACCTATGGCCCCGGCTATCGCATCTATTTTGTACGGACAGGCGATACGATCGTCATTCTTCTCTGCGGTGGAGACAAATCCTCGCAGAACCGCGACATCGCCCTGGCGAGGCAACTGGCAAAGGAGATTTGAGATGCCTTTCGAAACCACCCGCTTCGACATTCAAGATCACCTGAAAACGCCAGAAGAACGCATCCTTTATCTCGAGGCTGCATTCGAGGACGGCGACCCCTCCCTCGTCGCCCATGCGCTCGGCGATGTTGCCCGTGCGGTAGGGATGACCTCCGTCGCCAAGGGGGCCAGCGTCACTCGCGAAACGCTCTACAAATCACTCAGCGAAACGGGAGACCCCCGGCTTTCGACTTTCTTCGGCGTGATCAAGGCGCTCGGCTTGAAGATTTCCATCTCGTCCGATCAGGATGCAGCCTAGTAAAACGATGCCTCACTCCGGCTTGTTGAAGAAAGCCTCAAGCCGATAGCCGTCCGGATCGATGATGAAGGCGGCATAATAGAACTGGCCGTAATCCGGACGGATGCCCGGCGCACCGTTGTCCTCGCCGCCATTGGCCAATGCGGCAGCGTAGAAGGCGTTGACGGCTTCCTCACTCGTCGCAACGAAGCAGAAATGCAGTCCCGAGCCGCGATCCGCCGGCACCGGGCGCTCCACTTCGCTCACCCAGAAGGCAGGCCTCTCGGCGCCGTACCCCATCGTTCCCTCGAAATTCGACAGCCGCTCGTAACCGAGCGGCGCCAGTGCCGCATCATAGAACTGGCGTGACCTTTCGAGGCTTTTGACCCCGATTGAAACGTGATCGAACATTGCCTGTGGCTCCCTGGTGATTTGCTTGCAGCAGCTTCTTGGAAGCGATTTGCGAAGTCAACGCATGGGCAAGCCAAAGCCGCATCTGCTTGCAATCGACCTGCCGCTCGCCTACCCCATGCTGGAGAGACAAGGAATCTTGATATGTCGACCGACCAGCCCTCACCCTTCGCCACCACGCCCGAACCGCCCTATTACGTCGTTACCTTCTCCTCCCTCCGTACCGAGGGCGACAATGGCTACGGCGCCATGGCCGACCGGATGACGGACCTGGCGCTGCAGCAGCCGGGCTGTCTCGGGGCTGAAAGCGCGAGGGATGCCGATGGCTTCGGCATCACCAACTCCTACTGGGCGGATGAGGAAAGCCTGAAGGCGTGGAAGCAGGTGGCAAACCATCTTGCCGCCCAGCGCCTCGGCCGTGAGCGCTGGTACAAGCAATATAAGGTTCGCATTGCGCGGGTAGAGCGCGCTTACGAATTTATCGCAGAGGAAGGAGCCTCCCATGGTGAATAAGACCATCGACCATGCCTTCACGGCACAGAGCCTTACATCGGCCGCCTCCGACCCGACCTTTGCCGGCGCGCTTTCCTTCATGCGCCGCCGCTTCACCAAGGATCTGACAGGAGCCGATGCCGTCGTCTGGGGCATTCCCTTCGATGCGGCGACCTCCAACCGGCCAGGTACACGCTTCGGGCCGCAGGCGATCCGCCGGGCTTCGGCGATCTTCGACAATGATCCGCAATATCCGTTCCAGCGCGATCTCTTCGCCGAGATGGCCGTCATCGACTACGGCGACTGCCTGCTCGACTACGGCAATCATCAGGATACGCCTGCAGCCATAGAGCGGCAGGCGAGCGCCATTCTCGACAGCGGCGCCTTCCTGCTCACCCTCGGCGGCGATCACTATGTCACCTGGCCGCTGCTGAAGGCGCATGTCGATCGCCACGGCCCGCTGGCGCTCGTGCAATTCGACGCGCATCAGGACACGTGGTTGGACGACGAGCGCCGTATAGACCACGGCTCCTTCGTGGCCCGTGCGGTGCGCGCCGGCCTCATCGATCCTGACCGCTCGATCCAGATCGGCATCCGCACGCACGCGCCAGAGGATTTCGGCATCCATCTTCTCTACGGCCATCAGGTCGAGGATATGAGCGCGACCGAAATCGCTTCCGCAATCATCACGCATACGAAGGGCTCGCCCGTCTACCTGACCTTCGACATCGATTGCCTCGATCCGGCCTTTGCGCCCGGCACCGGCACGCCGGTTTCCGGCGGCCCGTCCAGCGCGAAGATCCTCTCCGTGCTGCAGCGCCTGAAGCAGCTCGATGTCAGAGGCGCAGACGTCGTCGAAGTCTCCCCGCCCTACGATCACGCCGATATCACCGCCATTGCGGGGGCGACAGTCGCGATGTATATGCTGGGTCTTCACGCCGAACGGCGCGCAACGGCAGGATGACTGCTGTTATCAAATTGATTCAACTTCATGGCAAACTGATTCCGGAAACAATCCGAACCCACTGAAAGTGCAGGATAATCATGGCAGCAAAGATCTTCATCGATGGCGAGGCTGGAACGACGGGTCTGCAGATCCGCGAGCGTCTGGCGGAGCGCCGCGATCTTGAGCTGCTGTCGATCCCGACCGAGAGCCGCAAGGACAAGGCGGTGCGTGCCGCATTGCTCAACGAGGCCGATATCGCCATCCTCTGCCTGCCTGACGATGCCGCCAAGGAAAGCGTCAGCCTGATCGAGAATGACCGTACAAAGGTAATCGACGCCTCGACGGCGCATCGCGTCGCCGAAGGCTGGGCGTATGGCTTTCCGGAAATGAGCAAGGAGCAGGCCGGCGTCATCGCCTCGGCCAAGCGGGTCGCCAATCCCGGCTGCTGGCCGCAAGGCCCGATCGCCATGCTGCGCCCGCTGATCGTGGCCGGCCTGGTACCGGCCGATTTCCCGGTCACGGTCAACGGCATTTCCGGTTATACCGGCGGCGGCCGCACCATGATCGAGGATTACGTCGCCAAGGGCGAGGATGCTCCGGAATACATGCCCTACGGCCTGAACTTCAAGCACAAGCATCTGCCGGAGCTGCAGCGCTACGCCAGGCTTGGACGCGTGCCCTTCTTCCAGCCGGTCGTCGGCAATTTCGCACAGGGCATGGTCGTGACCGTGCCGCTGCAGCTCTCGCATCTGCCCAAGGTGCCGAAGGGTGCTGACCTGCATGCCGCCATCGCCGACTATTATGCCGGCATCACGGGTTTCGTGGAGGTCGCCCCCTTGGAGGCGTCGGAACGCACGCCGGAGCTCAACCCGGAAATCTATAACAACACCAACCGCATGCGCCTGCACGTCTTTGCCAATGACGATATCGCGCAGGCGCTGCTCGTCGCCGTCTATGACAACCTCGGCAAGGGCGCTTCGGGTGCCGCCGTGCAGAACATGGATTTGATGCTGGGCGTATAACGCCCGGCAATGCCTATTATCAGGCGGTTGCGGCATTTGCGTTCGACGGTCTGCTTCGGTAGTAGCTGATACGATTGCCCGCCTGATATGAAAGCCTTACACTCTCCCATGTGAGGGGAGCTCAATGGCGTCGGTTCTGATCGGCATCGCCATCATTGGAGGCACGACCGCAACCGTGCTTGCGGCCTATTACATTATGCATCTGGTCATGGGCGGCGACCCGGGCGGACGTGACAGAGAGCTGGCCAGTTCAGTCATCACCCGCATTGCCAGCTTGCACGCACTCATCCTTGCCCTCGTTTTCGCGCAGGAAATGATCGAATACCAGGCTCTGCGGACGGAAAGCGCAGTGGAAAGCAATGCAGTCGGCGATGTCTTCTATGATGCCGAGCGCTATGGCCCGGAGGCGCAGGCACCGATCCAGAAGGCGCTGAAAGACTATGTCCGTATCGTCATCGAGGAGGAATGGACCGAACTCGGACGGACCGGCGAACTCTCATCGGCGGCCTGGGATCAATGGAACAACGCCTATCTCAGGATTCTCGAGTTGGCTCCCGTCAATGCCAAGCAGCAGAGCCTGCGCGGCCACATGCTCGATGAAATCCATACAATCTCGGAATCCCGCGACCGGCGGGAAAACAGCGGCACCGACTCCATCAGCCTGATCTTCTGGTTTGCGGCGGTTTCGGGCGTGATCTTCACCGCCATCGGCTATTACCCCTACGCGCCCGACGGCCGCAACCTGCTGCTCCTGTCTATCTTCGGCGTCTTTACCGGCATCATCCTTCTTCATCTACGCCTTCTCTAATCCTTACAGCCCACCCGCCACGCTGTTTCCAACAGCTTTCGAGCGATTGCAGGAAGAGATCGGCGGGCCTGATCCGTGAGCGGAAATGCTCCGCACACCTCGCCCAAACCTATCGCCGTCATGCGCCACAGCAAAAGACAGTCGCCTTTTGCGGCGTTTTGCGGTAAAAGCGGCACGCTGTCAGCAAGGCTGCGATGCTTGAAAGGCGCGCGGCCCCTGTTTCACGCCGATGGGAGGCCCTCATGAAAACGATCCTGAGCAACCAGAAAAACAAGATCAACACTCAGGATATCCGTCTTCATGTCCAGCTTGCTTTCACGCGCGAGGAAAAACCCGCGGCGTCCTAACCACAGCCTCTCCACCGCAACGCACATCCACAACAGGCGCCAGCTGCGCCTGCGCAAGTTCCTGTCCTACTTCCGGCCGCATCTTCCGCTGCTTATGGCCGATATTGCCTGCGCCGTCGTCGTCGCTGCCGCCGCAGTAGCATTGCCGCTCTGCGCCAACATCGTCATGGGCTATCTCATCGCGCTCAACGATACTTCTTCGGCCTATTGGCAGATTCTCGGCATGGGCGGCGTCATGCTGGCCATTGTGGCAATAGAGACAGCCGCCATCTTCTTTGTCGATTATCGCGGCCACATGATGGGTGCGCATATCGAGGCGAATATCCGCCAGGAACTGTTCGATCACTGCCAGAAGCTCTCCTTCGGCTTCTATGACCGGCACCGCACCGGCCAATTGATGAGCCGCATCGTCGGCGACTCCTTCTGGCTGGGCGAACTTTTCCATCACGGGCCTGAAGACCTGCTGATCGCCATTCTGAAGTATGGCGGGGCCATGACGGTCCTGTTCTTCATCGATCCGCAGCTTGCGTTTCTGATCCTCCTGCTGACGCCTTTTGCTGTGGCTTATGCGCTGCATTTCAACAGGCGCATGAATCGCGCCCTTGAGGCAAGCAAGCAGGAGATCGCTGCCGTCAACGAAAGGGTCGAGGATGCGCTCGCCGGCATCCGCGTCGTCCAGTCCTTCGCCAACGAGGATCTGGAGCGGAAACGTTTTGCCGCCCTGAACAGGCGCTTCCTCGAAAGCCGCTCCGATGGCTACCGCAGCGAAGCCTGGTTTTCCGCCGGCGCCGAAACCTTCGCCCAGATCATCACGCTTCTGGTCGTCATCCTCGGCGGATTGCGCATCCTTGCGGCGGAACTCACCATTGCCGATCTCCTGACCTTCCTGCTCTGCGTCGGCGTCCTCGTCGATCCGGTCAAGCGGATGGCCAATCTCGCCCGGCTCTGGCAGGAGGGTTATACGGGGTTCGTGCGGGCGATGGAGATCCTGGAGATCGATCCTGACGTCGTAGATCGTCCCTCGGCCCGCGCGTTGCATACACCGAAGGGTGAGATCCGGCTCTCGAACGTCGATTTCAGCTATGACGACGGGGCGGAGGTGCTCAGCAACCTTTCGCTGACCATCCGGCCTGGTGAATTCGTGGCGCTCGTCGGCCCGTCGGGTGTGGGGAAAAGCACGCTCTGCGCGCTGCTTCCCCGCTTCTATGATGTCACTGGCGGTTCGATCGAAATCGATGGCACCGATATCCGCGATGTGACACTTGCCTCGCTGCGCAGCCACCTCGGCGTCGTGCAGCAGGATGTCTATCTCTTCGCCGGCACCGTGGCGGACAATCTGCGCTACGGCAGACCGGACGCGACAGACGAAGAGGTGGAGGCCGCAGCCCGCGCCGCCCATGCGCATGAGTTCATCATGGCATTGCCGCAGGGCTATCAGACTGATATCGGCCAACGCGGCGTGAAACTCTCGGGCGGCCAGCGCCAGCGGCTGACGATCGCTCGCGCTTTCCTCAAGAACCCTGCCATCCTCATCTTCGATGAGGCGACGAGCGCGCTCGACAATGAAAGCGAGCGGGCCGTGCAGCAGGCCTTCCTGACGCTTGCAAAGGGGCGCACGACGCTCGTGATCGCTCATCGCCTTTCGACGATCCGCCACGCCGACCGTATTCTGGTGCTAACAGGCGACGGTATCGTCGAAGAAGGCAATCACGACAAGCTGATGGAGAGCGGCGGCATCTATGCCAATCTCTATGGGCTGCAGGCGAGCATCTGAGGTCCGATGAGCCGACATGCGGAACCGTTCGGCAGACAGGTCCTGAACTGTTCCGCAGATCGACCAAGTGCTATTTCTCTTCGACTGGAGGAAGGAACACCATGACAGTGCTGCGCATCGTACCGAATATCGCCGCCGCCTCCATCGAAGAGGTGCGCAACTTCTATTCCGAGCTGTTCGATCTCGACATCGTGATGGATCATGGCTGGATCGTCACTCTTGCATCCGACAAGCGAGCACTCACCCAGATCGGCATCGCGACGGAAGGCGGATCGGGAACCGCAGTGCCTGACGTTTCGATCGAGGTCGATGATGTGGACGAGGTCCATCAGCGTGCGGTGACAGGTGGACATCAGATCGTCTACGGGCCGGCCGACGAGCCCTGGGGCGTTCGTCGTTTCTATATTCGCGACCCCACCGGCAAGCTGCTGAATATCCTCTCTCACGCAGGCTAATCGGCTCCGTCAGACGCAGGGAGGATCATTGCAATGCTTGCGAAAGCCTCTATTCTGCGACAGCCGTGCGAGACACGAAATAACTGCTTTCATTGAGAATTTTCGAAGATAGCCAGATCATACCATGAATACATTAAACCGCCCGGACTTGAGCGATATTCATCAAGGTGACTGGGTGGACCGGCTGTTGCCGGGCACATGGCGACCTTACACGAGGCTCGCGAGGCTCGATCGTCCAGTCGGAATATGGCTGACGCTGTTTCCATGCTGGGCGGCGTTGTTTCAGGCGGCCCATGGGCTGCCCGATATCCGGCAGCTGGCCGTCTTCACGCTCGGTGCTCTGCTGATGCGAAGCGCCGGCTCCACGATCAACGATATCGCGGACCGGAAATTTGACGGCCATGTCGAGCGAACCCGTTTTCGGCCACTGGCGAGCGGGCAGATCGGAGTCAGTCAGGCGTTGACCTTTCTGGCCATCGAACTCGCCCTGGCGGCGTCTCTTCTGTTGTTTCTGACACCCTATACGCGGCTGGTCGCCTTATGCGTCTTGCCGCTTGTCTTCGTCTATCCGCTCTGCAAACGCTTCACCCATTGGCCACAGGCCGTGCTGGGCGCGGCGTTCAACTGGGGCATGCTCATGGCCTGGGCCGAAATTGCCGGTGATATTCCTGTCGGCGCCGTCCTCATGTGGGCGGGAGCCATCGCCTGGCAGATCGGCTACGATACCGTCTATGCCTATGTCGACGTGAAAGACGACAGAAGCCTCGGCCTGAAATCAACTGCCATCCTGTTCGGCCGGCATGGCAAGCCCATGATTGGCCTGTTTTATGCCGTGACGGTCGCCGCATGGTCGGCCGGAGGCTGGCTGTCGGGCATGTCCCTGCTCTATGGGTTTGGAATGCTCGTCATCGCCGCGCACCTTGCCTGGCAAACCCGGCGGATCGACCTTGCAAGGCCGGAAGTGAATTACCGCCTGTTCCTGGCAAATATCCTGACCGGGCTATTGCTGGCAGCCTCGGCCTTTATGGGAACCTGGTAAGCCCGTCGGCTCAATAAGAGCAGGGCCGATTATCGCTGGGACGGAAACCGCCGGCACAGGCCGGATTCAGGGATGTATCCTCGCCAAAGTCGTAGCTCCCCGTTGAGGTGCAGCTCGACGCGATTGCGGAAAGCGTGATCAGAGCGCCCGCCAGTACGAATGTGCGCAATCTGTTCATGTGAACATCCCCCCTCATAGGATCGCCCATGCGTCAAGCCGACAATCTAGCATGTCACGGCAAATCCATGCGAGGAGCATCGCATTGATCCCATTCACTCTTCCGCGAGCCAGGGGATAGGACGTCTCTATCCCTGCTCAGTCGCGCTCGGCGATAACAGTTGCGCGGGGATATTCGCCGTAGTAGCCGCGCCAGTTGGCGACGGCGAAACCGAATACCACCAACGCACCTGCCTGATGCAGCAGGCCCCAGTGCAGCGGCACCTCAAGCAGCAGCGTGGTGATGCCGATTGCTGCCTGGATCGTGATGAGCGCGAAGAGCAGCACGGCCCGGCGCGCATGGGTGCTCCAAGATGCGGCTCGCAGTGCAATCACCATGTTGATGAACGCGACCGCAAAGAGCGTGTAGGCACCGAGACGATGGATGAACTGCACCGTCTTCGGGTTCTCGAAGAGGTTGATCCAGAAAGGCTGCTGGATGAAGAGATCGCCGGGCACGACGGCGCCGTCCATCAGCGGCCAGGTATTATAGGTGAAGCCGGCATCGAGGCCGGCGACCAGTGCGCCGAGATAGATCTGGAAAAGCGAGAAGATGGCGATGGCCGCTGCCCAACGGTGGGAATTTCTGGTCGGCGCCGGATCGTCCGAATGCGGCGAGAGCCCGCGCATGATCCACATGCAGGAAGCGAAGATCAGACAGGCCATGACGAGATGGGTGGCAAGCCGGTACTGGCTGACATCCGTGCGCGCAGACAGGCCGGAGGAGACCATCCACCAGCCGATGAAACCCTGCAGGCCACCGAGCGCCAGGATGCCGGCAAGCGGCCAGCGCAGGCGCCTCTCGATCCGGCCGGTCGCCCAGAAGAAGACCAGCGGCAGCGCGAAGATGACGCCGATGCCGCGCGCGATCAGCCGATGCGCCCATTCCCACCAGAAGATGCTCTTGAACTCATCGACCGTCATGTCGCTGTTCAGCTGCTGGAATTCGGGGATGCGCTGATAGAGCTTGAACTCCTCTTCCCACTCGGCGGCATTCAGCGGCGGAACAACACCATGGATCGGCTTCCATTCGGTGATGGACAGGCCGGAATTGGTCAGCCGCGTGGCGCCGCCCACGAGCACCAGACAGAAGAGCGCCAGAAGCACGAAGCCCAACCAGATGCGCACGGCGCGGCGGTTATTGTCCTGCCTGCGCACTTCGGTGCGGATCGCCTGCTCCGGGCTCAGGTTTGCGACGGCCATGATCTCTCCTTTTATCCGGCAGTTGATTTGCCCCAGCGGCTGATGCAAAACAAGCCCCGAACCTTTGCGGCATGCCGTCGCGCCGGTTCAATCCCATCCGTTCGAAAGTTATACGATGCCCGTCCGCCTTCGCAAATTCATCGGCACGATCCTGATCATCATCCTCGTGCTTTTCTATGCGATTGTGGCGAATACGATCGCGGTCGCCACACTCGGCAATGCGCCGTGGTGGGGACATCTGCTTTACTTCGCGCTCACCGGACTGCTCTGGGTGCTGCCGGCGATGGTCATCATCAAGTGGATGGCCGGCCCGAGACAGCAGTAGGGGCCGATTAACGGCGGAATAACCCTGTCAGTGGAAAACTGCAGCCAGGCGCAGCGGTTAAACCAAATATACGTCTCGGCACTCTACCTTCCTCTGCAACACATCTCTTGACCGGAGAAAGACCCGTGCAGACGCAGAGGCTCGATGTCCTTGAACAAAAGCTTGACGCTGCAGCGCAAGCCGAAACCGGCATTTCCCGGCTGCGACAACTCAGCGTGAAACTCGCCATGGGCGAACTCGATATCCAGCTTTTCGACAGGATGGAGCCCCTTGAAGAGGAATGGCGCGCGCTGGAGCGCGACAACCTTTCCTCGCTGCACCAGAGCTACGATTGGTGCGCGGCCTGGGTGGCAGCCTTCCACCGTCCGCTCGCCATCCTGCGCGGCAGGAGTGGCAACCACACCGCCTTCATCCTGCCGGTGGAAATCGTCGCCGCGCGCGGCGTGCGGATCGCCAAATTCATCGGCGCCGACCACAGCAACATCAATACCGGCCTGTTTTCGCAAGCCTTTGCCGAAGATGGCGATACGGTGAACAGCCATCGCCTTGCCGCCCGCCTTCGCGCCGCACTCGCCGGCAAGGCCGATCTGCTTCTTTTGCAGAATATTCCGCTGGAATGGCGCAGCCGTCGCAACATGCTTGCCGGCCTGCCCATGGTGCAGAACCAGAACCACGCCTATCAGCTGCCGTTCCTCGATACGTTCGAGAAGACGCTGCAGCAGCTGAACGTCAAGAGCAGGCGCAAGAAGTTCCGCACGCAGAGCCGGCGGCTGGAGGCGGTCGGCGGCTTCGACTATATCGCGCCGGAAGCGTCTGCGGAGCAGCACGAACTGCTCGACATGTTCTTCCGCCTGAAAAGCGCCCGCTTCGCCTCGCTCGGCCTGCCCGATGTCTTTGCGGATTCGGAGACCAAGGCCTTCCTGCACGGCCTGATCGACAAACGGATCGGCGACAATTTCGGCCTGCAGATGCGCGCCCTGCGCCTAAAGGGCGAGTATGAGGGACGCATCGCCGCGCTGTCGGGGATTTCCCGCAAGGGCGACCACGTCATCTGCCAGTTCGGCGCGATCGACGAGGATCTGGTTGCGGATGCAAGCCCCGGCGAATTCCTCTTCTGGCAGATGATATCGGGCCTGCACGGCAAGGGAGTGGCACTCTTCGATTTCGGCCTCGGCGACCAGACCTACAAGCGCTCCTGGGCGCCGGTCGAAACGGACCACTACGATGTGGTTCTGCCGATCTCCGGCATCGGCATCGCAGCCGGCACGGCGCACCGGGCGATCACCCGCGGCAAGGCCTTCATCAAGGCCCGCCCCGGTCTCTATAAATTTGCCCAGAACATCCGGGCCAAGATTGGCTGAAGATCAGGCAGCATGGCGTGCGGGGCTGCGCATCGCGGCCTCTTCGCCACCCGACATCAGTACCACACGCTCGTAGCCGGCACCTTGGAAATCCTGCATCAGGCCGACGAAGGCAGCTTCTTCGATCTCAGGCAGAGACAGGATGATCTCGATCTCCTTGCTGCGCGTCAGTCTTGACACGCCGGCGACATCGGCCGCGCCGCATTCCACGATGACGATATCGTAGGCCGATGACAGAGCATCGAGCAGCAGCGACAGCCGATCGGCGCCTCGCATGGCGCGACGTACATCACTCACACCCTGCGGGATCAGATGCGCATCGGAAAACCGGTCGCCGTGGATCGTCTCGCCGAAGGCAGCCTCGCCGCAGAGAAGATCGGTAACGCCCGGTGCCTCGGGGTTTTCGGCCATGAACTCGGTCGGATAGCCGGAGCCGGTCATGTCGATCAGGATCACCCGGCGTCCGTCATCGGCCAGCAGGCGTGCCAAGGCAACTGTTGCGGCAGAACCATTATCACCGGTTGGGGATATGGAAACGGCGAGCGGTGCACGGCAGTCGGCGAGATAGCTTGCGACGGAAGAGACGGAGAACTCGTTCTCGTCGGCAGGCGCTTCCTCGACCGGCTCGGCTTGCGGCTCCTCGTCGTCGACCGCTGCCGTCAGCATGCTGGGCTTGGCAAGCCTTGCTGCGGAAACGGGAGCCGTTCCCGCAGCAAGGGGTGCTGCTCCGCCCTGCTCTTCGTCCTCGACGCTGTCTTCGATGGTGCGGGATTCGACATCCAGAGGCTCGACCGGGCGAAGCGCGCGGCCACTGAAGAGTTCGGAGAGCATGATGACGATCGCACTCATGATGAGGGTTGCGACCGCAGCAACGATGACGATCGGCACGACTTTCGGGAAATAAGGATCGACCTGCTCGATCGCTTTCGAAACGATACGGGCGTCCGCCGGGCTGGAATTCCGGTCGGCACGCGAAGCGGCTTCGCGGTAGCGGACGAGGTAGGTTTCGAGAAGCTGGCGCTGGGCGTTCGCCTCCCGCTCCAGTGCGTTAAGACCCACTGCGTCCTCGCCCGCCCTGGCGCTGTTGGCCTGCAGCCTATCGGACTGCTGCTCCAGTTCCTTGGCGCGCAGATCGGCAACCTTCGTCTCGTTTTCGATGCTGGCAAGGATCTTCTGCGTTTCCTGGCGGATCTGCGTGCGGATATCGGCAAGTTGGGCACGCAGGCTCTTCAGCCGCGGATGATTGTTGAGCAGGCTCGTCTGCAGGTCTGATATCTGCGACTGCAGCCCGGATTCCGTCGCCTTCAGCCGCTGGATCGACTGCGACGACATGATATCCCCAAGCGTGTCGGAGGCTTCGCCCGATGACAGCGCATTGCGCACGGCTTGTGCCCTCGCCTCGGCATTCGCCTTGTCGGTGCGCACGCGGGTCAGTTCGACGGAGATGTCGTTGAGCTGCTGCGCAGTGAAGGTCGTCGTGCCATTGGTCTGCAACAGGCCGTGGGTCGTGCGGTAATCGGCGACCTTTTTCTCGGCCTCGCTCACCTTCTGGCGCAGGCTGTCGATCTCCGGTTCGAGCCAGCGCGTCGCTTCCGAGTTGGAGGCGAGCTTGGCGCCGCTCTGGATCGCCAGGTAGACCTGCGCCATGGCGTTCGGAATGCTCGCGGCGAGCTTCGGATCCTTCGAGGTGAAGGTAATGCCGATGACGCGCGAGCCCGGCACCTGATAGACCTGCAGGCGCTGGGTGAAGGCGTCGATGACACGCTCTTCCGGCGGATTTTCCAGCGGGTTCTTCTTCAGGTGCAGCGCCACGAGGATATCGGTGAGCGCGGAGCCGTTCGCGGCAGCATCGAATTCCGGCAGATTGTAGAGCTTCAGATTGTTGATGACCTGCTTGATAAGGTCGGCCGATTGCAGAAGCTGCACCTGGCTGGCGATATTCAGCTCGTCGAGCAGCGGTCCGGCATTGGCGTCACTCGTCTGCGTATTGGCAAAGGCCGGAGCGCGCGGTTCGATGAGGACGCGTGTCTCGCTGCGATATTGCGGCGAAACCATCTTGGCGCCGGCAAAAGCGACGGCCGCACCCAATGCGGTGATCGTCAATATTCTCAGACGACGTGCCCAGACCGCGCGCACAAGCTGGCCGAGGTCGATGTCCACATCCTGATCACTCGCTACGCGGGACATACTCATTACTCCAATACGAACTGCCCCAAGCGTAAACGACCATGGTAACTCAACGGTTAATGGCAACTCCCTCGCAAATACGATGCTCCTGATAAAGGATTTGAGGAAATCGGCGGTTTTTTTACCGGGCATTAACCCTAATAGATCGATAACGGCCCGACCGAATTATCTTCCTGTGAGCAAGCGGATGCCCTTCGTCCAGCCCAAGATCCTGATGGCTATGAGCCTTGTCGCCATGATGGCTGCACTGGCGGGCTGCACTACCTATCGGCCGGCGCCGAAGGCCTTCAACCAGGCGACGATCCAGCCCTATTCGCTCGACAGCGGCGACCGCCTGCGCATCACCGTCTTCGATCAGGCAACGCTGACCAATACCTATACGGTGGATCAGGCCGGCTATATCGCATTCCCCCTTATCGGCCAGGTCCCTGCTCGCGGCCGCACCCTGCAGCAACTCTCGGGCCAGATCGCCCAGAAGCTGCAGCAGGGTTATCTTCGCGATCCTGATGTCACCATCGATGTCGACCGGTATCGTTCCGTCTTCATCATGGGCGAAGTCGGCCAGCCCGGCCAATATGCCTATGTACCCGGCATGACGGTGCAGAACGCCATCGCAGTTGCCGGCGGCTTCACCAGCCGTGCCAACCAGAGCATGGTCGACGTCACGCGCAAGATCAACGGACAGGTGCTGACGGGCCGCGTCAATATTTCCGGCCCGATCATCGCCGGCGACACGATCTATGTCCGCGAACGGCTTTTCTAGCCGATGATAGAGCAGAGGCCCCTCCGCATTCTTCACTGCTTCCGCTCGCCGGTTGGTGGAATTTTCCGTCATGTCCGCGATCTCGTGGAGGAACACAGCCGGGCGGGCCATGATATCGGCATCATCTGCGACAGTTCGACTGGCGGCGAATATGAGGACAGTCTCTTCGACGATATCCGCCCCTATCTTTCGCTCGGTCTGATGCGCATTCCGATACGGCGCTCCATCAGCCCGTCGGATGCAGCGGTTCTCTGGAATACATTCAAGGAAATCAGGAGCTTGCGGCCGGATGTGCTGCATGGGCATGGCGCCAAGGGCGGCGTGCTCGCGCGGCTTGCCGGCTCAGCCCTGCGGGTCAACAGGTATCGCGTAGCCCGCCTCTATACTGCGCATGGCGGAAGCCTGCATTACTCCCGCGCCTCCATGCTCGGCCAGTTCGTGCTGCGCATGGAGCGGCTGCAGGAATATTTTACCGATGCGCTGGTCTTCATCTGCGAGTACGAGCGACAAACCTATGCGACCAAGGTGGGCCGGCCCCGGGTCATGAACCGGCTGATCTATAACGGCATCGGCGCACGGGATTTTTCCGATATTCCGACCCGCTCCGACGCCGTACATTTCATCTATGTCGGCATGCTGCGCGATCTCAAAGGCCCGGATCTTTTCATCGACGCCTTCGCCAAGACCGAGCGCCTGCTCGGCCGGCCGCTTTCGGCGCTGATGATCGGCGACGGGCCGGAACGCGACCGTTATCGCGAGATGATGGTCGAGCGCGGCCTCGGCAAGCGCATCGGCATGCTGCCGGCCATGCGCGTGAGGGAGGCGTTCTCCATGGCGCAGAATCTCGTCGTTCCCTCCCGCGCCGAAGCCATGCCTTACATCGTTCTGGAAGGGCTCGGCGCCGGCAAGACGGTCATCGCCTCGCGTGTCGGCGGCATTCCCGAGGTGCTTGGAACAGACAGTCCCGCACTGGTGACACCGGGGGACTCCGACGACTTGGCGCGGGTGATGGCTGAAGCACTGACAGTGCCCGGCTGGCACGACAAGGTCATGCCTTCTCCCGACGCGGTCAAGTCGGTCTTTTCCGCCCCAGTCATGGCCCGCGAAGTGCTGAAACTCTACGGCGAGCTCGTCAATCCCGCTACGGCACAGGCAATCCCGGCCGCCTCGTAAAAGTTTCTTAGGGGCTTTCTGTTATCCCGCTCACATCAACGAGCGATGAAGCCCCATGAACAAGCTGGAAAAGAGCGGACAGTTCGACGTGGAAGCCCTGCGCAAGCAGGTCTCTGATACAGAGACGCGCGGCGACGCCTCTACGCATGCCGCCGGCGAGACGCCTCCCATCAATCCCTATGCCCGTCGGATTGCCGAGCAATTCCGTGACGGGACCTACTCGCCTGTCATCATTATCGGCCAGTTGCGGCTGCTGGAATTCCTGACGCAGTTCGTCATCGGCCTTGTCATCTTCTATTTCGCACCCGGCGATGGCAGCGACAGTATCGCGATGCGGGCTGTCATGGCGGCTGTCGTTTCAGCATTGATCGTGGTGGCGCTTCAACTTGCCGATGCCTATTCCATTCCGGCTCTTAGAGCCCGCGTGCGGTATCTGCCGCGTGCGTTCGCAGCATTCGCCATCGTCTTCGTGCTGACAACAGGCAGCTTCTCGCTCTTGCGCGGTCTCAGCGCAGCGACTGCGGAATCCTACGGTATCTGGTTTATTGCCGGTGCGCTCTTCCTGGTTATCGAGCGCTTCCTCGTGGCGCAGGGCGTGCGCAGTTGGGCGCGCAACGGCATCATGGAGCGCCGCGCCGTCATCGTCGGTGGCGGCGAACCGGCCAAGGAACTGATCCGCATGCTGGAGCAGCAGGCGGATAACGACATCCGTATCTGCGGCATCTTCGACGACCGCGGCGAGAAGCGCTCGCCGATCATGGTCGCAGGCTATCCGAAGCTCGGCACGGTGAGCGAACTCGTGGAATTCGTGCGGATGACACGCATCGACATGCTGATCATCGCGCTGCCGCTGTCTGCCGAAGCACGCATCTTCGAACTTCTGAAGAAGCTCTGGGTGCTGCCGGTCGATATCCGCCTTGCCGCACACGCCAATCGCCTGCGTTTCCGGCCTCGCGCCTATTCGCACGTGGGCGCGGTGCCGATGCTCGACATTTTCAAGAAGCCGATCCGCGACTGGGATTCCGTTGCCAAGCGCGCTTTCGATATCTTCTTCGCCATCATCGCGCTCTGCCTGCTCTGGCCTGTCATGCTGGCGACAGCGATCGCCGTGAAGGCGACTTCGGAAGGGCCGGTCTTCTTCATGCAGAAGCGCCATGGCTTCAACAACGAGATCATCAACGTCTTCAAGTTCCGCTCCATGTACGCCAGCATGGGCGATCCGACGGCAAGGGCTGCCGTCACCAAGGGCGATCCCCGTGTCACCCCTGTCGGCCGCTTCATCCGCAAGTCCTCGATCGATGAGCTGCCGCAGCTCTTCAACGTGCTGAAGGGCGAACTTTCGCTGGTCGGCCCGCGTCCGCACGCCGTGCTCGCGCAGGCGCGCGAACGCGCTTTCGCCGATATCGTCGACGGTTATTTCGCCCGCCACCGCGTCAAGCCCGGTGTCACCGGCTGGGCGCAGATCAACGGCTGGCGCGGCGAAGTGGACAATGAAGAGAAGATCAAGTTCCGCACGGCCTACGATCTCTATTATATCGAGAACTGGTCGCTCTGGTTCGATCTCAAGATCCTGTTCCTGACGCCGATCCGGCTGCTCAACACGGAAAACGCCTATTGAGCGCGATCGACGCCTCCCATGTGCGCGTGGCCCAGCCGCAACGGCTGACGCTGCGCCTCATCGGCTCGGCGGCGGTCGCTTTCGGGG
The DNA here is from genome assembly GCF_014193555.1 of Rhizobium sp. BK275. Lineage (NCBI taxonomy): Bacteria > Pseudomonadati > Pseudomonadota > Alphaproteobacteria > Hyphomicrobiales > Rhizobiaceae > Rhizobium > Rhizobium sp. BK275. The sequence goes on from NZ_JACHZL010000003.1 coordinate 494,990, forward strand.
TCTTTCTTTCCGGCTTCGTCATCGACGAGCCGGCGCCTTATGAACTGTGGATGGCAGGGCTGATCGGCCTCTGGTTCATCCTCGGCCTGAAGATATCCCGCACCACCGCACCGCTGCTGGCGCTGCTTCTGACCTTCAATATCGGCGGCATGCTGTCGCTCACCCAGATGCGGGACCTGGCGACCGGCCCGATGTATATTGCCGTCTCCACCTTCCTGGCACTGACATCCATCTTCTACGCCGCGATCATCGAGGACAGCCACAAGCGGCTGCCGCTGATCTTCAATGCCTGGAGCTTTGCGGCTGTTATCACGTCCCTGCTCGGCATCCTCGGCTATTTCCACGCCTTTCCGGGCTTGGAAGTCTTCACGCTTTACGACCGCGCCAAGGGCGCCTTCCAGGACCCGAATGTCTTCGGCCCTTTCCTCGTGCCGCCGGGGCTTTACCTCGTCCACGGCATTCTCGCCGGAAATCTCAAGACGTTACCGATCAAAGCGGGAGCGCTGCTCATCCTGGCGCTCGGCATCTTCCTCTCCTTCTCGCGTGCAGCCTGGGGCCTTTTCGCCTTTGTCGTGATCGTGCTGATTTTCGTGATGCTGCTGAAAGAACGCAGTGGCGCCTTCCGGCTGCGTGTGCTGATCCTGTCGCTCGGCGCGATCATCCTGATGGTGGCCTCGCTGCTGGTCGCGCTGCAGGTTCCCAAGGTCAGCGAGCTTTTCTCCGCCCGCGCCCAGCTCGTGCAGCAATATGACGGTGAACACCTCGGCCGTTTCGATCGCCATCGCATCGGCTTCCAGATGATGATGGAACGGCCGCTCGGCATAGGACCGCTGGTCTTCGGCACCATGTTTCCGGAAGACGAACACAATATCTGGTTGAAATCGCTGACCACCTATGGCTGGCTGGGCTTCGTCAGCTATGTCGGCATGTTGTGCTGGACGCTGTATCTCGGCTTCCGCAACATATTGCTCGACCGGCCGTGGCAGCCTTTTCTCATGGTCGCGTGGATTTCCGTTCTCGGCCATGCGGCGATCGGCAACGTGATCGATATCGACCACTGGCGGCACGTCTACCTGTTGTTCGGCATCGTCTGGGGTTGTGCTGCGCTGGAAGTTCGCCACAAGCGCTCGAGCCGCTCACAGACACTTGAGAAGTTCGGCAAAAGCGCTAAATTTCCGGCATGATTACAGGGACACAGATACGCGGCGCACGCGCCATGATCGGCATGAGCATCGAGGATCTCGCAGCTCATGCAGGACACTCCGTCGAAACAGTCCAGGCGCTGGAAAACGGCGAATGGGTGGGTGAGACGCGCGCCGCGATCGACGTGCGCAACACGCTGGAAGCCCACGGCATCATCTTCATCGCCAGCGGCAACCAGGATGAAGGCGGCCCTGGCATACGCCTGCGCGCCCGCAGCTCCAACGATGACGGCATCAGGCCGGAAAACCTCAACGCTGCCAACGACGATTGACGGAACCAGGCGCCGTCTCAGACGTCATATCTTCCACGAAGCGCGCAAACCCGAAGGCATCGAGATGAGCATCGGCAAGAACAGTGTCTCGATCGAGCAGACCTGAGCTTTAGAGATAGGTCTTGGCCAGAATGGTCAGCTTGCCGCTGTCCTTCACGCCCTGCCTGTAAAGCTGGATGAGGGCTGCACCGATCCGGTCGGCTTCCGGCGTGCGGGGAGTGATGCCGCTGTCATCGCAAACCTGGCTCAAAACCCGCGACAGCAGGTCGATATCTTCCGAGAAGAGCGGTAAATCCTGGGGGTGAACTGACGATTTCAACATCGCGCCACATTTCCCTTAGAGGGCACAACGCATCGTCATGTTGCGCAGCCGACGCCCTCCCTGTCAGCCTCTTTCTCATTATGCGCGTAGCCCGAAATTTTAGCAACCGCGCAATTAAATCGTCGGGAACAATCTCGTGCCTCGTGCGTTATGGTCCGTTTGGAATGCATATGGAATGAGGAGCCGTGAACGAAAACGCTTCCGTTTGCCCGTGAGTGTCAAATCTCCAAGCAGCGGCTTCATTGTCGCAATCGCCTGGGAAGCCTTCGAATACCTCAAACGCTGACTGGCCAAGCGGCCGCGAGTATCACATAGCGCTCCAGCACTGCCTCTATGTGGTGGACCGGCTGAAAAGCGCAGCACAGACCTCCCTTCGTGGAGGCTGCCGGAACCGCTGAACTATTGGTGTAAGAATTGAAGATTCGGCTCAGAATTTCAGCCGGCCGCTCGCTGCATAGAGCTGCAACTGGTTAAAGCCTTCGACGATCGCCTTGGCGCCGACCTCGGCCACATATTCTTCGGCAAGCTCCGCAAGCGCAAGGGCAACATCCCCTTCCGGCCAGCCGGCTTTCACGGCCTCCTCGGAGAGGGCCTTAAACGCAGCGGCAAGGGTCTGCCGGCAATCCTGCCTGTTACTGTCGATCGTCATACGCCCGAAACTACGCTTTCCTACGATTTCCCTTGCTTACACGTTCAGCAACAAAATTGCGAATAAATTTCAGTTTCAGACGTCAAAAATTGGAAATGTCGCAGACGCTTGGCTTCAGCCAAAGGTAGACTTCACTGAATATATAATAAATCTCCTTCATTAAGCAGGAATATCGAGTCAAAATATTAAGGAAATATTTTACCGGAAATTTATCAGCTTAGAAACTGCAACCGGAAATCTACATTATTTCGGCAAGATGCCGTCTCCAGCTTAACGCCACATTGCTCACCAGCGAAAGAATTTCCATGCCGCCTCGGCGTATGCAAGGACTTTTGACGCTTTGCGCAGACTTTTTTCGGCAGTCATCAGCCGGTTTTGAGGATTCCAGGCAGCACCGGAGAGGCAGAGTAAAAGCTGCCCGGCAGACATTCCATTGAACAAGTTCCGTTTTATGATCGCGGCGGCATTTTTCCCTTGCGTCCAAAAACCGAAAAGTCTAACAGGAGCAAGCCGTTTCGGCAGGTCGGGGCGTAGCGCAGCCCGGTAGCGCACTTGACTGGGGGTCAAGGGGTCGCTGGTTCGAGTCCAGTCGCCCCGACCATTTAATCCCTTGAAATCTCAGTCTAAAACAGCCGGTTGACTTCGCGGCCAACCGGACGGCGGAGCGTAGCGCGCGATCAGTCCCGGAAATTCCCAGACATCGCCTCCTGCGTCTGACCACGATCCTGTGGCGTGAAGCCGATCGCTCTTCATCCTTGCTCCGCCGAATGACACGTCGCTCTCCGGCGTGAGGGCGCGACGAGCCAGCGAATGCCTCAGTGAATGGTGTGGGGTAAGCCGTCCCAGGAGGACGTCAGGTCTTCGAGCAGGACGAGGAGTTTTTCGAATTCGGCAAGCACGGAACGGAATTCCTCGTTGTCCAACAAGGCGATCTGCGGAAGTCTTGGTCGAAAGGGATGCGATCAATCGTTCGATCCACGTGCGTCGGTCCGCAGGCACGTGTCCGAGAATATCGTCCCGGTATTCCTGGAGATAGCTGTGGATGCGCGCCACGATTACACGGCGGTCGGTCGCCCCAAGCGTGGCAAGATTGCTTCGAGCCGTCTGCAGTTCCGCGATGATCGATATCTGCATCTCTCTCCCCTTGGTTCGTCACCACTCCTACGCGGCCGAATACCACGATCACGGAGCTTTCGACATGGACCAAGGTCTTACGACATCGAGGGGCGTGGTTTGGTTGCCATTCTTACACTGCCGAGGGTCGACCGGAAGATCCCGGTCGAAGAGCAAAACGAGGTGCTTAGCGCGATTCATCGGTCCATATGCGGCGCTGGCCGCGATAGATATATTGTCCGGAGCCCTGGCGCGTATTGTCGCGATAATAGTCACGGCGGTTGCGGTTGCGGTCGTCGCCGGCGCAGCGCTCCGGAAAACGGCGGCAATCCTCGCGGTTTTGGCGGTCGACGCGCGGATTCGTCGGATCGACAGCCATTGCATTACTGGCAAGCATTGCTAAAGCTAAGGTAAGAACGACCCTGATCATTTCACTCTCTTCAATCTGCCGCAGACCATTGCCTGGAGTTTACCACATGCTGCCAAGCCGCTCACTTCTCATCGGCGTGATCGTAACGCTGGCCTCCTCGCATATCGCATTGGCAGAAAACGTCCAGTTCCGGAACGCCAAGGAAAATGAAATCCGACAGCTTCTGAACGGCGCCAGCGACCTGCGGAAGGCCTCGAACGGCTATGAATACCGCCAAGGCAATAAGAACGGCTACAAGATTTCAGACGGTCAGATCTGCGTTCTTTTTCCCAACAAGCAGACCGACTGCGTCTCGATCAAGACGGATGGCAAGGTGCTGCAGATGATCGACAACAAGGGCAATCGCGTCAAGCTCTGAGCCCGGCGTGGGCACAAATTCTGAAACCCTTCGCCCGCCACTCATAGTGCGGACAATGTGAGCCTGCCGTCCGCCGTCATGCGCGGCTGCCAAGAGGCATAGTTGTAAATCGTGAAGTGCGGCGTCTCGAAGGGCGTCGCATGGGTTTCGGCGATGACGGTGACATCTGCGCCGGCGGCCTCGCCGGCGAGAATGCCGGCAACCGCGTCCTCGAAGACCAGGCAGCGGGCGGGATCGACGCCGAGACGGCTTGCGCCAAGCAGATAACATTCCGGGCTCGGCTTGCCTGCCGATACTTCTTCACCACTGACGATCATTTTCGGCATGGGAATGCCCGCTGCCGCCATACGGCGACGGGCGAGTTCGATGGGCGCGGAGGTGACGATGCCCCAGCGATCGGCGGGCAGCGCATTCAGGAAGCGGATGGAACCCGGAATCTCGATGATACCTTCGAAATCCTCCATCTCCTCCTTCAGAAGGAGCTTGGCTTCGGCGACCGGATCGACGCCGGGAAGACCGAGCTGCCTGATAGCATCGGATGCACGAACGCCGTGGATGGTCTTGAGCAGGACTTCCGGCTCGAAGCCGTGGCGGACAGCCCAATCGCTCCAGACGCGCTCGACGACGGCGATGGAGTTCAGCACCGTGCCGTCCATATCGAAGAGGAAGGCATCGTAGGTCTTGTCGAGAACGCGATGGGAAGCGGACACAGGAGGTTCCTTGCGAAGCGGAGGCGTCAAGCCTCCGCGACTAACCGAGCGCGGGAGCTGCGTCAACCTCGGCTCGCATGGTTGACCTTGGGATGAGGATGCTCTTGATGTCGGCCAGTGCGCCGCGTCGGCGGGCAACCATGAAGCATGGCTGGCGTTCTCTCCGATGGCTGGCTCCGCAGCCTTGACGAGCAGCCGGCTTAGGACACATAAGCCGTGACACCCAGCAAAGGGCCAGGCACGAGCTGCGCAAGGGCGGACGGGACCATGAAAGACATACTCATCGTCGAAGACGATGCGCTGATCGCCATGCTGCTTGAGGAGATGCTTGGGGATCTCGGCTATCGCGTGACCGCCAGTGTTGCGGATCTGGAGCAGGCGCTCGATGCGGCCCAGAACAAGGAATTCGACGCAGCTATCCTTGATGTATCGCTGGCTGGAAAGAGTTCGCTGCCGGTCGCGAAACTGCTTGAGACACTCGGCAAGCCCTATGTCTTTGCGACGGGATATGGCAGCGCGCCCGAAGGCAGCAGTTCAAGCTTGCCTGTCCTCAGAAAACCGTTCCAGCTCTCCGATCTCGAAAAAGCGCTCAAGGGCATGCAGACCTGAAGCGAATCGCGATCTTTCTGATTCGCCGGTAACGCCTCAGGTTCCTGCCTCACGCGTGTCGTCACGGCAAAACCGCTGCGCGACGTGCTTTAGCGCACCTGATCGAGCAGGCGCTTGCATTCCAGGAGATCGTAAAGCGCTTCCTGGAGAAGCGCGCGGTCCTCCTTGCCGACACTCGACTTGCCGACCGAGATTTCCGGCTGATCGTCCTCGCCGCTGACGAAATTGAAGAAGCGGCGCGTAATCGGCGGCTTGGCGCGGCCGACGATCTGGTCCTCTTCCGCCATAGCAACGCGCGGTTCACCTGCGACAATATCGCCCACGTTGGCCGAGAGTGCCTCGACGCTTGCAAGATCGCCGTGACCAACCGCGACGACAAACTTGTTGCCGTTGGTCTTCAAGAGCTTCTGCACGCCCTTGATCGTATAACCATGATCATAGAGCAGATGGCGGATGCCTTTCAGGAGATCGACATCCTCCGGCCGGTAATAACGCCGGCCACCGCCACGCTTCATCGGCTTTATCTGCGGAAAACGGGTTTCCCAAAAGCGCAGCACATGCTGCGGCAGGTCAAGATCATCAGCAACTTCGCTGATGGTGCGAAAGGCATCCGGGCTCTTGTCCAACGTCATACTGCTACGCGACCTCGCGGATCCATCCAAAACGGCGACTCATCATATTTCAACGGTTTGGAGCCGCGAATTCAAGTCACGTCTTCGCGTTGCGCACAGCCGGAGGAGCGACGCGGCAAAAGTTTCCGTTCAGCGGGAAAAAAGATGATCAGGCAGCCGGGTTTTGCGGCTTGGTTTTGCCCTTCCGGGCAACATGGGACTTGAGAATGCGCGTCTTGAGCACATTCGAGGCCTTGAAGGTCATGACGCGACGGGGTGAAATCGGAACTTCCTCGCCGGTCTTCGGGTTGCGGCCGATGCGCTCGTTCTTGTCGCGCACCTGGAAGGTTGCGAAAGAGGAGAGCTTGACGGTCTCGCCGCGTACGATGGCGTTGCAAATCTCGTCGATGACCGTTTCGACGAGCTCAGCAGATTCCGTCCGGGAGAGACCGACCTTCCGAAAAACGGATTCCGCCAGGTCTGCTCGCGTAACTGTCTTTCCGGTCATGGTTTCCCCGCCCAATAGAAAATATTTTGTGAAAGTGGACGAAGATTATTTGTCTTGTGCCTCACGGTCAAGCTCTTGTTCGCCGCCAGTTTTTTAGGATTCGTGCCTACCAGCGCAGCAAAGCCGCGCCCCAGGTGAAGCCGCCGCCCATCGCTTCCAGCATCACGAGATCGCCCTTCTTGATGCGTCCGTCGCCGGCAGCCGTCGCAAGAGCCAGCGGAATGGAGGCAGCAGACGTATTGCCATGCAGATCGACTGTTATGACGACCTTTTCCGGGGCAATGTTCAGCTTCTTGGCCGAACCATCGATGATGCGGCGATTGGCCTGGTGAGGGACCAGCCAGTCGAGATCCTCTGATGTCGTACCGGTCGAATCGAAAGCGGCCTGGATGACGTCGGTAATCATGCCCACGGCATATTTGAAGACCTCGCGGCCTTCCATGCGCAGCTTGCCGACCGTACCGGTCGAGGACGGACCACCGTCGACATAGAGCTTGTCCTTGTGCGAACCATCGGAGCGCAGATGCGCGGTCAGCACGCCGCGGTCTGCCGCCGTTCCCTCGCCCTCGGCTGCTTCCAGCACGATCGCGCCGGCGCCGTCACCGAAAAGCACGCAGGTGGTGCGGTCATTCCAGTCGAGGATGCGGGAGAAGGTCTCAGCGCCGATGACGAGCACGCGCTTGGCAAGACCGCCACGGATATAGGCGTCAGCCGTCGTGACCGCATAGACGAACCCCGTGCAGACGGCCTGGACGTCGAAGGCAAAGCCATGCGCCATGCCGAGACGGTTCTGGATATTGACCGCCGTCGCCGGGAAGGTGTTGTCAGGCGTCGAGGTCGCGCAGATGATCACGTCGATATCGTCAGGCGTCAGGCCGCCATTTGCGAGCGCCGCACGTGCTGCCGCCTCGCCGAGCGATGCCGTGGTTTCGTCATCACCGGCAATGTAGCGCTGGCGGATGCCGGTCCGCTGGACGATCCACTCGTCCGACGTGTCGACGATACCTTCCATTTCCCGGTTGGTCATTACGCGTTTCGGCAGTGCAGCCCCGAAGCCGCGAACCACAGATCGGATCATATTGCTTGAACCTCGTTGCTCACGCGGCTTCCGGCCCCATCGGGGGCAGCCGCTTGGCATGGTATTTTTTGAGATCGTTTTCTATTTTCTGGGTCAGGCCATTCTTGGCCATGTCATAACCGACTTCGATGGCCGCGGCGATGCCTTCGGCATTCGCCCCACCGTGGCTCTTGATGACGATGCCGTTCAGGCCGAGAAACACGCCACCATTGACCTTGCTCGGATCGAGCTTCTCACGCAGCATGTCGAAGGCGCTCTTGGCGAAGAGATAGCCGATGCGGGCAAGCAGCGTGCGCGACATGGCAGCGCGAAGATAGCCGGCGATCTGCCGGGCCGTACCTTCCGCAGCCTTCAGCGCGATATTCCCGGAAAAGCCTTCGACAACCACGACATCGACGGTACCCTTGCCGAGATCGTCACCTTCGACGAAGCCGGAATATTCGAGCGAATCGAGATTGGCTTCCCGCAGCAGGCGGCCAGCTTCCTTGACTTCTTCCTGACCTTTGATTTCCTCGACGCCGACATTCAGCAAGCCGACGGTCGGACGCTCAACCTCGAAGAGCGCGCGCGCCATGGCGCCGCCCATGAGCGCGAAATCCATCAATTGCTGCGAATCGGCGCCGATCGTGGCGCCGACATCGAGTACGATGCTTTCGCCCTTCATCGTCGGCCAGATGGCGGCGATCGCCGGGCGTTCGATATTGGCCATCGTGCGCAGACAAAACTTGGCCATTGCCATGAGCGCGCCGGTATTGCCGGCGGAAACGGCGACATCGGCCTCGCCCGACTTCACCGCTTCGATGGTGCGCCACATGGTGGAGACATAGCGGCCGCGGCGCAGCGCCTGGCTCGGCTTCTCTTCCATGCTGACGGCAAGTTCGCAATCGTGAAAGGTCGACTTTTCCCTGAGCTTGGGAAACTTCGCCAGAACCGGGTCGCACTGTTCCTTGATGCCGTAAAAGACGAAGGAAATATCCGGGTGCCTGTCCAGCGCCTTGGCAGCACCGGGGATGACAACCTGGGGACCAAAGTCGCCACCCATGAGGTCGAGAGATATTCTGATCACGCGTCCCTGATCCTTCTCTTTCGCCTCAGGGGCGAAATTTCGGCCAAAATACCGGTTTTGGCGTCGCTTACAACTGAATTATGGCAAATGCCGGTGTTGCTTCAGTCCTTTTTCCAGTCCTTGAGCGCGGCAAATGCAGAGGGCTTCCGGTCATTTTCCCCCGTATCCTCGATATGGGCCTCGAACTCCACGCCTTCCTTGCGCGGATAGGGATCGATGGCGAGTGCTGCGAATTCCGCGACGATCTCGCCGGCATCGATCGTATCGCCGGTAAAGACTTCAGGCAGGTCCGGACCGTCGGGATCCAGCACCATTTCCCCGGTATCATTGGCGGGATGGCGGGCAAGCTTGGAATTTTCCGGCACGAAGATCTGCTCGAAGGTCTCATCGATTGCAGATTCGACCGGCTCGAGCGTGACGATGCAGGACTGGACGATCTTCGCCTGCACGCGTCCCTTGACGCGGATGCCGTCGCGCTTCCACCTGTTGATCTGCAGGTCGGCATGGAGATCGTCCACCGACAAGACGTTCCAGCTTTCGGCCAGCGCCTTCAGCTCGTCCTTGTCGGCGCTCACGCGGACCTCGACCGGATTGGCGGAAATGTGGCCGACCTTGACCGGATAGGAAAAAGGAATCTCGCTCAGATCTTTCTTCATGATTCTACTCCTCAGGCGACCCCAGGGATCGTCGCCGAACCGGTGGCGATCGCCTCTTCGGGAATGGCCGACAGGTGGGCTTCAGCCGCCACCATCCATTGCGCCAGCCCGCTCATGTCGGCGGGCTCGGCTGCTTCGGGATAAATATTGCGCTGGAGGGCCACGGAAAGTGCGGCAGCATCGCCGGCATCCATGGCCTTCGAATAGGCTTCCAGCCGTCCATAAAACATGCCTGCGAGCTTCTTCATGCGCTTCGGCACGCTGTTGTCGCCGATTCCGAGTTCGCGGATCGAATAGTCGATATCCTGAAAAAAAGCATCGACGATTTCCTGGGCGATCTCCTGGCCGCTCGTCCCGGAGGTCCGGGTGCGGCGGAAAAACAGGATCATGGCGATCGACAGCATCTCGAAGCGGCCCATGACGGTATCGGGCACGTCAAGGCGCTCATAGAGCTCCGGCATGCGAGCGGCGGCCGTCAGCGCGGCGTATTGCCGGTCGACGATGGTCTGGTTGCTGTTTCTCTTACCGAAGAGCCCGAAGATCATTTGTTTTTTCCGGAAATACCGCATTCTTGGCGCCGAGCGGCACCGGGCCTTGTTGCATGATTTCGAAAGCTGGTTTACCGAAGCAGGCGCGAATTGCAATGCCGTTCGTGGCCGGTTTCGAGACAGGTGCGCTCCGGTGCACAACGAGGCAGATCGGGAGAATTCGACCCCGGAATGGCCACAATGGTTTTGCAGGAGGAAGCACGCAGTGTTTGGAATGGCTGCTATCGATACTCAAGGGAGTAGATGTCGTTGAAGAAACGGTATTTCAAGTCAGACATGAAATTCTTCAGCAATGCGGCCATTGCCATCATAATCGCCTCCGCCACCACACTCTCAGGATGCCAGACGAGCACCGTGCTGAACGGCGGCTATATCGTCGACGAGCAGTCGTTGGCGCTGGTGCCTGAAGGTTCCAGTCGTGAGCAGGTGCTGCTGTCGCTCGGCACGCCCTCGACCACGGCAACCTTCGACGGGGAGGTCTTCTATTACATCTCGCAGCGCCGCCAGCGCTCGATGGCATTCCAGAAGCTGCGCGTCACCGCCCAGAGCATTCTCGCCATCTATTTCGACAAGGACGGCGTCGTTACCCGCCGCGCCAACTACACCCTGCAGGACGGCAAGGTGTTCGACACGATTGCTCGCGTCACGCCGACCGGCGGTCGGGAACTCACCTTCCTGCAGCAGATGCTGTCCGGCGGCAGCGCGGCGAATGCGGCCAAGAGCCTCTTCGGTGGCGGCGCCGGCGGCACGCCGCAGAACCCGTCCAGCCTGCGCTAAAGCAAGCGGTTTCCCATATGCAAAACCCGCCGGAGCGATCCGGCGGGTTTTGTTTCATTCGCTTGAAGCGTCTTAGCTTGCGAGAACCGCCAGCAGCAGCAAGGCTACGATATTGGTGATCTTGATCGCCGGGTTGACGGCGGGACCTGCCGTATCCTTGTAGGGATCGCCGACGGTATCACCCGTCACTGACGCCTTGTGGGCGTCCGAGCCCTTCATGTGGCGCACGCCGTCCTTGTCGACGAAGCCGTCCTCAAAGCTCTTCTTGGCATTGTCCCAGGCGCCGCCGCCCGAGGTCATCGAGATCGCGACGAAGAGACCGTTGATGATGACGCCAAGCAGCGATGCGCCAAGTGCTGCAAAGGCCGACGCCTTGGAGCCGGAGATGATCAGCACGCCGAAATAGACGACGACAGGCGCCAGCACCGGCAGCAGCGACGGTATGATCATTTCGCGGATCGCCGCCTTGGTCAACAGATCGACTGCCTTGCCATAATCAGGCTTCTCCGTACCCTGCATGATGCCGGGCTTTTCGCGGAACTGCTTGCGCACTTCCTCGACGATCGCGCCGGCGGCACGGCCGACGGCGGTCATGGCGATGCCACCGAAGAGATAGGGAATCAGGCCCCCGAACAGCAGACCGGCAACCACGTAAGGGTTCGACAGATCGAATGAAATCGTGCCGATATTCTGGAAATAAGGATACTGGTCGGGATGCGCGGCAAAATATTGCAGGTCGTTCGCATAGGCCGCAAAGAGCACCAGCGCGCCGAGACCGGCCGAACCGATCGCGTAACCCTTGGTGACGGCCTTCGTCGTGTTGCCGACGGCATCGAGCGCATCCGTGGATTTGCGCACTTCGGGTGGCAGATGGGACATTTCGGCAATGCCGCCGGCATTGTCCGTGACCGGGCCGAAGGCATCGAGCGCCACGATCATGCCGGCAAGGCCGAGCATGGCGGTGACCGCGATGCCGGTGCCGAACAGGCCGCCGAACTGATAGGTGGCAAGAATGCCGCCGACGATGACGAGTGCCGGCAACGCCGTCGATTCCAGGGATACCGCGAGGCCCTGGATGACGTTGGTGCCGTGGCCGGTGACCGATGCCTGGGCGATCGATACGACCGGGCGCTTGCCGGTGCCGGTATAATATTCGGTGATGACGACGATCAGCGCTGTGACGACGAGGCCGACGAGACCGCAGAAGAAGAGCTTCGTGCCGGTAACGTCGAAGCCGGCGACCTGACTGAGCGAACCCCAGCCGACCGTCAGCGAGGTCGCGGCACCAAGGCCGATGATCGACAGAAGGCCGGTCACGATAAGGCCCTTGTAGAGGGCGCCCATGATCGAGCCGTTCGGGCCGAGCTTGACGAAGAAGGTGCCGATGATCGAGGTGATGATGCAGGTGCCGCAGATTGCCAGCGGGTAGATCATGGCCAACTGGAGGATGGGTGCACCGGCAAAGAAGATTGCTGCCAGAACCATGGTCGCGACGACGGACACCGCATAGGTTTCGAAAAGGTCGGCCGCCATGCCTGCGCAATCGCCGACATTGTCGCCGACGTTATCGGCAATGGTTGCCGGGTTACGCGGATCGTCTTCAGGGATTCCGGCCTCGACCTTGCCGACGAGGTCGCCGCCGACATCGGCGCCCTTGGTGAAGATGCCGCCGCCCAGACGGGCGAAGATCGAGATCAACGAAGCGCCGAAGCCGAGCGCCACGAGGGCGTCGATGACTTCGCGCGAGCCTGCCTCATGGCCGAGTACGATCGTCAGTACATAATAATAGATGGAGACGCCGAGCAGCGCGAGGCCGGCAACCAGAAGGCCGGTGATCGCACCGGACTTGAAGGCGATGTCGAGGCCGGCCTTGAGGCTCGTGGACGCTGCCTGGGCGGTGCGCACGTTGGCGCGGACGGAGACGTGCATGCCGATGAAGCCGGCAGCACCCGAGAGGACGGCGCCGATCAGGAACCCGATCGCGGCCGTGGCGGAAAGGAGCAGCCATGCTGCAATGAAAACAACAATGCCGACGATGGCAATGGTTCTGTACTGACGCGTCAGATAGGCCTGTGCGCCCTCGCGGATATAGCCCGCGATCTCCTGCATGCGGCTGTTGCCCTGATCGGCAGCAAGCACCGACCGGGTTGCCCAGATGGCGTAGACCACCGAGAGCAGGCCACATGCGATTACCAATAAAAGAATGGTCATTCGCTCTTTCCTCCCATAAGCCGGAGCTCACTCCTTCTCCGGCGACGAACGCTGCTGAATCGACTCCTCTCCACAGAAACGCCCAGCAGGCGAGTGGAGATTGCGTGGTCGATAACGTCGCGTCAAGACTGCAAAACCTCAAAAGCCTTGCAGTTCCGCAGAAAGAACGGGAGGGATCGTTTGGCGGCTAAGTGCCTATTTCTTCTGCTCGCCGCGCACCTGCTTGGCGATGCGGTCCAGAACGGCATTGACGAGCTTCGGCTCATCATCGTCGAAGAAGGCGCGAGCGATCTCGACATATTCGGTGACGATGACGGCGATCGGAACGTCCTTGCGGTCGACGAGTTCGAAGACACCGGCGCGCAGGATGGCGCGGACGGTGCTGTCCAGACGCGACAGCGCCCAATCGTCCTGCAGGGCGGAGGCGATCAGCGGGTCAAGACGGAGTTGGTCGCGCACGACGCCTGAGACGATCGAGCGAAACCAGCCGGCATCGGCCTTCAGATAGGTTTCGCCGTCAAGTTCCTGGCCGAGGCGGTGGGCCTCGTATTCCGCCACGATTTCCAGAACGCCGGTGCCGCCGATATCCATCTGATAAAGCGCCTGCACAGCCGCAAGACGCGCAGCACCCCGCTGGTTGGCAGCCTTGACCGGTCGTTCGGTATTTTCGTCAGTCATTCTTTATGCACCCAACTTCTTCTTCAGCTCGATCATGGTGAGAGCTGCACGGGCGGCAAAACCGCCCTTGTCCTTTTCCGAGCGGCGTACACGCACCCAGGCCTGTTCATCGTTCTCGACGGTCAGGATGCCGTTGCCGATGGCAAGGGACTCGCTGACGGCGAGATCCATGAGCGCGCGCGAAGACTCGTTCGACACGATGTCGAAATGATAGGTTTCGCCGCGGATGACCATGCCGAGTGCAACGAAACCGTCATACTGCGTGCCGTCATTATCCGCGCCATCGAGCGCCATGGCAATCGCCGCCGGAATTTCCAGCGCGCCGGGCACGGTGACGACGTCAAACGTGGCGCCGGCTTCTTCCAGCGCGAAGGTCGCGCCTTCGAGAAGAGCATCGGCCATGTCGTCATAGAAGCGTGCTTCGACGATCAAAATATGGGGAGCGGTCTCTTTCGGCATGGTTCACCTTCGGTTGGAGGGGCATTTTCCACTCGGGCAGGCCGCGGTCAAAACATGCCTTCGAGCGAATGGCAAGCAAATTCGGGTGGCGCTCCAAAAGGAAAGACAAAATATCTGCAATGGGATAGCGGAGCTCGCCACTGTCGGGCGCAACGACGTGAAAAACATGCCTAGCCGGGTGGCGCAAAAACGGCAAATCCAAGGCGGATTTCATGAACAATTTTTAATTTATTTTCAGTTACTTACGCCATTGAAACGACAATGCTGCAGTGCCAAATCCCAGTCGCAACACCGACGATCCCCTGCAACGACAGCCGACCGTCACAGCAGACGAAAGGATACCATCATGAACCGCGTTGCTAAAATCGCCATCGCCGCCGCTTTCTCCTCCCTTGCATTTGCCGGCGTCAGCCGGGCTGAAAGCCTCGGCATGAATACCGCCCAAGGTATCGAGCAGACGCTTCGCACCTTCCAAGGCGACTTCGACATCCAGCCGGTCTACGACTGGCACAATCTCGACGACGAAACCACCGGCCCGCGCTCCGCCCCCCAGCGCTCGGAAAGCGCTATCCACGCCATCCAGGCTTCCATCGACGCCAACAGGTCGCTGGCACACAAGCTCAACAATGATGGCATCGCTATCCGCAATGTCGTGAACGCCGAACAGGCAGCCGACGGCAGCATTACGTTCTACGTTCGCTGAGGCTGCCAACTTGGAAGGCGAGCATGGGCGGCTGATCTCCTCACCGCCCATACTCGCCTTTTATCGAAATCGCTGTTGCATTTTCCGCCGGATAGGATTGTTTTCTCGCCAAAGCGGAGGACCCCATGGCGACGAATGCAAAACCGGTCATCAACACGGCCGATCTCTCCCTCGAACACTGGACGAAGGGAAGGTTTTTCGAGAGCCGCGACACGTCTTTCGGAAACCAGCTCGGGCTCACCAATCTCGGCATCAGCTACAATGAAGTGCCATCAGGCAAATCCGGCTGCCCTTTCCACAATCACCATGTGGAAGACGAGCTCTTCTACATCATCGAGGGCACGGGCGAATATCGATTCGGCGAGCAGCGCTATCCGATCAAGAAGGGTGATGTGCTGGGGGCGCCGGCGGGCGGGCCGGAAACGGCGCATCAGATCATCAATACCGGATCGACGCCGCTGATCTATCTGGGCCTATCGACCAAAGCGAAGACCGAGATTTGCGAATATCCCGATTCCGGTAAATTTCTCGCCAAGACCAATCGCGACGGCAGATCCTTCGATCACATCGGCCGGGGCGAGAACGCCCTCGACTACTGGGACGGCGAGCCCGGCTTCTGATATCAGCGCCTTCATCGCAAATCGTTTCAGAGCATTTTCATGATCGATATCCCGACACTGGAAACCGGACGGCTTGTTCTGCGCGCGCATCGGCGTGACGACTTCGACGCACATTTCGAGCTCTGGCGCGACGAAGACGTCGTGCGTTTCATCAGCGGCGTACCCTCCAGCCGCGAGCAGAGCTGGTCACGGCTGCTGCGTATTGCCGGCATGTGGCATCACATGGGCTTCGGTTTCTTCGCTATCGAAGAAAAGGAAAGCGGCCGCTTCATCGGCGAAGCCGGTTTTCTCGAAGCCAAGCGGGACATGCAGCCTTCGATCGAAGGCACGATGGAGGTGGGCTGGGCGCTGATGCCATCTGCGCATGGCAAGGGTTATGCCACCGAGGCGCTGACGGCGATCATCGGCTGGGGCGAGACACAGTTTCCGGGGCGGGTGATGACCTGCATCATCAGCCCAGACAACATACCGTCGCTCAGGGTTGCCGAAAAGCTCGGTTTCAGGGAAACGGCGCGGACGGACTATAACGGCCCGATCATTCAGTTTTCGCGTTAGGGAACTCAGCGAGGCGGGCAGCGTAACGCGCCATCGTATCGACCTCGAAATTGACGAAGTCGCCAGCCTTGCGTTCACCCCAAGTCGTGACCTCGAGCGTGTGGCGGATCAAGAGTACGTCGAAATCCGTACCATCGACGGCATTGACGGTCAGCGACGTGCCGTCGAGGGCAATCGAGCCCTTGGGCGCCACGAATTTCGCGAGATGGGCCGGCGCGCGCAGGCGGTAGCGCGTCGCATCGCCTTCCTCCGTCACCGACAAGATCTCGGCCTTGCCGTCGACATGGCCGGAGACGATGTGGCCGCCCAGCTCATCACCGATCTTCAGCGACCGTTCGAGATTGATATGGCTGCCAGCCTGCCAGGCGGAAACGGTGGTGAGGCGCAGCGCCTCTTCCCACGCCTCCACCTCGAACCAGCGGCCGTTGCTGCCCGCCTGCGGCAGGCCGGTCACGGTGAGGCAGATGCCGGAATGGGAGATGGAAGCGCCCATATCGATGGTCGCCGGATCGTAATTTGTCGCGACACGGAGCTTGATGCCCTCTTTGAGGGCCGAAACGGATTCGATCGTGCCGATATCAGTGATAATTCCGGTGAACATCAAGTCTCTCTTTCGTATTCGTCCAGGCGATCCGCGCCGAATATATATGTGCCCCTGTGGGCAAAGCCGGATGGTATGTCGGTTGCCTGCAATGGGGATTCAATCCCCCCCTCACCGATGACGAGAGGCGCCTGATAGAGCTGGATGCGATCGACGAAACCGGCTTCGAGGAAAAGCTTCGCAGTCTTTGCGCCGCCTTCGACCAGAAGCGAGGAGATGCCGCGTGTGGCGAGCGCCGGCAGCAGGACCTCCGGGTGATAGGGATTGCAGTAAAGGATCTCGACGCCGGCGGCTTCGAGTGCGGTGCGGCGGGAGTCCATGTCGGTGGCATCCGTGGGTGCGGTACCCCCCTCTGTCCTGCCGGACGTTCGGAGCTGCGATCGATTCACTGGATCGATCGCTCCGGCTTCGCCGGAACGCACCTCACCCCCCACAAGGGGGGAGATTCGCTGGGTGCTAGCCCCCTGCCCCGCATCTGGCCTCGAGGCGGAAACATCATCATCGGAAGCTGGGGAACTGGGAGCAGGCCCCTTGTCGATCTCCCCCCTTGTGGGGGAGATGTCCGGCAGGACAGAGGGGGGTGCCCCTTCCTCAGACCCTAACGGCGATATCTCTTCACTCGCCACCACAATAACGGGCACATCCCGCGCCGTCTCGACGAGCTTGCTCGTCAGCGGCAATGCCAAAGCGGGATCGAGCACGATGCGAACAGGCGATTGCGCTTCAAGACCCGGTGTCCGCACCGTCAGCAGCGGATCGTCAGCAATCGCCGTGCCGATGCCGACAAGGATGGCATCGGTTTCGGCCCGCAGCGCCTGCACCTGAGCGCGGGCTTCCGAGCCAGTTATCGCCACCTGCCCTACCCCTGCTCGACCGATCATGCCATCTGCAGAAACAGCAAGTTTGAGAGTCACATAGGGGCGGTTCTTCGTCTGGCGGGTGAGATAGCCGGCAAGCGATTGCCGGCCCTCTTCCTCCAGCACGCCCGAGGTCACCTCGATGCCGGCAGCTTGCAGCATCGCAATACCGCGACCGGACACTCTGACATCAGGATCGGTGACGCTGATGACGATACGGCCGACGCCATGGGCAATCAGAGCCTCGGCGCAGGGCGGCGTCTTGCCGTGATGGGAGCAGGGTTCGAGCGTGACATAGGCCGTCGCACCACGGGCAAGTTCACCGGCTTCGGCGAGCGCCTGCGGCTCAGCATGCGGGCGGCCGCCGAGTGCTGTCACGGCGCGGCCGACGATTGCACCATCGCGAACGATGACGCAGCCGACGGATGGATTGGTGGAAGTCTGGCCCGTGTGCCATCGCGACAGGCGGATCGCAGCTGCCATGAAGCGTTCGTCCTCAGGCTGCACGATCCCCTCGCCCATGGTCAGCCGTCCAGTGGATCGCGGGCGATCTTGGCGTTGAGCTCGGCGATCAGCTTTTCGAAATCCTCGGCATGCGAGAAGTCTCGATAGACCGAGGCGTAGCGCACGAAGCCGACATCATCGAGGCTCTTCATCGCTTCCAGAACCTGCAGGCCGATCTGCTCGGAAGAGATTTCCGTCTCGCCCGAGCTTTCCAGCCGGCGCACGATGCCGGAGACAGCGCGCTCGATGCGATCGCGATCGACCGGGCGCTTGCGCAATGCCACATCGAAGGACCGGACGAGCTTGTCACGATCGAAGGGAACCTTGCGGCCGGTCTTCTTGGTGACCATCAGCTCGCGAAGCTGCACGCGCTCGAAGGTCGTGAAGCGGCCGCCGCAATCCGGACAGATGCGGCGCCGGCGGATAGAAGTGTTATCCTCCGCCGGGCGGGAATCCTTGACCTGAGTGTCTTCCGAACCGCAATAGGGGCAGCGCATGCCTTCTCCTTGAGCATCGGCCCGAAAATCGGAACCGATTTTCGGAAAGCCTGATGCGTAGATTCAAAGAATTAGAGCGACCTTTGTGCGCCCGAACGGGCGCACGGCGCTCTAGCCCATGTAGTCATACATGGGGAAGCGATCGGTCAGATTCACCACTTTGCCGCGGACCGCAGCTTCGACGGCGGCATTGCCTTCGTCGGAATTGGCGACCTTCAGACCATCGAGAACCTCGACGATGAGGTTACCGATCTCGCGGAATTCGGCTTCCTTGAAGCCGCGCGTCGTGCCGGCCGGGGCGCCGAGGCGAACACCCGAGGTGACGAAGGGCTTTTCGGGATCGAAGGGAATGCCGTTCTTGTTGCAGGTGATGTAGGCGCGGCCGAGTGCGGCTTCTGCGCGCTTGCCGGTGGCGTTCTTCTTGCGCAGGTCAACCAGCATCAGGTGGTTGTCGGTGCCACCCGAGACGACATCGAGGCCGCCGGCAACAAGCGTTTCGGCGAGCGCCTTGGCGTTCTTGACGACCTGGGCGGCATATTCCTTGAACGACGGCTGCAGGGCTTCGCCGAAGGCGACGGCCTTGGCGGCGATGATGTGCATCAGCGGGCCGCCCTGAAGACCGGGGAAAACGGCGGAGTTGAACTTCTTCGCCAGATCCTCGTCATTCGTCAGGATGACGCCGCCGCGCGGGCCGCGGAGCGATTTGTGGGTGGTGGTGGTCGCAACATGGCAGTGCGGGAACGGCGACGGATGCACGCCACCGGCAACGAGACCGGCGATGTGGGCCATGTCGACCATCAGGTAGGCGCCAACCGAGTCCGCGATCTCCCGGAAGCGCTTCCAGTCCCAAATACGGGAATAGGCCGTGCCGCCGGCGATGATCAGCTTCGGTTTGTGTTCTCTAGCCTTGCGCTCGACGTCGTCCATATCGAGCAGGTTGTCGCCGTCGCGAACGCCGTAGGAAACGACGTTGAACCATTTGCCGGACATATTGACCGGCGAACCATGCGTCAGGTGACCGCCGGAGTTGAGATCGAGGCCCATGAAGGTGTCGCCCGGCTGCAGCAGCGCCAGGAACACGGCCTGGTTCATCTGCGAACCGGAATTCGGCTGAACGTTGGCGAAATTGACGCCGAAGAGCTTCTTGGCACGCTCGATCGCCAGTTCCTCGGCGATATCGACGAACTGGCAGCCGCCGTAATAGCGCTTGCCCGGATAACCCTCGGCATATTTGTTGGTCATGATGGAGCCCTGGGCTTCCAGAACGGCACGGGAAACGATGTTCTCGGATGCGATCAGTTCGATCTCATGCCGTTGACGACCGAGCTCTTTTCCGATCGCGCCGAAGATTTCCGGATCGACGTCCGCAAGCGAGCGATTGAAGAAGGATTCGGTGGAAGCATTGGTCATTGGCTGGCTCCTACGGTGGAATGCGGCAAGGTATTAACCTTCCGCAGATGCGAGGGCAATACGAAGAACGACATTTGCTGGGCTAAGCGCGCGGGGTGAGCAGTTTGCGCTGGCTACGGCCCCGCTGGAACGAAAAAGCCGCGCAAATGGCGCGGCTTCTGAGGATCGTTTGATGTTCGGATTACTGAACCGGCTGTTCCATGCCTGAAGTGGTGTCGAGCGCCAGTTCGGCATTGCCGTCCATCTCGTAAATGTCGTCGCGGAACTGGACGACGCCGTCGGGCATGCCCCAGGCCGAGATGTACACGAAATAAACGGGAACTTCGGTCGCGAGCTTGATCGGCGTATTGATGCCGCTTGCGATCACCTGCTCCATCTGCTGGCGGTTCCAGCCGGGCGTTTCGCGCAGCAGCCAGGTCGTGAGGTCGCGGACGTTCTGGACGCGCACGCAGCCCGAGGATTCGAAGCGCATGAGCTTGTTGAACAGGCCCTGCTGCGGCGTGTCGTGCATGTACTCGCCGTTCTTGTTGTAGAAATTGATCTTCGTGGACGCCATGGCGTTGATCTTGCCGGGGTCCTGACGGAACATCAGGTTCGGCGCCTCGCCGTTCCAGTCGACGGTCTCAGGTGCGACTTCATTGCCCTTGCCGTCGATCAGGCGGATGGCGTTCTTTTCGAGATAGGTCGGATCCTTGCGCATCAGCGGCATGATGTCCTTCTCGACGATCGAACGCGGTGCCGTCCAGTACGGGTTGAGGATGACTTCGTAGACCTTCGAATTGACGATATGCGTCGGGCGGCTCAGACGGCCGACAACAGCGGTATGGCGCGTCGCGACGCTGCCGTCTTCAACCGCTTCCACGTAAGCCGCCGGGATGTTGACCATCAGATGGCGGCGGCCCATGTCTTCCGGAAAGGTCTGCAGGCGGATGAGGTTGGTGTTCAATTGCTGCAGGCGGACATCGGCCGGAATGTTCATCGCCTTCAGCGTGAATTCGCCGATCACGCCATCGGCCGGCAGGCCGTGACGGGCCTGGAAACGCTTGACGGCGCCGTCGACATAGGAATCGAAGGCATTGGAAAGGCCGGCCTCACGCGGCAGATCGCCGGTGATCGCCAGACGCTGGCGCAGCGCCTGGACGGCGGGGGAACTGACACCGAGCTGCAGGCGCTGATCGCCCGGATTGACCTCGGGCCAACCGCCGGCGGACGCGATCTGCTGGTACTGCATGATCGCCTGCTGCGTGCTCGGCACCGACTGGGGGCTGAGGATCGGGGTATTGGAAAGGACGGCCGTCGCCGTGCGCGAGGCAGCCTTGGCGTCGAACTGGTCGTCCCAGTTGCCGCGTCTCGGGGCATTCAGCAGCCCATCGAGCGCCGATTGCGCGAATGCGGGTGCGGCAAGCGCGCCGGCACCAACCGTTGCCGCCGACGCCAGGAAGGCGCGGCGCGAGAGAGCTTCAATTCCGTTCTTTTTAGACATTCGTCCCAACCACTCAATGCCACGGCGGAGGAAGCCGCGGCCCTTTGCGATATCCTGCGCCTTAACGCAGATCCCTATCCGTTCGTTCTTCCGGCGCACCTGGAAATTCCGCCAGTCCCATCACAAGATTGCGAGCAACCTGGATGGTGCCAATGGTCCATCGAGGACGCCGGCTGTCGAATATTCCGCTGTCACATCAATATGGCCAATTCGTGTTTCCGGACAGCAAGACAGACTGCCGGTTGCCGGCGACCGCATGCAACGAACCATATGACGGGTAAACCGTGGCGGTTAATAACGACTAAAAAACGGCTTGAATACCGGGTTTTGCGCTTGGCTGGTGTGCGTTGCAAAGATGCCACGCAGAGGTGAGCGGGACATGTTCGGCATACTTGAGGTGCCGGGCCGCGCGAAAGGTCGGCCCGGCTTTCCGCCGCTTGCCCTCCTCCCCAAGTTGGCGGTCGACCACCCCGGTTCGTTTATACGCACCGGGGCCTTTTCTTTGTGGGTTTCGCTGCGGCGATCTCCTCGCTTGACACGGCCGGTGGTACAACTTCGTCACTGTTTCGAGGCGGCGCATGTTTGCGAAAAAGACGGTTTTTGTGGTCGGCGCAGGCGGAAGTTTCGAGGTTGGCTTGCCAGTCGGTAGCACGCTCAAAACCCGAATTGCTGAAAAGCTTGATGTACGAGCGTCAGGGTCGTTCGAAGGAAACCCTGCCATCGTCCGAGCCATGGCGTCTGCAGCGAAGGAAACGAGTTCATTCGGTGGCGCTGTAAATCGACTGGTCGGCGCGGCGCAAGCAATTCGGGGCGCTATGCCCTTGGCGATCTCAATCGACAACTATCTCAACACCCATTCGCATGATGCGGATGTCGTGATTATGGGAAAATTCGGGATTACGGCGTGCATCTTGGATGCAGAGGCTAACAGCACGTGCACGAATACGATGCAGCCTACAACATGGACTTCGCTAACATTCCGGACTCCTGGCACAATACGTTTTGCAAAATGCTTACGGAAAACGTTCGCCTTGGAGATCTGGAAACCGTCTTCGAGAATGTCGCCATTATCACTTTCAACTATGACCGCTGTATCGAGCATTACCTGCTGACGTGGCTTATCAAGTATATGAGGATTCCGTACGGGGAGGCCGCCGAAATCTGCAGAAAGCTCCCGATTTTTCATCCCTATGGCCAAGTCGGCCTTCTCCCATGGCAGACCACGAGCGGGTCTGGAGTTAGGTTCGGGGAGCCACCGACTGAATACAATATTCGCCAGATCTCATCGCAAATCCGCACTTTTAGCGAGCGCGTGGACGACGATGACATGCTGTCAGCCATGCGGGATTACTTGAGCGAAGCGGAAAGGGTCATATTCCTCGGGTTCTCATTCGGGAAGATGAACATGGACCTCATGAGAACCGGCCGAGATGGGCCGCGCAAGGACGTACTCGGGACAGTCCTTCAAATGTCTAACCCGAATAAGGCCGAAGCCGATCACCGTATAAGGGCCACCTTGACTGACGCCGATAGTGGATGGCTTGTAACCGGCATGGAGCTTTCGCCAGTGGCTGCCAATGAATTGTTGAACAACTACTGGTATCGACTATCAGATTAACCGCACCCGGCCTTAGGCCCCGCCCACCCGCGCCTTGCGGGCGCAGGATGAGCAGAAATCAGGGTGCCCGCTAGTCTCGTGAATGGCTGTGAAACCTAATTCAGCTTCTGGCCAGTAGGCGCCTGCTCTGGCTCGGGCTGACTAAGTACGGATTTGATAAACTCCGCCGTACGACCAGCGATCCTGAGACGTGCGCACACCTGCGCTTTACGTGAGAGTGCATGGCTCTCGCCGTCTACAATGACGTTCGCAAGCGAGATGTAGAGCACGCCGTCATTGACGCGCAACTCTGTCACTAAATCAGCGTAGACGGGCTGGATGTTGTTAGGATCAACGACCTCAACTTCCAGATCATCACCAATTCTAATTTTCCCAGCGCTCATTCCGGTTCTCCATTAGACATCCGGAATGTACGTGATTCGCGCCAGACCTGATTCACGCACGCGAAGTTATCAACTGAAGATTGCTATCCGTCATACACGGCAAAGGCGCCCACGGAGGGAAAGCCGTGAAGCGCCCTTGATCGCCGTTGGAGATCGGCTTTCCGGTGGCACGGAAGTGGCACGTAACCCTGTGCCACCTGGTGCAATTCAATGCCATTTCGTGCACTGCCGTAAGCGTTAGCGTGCCCTAATATGCAAGCAGTGACACGGAGCCAAGTTATTACAAACGATACAAAATCTGATCGTTCCAGAAACGATCCAACCGCTGCAGGAGCTTGTTCATCTGCGTAAACTCATCCGTGCCGATGCCGCCGACCTTGTCGATCGAGGCGATGTGGCGTTCGTAGAGCCGGGCAACCGTTTCGGCGATGTCCTGGCCGGTTTCGGTCAGGCTGATACGGACCGAGCGGCGGTCGATGCGGGAGCGCTGGTGGTTGATGAAGCCGAGGTCGACCAGCTTCTTGACGTTGTAGGAAACGTTCGAGCCGAGATAGTAGCCGCGGGAGCGCAGCTCGCCGGCGGTCAGCTCGGAATTGCCGATGTTGAAGAGGAGCAGCGCCTGGATGGCGTTGACATCGCTGCGGCCCTGACGGTCGAACTCGTCCTTGATGACGTCGAGAAGACGACGATGAAGGCGTTCAACAAGATGAAGGGATTCCATGTAAAGATCACGGATGCCCTGTTCGTGTGCATGGAAAGTCGATGCCGCCTGCGGCTTGATCTTCGTGTTCATTTGACTGCCTCACTGTTTTGTTTGGCGGTGTCGTTTTCTTCCCGCCTTGAGTGAGACCCTATCGAATACATATAAAATTCGACTTAAACCGCAGGCTTAACAGAGGCTTACGAAAAGCCCTTGATGTATCAGGGTAAATCAACACTTACCTGGCGACGCTGCCGGCGCCGCTCCAGCCACAGGGAAAGCCTGAAAATCCAATAGATGACGGCGACGATCACGTGGAGCAGGATGATCAGCCGGTTGGGTCCGAAGATCTGCGGAAGCAGGCCGTACATGAGGATCTGGCCGCCGGCGGCAAGCACCCAGATGACCGGTCCCCATGAAACGGTGAGCCAGAGGCCGAGCGAGGCGACCGGGAACAGAACGGCAAGGGACGTGCTTGCGACCTTCCACGGCAGGCTCAAGAGATCGAAGCGGCCGGCGCCGACCAGCGAGTAGCCGACGAGCATCGCCCAATATTGCAGGCCGAACCAAAAGCAGGAAACGGCAACGAGCCGCAGAAAGAAGATGAAGAGGATATCCGTCAGCGTGCGTTTCGGTATCGTCGGAGAATCGGTTTCCATGGCGAGACCTCACGTTCGGATCGCTGCTTCAATTTTCCGGGTTTCATCCGCCGCGGCCAATCGTCCGGTTTGGATTTCCCGGCGCGCATGATAATGACCGCTCCGATAAATGGAATGGCCCAGGGACAGATATCATGCAGGACAAGACGCATCTCGTCGATGAAATCACCGGTCACCGTCGCATGCGGCGCAACCGCAAGGCCGACTGGACGCGCCGGCTGGTACAGGAAAACCGACTGACGGTTGACGATCTGATCTGGCCGATCTTCATCGTTCCGGGAACCGGCATCGTCGATCCGATCGCTGCCATGCCCGGCGTGAACCGCATGAGCGTCGACAAGGCGGTCGAGGCAGCAAAAGAAGCGGCCGATCTCGGCATCCCCGCCATCGCTACCTTCCCCGATATCGAGATGGAATTGCGCGATGAGACAGGCTCGAACAGCCTCGTCGCCAATAACCTCATCAATCAGACGACGGCAGCCATCAAAAAGGCAGTGCCCAATATCGGCATTATTACCGATGTGGCGCTCGACCCATTCACCAGCCATGGACATGACGGCATCCTGCGCGACGGCGAGATCGTCAATGACGAAACGGTCGACCAGGTCGTCAAGGCGGCAATCCTGCAGGCCGATGCCGGCGCCGATATCATCGCCCCCTCGGAAATGATGGACGGACGCATCGGCGCGATCCGCCGCGGGCTCGATGCCGCGGGACACCAGAGCGTCGGCATCATGTCCTATGCCACGAAGTTCTCTTCCGGCTTCTACGGCCCCTATCGCGAGGCGATCAACACCAAGGGTCTGCTGAAGGGCGACAAGAACAGCTATTACATCAATCCGGCAAACGGCACAGAGGCGATCCGCGATGCCGCCCTCGATGTCGAGGAAGGCGCCGACATGCTGATGGTCAAGCCGGGGCTCGCCTATCTCGACATCTGCTGGCGCGTAAAGGAAGCCTTCGGCCTGCCGACCTTCGCCTATCAGGTCTCGGGCGAATATTCGCAGATCAAGGCTGCGGCGATGAACGGCTGGATCGACGGCGAGCGGATCATGATGGAGACGCTACTGGCCTTCAAGCGCGCCGGCTGCGACGGCATCCTCACGTATTTTGCGCCGGAAGTGGCGAAAATCCTGGCAAAAAGGTGATTTTCGGGCGAATTATTGTATTTCCCCCTGACGATACCATATCAGCGGCATCGTCTTTCGAAGGGAGATATGGATGAGCTACAACCCCAATCCGCTTTATGCCGCACCGGAGGACTGGCGCGCCTATAGTGGTGTGCTCAGCCGTCGCGTCTTCGCATTCATCCTCGACTATATCATCGTGGCCCTGCTCTGCATTCCGGCGGCGATTATTGTGTTCTTCCTGGGAATCGTCACGCTGGGGCTCGGCTTCATTCTTTATCCGGCCCTGTTCGTCATCGTTGCAGGCCTGTACTTTGGCATGACTGTCGGCGGTCCGTCGCAAGCTTCGCTTGGCATGCGTGCGATGGGTATCGCCATCGTGCGCGTTGATGGACGGCCGATGGACTTCATCCTGGCCATTGCTCATCTGGCGCTCTTCTGGATCCTGAACTCGGTCCTGACGCCGCTCATTCTGCTGGTCGGCCTGTTCACGGAGCGCTCGCGCCTGATGCACGATTTCCTCGTGGGAACAGCGACCGTCCGCACCCACTGAGCCTCATCCGGTGGGGACGAAATAAAGTCTCCGCCGGCCCTTTGACGGCCACAAAAGAGCGCCATATCCAAGAAATGGAATATTCGATTGCGCGGCACTGTATGCTGCGCAGTTGACGTTTTCTATTCTTACGTCATGCTGTCTGGATTGATAGCGCCCCGAAAGGAAATCTCCGCAAGAGATGAATACGCAGACCACGCCATCCCCTCAGTTTTATCTGACGGCTCCGGCAACGTGTCCGTATCTGCCGCATGAGATGGAGCGCAAGGTCTTCACCCATCTCGTCGGCCCCCGGGCGGCGGAGATGAACGATATCCTGACCCAGGGCGGTTTCCGCCGTTCGCAGAACATCGCCTATCGCCCCGCCTGTGAAGCCTGTCGCGCCTGCGTGTCCGTGCGCATCCTCGCGCAGGAGTTCGAGCCCACGAAATCGATGAAGCGGGTGCTGGCGGCCAATTCCGATGTCATTTCCACGGAATTTGCGGCCCAACCGTCGAGCGAGCAATATTCCCTGTTCCGCCGTTACCTCGACTATCGACACCAGCAGGGCGGCATGTCCGACATGACCGTGCTCGACTATGCGATCATGGTGGAGGACACGCATGTGAACACCAAGATCATCGAATACCGCCGGCGCGAGGAAGGCTCGGGACTGGAAACGCGGCCGAAGGGCGAGTTGCTTGCCGCCGCGCTCACCGACACGATGAGCGACGGTCTTTCGATGGTCTATTCCTACTTCAATCCTGATCTCGACCGGCGCTCGCTCGGCACTTTCATGATCCTCGATCATGTGCGCCGCACGAAAGCGCTCGGCCTGCCGCATGTCTATCTCGGCTACTGGGTTCAAGGATCGCGGAAGATGGATTACAAGACGCGCTTCCAGCCGCAGGAACATCTGACGCCGCGCGGCTGGGAACGCTTCGACCCCTCTTCCCTCCAGGACGACCCGCAGGACTGATGCTTCCTGCCACCTTTCCGATCACCGGAAGGGCCTGTTGCTGACGGCAGTCGGCGGACTGGCGCTTTCCATGGACATCCCCGCTCGTCCGCCTTCAGGACTCTCGATCACTCATCCCAGCTGAATCGTCTTCAACGGCGCGCTTGATTGGCGGCTGGTTGTCGCCTATCTTTCTGTTATAACCTTGTTGCAACAGGAGGCGACAATGAACGTCACCATTCGTAAGATCGGCAATTCGGAAGGCGTGATTATTCCGAAGGAAGTGCTGGACCGTTTTGGGTTGAAGGCGGGAGATATTCTGGAGCTTCAGGCCGAGGACGGTCGCTTTTACATGCAGCCTGTTGATGAGGATATCTCCGAAGAGCTTAATGCAGCCCGTCTCTTCATGGAGAAGTATAAGGTCGCGCTCAAGAAGCTTGCCGAATAATGACATTCAAGTTTCTAAGCAGACGGCTGGTCGAGCAGATGCACGCGATGCAGATCGAACGGTTTGGCGGCCTCGCCGGCCTTCGCGATGAAGGTTCGCTGGAATCCGCTTTGGGGCGCCCCATCAACAAGGCAAACTACGGATGCGATGACATCATTGAGCTTGCCGCCGCATATCTTTTCGGTTTGGCGCGCAATCACGCGTTTCTTGACGGAAACAAACGGATCGCCATTGTCAGTTGCGGTGTCTTTCTATTGCAGCACGGCTATTCGATAGAGACGACCGACGCCCATCTGTACACTTTTGTCATAGGTGTGGCAGCAGGCGAAATCGACGAGGACGGCGCGACGCGCTTCCTGCGCGATCACACGATCCCGCTCACGCCGTAGCGCCTGCAGACTGGCCGGCTTCGGGATTCGATCGTTTCGAACCTGCGGAAAGCTCCAGTTCCCGATCCAGCCCTTCGACGATATGCGTCCAGCCCTGACGGGTCTTTTCCTCGTATTCCGCCCATTCCGCACACATTTCATGCGTGAGGGTCAGGCGACTGCCGCTGCCGAGCGGTTCGATATCGATTTCGACGCGATCGCAATTATGGTCGTGCTCCTCGACCGAAAAGCAGAAGACAATGCGCTTCGGGCGTTTCAATTCCAGAAACACGCCGTGATGAAAGGCATCGCCGGTCGGGCGGCGGTCGACGATGATGAAGCGGCCGCCGACGCGCGGATCGATATCGGCGCGGATGACATGGCCGTCGTCGGTTGCAAATAAAAAGCGGCGGGCGATTTCGGGATTGAGCCAGGCATCATAAACCGTAGCGGGCGGCGCCCTGTAGCTGTGGGCGACATGCAGTTTGATGGTATTGGCGGCAGGCATCGACGGTCCTCCATTGTTCGCACGCTTTCAGCGCACGGTTCACGGCCATCCCGCCCGCCCACGGAACGACGTTGCCCTTCTTTTTAGGCCCTTCTTTTGGTGACAGGACTGAGATAGAGGAGTTGCCCCGCCTGCCAAGGGCGGAGCCTCAAAATTCCGGGATCAGCCGGCGAATTTGCCGCTGCGCGGGAAGCCCTTCGGTACGGTACGGCCGGCGGTAGCGCGGTCGGCCAGCCATTCGGCAAGCTCGTCCTTGTTCTTCGTAAAGGTGCGGCCGGCGCTGTCTTCCCAGTTCAGGCCATCGGCGATCGCAAAGCAGCGAATGTCGGAAATGCCGCCATCCTTGTAGCGCTGCAGGCGCACGCCCTTGCCGCGTGTCATCTCCGGCACTTGGCTCAGCGGGAAGACCAGCATCTTGCGATTTTCGCCGACGACGGCGACGTGATCGCCGTTCACGGGAACGAGAAGCTTCGTCTCGTCGGGCATGGAGACGTTCATGATCTGCTTGCCCTTACGGGTATTGGCGACCATTTCCGCTTCCGGCACCACGAAACCATTGCCGGCAGTCGAGACGAGCAGCATCTTGCGCGCCGGGTCGTGGACGAAGGCGGTCAGCACGTCCTGATCGTTGTCCATGTCGATCATGATGCGCAGAGGCTCACCGTGGCCACGGCCACCGGGCAGCTTGTCACCACCGAGCGTGAAGACCTTGCCGCCTGTGGTGACGATCAGGATCTTGTCGGTCGTCTGCGCCGGGAAGGCCACTCTCAGGCCGTCGCCTTCCTTGAAGGTCAGCGCCGAGGTATCGGAAATGTGGCCCTTCAGAGCGCGGATCCAGCCCTTTTCGGAAACGACGACCGTGATCGGCTCCTTCTCGATCATTGCATGCTGGATGGCTTCTTCGTCGGCCTCAGGCGCTTCGGCAAACTGCGTGCGACGACGGCCGATCTCGGTGGCCTTGGCGAATTTCTTCTTCACCTCGCCGATTTCCCAGGAAACCGTCTGCCATTGCTTTTCATCGGAAGCGAGCAGCGCTTCGATATCAGCCTTTTCCTTGGTGAGTTCGTCGTGCTCCTTGCGGATCTCGAATTCTTCGAGCTTGCGCAGGGCGCGCAGCCGCATGTTGAGGATCGCTTCGACCTGAACATCGGTCAGATCCCAGCGCGCCATCATGACGGGCTTCGGCTCATCCTCTTCGCGGATGATGCGGATCACCTCATCGATGTTGAGGTAAGCGACAAGCAAACCACCGAGGATTTCGAGGCGCCTGTCGATCGCGGCAAGGCGGAAGCGCGAGCGGCGCTGCAGGACCTCGCGGCGATGCTCCAGCCACTCCTTCAGCACTTCATTCAGCGCCATGACGCGCGGGATCACGCCCATCGAGAGCACGTTCATGTTCAGCGGGAAACGGCTTTCCAGCTCCGTCAGCTTGAACATGGATTCCATGAGGATGGTCGGATCGACGGTGCGGCTCTTCGGCACCAGGACAATGCGGATGTCCTCGGCCGATTCATCCCTGATGTCTTCCAGCAGCGGCAGCTTGCGGGCAATCAAAAGCTCGGCGATCTTTTCGATCAGGCGCGACTTTTGCACCTGGAAGGGAATCTCGGTGACGATGATCTGGTAGCCGCCGCGGCCGAGATCTTCCGTTTCCCATTTCGCACGCACGCGAAAGCCGCCGCGGCCGGTGCGGTAGCTCTCGATGATGCTTTCCTTGTTGTCGATGATGATGCCGCCGGTCGGGAAATCCGGGCCGGGGATGAATTCGACGAGCTTCTCGACCGTGGCATCGGGATGCTTGATCAGATGCAGTGCCGCGTCGCAGACCTCATGCACGTTGTGCGAAGGAATTGATGTCGCCATGCCGACCGCAATACCCGAGGAACCGTTCGCCAGAAGGTTCGGGAAGGCGCCGGGGAGAACGACCGGCTCGGAATTGGATTCGTCGTAGGTGTCACGGAAATCGACGGCGTCCTGATCGATGCCCTCGAGCAGCAGTTCGGAGACCGCGGTCATCTTCGATTCGGTGTATCGCATGGCGGCAGGACTGTCGCCGTCGATATTGCCGAAGTTGCCCTGCCCGTTCACCAGCGTGTAGCGCTGCGAGAAATCCTGTGCGAGGCGTGCCAGCGCGTCATAGATCGACTGGTCGCCATGCGGGTGATAGTTACCCATCACTTCGCCGACGATCTTGGCGCATTTCCTGAAGGCCGCATTCGGCCGCAGGCCCATGTCGTTCATCGCATAGACGATGCGGCGATGGACCGGCTTCAGGCCATCGCGCACGTCAGGCAGCGCACGGTGCATGATGGTCGACAGCGCATAGCGAAGATAGCGCTCTTCGAGCGCCGCCTTCAGGTCGACCGGATGAATATTGTCGCCGTCTCCGCCAGAAGGCGGTAAAATCTCTTGTCCCATGGAATCCTGACTAGCTCAGAAGTGCCTGTGGGGCAAGGAATCCGGGCATTCCGGCTGTGGATGACGTCTTCGTGCTGACACGAAAGACGGAAAAAAGTATCACCTGAATTTGGACTTCGTTTGCCGATCCTCTCAACAGAAATTTAGGGGTCTGCAAATATAAAGGCGGACCGTTCCGCAGTCGCTTCTTTGTAATATTCAACGGCACTTGCCATCCAGGGGACTTTCTCATGACCTTTTACCGCACAACGCGGCTGATGCTGTCGAGCGCAGCCATTCTTTCGTTCGCCGGTTCAGCATTCGCGCTCGACGGCCAGGATCTCCTGAAGAAGATCAATGCTGCCTACAGCCAGCAGGGCGGGATGATTGTCGCCGCGGATGGCGTCGATATCGAGGGCACGACCGTCACGCTCAAGAATGTCAGCGTCAAGCCAGCCGGCAGCGAGCCGCTTTCGATCGGCGAGGTCACTCTTTCCGGCGTGGAAGAACAGGATGACGGCAGCTACTATATCGAAGAGGCGGCCTTTCCCGATATCAACTCGTCCAAGGATGGCGTCACCGTCAAAGTCCAGGAGATGAGCCTCGGCGGCATTTCCGTTCCCGCTCAGCCCGGCGACACCATCGATTCCATGCTCATCGCCGAAAGCGGCCATACCGGCGCGATGACGATCGTCAAGGATGGCGTCGAGGTCTTCTCGGTGCTTGAGAGCGAAGCAAACGCGACGCTGCGCGAAGACGAATCCGGCTTCGATTTCGACGGCACTTTCAAGAGCATCAAGGCCGATCTCAGTCAGGCGGGGGATACTCCGGACAGCAAGGAAGCGATCGAGAAACTGGCGCTTCAGCACGTCCAGGGTGACATCGCCATGAAGGGTACCTGGGATCTCGAGCCGGGCACGGTCGATCTTTCGGAAATTTCCCTCGACATCACCAACGTCGGCAAGCTGAACTTTGGCCTCAAGATCTCCGGCTACACGATGGCCTTCATCAAGGCGATGCAGGACGCGGTCAAGCAGTCGGAAGCCAATCCGAACAAGGAAGAAGCACAGCAGGCGCTCGGCCTCGCCATGCTCGGCCTTGCCCAGCAGTTGACCTTCGATTCCGCTCAGATCCGCTTCGAAGATGCCTCGATCACCAAGCGCGCACTCGACTATGCCGGTTCGAAGCAGAACGTCTCGGGCCAGCAGATGGCGGATTCGCTGAAGGCCATGACGCCGATCATGCTGGCGCAGCTCAATATTCCGGAACTGCAGAATGCGATTTCGGCTGCCGTCAGCACCTTCCTGGACAATCCGAAGAGCTTGACCGTCAAGGCCACGCCGGACAAGCCAGTCGCCTTCCCGATGATTGTCGGTGCTGCCATGGGTGCACCCAACACGGTGCCGCAGATGCTCGGCGTGAAGGTTTCGGCCAACGATTGAGCCTGTTCTGGATCCAAAAAAGCCCGGCGATGATGAACTCGCCGGGCTCTTTTTGTTGAGGAGCTTGCGCCTCAGTCTTTCTTCACTGGCGGGATCGGGCGGATCGCCAGTTCGCGAAGCTGGGTGGGCGTTGCCGGGGTCGGCGCACCCATCAAGAGGTCCTGAGCCTGCTGGTTCATCGGGAAGAGCGAGATTTCGCGCAGGTTCTTGGCGCCGACGAGCAGCATGACGATGCGGTCGATACCGAAGGCCGCACCGCCGTGCGGCGGTGCGCCGTACTGGAAGGCGCGATAGAGGCCGCCGAAACGATCTTCGACGTCCTGCTGGGTGAGACCCACCTTTTCGAAGGCGGCGACCATGGTTTCCGGCGACTGGTTACGGATCGAGCCCGAGGCGATTTCGAAGCCGTTGCAGACCGCGTCGTACTGGAAGGCCTTGATGCCAAGCGGATCCTGGTTCTGCAGCGCATCGAGGCCGCCCTGCGGCATCGAGAACGGGTTGTGTGCGAAGTCGACCTTCTTCTCTTCTTCGTTCCATTCGAAGAACGGGAAGTCGACGATCCAGCACAGTTCGAAACGGTCGCGGTCGATGAGGTTCAGCTCGTCGCCCGCGCGGGTACGCGCTTCGCCTGCGAACTTGTAGAACTTTTCCGGCTCGCCGGCGACGAAGAAGCAGGCATCGCCATCACCGAGGCCGAGCTGCGTGCGGATAGCATCGGTGCGCTCTTCGCCGATATTCTTGGCGAGCGGGCCGGCACCCTCAAGCTTTTCGCCTTCCTTGCGCCAGAAGATATAGCCGAGGCCGGGCTGGCCCTGGCTCTGCGCCCAGGCGTTCATGCGGTCGCAGAAAGCGCGCGAACCACCAGTCTTGGCCGGGATCGCCCAGACCTGAACCTTGGGGTTGGAGGCGATCATGTTAGCGAAGACCTTGAAGCCGGAGCCGGCGAAATGGTCGGTCACGGCTTCCATGACGATCGGGTTACGCAGGTCCGGCTTGTCGGTGCCATATTTGCGGATCGCTTCGTCATAAGGGATGCGCGGCCATTCCTTGGTGACCGGCTTGCCTTCGGCAAACTCTTCGAAAATGCCGGTCATCAGCGGACCCATCGTGTTCCAGACGTCTTCCTGGGTCACGAAGCTCATTTCGAGGTCGAGCTGGTAGAATTCGCCCGGCAGGCGGTCGGCGCGCGGATCTTCGTCACGGAAGCACGGCGCGATCTGGAAGTAGCGGTCGAAACCGGCAACCATCAGCAGCTGCTTGTACTGCTGCGGAGCCTGCGGCAGTGCGTAGAAAGTGCCGGGATGGATGCGGCTCGGCACTAGGAAGTCGCGTGCGCCTTCCGGGGAGGATGCCGTCAGGATCGGCGTCGTATATTCGGTGAAACCGACATTGCCCATTTCGCGGCGCATGGCGGAGATCACCTGCGTGCGCTTGACGATGTTCCGGTGCAGCGTTTCGCGGCGGAGATCGAGGAAGCGGTATTTGAGGCGAACCTCTTCCGGATAGTCCGGCTCACCGAAGACCGGCAGCGGCAGTTCCTTGGCAGCAGAGAGAACTTCGATCTCCTGCGCGTAGAGCTCAATCTCGCCGGTCGGCATG
This sequence comes from Rhizobium sp. BK275, assembly GCF_014193555.1. NCBI lineage: Bacteria > Pseudomonadati > Pseudomonadota > Alphaproteobacteria > Hyphomicrobiales > Rhizobiaceae > Rhizobium > Rhizobium sp. BK275. The sequence continues at coordinate 529,216 of NZ_JACHZL010000003.1, forward strand.
TTCTTGTTGACGGTATCTTCGGTACGGGCCTTGACGAGGCCGTCGACGCGGATGACCCATTCGCCGCGAACGGTTTCTGCCTGCTTGAAAGCCGGCGAATCCGGGTCGGCAACGATCTGCGTCGTGCCGTAATGGTCGCGAAGGTCGATGAACAGCACGCCGCCATGATCTCGGACACGATGGACCCAGCCGGAAATACGGACAGTCGAGCCGACGTCCGATTTGCGAAGAGCGGCGCATGTGTGGCTGCGGTAGCGGTGCATGATCTCAATTCCTGGTATTTGGCTTAAGACGGCGGCATGGTCCGCAGACCTGCAGCGCCGACAAGAAAATCGGGCGGACAAGCGCATGGACGCTTTGATTTGTCAAGACTTGGCGCGGCCGACGGGCCGTTTGCGTCAGCGTTTCCGAGGGAGTTGCGGTGCTCGCGCTGCGGCAGTTTGGCAGAAGCCAGCATATTGATGAAGACGGCAGTCAACTTTAAAAGGAGGCATCTTCAAAGACGGAGTTTCCGATGCCCCTGCTCACACGCCGCAACCTCATCAAGGCTTCCGCTGTCGCCGGCGCCTATGGTGCGGGCATGGCCATTGCGGGACGGTTCGGGCTGGCGGAAGCCGCACCCGAGCCGCGTGTGCTGACGGCACGCAGGACGGAAGCACAGATCGTCGATGCAGCCGCAACCAAGGATATCATGACATGGGGAGACGAAGGCCTGCCGCCGGTGCTGAGGATGCCGCGGGGAAAACCCTATGCGGCGCGGCTGAGCAACAGCCTCGAAGAGCCGACGACGATCCATTGGCACGGGCTGCGCATCGACAACAAGATGGACGGCGTGCCCTTCATGACGCAGCCCTATGTCTATACCGGCGACAGCTTCGATTATCTCTTCACGCCACCGGATGCCGGCACCTTCTGGTATCACCCGCACTGCAACACGCTGACCCAGATGGGTCATGGAATGACGGGCGTACTTGTCGTGGAAGATCCATCGGATCCCATCTTCGATGCGGAGGTCGTGCTCAATCTGCGCGACTGGCGGCTCGGCGGCGATGGACAGTTCATCGCGCCGTTTCGTCCGCGCGATGCGGCCAAGGCCGGTACATATGGCACGATACGTACCGCAAACTGGCATCAGGAGCCGGCATATGACGCACCTGCGGGTGGGCTGATCCGCCTGCGCATCGCCGCCACCGATGTGACCCGCATCTTCCAGCTTAAAATGGAAGGTGCCGATGCGACGGTCATTGCCATCGACGGCAATCCGGTGCCGAAGCGCTTCCCGCTCGACCTCCTGCAGATCGGTCCGGGGCAGCGGCTCGATCTTGCCGTTCGCATGCCCGACAGCGAGGGTGCGGTCGCGACGCTCGAAGATATCCGTGGTACGACGCCGAAGGTGATCGCGAGCCTGCGCGCCATCGGCCAGTCGCTGAAACGCGATATCGGCGATCTCGGCGCGCTCGCGGAAAATCCGGTGCCGAAGGCCGATCTCTCGTCTGCGGAAACAATCCCGCTGGTGCTGTCCGCTACCGCAGAGAACGCGGCCGTCGACAGCATTTGCGGCACGCTCGGCTACAGCTTCTGGGCCATCAACAAGGTGCCGTGGCCGGGCGACACGTCCGATCCGACTGCGCCGCTCGCCGAGCTGAAGCTCGGCAAGAGCTACATCTTCAATCTGGAAAATGTCACGCCGCACACCCACCCGATCCATCTGCACGGCATGAGCTTCACTGTCATCTCGTCCTCGACGCGCCAAGTCATGCCGCTGATGTCCGATACCTACCTCGTACAACCGGATGAGAAGGTGCAACTCGCTTTCGTCGCCGACAATCCCGGCGACTGGGTGCTGCATTGCCATATCATCGAGCACCAGAAGACCGGCATGACGAGCTACGTTCGCGTGGTTTGATATGATGACGCTTTCGGAACCAAATATCTGGCAAATGCGACCGACAGGGCATCAACGTCCTGTCTGACGGTTGGGGTTTTCGCCCCGATCGCCGCGGCGCTTTATTCCGCAACAGGGACTATTGCTTCAACCTTCACGTTCGTGATCGGTGCCTTCTGTTGGCTTTCGGCCGCGGTTGCATTACATTTGGCAGGAAGACGCGCACTTAAAGGTCTGCCCCTAATGAGCGGCATCGAAATCTTCGCCTTTATTATCCTGCCGGCGATGGTCGCCATCGGCGGGTGGGTTGCCGTGCTCGCGAACGAACGCAGCAACCGCAGAAAACATCGCCTGCATCCCGGCGAATAAGACTTCGCGAAGGTGAAGCCCGCTCACCGTATTGACATATCTCTTCGAAAGGGGAAGGAAGGTTTAACCGACCTCTTCCTTGCGAATGAACTGATATGATCGAAACCACCGCCGATCTGGCGGCCGCCTGCAAAGAGCTGGCCAAGTCCGATTTCATTACCATCGATACTGAATTCCTGCGTGAAACGACCTTCTGGCCGGAACTGTGCCTGATCCAGATGGCGAGCCCGACGGTGGAAGTACTGGTCGATCCGCTGGCGAGGGATATCGATCTTTCACCCTTCTTCGAGCTGATGGCCAATCCTGATGTGCTGAAGGTGTTTCATGCAGCGCGGCAGGATATTGAAATCATCTTCAATCGCGGCAACCTCATCCCTCACCCGATCTTCGATACGCAGGTCGCCGCCATGGTCTGCGGCTTCGGCGACAGCGTCTCCTACGACCAGCTCATCAGCCGCACGAAGAACGTCCATATCGACAAGTCTTCGCGCTTCACGGACTGGAGCCGCCGGCCGCTCTCCGACAAGCAGCTCGAATATGCGCTGGCCGACGTCACCCATCTGCGCGACGCCTATCTCTATCTCAAGGCGGAACTGGAGCGCGAAGGCCGCGCTTCCTGGCTGCGCGAGGAAATGGACATTCTGGAATCGCGCGAGACCTACGACATCCATCCTGACGATGCCTGGCAGCGCCTGAAGCTGCGCCTGCGCAAACCGCAGGAACTGGCGATCCTGAAATATGTCGCCGCCTGGCGCGAGCGCGAGGCCCGCTCCCGCAACGTGCCGCGTTCGCGCGTGCTGAAGGACGACGCGATCTACGAGATCGCCCAGCAGCAGCCGAAGGATGCCGAAGCATTGGGCCGCCTGCGGACAATTCCGAAGGGCTGGGAGCGCTCGGCTACCGGAGGGGCGGTGCTCGAAGCCGTCAACACCGCGCTTGCACTGCCACGGTCCGAAATGCCGCATGTACCGCGCCAGGCACAGCCGCCGGAAGGTGCTGCAGCGGCGGTCGAGCTTCTCAAAGTGCTGCTCAAGCTGATCTCCGAAAAGCATGGCGTGGCGCCCAAGGTGATTGCCAACAGCGACGACCTCGACAGGATCGCGGCTGAGGGCGAAACGGCCGATGTGGGCGCGATGCATGGCTGGCGGCGCGATCTTTTCGGCGAGCCGGCGCTACAGCTCATCCGCGGCGAGATCGCCCTGCGCTTCGCCGGTCGCAAGGTCGAGACCGTCGCGCTGCCGGCTTAAGCAGTTTCAAACCTTCAGGTTCGCCGACCGCACTTCAAATCGTTGTTACGCATGTCGTTGTCGCAAAACAACTGCACAGTTTTTCGCGACCTGCCTTAAATTCGAAATGTCTTGACCATAGCACTGCGCGGGAAACAATAGCCGAATGACGTGCTTCGGCGAAAGGGCGGCATGAGAGAGATATCCCCGACGCAGAACTGGATCCTGATCGCGCTCGTCCTGGCACTCAGCGGCGTGGTCTACGATCTTTACTACTATAGCGGCCAGACGCCCATCATCGGAGCGATCTTCGCGCTCTTCATCGGCATGCCGATCCTCGCCTTCGAGCGCAGGGTATTCTTGCGCGGCCTCTACCGGCGCATTCAGAGATTTCCGACACTGCTCTTCATCATCACCGAGCTCGTCATCTATGAAATCCTGATGAGCATCGGCTTTGCGGCTGCCGGTTTCCTTCTCACTCTGCTGGGCGCTCTGAAGCCACCGAAGATGATCGACGTGCTGATCATGCCGTTCGATATCTTTCTCTATGCGCTTGCTGTCTGCACGATGCTGATCTTCCTGCTCAGGGTGCGCGAATTGCTGGGGCGCGAAGTCTTCGTCAGCATGCTGGTCAGCCGCTACCGCAATCCGGCGAAGGAAGAGCGCGTCTTCCTGTTCATCGATCTCGCCGAGTCCACCGCCTTTGCCGAAAAGCATGGGGACCTGCGCGCGCAACAGCTTCTGAGTTCGCTGTTTGCGGCCTTCGCAGAGCCGGTGCGGCGCCACAAGGGCATGATCAACGACTATGTGGGCGATGCGGCGATCATCACCTGGCCCTTAGCGCGCGGCACCAAGAATGCTCGTTGCGTGCGATGCCTTTTCGATATCCTCGCCGATATCGAAGCTAATGCCGCAAGCTGGAAGAAGAGCTACGGTCATGTGCCGAAGCTCAGGGCCGCTCTTCACGGCGGCAGTGTCATTACCGCCGAAGTCGGCGTCGATCATCACAAGATCAGCTTCTTCGGCGATACCGTGAACACCACGGCGCGGCTGGAGTCGCTTTGCCGGACGCTGAACCGGCCGGTGCTGATTTCCGCAGAGCTTGCCCAACGTATGACGCTTCCCGAGGATATCGTCGGCGAAAACCTCGGCAATCACGCGGTGCGCGGACGCGGCCAGGGGCTCGATGTCGTCGCCCTTTCTTCGCGCGCCGTGACCGTTCTCAATCAGCCGGCAACCCTGCGGCGCGGTTGAGCCGGGGCTTTATCCACACGTCACCAAAGCTTCACCCAACCGTCAATGTGCCGACATGAATGCCCTGCTAAGCGGATGGCGCTTTTGCACTCCGTTCTATGGGGACATCATGAAGAACGTTCTTTTTGCTTCCGTATCACTTTTCATGCTCGTCGCAGGCTCCGCCTCCGCCGACCAGCAGCATTTCCCGGCGAAGCTCGCCGGCCAGGCCATCCTGCCTGCCAACACGCTGACCCCGGCCCCGGCCGATGCACCGGCCTTCCTGAAGACCTCCGGCAAGTTCACGACGCCGGACCGCAAGCGCACCGAAAAGCTCGGCACGATTGCCGGCAAGGACGGCGCCCGCGTCACCGACGTCAAGCTGCCGCTCGACGGTCAGCCGATCCAGGGCTTCTCCGGCATCAAGACCATGCCCGACGGCACCTTCTGGACGCTCTCGGACAACGGCTTCGGTTCGAAGTTTACCTCGTCCGATTCCATGCTGTTCCTGCATCAGCTGAAGTTCGACTGGAACGCCAACAAGGTTGATGTCGTCAAGAACGTCTTCCTGTCCGACCCGAACAAGATCGCTCCATTCCCGATCGTCACGGAAGCCTCCGATACGCGCTACCTCACCGGCGCCGATTTCGACATCGAATCCGTTCAGCCGGTTGCCGACGGCTTCTGGCTCGGCGACGAGTTCGGCCCGTTCCTCCTGAAGATCGACACCGAAGGCCGCCTGACGGACGTCATCCCCACCACGCTCGACGGCAAGCCGGTCCTGTCCCCCGACAATCCGCTGATCCAGCTGCCGGGCAACCCGGCCGCCAAGAACCCGGTCTTCAACCTGAAGCGCTCCGGCGGCTTCGAAGGCCTGGCCATGTCGAAGGACGGCTCCAAGCTCTACGGCCTGCTCGAAGGCGCCATCTATCAGGATGACGGCAAGATGGAATCGGTTGACGGCCACACCGCCATCCGCGTCATCGAATTCGACGTCGCTTCCAAGAAGTGGACCGGCCGCAGCTGGCTCTATCCGTTCGAAGACAAGGGCGCCTCGATCGGCGACTTCAACATGCTCGACGAGTCCACCGCTCTCGTTATCGAACGCGACAATGGCGCCGGCACGAAGGACAAGGCCTGCGCCGATCCCAAGCAGCCGAAGCCGGATTGCTTCGAAGCTCCGGCGGAGCTGAAGCGCGTCTACAAGATCGAGTTCAATGACGCCAACGCCGGCAAGGCCGTTCGCAAGATCGGCTATATCGACCTGCTGAACATCCAGGATCCGGACAACAAGAAGAAGGCCGGAGACATCGCCGGCGTCTACAACATGCCGTTCGTGACGATCGAAAACGTCGACCGGGTCGACGCCACGCACATCATCATCGGCAACGACAACAACCTGCCCTTCTCGGCCGGCCGCGCCGTCGACAAGGCTGACAACAACGAGTTCAGCATCCTCGAAGTTGGCGAGTTCCTGAACGCGAAGTAATTCGTGTTTGAAGTGATTGAGAGGGCGGCGCGAAAGTGCCGCCCTTTTTTTTGGCCGCAAGGCAGCCCTGGTCGGATCGGCCTATTCGAACCGGAATGCCAGCCGCTTGTTCGTCAGCCGCGACAATTGCTGCAGGCGGCCATCCAACCGCTCTCCGGCGAAATCGCGATATTCGTGCGGGACCACAAACTCCAGATCGAGATCGGGGGACGCGGACTTGCGGAAGGTCAGGTCGCGTACGATGCCCGGCATGGAGGCCGAGAAGAGGTAGACGACGCGCAGCATGCCGCCGAGCAGCTTGGCGCGCTCGATGAATTGCGGGCCGGCGATAGAGGCGAGCGGCGCCGTCGAGCCGTCGTCGTGAAGACCTTCGAAGCGATAATAATTCGTCAGCGCGATAAAGGCGCGGCCGGGATGGCTGATGCCGACGAAGGACGAGTGGGCGATGACGTTCAGCGCCTGGGCACCGCGATAATCCGGGTGAGCACGCCAGCTGATATCGGCAAGCAGGCAGGCGGCCTGGCGATAACGGCTTTCCTCTTCCGTTTCCTGCACGCCGAAGAAAGGCATCATGCGACCGGTCCAATCGGCAAGCTCGCGGGCATGTTCCGGCGAACGGGCACGCAGGATGGCAAGCTCGCCGGCAGCGGCAAGCAGCGGGTCCGACCGGCGCTCGGATTCTGACAGCAGCGAGTAGAGATAACCTTCGCGCACACCCTGCGCGGAAAAGGAAATCACCGAAGGCTTCATGGCGTTCAGCACTTCCTTCATGGCGATGGCGCCGAAGGGCAGCAGCGAACGGCGATGCTTGGAAACCGCCTGAAGTGCAGGCTCCTTGGAATCCTTGGCGGTGACGACCTGATCCAGGAACTGCGTCATGCCTTCGAGGGAAACCTCGTAGCCCTGCATCATGTGCAGCGGATAGCGGGTGATCTCCATGTGCAGCTTGGCGATGTTTCGCCAGGTGCCGCCGACGGCGTAGAAAGTGCGCCCCTCCCCCTTGGAGAGAAGCCTGGCGGTCTTGACCTGCTTGCGGGCAAAAGCGCGCGCTTTAGAAAGCGAGCCGCCGGCATATTCGGACAGACGCAGACCGCCGAGCGGCAGGGTAATACCGCCGCTGACATCCTTTCCCCTGATATCGATCAGTTCCAGAGAGCCGCCGCCGAGATCGCCGGCTATGCCATCGGGATTGTAAAAGCCGCTGATGATGCCGAGCGACGCAAAGCGCGCCTCTTCCTCACCTGAGAGTATACGGACGTGCCGCTGCAGGATCGTCTCTGCCTGATGGATGAAATTGGGGCCGTTGCTCGCCTCGCGCGCCGCAGCCGTCGCCAGCACATACATGGTGGCGGCGCGCGCCTGATCGGAGAGGGCCTTGAAGCGATGAAGGGCCTGAAGCGCCCGTGCAACGCTTTCTTCATCCATCTTGCCGGTGAGAGCTATGCCCTTGCCGAGGCCACAAAGGACCTTTTCGTTGAAGAGGATGGTGGGCGAACGCGACAGACCTTCGTAGACGACCAGACGGATGGAGTTCGATCCGATATCGACAACGGAGACCGGGGCGATACCCGGAAGTCGCCCCTGGGCTTCAGATTCAACCATTAGGTCCAGTTTACTTGTTGTTTCGGCCTTCGAGCAGACCGGCGATCAGCTTCGGCGCACTCGATTTCAGAGCTTCACCGCGGCCGGACAGGCTGGGATTGGTCATGAAATATTGCTGCGCGTTAAACGGTTCTTCGCCCTTGCGCACTTCCATGCGCCGTGACGTACCGTCGGGCAATATCTCGTAGCTTTGTTGGTTGTCAATCACGTTGCCGAGCATAATCTGTGACAAAACCTGCTCGTGAACGGTCGGATTTGTCAGCGGAACGAGGGTTTCGACACGACGATCGAGGTTTCTCGGCATCATGTCGGCCGAGCCGATATAGACCAGAGCCTTGTCGGACGGCAGGCCGTATCCATTGCCGAAGCAGAAGATGCGGCTGTGCTCTAGGAAGCGGCCGACGATCGATTTGACGCGGATCTTATCGGAGAGGCCCGGCACCTGCGGACGCAGGCAGCAGATGCCGCGAACGACGAGATCGATCTCAACGCCGGCACGGCTCGCCGTATAGAGCGCGTCGATGATGTCAGGGTCAACAAGCGAATTCATCTTCATCCAGATGGCTGCCGGACGACCGCTGCGGGCGTGCTCGATCTCTTCGTTGATGTGGCGAAGGATGCGCGGGCGCAGCGTGTAGGGCGAAACGGCAAGCTTCATCCCTTCTTCCGGCTCACCGTAACCGGTGATGAAGTTGAAGATGTTGGCCATATCGTGGGCGATCACAGGATTGCACGTGAAGAAGGACAGGTCGGTATAGATCTTCGCGGTGATCGGATGATAGTTGCCGGTGCCGAGATGGCAGTAGGTGCGCAGCTTGCCCTCTTCGCGGCGCACGACCAGCGACATCTTGGCGTGGGTCTTGAGCTCGATGAAACCGAAGACGACCTGCACGCCGGCGCGCTCCAGGTCGCGCGCCCAGCGGATATTGGCTTCTTCGTCGAAGCGGGCCTTGAGCTCCACCAGCGCCGTCACCGACTTGCCGGCCTCGGCGGCGTCGACGAGAGCGCGCACGATCGGGCTGTCATTGGAGGTACGGTAGAGCGTCTGCTTTATCGCCAGAACGTCAGGATCGCGCGCAGCCTGGAGAAGGAACTGGACCACCACGTCGAAAGACTCGTAGGGATGATGGACCACCATGTCCTTTTCGCGGATAGCGGCAAAGCAATCACCGGCGTGTTCACGGACACGTTCTGGAAATCGCGCGTTGTAGGGCGGAAAGCGCAGGTCGTCGCGCGGCGCCTTGGTGATTTCCGAGAGTGTGTTCAGCGCCAGAAGGCCGGGCAAAACGGCAACGCGGTTATCCGGAATGCTGAGTGCCTGGACCACGAACTGGCGCAGCGAAGCCGGCATCTCGGAATCCGTCTCGATGCGGATGACCTTGCCGCGGCGGCGGCGCTTCAGCGCGGTCTCGAAGAAGCGGACGAGATCTTCAGCCTCTTCCTCGACCTCGATATCGCTGTCTCTGATGACGCGGAACGTACCCGAGCCCTGCACCTCGTAACCCGGATAAAGCCGGTGGATGAAGATGTTGGCGACATCCTCCAGCGTGATGTAGCGGATCGTGCTGCGGTCATCAGGCAGGCGGATGAAACGGTCGAGTGCCGGCGGCAGGCGCAGCAGCGCCGTCATCGGCTCGCGGCCATTGCGGCTGACAAGCTGCAGGCCGATCGAGAAGCCGAGGTTCGGAATGAATGGGAACGGATGGGCAGGATCGATGGACAGCGGCGTCAGCACCGGGAAGATCGACTGCTCGAACTCGTTTGCCAGCCACTGACGGTCGGAATCGCTCAGCGCGCCGGGGCGCACGATCAGGATGTCTTCCTTGGCGAGATATTGCTGCAGGACGGCAAGCGAGGCCTGCTGTTCCATCTGCAGATGATCGATCTCGCTGAGGATCGAGTCCAGCTGCTCGGCGGGCGTGCGGCCATCCGGACTCTTGATCACGATGCTCTGGCGCACCTGGCCTTCGAGGCCGGCAACGCGCACCATGAAGAATTCGTCGAGGTTGGCAGCCGAGATCGACAGGAAACGCACGCGCTCCAGGAGCGGATGCTCGGTGTTCAGCGTCTCTTCGAGGACGCGGCGGTTGAACTGCAGCCAGGAGAATTCGCGGTTGATGAAGCGCTCGGGGCTGGAGAGAAGCTGGTCCAGAGGCAGCTGGTCTGCGCTGTTATCCGGGGCGAGTTCCTGATGTTCCTGGTATGCGCTGTCCATGATCCACTCACCCCGCTTTCAATCGCTTTGGCGAATATATCAGTTTCACGACGGAACTGTGACAGTCAATCGCCCGAGCCGGAATTGCCTAATTCATTCAATACTTCGGCAGCGAGAGTGCGGGTAATCCCCGTGCCTCTGGAAAGCGCCAGCCGATCGAGCCTTTCGACAATTGTCTGGGCGGCGTTGAGCGACCGCTCCATGCGATTGACGATATAAAGGACGAGTTTGTCATCTATATAAAGCTGCCGGTCGGCAAAGAGCTTGACGATGACCTGCGAGAGCAATTCCTCATCGGGCTCGCCGATTTCGACGACAGTCGCAGCCTTCAGACGCGAGCGCAGATCGGGCAGCGTGACCGGCCAGGACATGGGCCAGAGGCGGCTCGTCATCAGGAAGCTGGTGCCGTTTTCCCGCACGCTGTTGATGACGTGGAAGAGGGCGTTGTCGTCGAAGCCGACGCGGTCGACATCCTCGAAAAGGACGGGGCCGTTTGCGGCCACGACCGCAGCATCGGAACCGGCCTGAGGATGGATGATTTCCGCCCCGCTCAATTCCTTCCAGATGCCGGCGAGATGCGATTTGCCGGAGCCGACAGGACCGGCAAGGATGACGACTGCCGACGGCCAGTTCGGCCAGGCATCGACGATCGAGACCGCGGCAGCGAGACGCTCCGAGATCAGGAGATCATCGCGGCCGGTTGCAGCGTCATGCGAAAAGGCCAAGGGAAGCTGCTCTCCGGCCTTGCGCTTCGGATCAGCGTTCTTCACGTCATTCATCGGAAACAGATTTCGTCTTCCCGGCACGGCCGCCCGGCGACCTGCCATAGTAGAGATCGCTTTGAAGGTAGCGCGAAAGCGCAAAGCGGACAAGGACGCCGACGGCTGCAGCAGCCGGCACCGCGACCAGCAGACCGACGAAACCGAAGAGCGCACCGAAGGCAAAGAGCGCAAACATCAGCCAGACGGGGTGCAGGCCGACGCTGGAGCCGACGAGCTTCGGCTGCAGGATATTGCCTTCAAGGAACTGGCCAGAGAAGAAGACCGCGAGAACGGCGATAATCCAGATATAATCAGGCCAGAACTGGACGATCGCCACGCCGATCGCGAGCACGAGACCCACGAGCGAACCGACATAGGGAATGAAGCTGATCATGCCCGCAAAAAGGCCGATGAGCAGGCCGAAATTCAGGCCGACGATCGAAAGGCCCGCCGCATAATAGATGCCGAGGATCAAGCAGAGCGAACCCTGCCCTCTGATAAAGCCGGCAATCGCCTGATCCATCTCTCTTGCGATCTGGCGCACATCGCTCACGTAATCGCGCGGCACCCATTGATCGACCTTGGCAACCATGCGGTCCCAATCGAGCAGGATATAGAAGGCGACGACCGGTGTGACGACGAGCAGCGAGATGACGTCGACGATCGCCTTGCCGGAATTCCAGATCTGCGAGAAGAGGCCGGTCAGGAAGCCCATTCCTTCCGACAGGATGGTTGAGAAATTGTTCTTGATGGTGCCGAGCTGGCTCTTGATCCAGCCGGGCAGCACGGAATCCTGGTAGTCGGCGATGAATTCCTGCAACTGGCTGATATAGCCCGGCACGCGCTGAGCAAAATCGTTGAACTGATTGATAAGCACAGGGATCAGGATCACCAGCGCCAGCGCAAAGACGATGACGAAGGCCACCAGGATGACGATGGTGGCCATCAGACGGCTCAAGCCGAGGCGTTCCAGCCTGTCTGCTATGGGATCGAGGAAATAAGCGATCGACATGCCGGCGATAAAGGGCAGCAGGATCGAGCTGAAAATATAGAGGAAGGCGATGAAGATGAGCAGAACCGCCACCCAGAAGATGACCTGGCGCTTCAGTATCGTTCCGCTGACCTGTTGTGGCATCGCTTCCCCGCTGACCGCACGCCTTGCCCGTGCCCATCCAGCACATAGGATGGAGGCGCAAAGATGGTCAACCCCGTTGCACCAAATCCGGAAAGCGCACAGGGATTAGCTGGAAAATGGGGGCTTTTCCCTTGCAACGCTTGCATAAAGCGCACTCTCATGCAATTGCGACCGGCATGTGACGCGGTCTTTTATCCGCAGCTTCAAATCCTCTGGAGATCATCATGAGCCAGTCTGGAAAAAACGGTCTGACCTACAGCGATGCAGGCGTCGACATCGATGCCGGCAACCTGATGGTGGAGAAGATCAAGCCAGCCGTGCGTTCCACGCGCCGTCCAGGCGCGGATGGCGAGATCGGCGGCTTCGGCGGCCTCTTCGATCTGAAGGCGGCCGGTTTCACCGATCCGGTTCTGGTCGCCGCCAATGACGGCGTCGGCACGAAACTGAAGATCGCCATCGACGCTGACTATCACGACACCGTCGGCATCGACCTCGTTGCCATGTGCGTCAACGATCTCGTCGTGCAGGGTGCGGAGCCGCTCTTCTTCCTCGACTATTTCGCGACCGGCAAGCTTGATCCGGATCAGGGTGCAGCCATCGTCGGCGGGATCGCTGCCGGCTGCCGCGAGGCGGGTTGTGCGCTGATCGGCGGCGAAACGGCCGAAATGCCGGGCATGTATTCCTCCGGCGATTATGATCTCGCCGGTTTTGCGGTGGGTGCCGCCGAGCGCGGCAAGCTGCTGCCGTCGGGCGATATCGCAGAAGGTGATGTTATCATCGGCCTTTCCTCCTCCGGCGTCCACTCCAACGGTTTTTCGCTGGTGCGCAAGATCGTTTCGCTTTCCGGCCTCGGCTGGGATGCGCCGGCCCCGTTTGCCGAAGGCAAGAAGCTCGGCGAAGCATTGCTGACGCCGACCCGCATTTATGTGAAGCCGCTGCTGAAAGCGATCCGCGAGACGGGTGCGCTGAAGGCGCTCGCCCACATTACCGGCGGCGGTTTCCCGGAGAATATTCCGCGCGTGCTGCCGAAGCATCTCGCTGCCGAGATTGATCTCTCCGCCGTCGAAGCTCCGCCAGTCTTCTCGTGGCTGGCCAGGACGGGCGGCGTCGAAGCCACGGAAATGCTGCGCACCTTCAACTGCGGCATCGGCATGATCGTCGTCGTCGCGCAAGAGAATGTTGCCGCAGTCTCCCAGGTGCTCGAAGCGGAAGGCGAAAAGGTGGTGGCGCTCGGCCGCATGGTCGCCCGCGCCGAAGGCGCTGCCGGCACGATCTATAAGGGCACGCTCGCCCTATGAGCTCGCCGCGCAAACGCACCGTCGTCTTCATTTCCGGCAGCGGCTCCAACATGATGGCCCTGGTGCAGGCGGCAAAATCGGCCGATTACCCCGCCGAAATCGTCGGCGTGATCTCCGACAAGGCGGACGCGGGCGGGCTTGCCAAAGCGGCGGCGGAGGGCATTCCGACCTTCGCCTTCGTGCGCAAGGACTATGCGAGCAAGGACGAGCATGAGGCGGCAATCTTTGCCGCTCTCGATGAGCTTTCGCCTGATATCATCTGCCTTGCCGGCTATATGCGGCTCCTCTCAGCCGCCTTCATCCAGCGCCATGAAGGCCGGATCCTCAATATCCACCCTTCCCTTCTGCCGCTCTTTCCGGGGCTCCACACGCATCAGCGGGCGATCGACGCCGGCATGCGGATTGCCGGCTGCACCGTGCATTTCGTCACCGAAGGCATGGATGAAGGCCCGGCCATCGGCCAAGCCGCCGTGCCTGTACTTGCGGGCGATACGGCGGAAGCGCTGGCAGGACGCATACTGACCATCGAGCATCAGCTCTATCCGCAGGCGCTCAAGCTCTTTGCCGAAGGCAAGGTGAAGATGGAAGGCGGCAAGGCGGTCGGGGCGGCAGCTTCCACTGCCGCCACCAAATCCCAGCTTATTTCGCTGATCGGCGACTAGAGCACTTTCGTTTTTCTTCGAATCACGAAAGCGCTCTATCTGCTTGTTTTTACGCAAAACCGCTGCACACTTTTGCTGGAATTGCTCTAAACCCTGACCTCAGGCCGCAAGGGCCTGAAGCGGGTGCAGCGTGCCGTCGCTATAGACGAACTGGCCGCCACGGAAGGTGGCGCGGACGCGATGGACATCGCCCGGCTCGATGACAACGAGATCGGCGCGCTGGCCAACGGCGATCTCGCCGCGGTCCATCAGGCCGGCGGAACGGGCGGCATTCGCCGTCGCCATGGCGACGGCGCCGGGAAGACCACCCTCAACCATTTCCGCCAGCTTAAAGATGCCGGGCACGAAGGCAGCCGGATGGTAATCGGCAGCGATCACCGTCAGCAGGCCGGCCTTTGCGGCATCGAGCGCGCTCAGATTGCCGGACATGGATTTGCCGCGCAGTGCATTCGGTGCGCCCATCAGTGTCCAGAGGCCGCGGCGGCGGGCTTCTTCAGCGGCCGGCAGCGTGACCGGGAATTCGCTGATCGTGACGCCGAGATCGAACATTTCGATGACCTTTTCGACGCTGTCATCGTCATGCGAGGCGAGCGAGAGACCGTGCTTCTTCGCGAGCGCGACGATATCCTTCAGCTTGGCGTCGATTTCCGGGTTGTCACGCATAGCGATGCGCTTGGCGACGACCTCGGCGGCCATTTCCTCCGATATGGCGCGGCGCTCGGAAATGCTCAGGATATAGCTCTTGATGTCGTTGTACTGGCCCTGCCCCGGCGTGTGGTCGGTCAGCGAGACCATGTCGATATGGCCGGCTTCCAGCAGGCGCTCCAACGCCGGTGCCGCACCGATGTTGGTGATCTCGTAGCGGGCATGGACACGGTGATCGATCAGCAGGTTATCGCGCAGCGTGTTGATGCCCTCGATGACGGCCGAGGTCGTTTCCAGCGAACGGACATGGCCGTAGACGCTTTCCGTCGCGAAGGAGACGGCGGCAAAAGCCGTGGTCACGCCGGCAGCGGCGAGCTTCTTGTCGAGTTCGTGGATACCGAAATCGATCGGCATGTGCGCGTTCGGTCGCGGCGCGATCTCGCGCTCGATCATGTCGCCATGGAGATCGACGAAACCAGGCATCAGCAGGCGCCCGCCGCCGTCGATGACGGCATTGGCGACCGGCTCCGGCCTGATTTCGGCAATCACGCCGTCTTCAATCCGCACGGAACCTTCACTCACCACCTCGTCTGGGAGAACGAGGGTGAAATTGCTGAGCCACATGGGCTTTCTCCTGGCCGTATCCGATGATTGTTGAAGGGCAGCGCATAGTCCCACTTCGTGACAATTGCATGAAGGGCTCCGAATTTCGAGGACTCGATTTTCGATCCGAGAGCCTCCACTTGGTCAACAAGTTGACCAAGTTCTTCGACTACCTTAAATTGGAGAAGTAAAAGGGTACGCTCCATGACAATCAAGGTTAAAGTAGCAGAAGCGAAAACCCATCTTTCCGAACTCCTGACGAAGGTAGAGGCGGGCGAGGATGTGGTCATCTCACGCGGCAATCACGTGGTGGCGCGCATCGTCAAGATTGATGACCGTCGCGAGCGGCTGGAAACTATCCGCGCATTGCGAGCAGAGCGGATGGAGCGTGCGACAGCCACAGCGGCCGAAATTCAGGACTGGCGTCGCGAAGGCCAGCGCTGATGCCCTTCGTTGTCGACGCTTCGATTGCCGCCGCATGGCTGCTTCCGGACGAGGAAAACCAGATTGCCGAACAGGCGCTGTCGCTTCTCGAAACCGAAGATGCGTTGGTGCCAGACCTTTTCTGGCATGAAATGCGCAATATTCTCATCATGGCGGAACGGCGCAAACGCATCGATAGCGGCGATATACTCGCCTGTCTGATGCGGCTCAGCGGTCTTCCAATTCGCACTGTCGCCAGCGAAGATCATCTTTCGATCATTCGGCTTGCCGGCAAGTATCAACTCTCAGCTTACGACGCCGCCTATCTGTCATTGGCTGTCGCACAGCGCGTTTCTCTCGCCACCGCTGATGTCCGTCTGCAGAAAGCAGCTCACAACGAGAATATTGCCGGGCTTACGGGTTAGGTCAGGCTGACCTTGTTCGCCACCACCCATTGCAGCAGCATGATCGTCTTGAGATCTATGATCTCACCCTTTTCGATCATCGCGACGGCGTGCGGCAGCTGGATTTCCAGCACTTCGATATCTTCGTGCTCGTGCTCCAGACCGCCGCCATCGGATGTGCGGTCTGCGGTATCGATTGCCGCTGCAAAGAAATGCACGATCTCCGTGATGGAGCCAGGTGCCGTGTAGGATCTGAACAGGAAGCGGACATCGCGAATCGTATAACCGGTCTCCTCCATTGCCTCACGGCGTATGGCGGCTTCAGGTTCGTCACCGTCGAGCAGGCCGGCGGGAACTTCGATCATCCAGGCGGGGTCAGCGTTCAGATAGGCCGGCAGCCGGAACTGCTTCACCAGCACGACCACATCGCGCTTGGGATCGTAAAGCAGGATGCAGGCGGCCGGCGTGCGGTGATAGACCTCGCGAGGCAGGCGGTGAGTTTCGCCCTTCCGGTCTGTATAATCGAGCTCATAGCCGACCAGCTTCGTCCAGCCTTCGGACAGGATTTCCTTGCCGACGATTTCCACTTTTGCCTTAGATTGCGTCATATGACGTCCTTGCGAAGCCAGACCTTGTTGTCATGGACGGCAGCGCCGCCATAGGGCGCCACGGGATCGGCGCCGGTGAGAACGTTGATCCCTTCGCCATCGACATGCGCCTTGTTGGGCCAAAGGCCCTCTGCAATCAAAACGCCTGGCTTGACCTCGGTCGTCACGCGGGCGTGGAGGCGCAGGTCGCCGCGCATATTGCCAATGCGGACGAGGTCGCCATTGCCGACACCGTTCGCCTCCGCATCGACGGGGTTGATCATCACTTCCGGGCGACCTTCCTTCTGGCGCGACGTCTTGGTTTCCGAGAAGCTCGAATTCAGGAAGTTGCGCGCCGGCGAGGTCGCCAGGCGGAAGGGATGCTTGGGATCGGCGAGTTCGATGACATCGACCTGATCCGGGAACGGCGGCAACTCTGCATAGGGGCCGAGCGTACCGACGGAAGCCGGCGGCTTGTTCGGCGCGGGATCGTTCACCCAGTCCGGCCGGAAATGGAACTTGCCGTCGGGATGGGCGAAACCATCGAGATAATGTGCTTCCTCGAAGGCGGGCTGGCGGTCGAACCATTTGTGTTCGAGGAAATAGTCGTAGTCCGGCAGATTGCTCGTGGCCAGCACGCGGTCGACCAACTCGCGCGCCGTGAAGCCGAAGCCGGGGCGATCGGCGACGCCGAGGCGTTTTGCCAGTTCCTCGATGACGAAGAGGTTGCTGCGCACCGTCGGCGGCGGTTCGACGAGCTTCTGGCCGAGCAGGATGTGGTTCTGGCCGCCGGCGCGGTAGATGTCGTCATGCTCGACGAACATCGTGGCGGGAATGACGATATCGGCCATGTCGGCCGTCTCGGTCATGAACTGCTCGTGCACGGCGACGAAGAGGTCGTCGCGGGCAAAGCCGCGCTTCACCAGTCGCTGTTCCGGGGCGATGTTCACCGGATTTGTATTCTGGATCAGCATGGCCGTGACAGGACCGCGATGGCGGAGCGCCACGGCATCGCCGGTCAGCGCACGGCCGATCTGCGACTGGTCGATCATGCGGATATCGGCATCCTTCATCGACTTGCCGGTCAGTTCCGCATTGTTCATGCGGAAGATATCGCTGTTCGAATGGAAGGCGCCGCCGCCCTCATATTGCCAGGAGCCGAGCACGGTGGCGACCGAGGCGGCGGCATGCATCGCGACCGCGCCATTGCGCTGGCGGGTAAAGCCGTAGCCGAGACGGAAGAAAGTCTTTTTGGTCGTGCCGACAAGTTTGGCGAAGGCTTCGATCTCCTCGACCGACAGACCGGTGACGGCCGCCGCCCATTCCGGCGTCTTCGCCTTCAGATGCGCTTCGAGACCCGAGGGATCGTCGGCATATCTAGCCATGTAGTCGCGGTCGGCATAACCGTCGCGGAAGGCGATGTGCATGACGGCGCAGGCAAGTGCTGCATCGGTGCCGGGCTTGACGATGAGGGCCATGTCGGCCTGCTTCATCGTCGGATTGTCGTAGATGTCGATGACGACGATCTTCGCGCCCCGCTCCTTGCGCGACCTGATCGCGTGGGTCATCACATTGACCTGCGTGGCAACCGCATTGGTGCCCCAGATGACGACGCAGTCGGTGCGCGCCATCTCGCGCGGATCCGGGCCGCGCAGCATGCCGGTCGCCATGGTGAAGCCGGTCCAGGCGGGGTTGGTGCAGATCGAGGAAAAGAAGCCGGAATAGCGCTTGGCGTGGCGCAGGCGCTCGATCGAGTCGCGCTGCACCCAGCCCATGGTGCCGGCGTAGAAATAAGGCCAGATGGCTTCGCTTCCGTCCTTCGCCTCGGCCTTCACGAAGGCTTCGGCAATCTCGTCCAGCGCGTCATCCCAGGAAATCTGCTGCCATTGCCCCGCCCCCTTAGCGCCGGCGCGGCGCAGCGGATGCATGAGACGATCCGGATGATAGAGGCGCTCGGCATAACGGGCGACTTTGGCGCAGATGACGCCTGACGTATAGGAATGGTCGTTCGCGCCGCGGACGCGACCGATACGGCCGTCTTCCGTAATATCCACCTCCAGCGCGCAGGTGGAGGGACAGTCATGCGGACAGGCCGTATGACCGATCCGGGATTTGGCGTGGATGGGGGTCGCAATGTTCATGCGATTTCTATATGCCAAGGCTCAAGCGGCCAAAAGGCACAAAAACTCCCTGTCATCCGAATTCATAGCAGGCATCAGCGAAAATGAACTATCGCCACATCTATCATGCAGGCAATTTCGCCGATGTCCTGAAGCACGCGGTGCTGGCGCGTCTGATCCGCTACATGCAGAAGAAGGACGCCGGCTTTCGGGTGCTCGACACGCATGCCGGCATCGGCCTCTACGATCTCTCCTCCGAGGAAGCGCAGAAGACCGGCGAGTGGCAAGGCGGTATCGGCAAGCTCCTGGAGACCGATCTCGGGCCGCAGGTTTCCGAGCTTCTGGAACCCTATCTCTCCGCGATCCGCGAACTGAACCCGCAGGGCGGCCTGCGCTTCTATCCCGGCTCCCCAAAGCTCGCGCGCATGCTGTTTCGCCCGCAGGACCGGCTTTCGGCGATGGAGCTCCACCCGGAGGATTTCGCACGGCTGCACCGCGTCTTCGAAGGCGATCACCATGCGCGCATCACCGAGCTCGACGGCTGGCTGGCGCTCGGCGCGCATCTGCCGCCGAAGGAAAAACGCGGCATCGTGCTCGTCGATCCGCCTTTCGAGGAGGACGGCGAATATGAGCGGCTGGTGGATGGCCTCGCCAAGGCTTACCGGCGCTTTCCCGGCGGTACCTATTGCCTCTGGTATCCGCTGAAGAAAGGCGCACCGATCAAGGACTTCCACGAGGCGCTGCAGGCACTGGACATTCCGAAGATGCTCTGCGCCGAACTTGCGGTGCGCAGCGACCGCGAGACGACGGGGCTGACCGGCTCGGGACTCATCGTCGTCAACCCACCCTTCACGCTGAAGGATGAGCTGCACCAGTTGCTGCCGGCCCTGAAGGACCATCTGGCGCAGGACCGTTTCGCCTCGCAGCGCGCCTTCTGGCTGCGCGGCGAGACGAAGCCTGCCAAGGCCGATTGACCGAATCTACGACGCGGGGGAATAGTCCCGTGCCATCCGCATTCCAAAAGGTGCCCCATGAAGCTTCTCTGCTCCCCGACCTCCCCTTTCTCCAGCAAGGTGGGCATGGCCGCCCGCCATCTCGGTCTCGAGATTGCGCAAATCCGGGTCGATACGAATGCGGGACCAGCGATCCTCGTGGACAACAATCCGCTCGGCAAGATCCCGACGCTGCTGACGGATGACGGCGTTTCCATCTTCGACAGCATCGCCATCATGCATTATTTCGACCGGATGACGAAGGGCGCGCTCTATCCTTCGAAGAAGCGCAAGCGCACGGACGCCGAAGTGCTGGAAGCGCTCTGCGACGGTGTCTGCGACTGCCTGCTGGCGATCGTCTACGAACGCCGCTTCCGCGACGAAGAAAAGGTGCATCAGCCCTGGATCGACCGGCAATGGAAGAAGGTCGAGACCGCACTGAACTATTTGGCCGCCAATACGCCGAAGCTCGGCAAGAAGCTGCATGGCGGGCATTTCGCGCTGGCCGCGACGCTTGGCTATCTCGACCTACGCTTCAAGGGCCAGTGGGAAGAAGACCATGCCGAGCTGATCGACTGGCTGCGGGAATTCGAAAAGAAATTCGACGGCTATGAGCAGCTGAAGCCGCAGACCTGAGAGACCTGCAGGACCTGTGAGGCCCCGGGACTAGTGAAACCTGGGATCGATGCAGACAACAAAAAAGCCGGGCTCGAAGCCCGGCTTTTTGTATTCGATACAGTCAGGATCAGAACTTGACGCCGATACCGACCTTGACGCTGTTTTCGTCGAAGCCGCGCGAAACGCTGCCGGAGTCGAGGTTGTAGTCCTTGTCCTGGTAGTCGGTGTAGCGGTATTCGAGACGCGTCGTGATGTTGTTGGTCACGAAGGCTTCGACACCGGCGCCGACCGTGTAGCCGTAGGCGGTCTTGCTGTCGGAAGACGTGCCGTCGGAAACCTTGGTGTTGGCGAGCGCCAGACCTGCCGTACCATAGAGCAGGAAGGGGTTCAGGTCGTAACCGACGCGGCCGCGGACGGAGCCGTTCCAGCCGGTCTTGTTCTTGATGCCGTCCTGAGTGACGTCCGCATCGCCGTAGCCGAGATCGGCTTCAGCGCCGTAAACGATCTGGCCCTGCTGGAAGTTGTAACCGGTGAAGAGCTGGCCGCCCCAATCATAGGTGTCACGGTCGGAACCGAAGCTGCCCATATTGTAGGTCGCTGCGCCACCGAGGTAGAAGCCCTGCCAGTTGTTGACCGGAGCCGGGGTTTCCTCAGCGACCGGCGCCTGCGGGACCTGGTCCACGGCATCAGCTGCGTGAGCTACCGAGAAACCGCCAACGGCAAGAGCGGAAGCCATGAGGCCAGCAAAGAGTATACGCATACTTTTCTCCTTTCAGTCCCGCGCGCTCGTCAATTAAACTTCGGCGAAGCATTCACGGGGGATTACTAAATGTCCCTTCCGGATCGAGAGTGAAATTGGAATGCAAATGCGGATTTGAAAGAGCCAAATTGTGATATCATTGTGGCTCCGCGACGGCAGAAATTCGATGTTGCTTGGTTGCAACATACCGTTTATTAAGGATAATAAACAGTTAAACTTACACTACCTATTTTAATAAATCGCGATTGCAAATAATACATAGAATATCCGGACCTCACAGGCAATGCTTTCGGCCTATTTATATAATCAGGACCTGCACTTATATAGTCAGCAACCAGACTCTCAGGACCAAAAGGCAGGATCTTGACCCAGAAAAGACTTCGCGCGGCGCTCGTGACGGGTGCCGCCAAGAGAATAGGCCGGGCAATCGCCGAAGACCTTGTTGCTGATGGATTTTCGATCGCCATCCACGCCAACACCTCGCTCGCCGAGGCCGAAGATTTTGTGGCGGAATTGCGGCAGAAAGGGCATCGGGCGGTTGCGATCAAGGCCGATCTCGCCAAAATCGATGAGACCGAAGGCCTTGTCGGGAAAGCGTGCGAGGCGCTCGGCCCGATCGATCTTCTCGTCAACAACGCGTCGATTTTTCTCGAGGATTCGCTCCGCAAATTCGATGCGCAGGTGTGGGACGAGCATTTCGCCGTCCATGTCCGCGCGCCTTCGATACTCGCCGCCAAATTCGCCGAACAGTTGCCGGAAACGGCCGCGGGGCTGATCGTCAATATTATCGACCAGCGTGTCTGGGCACTGCGGCCGAGCTTCTATTCCTATACCCTGTCGAAATCGGCGCTGTGGACGGCGACGCAGACGATGGCGCAAGCGCTCGCGCCGCGCATCCGCGTCAACGCAATCGGTCCCGGCCCGTCGATTCCGAGCGAGCGGCAATTGCAAGAAGACTTCCAAGCGCAGGTTTCAGCCCTTATCTTGAAGCGAGGACCTGAGCTCAAGGAATTCGGCCGAACGATTCGTTTTCTGTTCGAGACCCCTTCGATCACGGGTCAGATGATTGCACTCGACGGCGGCCAGCATCTCGCATGGCAGACGCCTGACGTGCTGGAGATCAAGGAATGAATGCCAAGAAGCTGCCGGATGGCGGTGTTCTTTACGACGAGACTGATGAAAACGACGACGATATCATCGAGGTGGAAGGCGATGCCTCCGCCTCGCCGATTTCGGCGTCGATCGACTGGAATGCCGGCAGCATCAACGAAACCGGCCTTGTCGGTGCCGATCTGATCGCCGAATTCGTCAAGCGTCTGCCGAACAGCCCCGGCGTCTACCGCATGTTCAACGAGGCGGGCGACGTGCTCTATGTCGGCAAGGCCCGCAGCCTGAAGAAGCGCGTCGGCAATTACGCGGTTGGTCGTGTGCATTCCAACCGCATCGCCCAGATGGTGCGCCAGACCGCCAATATGGAATTCGTCACGACGCGGACGGAAACCGAGGCGCTGCTCTTAGAAGCGAATCTGATCAAGCGCTTGCGGCCACGCTTTAACGTGCTGCTGCGCGACGACAAGTCGTTTCCTTATATCCTGATAACAGGTGATCACCGCGCGCCTGCCATTTTCAAGCATCGCGGCGCCCGCGCGCGCAAGGGCGACTATTTCGGCCCCTTCGCGTCTGCCGGTGCGGTCGGCCGCACGATCAATTCGCTGCAGCGCGCCTTCCTGATCCGCACCTGCACCGACAGCGTTTTCGAGACGCGCACCCGGCCCTGCCTACTCTATCAGATCAAGCGCTGTTCCGGGCCGTGCACGCATGAAGTCAGCGATGAGGGCTATGCGGAACTGGTTCGTGAAGCCAAGGATTTTCTGTCGGGCAAGAGCCAGAATGTGAAAGAGCATATGGCGGAAGCGATGAATGCTGCCGCCGAGGACCTCGATTTCGAGCGGGCGGCCATTTATCGCGACCGCCTCGCCGCACTTTCGCATGTGCAGAGCCATCAGGGCATCAATCCGGCCGGCGTCGAGGAGGCGGATGTCTTCGCCATCCATCACGAAGGCGGGATCTCCTGTATCCAGGTCTTCTTCTTCCGCACCGGGCAGAACTGGGGCAACCGCGCCTATTTCCCGAAGGCCGATCCGCAACTGTCAGGCGCCGAAGTGCTGAATGCCTTCCTAGCGCAATTCTATGACGACAAGCCGGTGCCGCGGCAGATCATGCTGTCGGAAACGGTGGAGGAACTGGAGCTGCTCGCCGCAGCGCTCAGCGAAAAGGCCGGGCACAAGGTTTCGATCCTCGTTCCGCAGCGTGGCGAAAAGCGCGATCTTGTCGAGCATGTCATCGCCAATGCCCGCGAGGCGCATGGCCGCAAGCTTGCCGAGACGGCATCGCAATCGCGGTTGCTGGAAGGCTTCAAGGACACGTTCGGCCTGCCCTACGTGCCGCAGCGTGTCGAGATCTACGACAACTCGCATATCATGGGCACGAATGCGGTCGGCGGCATGGTGGTCGCAGGGCCGGAAGGCTTCGTGAAGAACCAGTATCGCAAGTTCAACATCAAATCGACCGAGATCACGCCGGGCGACGACTTCGGCATGATGCGCGAGGTGATGACGCGACGTTTCTCCCGCCTGCTCAAGGAAGAAGGCATTCCGGATCGCAGCGCGCAGGTCTCTGCCACAGATGCGGCCGACATGCCCTTCCCCGCCTGGCCGGACGTGATCCTCATCGACGGCGGCCAGGGGCAGATGACGGCGGTGCGCGCGATCCTCGAAGAGCTCGGCATTACCGACAGCGTGATCGCCATCGGCGTTGCCAAGGGTGTGGACCGCGAGGCCGGGCGTGAGCGTTTCTTTGCGCCGGGCAAAGGAGGCTTCACGCTGCCGCCGCGCGATCCGGTTCTCTATTTCATCCAGCGCATGCGCGACGAGGCGCACCGTTTTGCGATCGGCTCCCACCGCGCGCGGCGCAAGAAGGAGATGGTCAAGAACCCGCTCGACGAGATCGGCGGCATCGGCCCATCCCGAAAGCGGGCGCTGCTGCAGCATTTCGGCACGGCAAAGGCGGTGTCGCGCGCGGCCCTTTCCGATCTCATGGCCGTGGAAGGGATTTCCGAGACCGTCGCCAAGCAGGTCTACAATCATTTTCACGACGACGCCGCGAAATAAGTGGGGCCGGTCGCAAATTCCACGCAAAGGCAGCGAAAAAGCAGAAAGAATGTTGACGGTCGAGGTCCAAAGCCGTCATCTACCGCCGCATCATCACAGAGAACCACTCCATGGCATCGCGTGCGTATAACATCCCCAATCTCCTGACCTACGGCCGCATCCTGGCTGTGCCGCTGATCGTTCTCTGCTTCTTCATCGAGGGCAAGCTGTCGATCAGCAACACCGCGCGTTGGGTGGCGCTGTGGATCTTCGTCATCGCCTCGATCACGGATTTCCTCGACGGCTATCTCGCGCGCATCTGGAACCAGACGTCAAATATCGGCCGCATGCTCGACCCGATCGCCGACAAGCTGCTGGTCGCCTCGATCCTTCTCCTGGTCGCGGCCGACCAGACCATCGCCGGCTGGTCGATCTGGGCGGCGATCACCATTCTCTGCCGCGAGATCCTGGTTTCGGGCCTGCGGGAATATCTGGCGGCGCTGAAGGTCAGCGTGCCGGTGACGCGTATCGCCAAGTGGAAGACGACACTGCAGCTTGTCGCCATTGCCTTCCTGTTGGCCGGCCCCGCCGGCGACGAGATTTTCCCTTATACGACGCAGACAGGCATCGCGCTTCTGTGGATCGCAGCGCTGCTGACGATCTATACGGGCTACGACTATTTCCGTGCCGGGCTGAAGCATATCGTGGATGACGAAGAATGACACGGCTTGTCTATTTCGCCTGGGTGCGCGAACGCATCGGCAAGGGAGAAGAGGAAATCGAGCTCCCCGCCTCCGTCGTCAGCGTTGCCGATCTTCTGAATCATTTGAAGGGCCTGGGCGAAGAATATGAGATGGCTCTTCAATATCCCGATGTGATCCGCGTGGCGGTCGATCAGGAGCATGTGGAGCATGACGAGCCGATAACAGGCGCAAAAGAGATCGGCATTTTTCCGCCGATGACGGGTGGCTGAAGCCAACGGCAGCCTGGCCGAGAGCCGTACAAATGATGGGATGATGGTCGTGCCACATCGCTACCCCCCTCTGCCCTGCCGGGCATCTCCCCCACAAGGAGGGAGATTGGCTGGGGGCGCCGGCTTCCCCAAACAAGAAATGTCGCGGCCCGGCAAAACGGTAGAAGGCCCGAGGGTCAAGCCGCTTGTGATCTCTCCCCTTGTGGGGGAGATGCCCGGCAGGGCAGAGGGGGGTGGGCACGGCACTCCATCACCGCATTCCTCGCGACGACATCAAGGCAGCAAAGGATTTTGCAGTGACGACTTCGCTCACCATCCGCGTCCAGCGCGAAGATTTCGACCTGCAGGCGGAAGTCGATAGGCTGTCCAAGGGCAAGCCCGGCATCGGCGCGGTCGTTACCTTTTCCGGCCTCTGCCGCGATGAGGGCGGCACGCTCTCGGCGCTGGAGCTCGAACATTATCCCGGCATGGCGGAAGCGGAGATGACCCGCATCGGCGAACTCGCGATCGCGCGTTTCGGGCTCGACGGCCTGACGGCCATCCACCGCTTCGGCAAGATTGCAGCCGGCGAGAACATCGTGCTGGTCGTCGCGGCGGCACCGCACCGGCAGGCGGCCTTCGACGGCGCAAACTTCGTCATGGATTTCCTGAAAACCTCGGCTCCCTTCTGGAAGAAGGAACATGGCAAGGATGGAAATACGGGCGACTGGATCGCAGCAAAGGACGCCGACGACACGGCGCGCGACCGCTGGAAATAGTCAGAGCACGACGCGCTCGCGGCGGCTCAGCACCAGCAGGAAAACCAGCAGCGAGAAAATGGCGAGATCGCGCCAGATGAAGGAGCCGTAGGCGCCCCAGAACGTTTCGACAAGCGCCAGGCCGGCGGCGCCGCCCGCCGAGCGCAGCGGATCGGAATAGCCGCCGACGGCCGCAATCATCAGCACCTTGAGGCCGAACATCAGTCCCGCGCCGAAATCCATCGATCCATAGTAGAAGGTAGCAAGGATGCCGCAGCAGGTGGCGACGAGGGCCGCCGCTGCATAGGATACCAGGAAGACGCGGCGGGCGCTGGTGCCGCAGAGTTCGGCGGCGAGCGGATCGTCGATGACGGCCCGCCACAGGCGGCCCCATACTGTGCGCTTCAGGATCAACGCACCGATCGCAATGATCGCACACATCAGGACCGTATCCAGAAGCTGGATATAAGTGAGCGTTACCCGGAAGCTGCCGTCGCTCCAGAAGGTGACGGTGTCGTTCAGCAGCGGTGGCAGCCAGATGGCGCGGGTATTGGCGGCAAGACGTGCCGTTTCCATCAGCACGATCATCATGCCGAGTGCTGCGACCATGACCGTATTCGGCGATTTGCTGGCGAGCGGCTGCATGATGGAACGGCCAATCCAGACCCCTGCCCCCACCGAATAGATCAGCGAAGCGCAGACGCCGATCGCTATCGCCGCAGGCAGCACCAGCCATAACCGGTTATAGGCCATGTCCGTGAAGAGCAGAAGCATCTGGCCGGCAAAGGCGATGATCGCCCCATAGGTGATGTCGGCTCGCTTGGTGACGCCGAAGGCAATCGAATAGCCGAAGGCAAGTGTAGCGTAGAGTGCTGCGAGCGGCACCGCATTCGCCAGTTGCTGCAGAAGATAGGCCATTCCCGAAACTCCGGATCGGCTTGAAATAATAACTGGCAAAACGTGTTTTACCAGTTATATTTTTCCCATGAGCTTTTCCTGGACCCTTCATCGCTTTTCCGGCGGCGCGCTGGCTCTTGATGTCGCCAACAGCGTCATCCTTCGCCACGACACGGCGCGCCGTATCGACCGTTTCGAGGCTGAAGGGCAAATGGAGCGTTTTCCCGAGGCGGCGAAGGAATTCTGCGCCGAACGGGCACTTTTTGGCGACATAGCGCCGGTTGGAGCGCAGAATAGAGTAAACTTCATCGAGTTGCGCGAGGCGACGGACCGGTACTTCCGGCAGCGCGTGCTCGAGGGGAACGACGACCGGCTGCTCGCCGATCTGCTGGAGGCGCTGGCGAGGACGCTGCGCGGCGCCACCGACAAGGGCCTTGATGCGGCAACAGCCCATTCGGTTTTGCGGCTGCTCGCCATGCCGGAACCGGAGCGGATGAAGATCTGCGGCAATTGCGGCTGGCTTTTCATCGACCGCAGCAAGAACAAAAGCCGAGCCTGGTGCGACATGGCCGTCTGCGGCAACCGCGCCAAGGCAAGCAGGCACTACCAGAGGAAAAAGAAGGAGGAGACGCCATGAAACGGCGTTCGATCATCACGGCCCTTGCGGCAGCGGGGCTCATGCTTTCCGCCTGCCAGCGTCAGGCCGAAACCATGCTGGAAGTGACAGGCCATCTCTTCGTCTTCAACTATCGAAACGCCAGCGCTACCTACCTTCTGACGATGAAGAAGACGGCGCCTATTCCCGACGGATCCACCATCGTCGCGGAGTTCGATAACCCGCAGGGCGGCGCGCCGCTGGTTTTGAATCAGAAGGTTTTTCCGATGGATGACAAGATTTCCGTCCAGAGCGAAAACCTGCACTGCGTGGTTAAGGACCGGCCCTATTCCGTTACGATCAAGCTTGTCGACAAGGATGGCAAGCTGTTGCAGGAACTGAAGGCGCAGTT
This sequence comes from Rhizobium sp. BK275, assembly GCF_014193555.1. NCBI lineage: Bacteria > Pseudomonadati > Pseudomonadota > Alphaproteobacteria > Hyphomicrobiales > Rhizobiaceae > Rhizobium > Rhizobium sp. BK275. The sequence continues at coordinate 557,006 of NZ_JACHZL010000003.1, forward strand.
CAAATCCGATCTCGACCAGACCGTGCTCCCGAGCAAGCCGCTGGTGCTCGGCGCGGGATACGAGAAGAACCCCGAGGTTTTCAAGCCGGATGGGACGACGGATTTTTCGAATACGGACAAGTGTCCAGCTTAACAAAAAAGCCGGGACGAACCCGGCTTTCATGAGTCAATTCAATGCATTCCCAGGGAATGCTCCGGCGCTGAATCAGCCGACGATTTCGGTGTCGGAGAACCAGTACTTGATTTCCTGGGCAGCCGTTTCCGGAGCGTCAGAACCGTGAACCGAGTTTTCGCCGATCGAGAGAGCATGAACCTTGCGGATCGTGCCTTCAGCAGCGTTTGCCGGGTTGGTTGCGCCCATGATTTCGCGGTTCTTCAGGATGGCGCCTTCGCCTTCCAGAACCTGAACGACGGTCGGGCCGGAGGTCATGCCTTCGACGAGTTCGCCGAAAAACGGACGTTCCTTGTGAACGGCGTAGAAGCCTTCGGCTTCGCGTTTGCTCATCCAGACGCGCTTGGAGGCGACGACGCGCAGGCCGGCATCTTCGAGCATCTTGGTGATAGCGCCCGTCAGGTTGCGCTTCGTTGCGTCCGGCTTGATCATCGAGAAGGTGCGTTCAATCGCCATAATTCGGGTCCTCATACTCAGGGAAAAGTGGGCGGTCTTTACCCGCCTCACCGCCCGAAAACAAGGGGGCTCCGGCAATTTCACGCCGCTGTCACAGTCCGGCCCCGGCTTTCATGAAGATCGAGGCAGCGTTCGAACCAGGTCATGACGGGGTCGTCCGGGGCCAGCATGGCGAGGCCGGCGGCGATGCGCAGCCACTGCAGCGCACCGAAGACGATGTAGTCGGCAAAGAGCGGGCTCTCACCGCCGATGAAGGGCTGGAACCGCAGCATATGGCGCATCGGTTCCAGCTTGGCGGCAAAGGCCTCCCGCTCCGCCTCGCGGCCGGCGGCGAATTCCTCCAGCGGCTTGCCGAGGCGGCTTTCGCGGCTGACCCGGAAATAGGCCTTGTCACCCTCATCGAGGATCGAGTGAATATCGAGAAGCGCAATCCGCATGATCGCCGGATGGATGATCATCTGCGAATAGCCCTCGACCATGCGCGACAGGGCCTTGCCGCCCTCACCCTTGAAGAGCGACGGACGGTCGGGATAAGCCTCTTCCAGGTAAAGGGCGATATCGAAACTGTCTGATATCAGCCGGCCGTTGTCATCCAGAACCGGCACGGTCTTGGAAAAGCCGCCGCCGATATCGGCAATGCGGCCATAGGTCGTCGGAACCTCTTCGAAATCGAGACCCTTATGGGCGAGCGCCATCACCGCCTTCCAGCAGTGCGGCGAGAAGAAGTGACGCTCGTCGGCACCGCACAGGGAATAGAGAGCTCTGGTCATATCAGTCCTTTCGCAATCGCAATTGGTTCATTCCACGCCCAAAAGCCGGTGCGATCAAATCAGGAATTTTCATGGCGCCATCACGGCTGCTGCTGAAACGGATACGGCCATTCCTGATCGGGACGCAGCAAGGGTGTATTAACCGGTTTTGCGGCTTCCCGCCGGAGAAGGTTTGAAAATTCAATGTCTCTTAAAAGCTTGCCTGCATAGCGGAAGCAGAAGAGCCGATGGCCCAAGAGAACCAATGGCAATGAGGGGATCGTCATGCCGACTGCCGCTGCAAATGCGTTGAATGCACGCGAGACCGCCCGACCGGCGTTGGCGAGCGATATCCAGACGGTCGCTCAGCACATGATGCGGCTCAATGTGGCAGGCCTGCCGCGCAATTATGAACTGTTCTACGAAGCGCTGATCGGCCTGAACGCCGGGCTGGCACAGGATATCGCGGCCCTTGGCCCGCATCCGCAGCAGGAGGCTCTGGACGAACTCGGCCTGCGTTACCGGCTCGTCGGCCACTACGGGCTGGCGGGCGACCACTCGCGGATCGAGGCGAGCCGCATACTCAAAGAAACGGCGGAGCGGCTCGCTGAAGGGCGCCTGCATCACCGGGCCTTCACGCGGGCCTGCGAAACCATCATCAAATCCGTCTCGGGCCAGCAGGACCACCAGAGCCTTGCCGATTTCATGGCAGAGGTCGAATATCTCGCCTCCTCACTTTCGGCCGTCCTTGCTGCAGAGCAGACGATCGGCACCAGGCTGGAAGAGGATATCGAACGGCTGACGACGCTGGAGCGCGGCATTTCGGCGGTGCAGACTGCTGCTGTCACCGACAAGATCACCGGCCTGCCGAACCGTATCGGGTTCAACCGCGCGCTCGACGACCTCTATGGTCAGGAGGACGGTGCGGCCGGCAGCGCGCTGATTATGATCGATATCGATGATTTCAAGGGACTTACCGCGCGCTACGGCATGCAGACCGGCAACAGGCTTCTGAAGAAGCTTGCCGGCCTCTTCCGCAAGACGGTGAAGAAGAATGATTTCGTTGCGCGCCTGGAGGCCGACGAATTCGCTCTCCTCTTTGCCAATGTCGGCATGCAGGATGCGCTGGCGATCGCCGAGCGGCTGCGCGGCTCCGTCGAGGATAACCTCGTTTTTGCGGCATCCGACACGTCGGAGGCGAGCGGCCTGACGATATCGGTCGGCGTGGCGCTGAGCGGCGATGCGGCAACATCAGGCCAGCTTCAGGCCAATGCCCGCGTGGCGCTGCTTGCCGCCCAGTCCAATCCGCGCCTGCCAGTGCAAGCCTTCGGCCGGTAAGGCGTTCGGCTATGAGCTATTGACGGCAAACAGTGGCAAACACGCCGCTGATCCATCTTGCCTTGGCGGCGGCTTTCGGCCAAAACCGCGCGCATGATCACGATTTCAGACATTTCCGCCCGCATCGCCGGCCGCCTGCTCCTCGACCATGCCAGCGTCTCGCTGCCGTCAGGCACGAAGGCCGGGCTCGTAGGACGTAACGGCGCCGGCAAATCCACCCTCTTCCGCCTCATAACAGGCGATCTGGGAGCGGAAAGCGGGACAATATCAATCCCCAAGAATGCGCGCATGGGCCAGGTGAAGCAGGAAGCGCCGGGCACCGAGGATTCGCTGATCACGATCGTGCTTTCCGCCGACAAGGAGCGCGCGGCACTGCTTGCCGAGGCGGAGACGGCGACCGATCCGCACCGTATAGCCGAAATCCAGATGCGCCTCGTCGATATCGATGCGCATTCGGCGGAAGCGCGCGCCGCCAGCATCCTCTCGGGCCTCGGTTTCGATCAGGAAGCGCAGGCAAAGCCCGCATCCTCCTTCTCGGGCGGCTGGCGCATGCGCGTGGCGCTTGCCTCCGTGCTCTTTACCGAACCGGACCTGCTGCTGCTCGACGAGCCGACCAACTATCTCGATCTCGAAGGCACGATGTGGCTGGAGGATTATATCCGCCGTTATCCGCATACGGTCATCATCATCAGCCACGACCGCGATCTGCTCAACAACGCGGTCAATTCCATCGTGCATCTCGACCAGAAGAAGCTCACCTTCTACCGCGGCAACTACGACCAGTTCGAGCGGCAGAAGGCGGAAGCCGACGAACTGCAGATGAAGGCCAAGGCCAAGAACGATGCGGCGCGCAAGCACCTACAGAGCTTCATCGACCGCTTCAAGGCCAAGGCCTCCAAGGCAAAACAGGCCCAATCGCGCGTCAAGGCGCTTGAACGTATGGGCACGGTCGCGGCCGTGATCGAGGATCACGTCCAGCCGATCACCTTCCCCGAGCCCGAGAAGCAGCCGGCCTCCCCGATTGTCGCGATCAGCGGCGGAGCTGTCGGCTATGAGCCCGGCAAGCCGATCCTTAGAGGGCTCAACCTTCGCATCGACAATGACGATCGCATTGCGTTGCTGGGCTCGAACGGCAACGGCAAATCGACCTTTGCCAAATTCATCTCCGGCCGCCTGGCGCCGGAGAGCGGCGAAATGCGTCTCGCGCCGAGCCTGAAGATCGGCTTCTTCGCGCAGCATCAGCTCGACGACCTCGTGCCGAACGAGACGCCCGTCGAGCATGTGCGGCGGTTGATGCCGACCGAACCGGAGGCCAAGGTGCGCGCCCGCGTGGCGCAGATGGGCCTTGCGACCGAGAAGATGGCGACGGCGGCGAAAGATCTTTCAGGCGGTGAAAAGGCACGCCTGCTGATGGGGCTTGCCGCCTTTCATGCGCCGAACCTCCTGATCCTCGACGAGCCGACGAACCATCTCGACATCGACAGCCGCCGCGCGCTGATCGAGGCGCTGAACGACTATGACGGCGCGGTCATCCTGATCTCGCACGACCGCCACTTGATCGAAGCGACCGTCGACCGCCTCTGGCTGGTCAACAACGGCACGGTGACGAGTTTCGAAGGCGATATGGAAGAGTATCGCGACCTGATCGTCGCTTCCGGCAAAAAAAAAGACGACGAAAAGCAGAGACAGCCTGAAGAACAGTCCTCGAAAGCCGACCAGCGCAAGCTGAATGCCGACAAGCGCGCCTCGCTTGCCCCTCTCAAGAAAAAGATCAATGAAATCGAATCCTTGACGGGCAAGCTGGAGAAATTGATTCAGGCTCTTGATGCGGAGCTTGCAGACCCGGCGCTCTACGAAAAGGCGCCCGCCAAAGCAGCCGAAAAGGCCAAGCAGCGCGGTGAAGCCGCCGCCAAGCTCGCTGCCGCCGAAGAGCAATGGCTGGAACTGTCCGCCGAATATGAGGAAGCGATGGCGAGTTGAGGCGCCATCGACCGTGCTTTCGGACAGCCGGGCCTTTCGCAGGCCCGGCTTTTTCATGCCTGAGAGACCGGATGCACGACATCCATAAACGCACCGCAACGATGTTGCCGACACTGCTTTCGAAACTCGAGGCGGAGGGTTACAAGGTAGTGACGCTGAAATTCAAAAAGAGCTCCGCACCGGTGGAAATGGCTTCGCTCTGACAAGGGCGGCTTGCCCGCGGATCGCTTTCTGATAAAACGGCGCACAATAAGTCATACTTTTAGCGAAACACCGAACGCGAGCAAACACCATGTCAGCCATCAATCTCGCCATCGTCGGCGTCGGCAAGATCGTCCGCGACCAGCATCTCCCCTCCATCGCCGCCAATGCCGATTTCAAGCTGGTAGCGACGGCAAGCCGCCATGGCACGGTCGACGGCGTCATCGCCTATACCTCGATCGACGACATGCTGGCAGCCGAACCATCGATCGACGCCGTTTCGCTCTGCATGCCGCCGCAGTACCGCTATGAAGCCGCCTACAAGTCGCTGGTCGCCGGCAAGCATGTCTTCCTCGAAAAGCCGCCGGGTGCGACGCTGAGCGAAGTGGCCGACCTCGAAGACCTCGCGAACAAGCAGGGCGCGACGCTGTTTGCGAGCTGGCATTCGCGCTACGCAGCCGCTGTCGAAGCCGCAAAATCCTTCCTTGCCTCGACCGAGATCAAGAGCGTGCACGTGATCTGGAAGGAAGACGTGCGCCACTGGCATCCGAACCAGGAATGGATCTGGCAGGCAGGCGGCCTCGGCGTTTTCGATCCTGGCATCAATGCGCTCTCGATCGTCACGCATATCCTGCCCAAGGCAATGTTCCTCAGCGCCGGCACGCTGGAATTCCCGGAGAACCGTGACTCGCCGATTGCTGCCGACCTGCATTTCCGCAATGTCGACTATGTTCCCGTCCATGCCGAATTCGATTGGCGCCAGACGGGCAAGCAGAGCTGGGACATCATCGCGGAAACGGCTGCCGGTCAGATGGTTCTGTCGGAAGGCGGTTCGAAGCTTTCGGTCGATGGCGAGCTGAAGTTCTCCGCCCCGGAAGCCGAATATCCGGCGCTCTATCGCCGTTTTGCCGAGCTCATCAAGGCCGGCAAGTCGGATGTCGATCTGGCACCGCTGCGTCACGTCGCCGATGCCTTCATGCTTGGCAAGCGGAAATTCGTCGAGGCATTTCACGACTGATCGGCCTTCGCCGGCAGATGCCATCGCGCCGGCAACATGCTAGGATAGCGGCGCCGATATCAAGGGGCGTTTCCATGCAGCAGGAGCAGGATGAATCATTTGGTTTGGGCGTCCGGCATCTGGCGGTCAGGCTTGCCGACGCCAATGCCAAATGGAGGGAGGCCTATCTGCTGGAAGAGGCCAGGATTCGCGATGCGCTCGGCCCTCTGGCGATCGACATCCAGCATTTCGGAAGCACCGCCATCCCCGGCATCAAGGCGAAGCCGATCATCGACATCCTGATCGGCGTCCGCCGCCTCGAAGACGGGCTTGCCTGCATCGAACCGATGGCAAAGATCGGCTATGATTACGCCGGCGCAGACATCGTACCTGACGACCATCTCTTCGGCCGCGGCATTACGGGCGAGACGCGCACGCATCTTGCCCATGTCGTCGAATATCAGGGCTTCAACTGGCGGCGGAACATTTTCTTCCGTGACCGGCTGCAAAACGATCCGGCACTCGCGATGGCCTATGAGGAGCTGAAGATCGGCCTCGCGCAGAAATATGCCGAGAGCCGCGCCGCCTATACCGGAGCGAAGAAGGATTTCATCGACAAGGTTCTGGCGGAAGCGGGCCTCGCCTGACGGTCGCGTCAGGCCTTTTTCTCCCACCGCCCTTCCGGCGTCTGCTGCCAATAGGTGAGACTATGCCCCTCGCCTTTCAGCTTCTTCCATTGGGCGCGTGCGCCTTGAAGCTGCTCCTGATCGTAACCGTCGAACATGAAGACGATCCGCTCATAATCGGCGGCGGGCGGCGGCTCGGCGCCGTCGACGATGAAGCGGACGGTGGCAGCATTCGAATTGTCAGACGAAATGGTCAGGAGAACGGGCTGATTCCCGGCGAAATCGGCCCCGTCCGTGCCATGCGGCAGGAAGCTGTCTTCCCGGTAGGTCCACAGATGCGTATCCAACGCATCGCGCCGCTCAGCTTCCTTCATCTGGACGGCGACACGCCAGCCGCGCCCGACACTCTTGTCGAGCAACGGCGGAAGCGCGTCTTCCAGCTTCGATTCCGTCAGATGGTAGAAGAGGATTTCCGTCATCGTGTTTCGTAATTCACACGGACCAGTTCGTCGAGCAGGCGCACGCCGTAGCCGGAGCCCCAGGACTGGTTGATCTCATCCTGCACCGAGCCCATCGCCGTGCCGGCAATATCGATATGCGCCCAGGGCGTATCCTGCACGAATCGCTTCAGGAAATGCGCAGCCGTGATGGAGCCGGCAAGGCGGCCGCCGGTATTCTTCATGTCGGCAAACTTGCTGTCGATCATCTTGTCATATTCCTTGCCGAGCGGCATGCGCCACAGCTTCTCGTTGGTCACGAGACCGGCCGCGGTCAGCTGCGCCGACAGCGGATCGTCGTTCGAGAAGAGCCCCGCATGGCTGTTGCCGAGCGCGACCATGATAGCACCTGTCAGCGTTGCAAGATTGATCATGAACTGCGGCTTGAAGCGGTCGTTGCAATACCAAAGCGCATCGCAGAGCACGAGGCGGCCTTCGGCATCGGTGTTGATGATCTCGATCGTCTGGCCGGACATGGAGGTGACGATGTCGCCCGGACGCTGGGCATTGCCGTCAGGCATGTTTTCCACAAGGCCGATGATGCCCACGACATTGACCGGCGCCTTGCGGGCGGCAAGCGTGTGCATGAGGCCGGTGACGGCAGCCGCACCGCCCATGTCGCCCTTCATGTCTTCCATATTGGCGGCCGGCTTGATCGAGATGCCGCCGGTATCGAAGACCACGCCCTTGCCGATGAAGGCGATCGGCCGGTCCTTGCTCTTGCCGCCCTTCCACTGCATGACCGCAAGGCGCGGCGGACGCACGGAACCCTGGGCAACGCCGAGCAGCGCACCCATGCCGAGACGGCGCATTTCGCGCTCGGTGAGGATTTCCACCTCGACGCCGAGCTTTTCCAACTCCTTGGCCCTGGCGGCAAATTCGACCGGGCCGAGAACATTCGGCGGCTCGTTGACGAGGTCGCGGGCGAGGTTGACGCCGGCGGCAATCGCTTCCGCATCGGCAAAGGCCTTCTTGGCCGCAGCAGCGTCCGCCGTGACGATCGTCACCTTGATCGACTTCGCCTGCTTGTCCTCATCGTCATTTTTCTTCGTCTTATAGGTATCGAAGCTGTAGGCGCGCATCAGCATGCCGAGGGCGAAATCCACCGCAGACTTGGCATTGACCTCCACACTCGGCGAATCGATGAAGATCGTCGCCTTCTCGGTGTTCTTGATCCGCGAAGCGGCGCTGCCGCCGGCCTTCAGCCAGTCATGGACGGTAAGGTCTGCGGCCTTGCCGAGGCCGATGACGATGATCCGCTCGACGGGCGCGCCTTCCGGTGCCACCAGATCAAGAGCAGCCAACGACTTTGCAGAGAAGCGTGCAATTTTCGACGCCTTGGCGATCACCCCCGCCGGATCGGCAATATCGGCCCCAGCCGCCATGTCAGCCTCTGAAGCCTTCAGAAGGATTGCGAGACCACCGCTGAGCTTTGCCGATTTTGAGAATGAAATTTCGAATTTTGCAGACATGTCTTCTCCGATGGGATTCATTAAATCCGTTCCAGGGGGATAATTTCGCGTTTGGCGGGTCTGTCAATGGCCGGCGACAGTTGTTATGTTCCGCGCGGCCGCCCGGCCAAAAGGTTTTCGTCAGTTTCGTAGATGTTTGCGTTGACAGTTTTTTCGAAAAATCGATGGCGGGGTCCGGCAATTCGCCTGCCGCAAACGGCATTCGGCGTCTTTGTCCTGCTCTTCTGGGTGTGGTGGCTGCTGCTAGGCCTCTTTCGGGCCTTTCCCGAGATAGATATTTATTTTTCCCAGCTTTTTTTCGTCCATGAGGCATGTGGCGCATCGGCACCCGCAACGCAGGTCTGCGGCTCCTTTCCCTATCGGAGCGAGGCAATCCTCGGCCTGCTGCGCACCCTCTTCTTTTACGTTCCCTATGTCGTCACCGCCGTGATGCTGTGGAAGCTAGCCGAATGCTATCAACAACATGGCGCGACATTCAACGCCCCGCGCGCCCGCGATCTGAAGGTCGCGCTCGGCACGCTGCTCATCGGCCCCGTTCTTCTCGTCAATGTGATCCTCAAGGAACATTGGGGCCGGCCGCGTCCGGTGCAGACGGATTTCTTCGGCGGTACGCTTCACTTTGCCGAAGCCGGTTCGCTCGCGGGCAAATGCATCTCGAACTGTTCCTTCATATCAGGCGAAGCGGCGAGCGCGGGCTGGCTGTTCTGCCTGCTGATCTTCGTTCCGAAGTCGGTGCGCTATGCGCTTGTGGCACCCGTTGCCGCCGTTTCCATCCTGACGCCGGCGATGCGGCTTTCCTTCGGCGCACATTATTTATCCGATGTGGTGCTGGCGTGGCTCTCCTCGGTTGTCATATTCGCAGCGCTGATGGCACTCACTGAGTCGCCACAGCGACAAAAAAATTCTGAAATTTGAATGAATTTTTGACACGGCCTTGTCGCAAAACCGCGACAAACAGCGTAGAGGGAATCTCCTGTCGGCCATATCGGCCTGCGGGTGCTTTCAAGGGCGAGCATGAAACTACTTGAGACATATATATTGCGGCGTGTCGGCCAGATGTTTCTCGTGGCCCTGCTCCCGGTGCTTGCGATCATCTGGACCACCCAGGTTCTGCAGCGCATCAACCTGGTGACCGACAGCGGCCAGTCGATCGGCTCCTTCGCCACGCTTGCGACGCTGATCCTGCCGTCGATCATTCCCATCGTGCTGCCTTTCGCTCTCGTCATCGGCATTACCCAGACGCTGACGACGATGAACAACGATTCGGAGCTGACCGTGATCGATGCCGCCGGCGCCCGCCGCACCATCCTGGCGCGGCCGATCCTGCTCCTGGCGGTCCTCATCAGCGTCTTCTCGTTTTTCGTCGACAATGTCGTCGAGCCGCGCGCGAAGACGGTCGTGCGGCAGATGATCGCCGCAACCTATGCCGATCTTCTTTCGTCGGTGATCGAGGAAAAGACCTTCCGCAAGATCGATGAAGGCCTCTATGTGCAGATCTCGCAGCGGCTCGCCGGCCGCATGCTGAAGGGCCTTTTCGTCGCCGACGAGCGCGAGCCGAATAACGAGCTCATCTATTATGCGCGCGAAGGCGCCGTGGATGATATCGGCACGTCGCTGATCATGCATGACGGCGAAGTCCATCGCAAAACGCCCGATGGAAACGTCTCCGTCATCAAGTTCGATTCCTATTCCTTCGACCTTTCGGATATGACGGAGAATAACGGACAGGCGACGCTTCGCGCCAGCGACCGCGATCTCGCTTTCCTGCTCAATCCCGATCCGAAAGATCCTGACTATATCGCCAAGCCCGGCAGCTATACCGCCGAACTGCATCGCCGCCTGACCGACTGGATGCTTCCCTTCGTTTTTGCGCTTTTCTCGCTTGCCATAGCCGGGGATGCGCGATCGCACCGCGAGGCGCGCATGCATCCGATGGTGGGTGCGCTGGGCCTCGCATTCATACTGCGCTGGGCGGCGTTTTACGTTGCCAACCAGATCGACAAGAACACGATCTATATCCCGATCCTCTATGCGATCCCGATCGTGACCGGCCTGGTTTCGATTATTTTCCTGAACATGCATAAGCGGCTTGCCATGCCGCTCGCCGTCAGAAATCGCACCTCGACACTCTGGAAGCGCGCGCAGAAGCGGGTACTTGCCACGACGGGTCGGACCGGCGGAGGCGCTGCGCGATGATTTTCGGGACGTTGTCGCGGTATTTCTTCCGCCGGTATGTCGTGACCACGATGTGGTTCCTGGTCGGCATGAGCGCCATCACCTTTCTGCTCGACTTCAGCGAGACGGCGAGCCGCATCTCCAGCTTTCCCGGCTACACGCTGGGTGGTGCTGTGCTGCTCACTGCCGCTCGACTGCCGTTGATCCTGCAGCAGACCATCCCCTTCGTGGCGCTGTTCGTCGGCATTACCGTGCTGATCGGGCTCAACCGGAAATATGAACTCGTCGTCACCCGTGCGGCCGGCATCTCGGTTTGGCAGTTCATGCTGCCTTTTATCGCCGGCTCCCTGATTCTCGGCGTGCTGACGGTGGTGGCGCTCAATCCGCTCGCCGCCTGGGGCCAACGGCAGGCAACACAATTCGAAACGGCGTGGCGCGGTCAGGACAATGCCATGATCAGGGCGCTGCAGGTTCCGTGGCTGCGCCAGATCAGCGGCCGGGACGATGTCATCATCGGCGCCAAGACCGTACTGGAGAACGGCACGCTGCTCATGGACGCGGTCCTTATCCACTTTGACAGCAGCGGTCAGGTCATTCTGAGGCAGGATGCCTCATCCGCTAAGTTGGAAGATGGTTACTGGCAGCTTAACAACGTCATGGAACGCAAGCCTGGGGAAATCCCGGTGCGTAAGGTTTCGGAACAGCTTCGTACGAACCTGAAGCAGGACTTCATCAAGGAGCGGCTCACAGCGCCGGAAACAATTGGTTTCTTTGATCTTTCCAACCGTATCGCTGCTGCCAAATCCTTCGGAATCTCCACGAAGGCGCTTGAGACTCAATTCAACTCACTGCTGTCGCAGCCGCTGCTCCTGGTGGCCATGACTCTCATTGCTGCAACAGTGTCTCTAAAATTTAGCCGGTTCAACCAGTCACGCTCTGTGATTCTGGGTGGAATCCTTTCAGGCTTCATGCTTTATGTCGTCACCGTGCTTGTAAAGGCATTTGGAAGCAGCGGTGTCGTGCCGCCGTTTGTGGCGACTTGGATACCAGTGATCGTGGCGCTCGCTTTAGGCGCGACGATCCTGCTTCATCAGGAGGATGGCTAGTGGCGGTAGGCGACCGCAAGGTGTTTAGTAAACAGTTGGTTGCCCTGCTCTTGGGCGCAGCTCTGTGTTCCTATTTTGAAAATGCTCCGCTGGCCTACGGCCAGGAGAACAGTACAGGCATGCCTGCAATCGGCCAGAATATCTCGCCGGATGCGAAGCTGATGCTGTCAGCGAACGAGCTTGTCTATAATAAGGACCAGGAGCTCGTCTCTGTGATCGGCGGCGTGCAGATCAACTACGGCGGCTACAGGCTGGTTGCCCAGAAGGTCGACTATAACCAGAAGACCGGCCGCATGATGGCGACCGGCAACATCGAGATGGTGACGCCCGACGGCAACCGAATCTATGCCGACCACCTCGATGTGACCGACAATTTCGCAGACGGCTTCATGAATGCGCTGCGAATTGAGACAAGCGACAATACCCGCCTCGTTGCCGAAACCGGCCAGCGAGTCGGCGGTACGCAGATGATTCTCAATAAAGGCGTCTACACCGCCTGCTTGCCCTGCGCCGAAAAGCCCGAACGCGCACCCTTCTGGCAGGTCAAGGCGCAGCGCGTCATTCAGGACAACCAGAAGCACACGATCCGGCTCGAGCACGCCCGCTTTCAGCTGCTTGGCCGTTCGATCGCCTACGTTCCGTGGATCACGGTCCCCGATAATACCGTGAAGCGCAAGTCGGGCTTCCTGTTCCCGACGATGAGCGTTTCGCAGAATATCGGCTACGGTCTGCACGTTCCCTATTATTACGTCATCTCCCCGAGTTCGGATTTCACCGTCACGGGCACCGGCTACACCTCGCAGGGCTTCATGCTCGAGGGGGAATATCGCCGCCGCTTCGAAAACGGCACGGTGACGATGCATATTGCCGGCATCGATCAGATGAGCCCCGGTAATTTCAGTGCCGGTACCAGCGACGCCGAAGCCAAACAGCGTGGCATGATCGGGTCGGCGGGGCGTTTCATGATCAATCCCCGCTGGAGCTTCGGCTGGGATGTCATGGTGCAGAGCGACAACAACTTCTCGCGCACCTATAAGATCAGAGGTTACGACGGTTCGCCGCAGATCAATACCGCCTATCTGACGGGTCTCGGCAAGCGGAATTACTTCGACCTGCGCGCCTTCTATTTCGACGTACAGGACGCCGATTCTGGCAACACCGCGGAAGAGCAGCAGCCGATCGTCTATCCGACGCTTGACTATCACTATGTCGCGCCGCAGCCGCTCGCAGGCGGTGAGCTTTCCGCCGATGTGAATCTGACCAATCTTTCGCGCTCTCAAGAAAACTTTACCACTGTCGACGGTTTCAATCGCTTCCCCGGCCTGGAAGGTCAGACCACTCGTTTGAGCACGGAAATACAGTGGAAGCGCACCTACGTAACGCCTACCGGGCTGGTTATCACGCCGTTGCTCGCAGCACGCGGCGATGCCTTGGCGCTCAACATGGAAAGTCCGGTCGAGAACGGCGTTCCCTATGCCGGCAATTATCTGGACGATAATGCGGCAACGCGCGGAATGGTGACGGCCGGGCTGGAAATGCGTTACCCGATCCTGTTCACGACCAGCAACAGCACGCATGTTCTCGAGCCGATCGCCCAGATCTATGCGCGACCGGATGAACCGCTCGCCGGCCGGTTGCCGAATGAAGACGCGCAGAGCTTCGTCTTCGATGCGACCAATCTGTTCGACCGTGACAGGTTCTCCGGCTATGACCGTATCGAAGGCGGCACACGCGCCAATGTCGGTTTCCAGTATACCGGCACGTTCGACAGCGGTTACAAGCTGCACGGCATCTTCGGACAGTCCTATCAACTCGCCGGTCTGAATTCGTTTGCGACCGACGACCTCGTGAATGCCGGCGCCGATTCCGGCCTTGAGAACGACGTTTCGGACTATGTGGGGCTGGGCGGCATCGAAATGCCCTTCGGCCTCTCCCTGGCGGCATCCTACCGGCTGGACCAGAAGGATTTCTCCCTCAATCGCGGCGACCTGACGACGGCCTATCAGAACGATACCTTCTCGGGCCAGGTGACCTATACGCATGTGGGCGCCCAGCCGGCATACGGCTTCGCTGATGACCAGGATGAGGTTCAGGTGAGCAGCCGGGTCAAGTTCAAGGACTACTGGTCGATCTTCGGAGGCATCGCCTGGGATTTGAACAGCGACGTCGTTACGAGACAGACGCTCGGCATTTCCTATGAGGACGAATGCACCATCTTCACCATCGCCTGGATGGATAGGAACGATTCGACGGATCAGTCGGCAAGCGACTGGACGATCGCGGCACGCCTGACCTTCCGCACGCTTGGCGATATCCGACTGGGCACGGGTGACGCTGCAAATAGCCTCTGACGACAGATGGCCGGCCGGAAATCTCCGGCCGGGCCATTCTTTCGCCGTAAGCCTGTGCAGGACATTGCGACCAATCGTTATGTGAGGCATGGGGTGTCGCGGAGCCAGAGATGCGATTTCCGCTCGTCTCAGTCTATGGTAAGAACGCCGCGCGCCGGGTCGTGCGGCGCTATCGGGGAGGTCAACAGATGATTGACGCGAAGAAAACCGTAACAACGCTCATTGCAGGCGCAGCCTTCATGCTTGCTGCCTTCAGCACCTCTGTCTTCGCGGCCAGCGAGGTCAAGGCGGTGGTAAACGGTACTGCGATTACCAGCGGCGATGTCGCCAAGCGGCAGGCCTTCATGCGACTGCAGCGCCAGAAACCCGATGCCAAAGCCGCAGAAGAACAGTTGGTCGACGAGACGCTGAAGCGGCAGGAAATCGCTCGCGTGCGCATGTCCGTCTCGCAGGACGATGTCAACGCCTCCTTTGCCCGTTTCGCCGCCAGCAACAAGCTTTCCGTCGAGCAGATGTCACAGATCCTCGACCGCGCCGGCGTGGGTGTCGATCATTTCAAGAACTTCATTGCCGTGCAGATGAGCTGGCCGCGTCTCGTCAATGCGCGTTACGGCTCCAGCGCGCGCATCTCGAATTACGATCTGGTCAACCGCATGATGCAGAACAACAAGCAGAAGCCGGTGACGACGGAGTATATTCTGCAGCAGATCATTTTCGTGGTCCCGCCGGCCAAGCGCAACGCGATCACGGCCAAGCGCAAGAGCGAGGCTGAGGCCTCGCGCTCCAAATATCCGGGATGCGATCAGGCAAAGACCTTCGCCGCCACGATGCGGGATGTTTCTGTGCGCGATCTCGGCCGCATGCTGGCTCCGGAAATCCCGGCGGAATGGAAAGACCTCGTGGCTCAGATCAAGGGTAATACGACGGCAACGCGCGTAACCGAAAAGGGCGTGGAATATCTGGCAATCTGCAGCCAGCGCCAGGTTTCGGATGACCAGGCAGCCGAAATGGTGTTCCGGCAGGAGGACCTCGACAAGTCCAAGTCAGACAAGACCGCAGCGCCGGAAAACGAAAACAGCACCAAATATCTGGATGAACTGCGCAAGCACGCGCAGATCATCTATCGCTGATTTTTCCATGGCGACACCGTTTTCGCGACCGCTTGCGTTGACGCAGGGCGACCCGGCCGGCGTTGGGCCTGATATCGCCCTCATGGCCTGGCTTCGCAGACGCGAGCTTGGACTGCCGCCCTTCTTCCTGATCGGCGACCCCGATGTGCTTGCGGTACGGGCACGAAAGCTCGGCCTTGATGCTCCCCTGCGCAGCATCGACAATGCAGCCGAAAGCCTCGGTGTATTTGCGGACGCGCTGCCTGTCCTGGTGATACCCGCAGGCGTCGATGTTGCGGCAGGAGAGCCGCATGTCGCGACGGCAAAGGGTACGATCGCCTCGATCGAGGCGGCGGTAGCACTCGTCATGCAGAGCGAGGCGCTTGCGGTCGTCACCAATCCGATCGCCAAGTCGGTGCTCTACGAGGCAGGGTTCAAATTTCCTGGTCATACCGAATTCCTTGCCGATCTTGCCATGCATGCGACCGGTCAATCGGTCAGGCCCGTCATGATGCTTGCGGGGCCGAAACTGCGCGCTATTCCCGTCACCATCCACATTCCGCTGAAAGATGTGCCACAGGCGTTGACGCTCGGCCTGATCGTCGAGACCTGCCGGATAGCAGACAGGGATCTGAAGCAGCGGTTTGGCATCGCGGCTCCGCGGCTCGCGATCGCAGGGCTCAATCCGCATGCCGGTGAAGGCGGTGCCATCGGCAAGGAGGATGAGACCATCATTCATCCGGCGGTACAGATCCTTCGTGACGAGGGCATCGATGCGATCGGCCCCCTGCCCGCCGACACGATGTTCCACGACGAAGCGCGCACGCGTTACGACGTCGCCGTCTGCATGTATCATGATCAGGCGCTGATCCCGGCCAAGGCACTCGGCTTCGATGATTCGGTGAATGTAACGCTCGGCCTTCCCTTCGTGCGCACATCGCCCGACCACGGCACTGCCTTCGGCATTGCCGGCAAGGGCCTTGCACGCGAGACGAGCCTCGTTGCTGCGCTCAAGCTCGGCGCTCAGCTTGGCCGTACCGCGGAAAGCCAGCGTTGATGGCTGCACTCGACGGTCTGCCGCCGCTTCGCGAGATTATCCAGCGTCATGGACTCGATGCGCGCAAGGCGCTCGGGCAGAACTTCCTTCTCGATCTCAACCTGACGCAGAAGGTTGCCCGTACAGCCGGTGCGCTGGACGATGCGACGGTCTTTGAAGTCGGCCCCGGCCCTGGCGGGTTGACGCGGGCCATCCTGGCGCTCGGAGCAAAGAAGGTCATCGCGGTCGAGCGCGATGCACGCTGCCTGCCGGCCTTGGCCGAAATCGCCGATCATTATCCCGGCCGGCTTGATGTCATCGAGGGCGATGCGCTGAAGATCGATTTCGAGGCGATAGCGCCGGAAGGCCCTGTCAAGATCATCGCCAACCTGCCCTACAATGTCGGAACCCAGCTATTGGTGAACTGGCTGCTGCCGAAGGCATGGCCGCCCTTCTGGCAATCTCTGACGCTGATGTTCCAGAAGGAGGTCGCCGAGCGGATCGTCGCCTCGGAGGATGACGATCACTATGGCCGTCTCGGCGTGCTCACGGGATGGCGCACCCATGCCCGCATGGCATTCGATATTCCGCCACAGGCTTTCACGCCGCCGCCGAAAGTCATCTCGACGGTGGTGCATCTGACGCCGAACGAAAATCCCATCCCCTGTTCGGTCGCCAATCTGGAAAGGGTCACGCAGGCCGCCTTCGGCCAGCGCCGTAAGATGCTGCGCCAGAGCCTGAAGCCGATCGGCGGGGAAAGCCTGCTCGTCAAAGCAGGCATCGATCCGGCCAGGCGTGCAGAGACACTGTCGGTGGAGGAATTCTGCCGGCTGGCGAACAGCCTTTAGAGCCTTTCCTGGTTAGATTGCAGCATTCTGTTGGCTCAAACGGAGTCGGATGGTCGACCGGCCGGCGCGCGTCGTAGCCCAGATCTACGGCCAAGCCGGCCGGTCGATCAGACGGCCCGTTTCAGCCAACCCCGGTGGTTTGCTTGCAAATCAGCTAGGGCCAGGCATCTTTGCGCCAGGATCAAAGGCGATCGGCTCGCACGTACCTGGGGTATGCCCGTCGCCAATCGCCTTTGCCCTGACACAAACCTGCTCCGGCAGAATGCTTCAAGCTAACCAGGAAAGGCTCTAGAGTATTGGCGTTTCCTCAAGCAATTCCCGGACGAAATCGAACATGCCATGGCGGCGGTCGCGACGCAGACGTTCTGCCTTGACGATCGACTGGACAGCATCGAGGGCGGCGTTCAGGTCGTCATTGACGATGACGTAGTCATATTCGCGCCAGTGGGCGATTTCGGCACGGGAGTTTGCGAGGCGCGTCTGGATGACCTCCTCGGAATCCTCGGCGCGGCGGTGCAGGCGGGACTGGAGCTCGGTCATGGTCGGCGGCAGCACGAAGATCGAGACCACATCAGCCTGCATCTTCTGCTGCAATTGCTGGGCGCCCTGCCAGTCGATATCGAACAGCATGTCACGGCCTTCGGACATAGCCTGCTCAACGGGCTCACGGGGCGTACCGTAGAAATTTCCGTGAACCTCGGCCCATTCCAGCAGAGAATCGGAATCACGCAGCCGCTCGAATTCCCGCACGCTCTTGAAATGATAGTGCACGCCTTCCACTTCGCTCGGCCGCCGCTGGCGGGTCGTGACGCTGACGGAAAGACCGATCTGCTTGTCCGTTTCCAAGAGCGTACGCGCGATGGTGGATTTACCGGCGCCCGAGGGCGACGAGATGACCAGCATCAGACCGCGACGGGCGATCTGGATGGGCGAGATTTTCGCCGGGCTCATGTCCTACTCCAAATTCTGGACCTGCTCGCGGAACTGATCGATCACCACCTTCAGCTCGATCCCGGCTGCGGTGATGGCCGAAGCGTTCGACTTCGAGCAGATCGTATTCGATTCGCGGTTAAATTCCTGTGCAAGGAAATCGAGCTTTCGTCCAACGGGACCGCCCTTGACCAGGAGATCGCGAGAGGCAGTCACATGGGCCTTCAGCCGGTCGATCTCTTCGCGCAGATCCGCCTTGGTGGCGAGCAATGCTGCTTCGGCATGCAGCCGGTCGCGATCGAGCGCGCCGGCTCCTTCCATGAGGAGCGCGACTTGTGCCGAAAGCCTTGCCGCGATCTCCTGCGGCGAGCGCGAGGGATCGGCCTCGATCGTGTTCGTCAAGCCTTCGATCGTCGCGATCTGTCCGAGAAGCACGCGGGTAAGCGCTGCTCCCTCTTGCTCGCGCATGGTCCTGAGATCGGAAAGAGCAGCCATCAGTCCCGACAGGATATCGGCATCGCGCGCGGCAATCGTCTCTTCGCTGTCCTGCGTCTCGCGAAAATCGACGAGGCCGCGGATGGAAAGCAGCGTGTCGAGCCGCAGCGGTGCCGGATCGATCAGGCCCTCCAGCTTGTCGCGCATGGCGAGAACGGCAGCGAAAGCATCCTGATTGAGCACGGCCTCAAGTTGGCTTTCACCCGTCGTCAGGGACAGCGTGGCCTGCAGATTGCCGCGGCTGAAATTCTCGCCGGCGATACGGCGAACATCCGTCTCGAGGCGCTCCAGGCCAGGCGGCAGGCGAAGTCTGACATCGAGCCCCTTGCCGTTGACCGAACGCAGTTCCCATGCCCAGCGCCAGCGGCCGGCCGTTCCCTCGCGCCGCGCAAAACCGGTCATGGACTGCAATGCCATCGAAGGCCTCCGGATATCAGTTGATCTTCTTTTTCTTCGACGGAACCGCGGATGTGTTGTCCGCAGGCTGGTCTTCCGGCTGTCCGTCGACGACAATTTCGGGATCGGCGCCCTTGTCGGCTTCCAGCTTGCGCCAGCGCTTGACGTTGGCATTGTGGTCTTCGAGCGTCGCCGCGAAGACATGGCCGCCGGTTCCGTCAGCGACGAAATAGAGATCCTGCGTCTTCCAGGGATTGGCGACGGCTTCCAGCGCGTCCTTGCCGGGATTGGCGATCGGTGTCGGCGGCAGGCCCTTGATGACGTAGGTGTTGTACGGCGTCTCTTTCTTCAGATCCGACTGGTAGATTGGCCGGTCGGAGGGTTTGCCCCCGCCACCGAAGAGACCATAGATGATGGTCGGATCAGACTGCAGACGCATACCCTTGCCGAGACGGTTCAGGAAGACGGAGGCGACATGAGCGCGCTCATCCGGCACGCCGGTTTCCTTTTCGACGATCGAGGCGAGCGTTACGAATTCTTGCTTGCTCTTCAAAGGCAGCGAAGGATCGCGCCGTTCCCAGATCTGGTCGACCAGCTTCTGCTGGGCGGCAGCCATCTGGTCGATGATCTCGGACCGCTTGGTGCCGCGCGAGAACTTGTAAGTATCGGGCCGCAGGCTGCCTTCCGAAGGAAGGGCCGCCGGCAGGTCGCCTTCGAGAACCGGATCGTCCAGCATGCGATCGAACATCTGCCGCACCGTCAGCCCCTCGGGAAAGGAGACGGAATAGAGGATCGACTTGCCGGATTTCAGGAGCTCCATGATCTCGTTCATGGACGCATGCGCCTTGATCTCGTATTCACCGGCCTTGAGGCTTTCGCCGGCGTTGAGATGAGTCGCCGTCAGATAACGAAAGACGCGGGCATCAGAGATGATGAGATTGCGCTCGAGATTCGAAGCGATTTCCGAAAGGCCTGCGCCATTGCGGATGATGAAGTTGGTGTTCGTCTGCAGCGGACCGGGGCTCTGATAAGCGGTGATGGCGTAATAGAAGCCGATGAGACCGGCGATGCAGACGACCACCGCCATGGTCATTACGAAATTCAAGAAGAGGATGACCTGGCTGCGGGCATTCCTGGAGCGCTTCGGAGGCTCGGGAACGCGTTCCGGGCGCAGGGCTTCGCTCGGCGACTTCGGGATGATCGGTCCCTTCTGCGCCGGCTGGCCGTTCTCGCTGCTCTGGTTGGTCGTATCGCTCACCGGCAATCCTCTAAAACTTGGCCCCCGCTTCGCTATTTCGCGAAGTAATGCGGCAAAAACAGGTTCTGCCGCGCTTCATGACGCCGTTTGACGTTCGCCCGTGCTCGTGAACCGCCTGTTACGCGACGTAGCGGCGCAGCACGAGCGATGCATTCGTGCCGCCGAATCCGAACGAGTTGGATAGCGCCACATTGATTTCTCGCTCACGAGCCTTGTGCGGAACAAGATCGATCGCGGTTTCTCGCTCAGGATTGTCGAGATTGAGCGTCGGAGGGGCGATGTTATCCCGAATTGCGAGGGTCGTGAAGATCGCCTCGATGGCGCCGGCGGCACCCAGCAGATGGCCGGTCGCGGATTTGGTCGATGACATGGAGATCTTCGATGCCGCATTGCCGACGAGGCGCTCGACGGCGCCGAGTTCGATCGTATCAGCCATAGTCGAGGTACCGTGGGCATTGATATAGTCGATATCGGCAGGCGTCAGGCCGGCGCGCTTCAGCGCCATGGTCATGCAGCGGAACGCGCCTTCGCCGTCTTCCGACGGCGCAGTGATGTGGAAGGCATCGCCGGAAAGGCCATAGCCGACCACTTCGGCATAGATCTTGGCGCCGCGCGCAATCGCATGGTCCAGCTCTTCGAGAACCACGATACCGGCGCCCTCGCCCATGACGAAACCGTCACGGTCCTTATCGTAGGGACGTGAAGCCTTCTGCGGGTCGTCATTGTGCTGCGTCGAGAGCGCCTTGCAGGCTGCAAAACCGGCGAGCGAGATGCGGCTGACCGGGGATTCCGTGCCGCCGGCAACCATCACATCGGCATCGCCGAGCGCGATAAGACGGGCGGCATCGCCGATGGCATGCGCGCCGGTGGAGCAGGCGGTGACGACCGAATGGTTCGGGCCGCGCAGCTTGTGACGAATGGAAACCTGGCCGGAGACGAGGTTGATCAGACGGCCGGGAATGAAGAAGGGGGAGATGCGGCGCGGGCCTTTGTCGCGCAGCGTATAGCCAGCTTCGACAATGCCTTCGATGCCGCCGATGCCGGAGCCGATCAGCACGCCTGTGGCGATCTGGTCCTCATCGGTCTCGGGATGCCAGTCGGCATCCTTGAGCGCCATGTCGGCGGCAGCCATGCCGTAAATGATGAAGGGGTCTACCTTGCGCTGTTCTTTCGGCTCCATCCAGTCGTCGGCATTGAAGGTACCGTCCGAACCGTCACCGACGGGAATGCGGCAGGCAATCTTGGCGGGAAGGTCTTCGACCTCGAATTCGGTCACGAGGCGGGCACCGTTTGCTCCCGCGAGCAGGCGGGACCAGGTAACGTCCGTTCCGCATCCCAAGGGCGATACCATGCCGGTACCTGTTATGACGACCCTTCTCATCGACTGCTTTCCCCCGTCTGTTATGTTTTATGGAGAAACATGCTCAAAAGAAAAGGGCGGACTCTTGGCCCGCCCTTTCTCGAATGCACAGTATCAGGCCTGAGCCTTCTCAATAAATTTCACGGCATCGCCGACCGTCAGGATCGAGTCAGCGGCATCGTCGGGAATTTCAACGCCGAATTCTTCTTCGAAGGCCATGACCAGTTCGACCGTGTCGAGCGAGTCAGCGCCCAGATCGTCGATAAAGCTGGCGCTCTCGACGACCTTGTCGGCATCGACGCCAAGATGATCAATAACAATTTTCTTTACGCGTTCTGCGATATCGCTCATGTCGGTTTCCTCGACCTTATGTCCTGATCGGAATGTCCTTCTGACATCCCTACCCTGTTTCAGCCTGCGATGCGTTCAGACATCCTCGGCAAACTCGTTTACCCGGCTTTAGAGAAGTCCCAGGCTTGCGAAAAGCCCGCCGGTCCGTCTGCTTTTTTCGGGACGACTGTTGACAGTCATGGCCCGCTTAACATGCTTTAAGTCTGCCGCAAAGCCAGAAAATCAACCGTTCGTGATTGCTCAACACGCTATTGGCTGAAATCGGCGGCTGCGGCAGCTAATCGTTTCAGATCATGGCCATGCCGCCGTTTACGTGCAGGGTCTGACCCGTCATATAGGCCGCTTCCGAAGAGGCGAGATAGAGGACGGCAGACGCCACTTCGGCGCCGGTGCCCATGCGCTTCATGGGGATCGCCCCCATGATCGTTTCCTTCTGCTTGTCGTTCAGCTTGCCGGTCATGGCGCTTTCGATGAAGCCTGGAGCAACGCAGTTGACGGTCACGTTGCGGGTGGCGATTTCCTGCGCCAAAGACTTCGAGAAGCCGATCATGCCTGCCTTGGAGGCGCAGTAGTTCGCCTGCCCCGGATTGCCGGTGACGCCGACGATCGAGGTGATGTTGATGATGCGGCCATAGCGGCGGCGCATCATCGGGTGCGTAAGCTCGCGCGTCAGGCGGAAGGTCGCCGTCAGGTTCACTTCGAGAACGGCATCCCAATCCTCGTCACTCATGCGCACGAAGAGACCATCCTTGGTGATGCCGGCATTGTTGACGAGAATATCGACGCCTTCGAGATCGGCTTCCGCCTTCTGGCCGAGAGCCTTGACCTCATCGCGATCCGACAGGTTCGCCGGGAAGATCTTGACGCGCTCACCGAGCTCGTTTGCCAGGGCTTCCAGCTTTTCGACGCGGGTACCGTGCAGGCCGACAATGGCGCCCTGCTTATGGAGAAGGCGGGCGATTTCCTCGCCGATGCCGCCCGATGCGCCGGTGACGAGAGCCTTGCGGCCGGAAAGATCGAACATGGGAACGTTCCTTATATGAAATGGGGCAATCAGGCGGTGAGAGCGGCAATGGCAGCGTCGATATCGGCAGGGCCGTTGACCGAGATACCATTGATAGTCTTGTCGATGCGGCGTGCAAGGCCGGTCAGCACCTTGCCGGCGCCGAGTTCATAAAGCGTGGTGACGCCGTTTGCGGCAAACCATTCCACCGTCTCGCGCCAGCGGACCTGTCCGGTAACCTGCTCGACGAGAAGATTGGCGATCTCCTCGGCATCAGTGACGGGCGCGGCGCGGACATTGGCGATGACAGGCACGACCGGGTTGGCCTTCTTCACGCCGGCGAGTGCCTCGCGCATGGCATCCGCTGCCGGGGCCATCAACTTGGAGTGGAAGGGAGCGGAAACCGGCAACAGGATGGCACGCTTGGCGCCCTTGTCCGTCGCAAGGCCGGCGGCCTTTTCGACGGCCGACTTCTCGCCTGATATAACGAGTTGGCCGCCGCCATTGTCATTGGCGATCTGACAGGAGCCGATCGCTGCAGCCTCCTCGCAGACGGCCTGCACGTCGGCATGCTCCAGGCCAATGATGGCGGCCATGGCGCCGACGCCGACAGGCACGGCTGCCTGCATGGCATTGCCGCGGATGCGCAAAAGTCGCGCCGTATCGGCAATCGAGAAGGTGCCGGCAGCGCAGAGGGCGGAATATTCGCCGAGCGAATGGCCGGCGACATAGGCAACCTTCGCCTTCAGGTCGAACCCCTTGGCTTCGAGAACACGGATGACGGCCATGGAAACAGCCATCAGCGCCGGCTGGGCGTTTGCCGTCAGCGTCAGCTTGTCTTCGGGACCGTTGAACATGACATCGGACAGCTTCTCACCGAGCGCTTCATCGACCTCTTCGAAAACGGCGCGGGCTTCTGCAAAATTCTCGGCGAGATCCTTGCCCATGCCGACGGCCTGGCTGCCCTGGCCGGGAAAAGTGAAAGCAATGGTCATCTTTAGTCCCTCGATAGCGCCCATTGGGCCATTTCGCCTCCAATTGACATTCTTTCTTTCAGAGTCAAGTGGCGGCGGATTCTCTCCAAAGCCTTTCGCCCCAGCGGGAAAGGCCGGTTTTTTCTCTTGCGCTTCAGCAAATCCAGCCTAGATTTGCGCGGCTCTTCCCAAGCCCTTCCTTTCTTAGCTGACGTCCAAGGTCCCCGATGAAATACAATAAATTAGGCCGCACAGATATTTCCGTTTCCGAGATTTGCCTTGGCACTATGACCTGGGGCACGCAGAACAGCGAGGCGGAAGCCCACGAGCAGATGGATTACGCCGTCCAGGAAGGTATCAATTTCTTCGATACTGCCGAGCTTTACCCGACCACGCCGGTTTCGGCCGAAACGCAGGGCCGCACGGAAGAGTACATCGGCAGCTGGTTCGAAAAGACCGGCAGGCGCAAGGATATCGTCCTCGCTACCAAGGTTTCCGGCACCGGCCGCTCCTATATCCGCAACGGCGAAGGCGCCGATGCCAAGAATATCCGCATTGCGCTCGAGGCCAGCCTGAAGCGGCTGAAGACCGATTATGTCGACCTCTACCAGATCCATTGGCCGAACCGCGGCCATTTCCATTTCCGCCAAAGCTGGCACTATGATCCCTTCAAGCAGGATCGCGCCAAGGCCGTCGCCAACATGACCGACATTCTGGAGACGGTGGGCGAACTGGTAAAGGAGGGCAAGATCCGCGCCTTCGGCCTGTCGAATGAGACGACCTGGGGCACGCAGAAATATGTGACGCTTTCCGAGCAGATGAACCTGCCGCGCGTCGCCAGCGTCCAGAACGAATACAATCTTCTCTACCGCCATTTCGATCTCGACATGGCGGAGCTCTCCCACCATGAAGATGTCGGGCTGCTGGCCTATTCGCCGCTTGCCGCCGGAATCTTAAGCGGCAAGTACATTAACGGCGAGAAGCCCGAGGGCACGCGCGCCTCGATCAACGGCGACCTCGGCGGCCGCCTGCAGCCGCTGCAGGAAGCGCCGACGAAGGCCTATCTCGACATCGCCGCACGGCACGGCCTCGACCCCGCCCAGATGGCGCTTGCCTTCTGCCTGACCCGCCACTTCATGACGTCAGTCATCATCGGTGCGACCTCGATGGCGCAGTTGAAGACGGATATCGGCTCAGCGAACGTGCAGCTCAGCAGCGATGTGCTTGATGAAATCGAGAAGGTTCACCGGCAGTATCCGATGCCGCTCTAAGGGCATCCGGATGCCGATATTTTGAGGGCGCGAGCAATCGCGCCCTTTTTCATTTTCGGCAGGCGGCGACCACCGTTTGTGGTTGTATTTCGCGCCTCGCCGTTAAGTGGCATTTAACTAATCAAAGGCACTATACCCTCAGTTTCAGCAATTGATTTTTCCCGCCATGATAGCGGCTAGCGATCTTCGGCTTCATGAGAAGGCAAGGAAGACGGGAGGAGCTTTGCAGTGATCAGCATTTCGACGACATTTCATGCCCGTTTCCGCGATGAGTATGCGCTTCAATTGCTGCAGAGCGCGTCGATCAACAATGGCGGCAGCAAACACGAACCCGGCGTCTTCGCCCAGGTCGCCGTCACAGCGGCCGGCGCCAATGGCGGCGCAATCGACAGCATCATGCGGATCATCATGGATGCGAAGGGCAATGCCGGCGTGCTGATCAACTCTCCCGATGGCTCTGCCTCGGTGAAGACGGGCTCGGGAAACGACATCGTCGATATCACGGCCAACGAGGTCAGCAAGCTATCGACCGGAGGCGGCGACGATGTCATCAACATTCGCGCCGGGGGAAAAAACCAGGAGCAGACCTCCAATCCGTCCGTACAACACATCAAGTCGGGCGCAGGCGACGACACGATCTCTATCGTCAGTGGCGGAAATGTCAGCTGGGTTGATGCCGGCCGAGGTGACGATCATATTTCAATCGAAACGACCGCTCCCGTCAGCGGTCCGCTCGGAACTATTGAAAATCTAGTCCAGGGCATCGGCTCCACCTACGGAGGCAAAGGCGACGACACGATTTTGCTTCAGAGCACCACCAGCGTGAGGAGTGCCTACGGCGACGAGGGCAATGATATCATCAACATCAGTTCGGCCGCCTTTGCGTCTGCTGTAGACGGCGGCAAAGGCGACGACGCGATAACCGTCCGCTCGCGGAATGTATTCAGCGTGGATGGCGGCAGCGGAGATGACGTTATCGACGTGACGGCCGTCAATGCAAGCAGCATCGATGGCGGCGATGGCAACGACATCATCTCCGTCAATGCGACGGCAGCGGCGTACAATATTTCCGGCGGCAAGGGCGACGACTATGTCGCCATCAACAGCACATCCACCGTGCAATCATCCTATCATTTTGCCGAGGGCGATGGTCACGACATCATCGAGACGAATAATCCCCTGGAGATCATGCGCTTCAGCTCTGATGGAACCGACCGGGGCGACATGGCGGATGCAATCATAGAACGGCAGGGCAACACGCTGCAGATCAGTTTTGCCGACAGCGCGGATACGATCACGATCAACCTCACCGGCCGCATGGCGGAGGCAGAGACTTTGAATTTCGCCTATAAGAGCGGAACACAGTCGCTACTGATTGCCGACGACCAGTTCTTCGTCGACAATCCGCCAGGGCAGACCGTTTTCCTCCGGCCCGAAGTGACAAAATAAGGTTTCTTGCCTCCTTCCCTTGCCTTTCGCTCAAAAATCCGTATAAGCGCGCCTGTTCGTTAACCCGGTCTTCTGGCTGGTGGCTGAACGGAGGGCCGGTTTGCTTCTTGCGAGCCGTTCGGAACGGAAGCGTTCCAGCCTCCCGTGTCTCCGCTCTCGACCGTCTCGGAAACGCTTTTCTTGCTTGGCGCTTATCGCCTCTCAGGAGCAGTCGTTGAGGCTTAGCCGCCGAATGCCGGGTTCTGATCAACGCAAGAAAGGCAAAGCTGTCATGGCTCTTTATGAACATGTATTCCTTGCCCGACAGGATATTTCCACGCAGCAGGTCGATGCCCTCGTAGAACAGTACAAGGGCGTGATCGAAGCTAACGGTGGTAAGGTCGGGCGCATCGAAAACTGGGGCCTCAAGTCCCTCACCTACCGCATCAAGAAGAACCGCAAGGCTCACTACGCCCTGATGGACATTGATGCACCGGCAGCTGCGATCCAGGAAATGGAACGCCAGATGCGCATCAGCGAAGATGTTCTTCGCTACATGACCATCGCTGTTGAAAAGCACGAAGACGGCCCGTCTGCCATGATGCAGAAGCGCGACCGTGACGACCGCGGCCCGCGTGAAGGCGGCGATCGTGGCCCGCGCCGCGAATTCGGCGACCGTCCGCCGCGCCGTGACGGCGATTTCCAGCGCGCCCCGCGTCCGGATCGCGCTCCCCGCGAAGACCGTGCATAAGGAGAAATAAGAATGTCTGAATCTTCCTCCGCTCCGGTCCGTCGTCCGTTCCATCGTCGTCGCAAGACCTGCCCGTTCTCCGGCGCAAACGCTCCGCGCATCGACTACAAGGATGTCCGTCTCCTGCAGCGCTACATTTCCGAGCGCGGCAAGATCGTTCCGTCCCGCATTACGGCCGTTTCCCAGAAGAAGCAGCGCGAACTCGCCCAGGCGATCAAGCGCGCCCGCTTCCTTGGCCTGCTGCCGTACGTCGTCGCCTAATTGACTATTGGAGCCCCGGATTTCGATCCGGGGCTTCCTCCCTTCCGCGATGGGCGCGGATCGGAACCTGAAAACCCATGTTGAGGCATCTCCCGAATTTGATCAGGGAAATCCTCTAACTGCTTGATGAAGCAGGACAGCGAAGTGACACGACCGAACCTGAAAACGCTTGCGACCGGCGCACTCGCCGGATTGACCGCCGCCTTGCTGGTGCTTGGCGCGAGCATGCAGCCGTCGTTCAGCGCCGTGCTCTATGCCGCTTCCGCGCTTCCGATCCTGCTCGTCGGCCTCGGCTGGGGCAATGCAGCCGCCATTTCGGCCGTCGTCACCGCCGCGGTGCTCGGCGCCATCGCCATTTCCCCGTCCTTCGCGCTCGTCATGACGCTGGTGACGCTGCTGCCCGCTGGTTGGCTGAGCCACCTTGCGAACCTCGCGCGCCCGGCTTCCGAACTCGGCGGCCCCGACCATCTGCTCGCCTGGTATCCGCTGTCCGATATCCTGCTGCATCTGTGCGGTCTCGTCACCTTCGCCGTCATCGTCACCGGCATCATGATCGGTTACGGGCCTGAGATTACCGACCAGATGGTCGATGTGCTGATGGCGTCGCTGCAGGAACAGCAGCCGACATTCATTCCCGATCCGGCCGCGACCGCGCAGACGAAGTCGCTCGTCGTGCTCATGCTGCCGGCGCTGCAGGGCGGCATCTGGGTGATGATGCTGTTTGCCGCCTATTACATCGCGACCCGCATCGTGAATGCTTCCGGCAAGGGCCTGCGTCCGCGCGAAGACATTCCCTCCTCGCTGCGCATGAACCGCAATTCGATCTTCATCTTCCTCGCCGGCCTTGCCGCCACGTTCATGGGCGGCGTTCCGGCGATGATCGGCGCCACGGTTGTCGGAGCCTTCGGCGCCGGCTTCCTGATGTCCGGCTTCGCCGCGCTGCATTTCCGCACCCGCGGCAAGGACTGGCGCCTGCCGGCCCTCATCATCAGCTACCTGGCATGCACGATGATGCTGCCAGCGCTTTTCATCCTCGTGCTTGGTCTCGCCGATACCCGCAAGGCGATCGCCCTGACCCCGACCAAGGATGCTGATGCCCCCAAACAAACCGATACCGAAATCTGAGAACAAGAAAGGAAAAACACCATGGACGTCATTCTTCTCGAACGCATCTCCAAGCTCGGCCAAATGGGCGAAACCGTAAAGGTTCGCGACGGCTTCGCACGCAACTACCTCCTGCCGCTTGGCAAGGCACTGCGCGCCAACGCTGCCAACAAGGCCCGCTTCGAATCCGAGCGCGCAACGCTCGAAGCCCGTAACCTCGAGCGCAAGTCCGAAGCCCAGAAGGTCGCCGACGTTCTCGACGGCAAGTCCTTCATCGTCGTCCGCTCTGCCGGCGAAACCGGCCAGCTCTACGGCTCCGTCGCTGCCCGTGACGTCGTCGACGTTCTGGCCGCAGAAGGCTTCAACATTGCCCGCAACCAGGTTCACCTCAACACGCCGATCAAGGCGATCGGCCTGCACAAGGTCGAACTGCAGCTCCATGCCGAAGTTGAAATCAACATCGAGCTGAACGTTGCCCGCTCCACCGAAGAAGCCGAGCGTCAGTCCAAGGGCGAAGAGCTCACCTCGGTCGACGCCATCTACGGCGTTGACGAAGATGCCCTGCGTCCGGAAGATTTCTTCGATCCGGAAGCCGACGGCGTTGCCGAAGACGAAGCATAATTCCCGTCTTCAGACGGAACGGAAAGCCCGGCTCACGCCGGGCTTTTTTGTTGGTCGGAACGTCTGCTGGACATGGGGCCTGCTAAGCTTGGGGAATGACGGGCTTTTTTGCTGCGCCATCGAATCAAGGGCGCTACACTGACCACATGCTGGAATGACAAAGTGAGTCGCCGCGGGCGGCGTGTCCCGCAAGCGACAGTCAGGATATTTCTCCTCAGCGGATCCACCGACTGTGGAGAAGTCGAAGAATGTGCAAAGCGCTGCCGATTTGACCATCGCCTGAAAGCTGTTGCTGCGCGACACTTGATTTTATGCGGCCCGCCCTGCAAATCCGGGTTTTGGATAAAAGACAGTACGGATGACGATGAACGAAGCTGCACGAAAGATTGCCGCCGTTGCTCCTGCAGAGCAGCACTATCGCGAAGCGCCGAACAACATCGAGGCCGAACAGGCGCTGCTCGGCGCCATCCTGATGAACAACGATGCCTATTACCGGGTGTCGGACTTCCTCAAGCCCACACATCTTTACGAGCCACTGCATCGGAAGATCTTCGAGGTCGCCGGCGACATCATTCGCATGGGCAAGATCGCCAACCCGGTCACGGTCAAGACCTTCCTGCCGGCCGACGAGAAGGTCGGCGACATCACCGTTTCGCAATATCTCGCCAGCCTCGTCACCGGCGCCGTGACGATCATCAATGCCGAAGACTATGGAAGGGCGATCTATGACCTGGCGATCCGCCGCGCGCTGATCACCATCGGCGAGGATGTCGTCAATATCGCCTATGACGCGCCGCTCGACATGCCGCCGCAGGCGCAGATCGAAGATACCGAGCGCCGGCTTTTCGAGCTTGCCGAAAACGGCCGCTACGATGGCGGCTTCCAGGCTTTCAACGATGCGGTGGCGCTTGCCATCGACATGGCGGCCGTTGCCAAGGAACGCGACGGCGGCCTCTCGGGCATTTCCACCGGCATCCATTCGCTCGATTCCAAGATGGGCGGGCTGCAGCGTTCGGACTTGATCGTTCTCGCCGGTCGCCCGGGTATGGGCAAGACCTCGCTTGCGACCAACATCGCCTATAACATTGCCGCCGCCTACGAAGGCGAAGTGCAGTCCGACGGCAGCATGAAGGCGAAGAACGGCGGCGTCGTCGGCTTCTATTCGCTCGAAATGTCGTCCGAACAGCTCGCCACGCGTATCATCTCCGAGCAGACGGAAGTCTCTTCCTCGAAGATCCGCCGCGGCGATATCAACGATGCCGATTTCGAAAAGCTCGTCGCCTGCTCGATGATGATGCAGAAAGTGCCGCTTTATATCGACCAGACCGGTGGTATCTCGATCGCCCAGCTTTCAGCGCGCGCGCGTCGTCTCAAGCGCCAGCGCGGGCTCGACGTGCTCGTCGTCGACTACGTGCAGCTGATGACAGGCTCCGGCAAATCCAACGAAAACCGCGTTCAGGAAATCACCCAGATCACCACCGGCCTCAAGGCGCTCGGCAAGGAACTGAACGTGCCGATCATCGCGCTCTCCCAGCTCTCGCGCGCCGTCGAAAGCCGCGAGGACAAGCGCCCGCAGCTTTCCGACCTTCGCGAATCCGGCTCGATCGAGCAGGACGCCGACGTCGTGCTCTTCGTGTTCCGCGAGGAATATTACGTCAAGAATATGGAACCGCGCGATATCCACGATCCGAAATATCCGGAATGGGAAGCGCTTTTCGACAAGGTGAAGGGCACGGCCGACGTCATCATCGCCAAGCAGCGTCACGGACCGACCGGCACGGTGAAGCTCGCCTTCCAGTCGGAATTCACGCGCTTTGCCGATCTCGCCGATCCGTCCTTCACGCAGTATGAGGAGCATTGACGCGGGTTTACCGCGTCAATTTCTTTCAAAACCCCGCCGCCCGCAGCAAGGCTACCGTCGCGACGCCGAGGACGACGCTTGCCAGCATTGGCAGGCGGCTGGCGGCAATCGCCGTTACCGCGCAAGCCAATGTCTCAGCCCAGCCGGTCGCAAAGGCAGTCGGGGCGATCACGGCCATCAACACAGCCGGCGGGATGGCTTCGATTGCCATTCTCCTGTTCTCATCGATCTCCACGTAGCGGATCAGCACAAGGCCACTGACGCGGGTAAGGATCGTTGCGGCGGCCATCGCAAGGATGGCAAGCAGAGTGTTCAGATCGAGCGTCATACCGCCTGCTCCTTCGCCCTGCCCTGCCAGAGAGCGGTCACGAGCCCGGCCAATGCACCGGCCGCGATATACCAGACCCCTGGCACGAAATGGTGGACGGCCACGGATGCGACTGCGCTTGCGGCGAGCACGGCACCGGTTTCCGGCCCCTTCCAGAAGCCCATGACCAGCACGACGAAGACAGCCGGAAAGGCAAAGTCGAGACCGATAACAGCGGGATCGCCGAGGAAGGCACCGAGCAGAGCGCCCGCCAGCGACGAGCCGACCCAGGTCAGGTAGAAGGGCATGACGATGCCGGCATACCAGGCGGGTGTGAGCCGTGTGCTGCCGGCGCGGAATTCCGCCATGGCCCAGAGCTCATCAGCCAGGAAGAGCATGGCGATATAGCGTTTGACGCTGGAGAAGGACTGCATCTTCGTGCCGATAGAGGCGCTCATGAGCACGTGACGGATATTGACGAGCAGTGCCGCGAAGCCGACGCCGATCCAGCTCGCCGGATGGGTCCAGATATCCATCGCCACGAATTGCGAGCCGCCGGCGAAGACGAACGCGCTCATCAATGTCGTTTCCAGTGGGGAAAGTCCTTTGGTCGCCGCGACCGCACCGAAGACGAGGCCGATCGGCAAGACGGCGACGATCAGCGGGAAAATGGTACGCATTCCGGCTATAAATTCGCCGGCCGGCCGGCTTTGCTGCAACATGGCAAGCTCCTTATCAAGACGGCGGAGACATAGCCGGGCCTGACAAGGGCTGTATTGAACGAAAGTGATTACCCGGCGCGGAACTGGCCGGGCGTGACGCCGGTTCGCGATTTGAAGTGGCGGGTGAAATGCGCCTGGTCGGCGAAACCGCATTCTGCGGCGACATCGGCCGACATGCGGCCCTCCCGCAGCAGCTGGCGGGCGACAAGAACGCGCCGGTCCGTCAGGAAGGCGTGTGGGGTAATGTGATATTCTCTGCGAAAGGCGCGGATCAGGTGCGCGCGGCTTAGCCCCGCCACGCCGGCCAGTTCCTCGAGGTTCACATCGCTGTCGAAATTCTCGATGAGATAATCGCGAGCGCGGGCAACGGCGCTGCGCTCCTTCGTATCGACTGGTACGACGATGGTGCTGCCGTAACGGGCGAAGATCGCTGCCAGCACCGAAAACATGCTTTCGTCGGATTCCAGTGCGCCGGCCCCGCTTTCGAGCGTGCGGTGGGCGGCATGGAAGGCCTTGGCAAGCTGCGGATCGCGAGGCAGCCCGCCGGCAAAGGAGGGCGTCGCATTGAAGGCCTTGCCGGTGACATCCTCCAGAATATCGATGAAGAGTTTCGTATCCGGATAGATCATCCGGTAGCGGTAACCCTCGCCGCCGGGAGCGCCATCGTGGACAACGCCGGGATCGATCAGATAGAGGTCGCCGGGTCCGGTTTCTTCCCGCCTGCCGCGGAGCGTGGCGATCTGGCTGCCGCTTTCGATCGCGCCGATGCTGAACGTGTCATGCGCATGCGGCGCATATTCATGCGTCAGGAAGCTGGCGCTCAGGCACTCCATATCGCGGAAGCGGCTGTCCCGCCAGAAGCGGGCCGATTCCACCTTGGCGAGCGGCATGGCGTCTGCCGCCTCTTTCTGCGAAACGTTCTGCATCTCATCAGATTAACGCGCCGGCTCATACACGTCTTGAACAAAAGTGATCGCATGTGGGGAAAGGCTGGCATGTCGCCGCTCATGCTTTCTCTTTGCCACAATGCTCTCTAAAGTATTTTGAACAATTCCTTTCCCTTTCATCGCGGCGATCATGACAGATTTCTCTATCCCCTTCGAAGACGACGACCTTTTCGCCTCCGCCGGCCTACGGCTGACCGTCGACCTGACGGCGCTGACCGACAATTGGCGGGATATGGCTCGCCGCTCCGGAAAGGCGCGCACGGCGGCCGTCGTCAAGGCGGATGCCTATGGGATGGGGATCGAGGATGCCGGCGAAGCGCTCTACCTTGCCGGGGCGCGGGATTTCTTCGTGGCAACCGTCGATGAGGGCGTGACGCTGCGCATGTTTGCGCCTGAGGCGCGCATCTTCGTGCTGGCCGGCATCTGGCCCGGCACCGAGAGGCGCTTCTTCGAAAACGATCTGGTGCCGATCATCTCTTCGGAAGAACAGCTTGCCTTCTGGATGGCGGTGCTGGCGGAATATGGCGATTATCCTTGCGCGCTGCATGTCGATACCGGCTTCAACCGGCTCGGTCTGACGGTTGATGAAGCCATCGCGCTCGCCAACGACGTGTCGCGGCCGGCGAGTTTTGCGCCCGTGCTCGTCATGAGCCATCTCGCCTGCGGCGACGATCAATCCTCAGACATGAACAGGCAGCAGCTTGAATCATTCCGCATGGTTAGCGCTGCCTATGAAGGTATCGATTCAAGCCTTGCTGCGTCAGGCGGCATCTTCCTCGGGGATGACTATCACTTCGATCTCACCCGGCCGGGCATCGCGCTCTATGGCGGGCAGGCCGTCAATGGGATGGCGAACCCGATGCGACCGGTGGCGACGGCCGAAGCCCGCATCATCCAGATCCGCACGGTCAGGGCCGGTGAAACCGTCAGCTACGGGCGAGCACTGCAGCTGACGCGCGACAGCCGGCTGGCGATTGTCGCGGCCGGTTATGCCGATGGCTATATGCGCAGCCAGTCGAGCGGCGGCGTGCCGTTGCGCCAGGCCGTGCCGCAAGGTGGACAGGGTTTTGTCGCCGGCCAGAAGGTGCCGGTCGCAGGGCGCATCACCATGGATCAGACGATCTTCGACGTGACCGACCTGCCTGACGGCGCCGTGCGCGCCGGCGACTATATCGAACTCTTCGGCAAGAACATTCTCGTCGACGATGCGGCAAAGGCTGCGGGCACGATCGGCTACGAGATGCTGACGAGCATCGGCCTACGCCATGAACGCAAATACGAGATGGACGAGGAATAGCTCAGCGGCTCGTTAGCGCGAGGCGAACGCCGAGCGCCACGAAGAGCGCGCCGAGGCCGCGGTCTAGCCACAGGCCGATCTTCGCGTTGCTCTTGAAGAGACCCGCGAGCCGCCCTCCCGCAAGGATCAGCGGCGGCTCGATGAAGACGGCGACGACGATGATGAGGCCGCCATGGACGGTAAGCTGCAGCCACGTCGGACCTGCGCCCTCGACGACGAATTGCGGCAGGAAGGCGAGGAAGAAGATCGCCACTTTCGGATTGAGCAGCGAGACCAGCACGCCCTGCCGATAGATGCGCCGCCAGCCGAGCGTCTCGCCGGCCGCCTTGACGAAACCGCCCTCGCCTTTTGAACGCAGCGCCTGGATGCCGAGCCAGACGAGATAGACCGCGCCGACCCATTTGACGGCTGAAAAGGCGATGGCCGAGGCGGCGAGGATCGCCGACAGGCCGAAGGCGGCGAGAAGCACATGGATGCAGGCGCCCGTCCAGATACCGAACACCGCCGAGAAGCCGGCGCGTGTACCGCTCTTGATCGTGTGGCCGAGAATGAAGGCCATGTCGGGACCGGGCGAGAGGTTCAGGAGAACCGCCGCGGTGAAGAAACCGATCCAGTGGGCGAGCGAATAATCGAGCATGAGGCATCCTTTGACAGGCGCCGATGCTGCCAGCCAGAGCCTTGATGGGAAAATCATTAGTTTTGATCGATGCCGGAAGCCATTATCTAGGGCAAAACTCCGATTCGGGCGTCAGCCACGCCCTCTACCCGAAAGCAGTCATTGATGGCCAAGGCCAAAACACGATTCATCTGCCAGAGCTGCGGCGCGGTGCATAACCGCTGGGCCGGCAAATGCGACAATTGCGGCGAGTGGAACACCATCGTCGAGGAAGATCCGATGGGCGGCATCGGCGGCGGCCCGGCGAAGACGCCGAAGAAGGGCCGTCCGGTCGCATTGACGGCTCTGTCAGGCGAGATCGAGGAAGCGCCGCGTATCCATACCGGCATTTCCGAACTCGACCGGGTGACCGGCGGCGGCTTCGTGCGCGGTTCTGCCGTGCTCGTCGGCGGCGATCCCGGCATCGGCAAGTCGACGCTGCTCATGCAGGGGGCGGCTGCACTCTCGCGGCGCGGACACCGGATTATCTATGTTTCGGGCGAAGAGGCGGTGGCGCAGGTGCGGTTGCGCGCCCAGCGGCTGGCGGCCGCCGATACCGACGTGCTGCTGGCAGCGGAAACCAATGTCGAGGACATTCTCGCGACGCTCGCGGACGGCAAACGCCCCGACCTCGTCATCATCGATTCCATCCAGACGCTCTGGAGCGAGCTTGCCGAATCCGCGCCGGGCACGGTGACGCAGGTGCGCACCGGCGTGCAGTCGATGATCCGTTTTGCCAAGCAGACGGGTGCGGCCATGGTGCTCGTCGGCCATGTGACCAAGGACGGACAGATCGCCGGCCCTCGCGTCGTCGAGCACATGGTCGATGCCGTGCTATATTTCGAAGGCGACCGCGGTCACCACTACCGCATCCTGCGCACCGTAAAAAACCGCTTCGGGCCGACCGACGAAATCGGCGTCTTCGAAATGTCGGACAAGGGCCTGCGCGAAGTCGCCAACCCCTCGGAACTCTTCCTTGGCGAGCGCAACGAGAAATCGCCGGGTGCGGCCGTCTTTGCCGGCATGGAAGGCACGCGGCCTGTTCTCGTCGAAGTGCAGGCGCTAGTGGCGCCAACCTCGCTCGGTACGCCGCGGCGCGCCGTCGTCGGCTGGGACTCCGCGCGCCTGTCGATGATCCTTGCAGTTCTGGAGGCCCATTGCGGCGTGCGGCTCGGCCAGCACGACGTCTATCTCAACATTGCCGGCGGCTTCCGCATCTCGGAACCGGCGGCCGATCTTGCCGTTGCCTCGGCCCTGGTTTCCTCGCTTGCCGGTATTGCCCTTCCGGCCGATTGCGTCTATTTCGGCGAAGTCAGTCTGTCGGGCGCTGTCCGGCCGGTTGCGCAAACAGCCCAGCGCCTTAAAGAAGCCGAAAAGCTGGGGTTTTCGGCGGCTCTGTTACCGTCCGGCTCCGCCGAACTGCCGAAGGGCGGCGGCCGCTGGAGCGAGATCGAGAGCCTGCCGGATCTGGTCGCGCGCATTGCCGGGTCCAAGGGCGCGTTGCAGCGTGTGGAAGAAGACGTTTGATCCTTCATCACCGATAGCGGGGATGCTATAGGATCAGCCAAACAAGGCGCGACGCGGCCCGCAAGGCGGCAGTCTGGAGTGGAATTTACATGCCCATTACGATTTTCGACGGTATTGTCATCGGCGTCGTGCTCTTCTCCGCCGTTTTGGCAATGGTCCGCGGCTTCTCGCGCGAAGTCCTTTCGATCGCGAGCTGGGGCGGCTCAGCCGC
This sequence comes from Rhizobium sp. BK275, assembly GCF_014193555.1. NCBI lineage: Bacteria > Pseudomonadati > Pseudomonadota > Alphaproteobacteria > Hyphomicrobiales > Rhizobiaceae > Rhizobium > Rhizobium sp. BK275. The sequence goes on from NZ_JACHZL010000003.1 coordinate 593,849, forward strand.
CGCCGCATACTATCTCTACCCCTACCTCGTGCCTTATGCGAAGAAATATACCGACGATGACCGCATCGCGATCGTTGGTTCTGCCGCCGTCGTCTTCCTGATCGCGCTGATCGTCATCTCCTTCATCACGATGAAGATCGCCGATTTCATCATCGACAGCCGTATCGGCGCGCTCGACCGCACTTTGGGCTTCCTCTTCGGTGCGGCGCGCGGCATACTTTTGCTTGTCGTGGCCGTTGCCTTTTGGAACTGGCTGGTCGATGCCGATCACCGTCCGGCTTGGGTCAACAACGCGAAATCGAAGCCGTTCCTGGATTCTCTCGTCGTTCGCCTGCAGGCGGTCCTGCCGGATGAATTCGCCCAGATGATCCAGAAGAGCATCACCGAGAAGCTTGGTGGCGCGAAGCCGACGGAAGACAATGCGCCGGCCAGCGATCAGGCTCCGGCGGAAGACGCAGCACCCGCGCCTAACAATGGCGCACAGCAGCCATCGAATTGACGCAGTGTTCACTAGCTTGACCCGCAGCCTGGCAATTGCCATTTGAGCGGGGCGTAAGACCAAAGGTCCGGCCGGGCATTTCGCTTTGCCGGGCCTCAACCGTTTCAGAGCCGGCGAACCGACTTTGAGACAGGTGTCGTTGAGCGTGAGGCTATCGGAAAGCTTAGAGATTTCCGGTATCATGCAATTGGAAATGCCGATCCATTCTTGTGAGAGCAGAGGCCCGCAGAAATGAACCAGTCCCATTCCTTCCCGACTGACGATCCGCTCGACGGAGATACGCTGCATGAAGAATGCGGCGTTTTCGGAATTCTGGGACATGACGATGCCGCGGCGCTGACGGCGCTCGGCCTGCACGCCCTGCAGCATCGCGGGCAGGAAGCGGCCGGTATCGTCTCCTTCGACGGCAAGCGCTTCCATCAGGAACGCCATATGGGCCTCGTCGGCGACCACTATACCAATCCGATGACGCTCGCCCGCCTGCCCGGCAGCATATCGATGGGCCATACGCGCTACTCCACGACCGGCGAAGTGGCGATGCGCAACGTTCAGCCGCTCTTCGCCGAACTGGAAGAAGGCGGCATCGCCATTGCCCATAACGGCAACTTCACCAATGGCCTGACGCTGCGCCGCCAGATCATTGCCACCGGTGCCATCTGTCAGTCGACCTCGGATACCGAAGTCGTTCTCCACCTCATCGCCCGCTCCCGCCACACGTCCACAGCCGATCGCTTCATCGATGCCATCCGCCAGATGGAAGGCGGCTATTCGATGCTCGCCATGACGCGCACGAAGCTTATCGCGGCGCGCGATCCCACCGGCATCCGCCCGCTCGTGATGGGCGAACTGGACGGCAAGCCGATCTTCTGCTCGGAAACCTGCGCGCTCGACATCATCGGCGCGAAGTTCATCCGCGACGTGGAAAATGGCGAAGTCGTCATCTGCGAAATCCAGCCTGACGGCTCGATCAGCATTGATGCGCGCAAGCCGAGCAAGCAGCAGCCGGAGCGCCTCTGCCTGTTCGAATATGTCTATTTCGCCCGTCCGGACTCGGTCGTTGGCGGCCGCAACGTCTATACGACGCGCAAAAACATGGGCATGAACCTCGCCAAGGAATCGCCTGTCGATGCCGACGTGATCGTGCCGGTTCCCGATGGCGGCACGCCGGCTGCGCTCGGCTATGCGCAGGCAAGCGGCATTCCCTTCGAATATGGCATCATTCGCAACCACTATGTCGGCCGCACCTTCATCGAGCCGACGCAGCAGATTCGCGCCTTCGGCGTGAAGCTGAAACATTCCGCCAACCGGGCGATGATCGAAGGCAAGCGCGTGGTGCTGGTCGACGATTCCATCGTGCGCGGCACGACCTCGCTGAAGATCGTGCAGATGATCCGCGAGGCGGGCGCCAAGGAAGTGCATATCCGCGTCGCGAGCCCGATGATCTTCTTCCCGGATTTCTACGGCATCGATACGCCCGACGCCGACAAGCTGCTCGCCAACCAGTATGCCGATGTCGAAGCCATGGCCAAATATATCGGCGCGGATTCGCTGGCCTTCCTGTCGATCAACGGCCTTTATCGCGCCGTCGGCGGCGAGGATCGCAACCCGGCCCGCCCGCAGTTCACCGACCATTACTTTACCGGTGATTATCCGACCCGCCTGCTTGACAAGAACGGCGAGTCCATGGGTAACAAGATTTCCATGCTTGCCAGCAACGGCTGAGCCGCTTCCGCTTTGACTTTCCTATCTGGGGCGCTTATTGCGCCCCTTATCTTTTCAAGCACATCCGGAGCCGGGGCAGATGAACATCAATCTTGAAGGCAGGATCGCGCTGGTCACAGGCGCATCGCGCGGGATCGGCTATTTCACCGCCCTCGAACTCGCCAAGGCCGGCGCGCATGTGATTGCTTGCGCCCGTACCGTCGGCGGACTGGAAGAGCTCGACGATGCCATCAAGGCTGTCGGCGGTTCCGCCACCCTCGTGCCCTTCGATCTCGCCGATATGGAGGCAATCGATCGTCTCGGCGGCTCGATCTTCGAGCGCTGGGGCAAGCTCGACATTCTCGTTGCCAATGCCGGTGTGCTCGGCGTCATCTCGCCGATCGGCCATATCGAAGCGAAGGTCTTCGAGAAGGTCATGAACATCAATGTCAATGCCACATGGCGGCTGATCCGCTCGGTCGATCCGCTGCTGGCCCGCTCGGATGCCGGCCGCGCCGTCATCATGTCCTCGGGTGCGGCGCATAAGTGCCGCCCCTTCTGGAGCGCCTATTCCGCCTCCAAGGCCGCCGTCGAGGCGCTGGCGCGCACCTGGGCCGGCGAAACGCAGACCACGCTGCTGCGCATCACCAGCGTCGATCCGGGCGCAACGCGCACGGCCATGCGCGCGCAGGCGGTTCCCGGCGAAGATCCGATGAGCCTGCCGCATCCGTCTGAAGTGGCGAGGGCGATCCTGCCGCTGGTCGGCCCCGGCGTGACCGAGACCGGCAAGTTGTTCATTGTGCGCGAGAACAAGCTGGTGGATTATCGGCTGCCGGAATAGCCGAACGCTTCAATTCGCCGCAACGGTCGGGAACAGATGAGCCAAACAGGCCTCCGACGGGCACAACGCGTTAAGGTCGACCGGTCCCTGAATGCCGTCCAAGGTGCCGTTATCGGCGAATTGCCATATCGACCAACGACTGCATCCCTCTTGTGTCGGCTCCTTGAAGACGCTTCGCAGCCACAGATAATGGTCCGGGAAGCGCGCTTCATTGCCTTTCAGATATTGATCGAAGAACTCCTCGGTGACGTAAAAAATGGGCTTTTCCGGAAAAGTGCCTTTGAGCTCCGTGAAAAACGCATTCACTTCCGCAGCCATTTCCTCGAGCGTCGGAACCTTATCGCAATTGCCGACGAACTCCAGGTCGACGGCGATCGGCAGGGTTCCCGCTTCCTTCGGCACGGTCGCGAGGACATTCTGCGCCTGATCCTTGCCGGGGCGGCAGAAGGTGAAGAAATGATAAGCGCCTCTTATTAGTCCGGCATCTCCGGCACGCTGCCAGTTCTCAGCGAATTTGGAATCCCGGTGATCTCCGCCTTCAGTCGCCTTCATGATCGCGAAGCGCACGTTCGCCTTCGAGGCGACGGTTTTCCAATCGATGTCGCCTTGATGGTGGCTGACATCGATACCCTGGATCGGATAGCGGCTTAGAGACGGATTGTTGAAGCGGACCATACCGAAATCGTAGGCGAAATATGCGGCGGACGCGACTGCCAGAATTGCGGTCGCGCCGATTGTCCATCGTGCCACTCCCCTCACCCATTCCTCCTGTTTTCAATGGCTTCGCAATTGGCTATGCGAAATTTACGTCTTGAAAATGACCAAGAAATCTTAACGCAAGCACATCTCTTTCGCTGGGCGTCCATCGCTGCAGTCGATTGACGAGACAGATAACTCAGGTTGCCTCGGATCGTTGCTCGCCCTCTTGACCAAACTCCGATCCCGCGCCATAAAACGCCTCATGAAAACGGTTACCTGCATTATTTGCCGGAAGATTATTCGCTAGCCCAAAGCTGGCCTGGCCGTTTTCGTCTCCCAAATGTCCAAGATGCGAAACGCCCCGGCCTGCCGGTGGTGGTATTTTTCTGCATATGCATTTTAGGAGAGTGAAATGGGCGGTACGCCGGAACTGAAGCTGTACAACACGCTGACGCGGGAGAAATCGGTCTTCAAGCCGATCGATGCCGAAAATGTCCGCATGTATGTGTGCGGCCCGACGGTCTACGATTACGCCCATATCGGCAATGCGCGACCGGTCATCGTCTTCGACGTGCTGTTCCGCCTGCTGCGCCATGTCTATGGCGAAAGCCACGTCACCTATGCGCGCAACATCACCGATGTCGATGACAAGATCAACGCGCGGGCGCTCAGGGATTATCCCGGCCTGCCGCTGAACGACGCGATCCGGGCGGTCACCGAAAAGACCGAGACGCAGTTTCTCGATGATGCTAAGGCGCTCGGCTCCCTTGAGCCGACGGTGCAGCCGCGCGCGACCGACAATATCGCCCAGATGATCGAGATCATCGAGCGGCTGATTGCGCGCGGCCATGCCTACCAGGCATCAGGCGAAGTGCTGTTCGACACGAAGTCGATGGCCGAATACGGCCAGCTCTCGAAGCGCAATCTCGATGAACAACAGGCCGGCGCCCGAGTTGCCGTCGACGCACACAAGAAGAATCCCGGCGACTTCGTGCTCTGGAAGCTGTCTGACGAGAACGAGCCCGGCTGGGAAAGCCCCTGGGGTCGCGGCCGTCCGGGCTGGCATATCGAATGCTCGGCCATGAGCGGGCGCTATCTCGGCGATGTCTTCGATATCCACGGCGGCGGTCTGGACCTGATCTTCCCGCATCATGAAAACGAACTCGCCCAGTCGCGCTGCGCCCATGGCACCGATGTGATGGCGAATGTCTGGATGCATAACGGCTTCCTGCAGGTCGAAGGCCGCAAGATGTCGAAATCCGAAGGCAATTTCGTCACCATCTACGAGCTGCTGCACACGGAGACATTCGCCGGCCGGCAATGGCCGGGCGAAGTGCTGCGTCTTGCGATGCTGATGACGCATTACCGCGAGCCGATCGATTTTTCGGTCAAGCGGCTGGAAGAGGCCGAACGGCTGCTCGCCAAATGGCCGGCGGCCGAACCCGGTGATGCCAAGCCGGACGAGACGGTGCTGAATGCGCTCGCCGACGATCTCAATACGGTCGCGGCCGTACAGGCGCTGCATGCGCTGGCGCATTCCGGCAACGACGCCGTTTTTGCCGCCAGTGCGGCCCTGCTCGGCGTGCTGCCGAAAAAGACCGAGATCGACGAGGCGGTGGCGGCGGAAATCGATGCGCGGGTCAAGGCTCGGCTGGAGTTGCTCAAGGCGAAGAATTTCGCCGAAGCCGACAAGATCCGCGATACGCTTGCCGCCGAGGGTATACAGCTCAAGGACGGCAAGGATCCGGCAACGGGTGAGCGCGTGACGACGTGGGAGGTGAAGAAATGAACGTCTATACCGGCGGCTGCCAATGCGGGGCGATCCGGTTCCGGATGCGGGGGACGCCGCCGGATTCGTCGATCTGTCATTGCCGAATGTGTCAGAAAGCGTTCGGTGCTTATTATGCGCCGCTGGTTTCCGTGCGTGGAATGGAATTCGAATGGACAAGGGGGCAGCGGAAGAGCTTCCGGTCCTCGAATTTCGTTAACCGTGGCTTCTGCGGCGATTGCGGCACACCGCTGACCTATGAGGCGCCGGACGGCATGGCGGTTGCGGCTGGCGCATTCGACGATCCGTCGCAACTGCCACCGACCATTCAATGGGGAGTGGAAGGCAAGATCGGCTTCGTCGATCATCTGCACGAATTGCCCGGAGAGCGGACCGAAGCGGATCTTGCGGCAGGCTCCTTTCTCCGCGAGATCGTTTCCTATCAGCATCCGGATCACGATACGCCGGTCTGGCCGCCGGAGGATCATGCCTGATGGAAACGGTGGAGCAAACTGGTGGGTGCCAATGCGGTGCAGTTCGCTATCGGGCGCGCGGCGAACTCGGCTATCCGCATATTTGCCACTGCCGCATGTGCCAGAAAGCCGCCGGCAATTATTTCCTGCCGCTTGCTGCGGCCATGCGTGAAGGTTTCGAGCTGACGCGCGGCGAGCCCAGGTGGTTCCACTCCTCCGGCCTCGTGCGGCGCGGCTTCTGCGGCGATTGCGGCACGCCGCTTTTCTACGACATTCCCGATGCCGACTCCATCAACATCACGCTCGGCTCGCTCGATGATCCGCAGGCGGTAAAGCCGGTCATGCAGTCCAATCTCGACAGCAAAATGGTCTGGTTTCATGTGATCGACGGCTTGCCAGTCGAACCGGAACCGGAAACAACCGATCGCGAGGACAGGATCGCGGCGAGCAATCACCAGCATCCAGACCACGATACATCCCACTGGCCACCCGGAGCTCATTCATGACCGAGACGACTAGAACAGGCGGCTGCCAATGCGGCGCCGTGCGCTTCCGCATCACAGGCAAGCTCGGACGCCCGTCCATCTGCCATTGCCGCATGTGCCAGAAGCAGTTCGGCGGCTTCTTTTCCGCGCTGGTGACGGCGCCGGAAGAAGGCATGGAATGGACGCGCGGCGAGCCCGCCTATTTCCAGTCCTCGGTCAATATCGACCGCGGCTTCTGCCGCGATTGCGGCACGCCGATGACCTATCGCCATCCGGGCGGTCTGGAGCTTGCGATCGGCACCTTCGACGACCGCAGCGACCTCGCGCCGCAGATCCAGGTCAATTACGATTCCCGCCTGCCCTGGGTCGAGACGATCTTCGACGCGCCTGTTCACAAGGACCCGGACTTCTATGCCCGGCAGGAAGCGATCATATCCTTCCAGCATCCCGATCACGATACCGCAGTCTGGCCGGCGAAAGGCGTGAAGATATGACGGAAGTGCTGCGCACGCTCTATCCCGAAATCGAACCCTATGCCTGCGGTCATCTCGATGTCGGCGATGGCCATGTGATCTATTGGGAACGCTCCGGTACACCGGGCGCCAAGCCGGCGGTTTTCCTGCATGGCGGCCCCGGCGGCGGCATTTCGCCTGTTCATCGCCGCCTGTTCGACCCAAAGCTCTATGACGTCCTGCTGTTCGACCAGCGCGGCTGCGGCAAGTCCACGCCGCATGCGAACCTGGAGTCCAACACCACCTGGCATCTCGTTGCCGATATCGAGCGGCTGCGGAACATGGTTGGCGTCGACAAATGGCAGGTCTTCGGCGGCTCCTGGGGCTCGACGCTGGCGCTCGCCTATGCCGAGAAACATCCCGAGCGGGTGTCCGAACTCATCGTGCGCGGCATCTATACGCTGACGCGGGCCGAGCTCGACTGGTATTATCAGTTCGGCGTCTCCGAAATGTTCCCGGACAAGTGGGAGCGCTTCGTCGCACCCATCCCGCCGGAAGAACGCCATGAGATGATGCTCGCCTATAACCGCCGGCTCACCGGTTCGGACCGGGCGGTTGCTCTCGAGGCCGCGCAGGCCTGGAGCATCTGGGAGGGCGAGACGATCACGCTGCTGCCCGAGAAATCGACGAGCGGCAAATTCGAGGAAGCCGATTTCGCCTATGCCTTTGCGCGCATCGAGAACCACTTCTTCGTCCATGCCGGCTGGATGGATGAAGGCCAGTTGCTGCGCGATGCCCATAAGCTGAAGGATATTCCCGGCGTCATCGTCCACGGACGTTACGACATGCCCTGCCCGGCCAAATACGCCTGGCTGCTGCACAAGGCATGGCCGAAGGCCGACTTCCACCTGATCGAAGGGGCTGGTCACGCTTTCTCGGAACCCGGCATTCTCGACCAGTTGATCCGGGCGACGGACCGGTTCGCAGGCAAACAATAAAAGCCGCAAGGCGCGACAGGAAACACCACCATGACACGCGAAAGAATCTACCTCTTCGACACGACGCTTCGGGACGGGCAGCAGACGCCCGGCATCGATTTTTCGGTCGAGGACAAGATTGCGATTGCAAGCATGCTGGACGAGTTCGGGCTCGACTATGTCGAAGGCGGCTATCCGGGCGCAAACCCGACCGATACCGCCTTCTTTGCCGAGAAGCGTACCAGCCAGGCCACCTTCGTCGCCTTCGGCATGACCAAGCGTCCTGGCGTTTCCGTCTCCAACGATCCCGGTATCGTGAGCCTCCTGCAGGCGCGCAGCGATGCGGTCTGCTTCGTCGCGAAGAGCTGGGATTATCATGTGCAGGTGGCGCTCGGCTGCACCAACGAGGAAAACCTCGAATGCATCGCCGAAAGCGTCAAGGCCGTGGTTGCCGCCGGCAAGGAAGCTTTGGTCGACTGCGAGCATTTCTTCGACGGCTACAAGGCCAATCCGGAATATGCGCTCGCCTGCGCCAAGACCGCTTACGAAAACGGCGCGCGCTGGGTGGTGCTCTGCGACACCAATGGTGGCACGCAGCCGCCGGAAGTGTGCGCCATCGTCGAAGCCGTGATCGCCGCCGGCGTGCCGGGACACTGTCTCGGCATCCATGCGCATAACGATACCGGCCAGGCGGTCGCCAATTCGCTCGCCGCGGTCGAGGCAGGCGTGCGCCAGATCCAGGGTACGCTGAACGGCGTCGGCGAACGTTGCGGCAATGCCAATCTGGTGACGCTGATCCCGACGCTGGCGCTGAAGAGCGCCTACAACACGCGTTTCGAGACGGCGATCGACGCGGATCGGTTGACCAACCTCACCCGCCTGTCGCACGCGTTCGACGAACTGCTGAACCGCTCGCCGGATCATCAGATGCCTTATGTCGGCGCGTCTGCCTTCGCCACCAAAGCCGGCATCCACGCCTCGGCCCTGCTGAAAGACCCGCGCACCTACGAGCACGTACCGCCGGAAAGTGTGGGCAATTTCCGCAAGGTCATGGTCTCAGATCAGGGGGGCAAGGCCAACTTCATCAATGCGCTGAAGCGGCGCGGTATCGACGTCGCCAAGGACGATCCGAAGCTCGATCTCCTGATCTCCATCGTCAAGGAGCGCGAAGCATCCGGCTATGCCTATGAGGGTGCGGATGCGAGCTTCGAGCTTCTCGCTCGCCGCACCATGGGCACCATTCCGGACTTCTTCTCGCTCGATGGTTTCCGGGTGATGATCGAACGGCGCTTCGATTCCCACGGCCGTATAAAGATCGTCTCCGAAGCGGTCGTGAAGATCAGCATCGACGGGCAGACGCTGATGTCGGTTGCGGAAGCCGAAGGCCCGGTCAACGCGCTCGACCTTGCGCTGCGCAAGGATTTCGGCAAGTACCAGCACGAGATCGATGACCTCGTGCTCGCCGACTTCAAGGTGCGTATCCTCAATGGCGGTACTGACGCCATCACCCGCGTTCTGATCGAATCCACCGATTCCAGCGGCGTGCGCTGGTGGACTGTCGGCGTTTCCGACAACATCATCGACGCCTCGTTCCAGGCGCTGATGGATTCGGTGATCTACAAGCTGATGAAGAACCGGCAGCTCGCCGGCAAGATCGCCGCCGAATAGGCTCAGAGGAGGCCCCAGTCCTCCTCCGAATACCATTCGTCCTCTTCTCTCGGCGTCTTCCAGCGCAGCCGCGTGACCTCGTTCATGCCGCCATGCCGGAAGGTGTCTTCGAGCGCCCTGTAGGTCTCGAGCGTGCCGGTCGCGCCATGGCCCCAGACAAAGACGGTAGAGCTCAGATAACGGGCGCGATAGTCACTCGGCGTGCGCTCGATCAGGAAGAAGCCGCCGCGGGCGCTGAGTGGACGCAAATTATCCCTGCCGTCACGGGAGGGTGCGCTGAGCGGAAAAATCAGCCTGCCGCCGACAGCGAGATTGTCGATCCAGGCTTCGGCTGGCCTGTGGACCGCGAAATTGACGTAGATCGCGTCGAATGGCGACTGCGGCCATTTCAGGCCGTTGCCGCAGATGACCTCGACATTGCCGTAAGGGGCCAGACTGGTGGCGGCGCGGGCGGCAAGATCCCGGTCATATTCGATTGCCACGACATGGCCGTCGTGACCGACCAGATGCGACAGCATGGCGGTGTAGTAGCCACCGCCGGCGCCAATATGGCAGGCCGTCTCGCCGGGTTGCGGCGCGAGCCAGTGAAGGCCGAGCGCATGCAGCGAGGGGCTGCCGTTGTTGACCTGCCGTCCCTCCTGCAGCGCAATCAGAACATCCTGATAGAGGATGACGGGATCGGTCGACGGCATGTCCTGATAGCCGATCCCGTTTGCCATGCGCCACGGCGGCGGGTCCAGGAAATCCTCCCGCGGCACAGTGGCAAAGACCTGCCACAGCCGCTCGTCGCCTGCGATGCCCATCTTCGCCAGCATCTGAGTGGCATAGGCCTGCCGGCAGATCGCCAGTTTCGTTTCGTCCATGTTCGCCTCTTCCGGCGGCCAAATAGACACCGGTCCATTCAAGGAAATGAATTGGCCTATTCACGCCGCTTAAGCTAATCCGGATCAGAAACAGAACAAAGACGGAAACATCCAATGTCAGCTGACGTCAGCGCCCCGCTCATCAAGAACGAAGACAGTCCACGCGGATTTGCCTTCGCGCTTACGGCCTATCTTCTGTGGGGGTTCCTGCCGATCTACATGAAGGCGGTGGCGCATATCTCGCCGGCCGAAGTCATCGCCCACCGTATTCTCTGGTCGCTGCCGCTCGCCGGCATCGTGCTCCTGGTCCTGGGGCGGACCCAGGACGTTGCTGTTGCGCTGCGTTCTCCCCGCATGCTTGCCATGGCGGCCATGACCGCGGCGCTGATTACCGTGAACTGGGGCACTTATGTCTGGGCGATCGGCGCCGGCCATTCGCTCGATGCGGCCATGGGCTATTTCATCAACCCGCTCTTCAGCATCTTTCTCGGCGCGGTGCTCCTGAAGGAAAAGCTGCAGCCGATGCAGATCGCGGCGATCTGCCTTGCAGGCCTGGCGGTCGTGGTCCTTGCTTTCGACAGCGGCGGCATTCCCTGGGTGGCGCTGACGCTCGCAATCAGCTGGGGCTTCTATGCGCTCTTTCGCAAGACGTTGCCGCTCGGGCCGAACCAGGGCTTCTTCCTGGAGGTGCTGATCCTCAGCCTGCCTGCCCTGCTTTACATCCTGTATCTGGAATTCGTCAGCGGCGAAGGACACTTATACCGGACCGGCCTTTCCGACACCGCCCTGCTGCTTGGCTGCGGACTGATCACAGCCGTGCCGCTCATGATCTACGCCAACGGCGCCAAGTTGCTCAAGCTGTCGACCATCGGCATCATGCAGTATATCGCGCCGACGATGATCTTCCTCATCGCCGTCTTCGGGTTCGGAGAAGAGCTGGATAGGGCGCGCATGATCGCCTTCCCGCTGATCTGGGCAGGCCTGTTTTTCTATACCTGGTCGATGCTACGGACGACGCGCGGGCGCTGAGCCTACATCTTCGAGATCACGTCGTCCTCGCCGCCGCGGTCGGCGGCGAGTTCTGCCGCCTGCGCCATGATGGCCGGGATAATGCCGGAGATCTCGTCGACGACGAGCGGCTGGACGCGATGGGCGGTGTGCAGGAAGCCCTCGCCCGTCATGTGGCGCATGAGCTCCATCATCGGATCCCAGAAACCGTTGATATTGGCGAAGACCATCGGCTTCTCGTGGCGGCCGAGCTGCGCCCACGTCATGATCTCGACGATCTCTTCCAGCGTGCCGATACCGCCCGGCAAGGCCACGAAGGCATCCGAGCGCTCGAACATCGTGTGTTTGCGCGCATGCATGTCAGGGGTTACAATAAGCTCGTTGAGTTGGCCGAGCGAATGGCGGGTCGCCTCCATGTCGATCAGGAACTCGGGAATGATGCCCGTTACCTGACCACCGTTGGATAGGGTCCCGCTGGCCACAGCGCCCATGATGCCTTTCGTGCCGCCGCCATAGATCAGGCGAAGGCCATATTCCGCGATCTCTTTTCCAAGTGCGCGGCCGGCAGCCATATGGGCAGGATCGCGTCCCGGCCGAGAGCCGCAATAAACGCAAATGGATCGAATCGATACAGATTGTTCGGTCATAAGGGAAAAACAACTATTCCATTTCAATGCAGTCAAGAAAATTGAATGAAAAGCGGCGTGCCGAGCTTGTGTAATTGCTTTGAATGCTTGTGAAAAGCAACGGGAATCGCTAGCAATTTCTGGATACTACGGCAATTTGCCGCCTTGGGAGACGTAATGATGAAAAACCGTGCCGGCTTGCTGGCCCTCGCAGTGCTCGTAATCGCAATCATACTGATGGTGTTTTTCGTCATGCCCCGGCTCGGCCCTGATGTGGCGAAGGTTGGTGACGCCATCAACCAGGCCGGCACCGAGGTCAAAAATACGGTTAACGAAGCGTCTAAGACTTCCCGCTCGGCTGTCGCGGATGCCGCAGCCGCCGTTCAGAAGATCGGCAGCCTCACCGCCGATGCCGGCCAGTCACTCTCCGGCCTGAAGGCGCTGTTTGCCGATGGCAAGGTGCCCGCCGCCGATGCGGTTGCAGGCGCCAAGACAGCAGCCGTGAATGCGCTGACCGCGATCGTCGATTTCGCCGCCCCTGACGGTCTCGACACCGCAACCGCAGGCCTCGTCTCCAAGGCCAAGGACGGTGCAGGCAAGGCGCGCGACATCATCCAGAATCTGCCTGAAAATGCCGCCGATGCGCTGGCCGCACTCACAAAGGCCGAAGCCGCGCTGACCGGATCGCCGGAAGCTGCCGGCCAGCCGGCCGCTTCCGACACAGGCCCGAAGATCCCGGCGTTCGACGTGCTGCGCGTCGAGCCCGATGGTTCGACCGTCATTGCCGGCTCGGCCGAACCGCATGGCAAGCTGGAAGTGCTTGACGGCGACAAGGTGGTCGTGACGACCGATGTCGACGGCACCGGCGATTTTGCCGCCGTTCTCGACAATCCGCTTCCCGCCGGCGACCATCAGCTCGTGCTGAAAGTGACGGGCAAGGATGGCAAGACCACGCTCTCGGAAGAAGTCGCGACCGTTTCCGTGCCGAAGGACGGCAGCGGCAGCGAACTGCTCGCCATGGTCTCCAAGCCCGGCACGGCAAGCCGCATCATTACGGCGCCGAAGGCTGAGGTCGCCAGTGCCCAGCCGCCGACCGCCAACGACGCATCCGCCGTACCTGCGGGCAATCAGCCGGCGCAGAATGGCGCTGCGAACGATCAGGTCGCCGTGCAGATCCCGGATATGCCCGCAGGCGCCGGCGATAACGCCAAGACGGCGCCGGCGGTTCCCGGCACCCAGCAGGGTGGCGGCAGCACGGCCGACGTGATGGTCAATGCCGTCGAGATCGAGGGCAACAAGATCTTCGTTGCCGGCACGACGCGCTCCAACGCCAAGGTCGTCGGCTATGCCGATGATGCGCTCATCGGCCAAGATACCGCAGGGCCGGACGGGCACTTCGTCATCGAAGGCGTGATGAATCTGTCGGTCGGCGACCACAAGATCCGCGTCGACGTCGTTGACGGCGCCGGCAAGGTGCTCGTGCGCGCCACCGTCAACTTCAACCGTCCAGCGGGCGATCAGGTCACGGTTGCCGCCCGGTCCGGCAACAATGCGAATACCAGTCAGGCGATGGTGCCGCTCGATGAAGGCCAGATCGGCAAGCTCAAGAGCGACGCAACGAAGGCCTTCGGCCTGCTGAAGGGCCTGTTTGCAGACGGCAGGGTGCCGGGTGTGGAACAGCTTGCGGCAGCGCGCTCGGCAACCGAATTCGCACTGCGCTCGATTGTCGATTTCCGTCCGGGCATCGATGCGACTGACGCCATCAAGCAGGCATCGGCTTCCGCCTCGCAGGTTGCCTCGAACGCGCTCACAGTGCTGCAGGGCCTGCCGAAGGATGCAAAGTCAGTCGGCGCGGCGCTCGACCAGCTCGGCGCGATCATTGCCCAGCTGACGGTTCCCAATGCCGCGCCCATGCCGTCGAACGAAATATCCGACGCCGGCCAGCCGAAGACGATCGAGCAGGCGCCGCTGACGGAAAACAACAATGCTGTCATCATCCGCCGCGGCGATACGCTGTGGCAGATTTCCCGCCGCGTCTACGGCCTCGGTGTGCGCTACACGACGATCTACATCGCCAACGAGGACAAGATCGTCAATCCGGACCGCATCCGCCCCGGCCAGATCTTCGGCCTGCCGAAGGATGCACTGCCCAACGCGGAGGAGCTGCATCGCAAGCGGCTCTCCGGTCAGCATCCCTGAATATCAAAACGGCGGCCCATCGGCCGCCGTTTTCCTTAGAGCGCTGTGCGTCCATTCGGACGCACAAAGGACGCTCTAACTCTTTGAATCTACGCATCAGGCTTCCGAAAATCGATTCCGATTTTCGGGCCGATGCTGTGGCGCGGGCGCGCAACACTTCGCCTATAAAATCCCTATCAATGTTGTATTCCGCCAGCCGGTATCATATCTCGCGGGAACGGCGACAGGCCGCGGCGAGAGCGGCCCTTCGGGCTGGAGACAGGCATGGCAAACAGCAAGACAGTTTCTGATACCAACCTGCTGGGAACGCTCTACAATCTCTGGCCCTATATGTGGCCGGCGGACCGTCCGGATCTCAGGATGCGGGTCGTATGGGCTTCGGTCTATCTGCTGATCTCGAAGTTCGTCCTGCTGCTGGTGCCCTATTTCTTCAAGTGGTCCACGGATGCGCTGAACGGCAAGATGGATCTGCAGGGCACACTGCCGCCGCTGCTCATCGGCGTCACCGCCCTCGTCATCGCCTATAACCTGACCCGCCTTATCCAGCTCGGCCTCAACCAGCTCAGAGACTCGCTCTTTGCCAGCGTTGGCCAATACGCGGTGCGCCAGCTTGCCTACCGTACCTTCGTGCACATGCACGAGCTTTCCCTGCGCTTCCACCTGGAACGCAAGACGGGCGGGCTTTCACGCATCATCGAGCGCGGCACCAAGGGCATCGAAACGATCGTGCGTTTCACGATCCTGAACTCGGTCCCGACCGTCATCGAATTCCTGCTGACGGCAGCAATCTTCTGGTGGGGTTACGGCTTCTCCTATCTTGCCGTCACCGCCTTTACCGTCTGGGCCTATATCTGGTTCACGATCCGCGCTTCCGACTGGCGCATCTCCATTCGCCGGGCGATGAACGACAGCGATACCGACGCCAATACCAAGGCGATCGACTCGCTCCTCAACTTCGAGACGGTCAAATATTTCGGCAACGAGGAGATGGAGGCCAAGCGCTTCGACAAGTCGATGGAGCGCTATGAGAAAGCGGCGACCGATGTCTGGACTTCGCTCGGCTGGCTGAACTTCGGCCAGGGCGTGATCTTCGGCATCGGCACGACGATCATGCTCGTTCTCTCGGCCTGGTCGGTACAGCGCGGCGAACATACGGTCGGCGATTTCGTCTTCGTCAATTCCATGCTGCTGCAGCTTTCCGTGCCGCTGAACTTCATCGGCTTCGTCTATCGCGAAATCCGCCAGGGGCTGATCGATATCGAGCAGATGTTCGATCTTCTGGAAGTGAAGGCCGAGGTGCTGGACGCGCCGGACGCGAAGGATCTTGCCATCGGCCAGGGCGCCATCTCCTTCAAGGACGTCCATTTCGCCTATGATGCCGCCCGGCCGATCCTGAAAGGCATTTCCTTTGACGTGCCCGCCGGCAAGACGGTCGCGGTCGTCGGTCCCTCCGGGGCCGGCAAATCGACGCTGTCGCGGCTGCTCTATCGTTTCTACGATATCCAGAGCGGCGCGATCACCGTCGACGGGCAGGATATACGGGGCATCACGCAGAAGAGCCTGCGCTCGGTGATCGGCATGGTGCCGCAGGATACGGTGCTGTTCAACGACACGGTGGCCTACAACATTCGCTATGGCCGCCCTTCGGCCAGCGAAGCCGACGTGAAGCAGGCCGCCGAGATCGCCCAGATCGCGCATTTCATCGAGACGCTGCCGGAGGGCTTCGAAACCAAGGTCGGCGAGCGCGGGTTGAAGCTCTCCGGCGGTGAAAAGCAGCGTGTGGCGATTGCCCGCACCATCCTGAAGGCGCCGCCGATCCTCATTCTCGACGAGGCGACCTCGGCGCTCGACACGACGACGGAGCGGGAAATCCAGACGGCGCTCGATGTCGTTTCCAGGAACCGCACGACGCTGGTCATCGCCCACCGCCTGTCTACCGTCATCGGTGCGGACGAGATCATTGTTTTGAAGAGCGGCGAGATCGCCGAGCGCGGCACGCATGCCGCCCTTCTCGAGCAGAATGGCCTCTATGCCTCGATGTGGAGCCGCCAGCGCGAGGCGACGCAGGCCGAAGAACATCTGAAGCAGGTGCGCGAGAAAGACGAGTTGGGCATCGTCAACCGGTTGGCACCGGCAAGCTGAGTATCGAAACAGGCCAAAGTGCCCGTTTTGTTGTTCAGAACCGGCGCATGAAAGCCTTGCTGATATCCGCGGCATTGCTCCTGGTGTCGTTTTTCTGTAACCAGCGGATACGAAAAACGACAGGAGGCCGGCATTCATGAGCTTGTTCGATACGGTTCGCAACACGATCGTTCCGGTGCACAAGGAAGGTTACCCCTTCGTCGCCGCCTTCTTCGTCGCGTCGCTCGTATTGGGCTGGATCTTCAAGCCGCTCTTCTGGATCGGCCTCATCCTGACGCTGTGGTGCGCCTATTTCTTCCGTGATCCCGAGCGCGTCACGCCGCAAGACGATGACCTCGTCATCTCACCGGCCGACGGCAAGGTCTCCTCGATCCAGATGGTCACGCCACCCGCCGAGCTGAACCTCGGCAGTGAACCGATGCTGCGCATCTCCGTCTTCATGAATGTCTTCAACTGCCATGTGAACCGCGCGCCGATGCGCGGGCGCATCGTCAGCATCAACCATCGGCCGGGCAGCTTCGTGAATGCCGAACTCGACAAGGCGAGCGAGGAGAACGAGCGCAACGGCCTCGTCATCGAGACCCGCCACGGGCAGATCGGCGTGGTGCAGATCGCCGGCCTCGTGGCGCGCCGCATCCTCTGCTTTTCGCATGTCAACGAACCTATCGATGCCGGCGAGCGTTTCGGCCTTATCCGCTTCGGCTCGCGGCTCGACGTGTTCCTGCCCGCCAATACCGCGCCACGCGTTTCGCTTGGCCAGACGGCGATAGCCGGCGAGACCGTCATTGCCGAATTCGCCTCGGCAAAGGGTCCGGTCATCAGTCGCCGCAGCTAATTTCAGGAGCGCGCGATATGGAACCTCCTTTTCCGCCCTTCGAACCGAACGGCCCAAACGACGATTCCGCCCGCGGGCCGCGCCTGCGCGAGATTCCGATCCGGCTCGTTGTACCGAACCTCATCACCATCCTGGCGATCTGCGCCGGCCTGACCGGCATCCGGCTCGCCTTTGAGAACCGCTACGAGCTGGCTGTCGCCATGGTGCTGGTCGCCGCCTTCCTCGATGGCATCGACGGCCGTGTGGCAAGGCTGATGAAGGCCACGTCGAAATTCGGCGCGCAGATGGATTCGCTTGCCGATATCGTCAATTTCGGCGTTGCCCCTGCCCTCGTGGTCTATGTCTATGCGCTTGATGCGGCACGCTCGCTCGGCTGGATCGCAGCACTCATCTACGCGATCGCGGCCGGCCTGAGGCTGGCGCGCTTCAACGTGATGTCGGAGCGCGAGAACCGCGCGCCCTGGCAGTCGGAATATTTCGTCGGCGTGCCGGCGCCGGCCGGCGCCATGCTGGTGCTGCTGCCAGTCTATCTGGGCTTCCTCGGCCTCTCCACCGACCGTACCTTCGCCTTTTTCTCTTCGGGCTACACGGTCCTCATCGCCTTCCTGCTCATCAGCCGCCTGCCTGTCTGGTCCGGTAAATCCGAAAGCCGGATGCGACGCGATCTCGTGCTGCCGGCCATGCTCGGCGTCGTCATCTACGTTGCGCTGCTGATGAGCTTCACTTGGGAAGTGATGGTCTTCACGGTCTGCGCCTACCTCATTTCGCTGCCCTTCGGCGCGCGGAAGTGGAAACGCAAATATGGCACGCTGACCATCGAGGAACCCGGTGTCGGCGAGGACGACATCGGCCGCCACATCTGAGCGCTCTATTTTTTTAAGTAAGTATTAACGTACGCAGGCTTCGGTTAAGCCTCGCGAATTATGGTCCGTATTCACATTTCCTGATGAGCAATGCCTCTGTTTTGTCGCTATTGAGGACAAAAGAGCAAGATACATAAAATTCTAGGGAAACACGTAAGGAGAGTATCGTGACCTCGAAGAAGTCGGAACAGCAGCAGCAGGCAGCCAAGCCGGATCTCGCGACCAACTACCGCCCGCTCGGCCTCAAGGCCGTGGCTGCCGCCTCGATGATGGCAAAGCCGGCGCCGGTCAAGAAGCTCGCCTGAGCGGGCGCGAAGAACCGCACGCGCAGGCTGATCGCCAGCAGGTTCATGACGATGCTGATAATGACATCCGGAACCCGCCATGCCGCGGGTCCGGCAAAAATGGGCTGCAAGAGACGCGCCCCATATTCCAGCCCAAAGAACCAGACGAACGACGCCGTGGCGGTACCAAGGCCGTAGGCGAGACGATCCGTGATCCGTGCCATGACAGGCGGCCGAAAGGCTGGGCAGCTTTGCGCGACGCGTTTCAGAAGAAACTGAGCTGCCCGTCATCGGGCATTTTCTTCTGGAGCGGCTTCGGCAGCTTTTCGAGCGGCACCGGATCGTGCAGATCCGGCCCCATGTTAGAGACCTTGTTGACCTTGTCAGAGACCGGGATCGCCTCGAAAAAATCGCCCTGAACCGGCTGCATGAGATCGACGACCTCGCGCGGCTCCTGCGTCTTGCAGTCCAGCCAGCGGGAGAAATCCTCCGGCTGGATGACGACGGGCATGCGGTCATGGATCGAGGAAATGGCACCGTTGGCCTTCGTCGTCAGGATGGCGCCGGTATCGACCTCGGACCCATCGGCCGAGGACCATGTTTCCATCAGGCCGGCAAAGGCGATCACGCCGCCACGGCGCGGCCTGATCCAATAGGCCTGCGCCTTCTCGCCGCTTTCCTTCGAAGGACGATGCCATTCATAGAAGCCGGAGGCCGGGATGAGGATGCGGCGATGACGCATGGCAGCGCGGAAAGAAGCCTTGCCGATCGCGGTTTCCGAGCGCGCATTGATCAGCAGCGGAAATTCCTTGGGGTCCTTGACCCAGCCCGGCGTGAAGCCCCAGCGCACCAGCAAAGCGCGGCGATCCGGTAGGTTGCTGCCCGGTTCCTGCCCCTCACCTGATATGACGACGAGAATCGGCTGCGTCGGCGCGATGTTGTAACGCGCCGGAAAGCCCTCTAGCTCGGCAAGGCTGAAGGTTTCGGCGATATCCTTGACCACCTCTGTCAGGGCAAAACGTCCACACATGCGGATGTCTTTGCACCCTGTCCGGCATCGGTCAAGGCGCTTTGTCCTCTGAATGGAAAGGCGCTGCACATCTTCAGCGGACTTGTTCTAACTGCGCGGCGCAAAGAGGATGATCGCCGTGCCGGCGAGGCAGACCAGCGCACCGCCGATATCCCAGCGGTCGGGAACGCGGCTTTCCGCGAGCCATAGCCACAACAGCGAAGCAACGATGTAAATACCGCCATAGGCTGCGAAAGTGCGCCCAGCCGCCTCGCTCGGCACCAGAGTCAGCAGCCAGGCGAACAAGGCAAGCGACACCATGCCCGGCGCCAGCCACCAGACGGGTTTTGCTAGCCGCAGCCAGGCCCAGAAGGCAAAGCAGCCGGCAATTTCGAAGAGAGCGGCAAGGGCGTAGATGAGGTAGGTCAACGGCGTCTCGCAGGAATCGTGGTGCCATATTCCACGCAATGCCGACGGTTGCGCAAGGTGCGCCGCCCGTGGGATAAGGCGGCATCACAGCAAAGCGTGCGAAACAATGACCTCCCAGGCCAAACCCGCCTCTTCCGCCATCCTTGAACGTGATGGCCGGTTCCTTCTCGTGCTCAGGCGAAACCCGCCTTCGGCCGATATGTATGCGTTTCCCGGTGGACGAGGCGAACCCGGCGAGACGCCCGAGGAAACGGCACTGCGCGAATTCCTCGAGGAGACCGGCATCCAGGCACGAAACCCGCTGCTGTTCTCCACCTATGACTTGAAGACGCATGCGCCCGATGGCAGCGTCAGCAGCCATTTCTTCCTCTCCGTCTTCCGCGTCGAGGCGGATCGCCATCTGGTGGCTGAAGCCGCTGACGATGCTGCGGCGATCGGCTGGTACAGCGTGGAAGAGATCCGGCGCATGCCAGTGCCGCAAAGCGTGCTCGAATGCGCAGAGCGGCTGTCGGCCGGTGAATGAGGCGCACTCGCTAGAATAGAAGTGGAAACTGCCCTATCCGCCTTGTTCCTGTCATGCTCCCTGTATCAACTGGGGAGCATGATTCCCGTTCGACGCGTTATCTTGTCATCTCTCGTCTTTGGCGGCCTCGTCTGGGCCGGTCCCACAATGGCGCAAGGAGGGGCACAAGGAGGGGCGCAGGGTGGCAAGAATGCGCCTCCGCCGCCAGAGGAGATAGTGCCGCAGGTCGCGATCGTACCCTATGACGACAAGCTGGCGCGGCTCGCGGAGGTTCTGGGTTCGGTGCATTACCTGCGCACGCTGTGCAAGGCGCCGGGGGCTGACGAATGGCGGAGCGACATGCAACAACTGCTTGATTCTGAAACGAATGGAGAGCCGCAGCGCAAGGAAAAACTGACCGCAGCCTTCAATCGCGGCTACCGCGCTTTTGCCTCGGTTTATACGGATTGCACCCAGGCGGCCATCGTGGCAGAAGAGCGCTACCGTAACGAAGGTGCAACACTTGCCACAGAAATTACTTCGCGCTTCGGAAATTAACGTTTAATTAACCTGTTTTCGCATGCGCACGTGTCGTTTTGGGAAAAGGCTGTTAGTGTTGTTAACGTAGCGGTAAGACATGAGAAGTGCTGAGGAAAAGATAATGGAACCAAGCCTCAACGACATCGACGACATGATCGTCCACGAAAAGATGCAGGCGGCTCTGGAATACCAGAACGAGGCTTGGGCCGACGGCATGGCCGACGGCATCGAGCCTGAGATCATTGCCGATGCCGCGATTGCCCATGCACTGCGCGAGACGATCAGACTGCATGGAGAAGGTAGCGCCGAGGCCTTGCTGGACTCGCTGCGTGATCGCATGCTGGCAGGTGAGTTTTCCACCAACAGGACCCTGCAATAAGGGCAATACAGAGAGTCTCATGCGTACCGGTAAAGATATTTCCTCGCGAATCCCGCTCGCGCCGGTCCTGCTTGCCGTCGGCCTTGCCGCAGGCAGCGTGCTGTCCGCATCTTCCGCCTACGCGCTTTCCGAACTTCAGAAGATTCCGGGCCAACCCGATGCGCCGGCCACAGCGCAACAGGGCCAGCAGCAACCGGCTGCACCACAGAACGGCTCTTCCGGCATTCCCCAGCCCGATCCGCTCGTCAACAAGCAAGGCGGCCAGAGCGTCGACAAGACACCGGGCGCATCCGACGATTCCAAGGCCGTCGACGTGATCTACGACATCAGCAAGGTGCCGGAGCCAGTGCGCAAGATGCGCGAACAGATCGTCGAGGCTGCCGCATCAGGCGATCTCGAACGCCTGCGCCCGCTGATGGGGACCGGTGCCGACCAGACGCAGGTGACGGTCGGCGAACCCACTGACGATCCGATCGGCACGCTGAAGGATCTCTCGGGCGATCCCGACGGCGACGAAATCCTCGCCATCATGCTCGACGTCATCTCGACCGGCTTCGTGCATGTCGGACAGGGCACGGCTGATGACATGTATGTCTGGCCCTATTTCGCCGAGAAGGACCTGAAATCGCTGACCCCGCCGGAACGCGTGGAACTGCTGCGCATCGTCACGGCAGGCGATCTCTCCGATATGCAGGAGTTCGGCGGCTATAATTTCTATCGCGTCGGCATAACGCCCGACGGCAAATGGAAGTTCTTCACTGCGGGCGACTGACGCCGCAACGCTTGCACCGTCAGCCTCAAAGACATACCTCTGAGCGATCACCAACGCGACAGGTTTCGCCATGCCAGCCGTATTCCTGAAAGACCGCTCGCTCATTGCCGTCGGCGGCGAAGAAGCAGAGTCCTTCCTGCAGAATCTCATCACTACCGACATCGTTTCGCTCGGCGCGGACGAGGCGCGGCCGGGCGCATTGCTGACGCCGCAAGGCAAGATCCTCTTCGACTTCATGATCTGGCGCGACGGCGACGGCTTCGTCATCGAAACGGATGCGGCCCAGCGCGAAGCACTGTTCAAACGGCTGACCATGTACCGCCTGCGCGCGCCGGTGACGCTGACGCCTGACGCCGAGGATGGTGTGACCGTTTCGTGGGGCGAGGATGCTGCGGACGGCGCTAAAGACAGCCGATTCTCCAAGGCGGGCGTCACGCTTTTGCGCCGCGCGGGCCATCATGGCAGCTCTAACGAGGCCCTCTACGATGCATTGCGCATCAAACATGGCATCGTGATATCAGGGCCTGATTACGCGCTTCAGGACGCCTTTCCGCATGACGTGCTGATGGATTTGAATGGCGGCCTCTCCTTCAAGAAGGGCTGCTATGTCGGCCAGGAAGTGGTGTCCCGCATGCAGCATCGCGGCACGGCAAGACGCCGCGTCGTGACCGTGTCGGCAGGCGCCGCACTGCCGGCCAGCGGCACTGAAATCACGGCCAATGGCAAGCCTGTCGGCACGCTCGGCTCCGTCGAGGGACAGAGTGGACTGGCGATCGTGCGCATCGACCGCGCCGGCGAGGCGATCGCATCGGGCACGCCGCTGCTTGCCGGCGATGTTTCCGTGACGCTCAGCCTGCCGGCCTGGTCCGGCCTCAGCTTCCCGACCTCCTCGGACGAGGCCAGCGCGTGACGGTTGCGAAGGCTCCACGCGCCTGGCAACGCATGCTGTCCGGCCGGCGGCTCGATCTGCTCGACCCCTCGCCGCTCGATGTCGAACTGACCGATATCGCCCACGGGCTCGCGCGCGTCGCCCGCTGGAACGGCCAGACGTCGGGCGATCATGCCTTTTCGGTCGCGCAGCATTGCCTTGTCGTCGAGTCCATCTTCCGGCATTTCAACGAGGCCACGCCCGGCGATTGCCTGATGGCGCTGCTGCATGACGCGCCGGAATATGTGATCGGCGACATGATCTCGCCTTTCAAGGCCGTTGTCGGCGGCGGATACAGGACCGTCGAGAAACGGCTGGAGGCCGCCGTACACCTGCGCTTCGGCCTGCCGCCGCACCCCTCGCGCGATCTCAAGGACAAAATCAAGAAGGCCGATACGATCGCCGCCTATTTCGAAGCGACGGTGCTTGCCGGCTTCACGCCTGCGGAAGCGCAGAAATTCTTCGGCCAGCCGCGCGGCATCACCAGGGACATGCTGTTGATCGATCCCCTGCCTGCACTCGAAGCACAGCGGCTTTTCTGCGAGCGCTTCGCCGAGATCGAGGCGGAGCGGAGCGTGACCCCATGACCGTGATCGTGGTTTCCCCGCTTTCGCGTATCGCCGAGATGGCGGTGCGGCACAAGGCGCGCGAAATGATCAGCCTGATGGCCAGGGAACAGGCCTTTCACCGGCCGGGCATCATCCAGGCCGACCGGCACCTACTGCTCAATATGAACGATATCACCTTCAAGGGCACCGGCGATCTCGTGGCGCCCGACGAGAAGCATGTGCGGGCGATCATCGATTTCGCCGCCGGCTGGCAGCAGCAGGCGCCACTCCTGATCCATTGCTGGATGGGCGTATCGCGCTCGCCCGCCGCAGCATTGATTGCCGCCCTGTCGCTCGCGCCGGAGCAGGAAGATGCGGCACTTGCCCGACGGCTGCGCGCCGCCTCGCCCTATGCGACACCGAATGCACGGATCATCGAAATCGGCGATGCGCTGCTTGACCGGCGCGGGCGGCTCGTCGACGCCGTGAGAGCGATCGGCCGCGGTGCGGAGGCCGACGGCAACGCGCCCTTCGTGCTGTCCGTCGGAGACAATTCGAACGGTTGACGCTCCTCACCCCTGCCCCATCTTGCCCTCGACGAGGCATCCGAGGAGCACGTGATGGAACAGCAGGCCACCGACCTTATCATCGCAACCCGCTCGGCACTCGATCAGGCGAGTGCGCTTGCCGTGCAATATTCCTTCTCCATCCTCGGGGCGATCATCCTGCTCATCGTCGGCTGGGTGGCGGCGAGCCTCATCAGCCGCTGGGCCTATGAGGGCATCTCGCGCGTGCGCGGCATCGACGAGACGCTCGCCCGTTTCTTCACCAATGTCGTGCGCTATGCGATGCTGGTGTTGGTCTTCGTCACCGTTCTCGGGCAGTTCGGCGTGCAGACGGCATCGATTATCGCCACTCTCGGCGCCGCCGGCCTTGCCGTAGGTCTTGCGCTGCAGGGGACGCTGCAGAATATCGCTGCCGGCATCATGCTGCTGGTGCTGCGACCCTTCCGGGTCGGGGAATATATCGAGACGAGCAGTGTCTCCGGAACGGTGCTGGAGATCGGCCTGTTCGCCACGGAACTGAAGACGGGAGACGGCCTTTACCGGCTGGCGCCCAATTCGACGCTGTGGAATACGCCGATCACCAATTACAGCCGTCAGCCGACGCGACAGAACGAAGTGAAGATCAACATTACGCATCAGGAGGATCTCGATCTCGCCATGGAGACGCTGATGATGCTTGCAACCGCCGATAAGCGCGTCCTCAAGACACCGGCGCCGAGCGTCTTCATCGATAGTCTCAGCGACAGTGCGGTCAGCGTGACGTTGCGCTACTGGGCATCGACCGGCGACTGGTGGGTCCTGAGCCGCGACATGATCAAGCGCGTCAAGCTTGCCTTTGACAAGAGGGGCGAGGCTGGCGACGCTCCGGCGGAAGTTTCGAACGCTCCCGTTCCCGAACCGCCACCAGAGGAAGCGCAGGCCAGGGTTTCGGCCCGCAAGAGGACGCCGAAGACGTCCCCGCAGACGCAGCCATAATCTATTTGATCACGCCGCAGGCAATCCTGTCGCCCCCGCCGCCCGAAGGCTGGCTTCGGTAATCGTCGGAATTGGCATGCACCATCAGCGCGCGGCCGCGCACGCCATCCGTCTTGCCGTCAAGCGAGATCATGGTGTCGAAGACCTGGGCGCGCAGGATACCGTCCTGCCCGACATACTGGTTCGGCATGTCGCCGGCATGCGGGCCTTTGGCGGCGAGGAAGCCATGCTCGGCCTTGGTCGGATTGAAATGCCCTCCGGCGGATTCGTGATGGGTTGCGGCATCGCAGCGGCCGGTTTCATGGATATGGAAGGCGACCCATTTATTGATCGGCAGGCCGGAGATTTCCGCCTCGATGAAAACGCCGCCATTGGCGGCAGCCGTCAGCGTGGCGCGTCCGGCCTCCTTGCCGTCAGGGCCGACAAAATTCGCCGTCGCCGTCTGCTTGTTCTGAGCAAAGCCTTGGGGCGCCGCCGCAAGCAGGCCGAGGGCAGCGATGGTGCATATGATTTTCATCGGGTTTCCTTCCATTTCGGGGACTTCGTCCCAACGCCTCACGAGGGAAGGTGTTCCTGCCTGCATAAAAGGCAAGAAAAAGCCGGCCACGGGCCGGCGGGATCGTTCAGCTTGGGCCGGCCCAGGCTCAGGCGGCGATATCGAGATCGAATTCGCCGTAGGTATTGCGATAGATCTGCATGGCCTGATCGTCGGCATCAGGGAGAACCTGCTGCAGTGCATAGGGAACGGCCATGCCGGTCGCCGAGCCGTTGTCGCGATATTCCATCACCAGCGCGACGAGGCTGCTCGGATATTTCGGCTGCATATTGCCAGCATCATCGTCTTCGAGAAATTCCCTGATAATGCCGGGCTTCTCATCCGCCGCGCGTTCCGTGCGGCTCAGCACACCGTCGCCATTGGCGTCGAGCCGCGAGAGCGTTGCCAAATATGCATAAGAGATGTCTGAAACTGATGAAAGAGCAGTCATACAAACCTCCGTTCACCGCTTCTACCGGTGAGAGTCTGCACGCAATACGCGGGTGGAAAATATCAAGGCTGATCTGTTGGTTAAACTGATTTGCAGCTTCGGTCAATAAGCTGTTAACTATCGATTAACCATAGTTGACAAAGTGTAACGACCCATTCCAGCGGCTGTTTCACTTTCCCTTGGGAAACCGGGTTTCTTCATTATTTCAGTAGTTTGCGAGATACAAACAAATTGCCGGCTAGCGATAAAGAGCCGCCCAGTTGCAACCGATTATTAATCGGGGCGGTAGAAGATGCCGCATGCGGGTTGCTGGAAGTTGCCGCTTGCCGCTTACAAAAATTTGATTCTCGCATTCATTTTAGAAAGGTCTTTTTATGCCCGGCGCGATATGGCAGCTTTGCCAATCGAAGACGCCTTCGCCTTTTGCCATGCTTCCACCGCAACCGTCCCATGAGGGGACTCGTGCGCATGAAAGCTGAGACGCTTTTCTGGCAACAGTGCACGCAGGCCGTCAAGCAGGACGGATCGATCGATGCCGAGCATCTGATGGAGCTCGTCATCGCGACCTATCGCAGCCATCAAAGCGAATATGATGTAATCGAGCAGAGCACCGAGACGCTGCTCAATGAAAACCGCGACCTGAAGAATACGATCGGCTCCACCACACAGGCGCTTGCAGAACAGCGCAAACTCTTCGAAATCGTCCTGAACAACCTGCCGCTCGGCCTCAGCGTGTTCGATGCGGACCAGCGGCTGACCCTTTCCAACCTGCGCTTCCGCCAACTCTTCGGCTTTACCGAAAGCGATGTCACGCCCGGCACGACGATTGCCGACCTGATGCACAAGACGCGCGGCACTGAGCAGACCAATGCCAGGACGCGTGGCAAGAAGGACGGCCAGGAAGCCTCTTCGAAGGCAGGGCGCATCCGCAGACGCGAATGGCTGATGGATGACGGCCGCATCATCCAGAGCGTGGTCACTATCCTGGCCGACGGCAGCAACATCGCTATCCATGCCGACGTTACAGAAGACCGCAAGGCTGCCGAGCGCATCACCTATCTCGCCCATCACGATCCCCTGACCGGCCTGCCGAACCGCATTCGCTTCCGCGAGCAGCTGGATGCCGCCCTTGCCGAGCGCAAGGAGGATGAGCAGATCGCGCTCGTGCATCTCAATCTCGACCGGTTCAAATCGATCAACAATACGTTGGGTGTTTCAGCCGGCGACAAGATCCTGCAGCAGGTGGCAGAGCGCATCCGTGCCTCGGCCGGCTCAGAGAATATCCTTGCCCGTCTCGGCTCGGACGAATTCGCAATCCTGCAGACGCGACGCCAGCAGCCGTGGAACATCACCGCGCTCGCCGACCAGATCCGCCGTGAGCTCAGCGAACCCTTCTTCCGCGGCGACAAGCAGGTGGAACTCAGCGTTTCCATGGGCATTTCGATCGCCCCTGGCGATGCTGTCGAGACCGACAAGCTGCTGCGCAATGCGGCGGTCGCCCTGTCCCATGCCAAGGCGGACGGGCGCCGGCACGAGCGCTTCTTCACCGGAGAGATGAACGAGAAGATGCAGGCCCGCCATGCGCTGGAGGCCGATCTGCGCGCTGCAGTGCAGAAGGAGGAATTCGAGCTTCACTACCAGCCGCTCTACGACCTGACGCAGCATCGCATCTGCGGCTTCGAGGCGCTGATCCGCTGGAATCATCCGGTGCGCGGCCGCGTCTCGCCTATGGAGTTCATTCCGCTGGCTGAAGAGGTCGGCCTCGTCGTCGATATCGGCCGCTGGGTTTTGCGCCGCGCCTGCAACGATGCAGCGCAATGGCCCGAAGATATCAAGATCGCCGTCAATGTCTCGGCCATCCAATTTTCCAGCAGCGACCTGCCGCAGGATGTCAGCGAGGCGCTTGCCGCCGCCGAACTCTCGCCGTCGCGTCTCGAACTGGAGATCACCGAAAGCGTGCTGATGGAAAATCTCGATGAGGCATTGCCGATCCTGCATGCGCTCAAGGAGCGCGGCATCCGCATCTCCATGGACGATTTCGGAACCGGCTATTCGTCGCTGAGCTATCTCTCGAGCTTCCCCTTCGACAAGATCAAGATCGACAAGTCCTTCGTCAACGACATCGTCGAGAACAAGGAAGCGCATGCGATCATGCGCGCGATCATCCTGCTCGGCGACGCACTCGGCATGCGCGTGACCGCAGAGGGCGTGGAAACCGCACAGCAGATGGCGCTGCTCGAACGCGAGGCATGCGACGAAATCCAGGGCTATTACATCAGCCCGCCAAAACCCTTCGGCGACGTAGCTCACATGCTTTCGATGCCGCCAAAGAAGAATGGCAGCGTTACGCCGCCCGTCAAACCCCGATACTGATTTCGGCACGTTGCGACTCGCCAGCCAAGCCGTTATCGACAGGAAACGATCCCTTCGAAAACCGGTGACGACGATGTTCAAGGCCGAAGCTTTCTTCCCCCATGAAGCGCTTGCTGCGGAGCTCATACCCCATGCAACGGAGGGTGACGACGGGTCCCACGATCTCGCCCATATCCTGCGTGTCTTCCGCAATGCCATGCGCATCCATGCTGCGGAAGGCGGCAAGGGCCAGGTGCTCGCGGCTGCCGTGCTGCTGCACGATTGCGTCGCCGTCGAGAAGAATTCGCCGCTGCGCGCCCAGGCGTCGGCGCTCGCCGCGGAAAAAGCGTCACGGATATTGAAAGAGCTTGGATGGGACGATGAGGATATCGCTGATGTCGCCCATGCGGTGACGGCGCACAGCTTTTCGGCAAATGTGCCGCCGGAAACGCTGGAGGCGAAAATCCTGCAGGATGCCGACCGGCTGGATGCCATCGGCATGGTGGGTGCTGCCCGCTGCTTCTATATAGCAGCGCGGCTTGGGTCCGGCCTCTACGATCCTTTCGATCCGGCTGCTGAGAACCGGCCGCTCGATGACAAGCGTTATGCGATTGACCATTTCCAGACGAAGCTGTTCAAACTGGCGGATGGTTTCCAGACCCCGACCGGGCGCGAACTGGCCGCAGCCCGCGACAGGAGCCTGCGCGACTTCCTCGCTGCATTTATGGACGAAATATAGGAGCCTATGATGCGTGTCAGCGATCTCTTCGTCTATCCGCTCAAGAGCGCCCGCGGCATCGCCCTGCCCTTTACGGACATAGACGCCTATGGCCTGCCCGGCGACCGGCGCGCGATGGTGACGGACCCGGATGGCCACTTCATCACCCAGCGCGAGCTCCCAACCCTTGCTCAGATCGAGGTTCGGCCCGAAGCCGGAGCCTTCCGGCTGCGGATGGAGGGCAAGCAGAAGATCGCCGCAGCACCGCCGCATCCGGACCGGCGACTCGATGTCATCGTCTGGAAATCGGCCGTCAGCGCCGCCGTTGCTGACGATGAGAGCAACGCCACGCTTTCGGAATGGCTCGGCCGCGCAGTGAAACTCGTCTTCTTCGACGGCAAGGCAGAACGGATGGCCAATGCCGAATGGGCGGGCGAAGGCACGCCGGTGACTTTTACCGATGGCTACCAGATCCTGGTGACGACGACGGGATCGCTGAAGGCGCTCAATGCCGATCTTGCCGACCATGCCGAAGGCGGCGTCGGCATGGAGCGCTTCCGGCCGAATATCGTCATCGACACAGACGAGGCCTGGGCCGAGGACCGCTGGGCGGCAATCGAAATTGCGGGCATCCGCTTCGACCTCGTCAAACCCTGCGCCCGGTGCATCATGACGACGCAGGACCAGTTGACGGGCTCACGCGAAGTGCCGAACCCCATGCCCGCCATGGGCCGCATCCGAATGTCGGGCGACCGGCGCGTTCCCGGCCCGCTTTTCGGCTGGAACGTCACCCCGCGCGGCACCGGCAGGGTCACGATCGGCGACGAGGTGAAGATCCTCGAGACGCGGCCGGACGGTTGGACCTTCAAGGTTCGCGCCCGAGCCTAAAACCTCAGACGCGGGCCAGCGCCGCGTCGATCTCCGCCATCACCTCTGCCGGCAACGGACCCTTTTCCAGTGCGCCGGCATTTTCCTCGACCTGAGCCACGGTCCGGAAACCGGGAATGGGCAAAGTGCGCGGCGAGCGCGCCCAGAGCCAGGCGAGCGCGCCCTGCGTCAGCGTGCGTCCATCAGATGTAAGCAGGCTGCGCACGGCGTCGAGCCTTGCTGCAAATTCCGGCGCGATACGGCCATCTTTGAAATAGACCATCCATTCGAGTGCCGCACCGCGCACGTCCTTGGCGCCGACGGCCTTGTCCGGCGTGAACTTACCTGTCAGCAGGCCCATGGCCAGCGGGCCGCGATTGATGGAGATGAGACCGTTCGTTTCGACGACATCGATCATCTGAGGCACGGGCTCGAAGACATTCATCGTGTGCTGGATCGAGACGAAGCCCGGCCGGCCGGCATGGCGGGCGGCGCGGTCAGGAAAATCCGTGCTCCAGCCGAAGGCATCGATCTTGCCCTCCGCCCGCAGGGCCTCCAGCGTATCGAAGACTTCGTCGGACTGTTCCAGCGGAAAATCGTTGAGGTGGAATTGCAGGAGGTCGAGACGCTCCCGCTTCAGA
The DNA here is from genome assembly GCF_014193555.1 of Rhizobium sp. BK275. NCBI lineage: Bacteria > Pseudomonadati > Pseudomonadota > Alphaproteobacteria > Hyphomicrobiales > Rhizobiaceae > Rhizobium > Rhizobium sp. BK275. The sequence continues at coordinate 624,444 of NZ_JACHZL010000003.1, forward strand.
CGGCTGAGCGACGTCTCGACCGACTGGCGAATGAAGGCCGGATCGGCAAAGGCGCCGGTCGCCTGTTTCGTCTCCGGATTGGTGGCAAAGCCGAATTTGGTGGCGATAATGATATCGGCGCGATTGCCGATTGCCTGCCCGAGGACCTCTTCCGAATGGCCGGCACCGTAATTCGAGGCCGTATCGAAGAAGCGGATACCAAGGTCGATCGCGCGATTGATCGCGGCGACGGATTCATTGTCGTCCACCTCGCCCCAGCCGAGCGGCGTATCACCGGCAAAGAACGGACCGCCGATCGCCCAGCAGCCCATGCCGAGGCGGGGAACTTCCTGCCCATTCCAGAGCTTGATGGTGGTCGATGTTTTGGGCTTGGTCAGCATGGCTTCCTCCTTGAGCACTTAGAGCCTTTCCTGATCGAATCCTTATCGAATGGAGAGATAGGGGCGCTGGGGATGCGGGTAAACCGCCAAAACTGAAGACTATTTTGCAAGGATGAAAAGCCGCTCAGGCAGAGAGCTCGTCCGACCGAGAAAGCGTCCGTGCAGCCGGGTTCAAGGCCTTGAGTGCTGCTTGGACGAAGCCCTCACGCGCTGCCGAAGCCTCCAGGCCACGCGGCTCATAGACATGGCGATGCAGAAAGAATCCAGTCAGACGGAATGCCGCCGTGAGGCTCTCGTAATCGGCCGCCTGGTTTTCCTGAACACTTAGAAAGGCCGGCAAAAGCAGCATCTTGTCGGCCCAGGGCTCTCCGGCGCCGCGACTGACGGCGCGGCCGGATTTTGGCGAGACATAGGCGAGATCGGTGCGGGTGCCGGTCGCGGCACATTCCGAGAGGTCGAGGCCGAAGCCGAGATCGTTCAACACGGCGAGTTCGAAGCGTACGAAGAGTTCGCCGGCATCGGCAGGATTGTGGAGATGATCGAGAATGACTTCCAGCGCCTCGAAGAGATGCGGATGCGGATCGCGCTCCGGTAACAGGCGCAGCAATGCGCCCATGGCCTGCACGCCATAGACGGCGGTTGCCGTCTCCATCAGCCGCGCGGCGCGCAGCTTCACCGGCTCGAGGCGGAATTCACCGAGATGCTCATCCAGCCGGGCGCGCCAGGTGACTTCCACCTCGTTGCCGGGCTGCAACACCGGCTGCATGGTGCGCGAACGGCCGGAGCGAACGAGACCAAGGTGACGACCGCGATCACGCGTCATCACCTCGGCGATGACGCTCGTCTCGCCGTGGCGCTTGACGCCAAGAATGATCGCCTGATCCTGCCATTGCATCGGAAAACCGTCCTTCAGCCTGCCGATTCACTTTAAAACCTTTCCCCGTCAGATTGAAGCGTTCTGACCGGGAAAGGCTCCAGGAAGGCTGGAGCCCTTTTATTCGGCCGGCGACGGGAAAAGCTTTTGAAGGAAGTCGCGCATCGCGTTCTCGTCGAAAGGTTTGACGAGAAGCGGCACGTCCTGAAGGTCGATCGGAAAATCCTGCGTATCGGAATAGCCGCTGACGAAGCCGAAGGGGATGTTGGCCTGCGACAGATCTCGCGCGAAATCGAAGCTCAGCGCCTCGCCGAGATTCACGTCGAGTAGCGCGAAATCGTAATCCGCAACCTGAATTGCATCCCTCGCCTGATCGAGGCTATTGGCAATATCAATGGTATCAGCACCGACGAGACGCAGGATATCCTCCGCCTCCATTGCGATGATCAGACTGTCTTCCAGGACCAGAACACGGGTTGTTGCGTTCATGATCTCCATGCCCCTCGTGAAGCGCAAATATTGCAGCGCTTCGGCCTCTTTGCAAACATCATTCCGTCGGTGCCCCGCCTGGACCTTTGACGGTGGTTGCCCACCATAACTGAATAGCCACATTTTCGTCTCCGGTCGATAAAAACGAAAGTCGGAGGAAAGATGACGCGACTCTAATTTTCCCGGCGTCATTTTGCATTTAAAAAAGACATTGATCTGCTCGAGCAGCTATATGAAAGGACGTTTCCCGTCGCTCAGGCCTTCCCAGCCGGCCATCCGCATCAGACCCTCCCCGTCCTGCACCTCGCAGCCACGCTCCTGCCAGCGGATGAGGCTGCGTGCCGCAAGCTTTTTCAAAGTCTTGTTGGTGTGAACGATCGAAAGACCGAGTGTGTCGGCGATATGCTGCTGGGTGATCGGAATGAGATTGCGGCCATTGAAAAGGCTAAGCTTTCTGGCGCGCTCGAAGAGGAAGGCAATCAGATAGGCGGCTCTTTCGAGCGCAGTGCGGCGGCCGATGCTCAAGAGGTGTTCATCGAGAATACGCTCTTCCTGCGCCGCGATCCAGGTAATGTCGAAGGCAAGCGAGGCGTGCCGGTTATAAAGGGTCATCAGCTTGTCGCGCTCGAAGACGCAGAGCGATACCGGCGACAGGGCCTCCACAGAATGCTGCATCTCGCCCATGATCGTGCCCTGCAGGCCGATCAGGTCGCCCGGCATGACGTAGTTCAGGATCTGTCGGCGGCCATCCTCCAGCATCTTGTAGCGGAAGCCCCAGCCGGACAGCACGGTAAAGAGGTGGGCGCTGTGGGCGCCTTCGACGAGGATGGTTGCGCCGGCATCGGCCGCCAGTTCCCCTCTCTTGAACTTCGAGACGAATTCCAACTCGTCCCGGCTGAACTCCCGAAAATGCGGCAATGACCGCAACGGACACTGCTCGCAGGGCGTCTTGAAGGAATGGGTAGGTTTTGCCGTCGCCATCTTGTCCCTGCTGTCGCAAAACCCGGCGCTGCAGGGTGCAGCGCCGTTGGCGGATCAATGCGCAGGCAGGCCGATTTGTTCCTTGGAACAGGCAGCGATTTTTACACGGAAACAAGGGGCTGAGTGCCCCTTGTCAATTTTCTTGTCGAACTAGCGCGGAAATTCGAGGCCCATTTCACGAAAGCGCTCGGGATCATCGCCCCAGTTCTCGCGCACCTTGACGAACAGGAAGAGATGGACGGGCTGTTCGAGGATTTCCGACAATTCCTTGCGTGACGCCGACGAGATCGCCTTGATCGTTTCGCCGCCTTTGCCGAGCGCAATCTTCTTCTGGCTGTCTCGCTCGACATAGATGACCTGTTCGATGCGCACGGAGCCATCCTTGCGTTCTTCCCACTTCTCCGTCTCGACATGCGAGGAATAGGGAAGCTCCTGATGCAGGCGCAGGAACAGTTTCTCGCGCGTGATTTCGGCGGCAAGCTGGCGCATCGGCAGGTCGGAAATCTGATCTTCAGGATAATACCAGGGGCCTTCCGGCAGGGTCTTTGCCAGATAATCCATCACGTCGTCGCAGCCGGAACCGTTTTCGGCCGAGATCATGAAGGTCTGGTCGAAATCGACCTTCTGGTTTGCTGTGGCAGCGATCGCCAGAAGCAGTTCGCGATTGACCCGGTCGATCTTGTTGAGAACCAGGATCTTCCTTTGCGGAACGTCCTTCAGGCTTTCGAGGATGGCTTCGGCATCGCCGCGCAGGCCACGCTCGCTGTCGATCAGCAGCATGATGAGATCGGCATCTTTGGCACCGCCCCAGGCAGACGTCACCATGGCGCGATCAAGACGGCGGCGCGGCTTGAAGATGCCGGGCGTGTCCATGAAGACGATCTGCGCATTGTTGTGGATGGCAATGCCGCGCACGACGGCGCGCGTCGTCTGTACCTTGTGGCTGACGATCGACACCTTGGCGCCGACGAGACGATTGACCAGCGTCGATTTGCCGGCATTGGTGGGGCCGATCAGGGCGACGAAGCCCGAATGCGTCGGATTGCTTTCAGCAGCGCGATCGGCTGCCATTTCGTTTTCTTCTGTCATTGATCCCGTCAGTTTCCGGCAGATGTCGGCTGCCAAATGCCTTCACGCTCGAGCATTTTCGTCGCGGCGACCTGTTCTGCAGCGCGCTTGGAACGCTCTACGCCTGTTTCCGGTGCCACACCAGCCACTTCGACCGTCACCTTGAAGCGCGGATCATGATCCGGTCCGCTGCGATCTTCAACCCGGTAGACGGGTGTGACGCCATATTTGGCGTGCGACCATTCCTGCAGCTCGGTCTTGGCGTCACGGCGGGCGCCATCGGCGCGCACCGCCCTGCCCTCCCAATAGCGCAGGATGAAACGACGGGCGACTTCCAGGCCGCCATCGAGATAGAGCGCGGCGATCAGGCTTTCGACGACATCGGCGCGCACATTCATCATGCGCTTGCCGGTGAGTTTCTTCACGTCGGCGCCGGTGCGGATATAGAGGTGGAGATTGAGTTCGTCGGCAACTGCCGCACAGGTTTCGGCGCTGACAAGCTGGTTCAGGCGCACCGAAAGCTCGCCCTCCGCCGCAGCGCCGAAAGTGCGGAATAGCAAATCGGCGATACAGAGCCCAAGAACCCTGTCGCCGAGAAATTCAAGCCGCTCGTAATTGCCCTTGTCGGTGCGCGCGCTGGCATGAGTCAGCGCGCGATCCAGACGTTCCTTCTCGGCAAATTCATGCCCGATCAGGGTTTCAAGCTTTGCGCGGTCCGCCGCTGAGAGCGTCTGCGCCTTGCTCATTCAACAACCTTGAAGAGGCGGTCCCAACGCATGTTGGTCGGCCATTTCCAGATTTCGCGGAAGGACGTGTCGTTGCCGAGCGAGAAGAAGATGACGCTGGCGCGGCCGACGAGATTTTCCGCCGGGACGAAGCCGACATCGAAGCGGCTGTCGAGCGAGTTGTCGCGGTTATCGCCCATCATGAAGTAATGGCCTTCCGGAACGATGAACTCGCGGGTGTTGTCGCCGCGCGACACCGGCGACTGGTCGAGCGTGTCATAGGTCTTGCCATCATCCAGCGTCTCGCGGAATACCGGTACGTCCTGACCCGGATCGAGCTTGTAGTCGGAGTTGAAAGTACCATCCGGTACCTTCGGAACCGGCTTGCCGTTGATGTAGAGAATACCGTCGGTAACCTGGATATGGTCGCCCGGCAGGCCGACGACGCGCTTGATATAATCGACATCAGGATTCGGGGGGAAACGGAACACGACGATATCGCCGCGCTTCGGATCGGAGCCGAAGATGCGGCCGCTGAAGATGTCGGGCGAGAAAGGCAGCGAATATTTCGAATAGCCGTAGGCAAACTTGTTGACGAAGATATAGTCACCGACGAGCAGCGTCGGCATCATCGAGCCCGAAGGAATGGTAAAGGGCTGGAACAGGACAGTCCTGATAATCATCGCCAGGAGAAGAGCCTGGATGATGACCTTGATGTTTTCCCAGAGGGCGTTCGGCTTGGCTTCGACTTTTTCGGACACGCAGTCTTATTCCTTCAAGACGCCATGAAGGCGCATTTCTTTCTGATGTTCTCTCTAGCGACTTCGACCGGTGGCGGCAATAACGACGGCGGTAAAAGCGACGAGAGGTCGCCATCATACGGTATCCGGCAGCGCTTCGATGATCACAAAAGCCTGAGCCAAGGGATAATCATCGGTTATTGTCAAATGAATGGCCGCCTTATGGCCGGCGGGCAGCATGGCCTGAAGAACGGCTGCGGCACCGCCCGTCAGTTGCATGGTCGGCTTGCCGCTCGGCAGGTTGACCACGCCCATATCCTTCCAGAAAACGCCCTGCGACAACCCCGTGCCGAGCGCCTTGGAGCAGGCCTCCTTGGCGGCGAAACGCTTGGCATAGGATTCGGCACGGTTGGCGCGGCGGTCCGAACGGGCACGCTCGATCTCGGTGAAACAGCGATGCGTGAAGCGGTCACCGAAGCGCTCGATGGATTTCTCCACGCGGCGGATGTCGATGAGGTCGCTGCCAATGCCGATGATCATGCGAGGGGCCTTTCGGGATGAATTCTGCTTGAGTTCAGACGGTCGGCATCTCGGTGACGGGATCGGCGAGCCGAAGACGCGCACGCTCCATCAGCCGCGCACGGCGGCGCGTCTGAAAACCCCTGACGGTGTAGAATGTCAGCGCATAAAGCGCAACCGAGGTGAGAGCAGCCGGCGGGATGGCGCCGATCAGCATCGGCTCCAGCACCGGTTTCCAAAGCTCGGTGAAGTGCAGCTTATGAAAGAGTTCGGCGAGATCGATCGTCTGCCCGCCCATCTGAGCCTGGCGGCTGAGCAGCAGGTGACCGACTTCCCAGGTGATGCCCCAGATGAAGGGATAGGTCAGCGGATTGCCGAAAGCCGCGCAGCCGAGGGCTGCGGCCACCATGTTTCCCGACAGGAAATAGGTGATGACGAAGGCCATGACGAAATGCACGCCGATAAAGGGTGTCCACGAAACGAAGACACCCGCGGCAACGCCCACCGCAACGGCATGCGGCGAAGCTGACAGGCGCAGAACGCGCATCATGATATAGCGTGCAGGGCGCAGAAAACCTTTTCGGGGCCATAGAAGCTCCCGCAGCTTTTCCTTAAATCCTGCTGGTTTGCGACGGCGAAATAACATGGCGCGTATTTAGTGCAGCGCACATGACCCTGACAAGAGCGGCAAATGGAACCGCTTAACAAACAGGCCGTCTCTTCTTCTTTTATTCCAAGGGGCGTGGATCATGCATAGCGCCCCCTTCCTTGCGTCAAGTATATCTCAGCGATCAGCGATTGCGGAAGATGCCGCGATCGACCTGGCGCTGACGATATTCAAGATCAATACGGTCGTGCGAGCCGTTGAGATATGCCATTTCACGTTCCTGAGCGGTCGGAGCGCGAAGGGCGCGGGCGAACTTTCTGATCGGTTCAAACATTGCTTTGCCTCATCTTCGTTTCATTTCTTGATGACCAGAAGATAGTCGCGGCAATGGTTAATTACCAACGCTGTAACCTGAACACAGCCATGCAAATGATGCATGGCTTGCCATTTCAATGTGCCGGCCCGGCCATGAAATGATCACAAAATGTGCAAATCGCAAGTCTGCGAGCGGCAATAATTTAATGAAATCCTACTCATAGAGACGCCGGACCGTCGCGATGCATTCCAGGTCCTTGAGCTGGGCAAGAAGCTGGTTGAGCTGACGCAGGTCCCAGACCTCCACTTCCAGCATCATTTCGGTGAAGTCGGTCGCCGCCCGCATCGTGTTCAGCATGCGGATGTTGACGTCGAGGCTTGCGACCGTCTGCGCCACCTTGGCGAGCGTGCCGGGTTCGTTCAACGCATTGACCATGATGCGGGCCGTGAAGCGGGACTTGTTGGCTTCGTCGAGATCCCAGCGCACGTCGATCCAGCGGTCCGGTTGGTCATCGAAACGCTGCAACGCCGGCGACTGGATGGGATAAATGGTGATGCCCTTGCCCTTTTCCATGATGCCGACGATGCGATCGCCGGGCACCGCGCCGGTCGGCGAAAACTTGACGCCGACATTGCCGGAGAGCCCGCGGATCGGCACAATATCGGGATCGCTCTCGGTGGAGGCGCGCTCGCCATCGAGATCGGCCTTGGTCTTGCCGGGGATCTTGAAGATCATGCCCGCGGCGCTGCGGACATTGAACCAGCCCTCGTCGCCGGCCGGCTTGACGGTGACGCGCTCGTCCTGATGGTCGGGATAGACCGCACGCAGCACGTCGAGCGAGGACATCTCACCGCGGCCGACGGCGGCGATCGCGTCTTCCACATCCTTCTGCCCCAGGCGGTGGAGGGCCGGCTTCATGGCGTCGCGCGAGAAGATCTTGCCGGCGCGCTCGAAGGTGCGCTCCAGGATGCGGTGGCCGAGGCCGGCATATTGCTTGCGGATCGCCATGCGTGTCGCGCGGCGGATGGCGGCGCGCGCCTTTCCGGTGACGACAATTTCCTCCCAGGCAGCCGGCGGCACCTGCACGCCGGAGCGGATGATCTCCACCTCGTCGCCATTGTTGAGGCGGGTCACCAGCGGCATGATGCGGCCGTTGATCTTGGCGCCGACGGTCGTATCGCCGATATTGGTGTGGACGGCATAGGCGAAATCGATGGGGGTCGCGCCGCGCGGCAGCGCGATCAGCTTGCCCTTCGGCGTGAAACAGAAGACCTGGTCCTGAAACAGCTCGAGCTTGGTATGTTCGAGGAATTCTTCCGGGCTGTCGCCTTCGGCAAGTGCCTCGATCGTGTGGCGCAACCAGGAATAGGCGTTGCTTTCCCGCGAAAGGATATCGCCGTCCGCATTGGTGGCACCATCCTTGTAGAGCGTATGGGCGGCGATACCGAATTCGGCGATCTCATGCATGCGCTTGGTGCGGATCTGCAGCTCGATGCGCTGCATCGACGGGCCGACGATGGTGGTGTGCAGCGACCGATAATCGTTCTGCTTCGGCGTCGAGATATAGTCCTTGAAGCGGCCGGGAACGACCCGCCAGCGCGTATGGACGATGCCGAGCGCGCGATAGCAGGAGGGGATATCCTCGACGATGATGCGGAAACCGTAGACATCGGAAAGCTGTTCGAAGGAGAGCGACTTCGACTGCATCTTGCGGAAAACCGAATAGGGCTTCTTCTGGCGACCCTTCACATAGGCGCTCGTCAGCCCGCTGGCGATCAGCAGGTCGCGCAGTTCAGCCTCGATCTTCTTGACCAGCCCCTCATTGCGCTTCGACAGTTCCTCGAGGCGCTTGGTGACGGTCTCATAGGCCTCGGGGTTCATGTGCCGAAAGGAGAGTTCCTCCAGCTCCTCGCGCATGTCCTGCATACCCATGCGGCCGGCAAGCGGCGCATAGATTTCCATCGTCTCTTCGGAAATGCGCGCGCGTTTTTCCTGCGACATATGGTCGAGGGTGCGCATGTTGTGGAGACGGTCGGCGAGCTTGACGAGCAGGACGCGCACATCATCGGAAATGGCAAGCAGGAGCTTACGAAGGTTTTCCGCCTGCTTGGCCTTCTTGGTGACGAGGTCGAGCTTCTTGATCTTCGTCAGGCCCTCGACAAGGCGGCCGATATCCTCCCCGAAGAGTTCGTCGATTTCGGCGCGGGTCGCCGTCGTATCCTCGATCGTGTCGTGCAAGAGGGCGACTGCAATCGTCGATTCATCGAGATGCATGTCTGTCAGGATGGCGGCCACTTCGAGCGGATGCGAAATGTAAGGGTCGCCGCTCGCCCGCTTCTGCTGGCCATGCTTCTGCATGGCGTAGACATAGGCTTTGTTCAGCAGAGCTTCGTTGGCATCGGGCTTGTATTTCTGAACCCGCTCCACGAGCTCGTACTGCCGCATCATTCCAAAGCCACTCCAATAAAATAAAAGCGCGCCAATCGCAGATTGGCGCACACATGGGCAATATTATGCCTAAGCTTTACAGGCGCAAGATTGATGATTGGTAATCATCGATCTTTTGCCGCGCAGGAAGCCCCGACCGTTCAAAGGCCAGGGATGCGCTTAGTAATCGTCGCTCTTTTCCGGCGGGACGAGACCTTCGATGCCGGCCAGAAGCTCTTCTTCCGACATCTGGTCGAAGGTGATCGTTTCCGGCAGATCGTCCTGCTCTTCGCTGTCGGCAGAGGCAGCAGCGCCGGCGGCGATCAGGCTTGCCGGATCGGGCTCGGGCTCATCCACTTCCACGTGCTTCTGCAGCGAGTGGATCAGGTCTTCCTTCAGGTCATCAGGCGACAGAGTCTCATCGGCGATTTCGCGCAGAGCCACAACCGGGTTCTTGTCGTTGTCGCGATCGATGGTGATCGATGCACCCTGGGAAATCAGCCGGGCGCGGTGGCTGGCGAGCAGAACCAGCTCGAAGCGGTTCTCCACCTTGTCAATGCAATCTTCTACTGTGACACGGGCCATTGCCTGTCCTTTGCGGTCGTCTTTTCAGGATTAAAACGCCCGATACAATTAAAACCGGGCAAATTCAAGTTTTTCGTTAGAGTCCCCTCGCCTTTATCCGCAGCCGGTCTAAATTTCCATGCACAATATGACATTTCCACCGGGGGTTGCTTGGAATATCCCGAATCGTGCCCTAAATCTTTCATATATGAATAATTCATAAAGTATGAAACAGCTCGACGCCACATCCACAAGCCGCTGTTTTTATTGGGCTAAGTGGCTTATGGATTTGGATTACTCTCTTTGGATTGGTAAGCGATGTTTGACCCACGCGAAAAAATTGCACTATTCATTGACGGCGCCAACCTCTACGCTGCATCCAAGAGTCTCGGCTTTGATATCGATTACCGCAAGCTCTTGAAAGCATTTCAGAAACGCGGATACCTGCTGCGCGCTTACTACTATACCGCGCTAATCGAAGACCAGGAATATTCCTCGATCCGTCCACTCATCGACTGGCTGGATTATAACGGCTACAAGGTCGTGACGAAGCCTGCCAAGGAGTTTACCGACTCCATGGGGCGCCGCAAGATCAAGGGCAATATGGATATCGAACTCGCAATCGATGCCATGGAACAGTCCGAAACGGTCGACCATCTCGTCATCTTCTCCGGCGACGGCGATTTCACCAATCTGGTCGAAGCGCTGCAACGCAAGGGGCGCAAGGTTTCGGTCATTTCGACCATGTCGACCCAGCCGCCGATGATCGCCGACGACCTGCGTCGCCAAGCCGATCATTTCATCGATCTCCTGTCGCTGAAGGCCGAGATCGGCCGGGATCCTTCCGAACGTCCGCCCCGTCCTGCCGAAGTGGCGCCGGCCAGCGATTTCGAAGACTGAACCCTATTCGCAGATAGCGAATGCTGGTGGCATGGTCAGCCGTTGTCTTTCAACAGACGGCTCTTCTGCCTGTTCCAATCGCGCTCTTTCTCGGATTCGCGCTTGTCATGCAGTTTCTTGCCCTTCGCAAGCGCCAGCTCCAGCTTGGCGCGGCCCTGATCGTTGAAGTAGACCTTCATCGGGATCAGCGTCATGCCTTCGCGATTGATGCCTGCACGCAAGCGGTTGATCTCACGCGCGGACAAGAGCAGCTTGCGTCGGCGGCGCGGCTCATGGTTGAAGCGGTTCGCCTGCAGATATTCCGGCAGATAGGAATTGATCAGCCAGATCTCGCCATCCTCATCGGAGGCGTATGATTCGGCGATATTGGCCTTGCCTTCGCGCAATGACTTGACCTCGGTGCCCATCAGCACCAAGCCCGCCTCATAGGTATCGATGATCTCGTAGTTGAAGCGGGCCTTGCGGTTCTCCGCGACGACTTTCTTCACGATACGCTGGCTGCCTTTGGGGGCCATGACGATAATTCCATTCCAGAGGCGCGAATGCCGCGGCCTCATTTCCTGTCATCTATGTAAGAGAACGGCTCGATTTTGTGAAGACGGGCCGGGTTTACGCTTAATGCATGTCGTTATCGCAAAACCGCTTCACACTTTTGCGCGACATGCTTTAGTTGAGCAGGCCCGCGTGACGCATGGCGGCATCAATCGCCGCTTCCGTTGCCGGCTCCAGCGAAGACATCAGCGGCGAGCGGACAGTACGGCCCATGCGGCCGAGCTTCGACAGGCCGTATTTCGCGCCGCAGACGCCGGGCTCCATGAAGACCGCCTTGTGCAGCGGCATCAGCCGGTCCTGCAGTTCTAGCGCCTTGGCATAGTTGCCGGCAGCCGTCGCCGCCTGGAACTCCGCACAGAGGCGCGGCGCGATATTGGCCGTCACCGAAATGCAGCCGACGCCGCCGTGGGCGTTGAAGCCAAGCGCCGTCGCATCCTCGCCGGAAAGCTGCTGGAACTCCTTGCCGCAGGTGATGCGCTGCTCGGAGACACGCTCGATCTTGCCGGTGGCATCCTTGACGCCGACGATGTTCTTGTGCGCCTTGGCAAGCGCGCCCATCGTCTCCGGCGTCATGTCGATGACCGAGCGGCCGGGGATATTGTAGATGTAGATCGGCAGGGCAACGGCTTCGGCGATCGCCGAATAGTGAGCGATCAGGCCCTTCTGCGTCGGTTTGTTGTAATAGGGCGTGACGACGAGGACGGCATCGGCACCGACCTTTTCGGCATGCTGGGCAAGCTCGATCGCTTCGCGCGTATTGTTCGAGCCGGCGCCGGCCATGACGGGCACGCGTTTGCCCGCGACTTCGATGCAGAGTTCCACCACCCGTTTGTGCTCGGCATGCGACAGCGTCGGCGACTCACCGGTCGTGCCGACCGGAACGAGGCCGCTGCTGCCCTCCCCGATCTGCCACGTGACGTGAGCGGCGAAGCTGTCTTCGTCGATCAGGCCAGCATCGGTGAAGGGAGTGACGAGAGCGGGGATGGACCCATTGAACATGCAAAGCTCCTCACGGCCGATATCCTTGCTTCAGCCGCATTCCATGAATAAGAGTTGCGCACCATAGAGCGGCAATATGGCCGCGACAAGCGCGCATAGATCGGTTTAGGGCAAAATCCGATAGCAAATGTGAATGAATTTTACCTGGTTTGGTAAGGTTTCGTTAATGTGCCTCCCGCCAAATGGAAGGGCGTATTTTCGTTGCGAGTCATCCGGATGAAGAGAACCGTTCTGATCCTGTCCGCCTTCGGTCTGGTGGCCGCGGCCTGGGGCAGCGCTGCATCGCAGCTGCCCGGCGAAGGCGCTCCCGTACCCGCCGTCAAGCCGCTGGGTTTCGTGCCGGAAACCGCGTCCTTCCCCGAGGCGATCACGACCGGCGCCATTCCGCGCAATCCGGCGATCGCGCCTGTCAACAGCGACCTGAAGGCGGGGCTCGATGCGCTCTCCAACAAAGATCCACAGCAGGCGCTCGCCATCCGCAATACCATGGCGGCGGGAACGCTCGACCGTCATATCCTGACCTGGGCAATCGCCACCTCCGGCCTGAAGGGTGTTCCCTCCTACGAGATCGCCAGTGCTTCGGACGAGCTGAAGGGCTGGCCGGGTCTCGAACGGCTGCGCGGCAATTCCGAACGCGCGCTCTATGACGAAAACCCCGCTCCTGCCGCGGTGTTGAATGCCTTCGGCGATACGGCGCCCGAGACGGCGCAGGGCGCCATGATCCTGTCGCGGGCGCTTGTGGCGACCGGCAAGTCTGTGCAGGCGGCAAAATATATCGGCAAGACCTGGCGCGGACAGGCGCTCGACAAGGCAACCGAAGACAAGATCCTGGCCGAATTTGCCGGTCTGCTGACTCCGGCCGATCATAAGACGCGGATGGATTATCTCATGTATCGCGGACGTGTGGCGCAGGCCAAGCGCTTCGGCGACATGGGTCAGGCGCAATCGCTCTACAAGGCCTGGGCTGCCGTCGACGACAATGCCGGCAATGCCGGCGCGCTTCTGAACGCGGTCGATGCCAAGTGGCGCAGCGATCCGGGTTTTCTCTTCGCGCGCATCGAATATCTTCGCAAGCAGGACAAGTATCTCGACGCCGCCAAGCTGCTGCAGCAAATACCCCGCGACCGGACCGAACTGATGAACTCGGGCGAATGGTGGAACGAGCAGCGGATCGTCAGCCGCGGCCTCGTCGACCAGGGACAGTTCAAGGCCGCCTACCAGATCGTTGCCGCCTCCGTCGCGACGGTGCCGACGGATGTCGTCGAGGCGCAATTCCATGCCGGCTGGTATGCGCTGCGCGGTCTGCAGGACCCGACGACGGCCGAGACGCATTTCCGCAAGATCCTGCAGGTTTCCAACGGCCCGCTCTCCGTTTCGCGCGCCTGGTATTGGCTCGGACGCTCAGCCGAAGCCGGCGGACCGGGCAAGGCCAGCGAATTTTTCGCCAAAGCCGCGAATTTTCCGGGCACTTTCTACGGCCAGCTTGCCGCGGAAAGGCTGGGACGCAAGACGCTCGATGTCACATATCCGTCGCCGACGGCTTCCGACCGCCAGAACCTGCAGCAGCGCGAGGCCGTGCAGGCGATCGGGCGGCTGGAATCCGCAGGTCATGGCTGGCGGGCCGCAGCCCTTTATCTGGCACTGGCCGACCAGCTCCAGAGCCCCGGCGAGCTTGCAATCCTGACTGCCAAGGCCGAGCAGGCGGGCGACCATCATCTTTCACTGCAGATCGGCAAGATCGCCTATGGGCGCGGCATCGATGTCGCAGCACTTGCCTTCCCGGTCGGCGTCATTCCGGCCAACGCCAATATATCCGGCTCCGGCAAGGCGCTCGCCTATGCAATCGCCCGGCAGGAAAGCGCCTTCAATCCGGCCGCCGTTTCCGCCGCCAATGCCCGCGGCCTGCTTCAGCTCTTGCCGGGCACGGCCCAAGCCGTCGCCAAGCGACACAAGATCACCTATTCCAAGGACAAGCTGACGGCCGATGCCGGCTATAATGCGACGCTCGGCGCGCATTACCTCGGCGAGCAGATCGACGCCTTCGGCGGCTCCTATATCCTCACCTTCATCGCCTATAATGCCGGGCCGAAACGCGTGCCGGAATGGATCGGCCGCTATGGTGACCCGCGCGGCAAGCCGGTCGACGAGATCGTCGATTGGATCGAGCGCATCCCCTTTCCCGAAACACGCAATTATGTGCAGCGGGTGATGGAGAACTACGAAGTCTACAAGGCGCGCCTTGGGCAGACACCTGACATCGAGCGTGACCTCATTGGTGGGCGCGGCGCGACCTGAAGCCGATTGGCAGGCCTGCCGAAAGCACACTAACCTTCTTCCGGCAAGCGGATGGAGGCGTCATGGCCAACGGGAACATGAAAGATTTTGCTGAACGATTCTATAAGTCGACTGACGGGCTGACGCTCTACGTCCGTGACTACCAACCGGCGACTGGAGACACCGGTCGATTGCCGGTCATCTGCCTGCCGGGCCTGACCCGCAACTCGCGTGATTTCCACGATCTGGCATTACTGCTTTCGCGAGACGCCACCTCTCCCCAGCGCGTCATTGCCCTGGATTATCGCGGGCGCGGCATGTCCGAGCGGGATGAGAACAAGGCGAATTACAATCTCGCCGTCGAAGGCGGCGATGTCATCGCCGCCTGCGCGGCGTTCGGCATCAACCGCGCCATCTTCATCGGCACATCGCGAGGCGGGCTGATCCTACATTTGCTGGCGGCAACGCGGCTCGGATTACTTGCCGGCGTCATCTTCAACGATATTGGCGCAGTCATCGAACCGGCCGGGCTGATGGCTATCCGGGACTATCTCAATCGCAGCCGCAAACCTCGGACCTGGAGTGACGCGGTCGATATCCTCAAAGAAAATCTTGCCGCTGCCTTTCCCGCGCTCGGTGCCAACGACTGGTGGGAAATGGCACGGGCTATTTACAGGGAGACAAATGGCATACCGGTTGCCGACTATGACCCGGCTATTGCCGAACAGTTGAAAACGATTGATTTCAACGGCCCCCTACCCGACCTTTGGCCGCAATTCGAAGAGCTGCGCTCCACACCGCTATTGGTGATCCGGGGAGAGAATTCCAATCTGCTATCCCTGGAGACGACAGACGAGATGACGAAACGGCATCCTAATATGGTGCAGATCACGGCGAAAGGCCAAGGTCACGCGCCACTTCTGCATTTAGGAGACATTCCGGAGGCGATCAGGACATTTATCGGCAGGCTGAGCTGAGCTTTCGTGACACCGCCTAGCGCCGACATCAAAACACTACCCGCCACAATGAAGGTGGCAATCAACAAAAAAGCCCGGCTCAAAAGCCGGGCTTCTCTATGACCGAAGTCAACTCGAATTAGAACGCACGCTGCAGACGGAAGTAACCGGTGGTTACGTCGTCGCCATCTTCCGGATCCAAGTACTGGACCGAAGCCTTGGCGTAGAAGTTTTCGACGATCTGGTAATCAACCGTCAGACCAGCCTTCCAGGCATCGCCGAGACCATCCCAGTCTGTCGGAACATTCTTGCTGCCGCCGAAGTAGTTGCCGTAGTACTGAACGCCAGGGGTGATCTTCAGCTTGTCCGTTGCCTTGATGGCGTATTCGCCAGCAACTGCCCATTCAGCCGTCGAGTAGTAGGAGTTCGGGCCGCTGGAGTAGACAACAGCGAGGCCGAGCGTGCCCGGGCCGAGTTCAGCCGTACCCATAGCGCGGATTGCGCCGTCTTCGTTGTCGAAGTCCCAGCCGCCGGTGACCTGGTAGCTGAAGACGCCAGCCTTACCGCCGATGCCGAAGGCAACGCCGACGTTGTTCGGACCATCGTCCGGAGTGAAGGTGGTGGTGCCGGCAGCGTTGGTAGCAAAGGTGCCCTGATAGACGCCGTCTTCCAGTTCGTCGACGCTGAGGCCAGCGTAGAAGGAGCCGGTTTCGTACTGATAACGGATCGAGTTATGCAGCGTTACGACGGAACCGATGTCGTCCGTTTCGCCGGAGAGACCATCGTCCCACCAGGAGTAGAAGAGACCAGCGCGGAAGCCCGCGACGTCGAGGTAAGCGGAGTCGAGCTTCGTGTTCTGGCTGGACGCGTTGTCAGCGTTGGCCTGGAGAACGATCACGCCGGTGAGCGGGCCGTATTCGGTGTCGCTCTTGGCCGTGAACTGAACCTGACCGCGGGTTACAGCATCCCAGCTGGAGTCGTTGGTCGTCTTGTCGCCGCCGGCGTTCGGGCCGACGTTAACCTGGAAACGGATGTAACCGTTGATCTTCAGGCAGGTTTCCGTGCCCGGGATGTAGAAGTAGCCGGTGCCGTAGGCGTCGCAGACGCGAACGTATTCAACCGGTTCCGGCTCGGCTGCAACGATAGCGTCAGCAGCCTGAGCGCCGGAAACTACTGCCAAAGCGGCAGCAGAGCCAAGAAGAAGGCTCTTGATGTTCATAATGACCTCCAATTCAAGTTTCGATCGGAGGTAGGATCACGTCTGAACGACGTTTCCCTGCCCCACCCCCGGTGTTTGAAGAAGTCGGGCGGTCAGGCCCTTGCTTCCGAGAGTGAAAATACAAGACGAAAGCTGTCACGCAATCACCAACTTGTGTTCGAGAGGGGTTTACGAAGGCCTTACCGAAACGCTGTTGCTGAAAGGCCACAAGTTGGGCAACGGGGCCGCCATTTGTTTAAGCTTTGTTAAGAAAGCGCTTATTTTCCCGGTGTTTATTGGGATTTCATAAGACGCAGAGGCATCCGGTCGTGCCAAATTGGCACCATTTTCCCGCCAGATTCGGCTTTCTGCGGTAACCGGCTAACGACTAACGCGAAGCTTGCCCATGCGAAAATCGAAACCGATTTCAGCTTTGGCCGACGAGAGACGATTGATTCCCCTATGCGATTCGCTCGGCGCTCATCGCGATTCCGGAACGCGACATGCGACAGGGAGAATTTCGAACAGAGAAAATTGACGGCGGGCACGAGAAGCCGCGCGCGAAAAGACCGCTGACATTAATGAAGGAAAACGGCGGAGACGATATCCGCCAGCCGGATCAGCACCACTCCCACTGTGGTCGGCTCACCGACGATTCCAGGCCGCTCGATCGATGAAACCGTTCATCGGAGGTTCATGCCTGGCAGCGCAATCTGAAAACCTGAGAGGATACGTCGATGAGGAAGCTATTATCAGCACTCGCAGCCGTTGTCCTGGCTGCATCTTTCGCCCCGCCGCTAAACGCGGCTCCGATTTTCGTGCCGAGAGCCGAACAAGTGCAGATCGGCAATGTCGAGCTGGTCAGACACCGGAGCCATCGTCATTGGCGTGCGGATCGCCACTGGAACCACCGGTACGCCTACCGTTCCTGCAGGTATTATGGCAGGTGCTACAATAGATATCCTCGGTATTACGGCTATCGATATCCCGGGTATTACGGCTATCGGGATTATTACCATCGGCGGCCAGGAGTGACTTTATATTTTCGCTTCTAGCGGCGACACTCGCCCAGCCTATCGCAGTCCTAATCCGCGATGAGCGAGGCAGTCTTCGGATTGTAGACATACCCAACGATCGATCCGTCTCTGATTTTCTCAATCGCCTCGTCAATGACGAACAGCGGCACGAGGAACCATTCACGGGGAATGACCGGCTGCCCGAAACGATCCTTGATCTCGATATCGAGTCGAGCGGCACCGAAAACGCGATGGATCAGGTTTTCAAGCCGGGTGCGATTGATGTTGAACAACTCGTAGGTAGCGACGACCTCGACATCGGCCATCAGGAAGGTCGGGTCGAGTTTCGCATGGGTGAGACGACGCGCGATGTCGCCGCCGGTTACACCGATTTTATGCAGGATGTCGCGATGGGCGACGATGGCTGGATGATCGGATTTGCTGCGCAATACATAAACGATGCCGCTAGCCTCATCCTCTTCATCGCTGCGGTCCGAAAACAGCGGCCCTGCTGAGGGTTCGGTAATTCTCCGCCCCGCCTCGTCTTTATAGAGGGCACGCTGCAGCGAGCGCAGGAGAAGGTCGCTTTCCGTACCGTTGGAGTATATGACCCTTAAACGGGCATCGGTCTGTCCATTGGGAGCCCTGAAAAGCTCTCCAACGTCGGCGACGTAGGCAGTTTGCCCGCCAAGGACGAAAAACTGACCCGCCGAAATATCCGATTTCAGAAAACCGGCATCTTTCACGAATGGCCGGCTCGCACGAACACCGCTCTGCAGATCACGCTGCACCTGTTCGAACAGCGGCTTGAAGACATCAAAGTCGCCACACTTCTGACGATTTGCGATTTCCTCGGCCGCCTGCTTCTCGGCGTATGGCCGAACGTAACGAAGTTCAGTGATATCCTTCGGATCGTCGCCGGCTCCCAGTTCCGCCAGAAGTTCGTCGTCATCCATTTCCTCGGAGAAGCCAGTTGATTTTACATCCGCGCCTGACAGGAGTCCTTGATGATCCAGAGGCTCCAGCAAGGCGTGGCAATCCGCAAGCTCCCGGAGGCGGTCAAGCCGCACAGCATAAAGGCGCTCGAAGATATCACGGTCTCCGCCATGCTGCGGCACGCGGCCATGCTGTTCAACGAAACGCTGGATTTCTTCGAATCCCGCTAGAAGACGCTCCTCACGAGGCGTTCGGTTGGCCTCTCTCTTCGCCTCGGCCTCTATGCCGAGCTCCGCCAAGAGTGCATCGTCCTCATCGGTGAAGCCTTTAGCCACGTCCAGCCTCCGTCCTCATACGCTGAAGAAACGCCACCCCCTCGGCCATGCGTTTTTCCCAGGCATCAGGCGAGGTCATCAACGGCAGCCGTCCACGTTCCTGCTTGAACTTCAAGGCCCGCTTGGCGAGTTCGCGCGCTTCTTCGACAGTAAGACTGACGCGCTTTGCCCCAATCGCGGCAGCAACCTGCTTCAGGCTTTCCTCGCTCATCGTTTTCGAAAGGATCGCATAGGCTTCACCGAATGGGTTGATGCTGTCGATCAGATCGATGTCGAGTTCACGAACGTCCATGATGTACTTGCGAACCCCATCGACGAAGGCGGTATTCGGGCTGGAATCGCTGCCGCCACTTCCGGCAGCGATCTGCTTGGCCGCCTGCGTCAGATTGAGAGCCGCGACGGCATGCTGGCGTACGGCCTCCTGATCTTCATCGCTCAGTTCCGGATACTTGTCCTTGATGATCTTGCCCATGCGAACCTGGGTCAGTTCCTCGGGAATGAGTTCAGCGTCAAAAAGCCCGCGCTCAATTGTCCTCTTGTCTTGTACGAAGGCGGCAATCACATCGTTGAGATCCTGCAGGCAGACGCGCTGCGCCTCTTGGCTCCTTGGCGGAACAAGGCCTTTGATCTCAATCTCGAATTTTCCGTTCTCCTCGTTGAAGCCGACGTTTTCCTTGTTCGGGTCGTAACCGCCGTCGCCGTAGTCAAAGCCTGGCGTTGCCTCATTGGTCGGGTTCTTGGGTTTGAACTCGAAGCGCGGCGCAAGCACCTGTTCCATGAGCAGGCTTGCGGCGATGGCCTTCAAGGTGTCGTTGACAGCCTCGGTGACAGCCTCCTCAGCGGCGTCCGGCTCCGCGATCAGATTGGTGAAGCGTGCCCGCACCTTCCCCGGCGCATCGCGAGTGGCGCGACCGATGATCTGGACGATCTCAGTGAGGCTCGAACGATAGCCGACCGTCAGCGCGTGCTCACACCATATCCAGTCGAACCCTTCCTTGGCCATACCGAGCGCGATGATGATGTCGACGTGATCTCGGTTGTTCTTCTGCGTCGGGTCTTTCAACGCCGCCGAAACTCGATCACGCTTTGTTGGATCGTCGTCCACCAGGTCAGCAATTCGTAGAATACGCCCATTCGAGGTCTTGACCAGTTGGAAACCGGTGGACGCGTCTGCTCCCTCCCAGGACCCGAGCGCTTCGATAATGTGCTCCACCTCCCTTATCTTGTCCTTCGTGCTTTCGCGCGAATTGACGGAGGGGATGTGGATGATCGTCTTTTCGGTTGGACGGAGTACCTTCAGGATATCGTCGGCATACGAGCCACTATAGAAGAAATAGCCAATATCGAGCTGCTTCAGGTACTCGTAACCATTGAGCTGTTCATAATAGGTATAGGTGACGCTGTCGAACTTCGACTCGTCCTGCGGGCTCAGCACGGCCTCGGCGTCGCCGCGGAAATATGACCCGGTCATCGCCACGATATGCACACGGTCGCGAGCGATGAACTCGCCGAGATGCAGGCCAAGCCTATTGTCGGGATTGGCGGAAACATGATGAAACTCGTCGACCGCAATCAGCCTGTCGTCGAAAGCCTCGACGCCGAACCTATCCACCGCAAAACGGAAGGTGGCATGAGTGCAGACTAATACCTTGTCGGCACCGTCGAGGAACACGCCGACGGAATTCACCTTGCCCCCATCTGTGCCCGGCGCGTTGCAGAGGTTCCACTTCGGCGCAACCGTCCAATCTGTCCAGAAACCGAATCTGGACAGCGGCTCATCATTGAAGCTGGAACCGATGGACTTTTCCGGCACGACGATGATCGCCTGCTTGAGCCCCTGATTGTGGAGCTTGTCGAGGGCGATGAACATCAAGGCGCGGCTCTTGCCCGAGGCCGGCGGCGACTTGATGAGCAGGTATTGTTCGCCCCGCTTTTCATAGGCACGCTCTTGCATCGGCCGCATACCCAATGCGTTGGCCTTGGTCGAGGAACCATTGCGAGCATAAGAGACAGAAACGGCCGGCACATGAAACGGAACTGCAGGCTCCGAAAATCCCTTGTTCACGAGGTTCTTACGCAGCTTCGTAGTTTTGGCGTGCATGAAGAAGGCTTCGTCGGCCTCCGGGATGTCCGAAAGATCGATCTTCTCGTCCGGGATGGCGGCAATCTCAGTGATGCGTTTTTCTGTAATAGACATCGAAATGCTTCCGTTCCTGAGCAGTCGCCTTTCGGGCGCTGATGATACGAACCCTGTCGTCGCGGTCCGTATGGACCACGCAAACGACAACCGTGCTGGCTGATCTGCCACTTTGTAGCCGGCCGAAGCTAATTTCCCTCAACTCGCCATAGGCGGCGGCATCTTCGACAGTCAGGGTGTCGTCCTGAAATATAGTGATTGCCTCCTCGAAACTAATACCGTGATTCTTTATGTTCGACGCAGCCTTCTCGCTGTCCCATTCAAAGGCAAGCTCACCGCTGCCATCATCAAGCTCCATATAATACTCTACCGTCCTCACTGGATGCTCCTTTTGGAAGTCATCTTCGTGTAGAGTTCGAAGAGCTTTTCGAGCCGTTCGGTGTCGTTTCTGAAGCGCCGGCCGAGATAGATGCGTTCCAGAACCTCGTCGTTACGGTCATGGGCCTCGCGCAGATCAGCAGGCATTTTTTCAGGGTTATAGAGGTCGGCGATGGTTGCCGGGAAATGAGACTCACGTGCAAGGAGGATATCTTCTGCGCAGCGGGTGAGGTCGGCCTTCATCTTATCGGTTAGCGTAGGAACGGGGAAGGTGTTCCAGCCGAGGGTGTTGGAGTAGGAGAAATCCGTTCGCATCCGGACGCACACCGTGCCTATCCAGACCCAATGCAAGCGCGACGCAATCAATGCCATATTCCAGAGAGGAGCATCGTAGAGGGCGTAGTTCTTATTGTTAACAGTCGTCCGATTGTCGATAATACCACAGGGCAAGTACTGACGATTCTCAGAGGAAATTGCTGCGGCGACAACAGTATGGTGTTGACCTATAAGCATCTCTCGCATTTGATGAGATCGTTGCGCTAGGTCGTTGGCTGACTTATCAGTGCTACTAAGCCGCATTTTTCGAACTGCCTCGATCCGTTCGGCGATCGTCGGAATACTCAGAGCTTCTTCCAAATATTCATCCGCGATCCAAAGGCAGTAACGCTCGACGCCTCGAATGAACTCCGCCCCCCCATAGTTCTTCCGGATGAAGCGCTTGTGCTGGTCGTCTGTCAGACCAAGTCGGTCCACCTGATCGGCTGTGAGAAGGAGATGTCCGCCGTCATATGGCATGTTTCCCCTTACCATAGGCGGCAGTGTCGAGATGGGTCGCCGTGTTTGCTCAACTTCTGTTCTAGGCGCCGCCACTAGGTAAGCGTTTATATAGTCGACCTCCCTAAGAATAGAGGAGCCGTTCTCTCCGGGCTGGAAGAGTTTTCGTACAACGGATGTTGGCTGAGCTATCCCCACGATGATAACAGTTACGCCCGCTTTGTTGCTGGCAAGATTAGCCCATTTGAATGAGGTGTGAGCAAAAGTAATTTCATGGCCTGTTGCAAAAATCAGCGGCCAGAGGATAGGCACCTGCTGACCCTGACAAATCGAGTTGGTGGCGACGAAAGCTGCGGTAGTTGGAGATTGCTTGCCATAGTCGGCGGCTTTCATAAACCAGCCGGCCACATAGTCGAGCGATTTCCAATTCTTAGCGCGCCTCCCAAATATTGCCTGCAAGTCCGATTTTTGGTCTTCGCTCTGCCAAGTCGACCCCAGGTAGGGTGGGTTGCCGCAAATGTACGTTTCTCCTCCTTCATTCTCGAAGTCGATCTGTGCCTGATCGAGCGGCGAATGGAACAGATCGTCCGCCCGATGCTTCACACCCGTTCCCTCCGGGGGGGAAATGCTCAGCCAATCTAACCGCAGGGCGTTGCCGCACACTATCCAATTCTGGGAATCGAGCGGCAGAAACTCCGCCAGCGCATCCTTCTGACCGCGATAGAGTACATCGCACTGGTATTCGGCGATAATGAGCGCCAGGCGCGCGATCTCGGCTGGGAAATCGCGCAGCTCAATTCCCCGGAAGTTCTTGAGAGGAATATCACTCTTGCGTCCGTCTTCTTTGCGGCGTCGATTGATTTCCACTTCAATCGCCCGCATTTCCTTGTAGGCGATGACAAGGAAGTTTCCCGAACCGCAGGCCGGGTCGAAGACCCTGATCCGAGACATACGCTTGCGTAGGTTCAACAACATGCGGGGATTGTCTCCCGCCTCAGCTAGCCGCGCGCGCAAGTCGTCGAGGAACAGCGGATTGAGCACCTTCAGGATGTTCGGAACGCTCGTGTAGTGCATTCCGAGCGCGCCGCGCTCCTCGTCCTCAGCGACTGCCTGAATCATCGATCCAAAGATGTCGGGATTGATCTTCTTCCAGTCCAATCCACCGATATGGAGAAGATAGGAACGGGCGATCCGACTGAAACGCGGCACGTCGAGGCTGCCGGAGAAAAGCCCGCCGTTTACGAAGGGAAAGGCGTCGGCCCAACGTGGTAACTTCGCGGTGCCGCGATCCGCGATCTTTGTATTCATGGCGTGGAACAAAGCACCGATGACTTCGTGCGTATTGGACGAGTCCCGGGCACTCATCTGTGAAATCGTAGCGGTAAACAGCTTTTCACCTAGAAAGATGTCAGTGCTCTCAGCGAAAAAGCAGAAAATCAGCCGTGCCATGAAGTGATTCATGTCCGGCCGGCGCCCTG
Source organism: Rhizobium sp. BK275 (assembly GCF_014193555.1). NCBI lineage: Bacteria > Pseudomonadati > Pseudomonadota > Alphaproteobacteria > Hyphomicrobiales > Rhizobiaceae > Rhizobium > Rhizobium sp. BK275. The sequence continues at coordinate 648,067 of NZ_JACHZL010000003.1, forward strand.
CTGCGCCCCATTCAGGGTTATCTTTCAAAAGCTCGACATAGAGGCGGTTCAGGCGACTGGTGGCGCGGATATCGAACGACGAGTCGCGGACCTGCTTGACGGTGGTAATCCCAGCGAGCGGCAGAAAAAAGCCGAAATGGTCCGGGAAGTCTGCATAGGCGCAGGCGACGGTCTCGCCCGTTCCCAGATCCTCGGCTTCGAACGTATCGCCATCCGTCGCCAGGACAAACTTCGCCTTGGCGCGCACCGTCGCTGGGCTGACCTTCAGCGCGGCGAGCACGTTCGTCACCTCACCTGGCTTAGCGACGGCGATATGGATGTTGTCACGCTGAAGAACACCACCAAGATCGGACTTGTTGGTTTCCCCTTTGCGCAGGCGTTTGAGAGTGGCTTCCTTATTTCCGAAAGCTTGCAGAAAGAGATACGGAAACTCGTCGGCGTCGAATGGCTGCTCAGCAAGTGCCGAAACGGCTTCTTCAATTTCGACGGCGTTCATAGCCCTGCCTTCCACTCCAGCATTTCCGGTCTCCGAACGACAAAGGACGTGCCTTATCGAGCGGCAGGAATAGCGAACTAAAGTTGAGTCGTCATGTGGCAAAACCACGCGTGAAAATTAGAGGCCTCAGTTCCTGTGAATCGCTGTCGGTTTTCACGATCGTTGAGGGGCCAGGAAAGTGCTTGTTCATATTTGCCGGGCCAACTGTCGCCCGGCCGGGCGAACGAGTTCTGTGCGATGCGCCGCACGATCGAAATCGATGGCGAACCACCCCGGAGCCTCATGCGCTGTGATCTCGGATATATCGACCTCGAACAGAGAACCCTGCAAACCATCGACAACCCGTTCGGCACGAGGTTGTCACCTATGTCTCAGGTACGGACTGTTACCTATGTGTCCGGGTCGGACAAAAGATAGATGGCGGAGAAGATGGGATTCGAACCCACGATACCCTCTCGGGTATACTCCCTTAGCAGGGGAGCGCCTTCGACCACTCGGCCACCTCTCCGGTGGGAGCCCTGATATGGGTATTCTCCCGTGCGATCAAGCTCTTTTTGAAGTTTTCACATGTCCTTTAGATAGGCCACCGATAGAATGATGACAGTTCAAACGTAAAGCGCTTCAGAGGCGCTTGTGCGGGTTGCCCGGTCAGGCCAGCAATTGCTTCAGATCGGCCGCGGGATCAGCAAGGATCGCCCGATCCGGATTGATCCCCGATTCCAGCATCTTCTTGCCCGTCACATAGGCCTTTGCATCGTTGATGGCATCGACGGCAATCAGCCTGCCCTCACGGAAATACCAGACGGAGCTTGCGCCTTCGCGGGCGCCCGGGCGCAGAAGCGTGTCGTCATAGCCCATATTGAAGCCGGCGATCTGCAGCTTCACATCATATTGGTCGGACCAGAACCAGGGCTTCGGGTCATAGGGTTCGCTGCCTCCGGCGATAACGGCAGCGGCGGCATCTGCCTGATCGACGGCGTTCTGGACGGATTCGAGCCGGATGCGGCCGCCCTGCCACGGCAGGCTCGCGCAATCGCCCGCCGCAAAGATCGACGGATCGGATGTGCGGGCGAACTCATCGACGATGATTCCATTGCCGACGTCGAGCCCTGCCTCCTTGGCGAGAAGATCGTTCGGCACCACACCGATGCCGACGATGACGAAATCCACGTCGATGATGCTGCCATCGGAGAGTTCGGCGCCGGCCACCCGGCCATCCCTACCGATCAGATGCTTCAGACCGGTCTTTTCGCGAATCGTCACATCATGGCTCTTATGAATCGCGCGCATGATGTCCGCGGTCTCCTTGGCGGCGACGCGCTGCAGGATCCGCTCGGCCATTTCGATGACGGTCACTTCGAGGCCGAGATGGCGGGCAACGGCTGCAGCCTCCAGGCCGATATAACCGCCGCCGATGATGAGCACACGGCGGCCGGGTCGCATTTCCCCGGCCAGAAGATCGGCATCGCGCTTGTCGCGGGCGACGTAGACCCCCTCCAGATCGCCGCCGATCGCGGCAGGCAGGCGGCGAGGCGTCGAGCCCGTCACGATTGCCAGCGTACCGTAGTCGATGATGGAACCATCCTGCAGCAGGACCTGCTTGGTCTCGCGGTTGATCTGCTCGGCCCAGGTCGAGAGACGGATCTCGACATTATTGTCTGGGTACCAATGCTCGGGACGGAACAGCAGGCGATCGAAGGCCATCTCACCGAGCAGATATTTCTTCGACAGCGGCGGGCGCTGGTAGGGAAGCACGTCTTCGGCGCCGATGAGCGTGATCGGACGCTCATCCTTCAATGCACGCAGCTTGGCTGCCAATGCGAAGCCTGCCTGCCCCGCGCCGATGATCACCAGTCTGTCCGTCACGATGTCACTCCCGAATATGCGGCCTTCAACAGGGACAAGGCCTATCCCCTGCCCCAAACGCCGTCAACGGAAGCGAGGTCTAACCTCAGCCGATCTCGATCCAGCGGCGCTCATGGAAGGACTGTGCCATGGCATGAACCGACTTTTCTATCCTGAGACCGTCTTCGAATGTCACGATAGACGCCGGCTCTCCGCAAATCGCCCGGATTAGTTCGCGGCATTCGATGATCTTCAGATCGTTGAAGCCGAGACCATGGCCAGGGGCCGGAATGAAGCGATCATAGGGCCGATGGGCGGGCGCCGCCAGTATCTTGCGGAAGCCCTGTTCGGAGCCTCGCCCTTCGGCCTGATAGAGCTCGAATTCGTTCATGCGCTCCTGATCGTAGAGGATCGAGCCCTTCGAGCCGTAGATCTGCAGCGCGATCCGGCCCTTGCGGCCCCAGGCGGCCCGGTTTGCCATCAGCACAGCGGAGATGCCGCCGCCAAGGCGCATCAGCACATTGGCGGCATCGTGATTCTCCACAGCGCGGCGACCGCCTTCCTTCTGAGGGCGGTCGGCATAGGGCTTCACCATATCCGTGGTGACGGCCTCGACATGGCCGAAGAGATACCAGAGCAGCGACAGGGGATGGACGGCGAAATCGTCGAGCGCGCCGTAGCCGGCCGACAGCTCGCTCTTCCAGTAGAAGAAGACATCGGGATCGGCCATGAAATCCTCGTCCATTTCGACGCGGATATGATTGACGGAGCCGATCGCGCCTTCGCCGATCAGCGTCTTGATATGCCGCATGATCGGGTTCTGGATATAATTGTAGCCGAGCACTGCGACCTTGCCGGACTGCCTGGCCACCTGAAGCATGCGCTCGGCATCGGCATAGGCGGGCGCCATCGGCTTTTCGCACCAGACGTGCTTGCCGGCCTCGAGGGCTGCGATCGCCATTTCGGCATGGAACTGATTGGGTGTGGTGACGGAGACGACGTCCACATCGGGGTCGGCAATCAGTGCCCGCCAGTCGGCCGTCGCCTTCTCGAAGCCGAACTCGGCGGCGCGAGCGCCTGCAAGCTCGGCATTGGCTTCGGCAAGATGCACGAGGCGCGGCCGCTCGACATCGCCGAACACCGTTTTCACCGCATTCCATGCCAGCGCATGGCACTTGCCCATATAACCGGTGCCGATCAAACCGATGCCGAGTGGCTTCATGTCAAGGTCTCCTCCTCAAATCCGCATAGATTTTTGGAATATTTGGATCATTTTGACAAGCAGGCAGCGATGCATCATTTCATCTCGCCGTTTATGAAATTGTTCAAAACCCTTGATTTTCAGGATATTAAAAACAATTAGGCGCCTTCGCAGAAATCGTTTATGCTTCGAAATATGGAATATTTGTTTCATCTTCTGAGCCGTCAGCATGGATAGTGACACCCGAAGAGCGCGCGTGCCGCGCGATTTCGAAAGCCTGCGCAGCACCATTATCGAGCGCAAGGCCAACATGCCGAAACGGCTGGCGCAGGTGGCCGCCTTTGCGCTCGGCAATCCCGACGAAATCGCCTTTGGCACGACGGCAAGCATTGCCGCCGCTTCGGAGGTGCAGCCCTCCACGCTGGTGCGTCTTGCCCATCACCTCGGTTATGAAGGCTTTTCCGATCTTCAGAGCATTTTTCGCGAGCGACTGCGCGACCGGACGCTGAGCTATGAGGAACGTCTCGTCACGCTGGAACAGTCCGGTGGGGACGACGAGGATGCAACGCTGCTTTCCGGTTTCATCTCGGCCGCCAGCCAGTCCGTGAACCGGCTCGCGGCGACGGTGCAGACCGACACGTTCGCCAAGGCAGTCGATATTCTGGCGGCGGCCGAAACCATCTATCTCATCGCCAAGCGGCGCTCCTATCCGCTGACGGCACATATGACCTACGCTTTTTCCAAGCTGCATATCCGCCATCAGATCGTCGCCTCGCCGAATGGCGTCGATCCCGAGATGGTGCAGTTCGCCACGCCACGCGATGCGGCGATCGCAGCAAGCTTCTCGCCCTATGCCGCCGACAGTCTCAGCCAGAGCCAGGAGCTTGCCGATCGTGGCGTGCCGGTCATCGCGATCACCGATTCGGCCTTTTCGCCCCTGGCTGCCTGCGCAACGCACTGGTTCGAGGTGGCGGAGGCTGATTTCGGCGGTTTTCGTTCGCTCTCGGCCTCGATGGCGCTCACCATGGCGCTGCCGGTTGCCATTGCCGAACGGCGGCGCAAGTTGCAGCATCCAAAACCCGTCGAAACAAAAATGGAATAAACATTCCGAATTGACAAAGAGATGGAACTTATGTTTCATTATTCAAAATTCGCGGGCACCCCAGACCGTGTAAGAATCTAGCGGGAGGATATCATGGTACAATCGAATCCGGGCTCGCCGGAGCCGTCTCTCGACGTGATCACGATCGGCCGATCCTCCGTCGATCTCTACGGCCAGCAGATCGGCTCGCGGCTCGAGGATATCGGCTCGTTTGCCAAGTCCGTCGGCGGCTGCCCGGCCAATATAGCCATCGGTACGGCGCGGCTCGGGCTGAAATCGGCATTGATCACGCGTGTCGGCGCGGAACAGATGGGCCGCTTCATCATCGAGCAGTCGGCGCGCGAAGGCGTCGAGACCAAAGGCATCAAGACGGACAAGGACCGGCTGACGGCGCTCGTGCTGCTCGCGGTGGAGGCCGAAGGTGTCTCGCCGATGATCTTCTACCGGTCCGACTGCGCCGACATGGCGCTCGACGAAGGCGATATCGACGAGGATTTCATCAGGTCCTCGCGCGCCGTGCTCGTCTCGGGCACGCATTTCTCCCGGCCGAATACGGAGGCCGCGCAGCGCAAGGCGATCCGCATCGCCAAGGCCAACGGCCGCAAGGTGATCTTCGATATCGATTATCGGCCGAACCTCTGGGGCCTTGCCGGCCATGCCGAGGGCTTCGAGCGTTATGTGAAGTCCGACCGTGTGTCTTCGAAGATGAAGGAGACGCTGCCGGATTGCGACCTGATCGTCGGCACGGAAGAGGAAATCCTGATTGCGTCGGGTGCGGACGATGTTCTCGGTGCACTAAAGGAAATTCGACGTCTTTCCCCGGCAACGATCGTTCTGAAGCGCGGCGCCATGGGCTGCATCGTCTATGACGGCCCAATCAGCGACAATCTGGAAGACGGCATCGTCGGCGATGGCTTCCCGATCGAGGTGTTCAACGTGCTCGGCGCGGGCGATGCCTTCATGTCCGGCTTATTGCGCGGCTGGCTGAAGGATGAGCCGCTGAAGACCTGCGCCACCTGGGCGAATGCCTGCGGCGCCTTTGCCGTTTCCCGTCTTCTCTGCTCGCCGGAATATCCGACCTGGGCGGAACTCGACTTCTTCCTGAAGAACGGCAGCAAACACCGCGCGCTGCGCAAGGACGAGGCGATCAACCACATTCATTGGGCCTCCACCCGCAAGGGCGAGATTCCGCTGCTGATGGCGCTCGCCATCGATCACCGTTCGCAACTGACAAGCGTCTGCGACGAGCTCGACGTCGACTACAAGCAGATCGTCGCCTTCAAGCGGTTGGCGGTGGAAGCCGCTGCCCGCGTCGCCGATGGCCGGCGGGGCTACGGGATGCTGATCGACGAGCGCTTCGGCCGCGATGCCTTCTTCGATGCGGCCAAGAAGAATTTCACCTGGATCGGCCGGCCGGTCGAGCTTCCGGGCTCCAAGCCGCTGCGTTTCGAATTCAGCCAGGATATCGGCTCGCAGCTGGTCGAATGGCCGCTCGACCATTGCATCAAGTGCCTGTGCTTCTATCATCCCGACGATCCGGCAGAGTTGAAGAAGGAACAGCAGGAGAAGCTGCGCACGCTCTTTGAAGCCGCGCGCAAGGTTGGCCGCGAGCTGCTGGTGGAGATCATCTCCAGCAAGAACGGGCCGCTGACCGACGACACGGTGTCGACGGCACTGGAAGAGCTCTACGCGCTCGGCATCAAGCCGGACTGGTGGAAGCTGGAGCCGCAGGCATCGACCGGCGCCTGGAAGAAGATCGATGCCGTCATCGCCAAAAATGATCCATGGTGCCGCGGTATCGTGCTGCTGGGGCTCGAGGCTCCCGCCGATGAACTGGTGAAGGGGTTCGAGGCAACGCTGGCGGCACCCTCCGTCAAGGGCTTTGCGGTCGGCCGCACGATCTTTGCCGAAGCCGCGCGCGGCTGGCTGTCCGGCAAGATCAACGACGAGGAGGCGATTGCCGACATGGCCGGCCGCTTCAAGCAATTGACAGAGGCTTGGCTGAAAACCCGCGGCCTCAACTAAGAGAGTGAATTTGGGAGGCGCCTTATGGGCAAGACGGTAAGATTGACGATGGCGCAGGCTGTCGCGCATTTCCTCAAGAAGCAGATGACCATTGTCGATGGCAAGAAAGTGCCGATCTTCGGCGGCGTCTGGGCGATCTTCGGCCATGGCAATGTCGCCGGCATGGGTGAAGCGCTCTATCAGGTGCGCCAGGAGCTGCCGACCTATCGCGCACATAATGAACAGGGCATGGCCCATGCGGCGATTGCCTATGCCAAGGCGAGTTTCCGCCAGCGTTTCATGGCCTGCACGACCTCGATCGGCCCCGGCGCGCTGAACATGGTGACGGCCGCCGGTGTGGCGCATGTCAACCGTATTCCCGTCCTCTTCCTCCCCGGCGACGTCTTCGCCAATCGCGCGCCCGATCCGGTGCTGCAGCAGATCGAGGATTTCGGCGACGGCACGGTTTCGGCCAATGACGCCTTCCGCCCGGTCTCGCGCTATTTCGACCGCATCACCCGGCCGGAACAGATCATCACCGCATTGAAGCGCGCCATGCAGGTGCTGACCGATCCGCTCGATTGCGGTCCTGTGACGCTGTCGCTCTGCCAGGATGTTCAGGCGGAAGCCTTCGATTATCCGGAGAGCCTGTTTGCGGAAAAGGTCTGGACGGTGCGCCGTCCGCAGCCGGATGCCGATGAGCTTGCCAATGCGATTGCGTTGATCAAGGCCTCGCAGAAGCCTGTCATCGTTGCCGGCGGCGGCGTCCTCTATTCGCAGGCGACCAAGGAGCTTGCGGCCTTCGCGGAGGCGCACGGCGTTCCCGTCGTCGTCACCCAGGCCGGCAAGTCGGCGATCGACGAGCGTCATGCGCTGGCGCTCGGCTCGGTCGGCGTGACCGGCACGTCTGCTGCCAATGCGATTGCCGAGGAAACCGATCTGGTGATTGCCGTCGGGACGCGCTGCCAGGATTTCACGACGGGCTCCTGGGCACTCTTCAAGAATGAGGGCTTCAAGCTGCTCAGCCTCAACATTGCAGCCTATGACGCGCTGAAGCATGACAGCCATCCGCTGGTTGCCGATGCGCGCGAAGGGCTGAAGGCGCTCTCATCCGGTCTTTCCGGCTGGAAGGCGCCGGCAGCCCTTGCCGAAAAGGCTGCGAAGGAAAAGAAGGCCTGGATGGAGGCTGCCGCCAAGGCGATGGGCACCACCAACGCCGCCCTGCCCTCCGATGCGCAGGTCATCGGCGCCGTTGTCCGCTCGATCGGTGGCGAGAAGACCACGCTGCTCTGCGCGGCAGGCGGCCTGCCGGGCGAATTGCACAAGCTGTGGCCGGCAACCGTCCCCGGCAGCTACCATATGGAATACGGCTTCTCCTGCATGGGCTATGAGATCGCCGGCGGCCTCGGCGCCAAGATGGCGCATCCGGAAAAGGACGTCGTCGTCATGGTCGGCGACGGCTCCTACATGATGATGAATTCCGAGCTTGCGACCTCGGTCATGCTTGGTCTGAAGCTCAACATCGTGCTGCTCGACAACCGCGGCTACGGCTGCATCAACCGCCTGCAGATGGCAACCGGTGGTGCGAACTTCAACAATCTCCTGAAGGACGCCTATCACGAGGTGATGCCCGAGATCGATTTCCGGGCACATGCCGAAGCGATGGGCGCGATTGCGGTCAAGGTATCTTCGATCGCCGAACTGGAACAGGCGATTGCCGATTCGAAGAAGAACGACCGCACGTCGGTCTTCGTCATCGACACCGATCCTTTGATCACCACGGATGAAGGCGGCCACTGGTGGGATGTCGCGGTGCCGGAAGTCAGCCCGCGCGGCGAGGTCAACAAGGCGCATGAGGCCTATGTCAAGGCACGCGCCGCCCAGCGCGTCGGCTGATCGGATTGCTATGATTTATGGAGGAGCGGCAGCGCTCCTCCGCACTATTTAAGGAGACCATTGATGAAGGCCAAACTCGGCATGTCGCCCATCGCGTGGTGGAACGACGATCTTCCCGAACTCAGCGACGATGTATCCCTTGAGGAATGCCTGCGACAGTCGCGCACAGCCGGCTTCACCGGCATGGAACAGGGCCGCCGCTTCCCGAGCAATCCTCAGGAAATGCTGCCCATCCTGCGCGCCGCCGACGTGACGCTCTGCGGCGGCTGGTTTTCGGGCACGCTGGTCAATGAGGAGCTTGCGGCCAACAAGGACCGCATCGCGCCGATGATCGAGCTCTTCAAGGCCGTCAATGCGCCCTGCATCGTCTATGGCGAAGTCGGTCGCTCCATCCAGGGCGATCGCTCCAAGCCGCTCGCGACCAAGCCGCGGCTTGGCGATGACGAGATGAAGGCCTATGCGCGCCGCGTCACCGAATTCGGCGAATGGTGCGCCGACCAGGGCATGCCGCTCTCCTATCACCACCACATGGCGGCTGTCGTCGAGACCGAACCGGAACTCGATGCCTTCATGAAGAATTCGGGCGCCGGCATTCCGCTGCTGCTCGATGCCGGGCACCTGGCCTTTGCCGGCGGCGACGTGCTGCGCGCCATCGACAATCACCACGCCCGCATCAACCATGTGCATGTGAAGGACATCCGCAAGGCCGTTGTCGACGGTCTCGACCGCAGCAAGCAGTCCTTCCTTGATGCGGTGGCGCTTGGCGCCTTTACCGTGCCGGGCGACGGCTCGCTCGATTTCGGCGCGATCGTCAAGCGGTTTGCGGATTATGGTTATGAGGGCTGGTTCGTTGTGGAAGCCGAGCAGGACCCACGTAAGGCACCGCCGCAGAAGATGGCGGAGATCGGTCATGCCGAATTGATGCGGGTTATGACGGCGGCTGGTTATACGGTGGAGACGGAAGGTTTCCCGAAGGGGTAATTACACGATCGTCGGAGCAAGAGGCCCCCTCATCCGCCCTCCGGGCACCTTCTCCCCGCCGGGGAGAAGGGGGAATGAGAGGGCACGGCATGTCCCTTCTCCCCGGCGGGGAGAAGGTGGCGGCAGCCGGATGAGGGGGCCGCACCCACCAATCTAGGAGGAAAACACCAATGCCAAACCTCAAGGTAAAACCATCAGGCGCGCATGGCCGCGTCACGCATGTGACGCCCGAAAGCGCCGGCTGGACCTATGTCGGCTTCGACATGTACCGGCTGAAGCCGGGCGAAACGGCATCGGGCGAGACCGGCGAACGCGAGATCTGCCTCGTCTGGGTCACCGGCAAGGGCAAGGCTTCGGCCGGCACGAAGGATTTCGGCACGCTCGGCGAGCGCATGAGCCCCTTCGACGGCGCGCCGTATGCTCTCTATATTCCGATGGAATCGACCTGGTCTGTCACGGCCGAGACCGATCTGGAGCTTGCCGTCTGCTCTGCACCCGGCGGCGGAACCTATGAGGCGAAGGCCATTCCGCCCGGCACGCATGCCCCGCTGACACGCGGCAAGGGCACGAATGTGCGCCACGTCAACAATATCATGCCGGAAGACGATGCCTCGGCACACTCGCTGCTCGTCGTCGAGGTCATTACGCCTGGCGGCCACACCTCCTCCTATCCGCCGCACAAGCATGACCAGGACAATCTTCCGCATGAAAGCATGCTGGAAGAGACCTATTACCACCGCCTCAACCCGCCCCAGGGCTTCGGCTTCCAGCGCGTCTATACCGATGACCGCTCGCTCGACGAAGCGATGGTCGTGGAAGACGGCGATGTGACACTGGTGCCCAGGGGATATCACCCCTGCGCGGCAACGCACGGCTATGATCTCTATTATCTCAATGTCATGGCCGGGCCGAAGCGCATCTGGAAGTTCTACAATGCGCCGGAGCATGAGTGGCTGCTGAAGGCCTGATATGGCCGCAGATCGCTAAATAATCTGACAGCGGGCGAGCCGCGCAGATGGTTCAATCCTCTCATTCAAACGCAATGGATGGAGGAACACCATGCGCGGCTCAAGCCTTACACTCTACTCCCAGATGTCCCGACGGACGGGAACCAGGCAATCCCGGCTCTTTGCCAGTCTCATCAATGGTTTCCGATGGACGGCACGTAAGCTCGCCGAGCGGCGCAACCGCAGCGTTGTGATGGAGCTTTCAGACGATCAGCTGAAAGATATCGGCCTTTCCCGCGGCCAGATCGAAAGCGACGTGCATGTCAGCAGCTACTACTGGAACAACAAAGGATTGTGATAGGGTGCGGCGGGCAATGCTTGCTGCTCGAAGTTCCGGAAAGACCGATGTCGCAATTTTCGACCGAACTGCTCCTGAAGACCAACACCGTCACGATCCGTGACATTGTGTGCAATGGCGAGTGCCGCCACAAGAGCGGTGAGGAATGCGCCCATAAGACCAGCCTTGTCTATCCCTATCGTGGCGTCTTCATGCGCCATGTCGGGCGCACCGACACGGTGGCGGAAGCCAATCAGGTTCTGTTCTTCAATGTCGAGCAAGGCTATCGCATCAGCCACCCGGTCGACGGTGGCGATGCCTGCATTGACCTCTCGATAGACCAAACGCTGCTTGCCGAGCTTGCACCCAGGGATCAGGTGCAGGCTGGTGAGCTATTCGGTTTCAAACGCCAGCGCCGGCGCATCGATCCGCGCGCGCAGGCGCTTGTTGCGCTTCTTCGCCATGGGCTGCATCGGGGTGTTGCCGAGACGCTGGAGGCGGAAACACTGGCGCTCACGCTCGTACGCCGGTCTCTTGGCGAGCGCACCTCGCATGCAGCGGGTGCCAGCGTCGGTCGACAGAAGCTTGTCGACCGGGCGAAGCTCGTTCTGTCTTCCGATCTTGCGCGGCGCTGGACGCTCGCCGAAATCGCCACCGAGGTCGGTGTTTCGCCTGTTTATCTCACGCAGGTTTTCCAGCAGGTGGAGGCGACGCCGCTTTACCGCTACCAGCTCCGGCTCCGGCTTGCCCGCGCGCTCGATCTTCTTGGCGAGTATGAGGATCTGACGGCGCTCGGCCTCGATCTCGGCTTTTCCAGCCACAGCCATTTCACCTCATCCTTCCGTCAGACCTATGGCCAGACACCGGCGGAGTTCCAGCGCGCGACACGGCTTCGGGCGTAAAGTCGCTAAAGAATTCGACAGCGGCGAGAGAGCCTTCGATGGTCTTATGACCCTGCCCCAGACGGGGACCGAAACGGAGGACCATCCCATGAAGAAGACGACATGCGCCGCCTGCGACTGTGAACTCGGACCTGACGCGATCAGCGTCAAGCTCGGCGGCAAGACCGTCGAGGTCTGCTGCGAGGAATGCGCGCAGGCGCTCGGGGAGGCGGAGGCTGCTACGGCATCCATACCCGCAGCCAGCAAGGATTGAAAACCAAGGCCGCGCCTGACAGGCGCGGCCTTGTTGGCTTACGCGGGCAACAATCCATAGCGCCAGCCGAGCCGCTTGGCATTCCGCGTAAGGACGGCAAAGGCCAACAGAAACATGCAGGCCTCGGCAAAGACTGGCACCATCCAGATGCCCATTTCACCAAAGGCATGCGGCAGCAGGAACGTCAGCGGCAGCGTGAAGAGATAGGCCCGCGACAGGCCGAAGATCGCAGCACGCCTGGCATCGCCGATCGCCTGGAAATAACCCGACAGCACGATTATCTGGCCGAACAGGAAATAGGCGCCGACCGTCCATGGCAGGATGCGCGAGACCTCGGCGATGACGACGGGGTCGGCGACGAAGATATTGCCGAGGCGGGTGGCCAGCAGCTCCACCGTGATCTCGACACCGGTGCAGTAGACGAGTGCGGCGATCAGGGCGATCTGCAGGCTGCGGCCGACGCGTTCTCCAAGGCCGGCACCGTAATTGTTGCCGCAGATCGTCTGGAAGGCGATGTTGAGGCCAAGCAGCGGCAGGTAGGCGACGGTCACGACGCGGGTGATGATGCCATAGGCACCGACGGTTGCGACATAATCCCCTTCGCTCCAGATCGATAGGTTGAAGATGACGGCTGCCGAGCAGAGCGAGATGCCGATGAAGCCGAGGCTCATCGGCACACCAAGTGCGAGGATCGGCCGCCAGTCGGCAAGCGGGAAGCGTGTCGCCGGACGCAGGGCGCGCTCGTTGCGCCAGCGATAGATCAGCACGGCGACCAGGCAGATTGCCTGTGCGAGCACCGAGCCGAGAGCCGAACCCGCGACACCCCATCCAAGGATCGCCATGAAGAACCAGTTCGCGGCAATGTTCAGCGCTGTCGCGGCCAGCATCACCATGGTCATGAAGCCGATCCGGCCTTCGCTGCGCAGGGCGTCGATGTTGAGCGACAGGAAGAAGGCAATGGGTGCTGCGCCGACCATGATGGCGATGAAGGTCCGGGCATTTCCGGCAACGGCGAGATCGCCCGCCGCGGCATTGTCGACGATCCGCCAGCCGACCGTCCAATAGATGACGTTGACGACAAGCACGACGACGATTGCCAGAACGTGGGCGGCAGCGAAGGTGCGTCGCGCGGCATCGCGATTGCCGCCACCGAGTTCGCGGGCAAGGATGCTCGTCATGCCATTCGAGACGAGCGACTGCAGAGCGACGAGCATCATCAGGCCGGGAAAGATGAGCGTTACGGCGGAGAGTGCCCCGGCGCCGACATAGGCGCCGAGGAAATAGGCGTCCACCACGGCAAAGAGGCCGTTGATGGTGGTGATGAGGATGATCGGCAGCGCCGTGCGGGCAAAGACTGATGGCAGCGGGCCGGTCAGGAAGGCATTGGCTTCTGAACGTGAGGTCATGGACGGAATCCGGGTGTTACGGGCAGCAACAAGGCGATCAGATATCGAGAACGAGATGCGGCAGACCGTTGGAGGTCTTGCGCGGCGAGACGCCGTTCTCGTCGATCTGGGCATGGATGCGCTGGCGGAAGGCCGAGAAGCTCTCGAAGGTCACGACATCGACGGGCTCGTCGAAATGGATGGTGATCCTGTAGAACTCGCTGCCTGCTACGGCCGAAAGCGCCAGAACCTTGCCGGTGAAAGGCTGGTTCAGATAACGCCCGCGAATATGGGCGCCGACGAAGATCGGCGAGGCGGGCTTATCGTTGGGCTTGGCAGCGAGGGCCGAGAGCGTGTTCCAGTCGCGGGCGCCATATTGGCGGGCGATCAATTCCAGAGCGGCGGCATGGGTGATCTCGCTGCCGCGCTCGGTCATGGCCTGGCGCAGGCGCTTTGCCTGGGCCTTGAGTTCGTCGACCGTGGGATAGGTCATAGTCATGGGTTCAGCCTTTCAAAAGGCATGCCATTCGACTGTCAGGGGGGCTCGCATTGCCATCAGTCAGCATGCACTCGGGCTGTGACCATGATCGCGAGGGCTTCACCATGGATCTTCATCCGCGAGCGGCCGGTGCCTCGAACCGGCTTCTCTATGCGCGACGCCAGGCCGCAAGTCAATGGCGGTACAAAAATGGTGAAAAACTGGGCAGATTCTGGACAGTCTTGCCCGTGATAAATGCGTTTTGTCATTCAATTTTGCACAAGGTTTCAATTTTAAAGATGTTGTTCAGCAGATGTGAGCAATCCTGCGTTAAAGTCTGATCATACAACAAGCGGAGGCTGATATGGCCTTTCAGATGCAGCTCGACACGGAACATCCCAAGCCGGAACAGGCTTACAGGGAATTCAATCTCGACCGGCCCGGCAACATCATTTTCGTCGGCCACCACTTGAGCACCGGCACGCAGGTCCGCTGCCTGATCCGTACCATCACGCTCGCCGGCGCGCTGCTGGAAGTCAGCCCGAGCCTGGAAATGCCGCAGCATTTCTTCTTGGAGATCCTTGGCATCCATGACGAGATCGGCTCGACCGTGGTCAAGCGCGAAGGCGAGTTCGTGACCATCAGCTTCAACATGCTGCTGAACCCCGAATTCCTGCATCATGTGCTGCGGCTAAGTTTCGAAACCAGCCTCTGATTTCCGACCTCCGATCCGCATAGGAAAACGCGAGCCTTGCGACCCGCGTTTCGAAGAGCGATGGCTTTCGGCGATCACGCGGCGAGATGCCGCTCGATCTGATCGACGGGAAGATTGGTATAGTCCTTCACCACTTCGGCTGAAATCGCCGCCTGCGCATCGACACTCAGGTTGGGACGCAGCATGCCGAGCGCCCGCGGGGGTGCTACGAGAATGATGCGGCTCGCCTCCTTCTCATGCACGAGCTCATCGAGCTTGTCGGCCACCTCCTTCAGGAACTCCTCTTCCGCCTGGTCCTGCCAGTCGGTTTCCTCCATGGCGCTGCCGCTCAGGCCATCGGGCGCATAGGATCGGCCTGGCTTGTCGGTACCGATTTCGCGGGTCGGCTGGTTGGGTTGCGTCAGGGTTTCGCGAACCTGAAGATTCATCAGTTGCGCGTCACCGGCATTCTGCAGGATCAGGGCTTTCGCCCCATCGCACACGACAACCCAGGATTCCCAGGGAACTTTGACATCTGTCATTTGAGTTTTCCTCGCTTTGATGATTGGAGGCGACGCGTCGCTAAAGGAAAAACGCCGGACAATTGAAAGAGTTCGGAAGATCCCGCGGAAAGAGAGTCACGGGTGATCCAAGGGTCAAAGTCGATCGGCACGACGCTTCTCTATGGTGCCATTTTAGGATTCGCCGCCTACAGCACCTATGAGATTCACTGCGCAGTGAGATTGCTTGCTCGAGCGACGACAGGTTTATTCCCAAGAGGGCACAATAGCTGTGCCGCTAACGCACAAATTTCAAACTCGTTAAAATTGTAGTTTTATATTTGACGAATGTGAAAAACATTCGTGTGAGCCTCTCCGTCGAACAGCCCGAAATTTGAACTGCCCCAAATTTTGAACTGCCTGACGGAGAATGCGAAATGGAAATGCTCCGCGCAACGCACCTCGCCACGGTGAAGTCGGCTGTCTACGATATTCGCTGGGAGGAGTTCAACGTCAAACGACCGGCCCGTATCGTCGCCGTTCGCCCCTGTCTGACCGGGATTTCGATGCGCAGCGCCGAAATTCTCGACATTTCCCAGGGCGGCGCGACCTTCGTCGTGTCGACCACGGCCGGCCTGCCCAAACACTATTACCTGAACATCCTGGGGCTTGCCTACCGCATCGGCTGTGCCGAAGTCTATCGCCATCATGAACGCATCGGCGTTCGCTTCATCAACCTCATCGATCCGGATGTTCTACGCAAGGTAGTGCGTGCCGACTTCATGATCGGCAATACGGAAGCGATCGACGCGCGCCGCAACGGCAACCGCGTCTGAGCCGTCACGAACGAGAAATAATCTTGCTTGCCTTGGCAAAGCGAGGGCCTATTGTTGCGCGGCTTTTTCAATAATTCCGGGAAATTGCCGTCGCATGTCTGCCTTCTCGCGCTTCACGCCGCTTGCCAGCGCCCTGCCCTCCACCGTCCCCTTCGTCGGCCCCGAGGCCATCGAGCGCCAGCGCGGCCTGAAGGTCGAAGCGCGCATCGGCGCCAATGAAAACGGCTTCGGCCCGGCTCCCTCGGTCATTGCCGCCATGCGGGAACAGGCCGGCGATATCTGGAAATACAACGATCCGGAAAACTACGCGTTGCGCGAAGCGCTCGCCGCCCATCTCGGCGTGACGCCGGCCAACATCGCCATCGGCGGCGGCATCGACGAATTGCTCGGACAGATCGTGCGTCTGGTGATCGAGCCCGGCGGCACCGTCGTCACCTCGCTCGGCGCCTATCCCACCTTCAATTTCCATGTGAACGGTTTCGGCGGCCGTCTGGTCACCGTTCCCTATGCCGGCGACCGCGAGGATCTCGACGCGCTGCTCGACGCGGTCAAGCGCGAGAATGCCCCGCTCGTCTATTTCGCCAATCCCGATAATCCTATGGGAAGCTGGTGGGGTGCCCAAGAGATCGTCGCCTTTGCCCGCGCCCTGCCGGAAACCTGCCTGATGATCCTCGACGAAGCCTATAGCGAAACCGGCCCGGCCACCGCGCTGCCGTCGATCCAATCGCTCATCGACCTGCCGAATATCGTGCGCACCCGCACCTTCTCCAAGGCCTATGGGCTTGCCGGCGCCCGCGTCGGCTATGCCATTTCCACACCGGGCACGGCGCAGGCCTTCGACAAGATCCGCAACCATTTCGGCATGAATCGGCTGGCGACGGTCGCAGCCCTCGCAGCCCTTAAGGATCAGGCCTATCTGTCCGAGGTGATCGGGAAAATCCACGCCGCGCGCGACAGGATTGCCGATATTGCCAGGGCGAACGGCCTGCAGCCGCTGGTATCAGCCACCAATTTCGTGGCAGTCGATGCCGGGCGCGACGGTCCTCATGCGCGGGCCATCGTCGACGGGCTGATGGAACACGGCGTGTTCATCCGCATGCCGGGCGTGGCACCGCTCAACCGCTGCATCCGTGTGAGTGTTGGACCGGAGGCCGATATGGCGCGGCTCGAAGCAGCCTTGCCGTTGGTCCTGAAGACATTGAGCTGAAACAGGTAAACCGCGGCCGGCAGAGGACAAGCCGGTCGCGGTTTCCTTCTCCTGGCATCGGCCCCGTCCAAGGCGCCCCGCCAGCTCCCCTCTTTTGAGGTTGTTATTTTGCTCTTGTCGATTTGTTCCCGGATGGACGGTTTTTAGTGGATCGTCATCCATTCGCGGGCGGCGCGCAGCGCCTCAGCAAGCTGCATCTTGCTCATCGCCGCGGCGACATCGGCGCGCAGCTCGGCTGCGCGGTCGTTGCCCTTGATCGCGGCAATATTCAGCCACTTGTGAGCGGCGATGAGGTCGATATTGCAGCCTCGGCCGGTCGCATACATCAGACCCATTTCGCAGAAGACATCGGCGCTGTTGTTGTCGCCACCCATGGTGGCCATTTCAGCATTGTGCATTTCAAAGCGTGCCATCGGTTCTATCCCTGTTTAGCCTGTTAAGACGTACCCTGTTTTACCTTTGGGCCTCGCCATCTTCTGCGGCTTGCGGCCTCTCCGGTCCGGCGGGTTTGCCCCGCTCGTTTGATGGGTTCACTATGCCGAACGGCCTTCAAAAAACGCCTAAAATGCATGATTAATTTGACGCAAACAAAGTGCAAATGCTTGGTAAAATTGGATTTTTGTTAAACATCGGAATCCCTGGGAATTAAGGATTTTCGCTCGCCTTTTACGAAAAATTAGGAATTGGAAATTGAGGAACTGTTTACCGTGAAATCAGCATCGATCAGGCGATCAGCAGAAAAACCTGAAGGCGAAAGCCGGATTTCAGGCGCTCCGGCAGCGTATTTACCTTTACGTTCGCGTCAGTTATTTTCGCGCCAATCAGCTTCATGGAGGAAAAGATGATCCGTACCCTCGTTCTCGCCAGTGCGCTGGCACTTACGGCAGGCCTTGCGCTGGCGGAAGAACCGATCGTCGGCAAGTGGAAGACGGTCGCCGGCGATACGGCAGTGATTGCCCCTTGCGGCGGTGGATACTGCATCACGCTCAAGTCGGGCAAATATGCCGGCAAGAAGATCGGCATGCTGGCGGGCACCGGCGACAGTTACAATGGTGAGATCACCGATCCCTCCAATGACAAGACCTATAGCGGCTTTGGCAACATTTCCGGCAGCTCTCTGAAGCTGAAGGGCTGCGTGATGAACGTCCTCTGCAAAACGCAGACATGGACTCGCCTTTGAGGGGACTCGCCTTTGAGGGGACCCGTCTCCGAGACCCTTAGCCGGCCTCAGAAACTGAACGCAAAATGAACCGCCGTCTCAGCACCCGTTCAGCCGCATCATGGCAAAACAGCACCATGAAGGGCGCATATCGGGGTAAGGACGTGGACGTGTTCATTCTGGCGAGACGGTTTACAATCATAACGCTCTTTGCGGCGATCTTCGCGATCTCGTTTTCGGCGGTGGTCGTGCGCACGGGCGGCGGCGGGGCACAGCAGTCGCATTTCGGCGCGAACTATACGTGCCTGGAAAGCCGCGGCGGTTACTGCACCGCCATCCGCTGAGAGTTGGAAAGATATTGGGGAAAATATCTGGGTTTCAGCCTTTGCGCGTCGTTTGCTTGTTAAAAACG
This sequence comes from Rhizobium sp. BK275, assembly GCF_014193555.1. Classification (NCBI taxonomy): domain Bacteria; kingdom Pseudomonadati; phylum Pseudomonadota; class Alphaproteobacteria; order Hyphomicrobiales; family Rhizobiaceae; genus Rhizobium; species Rhizobium sp. BK275. Next base: position 666,702 of record NZ_JACHZL010000003.1, read on the forward strand.
ACTCTCTATAATGCCTCATGAGCAAACGAATCTATCCACTGTCCGCTTTCGACATTTCGTCCCCTCCCCCTTTCGAGCCGCAAGCCTTCGATGATCCGGCAAAAGCCGTCGAAGCTTTGACTGCACTCTACGAACGCAACACCTCTTTCCTGATCGACAGCTTCACGAAGCTCGCCCAGGGTGCGCCGGTCACGTCCCGCTACCGCGCTTTCTACCCGCAAGTCAGTATCGAGACGACGAGCTTCGGTCATGTCGACTCCCGCCTCTCCTACGGCCATGTGACGGCACCGGGCGTCTATACGACGACGGTGACGCGGCCGAAGCTCTTCAAGCATTACCTTAGGGAGCAGCTGCTGCTCCTGATGAAGAGCCATAACGTGCCTGTCGTCGTCTCGGAATCCTCGACGCCGATCCCGCTGCATTTCGCATTCGGCGAAGGCGCGCATGTGGAAGCATCGGCAACGGCTTTCGTTGATACTCCGCTGCGCGATCTCTTCGACACGCCCGACCTCAACACGACGGATGACGAGATCGCCAACGGCGAATACCTGCCGCCTCCGGGCGAGCCCTCGCCGCTTGCGCCTTTCACCGCACAGCGCATAGACTATTCGCTCGCCCGCCTTTCGCACTATACGGCGACCGGTGCCGAGCACTTCCAGAACTTCGTGCTGTTTACGAACTACCAGTTCTACGTCGACGAATTCTGCTCCTGGGCGCGCAAGCTGATGGCTGAGGGCGGCGACGGCTACACCGCCTTCGTGGAGCCCGGCAATATCGTCACGCTGGCAGGATCGAGCGTTCCGGAAACGGATGCCGTGCTTTCTCGCCTGCCGCAGATGCCGGCCTATCACCTCAAGAAGAAGGGCCATGCCGGGATCACCATGATCAATATCGGCGTCGGTCCTTCCAACGCCAAGACGATCACCGACCATGTGGCCGTGCTTCGCCCGCATGCCTGGCTGATGCTTGGCCATTGCGCGGGACTGCGCAACAGCCAGCGCCTCGGCGATTATGTTCTGGCGCATGCCTATATGCGCGAAGACCATGTGCTGGACGACGACCTGCCGGTCTGGGTGCCGATCCCGGCCCTTGCCGAAGTGCAGGTGGCGCTCGAGGGGGCCGTTGCCGAGATCACCGGCTACGAAGGCTTCGAGCTGAAGCGCATCATGCGCACCGGCACGGTCGGCACCATCGATAACCGCAACTGGGAACTGCGCGACCAAGCAGGCCCGGTAAAGCGACTGTCGCAGGCCCGCGCCATCGCGCTCGACATGGAATCGGCGACGATCGCTGCCAATGGTTTCCGCTTCCGCGTGCCCTATGGAACGCTGCTCTGCGTGTCCGACAAGCCGCTGCACGGCGAGCTGAAACTGCCGGGCATGGCGACCGCCTTCTACCGCACGCAGGTGAACCAGCACCTGCAGATCGGCATCAGGGCAATCCAGAAACTCGCCGCCATGCCACCGGAAGCGCTGCATTCACGCAAGCTGCGCAGCTTCTTCGAGACGGCGTTTCAGTAAGATATCAGGCGTGGCCCGGCCTTGTCCGCCGGGCCACACACTGTTCTCAAGCGCTTGCGGCAAGCTGCAGCGCTGCGATCAGGCCTGCAAACGCCGCCAGCGCAATCCCGGTCCTGACCAGCATCCTTATCACCTCGGCATTCTCAAGCGGCGGCATCTCGCGTGCGCCGCGTGTGATGATCAGATGTGCTATTCCGAATTCAAGCATGCTCATTGCTCCATCTCCTCGATGTTGTCGATGGAGCTTTGTCGAGCGCTGCCCCGGCCTTTCGACATTCAGGCCGCTTAAAAGATATTTTTCTTCCCTGTCGAAAAACGCCTAGGCTGTTCGTCTCTAAGCATCGGCCCGAAAATCGAGATAGATTTTCGGAAAGCCCGATGCGTAGATTCAAAGATTTAGAGCGTCCTTTGTGCGTCCGAATGGATGCACGGCGCTCTAAGGGCTGTGAAACCACAGCGTGGAGGACAAGGGATGAAATATCTTTGCCAGGTCTGGTTCGACGGCACGGTGCTGTCGGCCATGTCGACGGAAGAAAAGAAAAAGCTCGACCGGGATTCGCTCGCCTATGACCGCGATCTTGCCGACAGCGGTCATATGATCATTGCCCAGGCGCTGCAGTCGCCGCAATCGGCGGTCACGGTCCGGGTGCGCGGCGGCGAGATGTCGGTCACCGACGGCCCCTTCATCGAGACGAAGGAAGCGCTCGGCGGCTTCATCCTGATCGACGCCAAGGACCTCAACGACGCGATCCGTGTTGCCGCCGGCATTCCGCTGGCAAAGCTCGGCGCGATCGAGGTTCGCCCCATCCATGAATTCGGCTGAGGAGGTGATGTCATGAAGTTTCTGGGCCAGATCTGGTTCGATACCGAAAAGAGCAAACGGGTCACCCCAGAAGAGTGGGAAGCCGTCACGCAGGAATGCATCGTCAGCGACGACCACTGGCGCGACAGCGGCCATATGTTGAGCGCGCTGGCGCTCTATGAGCCGGAGCAGGCTGTGACGCTCAGGGTTCGCAACGGCACCATCGCTGCAACGGATGGTCCTTTCGCAGAGATCAAGGAACATCTCGGCGGCTTCGTCGTGATCGAGGCCAGGGATATGGCGGAAGCACAGTCGATCATTTCCACCTTCCCGATCCTCAAATATGCATCAATCGAAATCCGCCCCGGCTATTCGATCAAGGATGGGAGATAGCCATGCGCTTCGTCTGCCTCATCTATAATGCCGCCGATATGGACGGCACACTCAGCCAGGCCGAGGGCGACGAACTCGTGAGGGCACATTTCCAATATGACGAGGAGCTTCAGCGCAAAGGCATCATGATCCATTCCGATGCATTGGAAGGCCCCGACAGCGCCTCTGTGTTGAGGGTGCGCGATGGCATTCTGTCTTCGACCGACGGCCCCTATGTCGAGACCAAGGAACATCTGGCCGGCATTTACATCATCGAGGCGGCCGATCTCGAAGAGGCGCGCAAGGTCGTTGCGGGCATTCCGAGCGTCCGGGTCGGGGCGATCGAATTGCGGCCGGTGAGACTGCTCACCCTGCCACAGTGAGGGTCGGCCCATGAGACAGGTGATCGAGGATATCTACCGGCAGCATTCGCGCCGGGTTCTGGCGACGCTGATCCGCCTGCTCGGCGATTTCGACCGGGCGGAGGAAGCGCTGCACGATGCCTTTGCGGCGGCGGCACGGACATGGCCGGTCGACGGCATGCCCAACAATCCCGTTGCCTGGCTCGTCTCGACCGGCCGCTTCAAGGCGATCGACCATCTGAGGAGACGAGCGCGCTTCAACGCCTCGCTGCGGCATATCGAGGACGGGCTCTACCCTGACGGCACGGAAACGGAGATCGGCGACATGGAACCGATCGAGGACGACATGCTGCGGCTGATCTTCATCTGCTGCCATCCGGCTCTTGCCGCCGATGCGCAGATGGCGATGGCGCTGCGCGAGGTCTGCGGACTGACGACGGAAGAGATCGCCCATGCCTTCCTCGTACCGGCGCCGACGGTCGCACAACGGATCGTGCGTGCCAAGAACCGGATCAGGACGGAAAAAATCCCTTATGAAGTGCCCGTCGGAGCCGAACTGCCCGAAAGGCTCGACCGGGTACTGCATGTCATCTACCTCGTCTTCAACGAGGGCTACTCGGCATCCTCGGGCAGCGCCATCGTGCGCGCCGACCTGACGGCAGAGGCGATCCGGCTGGCGCGGCTGCTTGCCGCCTTGCTGCCGCATCCGGATGTCGCCGGCCTGCTGTCATTGCTCCTGCTGCAGGAGTCGCGGCGCGCTGCCCGGCAGGATGGTGACGGCGCGCTGGTGCTGCTTGCCGATCAGGATCGCTCGCTCTGGGACCGGGCAAGAATATCAGAGGGGCTGTCGCTGCTTGCAAGCGCCATGCGCACGCCTGATATCGGCATCTATACGGTTCAGGCGGCAATCGCGGCGGAACACGCGAAGACCGGAAGCATCGAGGAAACGGACTGGCGGCGCATCGCCTTCTACTACGACCTGCTGATTGCCGCCCATCCCTCTGATATTGCGGAGCTCAACCGCGCGGTGGCGATTGCCATGGCCGATGGGCCGGAGAAAGGACTGGCCCTCGTCGATGCCGTCATGGGCAAGGGGGACCTAACGTCCTATCATCTCGCCCATTCGGCGCGGGCGGATTTCCTGCGCCGGCTCGGACGCAGGGCCGAGGCGATTGCGGCTTACGAGACGGCGCTGACACTCTGCCGGCAGGAGCCGGAACGGGCCTTTCTGCGCAAGCGCATCTCGGAGCTTACAGCATCGTCTTGAGGCGCGGTCAGGCCTTGCGGCGGCCGAGCGGCAGCGAGATGGCGGTGCCTGTCAGGGCGGAAACGATGATGAGCAGATGCGCGCTGACGCTTGCCTGCGCCAGCGCGTCCAGGGCCGACCGTTCGCTCGATGCTCCGAAGGCGATGGCACCGGCGGTGATGCCGGCCGGATAGGTGCCGACGCCGCCCGGCGCATGCACCGGCAGGACCGAGGAAAGCTCGCCGCCGAGCGCGCCGCCGAAACTCGCGGCCATCGGCAGCACGCCCATCAGACCGAGCGCCCAGGCGAGCACGAGCACCTTCACCAGCCAGTTGACGATGGTCATCGCCCAGGCGCGGGCAAAAGCAACGGCATCGAAAGGCAGTCCGTTCTCGATTTCATGAAGCAGCGTCTGCGCCTTGCGCGGCAGCAGTTTCGCCCCGAGGCGCAGCAGCGGCTTGCGGGCAGCAAAAGCAAAGACCGGCAGGAACAGGAAGAGTACCCAGACCAACCAGGCGAGCGCGGCATTGGAGGCGGCGGCCGCAACGCCGAGGCCCGCGGCGGCCAGCAGCGCATGCAGGTCCAATAGCCGCATAACCAGCAGGGCGGAGGTGCCGCGCGTCAGGGGAATGCCGAATTCCGTGCGCATCAGCACCGGAAAGCTGGTCTCGCCGGCGCGGAAGGGCAGCATGATGTTCAAAAGGTTATGGATCTGGGTGACGCGGAAGAGGGCCGCGAAACGGCCTGCCGTCTCCCGTGGAAAATAATCGTAGATGCGCCATGTACGAAGGAAATAGGTGCTGGTCAGGAGTATCAGCGCGCCGATGACGGGCCGTGGACCGACGGCAGCCCATTGCTGCAATATGACAGACCAGCCCCAGAACCATTCGATGAAAAGTGCATAGGCTGCGACGATTGCGACCGTCAGAAGGGTCATGCGATTGCGCAGAAACCAGGATTGCCCGCTTTCAACACTCGGGGTCTTCATGTATCAGGCTTCCTAAGTTTGGCTGCGGCGGCTGGTTTTCATCGGTCTTCCATTGCCGCGCCTTTTAGGAGAAATGAAAGTTGCAGACAACGGTAGAGTCCATTCGCGGTGCGAATGATCAGATACAACCGCTCGAGCTGTCGCTGGTCGTTCCTGTTTTCAACGAGGAAGAAAGCATCGGCCCGCTCGTCGAGCGCATTGCCGCGGCCATGGCAGACTATCCGCTTCGTTGGGAACTGATCCTCGTCGACGACGGCAGCACGGACGCAACGCTCGTCAATGCCCGCAAGTTCGTCAATCGCGAGGGGCTGACGCTGCGTATCGTCGAGCTGCAGCGCAATTTCGGCCAGACGGCCGCCATGCAGGCCGGCATCGATACGGCGCAGGGCCGGCTGATCGCCACCATGGACGGCGACCTGCAGAACGACCCGAAGGATATTCCCTCGATGGTTTCGGAGCTGGAACGGCGTGAACTCGACCTGCTCGTCGGCTGGCGCAAGAACCGCCAGGACGGTCTGCTGCTGCGCAAGATTCCCTCCTGGTGCGCAAACTACCTCATCGGCCGTATCACCGGCGTCAAGCTGCACGACTACGGCTGCAGCCTGAAGATCTACCGTGCCTCGATCATCAAGCAGGTGAAGCTGATGGGCGAGATGCACCGCTTCATCCCGGCCTGGGTTGCCGGCGTGGTGCCGAGCTCGCGCATCGGCGAAATGGCCGTTACCCATCACGCACGCCAGCACGGCACCTCGAAATACGGCATCTCACGCACTTTCCGCGTGATCCTCGACCTGCTGTCGGTGATGTTCTTCATGCGCTACAAGGCGCGTCCGGGCCATTTCTTCGGCTCGCTCGGCCTCGGCCTCGGCGGCCTCGCTGCGCTGATCCTCATCTATCTCGGCTTCGACAAGTTCATCATGGGCAACGATATCGGCACGCGACCGATGCTGATGGTCGGCGTCGTGCTGCTGCTCTCATCGGTGCAGATGATCACGACCGGCATTCTGGCGGAAATGATCGCGCGGACCTATTATCGCGACGACGCCTCGCCGAATTATATCGTGCGCCAGATCTTCTCCCGAGAAAGCTGACGTGAAGAGCCTTTTCAGCCGCCGGCCCAATCTGATCCTGGCGGTGCTTGGAACCTATTTTCTGCTCCACCTGATCGTGCGGCTCAGCATTCCCAATGCGCTGGAGTTGGACGAGGCGGAGCAGATATTGCTCTCGCAGTGGTTCGCCTTCGGCTATAATTCGCAGCCGCCCTTCTACAACTGGGTGCAGTACGGCGTAACATCGCTCATCGGCGTGTCGCTGTTTTCGCTGTCGCTCCTCAAATGCACCATGCTGTTCCTGTCCTATGTCTTCTACTGGCTGGCGGCGCGGCTGACGTTGAAGAACAGCAGCCTGGTGGTGATGACGACGCTCGGCCTGCTCACCATGCCGCAGATCGTCTTCGAGGCGCAGCGGGACCTGACCCATTCGGTGGCGACGATCTTTGCCGGTTCGCTGTTCCTCTACGGCTTTTTCCGCACGCTGAAGACACCCTCGGCCATCTCCTATGCCATCGTCGGCATTGCGACCGGCATCGGCATCATATCGAAGTATAATTTCGCGCTTCTTCCGGCCGCGGCATTCGTCGCTGCGCTGATCGATACCGATTTCCGCAAGCGCTTGCTCGACTGGCGGCTGATACTGACCATCGTGATTTCGATCGCCATCGTCACGCCGCACGCAATCTGGTTCCTGCAGCATTTCGACCTTGCCGTCGATCGTACGCTGCACAAGATGACCGGTGACGAGAAAAGCTTTCTGGCGCAGGTATCGACCGGCTTTTTCCGCTTCATCTCCGCAATGGTCGGCATCGCCGGCGTCTCCGTCGTCATCTTTCTGGCGCTCTTTGCCAAATCGCTGCGGGCAATGTGGCGCGCGTCCAGCCGCTGGACACGAATTGCCGGGCGCATCCTGCTGATAGAGATCGGCGCCATTGCGCTGATGATCCTGCTTGCAGGCGTCGACAATGTCGCCGACCGATGGCTGACGCCACTCTTCCTCATCCTGCCGCTCTATATCTGCATGAAAGCCGAGAGCGCCGAAGTCGACTCCGCAGCACCCTTGCGTGCATCGCTGGCGGTGAGCGGCGTGATCATGGGCATCGTGCTGGCCGTGCTCGCCATGCGCGCCTATTACGGCCCGCTCTTCGGCAAATATCAGCGGCTGAACATCCCCTATAGCAGCTTCGCCGAGACGATCCGCAAGGAAATCGGCGGCGAACCGGGGCTGATCGTCGGTTACGACCCGCATCTCGACGGCAATATGCGGCTGCAAATGCCTGACACCCCGGTGCAGTCCTATTTCTATCCGGACTTCAAGCCGGCGTTCCAGCTGGATGCAAAACATCCCGTCGTCTTCGTCTGGCGCGACGACAAGGGCAGGACGCCGCCGGCCTGGCCGAATGATTATTTTGGGGATGTGCTGGCGCAGACCGGCTTGAAGCAGCCGGAAACGCATGTCGTCACCCTGCCCTATATCTATGGCCGACCGGGTGACACCTATCAGTTCGCCTACGCGGTGGCTTATCCGTAGACCACTTTCGTTTTTCTTCGAATCACGAAAGTGCTCTATCTGCTTGTTTTTACGCAATTCCGGACGCAAAACCGCTGCACACTTTTGCTGGAATTGCTCTAGCGTGCGAATGCGTCGAAAGGATTGACCTCTGTGAGTTGGCGCACTGTGTCCCTGCTCGCGCCCGCGATCTGAAGCATTGGCAGAAGGCTCTCGACAAGGTGCGTATAAGGCCTCGGGGCTCCGCCACCCGGTTGCGCCGGATCATACCAGCCGAGATCGTGGCTTATCAAAAGCCGCTTGCCCAATCCTGCTTCAAGGGCGTCCATTATCAGCGCGACCACGTCTTCATCCGGTGCCCTGCCGGCATGGTCGTATTCGATCCACGCGCCGCGTTCCACCAGTGCCTTGTGAAGCTGGAAGTCCTTTTCCTCCTGGGTATGAATGGATATGAACCGCTCGGCTGCGCAACCTTCTGACTGAAGGATGTCCAGCTGCTCCATCACGACCCTTCCCCGGATCGTGTGCGAGCCGATGATCGCACCGGTTCGCACGGATGCTCTTGCGGCTGCGCGCAGGATGCGGGCCTCCAATGGCGTAATGCCATCGTCGCCGGCGCTCAGTTTTATCCATCCGGCGAGCACGCCGGTATCTTCGATGCCCTCGGTAAGTTCAGCCACCATCCATTGTTCGAGATCGACTTCGCTGGCTTGTGCTACCCACCTGGGTATCCATGGTTCGCGATAGTTGCCGGTCGGCACGACGATCGGAAAGTTGGCCGCCTTCGATACGGCAAGATCAATATCTGCGCGTCTTCCAACGCCCCCTGTCGTGCACTCGACGAGCAGTGAAATGCCTTGTCTTCTGATTGCCTCTATTTGTGGGACCATCAGCGCCACGACATCGTCTACATCAGCCTTGGCGTAGCCGGGCTGGTCGGGGGTTCGGAGATCGACAAACACATGCTCGTGCGGAAGAATCATGCCGAGTTCTTCGCGGCGTTTTGGTCCCAGAGTGGTGTAAATCTGCTTCATTGGTCGAGATTCCCCCAAATGATCGACGTTCAATGACGGCAGGGCTTCCGCCGTCGCATCGTCGCTAGCCACGCAGCTCCTTCCAGGCGGCATCCAGAGCGAGCTTGGCGATGCGCGCCATCTCGTCGACCTCCTCGTGACTGATGACGAGCGGCGGTGAGGCCAGCATACGGTCGCCGGTGGCGCGCAGCACGAGGCCGTTTGCGAGAGCGTGATTGCGCACCAGCGCGCCGATCGGATCGGGCTTTTCGAAGCGGGTGCGGGTTTTCTTGTCGGCGGCAAGCTGCAGGCCGCCCATCAGGCCAACGCTTTGCGCCTCGCCGACGAGATCGTGCTCGGCAAGCGCACCCCACTTCTTCGCGAAATAGGGGCCGATATCGTCACGCACGCGCTCGACCAGCTTCTCCTCCTCGATGATGCGCAGGTTTTCGAGCGCGGCGGCAGCGCAGACCGGGTGGCCGGAATAGGTGAAGCCATGGTTGAAATCGCCGACCTCGTTGATCAGCACGTCCGCAATGCGATCGCTGACGAGCACGCCGCCGATCGGCAGGTAACCCGAGGATAGCCCCTTGGCGATCGGAGCAAAATCCGGCTCGACGCCGAAATATTGATGACCGAACCATTCGCCGAGGCGACCGAAGCCGCAGATGACTTCATCGGTCACCAGCAGGATGTTGCGCGCCTTGCAGATGCGGTCGATCTCCGGCCAGTAGGTCTCCGGCGGAATGATGACACCGGCCGCACCCTGGATCGGCTCGGCCACGAAGGCTGCGACATTCTCCTCGCCCAACTCATCGATCTTGGCGTCGAGCTCGCGGGCAACCTTCAGGCCGAATTCGGCAGGCGAGAGATCGCCACCCTCGCCATACCAATAGGGCTGGCCGATATGGACGATGCCAGGGATCGGCAGGTCGCCCTGCTCGTGCATGTATTTCATGCCGCCGAGGCTGGCGCCGGCGACCGTCGAGCCGTGATAGCCGTTGCGCCGTGCAATGACCGTCTTCTTCGAGGGCTTGCCGACGGCTGCCCAATAGACTCGCGCCATGCGGAACCAGGTGTCGTTGGCCTCCGAGCCGGAGCCGGTGAAGAAGATGTGGTTGAAGCGCTGGCCGGCCTTCGACGTCACCTTCTGAGCCAGCAGCGTGGTCGGCGGCGAGGTCGTGCCGAAGAAGGTGTTGTAATAGGGAAGCTCGTTCATCTGGCGCGCCACGGCATCGGCGATTTCCTTGCGGCCGTAACCGATATTGACGCACCAGAGGCCGGCGAAGCCATCGAGATACTTTTTGCCGTGGCTATCGAAGATATGCACGCCCTCGCCGCGCTGGATGATGCGCGTGCCGTCGGCATTCAGCTTCTTCATGTCGGAGAAGGGATGCAGGTGATGGGCGGCATCGATCGCGGCGAGGTTCGACAGCGGATAAGTATCGGACATGATTGGACCTTCGGATTGAAAGGCTTTCGGTGATGGTTTACGACCTTGGCCTTCTGCGAGAGGATTTTCAAGGTCATGGCGAGCAACGGCAAACAGGCTGGAGAGGGCGATCCGCGTTTCGAGATCCTGGTTGTCGGTATGAATGGCGATCTGCGCGGCAAGCAACTGCCGCTTTCGGCCGAAAAGAAGGTCTGGGCCGGCGACATCCGCCTGCCGACCTCCACGCAGTCGCTCGATATATGGGGCGACGACAACGACGACATCACTGGCCTGTCGCTGACGATCGGCGACCCCGACGGCAATGTCATTCCCGATGAGCGCAGCCTGACGCCGATGCCCTGGGCGCCCGAGGGATCGAGGCAGGTGCTTGCCACGATGCACGAATTCGACGGCAGCCGCAGCTTCATGGATCCGCGCGGCATTCTCGCTTCCGTGCTTGAACGCTATGCCGAGCGCGGGCTGACGCCTGTGGTGGCGACCGAGCTGGAATTCTATCTGGTCGAGGAGAACTGGCGCGAGACGGGCATTCCCTCCCCGCCTGCAAGCCTTACCTATCGCGGCGATCCGAACGGTTTCCAGCTCTACGACATGAGCGCGGTCGATGCGCTCGACAGCTATCTCCAGACGCTGCGCGCCTATGCCAAGGCGATGAACCTGCCGGCGGAGGCGACGACGGCGGAGTTCGGCCCCGGCCAGTTCGAGGTGAACCTGTTGCACCGGCCCGATGCGCTGGCTGCGGCTGACGACTGCCTCTACCTGAAGCGGATTGCCGAGCAGGCGGCGCGCAAGCACGGGCTGAAATCGACCTGCATGGCCAAACCCTATTCGGACCATGCCGGATCAGGGCTGCATGTGCATGCGAGCATCATCGACAGGGATGGCAACAATATCCTCGATGCGAAGGGCAGCGAACCCAGGCTTTTGAAATCGGTGACCGCGGGCCTGCTGCAGACCATGCAGGAGGCGCAGCTCATCTTCGCTCCCTTTGCCAACTCCTATCGCCGCTTCCAGCCGGGTTCCTTCGCGCCGACCGACCTTACCTGGGGCAGCGGGCATCGCGGCACGGCAATCCGCATTCCTGACAGCAACGGGCCGGCGGCGCGCATCGAGCATCGCGTGGCGGGTGCGGATGCCAATCCCTATCTGCTGCTGGCGGCCATTCTCGGCGGCATGCTGCTCGGCGTCGACGGAGATCTCGATCCGGGCGAGGAAACGACACCCGCCTACACACCACCGGGCGTGAAGCGTCTAACGCATGATTTCCTGACGGCGGTCGAGACCTTCCGGCAGTCGGCCTTCATCGCCAATATCTTCGGTGACAAGTATCGGAAGTTGTATGGCGATACGAAGCACAAGGAAGCAATAGCGTACCTGCGCACTGTATCGGATTTCGACTATCGCACCTATCTGGCGCGCCTCTAGTTAATAGAGCCCGTCACATAACTTTCACTTCAACGCTTTTCTTAACCCTGTTGGCATTATCGATGATCTATACTCGAAATCGGTAATATATGCCCGATATCAGCATTCTCAATAAACCGGCAACGGGGCCGGATTGGATGACGTGTTGAAAGGGATCGGTTTGATGAACCGCATCACTCTTGAGGGAAAGCTGCTGTTTGCGACCGTCATCGTGGCGTTTCTGACCCTCATTCTGACAGCCAGCGCTCTCATTCCGACTTATGAAAGCTACCGCTCGACCAATGACAATCTGCTGGCTGTCGAGCGCTTCCGCCAGGTTCTGGAAGCGGCGAGCCGCATGTCGGCGGAACGCGGACCGGCCAACGACATCATGGCGATCGAGCCAAATAGCAGCGCGCCCGCAACAGAGCGTTTGAAGGTCTTCCGGCGCATCAGCGATCTCTCGCTCGAGGCGCTCGATGAGCCGCCCGAAATCGATGTATCCTCCTCCCTCCCCGATCTCCAGGCGGCGCTCGCCGAGACACGAGCGCAGCTTCGCAGGGCTCGCCAAACCGTCGACCGCGTTGCCGCAACACCGCTCGCCGACCGCGACCCAGACGATGTGCAGAACGCCATCCGCGAAATGATCGAGGTGATCGAAACATTCCAGCATGTCGTGGACTGGCACATAGCCGCCTTCACCACCCAGCGATCGGAACTGACTGCACCATTCCTGACAGGGCGGATGATCAGCGACATGCGTGAATATGGCGGCCGGGCTGCCTCGCAGATCATGGGTCCGATTGCCACGCGCCAGCCCCTGCGCGACAGTCATATCACCGATGCAAGCCGCACCATTGGCCGGCTTCTCGAGCTGCGCAAGCTGATGCAGGGCCAGAAAATCGTCAGCGATCGCGATGCGCTGTCCCAGCAGCTCATGAAGGATGTCGATACGATCTTTTTCGGATCTGGCCTCGAACTTGTTAAGATATTGATCGAGCAAGGCAAGATCTCGGGGGACTATTCGGTTTCCGCCGTTGACCTGACGCGCGACTACGTTCCGACGCTGCAGCCGCTCGAACGGCTGCGTACGGTCTTTCTCGACGATGTGGTGAAGCGCTACAGGACCCAGCATTACGCCGCCTCCTATCGCCTGGCGGTTATCGCTATGATCACGGCCTCCGCTCTTGCGGTGCTGTTTACGCTCTTCCGCTCCATCCGCCTTCACATACTCGGTCCGCTGCTGACGGCACGACGCCAGATCATCGCGCTCGCAGACGGCAGTCCCGTGACCGACATGGAGACGATCTCCAAGGCACCGGAGATGCGCAGCCTGTTCGAGGCGCTGGAATTGCTGCGCGGCAAGCTTGACGAACGGGCCGAATATGAAGCGCGGCTGAAGATGCAGGCCGAAAAGGACGGGCTGACCGGTGTCTGGAACCGCCGGGCGCTGGAAGGCTTCGGCAATGCCCCTTCGGAGCGCGGGGAAGATGTCTGCCTGATGCTGATCGATATCGATCACTTCAAGGCGGTGAACGACACCTATGGCCATCTGACGGGCGATGCCGTGCTCATCGAAATCGCCACCCTGCTGCAGGGCGCGATGCGCTCGACTGACATCGTCGCGCGCTATGGCGGCGAGGAATTCGCCGTTCTCGTTTCCACATCGGATCTTTCGAACACCCTGGATTTTGCCGAAGAACTTCGCAGCCGCATTCAGGCGCATGTCATCCGTGACGCTGAAACCGGTATTGATCTCTCTATCACCGTCAGCGTCGGCGTCGCCTCCGGCGCGTGCGGTGCAAGCGGGTGGCGCCAACTCATCGCATCGGCCGACGAGGCGCTTTACTGCGCCAAGAAGAAAGGACGCAATCGCACCTGTGTATTCGGCGACGAGGCGGACCGGGATATCGTCGAAAGCGCTCTCATTCCTTTCAGGGCCAGGCGTGCCGCTTCGCTCTGAGCGTCAGGCTGCCGGCTCGCGCCGTTCCCGTTCGCCTTCCTCTGCGGCGAGACCTTGCTTGACCAATACCTTTAGTTCGCCCGGATGCAGCTTGACGGTGACATCACGCTCCAGCGGCAGAAGCTCGCCATCCATCACGCAGTTCGCCTTGGCGCGCAGCTTCGGGAAGTGCAAGTGCACCTCGGCCGGATGCAAGACCATGACTGCATCGTTTTCGCGGAACCTGCCGCGCAGCATGTCGATCGCCAATCGTGCGACGCCGAGCGGTTTCAGCGGTTTTGCCGTGTAGAAGCCGAGCTCGCCGCTGCGCAGATTGTCGGCATAGAGCAGCGCGTTTTCGCCAAAGGGATTGTTGGAGACAGAGATGGCGGAGACGCGGCGGGTTTCCTTCATGCCGGCCGCCTCGAACTCAACCTCGAATTCCGGCGGATTGAAAACGACGCCGAAAGCCGCACGGGCGCTCGCCCGTAACTTTCCGATGCGGGAGCGATAGCTGTAGAAATTGCGATAGCGCACCATGCGCGCATGCATGCCGGCGGAAAACTGGTGGATGAAGGGCCGGCCGTTGGCGCTGGCGATATCGATATTGTCGAGCTCGCCGAAAGCCAGCACGTCGAGCGCCTGCCAGATATCGAGCGGCACTTTCAGCGAGCGGGCAAAGAGGTTCATGGTGCCGGCCGGCACGACGCCGAGCGCCACGCCGTTCCTCCAGGCAATCGATGCGGCCGCCGAAATTGTGCCGTCACCACCGCCGGCGACGATGCCGTCGATATCGTCGCGCCGTGCGGCACGCTCCATGGCCGGAACGATCTCGCTGCCGGAAAAGACGATCGCTTCGAAATCATGCCCGGCATCGCGGAAGACCTGCTCCGCGCGCTTCTCGTAAGCCTGCATGTCCGTCGTTCTGAAGGTACCGCCGTCGCGATTGAAAAAACCGACGAGCTTCATGAGGTGTCTGTTCCTATCTATCCCTGCCCTCAAGAAATGGTTGGCGCGCCTGCGATTTCAAGCAGGATGGTTTGCCCGGTCACATCGCCGAAACGCAAATATTGCAATGGACGTATGCAGATAGCAGGACGCTGCACTGCAAAAAAAGCACTCGACGCTTCCGACTTCGCATTCAATAGATGGGATATTGGAGATCATATCTCCGCCTCCCGCCATTTCTGCCCACCAATTGCAAATGACCGGCCCGGCGCGTGCCGCCAGCGGCCGTCACCAAGCCCAGATTCTCCGAGGACCGCCCGTGAGCCAGGTTGCCGTCAACGATTCCATCGATGATTCTATCGATTCCGGGCCAGAGGCAGAGCTTCCCTCTTCCATGACCGTCGCGCTGGTGCAGCTGGCACTTGCCGCCGGCGGCTTCGGCATCGGCACCGGCGAATTCGCGATCATGGGTCTGTTGCCGAACGTGGCCGATACTTTTTCGGTCACGACCCCGCAGGCAGGTTATGTCATCAGCGCCTATGCGCTCGGCGTGGTGATCGGCGCACCGGTCATTGCCGTGCTCGCTGCCAAGATGGCGCGACGCACGCTGCTGCTCTGCCTCATGCTGCTCTTTGCCGTCGGCAATATCCTAAGCGCCGTCGCACCGACCTTCGAGAGCTTCACGGTGTTGCGTTTCATCACCGGCCTGCCGCATGGCGCCTATTTCGGTGTGGCCGCCCTCGTCGCCGCTTCCATGGTGCCGGTGCATCGCCGTGCTCGGGCCGTCGGCCGTGTCATGCTCGGCCTGACCATCGCCACCCTGCTCGGCACGCCGCTGACGACTTTCTTCGGCCAGGCGCTCGACTGGCAGGTGGCCTTCCTGACCGTCGGCATCATCGGCCTCGTGACGGTCGCGCTTATCTGGTTCTACGTTCCGCATGACAAGGTCTCGGAAGGGGCAAGCGCGCTGCGCGAACTCAGCGCCTTCCGCCGTCCGCAGATCCTGCTGACGCTTGCCATTGCCGCTGTCGGCTATGGCGGCATGTTCGCGATGTTCAGCTATATCGCTTCGACGACGACGCAGGTGGCGATGCTGCCGGAGACGGCCGTTGCGCTCATGCTCGTGCTGTTCGGCGTCGGCATGAATGCCGGCAATGTCATCGGCTCCTGGCTTGCAGACAAATCGCTGCTCGGCACGATCGGCGGCTCGCTGGTCTATAACATCGTCGTGCTGACGATGTTCTCGCTGACGGCTTCCAACCCCTATATGCTCGGGCTCTGCGTTTTCCTGGTCGGCTGCGGTTTTGCCGCCGGTCCGGCGCTGCAGACGCGCCTGATGGATGTCGCGGCCGATGCGCAGACGCTGGCTGCCGCCTCCAACCATTCGGCCTTCAACATCGCCAACGCGCTCGGCGCATGGCTCGGCGGTCTGGTCATTGCCTGGGGTTACGGCTTTGCGGCGACTGGCTATGTCGGCGCCGTCCTGTCTTTCCTCGGCCTCTTCGTTTTTGCCGCTTCGCTACGCCTGGAGCTCCGCAGCCGAACTGCCTAAGGCCCTTGCGATACGCAGTTCGCGGCCTTCCGGGCTGCAGAAGACGAATTCGTCACCCCAGGCGGCAAGCGCACGGATGACCGGTTTCAGCGTGGAGCCGAGCGGTGTCAGCGCGTATTCGACGCGCGGCGGCACGACCGGGTAAACTGTTCGTGAGATCAGGCCGGAGCCTTCCAGCTCCCGCAACTGCTTGGTCAGCATGCGCTGGGTGATGGCAGGCAGATGGCGCCTGAGCTCGTTGAAGCGCAAGGTCTTGTCCATCAGGTGGAAAAGGATCACGCCCTTCCACTTTCCATCGAGATAGCTCAGCGTCGCCTCCACCGGGCAACCCGGAAAATTCGTGACCAGTTTGGCGCGCGGGCGTGACATTTACGGTATCCTTTTTGGTACTACGTACAGAATTTGTGCATTCTTGCGTTGCTGGAACATAGGTCGCATCTAGCTCTTGCACAACAGACACAGGAGTTACCAAGATGCGCGCCGTCGCTTACAAGACCCCGCAGCCGATCGCTGCCGAAACCTCGCTGATCGATGTCGAACTGCCCACACCTGAGGCCAAGGGCCACGACCTGCTCGTCGAGATCAAGGCGGTCTCCGTCAACCCTGTCGACGTAAAGGTTCGTGCCCATATGGCGCCGCCCGTCGACGAGTTGAAAGTGCTTGGCTTTGATGCCGCCGGCGTCGTCAAGGCTGTCGGATCCGATGTAACGCTGTTCAAGCCAGGCGATGAAGTCTTCTATTCCGGCGTCATCAACCGCCCTGGCTCGAATGCCGAATTTCAGCTCGTCGACGAGCGCATCGTCGGCAGGAAGCCGAAGACTCTCGACTTCGCTGCAGCCGCCGCCCTGCCGCTGACATCCATCACCGCTTACGAAGCTTTGTTCGACCGGCTGCGCGTGACCGATCCGGTTCCGGGTGCCGCTCCTGCCCTGCTCATCATCGGGGGCGCCGGCGGCGTCGGCTCGATCGCTATCCAGATCGCCCGGACGCTGACGGATTTGACGGTCATTGCCACGGCCTCACGCCCGGAAACACAGGACTGGGTTAGGGAACTCGGCGCCCATCACGTGATCGACCATTCGCAGCCGATCGCGCCGCAGGTCGCAGCGCTTGGTATCGGCGCACCGGGTTTCATCTTCTCGACCACCAACACGGACAAGCATGTCGCCGATATCGTCGAGGCGCTCGCGCCGCAGGGCCGCTTCGCGCTGATCGACGATCCCAAGACCTTCGATATCGTTCCCTTCAAGCGCAAGGCGGCGTCCGTTCACTGGGAACTGATGTTCACCCGCCCGCTCTTCGGCACGCCCGACATGATCGAGCAGCACAAGATCCTGAACAGGATTTCTGAGTTGGTCGACGCCGGCAAGATCCGCACGACGCTGTCGGAAACGGTCGGTTCAATCAATGCCACGAACCTGAAAAAGGCGCATGCCATGGTCGAAAGCGGCAGGATGAGGGGCAAGGTCGTTCTCGCCGGCTTCTGAGGTCGAAAATCCGCCTTTTCCGATGCTCGAAATATTGCGTAAACGATGCTGACTTATAATGCCGCGCCGAGGGTGCGGCATTCTGGCGTTAAGCATTTAAGCAACTTGACTTTTTCCGCATTCGAGACCACCTACTATGACACGTGGATGACGTACGTCATGCACGGATATCAACGGAGCCATCATCACGATGCCAAGCGACAGTAGCAGTCGATTGCCTTTGCCGTACGCGGCCGTCGCGCGCTGACCTGGATGCTCCAGGCTCGCCCGTTCGGACGCTACGGCGGATCGACGGAAAGGCGAGCCAATGAATATCAATCGCTTCCCCCTGCGGGCCGGCTATGCCGCCCGTGCCTTCATGAACAACAGCCGTGTCGCGACCATTGCCGAGCGCGTGGAATCGCTGAACGGGCTCGCCCCGGCTGAAGCCGGCCGCATCCTTTCGCGGATGCCGCAGGACCATGCCGTCAACATTCTCGACCGTCCGGAGCTGCGCAACGCATCGGCCATACTGGCGCTGATGGACGGCACGGATTCGGCCCGCCTGCTGCACGGCATGTCGAACGACCGCGTCGCCGACGTCCTGCTGGAGCTCGGCGTCGACGACCGCGTGCGCCTGTTCTCCAGCCTGGAAGAACCGGTCCGCATCGCCATCCAGCATCTGATGGGCTATCCGCCGCGCACGGCCGGCAGCATCATGACGACGGAATTCGTCAGCGTGCCCGACGACTGGACCGTTGCCCAGACGCTGGACCATGTGCGTCAGGTCGAACGTTCGCGCGAGACCGTCTATGCCATCTATGTGCTGGACCATAATTCCGGCGCGCTGATGCATGTCGTCACCCTTCGCCGCCTCATCACCGGGGAGCCCGACGCCTCGATCCTCTCGGTCGCGCAGAAAGGCATGCCGGTTTCGGCCAATGCGCTGATGAAGCAGGAAGATGTCGCACGGCTGATCCGCAAGCACGACCTGCTGGCGCTGCCGGTGATCGACGATCATGGCCTGATCCTCGGCATCGTCACCGTCGATGACGTCATCGACACGATGATTGCCGATACGACCGAAGCCGCGCAGAAATTCGGCGGTATGGAAGCGCTCGGCAAGCCCTATATGAAGATCGGCTTCGGCGGCATGATCCGCAAGCGGGCCGGCTGGCTCTGTGCCCTCTTCCTCGGCGAAATGCTGACGGCAAGCGCCATGCAGCATTTCGAAGGCGAGCTGGAAAAGGCCGTCGTGCTGACGCTCTTCATTCCGTTGATCATGAGCTCCGGCGGCAATTCCGGTTCGCAGGCAACCTCGCTCATCATCCGGGCGCTTGCTGTCGGCGAGTTGAAGTTGACCGACTGGTGGCGGGTGCTGCTGCGCGAACTGCCGACGGGCATCACGCTCGGCGCCATCCTCGGGCTGGTCGGCATGATCCGCGTGATCTTCTGGCAGACGGCCGGGCTCTATGATTACGGTCCGCACTGGCAGCTGGTCAGCCTGACGGTCTTTGCCGCATTGGTCGGCATCGTCACCTTCGGCTCCATCTCGGGTTCGATGCTGCCCTTCCTGCTGCAGAAACTGCGGCTCGATCCGGCAACGGCATCGGCTCCCTTCGTCGCCACGCTGGTCGATGTCACCGGGCTCGTCATCTACTTCTCGGTGGCGCTGCTCATCCTCAGCGGGACGCTGCTGTAGTTCTTTGATCAGAGGCGGATGATTTAGGCTGGGCTAAAACCATCCGCCTCTGGTGTCCTAAGGCGTGTCAATTGCGCTCCGGCAGCTTCAGCGGTCCATGCGTCTTGATGCTGCGGATGGCGAAATTCGAGCGGATATCGGTGACATTCGGGAGCGTCAGCAATGTCTCCGTCAGCAGCCGTTCATAGGCCGAGAGATCTTCGACCACGACTTCGGCCAGGAAATCCGCCGTGCCTGAAATCAGAAAGCAGGAAACGATCTCGGGAATGGCGAGCAGTGCTGCCTGCTGCGCCTCGGAATTCTCCTTGCTGTGACGGGCGACCTTGAACTCGACGAAGACGGTAAGCCCGAGCCCGACCTCCTTGCGGTCTATATCGGCCGTGTAGCGCCTGACGACGCCGAGCTTTTCGAGATTGCGGATGCGGCGCAGGCAGGGCGACGGCGAGAGGTTCACCTTCTCTGCGATCTCGACATTGGTGGCACGCGCATCCTCCTGAAGGCATTTCAGGATGGCGATATCGAATTTATCGAGATTTGGCATAATTGCGAAATCCATCAGCATGAATTGGCAGATCATTGCGCATAGCACGATTTCTGCGCCACAGATAGCAAGGACATGCCTCGGCCTCCGGCGCTAATCTTCTTGTCAATCGGATGACATCCGGACGGAAGAGAGGACAGGACGATGAGCACGATCGCATTTTCAAACGAGAAATCGCCTTCGCAGACACTGGGTTATGCCGCTGGCACGATCACCGTACTGATCTGGTCGACATGGTTTCTGGCAACCCGCCATAGTGCTGCAACGCCGCTGGGCTCGATCGATATCGGGCTGATCCGCTTCGGCATACCGGCGCTCGCTCTCTCGCCTGTCTGGCTGCGTACAGGCCTGCTCCCAAAAGGTCTCCCGCTACACCTGCTGGCGATCATGGTCGCCGGCTGCGGTGCGATCTTCTTCCTGGTGACCACGCTTGCCATTCACTCCACACCGGCCGCCTCGTCGGGCATCCTGCTCGGCGGCTCCATGCCGCTTGCCACTGCCCTGATCGGCGTTCTGCTGTTCGGCGAACGGCCGGATGCCACGCGGGTTGCAGGGCTGCTGGCGATCGTCGCCGGTGTGCTGATCCTCCTCGTCCGCAGCCTTGCCGATGCCTCCCTGCCCTGGACGAGCTTCGTGCTGCTGCCGGCCGGCGCCATGCTCTGGGCGAGCTATACCCACGCCTTCCGCCGCTCCGGCCTGACGGCCGTCCAGGCGAGTGCGCTGATCGCTGTCTGGTCCTTCCTGATCATGGCGGTACTGGCGCTGGTCTTCGGCATCTCCTTGCCGCAGGCGTCGCTTCCTGACATCGGCCTGCAGGTGCTGAGCCAGGGCATTCTTTCCGGCCTTGTCGCCATGGTCGCCTATGGCACGGCGGTGCGCATCCTCGGCGGCACGCAGGCTGCGGCTTTTACCGCGCTGACGCCGGTGCTGGCAACGGTCGGCGGCGGCCTCCTGCTCGGCGAGCAGATGGGCTTTGCCGAAATCAGTGCGGCCGTGATCACCGGCATCGGCGTGGCGCTTTCGACCGGCATTGCCGCCAAGCGCCGCTGAACATTCGCCAAAAACAAAAGCCGCCGGCAGCGATCCGCTGCGGCGGCTTTTTTGTGTGACTTTACATCAGGCTGTCGCCTGGATGACGACGACCCTGGCGCCGACTTCGACGCGGTTGTAGAGGTCGATGACGTCGTGGTTCATCATGCGGATGCAGCCGCTCGACATGGCAAGGCCGATCGATTGCGGCTGGTTGGTGCCGTGAATGCGGAAATGCGTGTCGTTGCCGCCGCGATAAAGATACATGGCGCGGGCACCGAGCGGATTGTTCGGGCCGCCCGGCATGCCTCCGGCGAGCTTGCGATAACGCTCCTCGCGGCGCTGCATGTTTTCGGTCGGCGTCCAGCTCGGCCATTCCGCCTTGCGGCCGACATAGGCATTGCCGGCAAAGGTGAGGCCTTCGCGGCCGACGCCGACGCCGTAACGCATCGCCCTGCCATCACCGAGGATAAAATAGGCGCGCCGCGCCGGCGTATCGATGATGATCGTTCCCGGCGCATAGCTGCCCTCGTAAGCGACTTCGGTGCGGCGAAGCTCCGGCTTGATCTGATCGATCGGCACCTGCCTCAGCGGAAACCTCTCATCCGGAAGTGCGGCGTAATTCGTCTGGCTGTTCAGGGTTGTCGAAGAGCAGCCGGCAACGAAAAGAGGCAGAGCGATCAGGAAGCCCCGGCGCGAGATCGTCATGAACGTGTCCTTAGTGCGTCAAGAAGATGTCGCAAGCTAAGGAGATTATGGTTAATGAAACGCTAAACCGACGTTGCGAATAGAGATAACGAATGCGTTATCAGGTATAGGCGACGCTTTACTCGGCTATAGGCTCAAGTCTGCCAAGCAGCGCGACCTATTGATCTGCGGCAAATTTTCCCTGCGACCGGTTCGGCGCCGAATTCGCGGCACCGAACGATCATCTCGTGTCACATATTCGGATAGACCGGCCCCTCGCCGCCCTGCGGCGGCACCCAGTTGATGTTCTGGTTGGGGTCCTTGATGTCGCAGGTCTTGCAGTGGACGCAGTTCTGGGCGTTGATGACGAAGGTCTGTTCGCCATCCTTTTCCACCCATTCGTAGACCCCGGCCGGACAGTAGCGCGTCGAGGGGCCCGCATAGATGCCGAATTCCGACGACTTCTGCAGCGCCATGTCCTTCACCTGGAGATGGACCGGCTGGTCCTCCTCGTGATTGGTGTTGGACAGGAAAACGGAGGACAGGCGGTCGAAGGTGAGCACGCCATCGGGCTTCGGATAGGCGATCGGCTTATGCTGCGAGGCGGGCTCCAGCGAGGCGGCGTCGGTCTTGCCGTGACCAAGCGTGCCGAAGAAGGAGAAGCCGAAGAGCTGGTTGGTCCACATGTCGAGGCCGCCGAGAGCGACACCGAGCGCCGTGCCGAACTTCGACCAGAGCGGCTTGACGTTGCGCACCCGCTTCAGGTCCTTGCCGATATCGCTCTTGCGCCAGTCGGCTTCGATCTCGACCACTTCGTCATTGGCGCGGCCTGATGCAATGGCGTCAGCGATGCGGTCAGCCGCCATCATGCCCGAGAGCACGGCATTGTGGCTGCCCTTGATGCGCGGCACGTTGACGAAGCCCGCCGAACAGCCGATCAGCGCGCCGCCGGGGAAGGAGAGTTTTGGCACCGACTGATACCCGCCCTCGGTGATGGCGCGCGCGCCATAGGAGAGGCGCTTGCCGCCCTCGAAGGTGCCGCGGATTGCCGGATGGGTCTTGAAGCGCTGGAACTCCTCGAAGGGGTAGAGATAGGGGTTCTTGTAGTTCAGGTGGATGACGAAGCCGACGGCGACGAGATTGTCTTCCAGGTGATAGAGGAAGGAGCCGCCGCCGGTCGACATGCCGAGCGGCCAGCCGAAGGAATGCTGCACGAGGCCGCGGCGGTGGTTCTCCGGCTTGACCTCCCAGAGTTCCTTGATGCCGATGCCGAACTTTTGCGGTTCGCGGTCCTTTTGCAGATCGAACTTGGCGATCAGCTGCTTGGCGAGCGAACCGCGCACGCCCTCGCCGATCAGCACATATTTGCCCATCAGCGCCATTCCGCGCGCATAGTTCGGGCCGGGCTCGCCGTTCTTCTCGACGCCCATGTCGCCGGTCGCGACACCGATGACGGCGCCTTCGTCATTGTAGAGGACTTCCGCTGCGGCAAAGCCCGGATAGATCTCGACGCCGAGTTCTTCGGCCTTCGTCGCCAACCAGCGACAGACATTTCCGAGCGAGACGATGTAATTGCCGTGATTGCTCATCAGCGGCGGCATCATGATGTTCGGCAGGCGGATCGAGCCGGCTGGACCGAGCAGCAGGAAGTGATCGTCCGTCACTTCGGTCTTGAAGGGATGACCTTCCTCTTCGCGCCAGCCGGGCAGCAGGCGATCGATGCCGATGGGATCGACGACGGCGCCGGAGAGGATATGGGCGCCGACTTCGGAACCCTTCTCCAACACGACGACGGATAGTTCCGGATTGACCTGCTTCAAGCGAATGGCAGCCGAAAGGCCGGCCGGACCGGCGCCGACGATCACCACGTCGAATTCCATGCTCTCGCGTTCCGGCAGCTCAGTCATTTCGGTCATCCATCCGTCTCCGCTCGGCCGTTTGACGGCCGTTTTTCCTTAATCAGGGTAACTGTCTTGTCAAAATCAGAAAACATTGTCGAGCCGGGAAGCGACAGGCGATCCTCCAATTCGCACAATGAGTGTCCTCCACACAAAAGATTATATGACGCTTACGTTAACGTCAATTATTGAAGCCGATCGGGTTCACCTTCGTCCTTTTCTTCCGCACGGCTTGCGCCCTATAAAAAGAGCAACAGGAAATGGAGAAAAATCATGGATCTCGGCATCAAGGGAAAACGCGCACTGGTACTGGCTTCCTCGCGCGGTCTTGGGCTCGGCATCGCCAAGGCCCTGGCACAGGAGGGTGCGAATGTTCTTCTCTGCGGACGCAGCGGCGACGAGTTGGAAGCCAATTGCAAGGCGATCAATGCGCAAGGCAAGGGCAAGGCCGATTGGATCTGGGCCGACCTCTCCGATGACAATTTCGTCGGCACCGTCACGGCTGCCGTGCAGGAGAAATTCGGCGGGCTCGATATTCTCGTCAACAATACCGGCGGCCCGACGCCCGGCACGACCGAGGACATGACTGCCGACAAGCTGGAGACCTATTTCTTTTCCATGGTGGCGCGCGTCATCACGCTGACCAATGCGCTGCTGCCCGGCATGAAGGCGCAGGGCTGGGGCCGCATCCTGACGGTCGCCTCGTCGGGCGTGATCGAGCCGATCGCCAATCTTGCACTGTCGAACACCTTGCGCCCGGCGCTGGCCGGCTGGAGCAAGACGCTGGCGTCGGAAGTGGCAAGCCACGGCGTCACCACCAACCTGCTGCTGCCCGGCAGCATCCTGACAGCGCGCCTCGTCGATCTCGATAGTGCCGCCGCCAAACGGACCGGCAAAAGCGTCGCAGACATCCGCGTGGAAAAGCAAGCGCGCATTCCGGTCGGGCGCTACGGCAAGGTCGAGGAATTCGCTGCAACGGCGGCCTTCCTCTGCAGTGAGCCGGCGAGCTACATCACCGGCTCGCTGATCCGCTGCGACGGCGGTGCTGCGCGCTCCGTCTGATCGCCGGCATCATCCAGTATGGGCCGAGGCAGCGGCCCATGCCGCGACGCTGTCGATCTTCGAGCCGATATAGGCGGGATCGTCGGCAAGTTCGGCGAGTTCAGACAGGCGATGGAAGCCCGTCAGGATCGCGATGCGCCGGCGGTCGAGCTGGCGACCCGTCAGCGTCTCATAGGCCGAGACGATGCGCGCCGTCAGATCGGGCGAGATGAAGTTCGAATAGATGAACTCCTGATGCAGCGGGCCGAAGCCTGAATCGGCGAAGTCATAGACGCCGTTCAGCCTGCCCTGCCCGTGATCGAAGGCCATGTTCCAGCCGTGGCCGTCGAAGAAGCCGAAGGTGATGCCGTAGGGGTCGGGCGGTAGGGACTGGAAATCCGAGATGACGGTTTCCGCATAGCTTGTCAGTTCGGACGGCAGCAGCGGCAGGGCCTTGTCTCTGACAGTCTCCGGCAATTGCCAGGGCAGGATCGGCCCGGCGCCCAGCGCGCGCATACGGTCGGCATCAAGGTCATGCAGTTCGGCATAGAAACGGGCGAGATCGTCGCCAAGGCGCTGACGGGCTGCTTCCGGCAGAGCCTCGTAATCCTCCGTCATGAGATGTTCGCCGCGCAGCTTGGAATGGCTCGAAAAGATCGATGGGCCGTCGTGGATGCGCATGTCGGGGACGGCCATCGTTAAAGATGGCCTGATGACGCCGAGGAACGCCGCTTCCCTCACCAGCGCCCTTTCGGCATGCGGATTAAGGGGAAACTTGAAGATCAGCCGGTCGTCGACATCGACGGCCACCGAATCCCAACCCTTGGTCGCCAGCTTGAAGACGGAGCCCGTCAGTTCGGGAAAAGTGGTTGTGATGAGTGAGCGAAGTTCACCAGCATTCAACTCGGCCATGGCTGCCTGCCTCTGCATTTTCCAGGGTCTATCCCGCGCAGGATCTGCCATGCGGATCAAATAGTGTTTCGCCGGTACAGCCTGCGCTGGCAGGTCTCTACGATCGACGACGCTGCCTACCTGACTATATATTAGAATAACCTGAATATTACAGATTGTTCATTACGAAAATTTAAGCCGCCATAACCGCTTAGTGATCGCCGCCGGGGTGATTATGTCTTTTTTGCGCCGCAATACAGGCGGCTCAATCACGGCAGAAATCACGCAATTTTCCAAGACAAGACCGGTCTCACCCATGAAGAAATTTTGGATCACCGTCAGTATTGCAGCCGTGGCCGCCGTTGGCGTCTGGCAGTTCGGGGACAGGATCCCCTATGCCTCTGATATCCCCTACCTGTCGCAGTTCATCAGGAAGCCTGAGGGCACCCGCAATGGCGGCCATCAGCAGGCGCAAAGCGATCAGGCCCAGGGTGGTGGGCAGCAGAGTGGTGGGCGGCGGCGTGGCGCGACAGGCCCGACCATGGTCAAGACCGTGGCAGCCGTGACGGCGACGCTGCCGATGGATGTGACGGCGACCGGCTGGGCCGATGCCGAGGACAATACGACCATCGCCGCGCAGGAACAGGGCCTCGTCGTCAGCATCGAGGCTCAGGACGGTGCGACGGTCAAGGAAGGCGATCTGATCGCCAAGCTGGACGACCGGACGGCCAAGGCCGCCGTCGACAAGGACAATGCGATGATCGTGCGCGATACGGCGACGCTCGCAGAATCCGAGACGGCGCTGACCCGGGCGCAAGACCTCTTCGACCAGAAGGCCGGAACCCAGCAGAGCCTCGATCAGGCCAAGGCTGCCCGCGATACCGCCGCCGCGACCGTCGAAGCCGACAAGGCCACGCTCGCCTCCGACCAGGTCATCCTCGAGCATACCGATATTCGTGCGCCTTTCGACGGCAGGCTCGGCGATATCACCCTCAGCAAGGGCGCCTTCGTCAATGCGGGTGCGGCCATCGTCACCATCGCCAAATACGATCCGATCTACGTGAAGTTCCATCTGCAGGAACGCTACCTGCGTGTGCTGAAGAAGGCGCTGGCCGCCGGCCCGGTCGAGGTCAGCACGGCACCCAATTCCACCAAAGGGCAAGTGCGCAAAGGCGAGATCAGCTTCTACGACAATACGGTCGATACGGCATCGGGCACGATCCTTGCCAAGGCGAAGTTCGAAAACGCCTCCGGCGCTCTGTGGCCCGGCCAGTCGGTCAATATCGTCGTGCATTTCAACAATGACGAGCAGCAGGTGGTCGTGCCGACGGTTGCCGTCAGCCCCGGTCCCGACGGCTTCTTCGCCTTCGTTGCCAAGGACGGCAAATCGCACCTGACGCCGGTGACCGTCGCCCGCGCCAATGGCGGCTTCACCGCCATTGCGTCCGGCATCGCGGAAGGCGATCACGTGGTTGTCGAAGGCCAGGGCCAGCTCAACGACCAGCAGGCGGTCAGCGAGCAATTCGACGACAAGACGCTTGATGTCGCTTCCGCCGAGGCGCCTCGGCAACAGCAGCAGGCCGAAACGATCGCGGTGGGGACTGAGCAATGATCCCGAATTTCTGTATCCAGCGCCCGGTCGCAACGACGCTGCTTGCGATCGGCGTCATTCTGGCCGGTCTTGCGGGCTACCGGCTCGTGCCGGTGGCGGCGCTGCCGCAGGTCGATTTTCCGACCATCAACGTTTCGGCGCAGTTGAGCGGCGCCTCGCCGCAGACGATGGCGACCTCGGTCGCGACACCGCTGATCAAACAGTTCGAGACGATTCCCGGCATCAGCGAGATCAGCGCGTCGAGTTCGCTCGGCAGTACCAGCATCGTGCTGCAATTCGACCTGAACCGCGATATCGATGCGGCCGCCGCCGACGTGCAGGCGGCCATTTCGCATGCGACGCGGCAATTGCCCGACAACATGACGACACCGCCGAGCTATCGGAAGACGAACCCGGCCGATGCGCCGATCATGCTGCTTTCGGTGCAGAGCAACACCATGCCGCGCAGCAAGCTCGACGAGATCGCCGAAGACATCATCTCGCCGTCGCTGTCGACGCTTCCAGGTGTTGCCCAGGTCAGCGTCTTCGGTGCGCAGACCTATGCCGTGCGCGTCGAGGTCGATCCCAACAAGCTGCTCACCCGCGGTATCGGCATCGATACCGTCAACAAGGCGCTGGCGGCTGCCAACAGTCAGCAGCCGGTCGGCACGCTGCAGAACAATTCGCAGGCCATGACGATTACGGCCAATACGCAACGCACCAATGCCGAGCAGTTCCGCTCGCTCGTCATCGCCAATCCGAACGGTGCGCCGATCCATCTCGGCGATATCGCCGACGTGCAGGACAGCGTCGAGAACCAATATACGGGAAGCTGGTATGACGGCCAGCGCGGCATCATCCTGGCCATCCAGCGCCAGCCGGATGCCAATACGGTCGACGTCGTCGACGCGATCAACGCCAAGCTGCCGCAGCTTCACGCCGAAATCCCGCCCTCGGTCAACACAGTCGTCATGAACGATGCCGCAAAGCCGATCCGCGATGCCATCGCCGACGTGAAGTTCACGCTACTCCTGACGATCGGCCTCGTCGTTCTCGTCATCTACCTCTTCACCGGCCATGCAACGGCTACGATCATTCCGGGGCTTGCCGTTCCGCTGTCGCTGATTTCGACTTTCGGCATGATGTATGTGCTGGGCTACAGTATCGACAATATCTCGCTGCTCGGCCTCACGCTCGCGGTGGGCCTCGTGGTGGACGATGCGATCGTCATGCTGGAAAACATCCTGCGCCATGTCGAGGAAGGCATGCCGGTGCGCGAGGCGGCGATCAAGGGTGCCGGTGAAGTCAGTTACACCATCATCTCCATGTCGGTCTCGCTGATTGCGGTCTTCATCCCGATCCTCTTGATGGGTGGCGTCGTCGGCCGCGTGTTCAATGAATTCGGCATGGTGGTGGCGATCGCCATCATTGCTTCGGCGATCGTGTCGCTGACGGTCACGCCGATGCTCGGCTCGCGTCTTTCCAGCAATCACAGCCGTCCGCCACTCGTCATCCGCATCTTCGATGCCGGTTTCGAGCGGACGCTGCGCGGTTATGACAATGCGGTCGGCTGGTGCCTTCGCCATCGCCCCTTCATCCTTGGAGTCTTTCTCGCGTCCGTCGCGCTGACCGTCTATTTCTTCATGACGCTGCCGACGAGCTTCTTCCCGCAGGAAGATATCGGCCGCCTGACGATCAGCACGCAGGCACGGCAGGATATTTCCTATTCGGCGATGGAGGCCCTGCAGCAGCAGGCCGCGGCCGTCGTCAAGGCGAACCCGGCCGTCAACCACGTCATGTCGACCATCGGCGGCAACCCCAACAAGCCGCAGAACAACGGCTCGATGTTCGTCGAACTGAAGGACAAGGATCAGCGTGAACCGCTTGACCAGACGCTGCGCGAGCTGCGCACTGACATCAACAAGATCCCCGGCCTGCAGGCCTTCGTGACCCCGAACCAGAGCCTGCGCTTCGGCGGGCGCCAGACCGCCAGCCAATATCAGTTGGTCATACAGGCGCTGAACGCCGACCAGACCAACCTGTGGGCCGGCAAGATCCAGCAGGCGATGCGCGCCGACCGCCTGTTCACGGATGTGACCTCGGATGCGCAGAACAATGCCCTTCAGGCCAGTATCGTCATCGATACCGAGCGGGCAGCCGCCTACGGGATCGACAACGACACGCTGCGCACGACGCTGCAGGAATCCTTCAGCGGCTTTGCGGCCGCGGAAATCCAGTCGACCGGCGACAGCTACGACGTCATCGTCGAATATGACACGAGCAAGCCCTGGGACGACCAGAAACTCTCTGAAATCCGCGTCGCCTCTTCCAATGGCAGCCTGGTGCCGCTTTCGAACTTCGCGCATGTCGAGCGCACGGTCGGACCCGTCACCATCAACCAGACGGGCCAGCTCGTCTCGACCACCGTTTCCTTCAACCTGCCGGAAGGCGTATCGCTCAGCGACGCGACGGCGAGGATCGACCAGATCAAGAAGGACCTCGACATGCCGGCCGACGTCTTCACATCCTATGGCGGTACGGCGGAGATCTTCCAGCAGTCGCAGGGCAATACGCCCTATCTGATCCTGGCGGCGGTGCTGACCATCTATGTCGTGCTCGGCGTGCTCTATGAAAGCTTCATCCACCCGCTGACCATCCTCTCCGGCCTGCCGGCGGCGGCCTTCGGCGCACTGCTGGCGTTAAAGATCATGGGCTTCGACCTGTCGATCATCGCCCTCATCGGCCTCCTGATGCTGATCGGCATCGTCAAGAAGAACGCGATCATGATGATCGACGTGGCAGTGGAGACGATGCGAACGACGGGCGAGAAGGCGACGGCAGCGATCCACGAAGCCTGCGTGCGACGCTTCCGCCCGATCATGATGACGACCTTCTGCGCCCTGCTCGGCGCCTTGCCGATCGCGCTCGGCACGGGTGCGAGCTCGGAACTGCGCCAGCCGCTCGGCATCGCCGTCGTCGGCGGCCTGATCGTGTCGCAGATGCTGACGCTGTTCATCACCCCGGTCATCTTCGTCGAGATGGACCGCTTCGGCAATTTCCTCCACCGCCTGCTCAGCCGCAGGAAGACGGAAGTGCATGTGGCAGAGGAACCGCGGGCGATCGCTGCGGAATAAAGAGACAGAAAGGGCGCCCTCCGGCGCCCTTTTCGTATCAGCGGCTTTCGACCAGCTTTGGAAAATCCGCGACCAGCGTATCCCGCGTCTCGAAGCTGATCGGATTGTCGCCGTAGCGGTGATTGGCGATGGAGAGCCTCGCGAAGATGAGCCGCCTGTCGCCCTTCGTCGCCCAGCCGACGAACCAGCCGAGCGGCCGTTCGTAATTGGTCTTGCCGGCCGCATTGCGCAGCCAGCCGGCGCCGGTCTTGCCCTGGATATCCCAGCCGTCGGCCGCCTGAAAATGCGGGACGATCGCCTCCGTCATCTGC
Source organism: Rhizobium sp. BK275 (assembly GCF_014193555.1). Taxonomy (NCBI): domain Bacteria; kingdom Pseudomonadati; phylum Pseudomonadota; class Alphaproteobacteria; order Hyphomicrobiales; family Rhizobiaceae; genus Rhizobium; species Rhizobium sp. BK275. The sequence continues at coordinate 697,154 of NZ_JACHZL010000003.1, forward strand.
CGCGCGCGCTCCGAGATCGGCAGGCGGCCGGTGCGGAATCGGCGCAGGAACTGCACCTGATCCTCGGCGGAGATTTTGAGCGACGACATGAGCCAGGATTCGGTCAGCCCATCCGTATTGCCAGGACCGCCCGAGACATCCTGATTGCCGTAGCCGAAGCGCTTGACGTAATCGGCAAAGGCGCGCTTGCCGAGCTTGCGGGTCAACGCCTGCGAGAACCAGACGATGGAATCCCGCTCCCAGATGGTCGGGTCGGTGTCCTTCTGCTCGCGCTCGGGTCGCTTGAGCTTCGGATCATAAGTCCAGAGCGGATTGTGCTCATCGACGAGAATGCCGGAATCGTAGCCCATCATGGCCAAAGGCAGTTTGAACGTCGATTGCGGATAGAAGCCCTGATCGCAATTGCCCTGACGGTAAATCGTCTCGCCGGTCTTCTCATCGATGATGACGATGCAACGGATCGGATCGGCGGCATCGGCCGGTGATGCAGTGATGGAAATTGCTGTAATACTTATGGAAAATGCCAGAAGAAGAAGTCTTTCGAAAGTCACTTTCGTTCTCCATATGGTTCGACCTCAGCTTTCTAGGCCGGCCTGGAAGGCCCGATCAAACGATGATATTTCCGGTCAGGCATAAATCAGATTAGGCCATTGCCATGGTTCGACCATATTTGCCGCTGAATTCGCTGCGCGCCTTCGAGGCGGCGGCACGGCATCTTTCCTTTACCCGGGCGGCCATCGAGCTCTGCGTCACGCAGGCTGCCGTCAGCCATCAGGTGAAGCTTCTGGAACAGCGGCTCGGGGCCAGCCTGTTTCGCCGCCTGCCGCGCGGGCTGATGATCACGGAGGAAGGGCTCGCCCTCTTACCGGCGCTGCAGGATTCCTTCGACCGCATGGCCGATATGCTGGAGCGGTTCGAGGGCGGGCATGTGCGCGAAGTGCTGAAGCTCGGCGCGGTCGGCACGCTGGCCGTCGGCTGGCTCCTGCCGCGGCTTGCCGATTTCCGCGAGCAATATCCCTTCATCGATCTCAGGCTTTCGACCAATAACAACCGCGTCGATATTGCCGCCGAGGGTCTCGACTATACGATCAAGTTCGGCAACGGCGCCTGGCACGACATAGAGGCCGAAGCCCTGTTCGAAGCGCCGCTTTCGGTGCTCTGCGTTCCCTAGATCGCCCGCCAGCTCTCCTCCCCCGAAGACGTCGCCCATCAGACGCTGCTGCGCTCCTACCGCGCCGACGAATGGCCGGGCTGGTTCGAGAAGGCTAACGTCACCTCCCCGCCGATCCGCGGCATGGTCTTCGATTCCTCCGTGCTGATGATCGAGGCGGCGCTGCAGGGCGCGGGCGTGGCGCTGGCGCCGCCCTTGATGTTCTCTCGCCAGCTTGCGGCAGGCGAACTGGAACAACCCTTCCCGATCTGGATTTCCAAGGGCAGTTACTGGCTGACGCGTCTCAAATCGCGCTCTGTCACGCCTGCCATGGAGATGTTCCGCAAGTGGATCGGCAAGATGGCCGAGGAGACGCGCGCGCAGCTTGGAAACTAGTTAAGGCGGGTTGCTTTCCGGCTCCTGCTGTGCGATCACGCGCCTCTCACAACATGTCAGGGGCGCACCATAAGGCGCCCTTTCCTATTTCGGGGCACCTGCCCCGGTTCAGTCATTTTCGACAGATCTGATAAGGAGCACGGCCATGGCACAGGCGCTCGGGCTTGACTTCGGCACGACCAATACTGTTCTGGCGCTGGCAGATAGCGGCGCCGATACTCATTCCATATCGCTCACCAGCAGCGCCGGCACAGCCGACAGCATGCGGACCGCGCTCTCCTTCATGAAGGACGCGCAGCTCGGCGCTTCGGCGCTGAAGGTGGAGGCCGGCCATGCGGCGATCCAGCAGTTCATCGACAATCCCGGCGACTGCCGCTTCCTGCAGTCGATCAAGACCTTCGCGGCAAGCGCCCTCTTCCAGGGCACGATCATCTTCGGCAAGCGGCAGAGCTTCGAAGACCTGATGGAAATCTTCATACGACGTCTGCGCCACTATGCCGGCGAGAATTGGCCTGCGGACGTTACCCGCATCATTGCCGGGCGCCCGGTGCATTTTGCCGGCGCCAGTCCGGACCCGGTGCTCGCCGTCCAGCGCTACAACGAGGCGCTGACGCGCTTCGGCTTTCCGGAAATTCACTATGTCTACGAGCCGGTTGCCGCCGCTTTCTACTTCGCGCAGAACCTGAAGTCCGATGCGACCGTGCTTGTCGCCGACTTCGGCGGCGGCACGACGGACTATTCGCTGATCCGCTTCGAGACCAGGGCCGGCAAGCTGACGGCAACGCCGATCGGCCATTCGGGTGTCGGTGTGGCAGGCGACCATTTCGACGCGCGCATGATCGACAACATCGTCGCGCCGCAGATCGGCAAAGGGAGTCATTTCAAGAGCTTCGACAAGATCCTTGAGGTTCCATCAAATTATTATGCGAGCTTCAGCCGCTGGAACCAGCTGTCGATCTTCAAGACCACAAGGGAATTCGAGGATCTGAAGAAGCTGGTGCGAACGGCGCTGGAACCGGAGAAGCTGGAAATCTTCATCGATCTCATCGACCACGACGAAGGCTATCCGCTCTACCAGGCGGTCTCGGCAACGAAGATGGCGCTTTCCGCCGCCGAGGAAGCTCCCTTCGACTTCGCTCCGCTTGGCCGGGCCGGTCACCGGACGATCAAGCGCAGCGATTTCGAAAGCTGGATCGTCGATGACCTTGCCCGCATCGAGGGCGCACTCGACGAGGTGCTGGAGAAGACCAACACGGATGCGTCCGGCATCGACAAGGTGTTCCTGACGGGCGGCACATCTTTCGTGCCGGCGCTGCGGCGCATCTTCACCGAGCGCTTCGACAGCGACAAGATCGAGAGCGGCGGCGAACTGCTCTCCATCGCCCACGGTCTGGCGCTGATCGGCGAACGCGACGACATCGACCAATGGACTGTGCAATAAGGGCCGAAAGGGCGCGGGCCGCTCTGCCCGCCCTTTCATTGCCGTTTTCGCTCCGCTAAAGTCTCACCATGATCTCCGCCAACGACCTGACACCGGCCGAACTTGCCGCACTTCTGCATTTCCATGCGGAAGCGGGCGTGGACTGGCTGCTGGAGGACGAGGCGGTCGACCGGTTCGCCGAATTCGAGGCGATGAAGGCGGCACGCCGGGCGGCAGCACCCGCGCAGCCGGAAAGACTGGCACAATCGCAAAGTGAGGCGCCTTCGCGCCCGGCCGCCCCGCAGCAACGTGCAGCAACCCCCGCCCCTGCCTCGCGCCCGCAGCCGGCTATCCCCGACGGCGAAGCGGTGCAGCAGGCGCGGTTTGCGGCCGAGAGCGCACGTTCGCTCGCCGAACTCAAGACGGCGCTCGAAGCCTTCAACGGCTGCAATCTGAAAAACAGCGCCCGCTCGACCATCTTCGCGAGCGGCGATCCGGCGAGCGGCATCATGGTGATCGGTCCGGCGCCGGGTGCCGATGACGAGCGCGAGGGCACGGCCTTTGCCGGTCGTCAGGGCCAGTTGCTGGACCGGATGCTGGCCTCGATCGGCCTCGATCGATCAGCCATTCTCCTGACGCAGATCATTCCCTGGCGTCCGCCGGGCAACCGCATGCCTTCGGCGGCCGAAACGGAGATCTGCCGTCCCTTCATCGAGCGGCAGATCGCGCTCGCCGAGCCGCGTGCCATTCTGCTGCTCGGCAATTACACGGCGCGATTCTTCTTCGGCGAAAATGACACGATTCACGGGCTTCGCGGCCGGTGGAAGGAGATCGCTGTCGCAGATCAGGTCATTCCGGCCATCGCCAGCCTGCATCCGCAGGACCTGTTAACCGCACCCGTCAATAAGCGGCTCGCCTGGAGCGATCTTCTGGCCTTCCAGGCTAGACTTAGGTCGCTTTCCTTGCTTACAAATTAGCCAAGTTTGAAAATATTATGAATTGGTCCATGCAATATACGCATGGCTGCATCCTGCAAGGGTGCATTGAAGAATCAATGCTGCACTGCAATATAGAAGGCGTGTCTTGGGAGGAATGAACAGGAACCAAGGCCATGAGCAAGCGTTTTCGTCCTATACATTGCGGGTTTGAAACCCTGCGCCAAGCAAGCGATCAGGTTCGCAGCACCCAGGGCTACAGCCGTTTCGGCTTTGCCACGAACGAACAGATGATCGCCCGCGGTACTGGTATCAGCAGCCGCACCTCGCGTCCGGCCGCGATTTTCGCCGATTTCCAGGAATATTGAAAATTCCGGAGTGATGATCCGGCAGGCGGTTCGCCTGCCTTTTCGCATTTCAAAAAGTAACGACCGATGTCAACAATTCTCATTTCACTGCTGCGTCACCTCGACTCTTTCGAGCATATCCGTGCTGCCGTCTGCGCCGCGCACGAATATCGTCGTGAGCTTTGCGATACGCCATCCGAGGTCAAGACCCCGGCTTGCGCCATCGCGCTTTAGTCAGGCATTCCCGGCTTCGAACTGCGCCTTTGCCCATTCGAAAGCTTCGTCCACATAGGCGAACTTGATCGCCTGCCAGCCGACATATTCCCTCAGGAAATCGCGCGACAGCCACAGTTGCGACTTCTTCGGCTCGTCGTACCAGCCGAGACAACCGCGCTGCGCGCCCTTTGCGAGCAGCCGCTGGAGATGTGTGCGCGACATCATGAAATCACCGGCAAGCGGGCGGGTTTCCACCTTGCCGATCAACAGCCGTGCCGGATCGGTTCCTTCGAGATCGAGCCGGGACATGAAATGATCGATGACCATTCCGCCCGCTTCCGTCCACAGGAACAGCGCCACCTGTTCAGGCGGTTCGCGCCAGTTGATATCCTCGAGGCAATTATAGGCGACACGTGGCTGGATCTGGCGGAAAAGCAGGGGATTTTCCTGCAGGAATGCCGCCCGCTTTCCACCATCGATGAGATCAAGCGCACCGAGATTGGCGAGCAACCAGCCGAACATTGCCTGGTGGCTGACTTCGGCCGGCTCGAAATGGCGCGGGCGGCGGCGTTCATCGCCGGGCGTATGGGTGATGAAGCGATAGGTGAAGAGCTCTTCGATGAAGGCAAGCACCGTGTTGCGGCTGGCGATCTTGTGCGCGGTGATCTTGCCGGTCAGCCGAACGGCGGTGAGGCCCGAAGTCACGTCCTGCGGATCGTATTCCAGATGCAACGCATATGCCGTCTGCGTCAAGAGCCAGCGTTGATGCGAGGCCAGCAGGCGCGCCAGCCGCGGCCCCGCATCAAACATGCTACGCATTTGCCCGGCCAGGAAGCGAATGCTCACGACGAAAGAGGGGTGCTGCGCCAGTTGTTCCGCCGTGAACGCCATGATGCTTTTCCTCAACCCCCGCTCGCAAGCCAGCGTTCGGAGCAGCGATACCGAAACTCCCCCGGCATCCATGGCCTATCGAATATGCACAGCTTTGAATAAATGAAAGTAATTCACTTTCATAACCATATTTTTGCGAAAAGCGATATCCTAAGATTTCGCCATCTCATTTTCTTTTGAGGGGCGAATGCCTGAATTATTCAATCAATGCGATAAAAAACACGACCTGTGATGCCCCCTTGGGAGCCTTCCTGGCCGCTCAGGAGGACTGCGGTGTGCCGGCTTTTCGTGCTTCGCGGCGTTCGAGGCCAAGCTGATGCTCGCGGTAGATGATGAAGATGCCGGCAGCGACGACGATAACGGTACCGAAAAGCATCGTATTGCTCGGAACGTCGTCGAAGACAAAATAGGCGACGATGCCGCCAAGCAGGATCGAGCTGTATTCGAAGGGGGCGATGGTGGAAACGTCCGCGTGCCGGTAGCTCTCGGTGAGCAGGATCTGTGCGACACCGCCGCAGAAACCGGCAGCGATCAGAAAGAGAGCCGATGACCAGCCGAGCAGCAGCCAGCCGAACGGCACGGTCACCAGGGAGAAGACCGAAGCCGTGATCGAGAAATAGAGCACGATCGTCGCCGTCTTCTCCTCCTCGACGAGGCGGCGAACCTGGATCATCGCCATTCCGCCGAGCACGGCCGAGAGCAGCACGCAAAGCGCGCCGACCGCCTGTTCGGCCGCCATGCCGCCTTCCCGGAACAGCGTGAGCTTCGGCCAGGAGATGATGGCAACACCGATAATGCCGAAGCAGACGGCGCTCCAGCGATAGACACGCACCGTCTCGCCCAGGAAGACGGCTGCGAAAATGACGGCGACGAGCGGCGTCGCGTAACCGAGTGCGATCGCTTCGGGGAGCGGCAGATGCAGAAGCCCGTAGAAGCCGAGCCCCATCGAGATGATGCCGAGCGTGCCGCGCTTCAGATGGCCGACAGGATTGGCGGTGTAGAAGGCGGAGCGCAGTTGATGCCGGTAGCCGAGATAGGCCATGATCGGAAACAACGCGAAGAAGGAGCGGCAGAAGGTCACCTGCCCCGGCGGGATCTCCGACCCAGCCAGCTTGATGAATGTCTGCATGGCCAGGAAGACCACGACCGACGAGACTTTCAGCGCAATGCCTCTCATCGGGTTTCTGAGAACCGATTCCATGATCCAGGCTCTTATGCGGGTATGCCGAGCGGGGGAGACGCGTTCGACTCGAACGCAACGGACGATTTTTTCATCGTAACCGAAGAAATGCGCCGGTGGGAAAAAATCTGCACCCACCAGGAAGCAAGTATTTACCTGCTTTTATTTGCCTATTTTCCATGCAACCCCACTCTCTGGTGAAAAAACTTCACTTTTTACGCTCATTCCCCCGAAAATGTTCACATCTGCGCCCACTGCGTTAACCGGTTGCAAACCATGCCGCCGCATCGTTTCCAGTTAATTAGTCATACAAAAGACCAGCATTCGTTCCGCAGCCAGCCGCGTCAGATTATTTTCAGGATCTTTTTCAATGAAGCCGCTCAGCGCAGAGATCATATCCCAGTCGCAGAACGCAACGCCCCGCTCGATGCGTGTCGTCACCGACGGCATCAGCACGGATCTGGAGCGTTTCAGCACCGACAACACCAGCATCGTCAAGCAGATCAAGCTGCTTGCCATCAACGCGCTGATCGAGGCGGCGCGTGCCGGTGAAACCGGCAAGGGCTTTGCCGTCGTCGCCAATGAAGTGCAGCGGCTGGCGCAGATCGCCACCGAGATCACCAACAAGTTCGAGAGCAATGTGCTGGGACGCATCGGCCTCAGCCGTGCGATGGCGGATTCGCTCGTTACCGAGATGGAAGGCGTGCGGCTGACCGATCTCGCGCAGACGCTGGTCCAGCTCATCGTGCGCAACCTCTTCGAGCGCACCGCCGACGTGCGCTGGTGGGCGACGGATCCGGCGCTCTGGCAGGCATTGCAGGAGCCGGATAAAGACAGCGTCGCCTTCGCTGCCGAACGGCTCGGCACCATCAACCGCTTCTATACCGTCTATCTCGATCTCGTGATGACCGATCTCTCCGGCCGGGTGATCGCATCGGCCAATCCGACCTTCCAGCGCAAGATATCAGGCTCGTCGCTTGCCGCCGATCCCTGGTTCCGGGCCGCAGCGAGCTGCGCATCCGGCGACGACTATATCGTCGACCAGGTGAAGCCGAGCCCGCTTCACGACCAAAGGCATGCACTCGTCTATGCGACCGGCATCCGCGAAGGCGGCAAGGTTGACGGCAAGCTCATCGGCACGCTGGGCGTCTATTTCGACTGGCAGAACCAGGGTCAGGCGATCGTCGAGAAGGAAGCCAACCTGCCGCCGCAGCTTGCGGAAAAGACCACCGTCATGCTGCTCGACGGCGCAAGCCGGGTGATTGCCAGCACCAATCCGGCCATGCTCTTCACTCATTTCGCGCTTGCCAACCAGACCGGCCAGCCGAAGGGCAGCTATTACGACAATAGCGGCTCGATCGTCGCCTTTGCCCGCACGCTCGGCTACGAGGATTATGACGGGCTCGGCTGGTATGGCGTCGTCATCCAGCAGACGGAAAGCGATGCCGAGATCAAGATTGCACTCAATCTCAAATAGCAGTTTTCCGCTTTCGGCTGCATATGCACGACAATTTGACCATAATAATTTGGCTATGAACTTCGCGTTCGCAGCCGATTTGCTTTAACTTTAGTTCAGACTTTAATGTAATCATGGCGGCCAAATTTCAGCAGAGTGCGCCCGCCTCTGTAGTCGGCCATTGTCTAATAAAGGTCTTCAGGCAACATGCGAACAGATACCGGTCAGGTCATCAATCTGGCAGATTACCGCCCAACAGATTTCGTACTGGAACGCGTCGACCTGACTTTCGAACTGGATCCGACAGAAACAAAGGTGGAAGCGCGGCTGATCTTCCACCGCCGCGAAGGCGCCGATCCTTCCGCCCCCCTTATCCTCGACGGCGACGAACTCACGCTTTCCAGCCTTCTCTTCGACCAGAACGAACTGGCGCCGGAGCGCTACACGGTTACGCCCGAGAGCCTCACAATCCGCGACCTGCCGGAAACGGTGCCCTTCGAAGTCACCGTCACCACGATCATCAATCCGGAAGCCAATACTCAGCTGATGGGCCTTTACCGCACCAGCGGCATCTATTGCACGCAGTGCGAGGCCGAAGGCTTCCGCCGCATCACCTATTTCCCTGACCGGCCGGACGTGCTGGCGCCCTACACGGTCAATATCATCGCCGACAAGGATGCCAATCCGCTGCTCTTGTCGAACGGCAATTTCCTCGGCGGCGCCGGCTACGGCCCGGGCAAGCATTTCGCCGCCTGGTTCGACCCGCATCCGAAGCCGAGCTATCTCTTCGCACTGGTCGCCGGCGATCTCGGTGTCGTCGAAGACACGTTCACGACGATGTCCGGCCGCGAGGTCGTGCTGAAGATCTATGTCGAACATGGCAAGGAGCCGCGTGCAGCCTATGCGATGGATGCGCTGAAGCGCTCGATGAAGTGGGACGAGGAGGTGTTCGGCCGCGAATACGATCTCGACATCTTCATGATCGTCGCCGTCTCCGACTTCAATATGGGGGCCATGGAGAACAAGGGCCTCAACATCTTCAACGACAAATATGTGCTCGCCGATCCCGAGACCGCGACGGATGCCGACTACGCCAATATCGAGGCGATCATCGCGCATGAGTATTTTCATAACTGGACCGGCAACCGCATCACCTGCCGCGACTGGTTCCAGCTCTGCCTCAAGGAAGGCCTGACTGTTTATCGCGACCACGAATTCTCGTCGGACCAGCGCTCGCGCCCGGTCAAGCGCATTGCCGAGGTGCGCCACCTGAAATCCGAGCAGTTCCCGGAAGATGGCGGCCCGCTCGCCCATCCGGTGCGCCCGACCAAATATCGCGAGATCAACAACTTCTATACGACGACGGTCTATGAGAAGGGCAGCGAAGTCACGCGCATGATCGCGACCCTGCTCGGGCGCGAGACCTTCAAGAAGGGCATGGACCTCTATTTCGATCGCCATGACGGCCAGGCCGTTACGATCGAGGACTTCGTCAAATGCTTCGAGGATGCAAGCGGCCGTGACCTTTCGCAGTTCTCGCTCTGGTACCATCAGGCCGGCACGCCGCTGGTGACCGCCTCCGGCACTTATGATGCAGCCGCCAAGAGCTTCAGCCTGTCGCTGGAACAGATGGTCCCGGCCACCCCAGGTCAGCCGACCAAGGAGCCGATGCATATTCCGCTGAGCCTTGCGCTTTTTGCCGAGGACGGTTCCAAGATCGAGCCTGTTACCGTCGAAGGCGCCGAATATGCCGGCGAGGTGCTGCACCTGACGGCGCGCACGCAGACGGCCGTCTTCCACGGCATCGGCTCGCGCCCGGTGGTTTCGATCAACCGCAGCTTCTCCGCGCCGATCAACCTGCATTTCGACCAGAGCCCGGCGGATCTCGCCCTGCTTGCCCGCTATGAGACGGATCATTTCGCCCGCTGGCAGGCGCTGACGGATCTCGCGCTGCCGAACCTCCTGAAGGCTGCCCGCGATGCACGCGAGGGCACCGCGATCGTCTGCGAACAGACCTTCGTCGACACATTGATTGCGGCGGCTGCCGATGAGGGCCTCGAGCCTGCCTTCCGCGCCCAGGCGCTGGCTCTGCCGAGCGAATCCGACATCGCGCGCGAACTCGGCAGCAATATCGACCCCGATGCCATCCATGCCGGCCGCCAGGCGGTCATGAAGCAGATCGCCGAAGCCGGCAAAGCCACCTTCGCGGCCCTCTACGACGCGATGACCACACCCGGCAACTTCAGCCCGGATGCCAAGAGCGCCGGCCGCCGTGCGCTGCGCAACGCTGCGCTGACCTACCTCTCCTATGCCGAGGGCAGCCCCGTTCGCGCCAGGGCCGCCTTCGACGGCGCCAACAACATGACCGATCTCAGCCATGCGCTGACGATCCTCGCCCATCGTTTCCCCGACAGCACAGAGGCCAAGGCGGCGCTCGAAACCTTCCGCAGCCGTTTCCAGGAAAACGCGCTCGTCGTCGACAAGTGGTTTGCGATCCAGGCCGGCATTCCCGGACCGGGCGCGCTCGATCGCGTCAAGGCGCTGATGGAAAACCCGCTCTTCAAGCGCACGAACCCGAACCGCATGCGCTCGCTGGTCGGCACGTTCGCCTTCGGCAATCCGACCGGCTTCGGCCGCGCCGACGGCGAAGGCTACCGCTTCCTCGCCGGCGAGATCCTCGATATCGACCAGCGCAACCCGCAGCTTGCCGCACGTCTGCTGACCTCGATGCGCTCCTGGCGCTCGCTGGAATCGGCCCGCGCCGATCACGCGCGTTCGGCCCTGATGGAAATCGAAAAGGCAGCCAGTCTTTCGACCGATGTCCGCGACATCGTCGAGCGCACCCTCAAGGGCTGACTTGCGCAAGTGATTTGCCGCCTGGCTGCCTTCATCGGATGAAGCAGCCAGGCTGTGCCATCTGCGAATCTCTTTGAAAAACCAGCAATCACAAATGGTTAACAAAATTTTACCATCGGCTCTGGACAAGGCGAATCACGCATGATTCTCTACGTGTAGTTCGAGCGAGCGGCGCGCGAATCACACGAGGGATTAGGTTCAGAGATGATGGACGTGCGGCGGGCAACCGCGGCCGAAGGACGGCTGCGTGTCGATTTTGGCGGGCTCAAAGCCTGGCGCGACAGCCTGTCCGGACAGACTGCAAAAGCTCCTGAGCCATTGCTGCGCCACCTGCCAAAGGCCGAGCTTCTGCTGAAGCGCGCCATCCCCGTTCTGATCGTCGCCTTCCTTGCCGTGGTGGCAACCTCGCATTTCTTCGGCATGGTCAGCGAATACAGCCGCATGGCCGCCTCCGCGCGCCATGCGACGGCGCTTTCCGCTGCGACTGCTGCTGCCGTCTTTTCCGATGCGACCGATGTGTTCGACGGCGGCAACGCTGCGGAAGCGCAGGCGCGTCTTGCGAAGTTCCTGCCGCAGGACCGGCTGGAAAACGGTGCCTTCGTGCTGCTGGTGCAGGCAAGCGGCAAGGTCTTCGCGGCAACGGCGGCGGGTGCCGCCTATGTCGGCGCCGATGTCTCGACGCTCTTTCCCGAGATATCCGCCATCCGCCGGTTCGGCGACCGCACCGATGTCATCGAGACGAGCATCGGCGGCGAGCTGCATTATGCCGAGATCGCCCTGATGGGCACGGCCGGCGGCTATATCATTTCCGCCACCTCTCTCAACGAGATCAACCGCCTCTGGCGCGAAGAGCTGACGCTCAACGTCACGCTGTTTGCCGGCATTTCCTCCATTCTGCTGGTCATCCTCTACGCCTATTACATGCAGGTGAAGCGGGCACGCGATGCCGACGACATCTTCCTGGAATCCAATCTCAGGGTCGAGACCGCGCTTTCGCGCGGCCGCTGCGGCCTCTGGGATTTCGATTTCCACAGCCGTGAATTCTTCTGGTCGCGCTCGATGTACGACATGCTCGGGCTTGCCGGTTCCGACAAGACGATGAGTTTTGCCGATGCGGCACGACTGATGCACCCCGAAGACAACGGCCTGCATGAGATCGCGCGGGCCGTCGCCAAGGGCGATTCCGGCCAGGTCGACCAGATCTTCCGTATGCGCCATGCGGCCGGCCACTACGTCTGGATGCGCGCCCGCGCCCAGGTGATCCGTAGCCATTCCGGCCGCGTGCACATGATCGGCATTGCCATGGACGTGACCGAGCAGCATCGCCTTGCCCAGCGCTATGCCGAGGCCGACCAGCGTCTGGCCGATGCCATCGAATGCACTTCGGAAGCCTTCGTGCTATGGGACAAGAACGACCGGCTCGTCATGTGCAACGCGCATTTCCAGCAGGCCTACGGCCTTCCCGACAGCGTGCTCGTGCCCGGCACGGAGCGCACGGTCGTCCATGCCGCTGCGGCCCGTCCCGTCATCGAGCGGCGCATCGCCGATGCAGACGGCTCCGGCTATTCGCGCACGACGGAAGTACAGCTTGCCGACGAACGCTGGCTGCAGATCAACGAGCGGCGCACCCGCGACGGCGGTCGCGTTTCCGTCGGCACCGACATCACGCCTTTGAAGCGTCACCAGGAGCGCCTGCGCGACTCCGAGCGGCGGCTGATGGCGACGATCAACGATCTCTCCGCCTCGCGCCAGACGCTGGAAACGCAGAAGGCCGAGCTTTCGACCGCCAACTCCAACTATCTCGTGGAGAAGGAACGCGCGGAAGCAGCCAACAAGGCGAAATCGGAATTCCTCGCCAACATGTCGCATGAGCTGCGCACACCGCTCAACGCCATCCTCGGCTTCTCGGAGATCCTGCAGAACCAGATGTTCGGCCCGCTCGGTTCAGCCAAGTACAATGAATATGCCCGCGATATCCATGACAGCGGCAAACATCTCCTGAACGTCATCAACGACATCCTGGATATGTCGAAGATCGAGGCGGGCCATATGCTGCTGTCGCGCGAGCGCACCGACCTTGCACCGCTGATCGAGGAAAGCCTGCGCTTCACCGCCATTCCGGCCGCTGAAAAGAACATCGTCATCGAGCAGCGCATCTCCTCGGGCATGACGCTGATGGCTGACCGCCGCGCCATGAAGCAGGTGCTGCTGAACCTGCTTTCCAATGCCGTGAAGTTCACCAACGAGGGCGGGCGCATTGCCGTGCGCACCCGCCGCGTCGCCGATGGCGTCATGGTCACCATCGCCGACACCGGCATCGGCATTCCCCGCTCGGCGCTGACCAAGATCGGCCAGCCCTTCGAGCAGGTGCAGAGCCAATATGCCAAGAGCAAGGGCGGCTCCGGCCTGGGCCTCTCCATCTCCCGCTCGCTCACCAATCTCCACGGCGGCAGCATGAAGATCCGCTCGCGCGAGTCGGTCGGAACGGTCATCTCGCTGCGTATTCCCGATCACGGCTGACGCGGAAAGGCTCAGGCCTTTACAACTGTCTGGAAGACCTTGCGGACAGCCTTGGACAGCCGCTTCACCTCACCCTCTAAAGTCTTGATGTCAGGCCAGTCTCCGGCCCGGCAGACGAGCTCGGTCAGGCCCGCAGGCGCCTCCTTCGGATCGAACATTCCATCGATGCAGAGGCGGATGAGCTGTGAAAGCTCGGTATAGAGGGTAAAAGCTTCAAGGCAGGTATCGAGGTCTGCCGAACCCATCAGCTTCTCGCCCAGCACCTTCAGTGCCGCGCCCGTTGTCAGGCCGTTGATCCTGATCTCGACACCTTTGGCCGGCGCGATCAGGGCGAGATATTGGGCGATGAATTCAACATCGATCACGCCGCCCGGAATGAGCTTCAGATCCCAGCCATTCTCCGGTGCCTTTTCCTTTTCGATCAGCTCGCGCATCTCAGCCACGTCATGGGTCACCTTGGCGACATCGCGCTTCACCGAAAGCACATCTGCAATGATGCCTTCCGCCTCGCCGACCAGGCTCTGGTCGCCGCAGATCAGCCGGGCGCGGGAGAGCGCCATATGCTCCCAGGTCCAGGCCTCTTCGCGCTGGTATTTGCCGAAGGCATTGATGCGGGTGGCGACCGGTCCCTTGTTGCCGGAGGGGCGAAGGCGCATGTCGACGTCATAGAGCACGCCTTCGGCCGTCGGGGCCGAGAAGGCGGCGATCAGGCGCTGGGTAATGCGGGTGAAGTATCGTGTCGCATCGAGCGGCTTCGGCCCGTCGGATTCGGAGGCCGCATCGTCGTAATCGTAGAGCAGGATGAGGTCGATATCGGAACCCGCCGTCAGTTCGAAGCTGCCGAGCTTGCCCATTCCGGCGATGGCGATACGCCCGCCGGGATAATCGCCGTGCGCGACGCGGATCTCCTTCATGACAGCATCAAGTGCCGCCTCGATAATGAGGTCCGCGAGATGGGTAAAGGCGCGCGCGGCCATGTCACCGTTGATCGAGCCGGTCAGCAGGCGGATGCCGATCAAAAAGCGCTGTTCGGAGGCGAAGATGCGCAGCCGGTCCAGCACTTCTTCATAGTGTCGGGCCTGCGCCAGCGAGCCCTTCAGCCGCTCGCCGAGATAGTCGCGCGTCGGCAGCTCGGCCATCAGGCCGGGATCGAGCATGCCGTCGAAGACATGCGGGCGGGCGGCGATGACTTCCGCGAGCTTCGGCGCCGAGGACATGATGTTGACGATCAGGGAAAGCAGCGCCGGATTGCTGCCGAGCAACGAGAAGAGCTGGATGCCTGACGGCAGGCCGGAAATGAAGCTGTCGAAGCGCAGCAGCGCCTCGTCCGCCCGTTTACTTTCGCCGAAGACGCGCAGAAGCTCGGGCGCCAGTTCCGTCAGACGTTCGCGCGCCTCGACCGATTGCGTGGCGCGGTAGCGGCCGTAGTGCCAGGTGCGGATGACGCGTGAAATATCCGATGGCCGTTCGAAGCCAAGCTTCTTCAGCGTCTCCAGCGTATCGGGATCGTCGCCCTGACCGGTGAAGACGAGATTGCCGGTTCCAACGGAGAGCTTCGTTTCCTGCTCGAAAAGGTCGGCGTAGCGCCGCTCGACCGTCTTCAGCACCTCGACCAGCCGCTCGGAAAAGCTCGGCGTATCGGTAAAGCCCATCATGAAGGCGATGCGCTTCAGCTCTGCATCGGTTTCCGGCAGGAGATGGGTCTGCTCGTCGCGCACCATCTGGATGCGGTGCTCGACATCCCTAAGGAACCAGTAGGCCTCCGTCAGCTCGTCGCGGGTTTCCGCATCGATCCACTTTGCCTTGGTGAGCTCCGCCAGCGTCTCCTCGGTGACGCGCGAGCGCAGTGCCGGCATCCGGCCGCCGGCGATCAGCTGCTGGGTCTGCACGAAGAATTCGATCTCGCGGATGCCGCCGCGGCCGAGCTTGACGTTATGGCCCTTCACGGCAATGGCGCCATGCCCCTTATGGGCGTGGATCTGCCGCTTGATGGAGTGGATGTCTGATATCGCCGCATAATCGAGATATTTGCGGAAGACGAAGGGAGCAAGGCCGCGCAGGAACTGCTCGCCAGCGGCAATATCGCCGGCGACGGCACGGGCCTTGATGAAGGCGGCTCGCTCCCAGTTCTGCCCCCTGCCCTCGTAATAGATCATGGCGGCATCGACTGACATTGCCAGCGGTGTCGAGCCGGGGTCCGGCCGCAGCCTGAGATCGGTGCGGAAGACATAACCGTCCGCCGTGCGCTCCTGCAGGATGCGCACCAGCCGCCGCATCATACGCGGGAAAATCTCGATCGCATCGTCCGGATCAGGCACGATGCCGGCCTCTTCGTCGAAGAAGACGACGAGATCGATATCGGAGGAATAGTTGAGCTCGGAAGCGCCGAGCTTGCCCATGCCGAGAACGATGAGGCCGGAACCTTCGCTCGGTGCAGCAATATTCTTCAGTTTCAGCTTGCCGCTTTCATGCGTCGACAGCAGCAGGTGATTGATGGCGGCCGTCACCGAGGCCTCGGCGAGTTCGCTGAGCCAGCCGGTCGTCGCCCGGCCGTCGAAGATGCGGGCGAGATCGGCAAGGGCGACGAGGAAGGCCACTCTGCGCTTGACGATGCGAAGCCTGGTCATCACTTGGCCTTCGCCCGGCGCGTTTCCGTCACTGTTCGGCTTCCAGCAATCGCGCGCCTCTGATATCAGCGCCTCGATCTGCGGTTCCAGCGGATCGCTGATGGCGGAGGCAAGGATGGCCGGATCGAGATTGGCGATCTCACGCAGGTAGGGAGAGAGGGTCAGAACGGCGGCGATGAAATCGCGGAGCGGCCCCTCGGCCTTCAGCATATCGGCGACAGCAGGCTCGCTCTTGCCGATATCCTGCAGGTCAACCAACGCCGCTTTCAGTTCCGTCTGGTTCAACGGCCGCAGAAGTCCCTCAGTGACATCCTTCAGGCCGTGCTTCGATTTCGTCAGCATTCGCTCTCCCTGCCATGCCGCAATGCGACTTTAAACTAGGGTGTCGAAACGAAAGCGCCAATATGAAAATGATCCGGAAAATCAGACTGCCTTAGCAGGGAAAACCATGCTGACAGTGAGGCCGGGGCGCTCGGCATTGTTGGGTTCGGTATCGGACAGTTCCAGTGTACCGCCATGCAGCTCCATGATCGCCTCGACCAGCGAGAGGCCAAGGCCGGTGCCAGGCTTCGAGCGGCTTTCATCCAGGCGCACGAAGCGCTTCAGCACGTCCTCGCGCCGATCAGGCGGGACGCCCGGCCCGTGGTCGGCAACGGACAGGCAGATGCCGTCGGGGCGGCGGTGGAGCTTCACCGAGACGGCGCCTGCGCCTTGGGTATCGGCGGAATATTTGATCGCATTGTCGAGCAGATTGAAGATCGCCTGGCCGATCAGTTCGCGGTTGCCCTGTATCTCGATGCCAGGCTCGATCTCGGACGTCAGCGCCATGCCTGCCTCATCGGCCACCGGCTCGTAGAGTTCGGCGCTGTCGGCGACGATGGCGGAAAGCTCGATCGGCGACATTTCGGCGGCGACGGAACCCGCCTCGACGCGAGAGATCATCAGCAGCGCGTTGAAGGTGCGGATGAGCTGGTCGGATTCGGAGATGATGCCTTCGAGAGCGCCGCGGCGCAGCTCGCGGTCCTCCATGTCGAGCGCATCGGCGGCCTTGTTGCGCAGGCGCGTCAGCGGCGTCTTCAGGTCATGGGCGATATTGTCGGAGACCTGCCGCAGCCCTTCGTTCAGCTTTTCGATGCGTTCCAGCATGGTGTTCAGCGAGACGGAAAGACGATCGAACTCGTCACCCGAGCCGCCGACCGGCAGGCGCTGCGAGAGATCGCCGGCCATGATCTTCTTGCCGGCGTCCGACATGCGGTCGATGCGTTTCAGCGCATTGCGGCCGATGCCGAACCAGATGATGATGGCGCCGAGACCCATGATAGCGAGCGCGATCATCAGGGCCTGGCGCACCAGCACGCGAAAACGTTCCGGCTCGCCAAGGTCGCGGCCGATCAGTACGCGCAGGCCGTTGTCGAGAACGAAGATGTTGGCAATCGCCATATGCCGCACCAGACCGCTATCGGTATAGCGCTGATACATGAAGGGTACCGAGGTCCAGCCCTGCTCCTCGAAAACGCCTGGCTGCACGGAAGCGACGTTGCCGGCAAGGATATCGCCCGAGGGACCGGCGATGAGATAGAGATTGGCGCCCGGCTGACGGGCGCGGCGCTCCATCGTGCGCAGGAGCAGGTTCATGCCGCCGGCATCATAGGCGCGCTGGACCTGCGTCACCTCCTGGGCGACCGAATCGCGGATCTGGCCGGACAGCAGCCGCTCGGACATCGCCGTCACATAGAAGACGAGCGTTGCGGCGCAGATGGCAAAGAGCAGGATATAAAGGGCCGAAAGGCGGACTGCTGTGGATTTGAAAAGAACCCAGAAGCGGCTCATCCCTCGTCCTTGATCATGTAACCCGCGCCGCGGATCGTCTTCAGCAGCGGCTGGCTGAAGTCCTTCTCGATCTTGGAGCGCAGGCGCGAGACATGCACGTCGATGACATTGGTCTGCGGATCGAAGTGGTAATCCCAGACATTTTCCAAGAGCATGGTGCGGGTCACGACCTGGCCGGCATTCTTCATCAAATATTCCAGCAGGCGGAATTCGCGCGGCTGCAGCGGGATCTCCTTGCCGCCGCGGCGGACCTCATGCGAGAGGCGGTCGAGTTCGAGATCGCCGACGCGGTAGACGACATCCTGATCCGGCGTGCCCTTGCGGCGGCCGAGCACTTCGACGCGCGCGAGCAGCTCGCTGAACGCGTAAGGCTTCGGCAGGTAGTCGTCGCCGCCGGCGCGCAGACCCGTCACGCGGTCGTCGACCTGACCGAGAGCGGAGAGAATGAGAACGGGCGTGTGGATGCCCTTGCGGCGCAGCTCGCTGATGACGGAGAGACCATCGCGGCGCGGCAGCATGCGGTCGATGACGATGACGTCGTAGGTATTTTCCGACCCCATGAAGAGACCGCTTTCGCCGTCGCTTGCATGGTCGGCAACGATGCCCGCCTCACGAAAGGCTTTCGTGAGATAAACCGCCGCTTCGAGATCGTCTTCGATGATGAGAATCTTCATGCGGCCGACATTACCCGCCGGTTGCTTTTCGGCAAGGCTCAAAGCGTCTTCCTGTTGTGCGGAGGTCATTGCGGGCGTCCTTCATAATTGAAGAATTCAGCGGACTTGAAGAATTTGACAAAGTTGGAAAATTTGGAGCCGCGCAGCATGTGTACCTGCGCGGCTCCTGCCTTCTGAGGCCAGAAGATCAGCCCTGGCCGTTGATCGGGAGGGCGACGAAGCGGCTGCCGTCCTTCGACTGGATCTGGAACAGCGCGCGGGTGCGGCCGTCTTTCTTGGCCTGGTTGATGACGCGGACGACATCGTCAGCGCTGGAGACTTCCTGGTTGTTGACCGAGGTGATCGTCTCGCCCTCCTTGATGCCCTTGTCGGCAGCATCGGAGTTCGGGTCGATGCCGGTGATGGCAAGACCCTTGCCGTCATCGGAGGGGCCGACCGTCAAGCCGAGATCAGCAAGCGCCTTTTCGGATGCCGGCGGCTGAGCCTGTCCCTGCTGGTCATTGTCGTCGCCTGCGGAAGCCTGCTGATCAGCCGGCAGCGTGCCGAGCTCGACGGTGACGGACTGGGCCTTGCCGGAACGCCATACCGAAAGCTCGACCTTGCTGCCCGGTGTCATCGCGCCGATGCGGCGGCTGAGATCGCGGGCATCCTTGACCGGCTCACCGTTGACGGCGGTCACGACGTCGCCGGTCTTCATGCCGGCCTTCTGGCCCGGCGTGCCGTCCTGCGCGGAAACGACCAGAGCGCCACTTGCTTCGGAGAGGCCGAGGGAGTCGGCAATGTCCTTGGTGACCGGCTGGATCTGCACGCCGAGGTAACCGCGCGAAACCGTACCGTCCTTCATCAGATCGGCAACGACATCCTTGGCGGTGGAAGCCGGGATTGCAAAGGCGATACCGACGCTGCCGCCCGACGGCGAGAAGATCGCGGTATTGATGCCGACGACCTCACCGTTGAGGTTGAAGGTCGGACCACCGGAGTTGCCGCGGTTCACGGCGGCGTCGACCTGCAGGTAATCGTCATAGGGGCCGGAGCCGATATCGCGGCCGCGGGCCGAAATGATGCCGGCCGTGACCGTGCCGCCGAGGCCGAAGGGATTGCCGACGGCGACGACCCAGTCACCGACGCGGACCTTGTTGTCATCGGCCCAATTGACATAGGTGAACTTGCGGCCCTTGCCATCGACCTTCAGCACGGCGAGGTCGGTGCGCGGGTCCTTGCCGATCAGCTTGGCGTCGAGCTCGGTACCGTCATTCATGACGGCAACGAAGGCCGAGCCGTCGGACACGACGTGGTTGTTGGTGACGATGTAGCCGTCTTCGGTGATGAAGAAGCCCGACCCTTGAGCGACCGGGCGCAGGCGACCCTCGCCCGGATGGCCGAAGCGGCGCTGCTGATTCTGGCCCTGACGGTTCTGCTGCTCGCCGAACTGGCGGAAGAACGGCTTCAGAGCGTCCGGCAGATCGTCAAAGCCGCGGCCGTTGAAATCGAAGGAGAAACCGTTGCCGTCATCGGAAGCGGGCTTCACGCGGCTTTCGACGCGAACGGAAACGACGGCAGGGGAAACGGCGTCAACGACATTGGCGAAGCTCGGAACCGAGGGAGACTGGACATTGACAGCCTCGGCGTAAGAACGGGAGATCTCGACAGGGATACCGGTTGCGAGCACGGCGGCTGCCAGACCGGCAACGGTGGATGCCTGAAGCACCGTTTTGAGGGACGGACGTCCGCGGAAATTTTTGAGCATTAGAGCACCTTCTCTTTTTGTTCAGATCTCGTTCCGGGCGATGCCGGATCCGTTGATGATCGAGATATAGGACGCCAGACCTTACTGCGAACTGTCCGGCCCATGAAAAATTCGTAATGTACTGACATTCTTTTGGTTGCATGCGAGGGGCGATGCCAATTCGCCGATCCATATTTAACCGATTGGTTGACAAGCGCGTGGGCACCCTGTATTTAACCAAAAAGTTACATACGAGGACATCATGCAGACCGACACCCTGAGCGCCGCTTTTGCAGCCCTTGCAGACCCCACACGCCGGGCAATCATCGCGCGGCTGGCCGAAGGCGAGGCTTCGGTCAACGAGCTCGCCGCCCCCTTCGACATGAGCCTTCCGGCCGTCTCGAAACATCTCAAAGTGCTGGAAAAGGCTGGCCTCATCAGCCGTGGCAAGGAAGCCCAGTGGCGACCGGCCAGGCTTGAACCGCAGACGATGAAAAGCATCGCCGACTGGCTGGAGCAATACCGGCGCTTCTGGGAATCGAGCTTCGACCGGTTGGACGGCTACCTTCAGAAGATCCAAAGCGCGGATGACCGCGGCTCGCGCAACTAGAGTATCGGACCGAAAAGTGTGAAGCGGTTTTCGGAGAATCCGATGCTTAAAAAGATCGACGCGCATCTTCAATCAAACAGGGAAATCATCATGGCCGATCAGCTATCGCGCCCCACATTGCATATGCAGCGGATATTCGATGCGCCGCGTGCGCTCCTATGGTCCGCCTGGACCCGGCCGGAAATGGTCGTCGCCTGGCTCGGCCCTGTCGAGTGGCCGGCGGTCAGCGTCGTGCAGGATCTGCGCATCGGCGGCACATACAGGGCCTGCCTGAAGAATACGAAGGACGGCCGCCTGTTGTGGCAGAGCGGCGTCTACAGAGAAATAGAAGAGCCCTCGCGCCTCGCCTTCACCTTCCAGTGGGAGAGCTCGCATGAGGACGGCGAACCGGTCGTGACACTCGTGACCGTCCTCTTCGAGGAACTGGCCGATGGCCGCACGCGGATGGATTTTACCCATGCAGACCTGAAGTCCGAAGAGAGCCTTGCCGGACACAGATATGGCTGGGAGAGCACTTTCGGCAGGCTGGAAAGCTGGATTGCAATGCAAGGACATCAAAGGGAGTGAGGATCATGAAACTCGTCACGAATCTCGTGTTCAAAGGCGAATGCCGTCAGGCCTTCGAATTCTATGCCAAAGTGCTCGGCGGCAAGCTGACCGGCATGCACACTTTCGGAGAAGCACCCGGCGACATGCCGATCGATCCGTCCTTCAAGGACAAGATCATGCATGCCTGGCTCGATGTCGGCGACCAGTCCCTGATGGGCTGTGACGCCCCTCCCGGGTATCAGGAGGATATGGGCGGCTTCAGCGCCACCTATCACAGCGAGGACGCTGCGGAAACGAAGCGGGTCTTCGAGGCGCTGTCGGAAGGCGGCAAGGTGACCATGCCCTATAACGCCACCTTCTGGTCGCCGGGCTTCGGCATGTTCACCGACCGCTTCGGCACGCCCTGGATGGTCAACACGATCCCGGCGGGTCAGCCATGAACGAAAAGGCCATGCTCTGGACCGGTCGCGTGCTCACCGGGCTCTTCGCGCTCTTCATGCTCGGCGCATCGATCGCGCCAAAACTTCTCGGCATGCCGGTCGCCGAGGAAATCATGACGCAGCTTGGATGGCCGAACGGCTATGTGCTGATGATCGGCCTCATCGAGCTCACCTGCCTCGTGCTCTACCTCATCCCGCAGACGAGCGTTTTCGGTGCCGTGCTGATGATGGGGCTGCTCGGTGGGGCCATGGCGACACAGATCCGGGCCGGAAGCCCGCTCTTTAGCCATATATTGTTCAGCATCTATCTGGGGCTGTTCATGTGGGGTGGATTGTGGCTGCGCGATCCGGCCGTGCGGGCGCTTTTTCCCTATCGAAAGGCGTGAGGATCGACCATTCCGCTGCTCAGCCGGCGGAATGGTTTTATTTTTTCAGCAATTCTTCGAGCTTGGCCTGTTCTTCGGCGGTGAGCTTGCTGCCGGTCGGCTTGCCGGCTCTTCTGCGGGCAAAGACGACGAGCGAAACCCCGCCGGTGAGGATCAGCAGCACGGGAGCACCCCAGAGCAGCAGTGTGTGCAGGCTGAAGCGCGGCTTCAGCAGCACGAACTCGCCATAGCGCGAGACGATATAGTTCAGCACCTGCTCGTCGCTGTCGCCATCGGTGATGCGCTCGCGCACGAGCAGGCGCAGGTCCTTGGCGAGATCGGCATTGGAATCGTCGATCGACTGGTTCTGACA